>CBDCVJ010000086.1:0-816643 GCA_965222975.1 Saprospiraceae bacterium | reverse complement strand
TCGTCGGCTCATCAAGGAGGAGAACGTTGCCGCCGTCTTTTAGCGTCATGGCTAAATGGAGGCGATTGCGCTCCCCGCCAGAGAGGACGCCTGATTTTTTCTGCTGATCGGAGCCGCTAAAATTGAATTTGGAAATATAGGCACGGGCATTCACCTCATAATTGCCGACCGTCAAAATTTCATTGCCCTTCGGAAACGACCTCGTAAACGGATTTATTCGGATCAATGGCTGCATGTGATTGATCGACATAAGAGATTTTCGCCGTCTCCCCAATGGTTACTTTTCCGCTGTCTGGCGTTTCCTGCCCCACCATCATACGGAACAACGTGGACTTCCCTACCCCGTTCGGGCCGATGATGCCAACGATACTATTCTTAGGTATATCAAAAGTTAAATTTTCAAATAATACCCTGCCATCATAATGCCTTGCTGACATTTTCCACTTTGATGACCACATCGCCGAGCCGTGGACCGGGCGGGATCGTCAATTCCAGTTTCTTTTCTTTGTCCTTGGTCTCTTCGCCAGCGAGTTTATCATAAGCGTTCAGACGGGCCTTGCCTTTTGCCTGCCGTGCTTTCTGCCCCATGCGAATCCATTCGAGTTCCCGTTCGAGGGTCTTGCGGCGCTTGTCTTCGTGCTTCTGTTCCATCTCCAAACGCTTGGCCTTTTGCTCCAGCCAACTGCTGTAATTGCCTTCCCAAGGAATGCCTTCTCCCCTGTCCAACTCAAGTATCCAACCAGCCACATTGTCGAGAAAATAGCGGTCGTGCGTCACGGCGATCACAGTGCCGGGGAAATTTTGCAGGTATTGCTCCAGCCAGTCAATACTCTCCGCATCGAGGTGGTTCGTCGGCTCATCAAGTAGGAGGATGTCGGGGCTGGACAACAGCAGCCTTGCCAATGCGACCCCTTCTTGCGCTCACCACCGGAAAGGACTTTGACCATTGCATCATCAGGTGGGCAGCGGAGGGCATCCATCGCCCTTTCAATTTTATGATCGAGTTCCCAGGCGCCGCTGCGGTCGAGGATGTCCATGAGTTCGCCTTGGCGTTCGATGAGCTTGTTCATTTCATCGTCGCTCATTGGTTCAGCAAATTTAGCGTTCACTTCCTCGTACTCTTTCATGGTTCCCATCAATTCGCCAATGCCTTCTTCGACTGATTCTCTAACAGTCTTGGAATCATCCAATTCTGGCTCTTGTGGCAGGTAACCTATTTTGAATTGTTTTTCAAATTCGATTTTGCCCTCATAGTTCTGGGTCGAGCCCAGCGATGATTTTTAGCAAAGTGGATTTACCGCTACCATTGAGGCCGAGCACCCCGATTTTAGCCCCATAAAAAAAGGAAAGCCATATATTTTTGATGACAGGTTTTTGTGCGCCGGGGAAGGTTTTGGAAACGCCCGACATGGAGAAGATGATCTTGTTGTCTGACATGGTGTTTGGTTTGTGGTTCTTGGTTCAAGGTTCTACGTTAAGTATCAAACGGTGGCAAAAGTGGGGGTTTTTGATAAATAAAAAAACCGGAACAGCGTATTGAGTTCCAGCTTTAGCTTTACTTCCTGAATCTAAAATGGTTTCTTTAAAAATCGTCTTTATATTTATTCACAAACAATTCTCATTCAAGGCTCTAAATGACTGCCGACTGTCGACTACTTTTCAAGGCTTTTTCAACTCCCCCGACACATCCAAATCCAACAACCGCAGCCGCCACTTTTTCGCTTCGCCCATTTTGTTTTTTTCAAAACGGTAAGTCCTCTTTTTGAATAAATGCCGGATCAAAAAACCAGTGGCCACGCTCGATGCAGGTATGATGTAGGTTATCGGTTCCACATTGTCAAAAGGGTCATCCCGGAAGGCTTCGTCCACTACCGAATAAACTGTCCAAACAACAGCAAAATTGAAAAACTGGTTGCTCAATGGCCTCGACCACCTTTGGCGATCAAAGAAGCGGAGGGCAGCAATACTGTCGAGATGCACATGGTCTTTGGGGAAAAGTAGCAGGTTCTGTTCATAATTAATGTCCTCGATGACCCGGGTGTACCATTGGCCTCCATGTAACTGGAAAGTTATTTCATGACCGGGGAAATATTTTTTCGTTTTGGGGCTATGGACTTTTTCCAGTTGTAGGAATTTTTGCCCAAAAGTCAGGCTTGTGCAAAAAAAGAAAAGAAAAATTAGGGCTGTTCGCATGGTCGGATTTATTGCATGACAAAGTGGCTCATTGCTTTTTACTTTTCTGCCTCCCGGCAGGTGAGGTTACTTTGTCCTTTTACTTGATTCCTTGGAAAGAGGCTTCCCTTGCTTGTCGAGGTTGGGCTTGGGCAAAATATTTTTTTGACAAAGCGGAAGTTGATATTCCGCATAGCCTTTTCGATTTCTCTATAAGGCAGGTCTTCCTTGCCAGTATAAATGACCATAAAGGCTAATTTGCCCCTCTGTTTTTTCCAATTTTTCATAAAGCCAATGTTTGTTCAGTCGCCATGCCTCCCGCACCTTCCTTTTGATGCGGTTGCGGGCCACGGCAGATTTGAAGCTCCTTTTGGGAACGCTCACCGTGAACTGTACAGGCGCATTGCTCCTCGGTTCTTCATTTTTCAAAAAAACCAACCGCAGCGGATAAGCCCCAAAAGACTTTCCATCCTTGAACAACAACTCAATGACCTTCCGGCTCTTGAGCCGCTCTGCTTTTTTGAAAGTGAAGGTCGGCATGAAGAAATTTAAAGGCGTGAAAGTACAAAGGTTTATAAGTTCAGGTTTGGAATCAAAAGCCGCTTGTATTTGAAATTGTAATTGTACTTGAATTTGTGTTGAATTTCACTCCACCTTTTACCTACTTTTGTTGTTAGATAGAGAAAAGTCAGATTATGACTGCAAAAATTGAAGAGACTATTCAGGAAGTAAAAGAAATCTTCGCTTCCCACCTTGAGCAGAATGCTTTCCGCAAAAACGCCGGAACGCTTTGCCATCCTCGAAGAAATATACCGTCGCAACGACCACTTCGATGCCGAAGCCCTCTACATACACATGAAGAACCAGAGCTACCGGGTGAGCCGGGCTACTGTTTACAATACATTGGAATTGCTGGTCAGCTGCGACTTGGTGAAACGCCACCAATTTGGAAAAAACCTTGCCCTTTACGAAAAATCGTACGGCTACAAACAGCACGATCATCTCATCTGTGAGGACTGCGGCAAAGTGGTGGAATTCTGTGATCCCCGTATCCAACAGATCAAGGACATGATGGGGGGATTTGTTAAAATATAAAATCACGCACCACTCGCTGAACCTTTTCGGAAAATGTGATGGTGCTTGTGAACGGACCAAAAAACAATGATTGAATGGGAGAATGAGTGAATGAAAGAATATTCACTCATTCTCCCATTCAATCATTCACTCATTAAAAGCATGGCAATAGACGTGATCCTCGGCCTTCAATGGGGCGACGAGGGAAAAGGAAAGATTGTTGATTATCTCGCAACCCAATACGACGTGGTGGCCCGCTTTCAGGGCGGCCCCAACGCTGGGCACACCTTAAAATTCGACGGGCAAAAATTTGTGCTGCATACTGTCCCCTCGGGCATTTTCCGCAAAGAATTGATCAACCTCATTGGCAATGGCGTCGTCATCGACCCCATTACTTTGCGCCGGGAACTTGGCGGCCTGACTGAAGCAGATGTTGACTATAAAGACCGACTCCTAGTTGCTAAAAAAGCTCACCTCATCCTGCCGACCCACCGCTACCTCGACGCAGCTTCGGAAGCAGCTAAAGGCAAAGCAAAAATCGGCTCTACCCTAAAAGGCATCGGCCCAACCTATATGGACAAAACGGGCAGGAACGGCCTGCGGGTCGGAGATATTTCGTTGGATGAATTTCAGGAACGTTACAATACGCTAAAACAAAAGCACCTGGGACTTTTGGCTGCTTTGCCAAAAATAGATTTCGACTTAGAAACAGAAGAACAAAAATGGTTCGACGCACTTGATTCCCTGCGCTCTTTGCAAATGGTGGATGGCGAATATTTCATCAATCAACAATTGGCCGAAGGGAAACGGGTATTAGCTGAAGGCGCTCAAGGCTCTATGCTCGACATTGATTTTGGTACCTACCCTTTTGTTACTTCCTCCAACACCGTAACGGCAGGCGTCTGCATAGGCCTCGGTGTTTCTCCGAAAAATATTGGAGAAGTAATCGGCATTACTAAAGCCTATTGCACTAGGGTAGGCAGTGGTCCTTTTCCCACGGAGTTATTTGACGAAACAGGTGACTTTTTGAGAAAAGAAGGGATGGAATTCGGCGCTACCACTGGCCGCCCCCGCCGCTGTGGTTGGGTTGACCTGCCCCAGTTGAAATACACTATCATGCTGAATGGTGTCACCCAATTAGTCATTACGAAAATTGACGTTTTGAATAAATTTGAAAAAATAAGTGCGGCCACCAAATATCGACACAACGGATCGGAAACCGACCACCTCCCATATGACCTTTGCGGCGTACCTGTCGAACCTATTTATAAATCGTACCCTGGTTGGAAACGGACATTGGACGACATCAAAGATTATGACGACCTGCCTGTAAATGCGAAGGCCTATCTGGCCACTTTGGAGCATCATCTTGGTGTACCGATCACGATGGTATCTACCGGACCAGAGCGAAAGAGTTTGATACTTAAGGGGGTGGAAGCAGCTTTGTAGATTTGCAACTGTCAGCTCTGCTTACCGCATAGGGGTTTAAATCTCACTTTTTCGGAATAAGGTGAATACTAAATAAGAAATTGAAAAATGCGAATTAGCATTTAGCTATCTCATTAATGACCGTCCTCGAATTAAAAGACTATAATATTTACATCGGCCAAACGAGCCATGAACTTCCCGAATTAATTAAAAAAAGCAGCTATTCCAAAGTAGCTGTACTCGTCGATGAAAACACCCGCCAACATTGCCTGCCTGTTTTTTCGAAAAAAATAAATACGGAATTTGATATCATCGAAATCCCTGCCGGTGAACTGCACAAAAACCTTGATTCCTGCCAACACATATGGACAGAAATGATGCAACTTGGAATGGATCGCCACTCCCTGCTCATTAACCTCGGCGGAGGCGTGATTGGTGACATGGGCGGCTTTTGTGCAGCGACTTATTTACGGGGTATTGATTTTATCCAAATCCCCACTACCCTACTCTCCCAAGTGGACGCTTCTGTTGGGGGTAAATTGGGCATTGATTTTAATTCAATTAAAAATAGCATAGGTGTTTTCAAAAATCCAATAGCTGTTTTTGTTGACCCTGAATATTTAAAAACATTACCCGATGGAGAAATCCGAAGTGGTTTTGCAGAAATATTTAAACATGCCTTAATTGCCGATGCCAACCTTTGGAATGATCTAAAAAAAATAAATGATTTATCGGAAATAAATTGGCCGCCGATACTCACCCGTTCTTTGCGCATCAAACAAAAAGTTGTCACAGAAGACCCTTTTGAAAAAGGTTTGCGAAAGGCACTTAATTTCGGCCATACCATTGGCCATGCCGTGGAAAGTTTTTCTTTAAAGACAGACAAGCCGCTATTGCATGGAGAGGCTGTGGCTATTGGTATTGTTTGCGAAAGTTGGCTGTCGCATAAGGCCGATAGTTTATCAGAAAATGAATTAAAGGAAATAACTGATTTTGCCAGAAAGTTTTATCCGCCTTATATTTTTGAAGAAATAAATTTCGCCGAAATAATTTCATATATGAAAAAAGATAAAAAAAACCGGAGCGGAGCAATTAATTTCACTTTTTTGCCAAATATTGGAAAAATAAAAATCAACCGAACCTGTGGAGAGGAACTGATTAAGGAAAGTTTAAAATATTATTTATCGCTCCATTCATAGCAGACTAAAAGGGCGAGCGAACATTTTTCAACTTTACTACCTTATTATTTTTCCACTACTATTATTACATTAAGATCATTTTTCATACATTGCGATCATTCTTGTGCCCCATTCATATTATCCCTTCGCCAAATAGGAACTGATTACACATTTTGAATCTACATTCAAATGAAAAAGCAAGAACTCTACACACCCTTTACCGGACTGACTTTTCTGGAAAAGTCCAAGCTGATTAATTTTCTGGAGGCCAACACTGAAAATGGCCATTTCTCGAAATGCGAAATTGCTGAGGCCGTTGAATGCGCCATAAAAGAGCGCCCGTCGCTTGGCGGCTTTATCCTTACCTTAAAAGAAGAAAATGAAATGCTCGGCGCCCTTGTCGTCAACGCTACGGGCATGGAAAACAGGAATCCAAAATTCCGACTGTCCCTTTTCGCTGTTGCCCGTGCCCACCGCCACAATGGCATTGCCAAACGCCTCATGGAAAATGCCATCCAAAAAACAGGCACTGACCTCGCCATTCAGCTTGAACCCGGCAATGGGGAGGTTGCTTTTTTCAAAAGATTGGGATTTAAGGAAAGGTATGTGGAGATGAGGCTGTAGTCAGTGATTAGTTGATCAGGGAACAGTGATCAGAAATAACCACCTTTTCGCTCAATAAAAATTTTTCTTTTAAGAGTAGAAAAAATACCAAAATGGGCTTAATCAATTTGATACTATTTATCTATCGAACATTGATACCGTCCATTCCTAAAGGTTCAGCTAAAATTTCTTTTTTGTGTTTCAGAAAGTACACCGAACGATAATCTTTCTTCCCTTTTAAATAACCCTCCAAATCATTAAGGGTATTTTCATCGAGAAAAGGAGCAAGTGGCTGTTCCTCTTTTGGGAATAAGTGTAGGGCCTCCACCAAGGCCGCATCCCATTTTGGATAATAACGATCAAGATCAGCAGCCGAAACGAGGCCGCGGCAATTCGGCCTTTTACATTCCAACATCATTTCATTTTCCATGTTAAAAATGCCGTATTCGTCAGTAATTTCTTCACCGGGGTGAATGTCCCTAATGGCGATTTCAAACCCATAGCCTGTGCTCATGGTATTACAATCGCAGCAATGGTTCACATATTTGGCAAAGTCCCAGCTGACTATGCGGACACCTCGCTCATCAATATAGGAGTACTTTTCGATCTGCTCCTGCATGGCTGGCGAATGACGGGAAAAATCACTTGGAGAAATTTCCAGCTCCATGCTGTCCTTTACATAAGTGATGGTTCCTTTTGGAATAAATTGCGTAGCAAAAACCCCGTATCCCATTTCATCATTGATGAATTGAATACGGGTATGGGGATGGATCATTTTAATTGGAATTTGGGAAGTTGGAACTCAGGATTCTTCAAGAAGATAATCATCATCGTATTCCTCTTCCATCCAAACCTTGCTGTTCCTATGTTTTATTCGATGTTCTTTCTCCCGGCGTCTGGGTCTAGGTTCGTCTTCAAAATAGAATTGCTTTTTTCTTTTGATTTTTTCATTATTTTTCATCGCTTAGAAATGATTTGGTTTACAGGACAAAAGAAAAGTGGAAATCTGAATAAAATCTGAAAAAAATGTGTACCTGTAAATATTTAAAAATAAACCAACAGGCACTCCATCCCCCCTAAATCCAGCAGGGAAAGGGCATCAGCACTTCCGTTCACATCCCCGATTTTGACACCTATAAAATCCGCTTTTGAATTGAGCGAAAGGTTGTTGAAGTTCTTCCATTCGGGGAAAGCTGTTTCAAAAGGGTTCATCGGATTGGAAAAAACGAAATCCGCATCCACGAACCGCCACGATTCATTATTCTCAAAATTTGCATCCACATGAAGTATCAGTTTTTGCAAGGCCACAAGGTCGGAAGTAGTGACCGTATTAGATTTGTTGACATCGGCAGCGATCAGTTTGTACGGAGAATCCAACAGTTCTACGCCCAACACATGCCTGCGGATCAGAACGAGGTCATAGGTAGTCACGCCGTTTAAAGGTGCTATATCTTTCCGAGGAAGAACGGAATAGTCGCTGCCTGGTGGTAAATCATGGAATGCATAATAGCCATTGCCGTCGGTGATAGCAGGTGTATTGGTGTTTACTTGGATGGTTACCTGCCCAACTGGTTGACCTTGCTCTGTTAAGATATTTCCCTCTATTGAAATGGGAGGTTGAGGAACTTCATCGCATTGCAAAAAATAATCGGAGACATCCAAATGGAAAACACAGTTGCTCCAGTTATCATTCTCATCCCCCACCCATAGCTGCAAATGATAAGTGGCCACAGGGCATGAGAAATTCATTGTGGTCAAAGCACTGGCAAGAGGAAAATTTTCCTGATAATCAGGGTCAAACACATTGACCTCGAACCTCAAATCAGCATACTCCGAGCAGTTGTCCTGACTGAAACCAGCCTGCATATTCTCTGCTGGAAGGTACAAAGTGGCGTCCGAGTTGAGTGTCACGTACAATGTATCATGACAAGTAGGTGCAGGTGGCGTACAATCGTCGCCCAGCAAAAACTGAATGCCTGTTGAAGTATTCCCTGCCTCATCCATTACTTTCCAAACCGTTTTATGGATGCCCAGCGGCAAAGTGCCAAAAATGGCGTTTGAGTTGCCTGTCAAATCAATTGACCCATCGTTGTCCAAATCAACGGTGTATTCCCAAACGAGGAGGCTGTTCGGTGTGCAGTCATCGGTGGCTTGCAAAACAAAGCTGACATATCCGCTTTGGCAATCGTTATCATCACCACAATACCTTACGATTTCCACAAAGCCATTCATTTGGGGCGGCATGACATCAGAATTATGGACGGTGATGTTTTGAAAATATATCCATTGACCTTGCCCGTTGCCAAACTGGCAAAAGTCCACGACTGTCCATTTCCGTTTTATCACGTAGCTATTCGCATTTTGGGAAAGGATTTGATCGCTATGGGTAAAATTCACCTCCCCGCAACCTTCCCTTAAAATGAATGGTTGGCCTGTAATATTTGGGTTGGCATTTCCGCTGCAATCGCTGATGATAATATGAGGGGGAAATTCCACATCGTCATTGGGATCATGCAAGTTGTTCGAATTGATATAGAATGGGGCATTGTTCACCACGGTAATTTGTTGAGAACAAAGAGCAGTTAGGCTAGCTGGGTCAGTAGCTTTGAAGTGACGGGTGATGATGCCCTCATGGCAAGCATCAAGATTGAAATCAGCAGCCAGCTCCTCAACCACTGCACTGCAATTATCGGTCATAATTCCATCCATGCCAAGAGCCGTTCCGTTGATAACGATCGAACTTTGTTGCCCCGTCGAGGTCGCTATTTTTCCAAAAATGGAAAGATCAGAAAAATCCGTATCACAGGAAACAGAAAAGGAAGAAGGGCAAGTGAGTGAAGGTGGCAAAAAATCGGAAATGTGTACCACTGAATTGCACACATCGTAATTGCCGCTATAATCGGTCACCTTTAGCTCAACGGGTATAGAAGTACCAATATCTTCACAGCAGAACTTGACTTTATTGGCCCACACTGTTCCATTCACACCACAAAGATCATCGAGGCGGCGGACGGCAAACTGAAGTTGCCCCCCACAATCCTCTGTGCTGTTTTTATTAAAAATAGAAGCCGACAAACTGGTCGCCCCAGTGGTCGTCAAAGATACTGCCTTGGACGCATCGCATTTCGCATTTGGCGGCTGGCCATCATACACCGAAAGCGACATCTGGCAAAAGCTTTGGTTGCCACAATCGTCCGATGCCCGGTAGGTGATCTGGTATTGGCCGACAGGCACATTTTGCAAAATGTTGCCGGACAACGAGCCACTCGTCTGTTCTATATGGTAATAAAAACTGGAGCACTCATCGCTTACCTGGGGCTGGGGCGCAAAAAAAGTGGCCTTGCAAGAACCCGTATTCGTACTGACGGAATAGGATGGCAGGCAAGTAATGACAGGAGGTATTTTGTCTTTTATCTGAATACCCTGCATGTGAGTCCTCACTTCATTGTTGCAGGCATCGCTGACCGTCCATGTCCGAAGGATATTGTACCCGCCTCCACAGGCCACCGTCTGTAGGTCGGAGTAAGTCACTTGAAATTCACAATGCCCCATAGCACTGGGGTAAATAGGCATACCATCAACTGTCGGTGCACCCGTTACAGCAGGGGAATCGTCCACAGCACCACAGTTCAACGATGGTAGGGCATTCGGCTGGTCGGTCAGGTTTAAGGGGAAAACGACATCATCCAATCTTTTTCTTTTAAAAAAAATACTTTGGATGCAAGGCACAGCTTCGTTCCCCCTCTCATCTGTCGCCGTCCAAGTGCGTTTGATCCAAGCGCTGTATTGGCCGCCAAAAAAGAGGCTGTCGCATGAAAGGTCATTGAATTGATCAAAAAAATCAAAGGTTGGTGAACTACAGTTATCCGTAACTTCTGGAAAACCCAAGGAAGCAGGGTGAACTTCCTCCGGCCCTGCTCCACAGCTCACCTCGATAGTATCCAAACAATGGATAACAGGTTTTAAAAAATCATGGAGATGGATTGTGGAAAAACAATGGGTGTTGTTGTCGGGGTCGTACACCTTGCCATAAATGGTTTTACCTAAATAATTGGGAAAATCCGTTTCGATGATCGGCATCCCGCCCGCATTGATGAAAGAAACTTGATAGTCATCGTAGCACCCGTGCTGTATCCCGTTCAACAACATGCCAGCGCTTAAATTGGCCATACAATTTTCAGTGACAGAAATATTCAAAGGGCCTGCACAGGAAATGGAAGAATTTCCCTGCGGGTTATATTCATTGATGATTATAATAAAAGAACAACTCACAGTGTGGAAACCGTCGGAAGTTTCAAAGGACAAAGTGGTCGTACCAATGGGAAAGGCGTCACCGGAGGAAAAACCCATCGAATCCGTTTGGGCAATCAATGGAGCGGCAACGCAATTATCTGTTGCAGTAATATCAAAATTGACCACTCTTGAACATTCGCCCGGTCCTAAATTGATATTTTGGCTGTTAGGGCAAATGACGATAGGGGGTAAAGGGTCAGTTCCATCCAATAGCTCAATTTCTAAATACTGCTCACAACCAGTCGTATCAGTGACTGCCACCACATACAATCCTGCCAATAACCCATTTTGGTTTTGGGAAAAAACATTTAGCCCACTTCCATTCAACGTTTGCCAAAAAAAATAATAGGGGTCGCTACTCCCTTCAATTGTAAGATTAATCCATCCATCTTTCCCATCAGGACATGTAGGGCCAGCATGATTAGTAGAAATAATAAAATCACAGTTTTGGGAAAAGGCATCGGTCGCTAAAAACAATAATAGGCCAAGCAACCATTGTGTAAGCTTAACGATCATGGGACATGGGTTTAAATGACAAACAAAAGGAGCCAGCCCTTGAAAAATTCAACGCCGACTCCTTTTAAAGCTTTAGAAGAAGTGCTAACTTTTGTAGCCAGCACTTCAAGTGAACTATGCATTAGATGCCTTGTAACCGGTAATTGTAAATTTCGAGGGCAAAGCTGGCGAGTGATTCTGAATTAATTTTGAAGAAAAAAAGAATTAGGGGGGGGGCTAAAAATGACTTGCTTCAAAAATATAAATGATTGAAATGTTGGCATTTTTGGCAGGACTTCATTGTAGACGGGATTTTGAAATCCCGCACTAACTTCCATTTTAGAACAAAGTACAGGATTTTGTGAATAGACATTGCTCAAATTCAGATTTAATTCAAAATCACAGAGTTCTTTTGTCCCGCAAAAAGGGACAGTATGCCAATCACAAGAACTTTCAGCAATAAATTTTCTTCTGACAGACCGGGCCGGTTGAAGCAGGAATTAACCAAAGCCACTATCTCCTTGGAAACGACATTCGAAGAAAAAAAACGCACTGAAAAATCGGGAACTCCATTTTTTCTAAAAAAAGAATTTTGGAAAAAATGGCTTTCATTCATTCGTTGAATTGGAATGACCCACGACTTGATGAAAGTAGGCGGCATCATGCAGGCCGTGGTCGGTTGCATGGATGAATCGGCACTTGGCATTGCTGCGGGATTGCACTTTGCCCTGTCCTGCCCCAATGTGGAATATGCGGACTTGGATGGCCACCTCGATTTGATTGATAATCCGGCCGTGGGATGCCTGACTTTAAAAGATGGGATTTTATATCCAAGTAGGGCTCGGGATTAGGCTTTGTCACCTGGCCTTAATTAGCTAAAATTCAGATTTAATTCAGGATTGCCTTTTTTATTTGCCCTCCATTTTTACGGTTGTACAGAAATCAATGATCGCCTCCCTGATTTGCTAAATTTCGGAAATCTAAACCCTGCTTTTAAGCACAGAAAAACATAGGCGGACTCTTGAAATGGATATAGGTTTCTAAATTTTTTAAAAATTAGCAAATCAGGGAGGGAGGCTATATTTATTTTACGTGAAAAATGCACGCACTATATCTTATAAAGATAAAAAAAGAATTGTCTGGTTTTTCGGAGGCAGTGTGGTCTTTTTAATAATTGGTTTTTACGCTATTCTTTGGAGCATGGCATTGATCGAGCCACGGCAGGGAATTTTGCTAAACGACCTGTTGCATCCTTTTCTTCCCCCCCCAACTGATTTTTCCAATTGGGTATTTTCGGCCACTTATACAGCCACCATATTGAGTACATTCTATGTATTGAAAAGAGGGCTCTATTTTTCAGCCGTCGTATTCATATCTTATAGCATGTTATTATTTTTCCGCAGTATTTTTATTATTGTTGTCCCACTTGAACCGCCTGTTGGATTTATTCCATTAGACGATTCTTTTGTCCGTTTCTTTAATTCGGAAAATATTATTTATACCAAAGATTTATTTTTTTCGGGGCATACTGCATCCATGTTCTTCTTTTATTTTATAGTTAATGACAAAAGGCTTAAATATTTTTTATTCACCCTTGCATTGTTCGTAATAACGGCCATTTCCATTATGCGGGTGCATTATACGATTGACATTTTGGGAGGTATAACAGCAGCCTATTCTATTTTTTTATCAGCTAATTACTTTGATAAAAAATGCTGGAAGTTTTTTCATCAACCCATTTTGCAAAAAGCTCCTATTTTAAATAGCAACACGAATTTGCCTCAAATTAAAAATCAATGAACTACTTTTGGAAAATGACTCATTTCCATGCCCGAGAGAGTGGATTCTTCCAAGAGGGAGGTGTTTTTTACCTTAAAAACAGATTTGAACATAAGGTGTATAATCAATCAAGGCCTAACTAAACCTTCACTTCCTTTCATCGTTCCATTTACCATGCACATTAAATGAACCGATCTCATTTTCTTTTATTTTTCTAAAAAATAATTCAGATGACTCTGCAAAATACTACCATCAACACCTTGCCTGACACTTCCATCGAACTCCGCAACCTCCATATGAAAGACTACGACGGGTTGAAAGAATCCATGCAAAAAGCATATTCCCAGTGGGATGAGGCCTATTGGAAAAGGCACCACATCAAAAAATTGTTGGATGTTTTTCCCGATGGGCAATTATGCGTATTAGTGGACGGACAAGTGGCAGGTTGTGCTTTGTCATTGATCGTGGACTATAAAAAATTCGGCGACAACCATACTTATCAGCAAATTACCGGAAAATATAAATTCGACACCCACGATGAAAACGGGGATGTGCTTTATGGCATTGATGTATTTATCCATCCCGACTTCCGGGGCATGCGCCTCGGGCGGCGATTGTATGATACCAGAAAAGAATTATGCGAAAATTTAAATTTAAGGGGAATCGTTTTTGGCGGGCGTATCCCGAATTATAAAAAATATGCCGATGAATTATCACCCAAAGAATATATCCAAAAAGTCAAGTTAAAAGAAATATATGATCCCGTTCTCACTTTTCAGATTTCCAATGAATTTCATGTAAAAAGAGTGTTAAATGGCTACTTGCCTGGCGATGAACAATCATTGGAGTATGCTACCCTGATGGAGTGGAGCAATATTTATTACCAAGAAAAAGAATTATTGGTCAATGCACCGAAGCAGGTCATCCGCTTGGGGCTCGTGCAATGGCAGATGCGCCACTTTCCCAATTTCGATGCTTTTTGTGACCAAGCGGAATATTTTGTGGATGCAGTGAGCGATTATAAAAGTGATTTTATTTTATTCCCAGAATTTTTTAATGCGCCATTAATGGCTCCATTTAATCATTTATCGGAAGCCAAAGCCATTCGGGAATTGGCGACTTTTACGCCATTATTAAAAAATAAATTCCGCCAATTTGCTATCGAATACAACATCAATATAATTGTTGGCAGCATGCCCAAAGTAAAACCTGATGGCAAACTATATAACGTGGGTTATTTGTGCCACCGGGACGGCAATGTGGAGAAATACGAAAAAATACATATCACCCCTTCAGAAAAACAGGCATGGGGCATGGTTGGTGGCAATGAGGTGAAAGTATTTGACACCGATTGTGGGAAGGTTGGCATTTTAATATGTTACGATTCCGAATTTCCCGAACTATCAAGGTTGCTGGCCGACCAAGGAATGGATATTTTATTTGTGCCATTTTTGACCGACACCCAAAATGGTTATATGCGGGTGCGCTGTTGTGCGCAGGCGAGGGCCATTGAAAATGAATGCTACGTGGCCATCGCTGGGTGCGTGGGTAATTTGCCGAAGGTGAACAATATGGATATTTCATTTGCCCAGGCAGCCGTTTTCACCCCTTCTGATTTTCAATTTCCGACTAACGGTATCAAGACTGAAGCGACCCCCAACACAGAGATGACCCTTATCGCCGACGTGGACCTCAACGACCTGAAACAGCTGCACAGCTACGGTAGTGTACGAAATTTGAAAGACCGAAGAAAAGATGTGTATGAGTTGAAGGCAGTAGCATCCAGGAAAACAAAAACGAAAGAGGATTGACAAAAAACCTGACTGTCGTCAGGCAGGATAATCTACCCTTAAAAAACCGAACAGTGCATTCTCCCAATTCCGGAGGGACGACACCTTGTTAGCGGGGTATGAGAATCCCTCGAACTTCTTCGGTTCAAATCAATTATTTTTTCAAAAAATCAAAATAATTCAGATTTACTTCAGATTCTCCGTCCTTCTTTGCGGCGATTTTTTAAACCGCAAAAACTAGGAAAAGACAATCCGGAAAAGGTACCTAAATAACTTTTTCGATTGCGTTTTTCCTCAACACAACATGGTAGCATTGACCCAATCCATCTCCCGCTATTCCGATGCCGATTTGGCTGAATTCAAAACCCTCATAGAAAAGAAGTTGGTCACGGCCTACGAGGACTTGGAGTACCTCCGGGAACAGATCAGCGACACCACCGAAAACATGGAAAAGGATGGCGACTACATGGAGGAATCCACCAGTTTCACTGACCTTGAAATGTTCCACGACATGGTGTACCGCTTGCAAAAACACGTTCAGAGTTTGGAAAATGCGTTGGTCAGGATCCGCAATAAGTCTTATGGCATCTGCGTCGTGACCGGTGAGTTGATTGATAAGAGGCGGCTTTTGGCTGTGCCTACCACAACAATGTGCATGGCGGCCAAACTGGCTGGGACTCCTGCGCCTAAAAAGCCCGAATCTAAACCTTCCGCGTCCAAATCGTCCACTCCAATAATTATCACCAAGGCCTATGGCAAGCCCGCCGAACCCAAGCCCCAAAAAAAGGTGCCATTGGGTGATCTCGATCTTTTCGAAGATGATGACGATATAGATGATGATGGGGAAATGAATTTCGACATCCCTACCGACTTTGTTGGGACAGAGGATGAATAAATCCCGTCCGACCGATATACGTATCCAACTTATATATACTCGACCACTTTAGATTTTGTGCATTTGAAAAAATATAGTTGAGATGGTTGAGGAGGTTTAGACGGTTGCGTTCTCAACCGTCTAAACCTCCTCAACCATCTCAACAAAAAAAAATGATTTGCACAAAACCTATTGTGGTTCAGTATAGTTGAGAAAAAGGTGGCGCTGCAAAGGCAGCGCTGCCTTTTTTGTTTGGGTTAAATAGGAACAAGAACTAAATTTATCCCACAAATTCCACCAATATGAAATTCCTGATCGTAGAAGACGAACAAGACCTGCTTGATCTCATCGCCCGCTACCTCAAGAAAGAAGGGCATGTGTGCGAGCAAGCACCAAATTTTAAAGAGGGCTATAAAAAAATAAACAACCACGAATATGATTGTGCCATCGTAGACTTGAACCTACCTGATGGGGATGGCATGCGCTTGGTGGACATACTCCGCAAAGAATCCGTGGAAACGGGCATCGTCATTGTTTCCGCCAAGGACACCGTCGAAGACCGCATCAAGGGTCTCGACCTCGGCGCCGATGACTACCTCACCAAGCCCTTTAACCTTGCCGAACTCAATGCCCGCATCAAGGCCGTGCTGCGCCGCAAGACCAAAACGCCCCACAAAGAACTTGACTTTGGTGACCTGAAAATAAATCTGGAGGAGCGCAATGCCATTGCATGCGGCACTTCCCTCCAACTGACCAAAAAAGAATATGACATCCTCGTTTTTTTGGCCCGCAACAAAAACCGGGTCGTCACCAAAGACAGCATTGCAGAATTTCTTTGGGGCGATTATATGGACGATGCCGTGTCGTATGATTTTATTTATGCACACGTAAAAAACCTGCGGAAAAAATTGGCGGAAAAAAATTGTGGAGATTATCTGAAAACGGTTTATGGGATTGGATATAAATTTATTGCGTATTGAAAAATCATAAAACAATTATTGCTTTTATTGGCAGCTTAATAGTTGGGCTACCATTGGGCTGTTTTTTATTGCCAACCATTCCTCTTTGGAAAATCATTATTTTATTAATTATTCCGATTTTATTTTTTTTGATTTTTAACAGTTTGGGGGGCAATTTGAAATTACCCCCTAAATTAGATCACCATGAATTATTGAATAGTTTATTGGAAAATTTAGGAGAGGAAAATTGGAGAGAAAAAGAAGATGAATTAATTAAATTAAAAAAAATAAATCCTGACCTCGCTGAGCAATTGTTGAAAATGCACCAAGCTTATCATGCAAACAAACAATTCACTCAAAATGCAGCCCATGAATTGCAGACGCCGCTTGCCATTATTAAAGGCTATGCCGAATTATTGTTGCAAGCCCCCCATTTACAAGAAAAAGAAGCCGAATCCATCGGGGCTATCCTCCACAATATCAACAGGTTATCACGGTTAAACAGTGCTTTGATCTTATTATCGAAAATAGAGCATGGCCGTTTTAAAGATGAAGGCGCTATCAATTTAAACAAAATAATTGACGAAACCCTGGAGCATTTTTCCGACATGATTTATTTACAAAAATTGAAAATTGAAAAAATGTACAATACTGACTTTAACACAAACATGAGCGAAAGTTTAGCAGAAATATTAATAGCGAATTTATTACAAAATGCCATCCGCCACAATTTACCTAATGGCTTTATAAAAATAGAAACTGATAAAAACGGATTGGGAATCAGTAATCCTGGAAAATCATTGGAAACTTCGCCAGAAAATTTATTCAAGCGGTTTTATCGGGAAAGTAAAAAGGAGGAAAGTCTTGGACTTGGTTTGTCCATCGTAAAAAGGATTGCGGGGCAGAGTGGGTTGGTGGTGGAGTATGGATTTTCGGAGGGAGTTCATGCAGTGGGTGTGAAAAGTAAAAATTAAATCGTTTTTTATTTAAAAATATCGACGACCTTTATTTTGAATTGTGGTAAAACAGGAGCGGCGGAAATTGATTCTTCTCCTTTGTATATATTCATTTTTGTGCCAAGGTAAACGTAGACTTTTTTGGATTTGGGAAATATGTGCCAAACAACCGCAACATCAGCATCGAAGTAATCCTCCATTTTTTCATCTACTTTATCAATGTTATTATTTTTTGAAACAACTTCAACAACAAAAAGCGGGGTTGGCTTCCCACCCTGCTTTGCCTCTACCATTTGATTTTGTGTCAAATATGCAAAATCTGGTCGTCTATGCTTTTTCAAAAAGAACATATCTCCTTCTGGTACTAATTGTCCACTTACTTTTCCTTCGAGTTTGAGTTTATGAAAGAAATCAAGTAGGTTTTCAAGGATGTTAAGTTGTGAGTAATCCATAGTCCGTTTTGTTTTCTCAACAACGCCGTCCAACCATTCATATTTATACCCGTCTTCACGGGTAAGATACTCTCGTTGGAAGGTTTCCCACGAAATTCTCTTTTGCTTTTTATCTGCCTGGCGAGGTTCTCCCAGATTCCCTTCTTGAATGGTTGCTACTGTTGACATGGCGGTTATTTTTTCACAAAAATACTGGATTTGAGCTGCAAATGGGGCGGCATTTAAAAACAAAAAATTTAGTCATTAATAAACATTTTGTTTTTAAAATAAAACCCAAATGCTTAAATTTGCCCTCAAAATTTTTTACCGCTAACATCAACTTTTTACTTTTCCTAAAGGGATGACTTTGTTATTACTTTTGCCTTTCCGTTAGAAATACGGGATTTTGCTTCGCTCAATTTTATTTAAAACGACATGGCTAAAAAAAAGCAACCCATAGCAGATAACCTGACCAACAATATTCCCATGAACGGCAATGGAAATGGAAACGGACATGAAAATGTGCACGTCGTCACCATTTCCAATATGTACGAGGACTACTTCCTCGACTATGCCAGCTACGTGATCCTTGAACGTGCCGTGCCCGCTGTTGAGGACGGCCTCAAACCCGTGCAGCGCCGCATATTGCACGCAATGAATGAAAAAGAGGATGGCCGCTATCACAAAGTGGCGAACATCATCGGAAATACCATGCAGTACCACCCTCACGGTGACGCCGCCATTGGGGATGCGCTGGTAAACCTTGGACAAAAAGAACTCCTCATTGACACGCAGGGGAACTGGGGCGACTACCGCACGGGCGACTCTGCTGCTGCTGCCCGTTACATCGAAGCCCGGCTGACCAAGTTTGCCCAAACCGTCGCTTTCAACCCGCAGACGACTGACTGGCAACTCAGTTACGATGGCCGAAAAAAAGAGCCGATCAATTTGCCGATGAAATTCCCACTTGTGCTGGCACAAGGGGCAGACGGGATAGCTGTGGGGCTTTCCACTAAAATTTTACCACACAACTTCATCGAGCTTTGCAAAGCCTCGATCGATCTTTTAAAGGAAAAACGGGTAAAAATTTACCCTGATTTCATGCAGGGCGGCTCCATTGATGTGAGCGAATACAACGGCGGGAAACGCGGCGGAAAAGTGAAAGTGCGGGCAGCCATCGAAAAGGCTGACAAGAACCGCCTGCTCATCAAAGACCTGCCTTATGGCGTTACGACTTCT
Source organism: Saprospiraceae bacterium (assembly GCA_965222975.1). Classification (GTDB taxonomy): domain Bacteria; phylum Bacteroidota; class Bacteroidia; order Chitinophagales; family Saprospiraceae; genus UBA6168. The sequence goes on along the minus strand of CBDCVJ010000086.1, from coordinate 797,372 downwards.
TCTTTGATTGACAGTATTCAAAAAGCTGTTCAGAAAGGCAAGGTCAAGATCAAAAAGATAGACGACAATACGGCAGAGCATGTAGAGATCGCCATTCAGTTAGCGCCAGGTGTTTCGCCAGATGTGACCATTGACGCATTGTATGCCTTCTCCAATTGCGAGGTTTCTATTTCTCCTAACTGCTGCATCATTGTGGATAACAAGCCCCATTTTATTAAAGTGGAGGAATTGTTGAAAATATGCACCGAACGCACTAAAGAGCTTCTGCGGCAAGAACTGGAAATCCGTAAGCATGAACTGGAAGAAAAATGGTTTTTTGCCAGCTTGGAAAAAATATTTATTGAAAACCGCATTTACCACCAAATAGAAGAATGCGAAAGCTGGGAAGAGGTAATGGCCACTATTTATAGGGAAATGCGGAAGTACGTCGCCACCCCTTCCGACAAAGCAAAAAAAGGAGACACCCGTTTAGAATTATTCCGTGACATCACCGACGATGACATCACCCGCCTGACTGAAATCCGCATCAAACGCATTTCCAAATACAACTCCTTCAAGGCCGACAAACTGATCGAAAAGATCATTGAGGAATTGGAGCAAGTCGAGCACAACTTGGCACATTTAGTAGAATACACCATTGATTATTATCAAATGTTGTTGAAAAACTTTGGTAAAGGACGGGAGCGCAAAACTAAGATTACCAGTTTCGAGACCATTAAAGCAGTGGCCGTCGTCGCCAATAATACCAAACTTTATGTTGACAAAAAAGAAGGATTCATTGGCTTTGGTTCCAGCCTCAAAAAAGAGGGAGAGTTTGTTTGCGACTGCTCCGATATAGATGACATCATCGTTTTCCGCAAAGATGGCAAAATGGTAGTCTCCCGCATCGCTGATAAAACCTTTGTTGGCAAAAACATCCTGCATGTGGCAGTCTGGAAAAAAGGCGACGAACGCACCACTTACAATATGATCTATTGGGATGCGAAAAAAGGCAGGGCCATGGCCAAGCGCTTCAATGTGACTGCCATTACAAGGGATAAACCATATGACCTGATAAAGGGCGATAAAAACAAAGTCCTTTATTTCACTGCCAATCCAAATGGTGAAGCAGAATTGGTGACCATCACCCTCAGTCCCACCAGTCGTGCCCGCATCAAAATATTCGACTATGGCTTTAGTGACTTGGAAATAAAAGGTCGAGGCGCAGGAGGTAACATTGTCACCAAATATCCTGTGAAAAAAGTGGTGCTAAAAGAGGAAGGCCATTCTACTATTGGCGCCCTTAAAGTTTGGATGGATGAAGTCAGTGGCCGCCTCAACACAGAAGGACGAGGACGGCTCCTCGGTGAATTTGATACGGGGGAAGCCATCATCGCCATTTATAAAGATGGATCTTATGAGTTGAACTATGTGGAACTGACCCGCCGCTACGAACCAAAAGACCTGATGTACATCAGTAAATTTGACCCAGATGCTCCCATCTCCGCCGTCCACTACGAAGGCAATAAGGGTTGGACGATGGTGAAGCGCTTTTATGTCGAAACGACCGCTGTGGACCAGCGTTTTCCCTTTATTTCGGACCATCGGTCTTCAAAGTTGTATTTTGCTTCTGCCTCTGAAAATCCGATCGTAAAGTACAGTTACAAAGCCAAAAATGAAAAGCATGAACTGGAGTTGAACCTCGCAGAGTTTATTGACGTAAAGGGGTGGAAGGCACTGGGGAATAAATTGGGAGAGTTTAAAGTGCTGAAAATCAGTGAGGTAAAGGATGAATCTGCTTATGAGGGATCGGAGGATTCTGAACCTGTTGTTGATTCAACTCCCAAAAAGGCTACTGCTACCAAGAAAAAAGCCACTAAGAAACCTTCTGGGAAATTGAAAGCAGGGGATGTGGTGGATTTTGATGTGGATGGGCAGGGGTCGCTGTTTTAAGTACTATCAAAACGGCCAATTTGTTTTTTAACAAATTGGCCGTTTTTTTTTATTTTTCGTTATTCACCTCTAAGCCATTATCAATATTCTCTCTAGCCAACCGCCCATCACTCCTCCAAACCCAAACCTTCCTCCCCTCATAATCCACTCCCACTCTCCCTCGCTTCAAAAACGGCATCCCCAAAATTCCATCCAAACCGATCGTAAGGCTTTCATTAAGGGACTGGATGCTAACAACTGTCACGTTCAGCGGGCCAACAGGTTGGCCGTCGATGGTCAAGTGTTGGAGGGCACCAGAGGTAGCGAGTTTTTGGTGATGGGTGATCCCTTTTACATGTAATTTTTTTACCTCATCAAAAGCACCTTCGACATGTCTGAAGGATTTGTCATCGAGGACATTGACTTCAGCACCAGTGTCGAGGCCGAAACGGAGTTTCTTTTTTCCAATGCGGGCTATGAGATAAGGTAAGTGCCCACTGAACCGCAGATCAAACGAAGCGGTGGGCATCTCTGCTATGGCAAAAGAAAACGCTTTTTTCTTTGAATGTGCAATAGAAAGTTCTTGCCGATCGAAGTCAAAAAGCAGTTCAAGGTCTTTCAGGACGGAGTAACCGATGATGCCAAGCAGGTGGATGCCTTTGGCCTTTTCCACAGAAGTCAGGTTAACCGTAAGCGCATATTGTTTTTTAATAGACAGATCGCCGATGGAAAAACTTTCAATGGCAAAATGCCGAGCCTCACTGGCATGCCCATTGAAGTCCACGACCTGTTTTGGATCCCAAGGGATGCGAATGCCTTCAAAATAAGCTTCGTTCAAAATGAGTTCAGGTGCGCCCGTGTCAAGGAGGAAGTTCCCCGTCTGGCCATTGAGAGTGGCTTTAATGAGCAAAAGGTTACCTTCCATACGGAAAGGGATCTTATCGCTCGCTTTAGCAAAGGAAGGAAGGGACAGCAGAAGGGTCAAAGTAAGACAGGTGTACAGTTTGCGGATCATCGTTCATGGATGTGTGTGGTTAAGAAATAGGGTGTGGTTCGGCGAATTGTCTGATAGTGGCGGTCAATGCCCATAGGCATGCTGCCCTTCCGGTTTTGCGATTGTGGATTGGGAGAGTAAAGGGTATTGGCAACTGGATAGTCAGTTACCGGGGAGTAGCGTCATTAGTGAAAATTCCTGGTTTGGTGGTTGACATTTGTGGCGTAGTGAAGAGTGGCCTTGTAAAACAATGAAGTATGTGTTGAAGTGGGCCGAAAAATAAATGACGAAAAATGAAGGAGAAGCAGAATATAATACCGCTCCGTTGTAGGAGGATTCTATTTAAATGTCAAGCAGCTCTTCTTTTGCAAAACATTTGCCAAATGGTACAACAGCTTGCATTTTCTTTCAATGTTGTTAATTTGGGGATTGAAAAATGGGTATTAGAGTTATTGGGTATTTACGGCAAGACTCAAAAATTCCTCAATACCATAATACCACCTCATACATGGACTGGACCTCCACATTGACCACCATCGGTATCGTCTATTTTTCTATCTGCTTGATCTTCTACTTCTTGCAGGACTTTTTCTTTTTCCGTCCTGAGGTTTTACCCAAGTCCTTCCAGTACAAATACCCCTTCCCGTTCGAAGAAGTACATTTCGATATGGAGGACGGAGGCTATATCAACGGTCTCCATTTCAAAGTCCCCAATTCGAGGGGCGTGGTCTATTATTTAAAAGGCAATTCAAAAAGTGTAAAGGGGTGGGGCAAATTCGCCAAGGACTTCGTGAGCAAGGGCTACGACTTTTTCATGGTGGACTACCGGGGCATGGGCAAAAGCGCAGGCAGGCGTACAGAGGCCACTTTATACAATGATGCCCAGCACATCTATCGGTGGGTGGAGGAAAGGTATGGGGAAAAGCACATTATTATTTATGGAAGAAGCCTTGGCAGTGGCGTGGCTACCCGGATCGCCTCATGGAACAAACCCAAAATGCTCATCCTCGATTCGCCATATTTCAGTTTCTTGCGGCAAATAAAGCGTTATGCGTTTATCCTCCCTTTGCGCTGGCTGTTGAAATACCAGATACGAACTGATTATTTTATCAAAAAAGTAACCTGCCCCGTTTTTATTATCCACGGCAAAAAAGATCGATTGATCCCTTTTCGACATAGCGAAATGCTTCAATCCATTGCTCAAAACAATGTTAAAATATTCCCTGTGAAAGAAGGCGGGCACAACAACTTACCTCTATTTCCAGAATACCACGAATGGCTTTACGACGTGCTGAACGATGAAAAGCTGTTTGCGAAATGGGCAGGTAGTTTACAAGCTGCTGCCTGAACGAACCACAGAGACACGGAGAACCACAGAGTTAATAGACAAAAATCAACTGTTATTAAAATTTCTCTCTGTGATACTCTGTGTCTCCGCTGTTTAATTTTTTTCATAGGGAACTTTACAAAAACTAAAAATCGTTATACATTTGCACCGCTTTAGCCAAATGTGGCAAACTGAAGCAAAAAGGATTGGCCCATGGTGTAATTGGCAACACACCAGATTTTGGTTCTGACGTTCAAGGTTCGAGTCCTTGTGGGCCAACAAAAAAGCCCTCGCAACATACTTGTGAGGGCTTTTCTTTTTGTGCTAGTATCATATTTCAGGCAGTCTGTCTATTGGTTTTACTCTTACGTTCCCCATCTGGCAATTTTGATTTTTATTTGAAAGCCGTTCTAAATGTCCAAAGTCCCCTTTATTCTTTTATTACGCCTTAAACAATTCCAACGGGCCATAGCCCATGCAGGAATCGGAGTTGTTTTGTTGGCATTGGTTGTCACCTTTGGAATGATGATGCAGGCCTTGGTTGCATTGCGGGAAATGGGTTGGCAGGACATTGGTTTGATTGCATTAGTTTTGGCTTGGTCGCTTCAAGCATCGAGAAAGGATTTGTTGTTCCTCCGATCTATTTGCCAAAACGGATGGGTATTTAAAAGTGTTTTGGTAAGTGAAAATTTGTTGTTGCTTTCGCCGCTGATTTTGTTGTACAGTTATGGCGGACAATGGGAGCAGGTATTGGCGATCACCATTGCCCCAATTTTTACGGCAATGACTGTCGACCTACTGCCTACCGCAAAAAAAAAGCAAACAAAAAAAAATCTGCATCTTATACCACAAAAGAATTTTGAAATAAAATCGAGGGTTGAAAAAAACCCAATACTTTTCTTATTTATTTATGCTTTAAGCTTTTTTAGTATTTTTCATATTTCCTTTTTCCCTATCAGCATTATTATCCTATCCATGTTTTTAGCAGATATATTTAATTATTTTGAGCCGACCACTATGGTTCATTGGAAAAAGAATTTTGTTTTTGAAAAAATAAAACAGAACGTTGGGATTTTAGCCCTGGCCTATTTACCACCTTTCTTAATTTGCCTGTTCTTCCAATGGGAATTTAAATGGGTGGCTATTTATGCTATGGTTATTTTAATTACAATGGCCGCCTTGGCCATTAATTTTAAATATGCCCGCTATTCACCACTTTATCCGGAGATGGGAAGTTCGAATACGTTGGGTTTTATGATGATGCTTTCTTTCATGCCCGGATTTGTTTTGATAACAATAGGTTACTCATTTTTCCAATATTTTAAAGCGAAAAAAAATATGCAGTATTATTTTGGAAATCATTCAGATTAAGGATTGACGAATTTTTGGGAGTTTGTCAATCCTCCAACAAGAAATACAACCATGCTAAAAATAGGAAATATAAGTTTTGGTTTTAGGGAAAAAATTATTTTCGAAAACCTAAGTCTTTCTTTTAAGGAGAACCATATTCATGGAATTGTTGGAAAAAACGGTGTGGGCAAGACTACTTTCTTCAGAAACATATCAGGGATTTACCATCCGCAATCAGGGGATATATATTTTAATGATTCCCCACTTAAAAAAGATGACATTTCATTCTTGCCGACTTCGCCTTATTTTTATCCATATATCAACGGCGGAGAATATATTGAATTAATCAATGGCTCGATCAGCTCAAAAATAAATCAATATGCAGAGTTGCTCGACCTCCCGCTCAATCAATTGATCGACACTTATTCGACAGGCATGAAAAAGAAAATTGCTTTTCTCGGCGTCATCAGCCAAGGCCGCCCCATTTTGATTTTAGACGAACCATTTAATGGGGTTGATTTGGAGAGCAATGAAATTTTGAAATCCATCATCTTAAAAGAAAAAAGTGGGCGTGTTTTATTGATTTCCTCACATATACTCAGCTCAATGACCAATATTAGTGACACTATTCACTTTATTCAAAAAGGTTTTTCGGTAAATGTTTATGATAAACATGAATTTTCTAAATTGGAGAATGCCATACAAAAAGATATTGAGGAGAAATTAAAATCCATAAATAGGTAATTTCAAACAAGGCTTCTAAATTATGGTGAATTTCAAAACCACCATGATTTAACACTTCCCAATAGTATTAAACCTCAACTCCATCAACAGGTTTCAATACAGTCAAAACAGTACACAAACCAATCGCTTTAATGGCTGGCACTTTTGTCCCATCTTCCAATTCATGGGAAACATTCAAAAATGTCCATTGAAAATTTTCCAGTGGCATTTTATAATCTTTTAATAAATCCAATAATTCCTCTTGTTCGTGCAACCATTTTTTTTGAACTTTCCATTTTTCAAGGTTAGGCAGGGAATTTTTATCCGCATACGCAACCGTCCAAACGATAGGCATATTAAAAGTATGATGGTAAATATCTTTTTGATGACGGGGCTGTGTACGGGACAACGCATCTTGCCAATCAATTTTGACAGTTGGATAACGCTTTTTTAATTGAGCAATTAATTTATCATCACTTGGCCGATATGTCTTTGGATAAAATGCATGCCAAGACTCCAGCTGGCTGCGATGGCTAATGGACGGATTTTTTTCAGAAGGTTCATACCGTACAAAATGCACGGATGATTTTACTGGTAAAGGTTGCGATGCACCGAATGCTTTGCCAATCATCTGCAATAAATAAATATTCTTTCCAACAGCGCAACCATGTATATGGATTTCCGTGCAAACATCAGCAATGTGATCAGGTAAGGGCTGTAATGCATTGCCTTCCATTGCTGCTTCTAATGTGGAAATGGTCGTCCTTTTACCGCCAGGCAAAGTTGCAACTCCGAGGCCGCTCCATTCGTTGCCATGCACTACTAAATTAATTTTCCCCCACGGAAGTTGGCCGGGCTGAAAATAGGCGGCTAAATAATTTCGCACCTCTAATATTGAACGACAGGTTGTAATTATTTTTTCCGTTCCTTCTGTCGGATGGGTACGGTAAAATTCAGTGGCAGATGCGTAATAGTTTTCTTCCGGGCTTTTATCTTCCCCTAAAATAAAAGTGATATTTTCCCGCTCTGTTGCTGTTGTGGTCGTTTGTTTTACTGGAACAATAGACAGGTTTTCTTTTTTTATGTTTTGCTTTTTTGGTATTTCTTTTTTTTCAAAAAAATTATTTGAAAAAGCAATGATTATAATAAATAGGCCCGTGGCCATTAAATTATATGCGATGAATTTTTTACTGGTCATTTTTTATGATTTGGTCAACGGTGGACGACAAACAGTAGATGAATTACTCAACATTTGCCACCCAGCTAAATTGTTTGGAGAATTATTTTTTTGACAAAAAAGAAATCGAGGGGGGGGGGCAATCAAAAAGCCATTCCCATGTCAATCAGCCCATTTTTCTCCAGCCGATGAAAAAGAGGCATGTACCAAATACGGTGGCCAATACCCTCATGATAAAAGCAGAAGAAAGGGAGACCATTGTTTCGTTGCTAATTCCTTTTAATATCACGCCTTCGATAGCGGGTGAAAAACCAACGGCATAATTGGACACATTTTCAGGAAGCGGCAATGCTTGCTTGACGGCAACTGTTTCGCCTGTTTCCTTATTTATTATTTCTTTATCTACGGCAACAAAAGAAGTGTAAGCAGTCATCAGATTATATTTAAGGCCAAGTTCAGTGACCTCTTTTACACGGCTTTCATCGTAATTTATATTATTATAATCGTCGAGTAAGCGGATACGTTCCCGTGCCCAGAGGTAGCGGAGGGCAGCATTTCGACTGTCCGGTTTTACGTTGCTGACATCAAAGGTAGATTTGAATTTTTTTCTGCCACTGTAACCTTTGATGGTAATTGAGCCATTTACGTCGTCCTTGTATTTTCCAAAGAAAACCAATGGGCGCTCTGACATCACGTCGGGCATAGTGGATGGTTCAAGATCATACGCCCCAAAGGCTTTGAACAGAGCCTTTACCCTTGTCAACACAGGCGACTGGATGTATTTCCGAAATTTTTCTGCACCTACCTTTGCTTCTGATTCATTGGTCACAATGGTCGGCTGGCCTTGTCCGACATGTGCCAAGCCTTCGATCAAATGACGGTTCACTCCAGAACCGATGCCAAAGGCAAACAGGTTTGCATTGTCGAGGTTGTTTCGGACGAGGTCAAAGGCTTCTTGTTCGACACTGATATAACCATCAGTGATGACAACAAATGATCGGGAAACAGCATCATCGGCGCGGGGCAATTTCAGGGCACGGTCGAGAGCCGACAATAAATTAGTGCCACCACTGCCACCTTGGTTATATAGGAAATTGACAGCCTGCTCAATATTCTCCTGATTGGCATTCAGTGATTGCTGCGCCAAAACGGCAGAAGTACTAGCAAAGAGCATCACGTTAAACTTATCAGCCGGGCGCAGGTTCGTCATCAGATTCCGCATTAGTTTTTTGGAGACATCAAGCGGGAAGCCATGCATGGAGCCGGACACATCCACAATGAAAACATATTCACGGGCGGGGATGTCCTCGGCTTTTACCTTTTTAGGGGGCTGTACCATCATTAGGAAAAAGTTTTCGTCCCCATGCTCATACATCAACATACCCTCTTGAATTTGTCCGCTTGCCAATTGGTATTGCAAAATGAAGTCTCTGTTGCCGCCATTTTTTTCTGAAGGATCGAGGGCGATGTTCGCAGTTGTAGTGCCTTCATATTGGGTATTTATTTTATGGGTGCTGCTGATTATGTCTTGAATGGGCATGCCGCCAGAAAGCCACACATTGAGGCCAAATTCATAAGGCGACATTTCACCTTCTTTCAAATAGGGGGTGTTTGTAAAACTTTCCTGACCATTGCTTTCGCCTGTGTAGCGTGGACCGACAACAGATGGGTAAACGAATTCATAAACACCGCTTTCTGGAATAAGCAGTTCTGTGTACTGTACGATCACCCGTATCTCATCGCCGGGCATTATGTTAGCGACATTCATTTGGAAAACGTTTGGGCGTTCTTGTTCCAGAAGGGATGTACGCTGGCCATTTTCTTTGGCCGTTTCATACGTTTGACGAGCCTGGTTTTTCTCTTGTATTTCCGCTTCGATCACCCGATTGCCGATCACCATTTTCATTCCGTAAATAGCGGCACGGGTGGATGCTGGGAAAACGTAAATGGCTTCCAATGGCGATTTCCCCTCATTTTTATACACTTGCGAAATGGCCACATCTGCGATGACGCCTGCGATGTTCACGTCTGCTTTCGTGGATTTCAGCGGTAGTTGGTCAACCTTAAGGCCATCTGTTTTTACAAAAAAATAAGGAGCGCCTGTTTTGCTACCTTCCTCTCCTTGCGCCATAAGCGATCCACCAAAACAAAGTGCCAGAAACAATATTAAATGAGCAATAAACTGAGCTGTCTTTTTCATTTGTCCTAATTTTTAATTGGTTAAAGAAGTTTGGAAACGATGGGGACTGTTTTCGTTTCGGAGGGCAAGTTGCAGGCAATTGACAGGGAAAACTATGGGAGGTGAGTAAACGTAGTAAATGATTGATTATCCGTTGAAAGAATTGATTATTTGATTTTCCTAAAAAGGAATTCTAAAATGGCATGTTGATAATTTTTGTGCGAAATTTTAACTGTATATCAATGTGTTATGAAGCCAGTGTGTAAAAAAATCAATTAAACACGTTGCGTTTTACGCAATAAAATATACTTTTGCAGCCGCTTACAAAAAAGGGGGAATCCCTGATCAAATAAGCACTCGGCCAAAGGGCCAATTCCACTAAATTTTGCTGCCGGCTTTTTGGTTTTGGAAATGCCAAATACTTCTGAAAACTTAAGCCTTGCAGCCGTTCAAACCATATAATCGTGAAAACCCGGAGTTATAACACCGTTTCAACGAGAAAAGAAGACGTGCAGCGCGACTGGTACGTGGTGGATGCCGACGGACAAACGGCAGGCCGCTTGTTCAGCCGCATCGCTCATGTGCTGAGGGGTAAGCACAAACCTTCCTATACGCCCCATGTGGACACTGGTGACTATGTGGTCGTCATCAATGCGGAGAAAATCCATTTTACTGGCAACAAGTTCCAGCAAAAGGAATATATCCGCCATACAGGTTATCCTGGTGGTCTACGCAGGGAGTCCTTGGGGCGAGTCTTGGCCCGCAAACCAGAATTTGTTATTGAAAAAGGTGTGAAAGGCATGTTGCCCAAAAACAAATTGGGCAGGGCGATGTACAAAAAACTATTTGTTTATACAGGTAGTAAGCATCCGCATCAAGCACAAAAACCACAACCTTTTAAATTTTAAAATGCCATCGGTTATTGGCCATTGGCTGCCCTGCCATGTCGTGGGACAGCCAATGGCCAACAACTAACAGCCAATATTATCAAACATGGAAATGATAAATGCCATCGGCAGGAGGAAGCGTTCCATCGCAAGGGTTTACCTGACCAAAGGTTCTGGAAAGATAATGGTGAATGGGAGGGACTACAAAGAATATTTCCCCCAATTGCATATCCAGCCAAGCGTTACTGATCCTTTTGCCACTGTTGAATTGGAAAGCAACCTTTATGACCTGAAGATCAATGTGACGGGAGGGGGGTTCAAAGGACAAGCAGAAGCTATCCGTATGGGCATTGCCCGTGCGCTGGTTAAACTAAATGCAGACTTTCGCAAACCGTTGAAGGTCAAAAAAATGCTTACCCGTGATGCCCGTTCTGTTGAACGTAAAAAATACGGCAAGCCCAAAGCAAGGAAAAGCTTCCAGTTCTCTAAACGTTAAAGTTTGGTATTGGGAATTGGATATTGGGTATTTAAATACCCAATATCCAATTCCCAATACCTAATCACCATATTATAATGGCAAAACCTACCTATCAAGAATTACTCGATGCCGGTGTACACTTTGGGCACATGCGCAAAAAGTGGAATCCAAAGATGGCCCCATACATTTTTATGGAGCGCAAAGGCATCCATATCATCGACCTGAACCGTACTTCCGAAGCTCTTGAGCGTGCTGCCAATGCCATGCGGGCAGTTGCGAAGTCGGGCAGGAAAGTATTGTTCGTTGCGACCAAAAAACAGGCTCGTGACATCGTTTCGCAAGCTGCACAATCAGTTAACATGCCTTATGTGACCGAGCGTTGGTTAGGCGGTATGATGACCAACTTTGCAACCATCAAGCGATCTGTTAAAAAGATGCAGTCCATTGAGCGCATGCTCACTGATGGTACCGCCACCAATATGACTAAGAAAGAGCGCCTGACTCTCGAAAGGGAGCGCCTCAAATTGCAAAAAGTACTTGGCGGTATTGAAAATTTGGCTCGCCTACCTGCCGCGGTATTTGTGGTTGACATCATGCACGAGCATTTGGCCATTGCTGAGGCAACCCGTTTGGGCATCCGTACCTTCGCTATGGTTGATACCAATTCTGATCCCAAGAAAGTGGATTTCCCAATCCCTTCGAATGATGACGCATCCAAGTCCATTGGCATTATTACCAACTATCTCGTGGAAGCAATCAAAGAGGGTATTGCAGAACGTCAGGCAAGTAAATCGCAGCAAAAAAGTGAGCCAGCACCTGCACCAGCCGAAGGTTGAAAATCCAGAAAATAGTCCGATGAGTCTGCTTTGAACCATCGGCCATCAGTTTCCCGTATCTCTTGACAGATACTTTTTTTAATAACCATTTAAATCAACAATAGAACATGACAGCCGCTGATATTAAAAAACTCCGGGACATGACTGGAGCTGGTATGATGGACTGCAAAAAAGCCCTCACCGAATCAGAAGGTGATTTTGACAAAGCCATTGAATTCCTCCGTAAAAAAGGCCAGAAGCTTTCTGCCAAACGCGCTGACCGAAGTGCTACTGAAGGGGTCATTATTGCCTCAACATCTGCCAACCGCAACAACGGTGTTTTGGTACGCCTTAGCTGTGAGACCGACTTCGTTGCTAAAAACGAAGACTTCATTGCTTTTGCTAAGAGCATTTCCGATATAGCACTTAAAAATCTTCCTGAAACCTTAGAGGAATTGAAGGCATTGCCTTACGATAATGGCCTTTCCATTGGCGAAAAGGTAACAGAACAAATAGGAGTGATCGGTGAAAAAATCGAAGTGAGCCACTACTCTAAAATAGTCACCAATGCCGGTGAAGGGCAAGTATTACCTTATATCCATATGGGTTACAAAGCAGGGGTGCTTGTCGCATTGAATTTGGAAGGGCCGGATTATATTGAGCCAGGTAAAAATGTGGCGATGCAGGTAGCTGCCATGCGCCCTGTTGCTTTGGACAAAGACGGCGTGAACGCGGAAATAATCCAAAAAGAAATTGAGATCGGCAAAGAACAGGCTCGTCAACAAGGTAAACCGGAAGCGATGCTCGAAAAAATAGCAATGGGCAAGCTGAACAAATTCTACAAAGAAAACACCTTACTGGCTCAGTCCTATGTAAAAGACAGCAAAATGTCGGTCAACGACTACCTAAAGAGTTTGCACAAGGACTTGACAGTCACCGAGTTCAAACATGCAGAACTGGGTTAAATACTGATTTCAACGGAAGGCGAATTAAGCAATTAATTCGCCTTTTTTTATGCCCTATTGAAAAGCTAACAATATACAACGAAACAGGGTCAAGTGGAACGGTATGGAATTAGCCTTAGCAATAATACTCAAAACTCATTAACTCTATAACTCAAAACTTTCCAATGGCAGTAAAATACAAAAGAGTCCTTCTAAAGTTGAGCGGGGAATCCCTGATGGGAGAAAACAAATTTGGTATTGATCCAAACATGTTGGTGAATTACGCTCATCAAATAAAGGACCTGATCGGCTTGGGGGTAGAGGTAGCAATTGTGATTGGTGGAGGGAATATTTTCCGTGGGCTTCAAGCTGAAAAATCTGGGATTGAGCGTGTTCAGGGTGACTATATGGGCATGCTGGCCACTGTTATCAACGGCATGGCACTGCAAAGCGCTCTTGAGGGTATTGGGGTTTATACGCGGTTGGTTTCAGCTATTGAAATGAAACAAGTTGCCGAACCTTACATCCGCCGACGTGCTACACGGCATTTAGAAAAGGGCAGAGTTGTTATTTTTTCGGGCGGCACAGGCAGTCCTTATTTTACGACCGATTCGGCAGCGGCGTTAAGAGCCAGTGAGGTCAGTGCAAATGTCATTTTGAAAGGCACCCGGGTGGACGGCATCTACTCTGCTGATCCCGAAAAAGATCCAACAGCTACTAAATATGACCGCCTGACGTTTGCAAGTGTCATTAGCCAAGGGCTTGGGGTCATGGACATGACAGCTTTTACAATTTGTAAGGAAAACAACATCCCCATCATTGTCTTTGACATCAACAATCCGAAGAACCTACTGCGGATTGCACAAGGAGAAACTATTGGGACTTTGGTGGAGGAATGATAGGCTATTAATGTTGGTTGAAGGTAAAAGGTTGATAGAGACTCCCGTAAAAAGACATAGCTATTAGACAAACCTGTTAAGTTCAATTAATAGCAACGGCGATAGTAGCCATACTCACCTTTGCCCCAGGCGCTTTCAATAATTCATTGGCACAGACCTCAAGGGTCGAGCCAGTGGTCAATACATCATCCACCAAGAGAATATGTTTCCCCGCTAACTGCTTGGGTTTTTTAACCACAAAAACGCCCTGCATATTTGTCAACCTCGCTTCCCTCGATTTTTTCGTTTGAGAATCCGTGTCTTTTAGACGTTCTAGGCCATCTTTAATACATGGGATTTCCATGCTCTCGGCCAAGCCATTTCCAAACATATCACTTTGATTGAAACCCCGTTTGCGTTGCTTCTTCCAATGCAGCGGCACTGGCACAATGCAGTCAATGCCCCGAAAATGGGACTCCCTTTTCAGGATACGCCCATACCGCCTCCCGAGGATCAGGCCGACCTCTTTTTTGCCATTGTATTTAAAATTGTGGATCAGGTGAGCTACCCTGCTTTGCTTGGTAAACAGGTACATCCCAGCACCTGTATGCAGGGGCACACGTCCCCAAAAGCGCTCGGTAAAAGGGTTCTCCTTTGACCTGTGGAAATGGGACTGCGGAAGAGTGGCTTCACATTTAGTACAAATATCCTGATTGTAAGGAGGGGCTTCCGTACCGCAGGCAAGGCAAAGATGGGGGTATAATAGATAGAAAAAATCAGTAATAGGTTGAAGCAAGTTTCTCATAAGTCCTGGTTTTCCAATAAAGGTATGGACTGTTTAGCAAAAAGGAGAAAGTAAAAAATAAAAAGTGGGGAAGAGTTATATATTTATTTTTTTCTACCTGACGGAAGGTGTAGCCCACCGTCCACCAATAAAAAAAACGTCTGCCTCGCAAAAGCAAGACAGACGCATCAAAACAAAACGAAAAACCAACTTTAAACAAGTCTTTTTATGCTTTTAATAACCATTGACCTTTCTAAAATGTTGCCTGAAAGTTTGTTAATAAATTCTTAAAAAACAGATACAATGGCTACCACATATTTTTAGTTTGCAGCTCTCAGCTTGACCGGAATCGTTAATATTTCGCCGCCTCTATTTACGGTCAAATTAACTTGGTCACCAATTTTTAAACCGCCGATAGCTTCCAAAAGTTCAGGTGAAGCTTTTACTTTTTTGTTATCCACTTCAATTATGACATCATCTGGAAGAACTCCAGCATATTGGGCTGCACCGCCATCCACCACATTCGCCACTAAAACTCCCTGTGCATTATCAAGCTGTAGCGTCTCCACAGCTTCTTCGTCCAAATCTGCAATATTTATGCCGAGAAAGCCCCTTTCATAGCTGCCATTTTCAATGATATCATCCACTATTTTTACGGCCAAATTGATCGGAATGGCAAAGGAATAGCCCTGGTAAAAACCCGTTCTGGTAGCAATGGCAGTGTTGATCCCAAGTAACCTTCCGTAAGCGTCCACTAAAGCGCCACCGCTGTTTCCGGGGTTAACAGCAGCATCCGTTTGGATAAAGGATTCAATGGCTGTGTTTTTTCGGATAATATTGATGTCCCTGCCCCTTGCACTGATAATGCCAGCTGTTACAGTTGATTCCAATTCGAGGGGGTTGCCGACAGCCAATACCCATTCGCCAATTTTCGCTTCATCGGAATTGGCCAGCCGAAGGGTCCGCAAATCTATAGCATCTATTTTCAAAACTGCCAAATCGCCTTCAGGGTAGGTGCCTATCACCTTAGCATTATATGTTTTTTTATCATAAGTAGTCACCTCCACTTCATCCGCAAATTCCACAACATGATTGTTGGTGATGATGTAGCCATCTTGTGAATAGATGACACCTGAGCCAGTACCTTGCTGTGGCACGTCAAAATTGAAAAGGGGATTGTCGAAAAAATTGAAGAAGGGGTTTTCTTCCTGTTGTTGCTTTTTATTTGATGCGACCGGAGTTGCCTTAGCTGAAATATGAACGACCGCAGGCATTGCCTTTCCAGCGGCTTCTGTGAAATCAAACGGCACATTGAGTCCCGCTCCGCTACTGACGTTTACATTGTTCACTTTTTTGACATATTGCCGCTGGCTAAACTGATGGTCAGAAGGTAGATTTTCACTCAAAAAAAAATAACCTCCCAATGCAATCATCCCACCCAAAATACTGGCCACTACCAATGAAATTAATTGTTTCATCTCTACTGAAATTTTATGATTTTGAAATGTTTAATCAATTTTCACAAAAATAAAAAGCAAAAAAAAGTTTTTTTGTGACATAGCTTAAATCGAATTCTAAAACGCTGGCTGACAACTTATTAAATGAGTCAATAAGTTAAAATATTATTTATTCTCCACGAATCAGCTCATCTCCAATCCTGCATGAAATTTTTTTAATTATAAAAATGGTTATAAATTACGCACAAATAAACGCTGGCCCAAGCGGGCTGGTTTTTTAAAAAGCTGGTTTAACTCGTCGTTAACTAAAAGGCTTATACTCTCCATTAACAGGCATATCAAATGATGCTGTTAATGGTTTTTATTTTTAATATTGCCGCCAAATTTTTACAAAAGCCCACACATAATAAACGCATGTTCTCCTTTATCAAATAAAACCACTTTATAGCTCATGATAACATACACCCAGAATGTACCTACCCCTCCTTTGCTCAATAGCAAAAACAGTCAGCCTTTCCCCTCGCCCATTGATTTTAAAAAATGGATCAAAACCACTTCCGCTTTAGAGTCCAAACTGCTAGATCAACTTGAATTTAAGATTGGCCTAAATTGGGGAGTTCCGCGCTTTGGTCATCCTGAAGGCAAAGTTGGGTTCCATATAAATGAAGTGCTTAACAATATCGAACAACTCGGCATAAATGGTACAATACGCCAACGACTACGGATTACAGCATTTGCACATGACACCTTCAAATATAAGGAAAGCGAAACCATCGCTCAAGGCAAACGCATCAACCATGGCTTGCTTGCCCGCCGTTTTATGGAAAATTTTATTGATGACATAGCCACTCTTGACCTCATAGAACTCCACGACGAAATATATTATGCGTGGCGCCATGAAGCCTTGCAAGGCTCTACAATAAAAGCTGAAGCCAGATTGGCCAACCTGATGGAAAGGATTGGAGAAAACCTCCTCCTGCATTACCTTTTCTTCCGTTGCGACACTATGACAGGCGATAAAATCCAAGCACCAAGGTTCTGGTTCGAACGAAAAGCAAAAGAGATTGGCGGTGACAAATTTAAAAACTTATTGACCCGCTTGAATGGCCACCATTGATAGCGGTTTATAATAACATGATAAAAAATGCCGACAACTTGAGTTGCCGGCATTTTTTGTTTTGGGCAAACAATTTTCCACCAAAAAACCACGGGTAGGCATCTCTGAAGGTGTAAGTAGGCAGTTTAAACAAACCAATACCTTATTAATTTGCAAACAGTTATAATTCAAAGTATTACATGACTGTGGACTGCCAACTATTTACTTCCGACTACTTACAATGGTTCAATCCATTTTATCCTAATTTTGCTCAAAACAATCATTGATGAAATATTTAATAATATTAATTGCGGCAATAAGTCTGGCCTTGTTGGGTTGTGCTTCCGAAGGGCCTGAATCTGATATTACCGCTCCAGCCCCTGCCTCACAACTCCCCAATACTTATGGCCGCCCCAACCAAATCTTCGTCATTGCCGATTCAACGCTCTGGGCAGGCCCGGTTGGTGATACCTTTTTCTATTATTTTGCAGCACCTTATATCCTCTTGCCCCAGCCCGAACCCATTTTTGACATTCAACATATGACGCCAGAGCAGCTTGCCAAAAGCCCAGCAAAAAAGGAGTTCAAATCCTTTGTTTTTCTGGCCGACATGAATGATGACAATTCCATTACCACCCAGCAAGTGCTGCACGATGTGGGAGCAGCTAAAATTGAAGAGGCAAGGATCGACAAAGGCTACAGGACTATTGTTGGGCAAAACAAATGGGCGCTCAACCAGCAACTGTTTTATTTCGTTGGGTATGGGGAAGACAAACTCGCTGAAAACATCAGCAAAAATTTCGCTCCTGTTGCCAGAAGAGTCAACGATAGGGATGCAAAAATGATTGAGGCCAATGCCTATCAATTGGGCATCAGCAATGAACTCCAAGATGATATAGCCGCTTCGTTTGGGGTTGAGATGAAAATCCCAGGTGGTTTCAAAAAAATCCTCTACAATACAGCCACTAATACTGTTTGGCTCAGAAGCGACGACCGGGATGTAGTGTCCAATGTTTTGATCCATCGCCGCAAGTATACCAGCGAAGACCAACTCACTTATGATGGCATCAAAAATATCAGGAATGAGGTAGGAAAAATAATCACGACTCAACAGCCCGATACGTACATGCGGATCAACGATGTTGATCTGCCCATGTTTGTCGAGAAGAAAACCCTGAATGGTCACTACACTGTGCAGGCTAGAGGCATCTGGGATATCGTAAATGATTTCAAAGGAGGAGCCTTCATTAGCAACTTGATACTTGACCAGGGTAAAAACGAATTGATATTTGTTGACGGGTTCTTATTTGCACCGGGTATCCCTAAAAAAAGAAACTACATGCAGGAATTGGAACTAATTGTATCTACCATAGAGCCGAGGGGAGGCGAGAATTGATAGAGTTAGTTACGGTACCCCAAACCATAGAGACGCAGAGAAACACAGAGAATTATATTTATTTGCCGATGGCAAAAAAACGCTCTGTGTTTCTCTGCGTCTCTGTGGTTTGGGTAGATAAAGGATTCGCATCTATCTCCTCCATTTTTTAGAAACAGTTTTCGAAAAAGCCATTCTATCAACCTTGCTGCATGACCATCTTTTCAAAGTCACGTCGCAAAGTTCCCAATTTATGGGAGTGCTTTTCTTGGTCAGGATTAAATTCACGGACGATCTCCAATGCCCCCAAATAGTTGATGACAAGTTCTTCCCCCACTAATTTTGTCAAGGCCATTTCAGCAGCGTTCAATTTATCCTCCATGTCAACATCGTCCATGTTGTTAACCCGTATAGTCACTTCCACATAATTACCCGGCAATTGTAAAAGGACGTACTCCCATTCGGAAGCATCAACCTGTTGTTTGACCAAAAACTGGTCGTAAACTTCAAGTTGGAAATCCCAGTCTTTTGGCGGTTTGCAATAAAGGAATTCCCAGTGTTGCAAATTGGGGGCCGCTTCCATTAGCGCACAGCTGATGTCCAATCTTTTGCCATCGCCGTTGGGTGAGATCATCAGGTAATGGGATTTAGATTTCCCCTCCCCTATTTCCCATGAAAACATCCCGAATTCAAGCACGTAGTTGTCCATTGCTTCGACCGCTACCTGTGGATTCGTCACTTCCCTGTAAAGGTGTTCACTTTCCTGAAACCAATCCCAAAAACGGGAAATTTTTGACTTAAGTGTTTGTTGGTCCATAACTTATTGCATTTCGCAAATTTGTTTTGAAGTTGCCGCTCAATGGAGAAGGCAAAGGAAAAAGATGATTTTTCCTGCTCTCTTCGAAGAGAATCTTTTTTTTGAAATACAATATTAAGAATTTGCAGATGATAAATATTGAAAAGATATATTAGCAGTTCTCACTGCTCAAGGTGATTTTTTTTCACTATTCTCTGATAGGAAACATTGTCAGTTGGGAAAATCTTTTTTTATACTGATACATTTTTTGGATTTACAATTGATCTTCTAAATTCATCTAAGCCTGTTTTTTCTTTTTTTACGCTTCTGTTTTTTCATTTCTTCAAAAGCCTCCACTTCTGCCATGAGCTTTTTTATATCCTTCCCGTAATCATCGGAAAAAAGGATCGTGTTTTCATAATCTGTTTTGTTGATTTCCACCACTTTTATCCTTTTATGGACATATTTTTCAATCTCAGCAAGCATTTCTTTTTCACTTTTGCTGACAAATGAAATAGCTTGTCCCTTGTTCTTTCCCCTTCCTGTTCGGCCTACCCTATGGACATAATTTTCTGCTTTATCGGGCAGGTCGTAATTGACCACCATGTCCACATCGGGGATGTCAATGCCACGGGATGTCACATCGGTAGCAATGAGTATTTTTATTTTTCCGCTTCGGAAAAGATACATCACCTTGTTGCGTTCCGATTGGTCTTTATCGCTATGGATCACAATGCTTTCAATGTTCACTCTGGTCATTGCTTTACTGACCCGCTCGGCCCTTACTTTGGTACGGACAAAAACCAAGATTTTACTCTCTGGATGCTCTTTTATTAGTCCTTCCAAAAAAAACCGTTTATCGTCCGTTTCGATATAAGCGACCGCATGTTCGATGTTTTTCGCCACAGGATCTTTAGGAGAAATCTGGATACGGATAGCGTTTTGCTTAATGAGCGAATAGGCCAGTTTCTTGATGTACTCATTGATCGTAGCAGAGAAGAACAAGGTCTGCCTTCGTCGGGGCAGTTTTTTGTTCAAATCCCTAATGTCCTGAATAAACCCAAGGTCAAGCATGTGGTCAGCCTCATCAAGGATCAATGTTTCTACTCGGTGTACCTTCAAATGCCCCTGGCTAATGAGATCAAACATGCGCCCCGGTGTAGCCACCAATATATCCACCCTTTTCTCTAAAGTTTCGATCTGTGGATCTTGGTCAACACCACCAATAAGGGCGAGGGTTTTGACATTGGTGTAGCGGCCTATTTCATTAAAAACTTTGGTGATCTGTAAGGCAAGTTCATGTGTAGGCACCATGACGATGCACTTCACGCCATCGGTACGGCGGACATTTTTTTTAAACGAAAAAAGCTTATGGAGAATGGGAATGGCAAACGCTGCGGTTTTGCCCGTGCCTGTTTGGGCTACGGCCAACACGTCCTCGCCGCGCAAGATGTGGGGGATTGATTTGTACTGGATGTCAGTTGGCTTTCTGAAGCCAAGTTCTTCGATCCCTTTCATCAATTCCGGTGCTAATTTGTAGGCTTCGAATTTCATTAAAATAAATTCAAACAATCACGCCTAACGTCGTGAAAGGACAGGCAAAGGTAAAAAGACCGATGCTACTCCTCTTCTTCCAAAGATTGCAAATACATTTCCTCTACTATTTTCCTGGCCCAGGAAGTACGCCGCAGAAATTTAAGGCTCGACTTAATGCTGGGATCGAACATAAAACAACGGATCGGTAAATAATCGGCCATTTCTTCCCAGCCATATTCCCTGACCAGTTTTTCAAGCATTGCTTTCAGCGTGACGCCATGGAGGGGGTTGTTGGGTTGGGTTGCCATTACATTATAATTTGGAAAAGATATTCAACGCCCAAGGTATGGCATTTTGGAAAAAATATTGGGCAGAAAAATTTGTTCAGTTTTGTAAAAGTAAATCAAAAAGGCCACCCCAAGAACACTACCTTTGGATTGACCTTTTCCGAACCCCACTCCTACCGTACAACCACCAACCGCTTCACCCCCCATAATTCTCCACTGGCTACTTTCAACTGATAGTGACCATTAGCCAAAAAACTCAAGTCAAGCATTTCGTACACAATACCATTCGATGATGATTTTGATTGATACACTATTTGGCCAATGGCATTGTAAACCTCTATTTGAAATTTCTTCGTTAATTGGGTCTCCATAACAAGATTAAAAATGCCGGAACTTGGATTGGGCGTTAGGTTGAAAAGCAGGCCGCCGTCCACTTCATTGGCACTACCAACTATAATGGTCACACTGGTTGAAAACGTACAGCCATTTTCATCCATCACCACTATGTCGTAAGTGCCGTCTGGCAAGTTGTTGAAAACATGGTCACTTTGGAAAGTCATGCCCCCGTCGATGGAATATTGGAGAGTGCCAGCGCCACCATTAGCATTGATGGTCAGGTTGTTTTCCATTACATCGGTCGTTGCCGTGATCGGAGGTGGCGCATCTATTATTACGGTTGGGGCTGTCCATTCATATCCAGTATCATCCATTACGATGAAAATATATTCGCCCACGCCCAGCCCACTGTAATCTGTATTGGAAGAGAATGAGCCATTGTTCAAGGCAAACTGATAAGGAGCAAAACCGCCGTTCACCCCATCAATGAAAATCGCCCCATCGTTGGAATCAGCGCAAGTGGCTGGTGTCACAGTAATCATAAGCTCTTCAGGTTTGTTGACCTCCACTTGCAATTCGACCGTGCAGCCGTTTTCATCCATGATCACGACATCATAAGTTCCGTTCGAAATCACCTCATATTCATTTTCACTTTGAAATGGCATGTTGTCAAAGCTGTAAGTCAAGTTGCCCGTACCGCCCATCGCACCTACCGTAATGACAGGCCCAAATGCACTGCCACTTGCCACTAATGGATCGGGGTTGTTGATGGTGACAGAAGGTGACATAAGTACTTGTCCAACCGCATCTATTACAGTCGGTTGATAGTCGTTGGGTGCAAGATCGGTGAAAGTATCGCTGCTTTGAAAGTTAATACCATCAAGGCTATACTCGTATGGCGGAATACCTCCAGATGCATTGATCGAAATGACGCCATCTGCATCATCGTTACAACTCACTCCTTGAACTACATTTGCAACCACCTGTAATGGCGGCAAATTCACCAGTACCGTTGTCGTCATTTCACAACCGTTATTATCTTGTACAGTAACAGTGTGCATGCCGTTGGAAACATCTGTGAAAACATTTGATGCCTGGAAAGAGCCACTGTCAAGTTGATACAAAAGAGGAGCAGTCCCACCATTTGCCATGACGGTTACTTCATTAATATTAGCAGTAGCATCAACTACAATGGGAGGGGGAGCGGTAAGCGTCTGCATAATGGAAGCAATGGTAAAGCCACCACTGTCCATCACTGCAACAGTATAATCACCAGCAGGCAAGTCGGTAAAAATATTGCTGCTTTGGAAAGGGCCACCATTGAGGCTATATTGATAAGGAGGAACACCACCCTGGCCCTGCGCTATGACCGAACCATCACTACTGCCGGAACACAAAGGCATTTGCGCAACACTCAAATCTACTGCAAGAACAGGTACGCTTACATCAGCGGAAATGGTTGTTTCGCAGCCATTTTCATCCATAACTACAATGCTGTGCGTACCCGAAGCTACTGGGTAAAAAACATTGCTGGATTGGAACACCCCACCATCAAGACTGTATTGTAAAATACCTGTACCACCACTCGCCGTTACACTGACTTCATAACCATTTGCGGAAGCATTACCAGAAATGGGCATGGGGTCGGAAATGACAACCATATCTGTTTGGACAAAGCCATCCGCATCTTCTACGGTGAGGGTATAAGTACCTGCTGTGAGGTTTTGGAAAACATTGCTGCTTTGGAAATTTATCCCATCAATACTGTACACATAATCAGGTGTACCTCCTCCAACGTTTACGGTTATTTCACCCTCACTCCCTCCAAAGCATAAGACGGCTTGCGTTTGCGAAGCGGAAATAACCATCGTGTTCACGGCAATAATAACCTCCACCGTTTCCGTGCAGCCGTTTTCGTCCATTACAGTGAGAGTGTAGCTGCCATTGGCGAGGTCTTCAAATAAATTACTGTTTTGAAAATTCACGCCGTCAATGCTGTACTGCAAACTGCCCGTGCCGCCACTGGCACTCACTGTAACATCGTCCTCTACTACATCCACAGCAACCGTTATGGCGGTTGGATTTATTACCGAAATAGAATTGGTAGTGAGCATAAAGCCATTCACATCCATTACAGTAATTTCATAATCACCCTCACCAAGCCCACCGAACACATTGCTGCTTTGTGCAGGGTTGCTATTCAAGCTGTAAGTAAATGGATCTGTACCACCAGTAACAGTCACAGTGATAACGGCATTATTAGCATTGTGGCAATTTATCCCCTGCGTGAGTTCTGCCGATGCAGCAAGAGTGTTTCCGATTATTTCTATCTGAAACAATTGGTTGTGCAGCCATTCGCTCGTATCGTTTTCCACATCAAAAATGAAATTATCTGTTGTAGTCATACTACCATCGTGGGTATAAGAGAGCGAGCCATCGTTGATGTCCATTTGGGTAAATGAGCTGCCGATTCCCAGTGGGACATTTTGCAAGTAAAGCATACCATTTTCCGGAGGAGTTAAAACAATGTAAGTAGTCTGTGCCGGAATGCCTTGGGTTTCAAGGAAGCCCTGGGTGATGTTTTCACTCATTCCTTGTGGAACAGCCAGGATGTTGTTGTTAAGCAAAGTAGCTGCTGGGTAAATAACAGCCCCACATATCTCCATATACCATGAGTCGAGCGTACCGTCATCATCTGCTGGAAAGAGGTCGCCAATGGACAGTGTCCATGTACCCGCGCTGCTTTTGCCAGTAAAATTGGCAAAAGGGTCAATTGGTTGAAAGTCTCCCTCAATAGCTGGAGGGGAAGGGTCACAAGTGTCTTCCAGGTCATTGGCAGTATTGGTTGCAGTGTCTGAAAAACCAACAAACATATCACTACCATTGCACCCACCTTGTACTGCTGGAACGCCGGGTCGGTCGAACAGGAATGCAGATGTGCCATCTGGCCCTATGATAATACCTTGCAGATCACCGACCCAAGTATGGGTAATATCTGTATGAAGGTATATGGAGGAAATTGAGAAGTCATCGTTTACTTGCAATGCACTAAATACAGATCCACCATTGTTGGTTGGAATATTTAGGGGCACGTCGCTGCTGTTATACGTATTACAATTGAGGCTGCCAGTCTGGAAAGCATAAAACGGAGAATATGGGCCTTCACCGCAACTATTCATTCCCTTCACCCGCCAATAATACACTTGACCAATTGGTAATGCTGGTAAATCAAAATGACTGTCTGTGACATTTTCATTAAATACAAGTGTTTGAAAGCTCGGATCATAAGCCACTTCCAAAATATAATTGGTTGCGGCTCCCATATCATTCCAGTCCAATACTGATCCAATGGGAGTCACAGCCGTTGCGCCATCTGGTGGGCTGCTGAGGGCTACGGCGGCTGTGATTTCCTCCAAAACGATCAGTTCCACAGTAACACTCTGAGTGACAGACGTCGCCATTGCCTCCACCTCAATCAAATAATTGCCAGGCACCGCGTTTTCCAAACTATCCATCACCATCGTGACCACACCAGGCGGCATCAATGAAGAAGGTTGAAAATCCACCACTGCACCAGTAGGGATGCCTGTAGCCGAAAAGCTGACCGTTTCATCAAAACCAACAAAAGAAAGCAGATCAAACACAAATTCCGCCTCATCATCAGGGCAAGCCTCCTGTATTGCTGGACTGGCACTCATGGTAAAAGTGGGCATCAACGGCCCTTCGATGCTGAAGTTTTCATTTGAAATATCAAAGAATACATTATTGCCCCCCTTCACCATGATCCTCGCTTCGTCGGATACCACATTGGGCACTTGCACCATTTCACTACCATCATTGGGCGTACCCATCAATAAAGTATCTGAAAATGTAAGACCTCCATCTATCGAAAGGAAAATGTCAACTGTGCTGGTGTTTACGGGGGCACTGTTGGTATTGGCCACATCCCAAGTCACTGCTTCCATCATAATGGCATTCCACACCACGGCGTTGGTGTTGGGTTCGGTCACAAGGAATGGCCCTGCGTTTGCCGAAAAATTTAAAGTGACATCTGTCTCGCCCGTACAACCACCGCCAGAGTTGTTATCCCTGACTGTACATCGGAAATTCATTTCCCTATTTACAGCAGGCAATACTTCCCATGTTTCATTCATATTGTTCACCACGGCATTCAGGTTTGGGAAAAAACGGCTTGGTGAAACCACAGGTGGCAAGGAGCGGAAAGCTGGGCCCCCTGTATTGTTGGGCGAGGGTGGCATGTTCGCCGATTCAGGATCCATTTGTTCCCAACAATAGGTTAGCATATTGTTGGTATCAGGATCGCTCCCCTCCGCCGTCAGTACAAATGGGGTGCGGACAGGGACATTGTATTGGGCACTGGGAACAGTGACTGCCGGGGCATTATTGCCATTGGGCATCAGCTCCGCGCAATTGCCACCATTACCAGCAATGTGAATGCCCATTTCATTCAAACTATAAGCATGGAAATAATCATCACTGTTATTCTGGACATTATGGTTGCCGCAGATGCCCGCATAAGCCTGAATGGTCGAACCGCTTCCAGGCTCCACTGAGGCTACACCGCTCTGGTTGCCACTACAATTTCCCTGATTACTATTAAATGTATGCCTGCCACCGAACTGATGGCCCATTTCATGCGACACATAATCCACATAAAATGGGTCGCCTACGGGGTTGGACAGGCCAGTGACGCCACCTGCTTTGAAATTGCCGCAAGTGGAACCGAGATAGGCCACCCCTCCACCACCCGTTGAGAACACATGGCCAATGTCGTAATTCGCAAATCCAATGATATCATCGCAGGTGGTTTGGTTTTGCTGCAGCATGTCCCCTCCATTATTGTTGGTATAAGGATCTGTAAACGCATTCAAAAATATCAGATCATCGTTGTTGGCCACCATGACCATCGTTACATCCAAATCTCTTTCATAAATACCGTTTATTCGAGCCATCGCCGTGTTGAAGGCTGCCATGACATCTGGCTTGGTTCCTCCGTGGTACGAGGCGTATTCACCAGTACAGGCCAGTGCCAAGGCATACTCCCTGAATTGGCAATCGCCCGCCGACTTGGTATTAAGGTATTGGGGTATTGGGGTATTGGGTATTTGGTTTTCAGGCAGATCATCAAAATGGCAGGCAAAAGGATCATCTCGGTGGTAGTCTTTTTTGAAATAACAGATGTAATGTTCTGTCTCATTCCCTGCAAATACATCAATATAGACCGTGCTGTGCATGGCGGAAAGGATCATGGCATGAAAGCCTTTTGGGGAAATACCGAAACGCATATAGGCCGTCGGGTCGTCCTTGCTCCATCCTGCGTAAGTTTTTATTTCGGGAAATTTAGCCGCCAGTTCGGGGCGCATGACGGGTGCTTCCACGAAGTTGAAATCCATGAATGCCCCACCCGGCATTGGGATTGGCAGTACGGGTATCCCTGCTTTGGCCTTTTCACTAAACCGCATGGGAGCTTTTTTCAATATTTTGCCCAACACCTCTAAGTCGAGGGAAAAGGTTTCGTATCGGTCAGGGATGATGCGCCTTTCCATATCGGCTTTAGCAAAAGACATTTCTTCGGCTGCTTTCCATGGGTTATTATTTTGGGAAAATGCAAGTACAGCAAAAAATATGAAGAGGAAAATGAAGTAGAGTTTTTTCATTGAAATAGGCTGTTTTGTTTAGTTGGAATTAGTAACGGCCAGGATACCATATAGGAACAAAGTTATTGTTATGTATAGCAATTTAAAGTAAAGGAATGGGCCATTTGTTCGGAGGAAGGCAAAACAGGGCTGACTGTGAAAGAGCTTCCTCGTCCTGTTTCCTAGACAACTCAATGTTTGAAATAAAACGAACTCACGCCAACCCCCATTGCTAAAATTGCACCTAATAGAGTAAATCAATGAGAAAATGAAATCCGCACAATAATTTAAACCAATTGCTTAATGCTCCATTTTCATTTCTCTTGATTTAAACATTTCCGTGGCCGCTGCCACGGGGATACTGTTGAATAGCTACTTTAAAGACCATCCAAGTGCTAACTCGCTATCTGTTTTTAGAACAACAGGCGAAAAAAATAATATACCATGCTTCGATTTTTAAGTTACTATACACTTTTTGAAAATGACTTGGTTTTCCATGCCTGAGAAGAAAGATTTTTCAGAGAGGGAGTAGTTTTTTTAATTTTTGCCTGAAAACGGATTTAAATATAAAAAGTGTATTGCAACTTATTCAATTTTAATAAATGGGGATAATATGCTCACTTTAAATTTGATCGATCAATTATTCAGTCTATATATTAAAAATACTGGATAACAAACTTATATCATAGTCAAAAGGCAATTATATTATGAGAAGATGAAATGGAAACATGTATAAAATCAGAATTAGTCAGATTCGTTTTTTTTCATAGAAAGCCTATGTTTCTATTGTGCAACAAAAAAATAATGTTAAAATTTTTGACTTCTGTTTTTTTTAGAAATTGCATCCGTTATCAATCCTCTAACTCAATTAAAAACATTTTCCATGAAACCGTTTACAATTAATTTTTATGTCCCACCTTTCCCTATTGTTTTTTCAAAAAAGATATTAATGGACTTTATGTAAGTATTTTAATAAAAATAAATACATAGTTTGTTTTTATTATACTGAAAGTGTTTTTGTCGCAAAGTGCTGTTTTTCACAACCTTATAGCACTTCCTACTCTTGTTTGTTATTTGTCTAAAATCCTGTATGTACAACATTGGAACACGTATATAGGCATGAAATGATTTTTTATGCCAGACTCATTTATTGCCTTTTCTGAGCAGGTGACAAGCTGTCCACTGGTGTTTGCACCAATGGGTGGTTGTCATTTATTCTTAATCTTTAAATATTTTACCATGAAAAAGAAAATCAAAAATTTAAACAAAAATTATTTTAAGCCAAGATTCTTAAACTACCCAATTAAGTTTCTTTTATCAGTAGCATTGGTCTTTACATTAATAAACACCATATATTCACAATGCACCAATTGTCCTTCCAGTTCTACTTTCAGTGGTTTCTTTACTGCAACCAGTAATAACCTAAGCGGTTCTTACACCTGCCTGGCAATAAATGGAACTTATTTCGTAAATCAGGATGTGACCTTTCAATCCTCTTCAATTTGGTTAGGCCCTTCAGCAAGAATAATCGTATTCGGTGGGGCTACCTTGGAATTCAATGACTGCGAAGTCAGGGGCTGCCGCCAGAAACCAGATTGAACTGAGGTTTCCGAAAATATTGGAGGAAGGCCACTTGACCATTGTTGACGAGCAGGGGGTACAAAAATTTTCAGCAGAACTTGGACAGGGCATGAGCCGCTATGACCTGAACCTAGATGACTTTTCACCTGGGTTTTACGTTGTAAACATAAAAGCGAAAGATCGGACTATGACAAAAAAGTTGATAGTTCTTGAAGGCGTTGTTGCATGAACATTTTTCCTTTGGCAATAGGCCTTATTAGATCATCTAAATTTTTCAAAACAGCTTTTACGTGAGAAAAATTTGGCGAAAAAATGAAAAACGAAATAATATATGTTCATGCAACAACGCCGTTCTTGAATAAACAATAGAAGGATCAATTTTTGGGGAGGCAGTACATTAAGCTGCCTCCCCATCTTAAACTGGATTTTATATGAGATATATACACCTTGCTTTTCTGTCCGTTCTCAGCTTGGCAAGTTTAACAGCCAACGCCCAAAACCATGACCATGTGTGGCTTTTTGGTGCCGGGAATGAAGCGCCGCCTCTCTCTGACACTCGCATGGATTTCAATGTTGACCCGCCACAGATCACCATTGATCCAAAGTCTATGATTATGTTCCGGAACTGTACAGTGACATCTGATGCAGAGGGAAAATTGTTGTTTTATTCCAATGGGAAGTTCATTTCGAATGCAAACCATCAGACTATGGCAAACGGTACAGGGCTAAACCCTGGAGACCACGCTTCTTCAAGTGGGGCAAGTTATGTAATCGGACCGCAATGCATCTTTTCCATTCCAATACCTGGTGATCCTGATAAATATTACGTATTCATGCCCCTTACAAACTTTTCGATGATCCGTTCGATTTTATAACGTTTGCCTTGCTCTACACAACTATTGATATGAGCCAAGATAATGGCATGGGTAAGGTTATTGACAAAAACGAATTTATTATTTCCGATTCACTTTGGCTAGGCAAACTGACTGCCATCAAACATGCCAATGGGCGGGACTGGTGGCTGTTGTATAACGAATGGATGACCAAGAATTACTATACAATACTCATCGCACCTAATGGCCCTGAAATTGTTGATACCCAAACGGTTGGCACTTCTGTAATTGACGGGCTTGGGCAGGCAGTATTTTCACCAGATGGTACCAAGTATGCCATAATCAACGGTCGCCATGATGATTTTCTTCAAATATTTGACTTTGACCGATGCACAGGTGAATTGTCCAACGAAATTCTTATCCAGTTTTCAGTGGGTCAAAATATTGCTTCTCCCGGCCTCGCCATTTCGCCCAACTCCCGCTTCCTATATTTTTCTGCCACCGATACTATTTACCAATATGATCTATGGGCGGATGATATTCCATCTTCGGAAGAAGTCGTTGGTATCTATGACGGCCACGTTGACCCTTTTGCCAACCTGTTCTTTCTTGCCCAATTGGCACCGGATGGAAAAATATATATCAGTGTACCCAATGGCTCACGATACCTGCACGTCATCGAAAACCCCAACGAAAAAGGGTTGGCGTGCAACTTCAACCAACGGGGAGTCAACCTCCTCAACTACAATGGTGGAACCCTTCCCAACCACCCCAACTACCGCCTTGGCCCCCTCGACGGCTCCCCCTGCGACACCCTCGGCCTCGACAATATGCCCATCGCCAAGTACCGCTACGAGCAGCCTGCCCCTTTGGGGGACACCTTGGACTACCTGCGAGTGGAGTTCACCGACCTGAGCTATTACGAGCCTGCCGAATGGCACTGGGACTTCGGCCACGGCAACGCCACCTCGCAGGACACCAGCCCGGTGCATGTGTTCCCACAGGCAGGCACCTACGAGGTCTGCCTCACCGTCAGCAATGTCAATGGGGGGCACACCTTCTGCCGCACCCTCGAACTCGGCACGGTCTCGTCCTCGGAAGAGGCGCAGGAGGTGGACATCACCGTTTTCCCCAACCCCTGCCGGGAAGGGGTGAACGTGATCATCAGTGACTATTTGCCGAAGGATGCGAAAGTGGTTTTGTACGATGCGGTGGGCCGACAGCAAAAGGCGCAGGAGGTACGGACGGGGTGGAACACGCTGCGGCTGGACGGCTTGGGGGCAGGGGTTTATTTTTACCAGATATGGGAGCAGGACGTGATGTTGAAAAGCGGCAAATTGGTGAAGGTGGAATAACGACTTATTCTTCAATTCCCAAAAACCCTTCGTACCTTCCCGCCGAAATCTCGGAAATTGGAAATTTCATCAATCATCCATTTTCCTAATTTCTCAATTTCCAATCCTTCCATCTTGAAACAAAACAAAACCACTAATCTCATCTTTGGCCGCCACCCTGTGACCGATGCCATTCGTTCGGGCGCAAACTTCGACAAAGTGTTCATACAAAGGGGCACAGTGGGTGATTTTGAAATTGAAGTCCGTAAACTTTGCCGGGAGTATGAAATACCGCTCCAATATGTTCCCAAAGAAAAGCTCAACAGGATCACAAATGGAAACCACCAAGGCATCGTTGGCTATCTGGCATTGCTTACTTACTATAAATTGGCAGATGTCATCCCCATGATTTTTGAAAAAGGCGAAACACCTCTCCTCCTCCTCCTCGACCAGGTAACGGATGTCCGCAACCTTGGTGCCATCGCCCGTTCGGCTGAGATCTGCGGGGTGCATGCACTCGTTGTACCAAGTAGTGGTTCCGCGCTCATCAACGCCGATGCCATTAAAACCTCTGCCGGGGCACTCACCCGTTTGGCAGTTTGTCGGGAAAAAAGCCTGATTACATCAGTTGAATATTTGCAAAACGCAAGTGTGCAAGTTTTTGCAGGCGACCTACAATCCAAACGACCTATTTATGAGATGGATTTCACTGACCCTACTGCCCTCGTTATCGGGTCAGAAGATGAAGGCGTCAGCAAGAAGGTCCTCAAAGCAGTGGACGAACGGTTCATCATCCCCCAAAGAGGCGAAACGGACTCTTTCAATGTCTCGGTCGCTACGGGCATCATGCTGTATGAGGCCCTGCGGCAGCGGGCCAAAAACGGTTGACGGTTGGTGGTTAACCAAAAAACCTTCTCCAATCCTACCACCTTTCCCAATGCCCGATGTAGCTTTACCTTGAATATAAATAAATATGTTGCGTTAGAACAGTCCCTCCGATCATAAGTTGTTTTGGTCTATCACGGATTTTCAAGGGAATTTAAAAAAGGATTTTTTTCAATACCCAAAAACAGCCTTTGGCAGAGAGAGAAAAATTTTCAATTTTTCTCTCTCTGCCAAAATCCGAGAAGAACCGTTGTTTTTTTCTTATGAATCATCGAATTTCGCAATCCCTTTCCCATTGGGAAACAAAACATGGCCTTGAACGATAGCCCTGCGACGGAGAATGGCACTGGCCAATTTTTTCAACCTGTTCTTTATATGGATATGAGAAAGATAGAACTCGACATAGTGGCCCTTTCGCACAGCGTCACTCAATCACATAATTACGCGGTCGTTCTGGGTGAACAACATGGCACCAGACGCCTTCCTATTGTGATCGGCGGTTTTGAGGCGCAGGCCATCGCTGTTGCTATGGAACGCATGACGCCCAATCGACCACTCACGCATGATCTGTTCAAAAATGCCCTCGAAACCTTCACTATTGACCTGAAAGAGGTCGTCATCAACAATTTGCTGGATGGCATTTTCTACGCCCGGTTGATTTGTGAACGAAACGGCGAAGTCTTTGAAATAGACTCCCGTACCTCCGATGCACTTGCCATGGCAGTGCGTTTCAACTGCCCCATTTATACTTACGAATTCATTTTGGATGCTGCTGGTGTCGTGCTGGAAGAACCCGAAGGGAAAGCAACAGCCAAAACGGGCGCTACCCGCACCCGCCGCAAGAAAGGCCCTGTGAAAGGTGCCTCCCTGACCACTTACTCGGTGGACGAACTGAACAAGCTCCTCGAAGACGTCCTTTCAAAAGAGGACTACGAACAGGCAGCAAAAATCAGGGACGAGATCAATCGACGGCAGGAGCAGGGGTAGGGCAGTTCGCAGTCTTCAGTTTGTCAGTCAAAGAACTGAAAAGAGGTAACATTGCAATTTGGATGTTACCTCTTTTTCATTTTCCTGTTTTCATGAAAATGGACTAAACTCAGTGAATTGCCAAACCGAAGATTGACGAAACGAGAACTGACCATCTGTCGAACTTAATCCCTACCTTAGCCCGCTCTTTAAAAATCCTACCCTGTAAAACACCTAAGATTTAAAAGATGGATAAAAAACTGGAACTACTTCAATCGAAAATAGCCCTAGCCCATCTGGGCGGGGGTGAAAAACGCATTGAGAAGCAGCATGAAAAAGGCAAGCTGACCGCCCGGGAGCGCATCCATTTCCTGTTGGACGAAGGCTCTTTTGAAGAAATAGGCATGCTCGTCACCCACCGTACCAAAGAGTT
This sequence comes from Saprospiraceae bacterium, assembly GCA_965222975.1. GTDB lineage: Bacteria > Bacteroidota > Bacteroidia > Chitinophagales > Saprospiraceae > UBA6168. Next base: position 764,353 of record CBDCVJ010000086.1, on the reverse strand, counting down.
TGGCATGGAAAAGCAAAAATTTTTGGGCGATGGCGTCGTAACGGGTTATGGCACGGTGAACGGGCGTTTGGTTTATGTCTTTGCCCAAGACTTTACGGTGTTCGGTGGTTCGCTCTCCGAGACACATGCTGAGAAGATTTGTAAAATAATGGATCTTGCCATGAAGAACGGAGCACCTGTCATCGGCCTCAATGATTCGGGCGGAGCGAGGATACAGGAAGGCGTCCGCTCACTTGGTGGCTATGCTGATATTTTCTACCGAAATGTGCGGTCATCAGGTGTCATCCCTCAGATTTCGGCGGTAATGGGCCCTTGTGCAGGCGGAGCGGTTTATTCACCTGCCATGACCGATTTTACCATCATGGTGGAGCATACGAGCTACATGTTTGTCACTGGCCCCAATGTGGTCAAAACCGTTACAAATGAGGAAGTTACGAGCGAAGAATTGGGAGGTGCCCATACCCACGCTACCAAATCCGGCGTTACCCACCTGACCGCCGCCAACGACATTGTCTGTATTGAAAAAATAAAAATGCTCCTCTCCTACATGCCACAGAACTGCGAGGAAAAGACCCCGCGCTTGGATTATCAATTGGGCGAAGAAACCCGAGAAGAACTCACCGATATGATCCCCGAAAGTGCCAATCAACCCTACGACATGCGGGACGTCATCAAAGGCATCGTGGACGAGGATTCTTTTTTTGAAATACATGAGGAATTTGCCGAAAACATTGTGGTTGGTTTCGCCCGTCTGGCAGGCCGCAGCATCGGTATCGTCGGCAATCAGCCAATGAGCCTTGCTGGTGTGCTGGACGTAAACTCCTCCCGTAAGGGCGCCCGCTTCGTCCGTTTCTGCGACTGCTTCAATATCCCCTTATTGGTATTGGAAGATGTCCCTGGTTTCCTCCCCGGCACCGACCAAGAATGGAACGGTATTATTGTCAATGGCGCCAAATTGCTTTATGCTTTCAGCGAAGCCACCGTGCCAAGGGTGACGGTCATCACCCGCAAGGCCTATGGCGGTGCCTACGATGTGATGAACTCCAAGCACATCGGCGCCGACATGAACTTCGCCTGGCCCTCCGCTGAGATCGCCGTGATGGGTGCCAAAGGTGCTTCCGAAATTATTTTTAGAAAAGAAATAAAAGAAGCAGATGACCCTGCCGCCCTTCTCGCCCAAAAGGAACAGGAATACAAAGACCTTTTTGCCAACCCTTATACAGCTGCCGAGCGGGGTTTTATTGATGAGGTGATTCATCCAAAAGATACGCGGCGGAAATTAATTAAGGCGTTTTCGATGTTGGAGAATAAGGTGGAGAAATTGCCGAGGAAGAAGCATGGGAATTTGCCGTTGTGAGGGGGAAACTTGAAGGATCAAATTGTCCGTGTCAGGTGGAAAGATTTTATGATGACTATTTGACACCCTAAATATACAAGTACAAACCTGACCAACATATTGTTCTATCAAAACCTAATGGACAAATCTGATATTAAAATATTAAGAACCGAAAAGGCAATGGAAAAGGCCAAAGCCGTTTCCAGAACAAAGCACCGCCTATTAAATGAATTTAAGTTAGTTGCAGAGAACGCCAATATTATTCAAAAGGTAAAAAATTCATTGAAACGCTCTCCAAAAAATCAATACACTGGGCGCAAAAAAGAAATACTCCAATCATTTGATACAGCATTTGATCTTTTTGTCCAAGAAATCAGCAAGTCAGAATTCCAACCTTATTTAAATAGTTCCACCAAATCAATATTTACGAAAATATTCGATAACGAACTTATTTCTCAATTAAAATCTACAAATCCGATAACAAGAAAATCCATTGAACACTACATTGAATACCGGCTTAGTAAAATATTTCATGTTTTTCTCAAACAAAAAAAATTGAATGACAAGGCTGAATTGAAAGAAGCATATAATACTGCATTAGAAGAATTTTTCAGAAAGATGAGGAATGAAGATTCCCCTTTTAGAGGGGAAGCTGCTATAGAAACTTATTTTCAAAAAATATTTAATTATAGGTGTATTGATGTTGGAAAAAAGAAAAACAAATTAAAGGAAACGATATCCTTCGATATGTTGGATGAATATCAAAAAGATAAATTTTCTGCTGAAGCATGGGCCAATATTCAAACTGCGCAATTAGAATTCAATGATGAACGATTGGAGAAAGCATGGAATCTGCTAAAAGCAAACGATGAACCTTGTCATAGCCTCTTGAACGATATTAACGTTAAAGGTTTTTCGCACAAAGAAATTGCAAAGATGCTCAGTTCAACTGCTGACCGCATCAAAGCACGGGCTTGGAAGTGCCGAAAAAAACTCAAAAGCTATTACAATAACTTAAATTAGAGTCATGGAATCTTATGAGGATTATCAATTGATGGTTCGTTTTTTTGAAAATAAAATGTCGCCAGAAGAAAAGCGACTCTTTGATGAAAGGGTAGCAAAAGATAAAGCCTTTGCAAAAGAAGTAGCCTTTTATATGACATCCAATAAAGTTGCCCGAAAAGTTGCAACCAATGAGCGTTTAGAGAAATTTAGAAAAGAAAACAGAAATGAACTGATCAGAAGAAGATTAATAATTGGAATTGGAATCATCCTTTCTATACTCATTTTATTTTTTATTTTAAATTACTTTGGAGGCAGTAAAAATCTTCCGTTTAACCTAAACGAGCGAGATAAGATTTTTGCAGACTGGAAAACTAATGAAAGTTCAAACCTAAACGTTACTGGAAGTGCCCCATGGAAAGGAAAAATATTTATTGGAGACTATCCGGGAGCTATTAAAGATTTATCGGCAATACTTTCAGAGATTGACGAACCATGCAAAGATTTGGAAGTCAGGTATTATTTGGGGGTTTTAAAATTATATCAGCAACAAGATTTTAAACAATCTATTGATTTATTGGAATGTGCATTAGAGGCAGAAGATAATGCCCTATACAGAGAAGATGCCCCCTTCCACCTCATCATTGCCTATGTGGGCATTGGAGATATTGGGCAGGCAAAAGGCATTAATTCTACTTATAAAATTCCATTAAGTTCGTTTCCAAAACACACCCAATCCTTATTGCAATAAAAATGGAGATTCCATACTGGGGTCACCAATGAATACAAGATTGCTCCATTTCCATGGATGTTCCTCTTGTTTTTTAAAGAAAGTACGCTTTGCTTCCGACAGGGCTAAGGCAACTGGTTGTCCAGCTTCCAAATTTCCGTAAAAGTATTCAAGGATTTCAGCAGTCGATTGATCTGATCCGTCACTTTTCATGGCTATAATTGCCGGGCATCCAGCATAAGCAAAAGCCCGGGCAAGACTAATGACACCTTCCCCTGGCACCAAACTTCCTTGAGCTGTTTGACAATTACTCAATACAGTTAAATCATTTTTTATTGACAAATTATAAACTTCAGGTATGGTAAGTTGCGAACTGCCCCCATTCTTTTTGTCATAGAATTCAAGATAAAAGACTTGTCCATTTTCCTCCGCAGCACATCCATGCATGGTAAGTTGATTTATTCTGTATTTTCCTCCATTATTTTTAAAATCGTCAATGGTCGCATGTTCAAAAATATTTTTCGTTCCACCCTTTTGAAACCTGGCCCCCATCCGAATGGTCATATTTCGTAATGAATCTAATTTGCTATAACCACAAGAAAATTCAGGTGCCACCTTAGCAATAAATCCAGCAAAAGTTGACTTTGCTTTGGGCTTGAGGCTCTCCAAATTTTTAAGTCCTAATAGTCCAGCTATTGAATAATGATAATTAATGGAATATTTGTCCAACAAATAAGGTAGTTTATTACGGGGTTCATTTTTGGGAGGCTTCCGTAATAACCCCTCAAACGATACTTCTGACAATTTACCGTCTGGTATAATAAGTAGGTTTTTTATTTCTGCACCAATTCTTGACTCCAAAGGCTGAAATATATGCTGATATAAATCCCTCGAAGTTTTTTTAAAAAACCCTTTATCACTTTTAAAATATTCCACATATTGCCTGACAAGCGCATGAAATGCAGAATCAATTGGAAATTCAGTGACGGATGATTCTTGAGATGTTATAACCACTGCCCATCCTTTTTTAATGCCCAATTGGTACTCAATTACAGCAGTTTGTGAATCTGGAATCCATTCCTGCACTTCTTCAATTGAGGGAATGGAATTATCAAACCGATTTAAAAAATAACTTCTTTCTGTTTGATTATTGCTTTCGGAAAGACGTCGTATAAACGATGCAAAATCTTCTTTTGCTATACGCAATAATTTTTGCACTTCAGAATCATTGGGGTTATTAAGCAGGCTAACCTCGTGGTTTCTTATCGTGTCAATATAATTCCTTTCTTGCTCTGCCAACCCGCTTAATTGCCCACCTTTTTTCCACGTTTCCAATTGTTTAAATATACCTTGCCTCAAAGTATAACTTTTACTTCTTTCAGCTATTTGAAAATCAATGTCCAGATAAGAATTATCACGTTTTTTTTTGAACAATTCATAAGCAACCCCAAAAGCTTCGGAAAAGAAACGGAGCCTAGGCCTAAAAAATAATTCAAGTGATTTGTCCGTCGCAAATTCTTTTCGGTATTCATCAAGAAAATCCATTGCTATCAAATAAGCATCCAAGCTTTTTTGCAAAAGCAAGATATTGCCGGTTTGTTTGTCGGCACACATTTTTAGGACATCTCCTTTGGCAAACAAAAAATCAGAATAATATCTTTTATAGGCGATTAAATTGGGTGTATTAGAATCAACGGTATCAATAGCCATATTAATAAAATTCAATGCTTTTTTATCGTTACTCTCCATTGCCGATGCATAAGCAAGGTGGCGCAGGCCAATGGCTTTAATAAGTGTTTGCAAATATGGTTGTGCGTGTCCGATTTTCTCAAAACATTTTCCTGCATACAACCTCGTGCTGTCAGGTGCACCATGAAATTCAGGAAAAATGGAAAAAGTAAAAGCCTTATTTAAAAAAGAAATTAACGTCGTTTCTATAAATTTTTCGCTCCATATCCTATCTCCTACCCAATCAATCCCTTTTTTACGATATTCCAATGACAGGTTCAAGCATTCATTCGATGAATGAAGCTCACCCACTTCTTTTGAACGCTGACTCTGTACATCATAAGCATGAGCGTAATTATTGAAAAACTTAAAATATTCAGATGAATCAATTTTTGATGGGGGTAAATTATTAAATATGCAATCAGCTTTTCCATACCATTTCAATGCCTCTTCTGCCATTCCTGCTTGGGAAAATGCCAATCCCAAATTGATATAATTAGCAACTCCTTGGTCATCCAACCCAACTTTATGGTATAAACTAAAAGAGGTTTCCATATTATTTATGGCATTATCAAAATCATCTAACCCCAGATAAGCAAGCCCTGTCATATTATGAGCAAATGCGCTATAAGCCCAAGTACAATCATCTTGAATTCCATACTCCTCCAAAAGTGTAGCGGCTTTAGAAGCGTCATCCAGCATTTGATTGTAATCAGCTATTTCATAAAGAAATGTGGCCCTCAATAGGTAAAGGTTACTTGCCGCCCATTTATATTGATCAACAGAAAAGGTTTCGAGCGCCAAAATAACTTTTGTAAGTTTTTCCAAACTATCTGATTCCGGTAAATTATTCGTATAATTTTCCTGCAAACTGTCCAAATAAAAAATCAGCGAACGATTTGATTCCAATGGCTCAGGCAATTTCAGCCGCTCGAAGCACAACTTTTTATCAAATTCAACAGCCTGCACATCAGGGCATCTTTGGTCTTGGTTTTTTTTATTTTCCCTTTCACAGCTCCAGATGGAAAAGAAAAACAGCATGCAAATAATATTTAACCAGTTCAGTTGGAATGTGTTTGTCATCAGGTTTTTATTATTTTTTAAAAAATAATTCTCTTTCCCGTTTACCTTTTTCAATCCTCTCCCTGCTAATACCAGTGAACGACAAGTTCAGTTTTTAACGGCCCCAGTTATTGTCGTCACTGGCAAGGTTCATCTCCGCACAATCATTTCGGAATACCTTCAATGACATTGCCTCCCAACGATGGAGGACAATGACTGGCAGCCTATTGTCTCATTTTTCAAAACTATTTGTGCCATGAAATCGAAGCACGCAAACAGGCTGCAGGCTTTCCAGCAATTTCATTTGACCAATCCCGAACAAACTTCTATAAAAGGAGGAAATGATGGGGATACAGAATTTATTGTAACAGAAGATTTGGTCAATAATTAAATTTAATGGAGGAGGATTTTTTGCCTCCTCCTTTTTATTTTAATTCAACAATTTTTTCTTCCAACCATTCCTTTGAAAAAATATTTGTTTCTTTTGAAAGTTGCCCTAACAATCTTTGTTTCTCTTTGACCTTTGCAAAACGCTTCATCCGCAACCGCATTATTTTATTCATCATATAAACGAAATTCAAATAGCGTTTCCTTTCTTTTTTACTCAATACTTTTCCCCTGGCAATAAATAGTTCGAAAGCCTTTATTGCATCTTCAAGCATTTCTTCTGCCGCATCGTCTTCTTTTGCTTTTTCATAAAGACAGCGGACGGCCAAACTTTTTTCTAACAAAACAAACCTATAATTAGATAAAATATTATGGGGCAAGATATCATAAGCCTTTAAATAATCTTTTTGGTGAAAAAACAAGAAAGCTTGACAAAGCGCATGTATATCTTTCCCAATATCAGGCAGTAAAACCTTTTTGTATTGTATCATAAAATCACTGGCCATGTCGTATTCTTTTGCCAATACCGCAGTGTTGCTGATATTGATAAAGGTGGATGCTGGCAATCTTCCATCAGTCAATAGAATGCCTTCGTCCAATCCAAAACAGTAAAGGCTGAATAGGCGGTGTATTTGTGTTGGGTCTTTTTCATGGTATATACGTGTTACACTGTTTGTGATCATAAAATAAATTGCCCGTTTTTCTATTTCAGGCAGTTCGTGATGTTTTTTGCGGAAAACGGTTTCTATTTTTTCCCAAACATCGGGTTCTCTATTTTGCAGCATTTCTACTATTTGGCAATATAGGTCAAAGACGGGATTGTCACGATATGTTTCTTGCCTGTTTATTTCTGCAAGTAAGCCCTCCAGAAAACCGATCAAAGTTTCGTCTTTCAAAAACTGCTGGCGGTTCAGCACTTCGGCTGACAGGGCCAGTTTGCTGCATTGGTGAAACCCGTCCAGAGATTCGATCATTTTTGAGACCGGGTTATTTCGGATTTTGTATTTCTGCGTTTTGGGATGCCTGTACCAAGCCAACCAAAGCAAATAATATTCAAGGTATTCCATTTGCCCTTTGGACGTTGATGATTCAATTTTCCTTTTGCATTGGTTGAAATGGTTTTTGAAAAAATGATCGTCTTCAAATTTACCCGTCGCCTTTGCAAATTGAATGCGTTGCGCTGCCGCATCCTCTTGAAACGCTTCTATTTTTAAAAACAGTTCCACTTGTTTTTTTAAGTCAGACCTTTTTTTACCCAGCCGTTTTTTGTCAAATGGGTCGTCGGGGAACAACGCCTTAAAGATGTTTTCTTCTTTCATTTCACTTCCAACCATTTCAGGATAACAATTTCTCAAATATTTAAATAGGCGGTATAACAGCACACTCTGTGTGAAATAAGGGGATTGGAGAAATTTATCCAATCGGTGCATCTGCTTAGGTGTGAGTTGCCGGAGCAGCCGGACGAGGGAAGTGTTTTCCATTGACGCTAATTGTATTATTGTTTGCGTGAAAGTATTGAGTGGGAATTGGGTTTCCAAAATTAAGGTGAGGAAAATTGGGTTTATAAAAATTGGGGTGTGGGAAAAATTGAGCTGGTACTTTTTAATAAACCATTGCATTTAATGGGTTTGACAGCCAATTAAGATATCCAAACCTATCCTTGTGGGGCAGGAAAACACAGAAAAAATGTAGTCGGCAAAGGCTATTGTCGCAGGTAACTTTGCTTTCAAATTAAAGCAGTTTTTTTTTGACTTGCCATATTGTCCAAAAAAAATTGCTGAATTGTTAAACCAATTTTTTCATCAAAAAAACAAAAATCTAATGAAAAATTTACTCCCCACAATTAGCTTTCTTATCTGCACTTTTATGCTATTAGGGCAAACGCCTTTTCCGATAACATGTGATTCCGCTTTTCAAGATGATTTCGAAAGTGGCAGCTTTCAACCTGCGTGGTCTAAACACCCAAATATTAATGGTAGCACAGGTGGAAGAATTGACATAGTAAATGGTGCAGGTTTGGACAATACATTTGGAGTTTTGATTGGAAAATTATTTGACGACGCAAACTTTACGACCAACGCACTAGACCTACACCTTGACCTGTCCGACCCTTCCCTTACAAACGTTGAATTGACGTTCTGGATAGCGGACAAGATTGACGAGGCACAGGCCGACGATGGCATTTATTTTAGCGATGACGGGGGCGTTAGTTTCAAAAAGGTGCTAGACTTCTTTCCCGATGAATGGTGCGATTTTGAATCTTTTTCTTACAAAAAAATATTCGGCCAGCACCCACCGATTGATGTTGACCAGCTTGCCGAAGATAATACTTTAAATTGGCGCTCTGACCAATTTGTCGTCCGATTTCAGCAGACCGGAAAAAACGATTTTTCTGGAACTTCCTCTTCTTCAGATATCTCAGACGGGTTCTATTTGGACAACGTGAATGTTTATGACCCCAAATTGGAATATGCTAAAATAACTTGTGATGAAGATTATAAGGCCGATTTTGACCTAGGCTATTTTGATAAATCTTGGGCATGGAATTTTGCGGACGAGACGGCAACGATTGCCACGGGAAGTGCCATTACAAGTCCTATGAGCATTGTAGGCGTTTCTAACCAAGTAGGCCTGAATGGAACCCCGGGCGTTCTGATGGGCAGGAGATGTGACGGAGTCTTCACAACAAACGCTCTCGACCTGCACCTCAACCTGTCAGACACTTCTCTTGCAAATGTGGAGATGACGTTTTGGATAGCGGACAAAATTGACGAGACACAGGCTGACGACGGCATTTATTTTAGCGATGACGGGGGCGTCAGCTTCAAAAAGGTACTCGATCTTTTTCCCGATGAATGGTGCGATTTTGAATCTTTTTCTTACAAAAAAATATTCGGCCAGCACCCACCGATTGATGTTGACCAGCTTGCCGAAGACAATACTTTAAATTGGCGCTCCGACCAATTTGTCGTTCGGTTTCAGCAGACCGGGCAAAAGGATTTTTCCGGGACTTCTACTTCCCCAAGCAACTCTGATGGGTTCTATTTGGACAATGTACATGTTTATGACCCTAAATTGGAATATGCTAAAATAACTTGCGATGAAGGTTATGAGGCCGATTTTGACCTAGGCTATTTTGATAAATCTTGGGCATGGAATTTTGCGGACGAGACGGCAACGATTGCCACAGGGAGTGCCATTACAAGTCCTATGAGCATCGTGCATGTTGCAGATCAGGCTGGGTTGGACGGAACCCCAGGCGTTCTTATGGGAAGGAGATGCGATGGAGTGTTCACGACCAACGCCCTAGACCTGCACCTCGACCTGTCAGACACTTCCCTTACAAATGTGGAGATGACGTTTTTGATAGCGGACAAGATTGACGAGACACAGGCCGACGACGGCATTTATTTTAGCGATGACGGGGGCGTCAGCTTCAAAAAGGTACTCGATCTTTTTCCCGATGAATGGTGTGATTTTGAATCTTTTTCTTACAAAAAAATATTCGGCCAGCACCCACCGATTGATGTAGACCAACTTGCCGAAGACAATACTTTAAATTGGCGCTCTGACCAGTTTGTCATCAGGTTTCAGCAAACGGGGCAAGATGATTTTTCTGGAGTTTCTGCAAACAATTCTGACGGGTTCTATTTGGACAAAGTACATGTTTATGACCCCAAATTGGAATATGCCACATTACCGTTTGAAGATGATTTTGAACTTGGTAGTTTTAAAAAATCATGGGCATGGAATTTTGCGGATAAAACATCCACAATAATTTCTGATGATGCCATTACCAATCCAATGAGCATAGTAGAAATAGTAAGTGGGATAGGGTATAACGGTTCAACATACGCTGTTCGAATGGGAAAAATATGTGATGGGACATACACAACAAACGCTTTGGATTTGCATCTTAATTTAATGGATCATACACAAGTTAGTTTTTCCTTTTATCTTAATGATATTATAGAAGAAACTCAATCTGATGATGGAATTTACTTTAGTGATAATGGTGGGGAAAGTTTTGAGAAGGTATATACGTTTGATTTTGAAAGCACCAATGGTTACCAATTTTATCAACTAAATGTTGATTCATTAGCAGTAATCGTTAATTTAGAATTATCTGACAGTTTTATTATTCGATTTCAGCAAAGAGGTCAAAATGACTTTAGCGGAAGCGCTGCGGATGGATTTCTTTTAGACGATGTAAATATTAAAGGAACGATCATCAATAACATTAGTGGCAAAGAGAATGAACTTCAGAATATTAAAGTCGTTCCAAACCCTGCAACTAATACCTTTTCAATAATCAATATTCCTGATGAATTAATTAACACCAATCTTTCCATTAATATTTATGATATAGTAGGAAGACTGAAATTTCAATCCAACGAAATTAATTTGGGAGACAAAATAACGCTCAACGTTTCTACTTTCCCAACTGGATTGTACCACATTGTTATTTCCGATAAGATTACAGGTTCAATAATTAGTAAAAAAATATTGAAGAATTAATGTACAGACTATTCATATAGTACACTAACGCCGACGGTACTTTTAACCCGTCAGCGTTAGTGTACAATTTCCTAAATCCGGTTGCTGACAAAAGGACATTTTAATAAAATTATTTGACGTACAAGGAAAAAATTAATTTCTATTAAAAACATTTCCCCTCAATCGAAAATTGAATTTTAAATCATAGTATCGGTATATATTTTTAAAAATAAAAAAGAGGAATAATTATATAATAAAAAATAATCAGGAAATAAACCATTATTCGTGTTGTCAACTCTATGGTTCCACATTAAAAAGCAGTATTTATTGGAACCGACCTTTCCAAAAATTTAGATCTTTCGGAAATGTGAATTCCCTCTAAACGATTTTTTATTGGGGATCCAAGCAATGCTATCACGCCTGATATAAAAAAATTGTTTCTCTTACAAATTCAACTTTACCTTTTTTCTCCTCAGCTATTATCTTTACTCCCAAAAAATCCAATTGGACACCATCACCGGCCATATCGAACGCATCACCTTCCAGAATGCCGAAAACGGCTACACTGTAGCCAGGTTGCAAGAAGGGGGAAAACCTGAACTGACTACCATCGTCGGTACGATGACTTCTGTACAAGTAGGCGAAACGTTGCGTTGTGAAGGTTTTTGGAAAAACGACCCAAAATTTGGTTTTCAGTTTGTGGTGCAAGACTATCAAGTGACACAGCCTGCTACCATACGAGGCATCAAAAAGTATTTGGCAAGCGGCATGATAAAAGGCGTTGGCAAGCACTTCGCCGAGCAGATCGTCAATAAATATGGGGAAAGAACACTTGACATCATTGACCAACAGCCAGATATACTGAGAGAGGACATTGATGGAATCGGCCCCAAACGAATCCAAAAAATTAAAGAAGGATGGGCCGAACAAAAAGCCATTCGGGAGGTGATGACTTTTCTCATGGGCTATGGCATCAGCCCGACCTATGCCCAAAAGGTTTTTAAAACATATGGCGATGATAGCATTAAAATAATTAAAAACAACCCTTACCAATTGGCTCGTGACATCTGGGGCATCGGCTTCAAAACAGCTGACCAGACAGCGCAAAAAATGGGCATCAAAAAAGAGAGCGATATCCGCATTGACGCTGGAGTGGAATATGCACTGCACCAAATTTCCGATGATGGCCATACTTGTTTTCCCGTTGATAAATTTTTGGAAAAAGCACAGGAATTATTGGAAGTGGAGGCTAACCTAATTGCTGCTCGGCTGGCACATATTGAAAAAGAAGAGCGAATAATTATAAAGCCATTAATAATTGAAGAGCAACCAACGGCATGTGTTTGGCTGCAATTATTCCATGTATGCGAAGAAGGAATTGGAAAAGAATTAAAAAGAATTAAAAATGGTGCTTCTAATTTGCGGGACGTAAAAATAAAAGAAGCGGTCGGGTGGGCAGAAAAAAAATTAAATATTCAATTGGCAGAAACCCAGCGACTGGCAGTAGGTAGTTCTTTGAGCGAAAAAGCACATATTATTACTGGTGGCCCAGGTACAGGAAAAAGCACCATCACAAAAGTTATTTTATTGGTCAGCCATCAATTGACATCTAAAATAATGCTCGCTGCCCCGACGGGACGTGCGGCCAAACGCATGTCAGAAATTACGGGTATGAAAGCGAGTACCATTCATACTTTATTGGAGTTTGATTTTTCCATAAATGGATTTAAAATAAATAGGGAAAACCCACTTGATTGCGATTTATTGATTGTGGACGAGGCAAGTATGATAGATACCGTATTAATGTACAATTTATTAAAAGCCGTACCAACCAATGCCCGATTAATTTTAGTGGGTGATGTAGATCAATTGCCGAGTGTGGGGGCAGGCAGTGTATTGGATGATTTAATTGATTCAGGAAAAATTCCGATTACGAAATTAACGGAAATATTCCGGCAGGCAGCCCATTCGAAAATAATCACCAATGCGCACCGAGTCAATGCAGGTGAATTTCCAGATATATCCAATAATAAAGACAGCGACTTTTTTTTCATGGAGCAGGACGACTCGGAAAAAATACCTGAATTAATTTGCCAATTGGTAGAAAGCCGTTTGCCAAAGGCTTATAAATTCGATCCCTTTTTAGACATTCAAGTTTTGAGTCCGATGAATCGGGGCATCATTGGAAATAGAAGCTTAAATGAGGTGTTGCAAAAAAAATTAAATCCTAGCTATGAGCCATTGGTGAAATTAGGCCGTACTTTTCATGAGAACGACAAAGTGATGCAACTCCGTAATAATTACGACCTCGAAGTATTTAACGGCGACGTTGGATATATCCGTCATATTGATCGGGAAGAACATGAATTAATTGTGGAAATAGATGGCCGAGATATTATTTATGATTTTACTGACCTCGATCAATTGACCCTCGCCTACTCCGTCAGCATCCATAAATATCAGGGGAGTGAGTGTCCTTGCATAATTATTCCGATCCATACTTCGCATTATATGATGTTGTACCGGAATTTATTGTACACCGGAATTACGAGGGGGAAAAAATTGGTGATATTGGTCGGGTCGAAAAAGGCACTTTATATGGCAGTGCGGAACGATAAGGCGGTAAAGCGGTTTACTGGTTTGTTGGAGGTCATGCAGAGATAGTTTTTGTAACTTTGAATTTCCAAGTTTAATTTTATATGAAAATCAGCAAAATACATATTTCAAAATACCACCAGTTTGAGGATTTTGAATTGGAATTGACTTATCCGAAAGGGCATGAGAAGGAGGGCCAGCCTTTGGATAAGGTTTGTTTTATTGGGCAGAGTGGGACAGGGAAGACGACGCTGTTGGAGTTGATAGCGGACACTACTCGTGCAGGTTATAAATCATCAAATGCATATATACCAAATTGGAAAGGAATTGATAAATCAAGCATGTGGTTTAGTGTCAATGAAAAGATAAAGCGAAGAATACTTTTAACTGCAAGCTCTGCCGTAAAAGCTATAAACCAAGACTCAATTCAAATAGAAACAGCCAAGACAATACTTCACTTTCCTGCTGGCATAGCTAATTATGGCATAAATAATGAGACTTATGAAAATGGCGTGGAAAAGGTTGAAGAAACAAAATTAAAATACAATACAAATGCAGAAATAAATTATTATAGGTTTGAGATAAGCATATTAGAATCATTGTGGGAAAAATATTATCAAAAAGTAAAGGATTACAAAAAGGAATCCATCAATGCTCGATTAAGATTATTTGAAGAAGAAAAGGGTAAAGAAAAATGGTTCTTTGACAATTTTCGTGGAGCGAAAAAAAACAGGAAGAGAGGGAGCGATAAAAAGCGCTCTGAAAAAATGCAAGAACTGGCCATACTAAAAGATAAAGTAAAACAATTCTCAAAAGAAGAAATAAAAAACCCTTCTCCAGAAAACAAGGAATTAATCGAAAAATACCTCCGATTGGCAGATGATCTCTCCGACACTTGGGCAATTACAAAACATGAGAAAAATTGACAAAACCTGCAACCTCTCCACAGCATACAAAAGTTGGGAAGAAGAGTTCGAAAACAAAAACTTACATCATGATGAATATAATTCGTCAAAAGGAAAATATTATCGTGACATTGTGATGCAGCTATATCATTGCCAAAATGGGATATGCGCATACACCGAACAAATCCTTTGCAAAAAGGAATATTATTCTGAAAATAATTGGGAAGATGGAAGATTCAATTCTAATATAGATTCAAAACCAAAAGGCAGTCTCGAACATTTTGATCCCAGTAAGAAATCTACGAAAGGATGGCTATGGGACAATTTTTTCATGATAGATGCGGAAGTCAATTCTGTTAAATTTAAAGGAAACAAATCGGTAGATTATATTTTAAAACTGATGAAGAAAATTATGATCCTTTTCAATTATTGGAATATAATTTATCCACGCACGAATTCAGGCCAAATAAAAATTTGGATGCCGACACTGCAAAAAGAGTTCAATATATGATTGATACATTATGCCTGAATTATTGTGATGAGAGCAGGAGTGAACTCTTAAAATCCTTATTCCGGGATATTTATTTTAAACAAAAAAGTTGGGATGAAATAGAAGTTGAAATCAGGTCATTTCCAACAGCTTTAAAAATATGTCGCAAGTAGATGGAAGATGATCCAGAAATTTTAAAAGATATTTTATTTGGCTCTTCAAGTCTATTTGACATAGATTAATATTTTAAAAAAAACGCCTGCCCCTAAAATCAGAAGCAGGTGTTTTTGGATTTGCACTTTTACTTGAATTTGCATTTAATACGCCCGTTCATCCTTCCCCTCTATATAAATCATAAAAGCTTTATTCACCACCCTATTTCCCCCGGGTGTCGGAAAATTGCCCGTAAAATACCAATCGCCGAGATGGTTGGGGCAGGCTTTGTGCAAGCCTTCTATATTCTGGTAAATAACTTCTACCTCTGGTTCAATATCTTCAAGCGTGACTAGTTCAGCTATTTTTTTTGATATCTCATCGGCTGAAAAAAGATCGTACAATGGTTTTACCTCGTTCGTGATTTCTTCTTTTGGCAAATCTTTCTGGGCAACACATCGCGCATAAGCTTCGTCCAATACGGACAATTTTCCATTTTCTTTTAATAAAGCAACCAATGCCTGAAAAGCCACAAAGTCTTTCATTTTCGACATATCAATGCCATAACAATCGGGGTAGCGGATTTGCGGAGCACTTGAAACGATGATGATCTTCTTGGGCCGCAGGCGGGCGACGATTCGGATAATACTGTTTCGAAGTGTAGTACCCCGTACAATACTATCATCAAGGAGAACAAGAGTGTCTTTCTCATTTCGGATAAGACCATAGGTGACGTCGTAACCGTGGGTGACGAGGTTGTCACGGGAACCATCATCGGCGATGAAGGTGCGGAGTTTGGCGTCTTTATGGATGATTTTTTCCACCCGTGGGGTAAGGTTTATTATATTTTCAATGTCTGTTATATCAGCATTCTCACCTAAGGCTTTTATTTTTTTCGCTTTTACAGGGATTATCTTTTTTTCGATGCCCTTTACCATTCCTTCAAATGCACTTTCAGCTGTATTGGGAACAAAAGAGAAAACAGTTTCTTCAAGGTTATAGCCCACTGCTTGTAGTACCCTCTCCGATAGCTCTTCTCCCAATTTTATCCGTTCGTCATAGATGTCTTTGTCGTTACCACGGGAAAAATAAATGCGCTCGAAAGAGCAGGACTTCCGTTCACCGGATTCAGTAAAAGGCACTTCTGATACCGACCCATTTCTCTTGACAATGAGTGCATGACCAGGCGATATTTCTTTCACTTTTGAAATATGCACATTAAAGGCTGTCTGTATCGGTGGGCGTTCAGAGGTAACGACAGCAATCTCGTCATCATGGTAATAATAGGCAGGCCGGATTCCATTGGGGTCACGTAAGACAAAAGTATCGCCGTGACCAATGACCCCTGCCATCGTGTAGCCACCGTCGAAATGTTTTGTCGCTTTTTTCAGAATCTTCTGGATGTCAAGGTTTTCAAATATCAGCTCATTGATTTCCTCATTAGAATGGCCGTCGTGTTTGTACCAATTGTGAAGGCGTTGCACTTCGGAATCCAAGAAGTGACCGATCTTTTCCATGACGGTGACAGTGTCCGTCCGTTCCATTGGGTATTGGCCAAAGCCAACGAGTTCATTGAACAGTTCATCTACATTAGTAAGGTTAAAATTTCCTGCTACGACCAAAGTGCGATTGATCCAGTTGCTTTTTCGAATAAACGGGTGGCAGTTTTTCACGCTGTTCACGCCGTGGGTGCCGTAGCGAAGGTGGCCGAGAAGGAGTTCGCCCATGAATGGTACATTTTCCTTCTGCCATTGCACATCTTTACGCTGCTTTTTAGTCAATTTATTGTACCCTCCGTAGACATCTTTGAAAATACTCTGAATGGCTTTTTGTCCATTGCTCCGTTTCCTGTCAATGATTTTGTACCCTGGTTTGCTATACAGTTTGACAGTGGCAAGGCCAGCTCCGTCCTGCCCTCTGTTGCGCTGCTTTTCCATGAGCAATTGGAGCTTATTGAGGCCATAGAGGGTTGTCCCGTATTTATCGAGATAGTGGTCAATTGGTTTGAGCAGCCGGATCAGTGCGACCCCGCATTCGTGTTTGATGAAGTCACTCATGGACAGTATGCAATAGGATATAAGGCTTGCTACCGAAGGCAGGCAGGGAAGCCCATTTTTGTTCTTTTTTTAAAAGAAGGCACAAATGTAAATGGAACTGTAAAACTCCCAAAGTTTAGACAACAGTGAATAGTAATTGGTGAATGATGAATGATTTACATTTGCACGAAGTCGAACAAACACTGCTTATTACATGAAAAAATCAAACAGCGAGCACTTTGAAAGGTTGAAAAAAGAACTGATGCCTTATTTGAAAGCATTGGGAGAAGCGGCGGATGTGATTATGACGAAAGAAGTTTCTGCATTCCCCATATTCGTAGTCCACCAGCATACAGTAGATATTGGCATAAATATCGTTGATAGGGAAGCTATCAAAGACAACTGGTCTGTGAATGCTTCCACCCTCGAAGAATTTGTTACCAAGCAGATCCTTTCCCCTGAAAAAGTGGAAGATTTTAAATTGGTCTATAAAAACCACGACGGTGAATTGTGCCTTTTTGTTTTGAGCGATCTGGGCGCCAATTTCATCTTTTTACCAAAAGAAAAAACTTGAACAGCGCAGTGACCAGTAATTAGTTGATCGGTGAATAGTTAGGCACTTCGTTGATTATGAGTGTTTTGCCGAACAGTTTATTTGATGGTTAATAACAATTTAGTTTGACAGGCTAAAGACATTTATCTCCCGTTACTTCTTCCCCCTATATTCACTTCATTTTTCCCAACGGTCAAGGCGTGTTTTTTATCTAAATTGAAAATACCATGCACATTTCCCTCCGTTATCATATTTTGTGAAAATGTATAAATTTAGGGCGAGTGAAAAATTTTAGTTTACATTACGGATTGCTGGCGACTTCGGCCGTCCCACCTAATTCCTCTATGGTAGCTACCAACAAAGTACTGTTGATCGAAGATAACCCCGGCGATGCCAAATTGGTTGAAATATTCCTCATGGAATCCGATTTGCAGCATTGCGAGGTCATTAATAAAATTACCTTGCAAAGCGGCTTGGATGCCCTGCAAACTGGGGAGGAGTTTGCAGCCATATTCCTCGACCTGACCCTCCCCGACAGCAGCGGTTTCGATACTCTGGAAAAACTCATTTCAGAGTATCCCCAAAACAATATCATCGTCCTCACAGGCCGTTCGGACAAAGAACTCGGCCTGAAAGCAGTGAAAGCAGGCGCACAGGATTTTTTGGTGAAAGGCGCTTTTGATGCAGACGAGCTGGCAAAAACCCTTCGTTTTTCCATTGAACGGAACAAAGTGCTTAAAAGGTTAGAGGAGACACAGCGCATTGCCAAAATCGGCAACTGGGAATACTACCCCAATTCCGGTTTTTTTGAAGCATCTGATGAGGTGTACCGCATTTTTGGCTGCAACGTAGCAGAGAAAGACAGTAGTTTCCCATTGGATAGCTTACAGCAAGTCCACGAAGCCACTTCCTCTGAAGGCGAAGTGAAAAAGGATTTGAAAATCAAGAGATTGGACGGTTCTTTTCGGCATGTGTTCATCCAGTGCCTCACCAACCGATCTGAGGACAACCAACTGGTCTGCCAAGGAATTATACAGGACATCACCGAACGCAAATTGGCTGAGGACGAAATGACCAAAAGCCAGGAGCGGTATGAGGAAATTTTCACCCAGTCAAGGGATTCCCTCTTTATCTGCACCCTTGATGGCAAATTCATAGACTTCAACCAATCTACTATCAACCTTTTTGGCCTTACCCGGGAAGAGTTGCTTGCCTTGAACGATGCCCATACTTTATATCATCCCGTTGAAAGGAAAAACGAGTTTTTGTTAAAGTTAAAGAACCAGAAATCGGTAAAGGATTACGATATAAAAATTCTCAACAAGAAAGGCGAAGAAAGAGAGTGCATGTTGACTGCCAATATCATCGTAACAGATGATTTCATCGGGTACAATTGTATCCTGAGGGATGTCACCGAATTGCGACAGGCCGAAAATATGCGAAAGGCAAGAGACCTCGCCAGACAGAGCGCTCAGATGAAAGAACAGTTCGTGGCAGGCATCAGCCACGAAATGAGGACACCCATGAATGCTATCCTCGGCATGAGCAATCTACTGCTACAAATGGACATTGAGGAAGAATCAATGAATCTCGTAAAATCCATCAAGCACTCTTCCGAAATCTTATTGGGCGTCGTCAATGACATACTCGAAGTAAGTGAAATACAAAACGGGAAAGTCGTTTTTGAAAATAAGCCTTTCGACCTGCACGAGGTCATGGACAATCTCGTAAACGTCATGCAGTACAAAGCCCAGGAAAAAGACCTATATCTCGAAGTTCTTATGGATGAGGGAATCCCCCGTTATATCAGCGGGGATAAATTGCGGCTCAATCAGGTATTGTACAATTTGGTAGGCAATGCCATTAAATTTACGGACGAAGGTTATGTGAAAGTCCATATCAAAAAGCTGTACGATATTATCGACAGTGTGCAATTGAAATTTGTTGTTGAAGACACAGGCATCGGCATACCTGAAGACAAGGTAGATGCTATTTTTGAAACGTTTACCCGCATCCGCCAAAAGGACCGGATCTTTGAGGGTACAGGACTTGGCCTTTCCATATGCAAAAACCTTGTCGAGCTGCAAGGTGGTAAGATCGGCGCTACCAGTACGCTTGGAAAAGGATCGATTTTCTTTTTCGATCTCATTTTTGAAACGACCGAAGAACCAGATGGCTTGCCTGCTAAAATTCAGCATGACGCACCTCCACTAACAGATGATGCTACCTTTTCCATTCTATTGGTGGAAGACCATAAAATGAACCAGATAGTAGCCAGAAAAACTTTGGAACGAAAATGGGAGAATATACAATTGACCATTGCAGAAAACGGACAAATAGCAATTGATTTGCTTCGTGAACAAGATTTTGACTTAGTATTGATGGACATTCAAATGCCTGTGATGGACGGGTACGAAGCTACTAAATATATCCGTGAGCAATTCCCACCTGAAAAGGCTAAAATGCCCATCCTTGCAATGACGGCCCACGCTCATATTTCCAAAGATGAAAAATTCAAGGAATATGGCATGGACAATTACGTACTCAAACCGTTCGAGCCCGAAGACCTTTTCCAAAAAATTGCGAAATACATCAAACGGTAAAACCCATGCACACCACAATGAGACTTACCAACTTGGACTACCTCAAACTCATGTCCGACGGAGACCGCGACATGGAGCAGACCATGCTCGAAATACTGCTTACCGAGCTCCCAGAAGAATTTAATAAAATGAAATCCCTGTTCGCTGAACAGCAATGGGAAGGACTGAGCAAGGTGAGCCATAAAATGAAATCCACACTTGCCTTTATCGGAAATGCGGATATGACCAATGCTAACCTGAAAATAGAACAACTGACCAAACAGAAAGACAATCCACCTATTAAGGACGATGTAGAAGTGATCGCTGATATGATGGTGCAATTTGAGGGGATGTTGCCTGCGGTGTTGGAGGAATTGAATCAAGCGTTTGAAAGCTATTGAAAATGTTTTTAGTCAAAATCAAATGAAAATTCAGAAAAACGCCTGCTTCGGATTTTAGGAGCAGGCGTTTTTGTATTCATTATCTTTTTTAGCAATAACTTTATTCCATCCATAATAAGGAAAACAGTTTCTTTACATTTGTCCAATCACATTGACTTTAAACACTTCTTCCATGCGAACAATATTCCTGCTCACCTGCATTTTTATCATTCAATGCACCCAAAAAAAATCGCCTCCTGATATAATTACCGACCCAAAACCGGAAACTGAAAAAACCGACACCTCACCCTCAGATACAACTAAACCAAATGAAGAAGTAGTCAACGAACCTGAACAAATCGAACCCGACTACGACACTACCCTCTGGCAAGAACTCACCCACCTCGACCCAACCATCCTCCTTGACCTCCGTTATGCTACTGAAAACAATTTTGTAAAAGAAAAAATGTACGACTGTGGGCGCTGTTTCCTCCGCCCTGATGTGGCAGCAGCGGTCATAAAGGCACATCATGCTTTGCAAAAAAAAGGCTATGGTTTCAAAATGTACGACTGCTACCGTCCCAGACCCATACAATGGAAACTATGGAACAAAGTGCCTGACCCACGCTATGTAGCTGACCCACGAAAAGGTTCTATGCACAATCGTGGCATGGCCGTTGACCTGACCATCGTAGACAGCCTTGGCAACGAATTGGACATGGGCACCGATTTTGACTATTTTGGCTACGAAGCTTACCACAGTTACGGCGACCACCCCGACCATATAACAAATAACCGCGTTTTGCTGGTAGAAACAATGGATGCCCACGGCTTCCGTTCTACTTCTACCGAATGGTGGCATTACTCTTATAAACCCAAAACATTTAAACTGGATGATTGGCTTTGGCCTTGTGAATAAGAATTGTTTCATTGTTTTATGAAACAATGAAACCACCCCACTATTTAACCATTAAATTCTATAACTTCGCCGCTCCCAATATTCAACATGGCACAGACGAACCAAGATATTATATCCCTTGCCAAGGCGCATGTTTCCGAATTTTTTAAAAAAAACATCGGGGCAGAGTATGTGTTCCACGATTTTCAACATGTCAAAAATGTAGTGGAAGCGGTAGAGCTCGTGGGGAAAGGCTGTGGTTTGAATGGCCGGGAATTGGAATTGTTGCAGATGGCCGCTTGGTTTCATGACACAGGCTATATCGAAGGGGCTGAAGGACATGAGGAGCGCAGTTGCAAATTTGCCGTTGATTTTTTTTCCAAACACAATGTGCCAGAGCAGGATCTTGACGTCATCACCCGTTGCATTATGGCCACAAAACTGCCATTCAAACCAAAAGATTTGCTGGAGGAAATAATTTGCGATTCGGATTTAAGCCATTTGGGGAAAGATATATACTGGGATCGCTGCGGCAGGCTGCGGCAAGAATTATTGATGACACGGAGTATCTTCATGTCAGAGCAAGAATGGATACAGTTTGAGCTCGACTTTATGGGGAACCATACTTATTTTACATCGGCTGCTCACGAACTTTACGGAAAAAGAAAGCTCAAACACATTAAGCAATTGCAAAAGCAACACGAGCGCCTCAACCCAACCAAGGTAGACTCCGTAGAGGCTCTCCCAAAACTTGAAAAAAAGAAAAAACAAAGGAAGAAAAAAAAGAAAAAAAAGATCAAGCCCGGCATGCACCCGTCGGAAATAGATCTTAGAAACTTCGACCTTGGCCGCGGTGTAGAAACGATGTACCGGACAACTTACCGTACCCACATCAACCTTAGTTCCATCGCCGATAACAAGGCCAACATTATGTTGAGCATCAATGCCATTGTGATTTCCATTGCCCTCCCTCAACTGTTGCCCCTGCTTGAAGATTCAAAACATTTGGTTGTCCCGACGATCCTTTTACTCCTTGTATGCATTGTAGCCATTGTACTTGCGACACTTTCCACCCGTCCCAAAATAACCGAAGGCAAGTTCACCCGAGAAGACATAAAGAAGCGAACGGCCAACCTTTTGTTTTTTGGAAATTTTTATGAAATGCCTCTCAAAGACTATCACTGGGGCATGATGGAAATGCTCAAAGACCAAGATTTCCTTTATAGCTCCATGACTAAAGACCTCTATTATCTCGGCGTTGTTTTGGCAAAAAAATACCGCTACTTGAGTTATTGTTATGCCGTGTTCATGTATGGGATGATTTTGACGGTGATGGCATTCGGAATAGCTTACCTAGTATAAATGAGAGAATAAGTGAATGATGGAATAAGCGAATATCAAGCACTACCATCATTCTTTCATTCACTCATTCTTTCATTCACTCATTCTCTTATTGGATTTTCAACTTCAACATACCGACCCAAACTCATCCGCCCGCGCCGGCCTCATCACCACCGCACATGGCCAGATCGAAACGCCCATCTTCATGCCAGTAGGAACAGTCGGCGCTGTAAAAGCCATCCACCAGCACGAACTGTCCAATGAAATAAAAGCACAGATCATTTTGGGAAATACTTACCACCTGTACCTGCGGCCGGGCACGGAAACATTGAGGCAGGTGGGCGGCCTCCACAAGTTCATTGGATGGGAGCGCCCGATGTTGACAGACAGCGGGGGCTATCAGGTCTATTCACTGAGTGGCAAAAGAAAAATCAAGGAAGAGGGCGTTACTTTCAAATCGCACATAGATGGGTCAAAACATTTTTTTAGCCCAGAAGGCGTCATGAACATCCAACGGGAAATTGGCGCCGACATCATTATGGCCTTCGACGAATGTACCCCTTATCCATGCGAATACCGCTACGCAAAAAACTCCATGGAAATGACCCACCGCTGGCTCAAGCGCTGCTGCGACCGCTTTGATGCTACCGAGGAGTTATACGGTTATAGCCAAACGCTTTTCCCCATTGTCCAGGGCAGCACCTATTCCGATTTGCGTAAACAGTCAGCAGAAACGATCGCTTCGTTCGAACGGGAAGGCAATGCAATTGGAGGCCTCTCTGTTGGTGAACCAGATGAAGAAATGTATGCCATGACAGAAATCGTCTGTGATATTTTACCAAAAGAAAAACCCCGCTATCTGATGGGCGTTGGCACACCGATCAATATTTTGGAGAACATCGCTCTTGGCATTGATATGTTCGACTGTGTATTGCCTACCCGCAATGCCCGTCACGGAATGCTCTATACCTCAGAAGGCATTATCAATATCAAAAATGCAAAATGGAAAGAGGATTTTTCCCCTATTGATGAAACAAGTACCAGCCATACCAGTCGCCACCACAGAAAAGCGTACCTCAGGCATTTAGTCACCAATCATGAAGCTCTCGGTGCACAAATTGCCACTTTGCATAATCTTTGTTTTTACCTTTGGTTAGTTGAAGAAGCAAGGAATCGCATCATCGCCGGAAATTTTTTGGAATGGAAAAACCAAATAGTTAGCAGGATGAAGACCCGACTTTAATAAACAGAAATAGCCTTAAATCTTTGCCTTTAAAGATATTAGCCTTGTTCGATTGATAGAAATTTTCCCTGACTAAGAATTGAGTCATTCCGGCTATCCATCCTCATTTCAGAAAAACACCTAACTCTTTGCTAAAATATCCAAATCCACTACTTTTATTCCCTTTAAAATAGACGGCATGGAAAACCATATTGTGAAAAAGGCGGAACAGTACGTAAGGGCCATGTTACAAGAAGGTCTTACCGATGACCATCGTTATCATGATTTACCGCATACCTTATCTGTAAGGAATGCAGCTTTGAGGTTAGGAAAAGCTTATAGATTGTCTGATAACGAACTTGAATTACTTGAATTGGCGGCTTTGTTCCACGACACAGGTTTTACAAAACAATACGAACTGCATGAAGATTTCAGCAAAGAGATAGCAAAAGAATTTCTTGGAAAAAACAATTATCCAAAAGAAAAAACAGATAAAATCCTACAGCTCATAGATGCAACAAGGGTTGGGGTAGTTCCAGAAACATTGGAGCAAAAAATTCTCAAAGACGCTGATTTCAACACGTTAGAACACACCTATCAAGCTAAATCCATGGCCCTCCGCCATGAATGGGAGGTATTCCGAGGCATTGAAATGTCGGAGCAAGATTGGTTAGCAAACAATATTGAATTTTGGGGTTCCCATAAATTTTTCACGGGAGAGGCCAAAGCACTTTTTGGCGAGGAAAAACGCTACGCCTTAAAAAAATTCAAAAAACAACTGGATTCCAAAGAAAAAAAGAGAGGCAAAAAAAAGGCGGCGGATGATCTCGACTTTTCGCTCAACAGTAGCAAATCGGCACAGATGATGTTCAAAACAACACTCCGCAACCAAATTGACTTGACAAACATCGCCGACAACAAGGCTAACATCATGCTCACCATCAATTCGGCGATCATCACTGTGGGCATTCCGTTGTTATTTAAGCAAATAGAACAAACCCCCTACCTTATTTATTCCGTTATAGCCTTGACGCTCACTTGCATCCTTTCTATTGTATTTGCCACCCTTGCTACCCGACCTGCCAAAATGGGTGGCTCTACTGACCTCAACAAAATTGATAAGGGAAACACCAATCTTTTCTTCTTTGGCAACTTTTTCAAAATGCCCCAAAATGATTACCGGGAGGGGTTGAAAAAAGTAGTGGAAAGCGACGAGCTATTGGACAAGACCATCGTGAACGACATGTATTTCCTTGGGCTTTCCCTTGGAAGGAAATACAGCCGCCTGCATACCACGTACAGCATCTTTATGATCGGAATGGTGATCACCGTAGTTGTGTACGCACTGTCCCACATGATTTTTGCTAATCAGTAAACCTGGGATTTAAAAGAGGTCAGAGGACAGACCGCTTTGCTGTCAGAAATCAGACTTAACATCATTTGACCTCTGACGGCAAAGCGGTCTGTCCTCTGACCTCTTTTATTTGCTACAATATTAAATGCAAATCCCCGAACTCATGCCAATGATAACGTTGCTTTAAAGCTTCATCATAGCAAAGCTGCAAATGAGATAGATTGGCCAGTGCTCCCAGCATAAGCAGGTGTGATGCGCTAGGTTCATGAAAGCCCGTCAACAAGCCATCGGTGATTCTCATGCCCCGCTCAGGAGTGATGCATAGGTTCGTCCAGCCTTCACAAGTCATCACTCTACCCTTATTGTTAGTTGCTGATTCTAAAGCCCTTACAGCGGTGGTGCCTACTGCAATGATGCGGCGGTTTTCTTTTTTTGCCAAGTTAAGTAAGCTGGCAGCAGTTTCTGATATTTTATAAAATTCAGGATATGGTTGCTCATTACTCTCCAAACTCGAAACACCTGTATGCAATAATATAGGTGCGAACTGAATGCCCTTTATAATCAATTGAGCTACCAATTCTGGTGTAAACGCCCTACCCGCCGATGGCATTTCCGAGCTGCCCATTTCACTGGAAAATACTGTCTGGTAATAGTCCAATGGATAGTTGGCAGATAAACGATCATAGCGGATAGGCTTACCGTACTGTATTAAATAATCTTCCATTGGTATTGGAACATCAAATTTACCCTCCCATAAATACAAATGATTTTCACTGTGATTTTCTTTGTAAAATGGTTGTTGGATCGTCACTTGTCCTCCTTTGGGTAACCGGAATTTATTTCCTATTGAAATACCATTGTAGCGATGGGTAGCATTTTCAAAAATAGAACGTATTTCAACAACCCATTTCAGTTCACTTTTTCTGGTGGACAAATGGATGCGACCAGCCTCGCCGTTTGGCAATTGAATATCCAAAGCCGCTGGCAAAGTTGCTGATGTATTGACAACGAGTACATCCCCTTCCTGCAAAAAACTACCGATGTCTTTAAATTGAGCATGATGAATTTTATCCGTTTTTCGGTTCGATACCATTAAGCGTACTTCGTCTCTTGCCAGTCCTCTTTTTTCTGTTGGAAGAGCGCACTTCAACTCTTTAGGCAATTGGAAATCTATTTTATTTTCCATTGTATGGTTCATTGTTATCAAGTTTTGAAATGAAAAAAGCCGGGTGATTTTATTGGAAGTGTCGAGCTTATACCAACACTGCGCTCATTAACTCCTCTGCTACATACCTACCGCTTGGTCTCGGATTTTTTATTAAATCCAATATGCCGGGTACAGCATATTGATCTGGTAATGGCAAATTGCTAATGTCTTCATTTGGGAAAGCAGCCTGATGCATGTCCGTCTGCATATCACCGGGGTCAATAGCATAAACTTTCCACTGTGGGTTTTCTTTCGCCAAAATAGCTGACCAATGGTCTACAGCAGCCTTGCTCGACCCATAGCCGCCCCATGTTTCATAAGCATTCACAGAAGCATCGCTACTGATGTTGATAATGGTTGCCTGGCCGCTTAGAAACGGGCGCACCTTCTGCAAAAGGGAAATGGATGCAATGGTATTTGTATGAAATATGTTGTGCAATGCTTCGACGGGTAAGTCAAGCAAATTGGGCTGAGGGGAAGCACCGAGGGTGGAAGCATTATTGACAACAAGGTCGAGTTGCCAGTTATTTTGCGACAACCTTTCAGGAAATTGCAGCAAATGGATTTCATCCCGAACGTCACCGCTGATTGCTTCAACATTCGTCCATTGTTCTAAAGTTAATTGTGCTTTTCTAAGAAGTGAAGCGTTTCTTGCATTGATGATCAGGTTCCAACCTTTCTTTGCTAAGGTAGAAGCGAGTGCCAATCCCAACCCTTTTGATGCTCCTGTGATTAGGGCTGTTTTATTTGTGGTAGTCATGATAAAAAATTTTAGATTACTGAATCATTTATTGACACCACAAAATTGGGGGAATATAAAGGACAGGAAATCAGGCAGAAGGACAGTTTTATACCTGTACTAAAGGACAGTAGAAAAAAGTATTATCTCAAATTAGAGTCACAATTCAATAATACCTCTTTGCAACGCGACTTGCACTGCCTCTGTACGATTAGCAGCTTGAAGTTTCTGGAGGATTGCACTTACATGAAATTTGACAGTCCTCTCAGATATGAACAAGGCAGTGGCTATTGCTTTATTACTGTTGCCTATTTGTAAAAGTCGCAGCACTTCCAATTCCCTTTCTGTCAATGGGACTGTCGGATATTGAAAAGGACGGGCTTGTTTTTCAGTTTTTACGGATTCACCTAAATCTGAAAGAATCCGAACTGTAGCTTCTTTCATTTCTTCCAAAAGCTGCTGGGTTTGTCCAAGGGCATTTTTAAGCTTTTTCTTATCGCCCATTTCCGTCCACCCTTGCATTGCTTTGGTTTTGGTCTGTAAGGTGTTGAGACCTGGCACTAAGTGTTCTTTCAAGCTGCGAGATAGACGGTTACGTTCTTCGCCTGCCCCCGTCCTGCGACTATTTTCATATTGATGAGTACGGCCAATCGCCATGCCTAATAAATCGCCAATGGTGTAAAGCAAACGCAGATGCGCTTCATCCAACTCTTCAGATTGAGGGCGTACCACATTCATGATCCCAACCTTACTGTTACCAGTAAGGAGCGGAATACTAGCATGATAGAGTAAACCCTCTGTCCCTTCAGTTAAATCTTTCAACCGGGTACAAGTAATACTACTAATATTGACAGCTTCTTCAAGGTGGCTGGCTAAATATTTATCAATGCAATAACACCAACCCGACAGGCGCTCTGGGTGCTGTGCCAATGCTGGCGGCAAATGATGGGCTGCCGCCAAATAGACCGATCTGGAATCAGCATTGACCAACCAAATCCACCCTGTACGGAGGCCGAGCAATTCCACTGTTTGGCGAAGGGCAATGTTGAGAATGGATTGCAATTTCACAGCCCCGTTCAGTTCTCTGGCAATGGCATTTAGGATTTGCAAATGCTGGGAATCATTGATCAAATTAGAATTGTCCAAAATGAGATGGCTAATATTTTATGTTTTTCAATTGGCTAAATTACATACTAAAAATGGCTGATTAGAAATATCGGTTGAATTTGAAAATTCTGCCCCGATTCTCATTTCTGCAAAAAACTAAAGCCATCCCGCCGTCGGGATGGCTTTCAACACAAATCATAATCTCAGAAAAAGTCATTTTGGACAGAAGAAGAAGTGGTTTCCGCATGTTTTCATGAAGTGTATGTGACAGCCATTGGCTGCTTCGATGCGGAAAGCTTTCAGGTCATCTCCTTGTGTATCTAAGCTGGCATAAGTCGTCTTGTGGCGTTTGCTGTAGCCCATATAACCGACCGTACCGGGCGTCAGCGTTACGTTGGAGAACATATCGGCAGCAGCATCGGCAAAACCATTTTCATAACCCATGCCTTTGAATATGCGATCAAGGAAACGTTTGTCAGTACCACTACTCTCATACCCTCTTTTAATTTTATTGTAAAATCCGGCAGGATCAAGGCTGTGGGAGTTACCAAACTCTGGGTAAGTGCCCAAGCGGGTCAATGACTTTGTCCTGCTGTTAGAAATACCTTTGAATACATCTCCTGCAAACGCGCCACAATCGCAAACTGCCGGAGGAGGCACTGGATCTGGCTCGGGTTCTGGCTCGGGTTCTGGTTCAGGCTCTGGCTCTTCAACTGGAGGTGTAACAACAGGCTCTTCCACAGGTGGCGGTGGAGGCGTTGCATTGCATCCAAAACATCCTTTCCAGAACATAAAACCAAGGAGTAATAATAAGGGGATTAACAACCACCACCAAGGGAATCCACCCGACTTTTCAACTACTGGGGGCGGGGGTGTTGGTGCTGGAGGAGGAGGTGGTGGTGTCGCAGCGGCGGCTGTGGCAGCAGCAACAGCGGCAACAGCAGCACCTGCAAGGGGCACAGCAGCAGCTTCTTCTACCTTCTCCAAACAGCTACGGCCTACTTCACGACCAGTTTTGTCCTTCAATACGCGGATACGGTATTTACCTTTCCTGATCTCCTCATACATTTCTTCTTTGTCGATATTCTTTAAAACACCCGACAATTCAACATCTCTCTCCTTAGCATCCCTAAACCCTTCGCTTCGGATACGGACTTTACCATCGTCGTCATAGACAGCAAAATAGAATTGCCCGTCATCATGTTTGAACAGAGCCACATTGTTTTCCTTATCATTGACTTTACGACCTTCGTATTCCTCACATTTCAAATAATCATCTTCCCGCTCTGGTACGATCGGTGGCACGACAGCCATTGGTATTCTTTCGAGACAGCTACGGCCCACCTCCCGGCCATTTTCGTCCTTCAAAATATGGAGGCGGTATTTACCCCACTCCATGGTGGTATACATTTCCTTGTTGTCGAGGTGCTTGATAGCTGCGGCCAATTCATCATCTCTTTTCGCTGTGCTTTCAAATCCTTCACTCCGCAGGCGAACACTTCCATCTTTATTGTAAATGGCAAAGTAGTATTGGCCATCCAATTCGAAAAGAGCAAGGTTGTTTGCAGCATCAGTAACCTTGTGACCTTCATAGGCAGAACAAGGCATGTAGTCATCTTCTTTTTCCTCTGGCGTAAGTGTAGGAACAAGTAGTGCTGCGGCAGCGGCAAGTTTGGCAGTCCTGCCGGACGGGAACCAAGCCATCGCCGCATCCCTTTCTTTATGAGGGCAACTACGCGCAATCTCCTGATGGTTGCCTGCTTTCAGCACCACGAAGTAGTAACCCATTTTTTCGTCAATGCTGAAACGCTCTTCGAGTTCCCGGTTTTTCATTACCGACTCAATGCCATTGTCGCGAGCCTTCTCCGTTGTATAACCCTCAGACCGCATTACGACTTCGCCATCTTCTATCCAAGCAAAATAGTATTCACCATCTTGCTCAAACGTAATGAAACCTGGATACTTTGCAGAAACATCCCCCAAATGTGCTTCATATTCTTTGCATGCGAGGTAATCATCCTCTTTGCGTTCTGGTTTTGGTGGTGCGGCAACTACTACCCTAGATGCACGTGCAGATGGATACCACCAAAGTGCCTGATCTTTTTCCTTATATGGACAACTCCTTCCAATCTCTTGATGGTTACCTGCTTTCAACACCATGAAGTAATAGCCCATTTTTTCATCCACACTGAAGCGCTCTTCTAATTCCCTGTTTTTCATTACTGACTCAATGCCATTGTTACGGGCCTTTTCAGTAGTATAGCCTTCTGAGCGAAGAACAATTTTTCCATCTTCTACCCATGCAAAATAGTATTCGCCATCTTGCTCAAACGTAATGAAACCTGGATATTTTTCTGAAGCCGCTTCGATGTGTGCTTCATATTCTTTGCATGCGAGGTAATCATCCTCTTTGCGTTCTGGTTTTGGTGGTGCGGCAGCGGCCAATTTGGCGGCCCTTGCTTTTTCCCTTTCAGAAGGGTATAGCAACACTGCGGCAGCCCTGTTATCATAAGGACAACTACGGGCTATCTCCTGGTGGTTGCCTGCTTTCAGTACGACAAAGAAACGGTTCATTACTTCATCAATGCTGTAACGTTCTTCTAATTCCCTGTTTTTGATAACTGATTGGATGCCGTTGTCGCGTGCCTTTTCCGTCGTATAGCCTTCTGAACGCATCAATACTTTTCCATCTTCTACCCATGCGAAATAGTATTCGCCCCCCTGTTCGAAAGTCGCAAAATCAGGATGAGCTTCGGAAGTTTCACTGACATGGGCTTCGTATTCTTTACAGGCCAAATAATCATCGTCTTTGCGCTTGGCAGCTTCAGTAGCAGCGGCGGCTTCCCTCGCTTGGCGTTCATTTTCTTCAGCTTCCCGTTGAATCATGCCTACTGACCAACGCACACCGTCCCTGTCTTCTGAGCCAAACCCAATGGTTGATTCGTTTCCAGTGACCCAACCCCAAGCCGTATCCCTAGAGGCCGCATCGTCATAAGGGCAGCTTCTTGCAATCTCCTGATTATTGCCAGCACGAAGGGTATAGTAGAATTTACCATCTTCTTCGATCATCTTCCAACGCTCTTCAAGAGGTGCATTCTTAATGACGGAATTGATGCCATTGTCGCGGGCAGCTTCTGTGGTATAGCCTTCGGAGCGCAGGTAGGTTTTTCCGCTTCCTCCATTAAAAGCAAAATACCACTCTTCGCCTTGTGCATTGAAAAAGCGGTGAAAACCATCTTCTCCCGTATAACGCTCACAGGGCAAATAGTCATCATGTACTGCAGCGGCAGTAGCCAAGCCTTCTGGCGGGGCAGCCATCTCTCTGGCCTGACCCACTAAGAGCCCTATGGCCGTCTGCATATCATCGGTGGTATCGAAGAAAAAGCTCTTGCCGATGTTATTGCCATCATCATCTTTTAGATAGAAATAATATTTACCGTTTTTAGTGGTCTTGCCCTGATAATTGGACTCATTCGGCCCAAATTCCATGATTTGTTGAACAGCGGCATCCACTTCTTCTTCCGTGTTGTATCCACGGACATTGGCATTCAGGAGAACAGATTTGCCTTCAGCATTGCGGAAGGAGAAATAGTATTTCCCATTGCTACTCTGCATTGTCTGGTAAGTCACCTCATTAAATAAGTAGTTGCCCGATTTGAGCATGACCTTCTCTTGCTTGGGTTCTTTTTTAACCCGTTTCTTTCGCTTTTTTTTAGGTGCTTCAACTTCCCTTGAATCAGGTGGTGCCTCATCAATGACAACGGATGCCCTGTAACCTTCTCCCATTGCTTCCACCTCGCCTGTCCCTTCTCCTCCGAACAAGCCACGTTGTAGGGCATCAATCGCAGCATTCCGATCTGCTTCTGAATCGAACCAGACACTGGTGGCAATTTCCTGATTATTCCCAGCCAACAAATTGAAATAATGTTTGCCGTTTGGATGAACCTTTCGCTGGTAACGCTCTGGAATAGGAAGATTTTTTGTCACCGACCCTACGCCATTGTCCCTACCGCTTTGTGAAGTATAAGATTCACTTATCAAAACAATATTGCCGCCCCGGTTGAGCGTAAAATAGAAATTGGCGCCATCCTCTGTAGCGAAACTGTCAAAGCCATTTTCCACGCCTTTGATTCGTTCCTGGTAAAAAGAAAGCGGCTTATAGTTGTCGTCCCCGTCTGCATCGCCAGCATAAGGATTAGTTTCTTTTTCAGGAGTAGCTGTAGGAGCAGCTTCCGCAGTTTTGGGTTGAGCTTTGCTGGAAGAAGCAATGGGAGGGATTTCTGCAATACAAGCTGTGATAGCTGCTCCCATAGTAGCTTCACTCTCGTAGTCCACACTCCGTGCGATTTCTTGTCCGTTTCCAGCCTTTATGATGAAAAAATGTTTCCCTCCTTCGGATCGTCTTTCGTAACGCTCAGCATTACCTGCATTAGCGACCACAGAACGAACACCATTATTTCGGTCTTCTTTGCCTGTATAGCCCTGGCTGTTCAATACCACCTGATCGTCGTCGGATAGGAACTGAAAATAAGAAAGATTGTCTTTCGTCTTTTTGTATAAACGAACTCTCATAGTTCTCGTTTTTTGCTTTTTAATTAAAAAATAGGTTTACCTGAATCTTGGTTTTCTTTAAGTCTTTGGGAAAGTAGTTTGGAAGGAATGGGCAGGCAGTTAAAACATCGCCAAAGTAATGAGAAAATATAAATCCACAAATTTTGACTTAAAATATTTGGAATTACAGTGTTATGCAGGGGGATTTAAGTAACACTCAAATAATAAGGTATTTATATGTACTCTGCCTGTTTAGTTTATGCCTTTCAAACAACGCATTTTAAGGACGAGAAATAACCTAAAAAGTCTCGCTTTAGGAGTAGAGTGTGGAGAATTGGGTATATTTCCACACTCAATGATGGGATCTATTTTCTTGAAAATGTGGTTTGGAAAAAATCGAATAGCAAGGAAAATGGCAAAGGGATGATAACCAAAACCTTCTTTTAAGTACACAGAATAGGAATATTCTCCTTGTTCTCTGTAAAAAAAGATTTCAAATGGGATAGATTATGACTTTCTTACTGATGTTACGCAAAGGAGAATTTCCCGCAAAGTCTCGCTAAGGTTTCGCAGCGTTTCGCTAAGAAAGCATATGCTTTTGCCACGCTTTGTGCGACTTTGCGAAACCTCGGCGGCACTTCGCGGGAAAATGCGTAACATGAATTATTTAAATAAAAAAGGCCTTCTCTCTAAATTAGCATTAGTGAACGTATCCTTCTCAAAAACACCTTATCCATCAACATCAACAGCCCAATTGAAAGAACCGTCAACACAAAATATTGCAGCACCATATTAGGCACTTGCCCAACTATGTTGCCAACGATTTCTGCAACCTGATCTACATAGGAAGTCAATGTAAAACCATTTGGTCGGGAGGTTCGAGGCAATAAATACACCCCAGTTGCAAGTGCAGCAAGAAATAGCCAGAACACTTTTTTCCAAACGGGCTTCACCAATGGTTCGATTACTCCACTTCCATAAATATCGGGCAACGCATCCAATACATTTTGAGTAAAACGCATAGAAGGTTTGTCTGTGTCCATGCCTTTGAGAGTTGAATGGACTTCAAGAATGCTGTCCAGTTCTTTTTGCAAGGAAGGATTATCGGCCAGCTGTTTTTCAATATTGCCCCCTTCTGCGGCACTGCAATTACCTTCGACATATTTCCATAGCAATTCCTGTATATTCATTTCCTAGTGTATCGGTGTATCGGTGTATCGGTGCAGTGGTACATCGGCTTTACAGGACTTCCATTAAACCGATATACCGCTAAATCGATATACCTTTTTTTATAACAAACTTTTTGCTTCCCCTTTCAGGTTTTTTTTCAAAATGTTTTTCAAGGCATCGCGCAAACGGAACAGTTTGACCTTCACGTTGCTTTCCGTCAGGCCAGTGATGTCGGCGATTTCTTTAACGGATTGCTCGTTGAGGTAATAAAGCGTAAGCAAGGTGGCGTCCTGTGGCTTCATTTGACCGAGCGCCTGTTCAATAAGCGACCTTGCATTTTGCTTCTGCAATTGCTCTTCGGGCGTTGCTTCGTGATCGACTACTTGTAAGAACGACTGATCATCGTCCAAAGATTTGTTGGCCTTGGGCCTTGAACGATAACGATCAATGGCTGTGCGCCAGGCAATCTGGTAGAGCCAAGTGCCAAATTTCGACCTTTGTTCGAAATTTGCCAAGGCCCGATATGCTTTCACAAAACTGTCCTGCGCCGCCTCTTCGGCTTCTTCCTGGTTTTTTAACACCTTTATGGTCACAGAAAAGACATAATCCTGATACTGCCTTACCAAAGTACCGAAGGCGGCTTTATTGCCCTGCAAGGTTTCCTTGATCAGCAGATTGTCTTGTTCCATGTTTCAGAAAGCTGGTTCACCGGAAAGCCGATGTAGGGCTTTGACGGGAAGTAATAAAAGTTGGTTACAAAAAGTTTGGAATTGAGGTATTGGGGATTGGGTATTAAAGCGATGTGTTCAAAGGAAGAAGGATATAGAGTGCTATTTAATGGTCGTAGCTGACTACACGAGCTATTTTCCACCCATCATCTGTTTTTTTCCAAATATGGATAAATTTGAAAGTGCCAGTTTTTCGCTCAGGTTGACCGGGAAGGGTTTCAAAAAAGTCGTGTTGTCCCTCTTGAATAGCTCCGAATTCAGGCACCGGGTACACCTCCAAGCTGCCTTCGACCAATGCCCTGCGGATTTTGATTTCACCAGAGGTCAGACGGCCGATGGCCTCGATGTTGGATTGATAATCAGAGAGGCCGCCTTTATCATGATAAAACTCAAGGTCTTTCGTAAAAAGGCTTTTCACTTTTTCAATATCACCACTATTAAAAGCATTGAAAAGTACTTTGTCCATATTGGCAATTTCTTCAAAAAGGCCATCCTGAGAAGTATACCCGACGGACGATTGAGCAATGATCTCAGGCATTTTGGTCAGGAAAAACAAAGCCATTAAGGCAAAAGAAAAATTAGTAACTTTCATGGCTCCACGGATTCATTGTTGCATGGCTTCATGACAATGGGACAATGAAGCCATGCAACAATTTAGCTGTTTAATTCTCCTCAATCACTATCGGCCCGCCCCGTGAAACAATTTCGCTGTCAATCACTTTTTGCCATAAAGTATCGGTCGCGGAAATTTTGGCGAGGCTGCCGTTATCCAGTTCGAGGTTAGCTTTTTTTACGGTGAAATGTTCTGCATCAAGTTGGGCATCGTCAGTAAGGATGGCGTTTAAATAGTCACCTTCGCCACGGATATCAAATTCATTGCTGCCAGTTAAATGCAGGTCAAGATTTTTGACTTCAGCGAACACGGAGATATTGCCATTTCCTTCATTGACAATGCGAAGGTCGCTGAGTTCGAAGTCCTTGATCTCAATATCATCCGATTGAATGACCCATAGCTCCTCCAATCGAGGCATGGTAATGTCCAATTCATATGTCTCGCTATAGCGGTCAGAAGCATAAATATTCAGTCGGTCATCTGTTTTTGTGATTTCCACTTCATTCTGACTATCCGATTCGTTGAGTACGATTTCATAGCGGCTGCCTTGTTTAAGTTTCAATTTAATATCTCCCTCCAAGCGGATTTTGGAAAAGTTATGGAGGTTGAATTCCTTTTTATAGTCAGAGATATAGTCTGGGGCAATCATACCGTTCGGCCCCATTTGCCAAATGTGTTTATTGTAACGATACCAAGGGAATTTGTAATTTCTGTCTTCTTCTACTCCAGAGATGCACCTTGCAACATCACTGTTCCTTTCCACATACATTCCCTCTGGTACAAGAATGTGAAGTAGCACCCGCTGTGCCCGCCACTTGTCACCTTTACTAATGGTAAAATGGGAAGGCAATATCAATCGGTTGCCTTCTAATCGGTAAGAATAACCAATTGCCTCTGATAACCGCTGTGATTCTGAAAGGCTACCACCCCGGGCCTCATTTTTTTGAACGACCTCTAAACGACCGGAAGGAGATTTTTCAAAAATCACCCGAATGCTACGTGCCATAAGCTGTTCATCAGAAATGAGTATTTCATCTCCTAGGTGAAACCAAGAATCCCTAAATGGCGAGCGCTCCATTTCCACAAATAAAGTATCTGAGGTCATATCGTAACTGTCTTCACTTATGCCCAACTCATTCCCATACTGGAAATCCTTGGCCGTCATCATGGCTATCATTGATAAACTAATAACATTAATGATCCAGAAAGCCCATAGTCCAAATTGCCATTTCGGACGGAAGTTGGATTTCAGGAACACCCGCATGATAAACAGTACTACCATGAGAAGAGGTATACCAACAACAAAAAGGATGTTGAAAGAGCCAAGAAAGGTAGTCAGGGAAGATCCGGGGGCGATGAAACCAGCAAATGGTATCCCGAGGAACAGGGCTATGACCATGGCTATCCAGCAAGCGACCAACATGCCGATAAGCAAGATGCCAATGATGGACAGAAGCGGCCTTATGATTTTGGAAACAAACTTCACTATTCCCTTTAGCTACTTGCAAGATAGCATTGATAATGCTACTCAGAACATGAACCCCTTTGGAAGCGGCCGAACGGATAGAATTCCCGAAGGCGTTCTTTGAAGGCGGGTCTTCTCCTTCTTCATCATACGTTCTGGTGAAGGTTTTTTTTTTTGAGGCAAACTCAGTTTTCAAGCTCCTCCCCGAGTTCGCTTACCTTTTTGGAAACATGCTCCAGTTCTTCTTCAATGATCTTGGAAATATTCTCCACATTGGCTGGTTCGCCCCGCATGGCAAGGCGATCACTTGATGTTTCCGCCTTGGGAACAACCGCCCAAAGGACGAGATAAGCAACAACGGCAAAGCCACCAGTCAAAGCAAGGAGGATAAAAGCAATCCGCACCCACAGTGGGTCTTGAATGCCAAAGTAGGAAGCTACACCAGAGCAAACACCTGCAATAGCTTGTCGTTCAGGATCGCGGGAAAAGGCGTTTGCCCGTCTCTGATCTTGAATTTTCCAGAGGAGTATTTGGGCGCTTCTTCCATAAAGGGATCGGCTGCCCCAAAATCTTCCGGAGTACCCATGATAGCGATGACGTTTTTCACGTCGGGCAATGTGACAATCGGGCGACCTTCCAGTTTTTCCTGAAAGAGTTCTGCCATCCGGGTCTCAATATCTGTTGTGATTTCTTCATAGCCTTCCGACTTGCGGAAATGCCTGTGGATAGTTTTCAAATACTTGTCGAGGTGCTGAAAGGCGTCTTCGTCTATTGTGAAGGGAAAGCCCCCGAGGTTGATGTTGGAGATCTTATTCATTTGTTGTTACTTGTTAGCTTGAAATTTTTGG
The DNA here is from genome assembly GCA_965222975.1 of Saprospiraceae bacterium. GTDB lineage: Bacteria > Bacteroidota > Bacteroidia > Chitinophagales > Saprospiraceae > UBA6168. The sequence goes on along the minus strand of CBDCVJ010000086.1, from coordinate 726,674 downwards.
TGGAATGTGTAACCGCTTCGACGAGCTGACCCCAAGTGCCCATCAGGCCACCGAGGAATTCATTGCCTGTTTCGGTCAAGGCATAATATTTACGCGGTGGCCCTGCATCCGACTCTTTCCAGGTGTAGTCCAATAAACCAGCACCCTTGAGCCTCGCCAACAATGGGTACATCGTACCTTGCTTAACGATCAGCTCCGATTCTTTGAGCCGCTCGATGATGTCGCTTGGATAGGCTTCTCCTTCGTCCGAAATGATGGACAAAATGCAAAGCTCCAGGACACCCTTTCGCATTTGTTGTTTTGTATTTTCCAAGAGGTTTAGAACTTTCATTGATTAATAAATAAAGTGGCACGGCACACTGGTTCTTCTTTTATTTTTTGGGTTCAATTGAAATAACTTTCGCTTAAACACGACGCAAATATATGCCATCGCAAGGTATTATGCAATACAAGGTAGCTTTTTTTACAAGGAATTATGGATAAACAGGTAGCTTGTTTCGACGAATAGCTCTATTTTTGGGCCACAAAAAAATTTTGACCGAGGTTATTGTCATTTTTTTACATTAGTATATAGCACTAAGAATCAAAGGTTTAGGCTGTCCTTATTTTTAAACAATTGGTCTAAAAAGAAAAAGGCCATCTGACAATTAACCTCATTTTAAATCCGTTTGAAAACAATCACCCACATCAAAATAGCGGTGTTACTCCATTTTAAATCACAGCGTTTTCTGAATTTTAACATGATTAAAAATGGAACAACCGTTACTATCTAATACCTTAATCTTATGACCCGACTGAAAAATTTCTTTCTCTTCTGTTCTGGCGTTGACCACTCCATTTTAGAAAAATGCCCTACCGACGAAAATAAGTACATGGGCATTGGCGCCACTGTATTTTTCACAGGCGTACTGGCCTTTTTCTCTGCTGGCTACGCACTATTCACTGTATTTGATTCCTATATTTTCGCTGTCATTTTTGGACTTGTTTGGGGGTTAATGATTTTCAACCTCGACAGGTATATTGTGATGAGCATGAAAAGCGTCGGTAAATGGTGGAGAGATTGGATGGTTGCAGCTCCGAGATTGGCTTTAGCAGTATTGCTCGCCATTGTCATTTCAAAACCATTGGAACTTAAAATTTTCGAAAAAGAAATAAATGCCGAATTGGTGCAGATGGAGCAGGAGGTTTTTAAAAATCAAGAGGACTTGGTAAAAATCCGCTACCTGCCACAAATAGAAAGCCACAAAAGCGAGGTTGTTTTTTTAAAAAAAGAAATAGTAGAAAAGACAGCTCAGCGCGATACCCTCATGCAAATGGCCCTTGCAGAAGCTGACGGCACAGGAGGCTCACAAATCAGGAATATGGGCCCAATCTATCGAGCCAAAAAAGCGGATGCGGACAAAGCACAAGTTGAGCTCGAATCACTCAAAGCTACCAACCTACCATTGATTGCAGAAAAAGAAAATACCATTAAAGAATTGGAACTGGCCACGCAGAATGACATTGCCAATTTGGAACGAACAGCGTATGGCGGCATGGCGGCACGTATGGAAGCGCTCTCCCGTTTGGGGCAAGAAAGTCAAGCCATATTTTTTGCCAGCATATTTATCATGTTGCTTTTTGTTGCGATTGAAACAGCACCGATTTTTGTAAAACTCATCTCGCACCGCAGCCCTTACGATTACGTATTACACGAGCATGAGTATGTCTATGAAATGGCCAATAAAGAAAAAACAACCATCCTCACCAATCAAGTGAAAAATAAATTAAAGCATGATACGGAAGTCGGTGCTCATGCGATTAAAGCAAAAATCACGGAGGAAAAAGCGGTCATTAATAAGAATCTGAAAGAGAAACTGGATGCGCTTGGACAGGGAAATTTAGATTGGAAAACGGGAGTATAAAAAAAGCGAAGCGAATTAACCGCCAGAAAGTATTTGCATTTTCTGGCGGTTATTATTTTTAATCAGTAGATGATTCAATTTCTTTAATCCGAATATTCCGCCACCTCACTTTGATCCCTCCCCCATCGTGAATCTGTAACCCAATCTGTCCAATAGCTGCACCGATCTTCTCATCTTTTAAAGTAATCATCCGAATACCATTCAACCATGTCGTCACTTCGTCACCAATAGCTTGGATGCGGTAGTGGTTCCATTCCCCTTCTTTCAAAACATGGTCGAGCGAGGCATTGGGCTTGATGAGCCAGCCCCGCCCATAGCTCTCGTAGATGCCGCCAGTATGCTTTCCTTTTGGCGCGACCTCGGCCTGCCAACCACTGATTTTCACTCCTTCAATACTGGAGCGGAAGAAAACGCCACTGTTGCCCGTAGACTCTTGCTTGAATTCCAAATGGAGGTCAAAATCTTTGAATGAAGAATCAGACATGAGGTAGCTGTATTCTTCATAAGGACCACTTTCGCAAACGAGGTCGCCATCCTCGACATACCATTTCTCCCGCCCTGCAATGGTCCAGCCAGTGAGATCTTTATGGTTGAACAATGAAATGTAATCGGAAGTATCACTTAACTTTTTCTGAGGATGGCAAGCCACCAAAGTGAGCAGTGTCAGCGGAAAGAATAATTTGTAAAACATAAAATGATGTTTGATTTGAGTGGGTAAATATAGGGGTTGGTTGCTGGTTTTTGGTTCTGGGTTTTTGGTTTTCGATAGCCTACTTCCTACTTCCCCGCCCGTTTACTGATGAACATTAGCCACTCCATTGATGAATGTCATGTCGAACTAAGGGTCAGAAGTCGGTATTTGCAATTGGTGATTTTCATCATTTTTCAACTGAATAATAAACACCGCCAAGGAGGCTTGCATGCAAAGTGTATCCACATATTTCAATGGCCTAAAAGAATACTTCGACGAAGCAGGAAAGGTTTCTTTGTTTGCGGGTCGTTTTTTCAGGGAAACTTTTAAGCCACCTTTCGAATGGAGCGAACTGCTCCACCAGTGCTATATCATTGGCTATAAATCAATTTTCCTCGTTGTACTAACGGGCTTCATTATGGGGCTGGTGTTGACGTTGCAGACTCGCCCAACTATGGTGGAATTTGGAGCAGAAGCATTCATGCCAGCGATGATCGGCATTGCTATCGTTCGGGAAATAGGACCAGTGGTAACAGCCCTTATTTGCGCTGGCAAAATCGGATCAAGTATAGGAGCAGAACTTGGCTCGATGAAGGTGACGGAACAGATAGATGCAATGGAGGTCTCTGGCACCAACCCGTTCAAATATTTGGTAGTCACAAGGATATGGGCGACAACACTGATGCTGCCATTGCTGGTCATTGCGGCAGATGCCATTGGGCTGTATGGCTCTTGGTTGGTAGAAAACATGAAAGGGGATGTCACCTTTCAACTGTACTTCAACAAAGTATTCAGCAATGTTGAGTTTGGCGATTTACTCCCAGCAACCATTAAAACTTTTTTCTTCGGATTTGCCATCGGCCTGGTCGGTTGTTACAAAGGCTATTTTTCGAAAAAAGGAACAGCCGGAGTCGGGGCTGCGGCCAATACGGCAGTTGTGGTGGCTTCCATTTTATTGTTCTTTCTCGACTTGATAGCGGTGCTGATTGCTGATATTTTTTATGAGTTGTGATTTCAACGAATGACAAAAAACCCAAATACTAAAAATGCCCCTTTGATCGAAGTAAAGGGGTTGAAAAAAGCCTTTGGCGACAATCATGTGCTAAGGGGTTTCAATCTCGAATTGTACGATAAAGAAAACCTAGTGATTGTCGGAAAATCAGGCTCAGGAAAATCTGTTTTGTTAAAATGCATTGTCCGCTTAGAGGAATATGATTCTGGATCGCTTAAAGTATTAGGAAAAGAAATCGCCGATTTAGAACAAGCAGAACTCGACCTCTTGAGGACCGACGTCGGATTTCTGTTTCAGGGCAGCGCCCTGTACGATAGCATGACCGTCCGTGAAAACCTCGAATTCCCACTCAGACGCCATCCCGAACGAATGCCAAAAGAATCAGAAAATGATTTAATCATAAATACCTTGGAAAGTGTCGGGTTGGCCCATACGGTAGATTTGATGCCAGAAGAATTGTCTGGTGGCATGAAACGGCGGATCGCCCTCGCAAGGACTCTGATCCTCCGACCAAAGATCATCCTCTACGACGAACCAACAAGTGGCCTTGACCCCATTACCGCAAAAGAAATAATCAGATTGATCTTGAAAATACAGGAAGAATACAACACGGCATCGCTCATCATTACCCACGATATGGATTGTGCAAGGGTCATCTCAAACCGCATGGTCATCCTTGTGGATGGAATTGACTATGGGAATGGAAAATATCAGGAATTGGCTGCCTCGAAAGACCCAAAAATTCAGGCTTTTTTTAAATGAAGTGTTGAGGTATTAAAAAAACAATTATTTCGAAAAGTAATGAGGAATGGAAAATTATCAGGTTGACACAGAGGAAATTTAAAAAGACTTGAGGAGCAAACTTTTTCCTTTTTACTTTTTCCTATTTACTTGAAAATGGCAAAATCAGTTAAAAATACCATCCGGCTTGGCATCTTCGTAACAGTGGCCATTGGTTTATTCACTGCCGGAATCTATTACATAGGCAACCGTCAAAACCTCTTTGGGACAAAATACCGCATCAGTACCCATTTCAATAATGTGGGCGGTTTGCAGGTAGGTAACAACGTCCGTTATGCTGGCATCAATGTAGGAAGCGTGGCCGATATTGTTTTTGTCAATGACTCGACCTTGCGAGTTGACATGCAGCTTAACGACAAGGTTAGAAATGTAATAAAAAAGGATGCAACTGCCAGCATCGGTTCAGATGGCCTTGTCGGTAATGTCATCGTAAATATCAGCCCAGGCAATGGTACACTGCCTCCTGCGGAGGACGGGGATATTATTGCATCCTTTAGCCGAACTGATACAGACGACATTTTGAAAACATTGGGCAATACCAATGAAAGCATTGCCATTTTAGCGATGAACTTATTGGAAATTACTGAGAAACTAAACGAAGGCCAAGGCACATTGCCTTTGCTCATCCGTGACTCTATCATGGGCGCCAATGTAACCCGCTCCCTGCACAACCTCCGTATGACGACTGAGCAAGTTAGGTTTGCCAGTCAACAACTCCGTGAATCTATTGACTTGGCAGTAGAGGGCGAAGGCATGCTTGGCTACCTACTCAAGGATACTACCCTCCCCCACCAATTAGAAGGCTTTGTTTCTCGTTTTGACACTATGTTGTTTGAAGAAGTGGAACCCATTTTTTCAGATTTGCAAAAATCAAGTGAAGACCTTGCCACCACGAGTGCCCAACTTAAAGAAGCTGTCGCTTTGTTAAACAAAGGCGACGGTCTCGCCCATACCATTTTGCAGGACACTGCTGCTGCCCGTGACTTGAAAACCATTTTAGAAAATGTCAACAAAGGTACTGACCTGTTTAACGAAAACATGGAAGCGCTAAAGCACAATTTCCTTTTCAGACGGTATTTTAAAAAATTGAAAAAAGGGAAAATCAAAAAGGATGAACCTTGATTAATGGTGAATAGTAAATGGTGAATTTGATAACTTTGCATCTTTCTTAATTAATTTATTTATTCAATTTAATGAAAAGGTTCACCTCGCCTGATGATTTTATTTCGCATTTTCCAGAATGGAAAAATGAGTTAAAAAAACTCCGTTCACTTTTATTGACTACTGAATTAACGGAAACCATTAAATGGGGCATGCCAGTTTATACTATAAACGGTAAAAATGTGGTCGGCCTTGGAGCATTTAAATCTTATGTTGGCATCTGGTTTTACCAAGGTGTCTTTTTAAAAGATAAAAAAAAGAAATTAATTAATGCACAAGAAGGAAAAACGAAAGCCATGCGGCAATGGCGCTTTCCTTCTCTTGATGAAATTGATGATCAATCAATTTTGGAATATGTTGAAGAAGCCATCCAAAACCAAAAAGATGGCAAAGAAATAAAACCTGCAAAAAACAAAACGCTGATTTTACCAAAAGAATTGACTACTTATTTTTCTAAAAATATAAATATAAAAAATGCTTTTGACAAGTTCACACTGGGCAAAAAAAGAGAATTTGCAAAATATATCAGTGAGGCAAAAAGGGAAGGCACAAAATTGAAAAGACTGGAAAAAATAGCACCGATGATTTTAGCGGGTCAAGGATTGAATGATAAATACAAATAAATGGCGCTGTACAAATTATCATACAGCACCATTTTTTATCAATTAATCTGACCGCTATTTAATTACTGCAAATTTTACCATTGCCTTGTTTTCTTTCCCCAATAGCAATAAATAATAAACGCCTTGAGCAAGCCTATCACCTTTCACTTCCCATTCAAAATTTTTATTTAAATAAATTTTGGAAAATTGTTCGCCAACCAATTGGCCAAAAATATTGTAGATGGCAATTTCATATTGGCCGCCTACAGGGATTTCGCCTTTTAAAACAAATTGGCCGATATTGGGATTTGGCAAAACTTTAAGATGGATATTTTTATTTAATTCTGTTGTTTTAACCAGCACATTAACATCTGTCACAAGGGTGTAATCGCAGCCGTTTTCATCCATTAACATTTGTACAATTGTTGTATCTGACAAAATAACCACACCATATACTTCACTTCCTGCGACCACTGCTGTATCTTCTTCTACAGTAACGGCCTCATCAATATCCAATGTCAAATTGATTATACTATCACAACCAAAGCTATTTATTAAATTGGCGGTATATGAGCCAGGATCAATCAAAGCTTCATTGTTAAAAATATACTCACCACCTTTGCAAATAGAAATGTATAAATCTGTTTCAGTTGTTTCTCCTAATTCGAGGGAGAGGAGTATCGTGCTGTCGCAGCTATTGGCAGAAGTTAGGGGAATATTATATTGTCCGGGTTGGTCGAATACCTGCCCGGCCATTTCAAAAACAGATCCTTCACATATAATTTCATTTACTGAATTTTCTGAATTTGGATAAACGGTGATTTCCGTTATAAAAAAACTATCCACATCTTCGTAATGTACAGTATCTATCAGAATCGTATTTTCAAAATAATTTTCGCCATTATATTCTTCCCCTTCACATAAATATACAAATTCATATGCAGCACTCGGTGGCACAGGAAGGTAGTGAACAGTCTCATTGGTAATAATAGGATCATTATAATCAAAATAAATAGCTACGTCGTTTTTTATTTCCACCTCCGGCATTAAATTTTTGTCCCTTTTAATAGTAAACGTTATATAACCATGGCTGGCCGGTTCGTTGACATTGCTATCGGGCAACATGATATTCTCGAAATTGAATACCAATACATTGCGCCCTTCAAATTCCAAAATATAATCGTGGCTGGCTATGCCGGGGCGGATGGATTCAACATCCAAGTTCTCATCTAATGTGTCTCGGACCACAACAGTAAACGCCGTGTCATTCCCTGTGTTTTGAAATAATATTTGATAAGAAATAATCGTATCGTTTTCTGTGATTGCCCCACCCCATTGGTTTTCACCAGTATGCGATGATTTTTCATTCGGGTCATATGAACCCACGACTGTTTTTGACCAAGCTAAGGAATTATCTTCAGGATAAGTATCAATGTCGAGAGGTTCTATCTTTACAGAGCCAGTTAGTTCAGTCCCGACTGTTACAAATGGCGGCACGTTCATCGTAAAATGAATCCAATAGTAAACACCCGGCGGCACGTTAGACCGTGTCCATATAGCTTTATGGTTAACAGGGTCAAAAGAATTGGCAGAAGTTGACAAGCTTACATCTTCCAACAAAGGATCGTAATTAAAGGTGATTACTGCATCAGCAGGTTCAGTACCGAGGTTAATGTACTTTAAAGAGTAGCTTTGGTTACGACCGGGCCGGGCCCGCCCAGAGGATAAATCAATCTTTAGGTTTTGCCCATTTTCAACCCTTACAAAAAAATCGTTCGCCTCTGAAATCACGCCACCATCAGACAAACTCAATTGAAATGATTCGGAACCAGGGCACAACAGTTCGTACCTGTCCTCATCAATATATTCCACGGTATGGTCTCCCGGATATGCGATGAATTCATAAGTCCCATCAGGTTTTGAATAAGTATAAACATCGTCGGGCATTAAATGAAGCATGATGCACGGAACACCAACTGTCGTATTGTCCTCTGAACAGTCGGGATTGATATGGTCGTTGTAAACATGGCCTTTTATGACCACTTTGCAGGAAAGCTCTTCTTCCACAAAAATGGATTCTTCAAATTGGCAATCATCATCGGAAACAGTCACTGAGTACCAGCCCGAGGGAACGTTTTCAATGGCTGGCGTTTCATCCCCTGTGTTCCACAAATAGGAAATGTTTGTCACTGTTGTATCTACTAAAACATTTGCAGCTCCGTCGGCCTCATCGCAAGTGGCTTGGGTGAACTGGATGCCTCCAACAAATTTAGGCTTCTGGAGGACTTCAATGGTATCATTAACTGAGCAGCCATTCCCATTATCTAAAACCCTTACAATATAACTACCTGGACTGTTGGCAAAATAGGTGCTTTCCCCAAGCATAAAACCGGGAATACCGGGCCTCCTCCAACGGTATTGGTAACTTCCCGATCCGTCAACTTCTGTCTCTAACCACAAACCACTTCCTACACAACCAGTCAATGTGTCAGCACTAAATTCGGCCGAAGGAAGTATGGGCGGAAAAACCTCAACCGTATCCGACACTATGCAATTGATAGCAGAACCAACAAATGAAAAAACATAAAGCCCAGGGTCTGATACCTGTACAAGGCTTCCACCGTCAACATTTAAAACCTCTCCGTTCATATCCTGCCATAAGAACTCAGCGCATGGAGAAGATGCACCTATTGAGCTATATCCTTCTAAATTAACGACACCTATACACCTGCCAACAACATCTTCCCCAGCATCTACCACAACCATTTGACAATCAATGTCATCAAGGTTTTGATAAATATTTACAGTCAGGAAATCAGAGGAAAAATCTCCACAAAATGGAGCATTCCCATTGAGGAACGTTGCCTGTGTCGCCGGAAAAGAAGCTCCAGTTAAAGCAGCAACTTCTGCTGCGGCAGGTTTTTCAAATGAAAATCCGTAGACACGATATTGTCCAGTAGGATACCCTGTAAAATCCGTTGAACCGTTAACCGAAAGTACCGTATCGTTCCGCACAACAAGCAAAACGTAATCGTATAAAGAATCAGGGGGGAAAGAAAAACAAGATTTCGGTTGAATGTCATCCAATGCAAGTACGGAATTCCCTTGGCAGGCATTTGTTTCTGGAAGGTTGAAAAAGCCCCCGTTTGCCAAGCATCCATTTATCGCCATGACGGTGTCGCAAGCAAATGATAATGAAAAATTGTCGAGCGTGCCCACATCCATGTTGCACACATCGTTAACAGTCAGTTTCCAAACCCCATTGACAGGGTGACCAGGTACATTAAAATCATTCAAGTCGCAATTTGGGGCTTGAAGCACATTCGTAATAGGGTCTTCTACACCCCCACAGGGAACTGTCCAGTCGCCAGTTAGGCAACAAATCCCGTTTCCGGAAGAGCAGGGACCGGGATTGCATTCATATTCAGCGTTATTAGTGAGTGGGTTGTCGTTGCCCAACACCACACACACCTCAACATTGTCTTCCTCCGCACCACACCCCCCATAGTTGTTAATGAGATCGGCCATAAGCAAATAACTTGTCCCGGCGGGGGAAGTCAGGCTAACGCTAAGGTCGCCGATCCAGGTATGGGTGATGGTGAAACAGACTTTCTCGAGTGGGCACTCGCTAAGATCATTTGATCCAGGCAAATTCACGGGAATGATCGAAGTGAAGCTCCCGTTATCATTGATGGGCGTTGGACAATTGCCCAGCGTGACACAATCACAATGACCATATACTTGGGCATTTAATATTTGCAATGAAAGAAAAAAAGGAAGGAAGGTAATAGCAAGTCGTAGAGCCGAGCCGTTCATAAAATTGGTTTTAAAAATAGGGGTAGGCTGTTTGTTTTTCAAAAAACGAGCCACTTGACCTATCTAAAAAACAGTAACACCTGACTGGTTCTAAAACCAATCAGGTGTTATTAACAGTTTCGCCTATGGTAAAATGTCAAACCAAAACGCCCATCACTTTTTCCACTTCTTTTCTCAATTTCAAATACGTATTTTCAGAAACAGGCACCAAAGGCAAACGCACTTCTCTTTTACACAAGTCCATCATTTCCATTACTGTTTTGATGCCCGCAGGATTTCCATCTACATATAGCCACGGGTGAATGTCCAAAAGCTCATAATGCAATTCCTGAGCTTTTCCAAAATCACCGTTCAATGCAGCGCGGGTCATTTCAGAGAACTGGCCAGGGAACGCATTGGCGATTACTGAAATAACCCCGTCCGCCCCACAGCCAATCATGGCAAGGGTGAGCGGGTCGTCGCCAGAGAGGACGAGAAAGCCCTCAGGCCTGTCTTTGATTATCTCCTGTACCTGCCCTATGTTGCCGGACGCTTCCTTTACAGCAATAAATTTATTGCTGGCATGCGCTAAACGAAGGGTTGTTTCGGCAGATACGTTACTAGAAGTTCGACCCGGCACATTGTATATAATGATCGGCAGGGGGGTTTCTTTTTCAAAAGCCATATAATGCTGAAAAACGCCTTCCTGAGTGGGTTTTACATAAGAGGGGCTACTGGACATTAGGGCATCAAAGCCATCCAAAACATCTGCATATATTTTCAACCGTTCCAACAAATGACCAGTACTATTAGCACCAAACAAGCCAGCTACAAGCGGCACACGGCCATTGACCTGCTCAACCGTATATCGGAAAATTGCCTTGCATTCTTCCTGAAAAAGGGTTGTCGCTTCTCCCGTCGAACCTAGCAAAACAATGTAATCTACCCCTCCTTCTATAACATGTTCTATGACACGCCCTAAGGCTTGGTAGTCTACTTTTTCATTTGAGAATGGTGTCACCAAGGCTACTCCTGTACCTCTTAATTTTATCATAGTCTTTGAATTTGTTTTTTTTAATCATTTCCTCAAACAACTGGTGCATTTCCGGCTGGTTGCATCCTTTCGAGGTAATGCAATACTTGCTTGAGGAAATGTTCCAACCCCTTTTTCTCATCATGGTCGATCATCAAGTCATAGCAAAAAGTGTTTTCGGTAAAAGGGCCAACTCGGAACCTTGCTTTGGAATGAGCCGCTATGTAATCAAGGGGAGCAACGGCCTTTTGGGACAGGTTGACAAGAAGATCGAAAGATTTGGACGCAAAACTTTCCATCACTTCCTTTTTCGGGCGCAATGCCCAATCCAACTGTTTTTTATCAAAATGCTTGAAAGCAAAATCACTTGACTTGAGTTTGGCGTCAAAATAGCCAAGCAATTTGACTTGCTTGCCTTTCTTTTTCAATTGTTCACCAAAATCAAGTACAATGTTTCGTTCATCGAGGGAAGTCGCATCGAACAGCAATCCTATGGAATTGGCATCATCTAAAAAAACAGAACTGCGTCTCACCTCATGGGTGGGCAATTTTTTTCTCAATAGCTGTTGATGTAGCTGGGCGCGGAATTGTTCTAATATTTCCATTTTTGATAATTTGCCACTGCATGCGAAAGCTTCTTCTCCTACCCCTCCACGACCTCAGTCCCTTCTGTCACTTTCTCTTCTACAGTGATGGTTTCATAGTCGCCCATGGAATTATATTTCTCAATCCTGGCATCAATACGTTCATCAGGATTCATTTTCCCGACTTCAGCCAGTGCTTTTTTAATATGATCTTTTAAAATGGCGGCCATCTTCTCCGGTTCAGAGTGAGCGCCACCAAGGGGTTCTTTGATAATGCCATCTATAATGCCGAATGAAAGCATATCATCAGCCGTCAATTTGAGTGCTTCGGCTGCCTGCTCTTTAAAATCCCAACTCCTCCACAAAATTGAAGAACAGCTTTCGGGGGAGATCACCGAATACCAAGTATTTTCCAACATATATACTCGGTCACCCAGGCCAATACCTATGGCGCCTCCCGATGCACCTTCCCCGATTACTATACATATGATAGGTACTCTCAATTGAGCCATTTCAAACAAGTTGCGGGCAATGGCTTCGGCCTGTCCACGTTCCTCCGCCTCAATGCCTGGATAGGCGCCAGGCGTATCAATCAGGGTAATGACCGGAAAGCCAAAACGTTCGGCCAGTTTCATCATTCTGAGTGCTTTGCGGTAACCTTCGGGATTGGCCATCCCGAAATTGCGGTATTGCCGCATTTTGGTATTGGTACCTTTTTGTTGTCCCAAAATCACGACCGTTTGGCCGTCTATTTGTGCGATGCCCCCGGCAATAGCCTTGTCGTCGCCAAAGAATCGGTCGCCATGCAACTCGATGAAGTTGTCGCACATTTCATTGATATAATAAAGGGTGTATGGCCGCTCTGGATGGCGGGACAACTGCACCTTTTGCCAAGGCGTCAGGTTATCATAAATCTCTCTTCGCTTGTCGTTGATCTTTCCCACCAATTCCTCAATCATAGGCGATACGTCCAGATCGCCCTGCTCGCCCACTTGCTTGATCTTGTCGAGTTGCTCAAAGAGACTTTCGAGCGGTTTTTCAAAATCTAAAAAAACCATTTGCTCATGTCTGTTTTAGTGTCTTTCCCCTTTCCACAAAGGTTGAAAAACGGGTTTTAGCATAAAATGTTAATACAAAGGTAGCAATCCCTTTCTCAGTGGTTGGACAGGAAACGGTTTTTTTGATTTTTTTTTGAAAACGGGTTGCAAGTTTTTGAAAAGGACTATACATTTGCAGCCGTTTCAAATGAGAAGCGATTTTATATGTAAATGGTCGATTTTATATGTAAATGGTCTGGCAGTTCAGTTGGTTAGAATATCCCGACGTGAAGTCGGGAGGGTCGTCGGTTCGAGTTGCTGGAAATTACATTTTGGTCTGGCAGTTCAGTTGGTTAGAATATCCCGACGTGAAGTCGGGAGGGTCGTCGGTTCGAGTTGCTGGAAATTACATTTTGGTCTGGTAGTTCAGTTGGTTAGAATACCTGCCTGTCACGCAGGGGGTCGCGAGTTCGAGTCTCGTCCAGACCGCACCAACAAAACAAAGGGTTTTCGTCAGTTCGACGGAAGCCCTTTTTTAGTCTGGTGGAAACATAGTGGAAACATTCCGAAGAGTTTTGCGAAATTAGCATTTTTTCTCTCTCCTCCTTATTGTATTGTACGAATCTCTTTTTACTGAGTTGTCAAGTAGTCTAAATTTATCGCCAACCCTTCTATTTTAATTCAGTACATTTATCCTTCATAGAATCCTGAGAAATATTTCCTTCGCCAACTACCACGAAATACTCATGCTGGTATTACTCACGCCATCATTTATTCGACTACATAAATTTTATTTCGGCCTATGCCTAAAATAACCGATCTACCGCCTAAGTACGTTAGGACAGAACTTGAGAAACTTCGGGAAACGCTCAATATTTACATCCCTCCTAAACGACTTGACCAAAACCTTCTCATTGCGACATGGAACATACGTGCCTTCGGGAACTTAACCAGAAAGTGGACATCATCCGGCGATGATAGCCCTAAGAGGGATTTACAATCAGCACTTACCATTGCTGAAGTATTGTCTCGCTTCGATGTTATTGCAGTGCAAGAAATCAAAGCAAACATCCGTGCCTTTCGTGACACCTTAAAAGTTCTGGGGGGCGATTGGGGGTTTATCCTTACGGACGTGACCAAGGGGGATGCTGGAAATGGGGAGCGTATGGGTTTCTTGTTTGACACAAGGCGAGTGAAATTGTCAGGGCTTGCATCCGAGTTAGTTGTACCAAAAGAATGGCTTGATGAGATTACTCCCAGTGCACTTCAAAATCAATTTGCACGAACACCCTATGCTGTTGGCTTTAAATCGGCCAATGCTACTTTTCTACTTGTAACCCTCCACATTCTTTTTGGCGACAACCCAAGAGGTAGGATTCCTGAATTAAGAGCGATAGCACGATGGTTAAAAGAATGGGCAATGGACATGAATCAATGGCATCACAATCTTTTTGCTCTCGGTGACTTCAATATCGAAGAGCGTGGCGACCTGCTCCATGAGACATTTATCTCAGAAGGATTGACTATCCCTAACGACCTTGAGCAAGTGACCCGTTCAATTTTTGATGAGACAAAATTTTACGACCATATAGCTTGGTATAAGGAGACCACTAACTCTGAAAACTCTCCACTGAAATATTTACAAGGCGGGAATTTTGACTTTGTGCCACATGTACTTAAAAGAAGAGGGCTTACCAAACAACAACTCTCTTGGCACATCTCCGATCACTATCCATTATGGGCTGAGTTCTCCCTGTTATGAACAGAAAAATAAAAGGATGAAAAATTTTAAAAAACAGTATAACGTAGTCTATTGATATAACTTTGGACGACATCACTTGTAATCCTCCCACTCTTTTAATAAAGTCGCTATTGGAGCTATTGGCTTTTATAGAACTAATTCTACTTTATACCAAGAGTAAAATGAAAAAATTCGATCTGCGAAACATTCTAAAAAAGAAAATAGACGAACAAAAAAAATGAATTTATGTGAAAGAGAGAGACATCCGATTTACCCGTTTAGGGATCAATATAGGAAATGAAGAAAATGGAAAGGGATGTGCTTTTCAAAGGCCAGTATTGATAGTAAAGAGAGTCTGAAATATGCTCTTTGTTATTCCAATGACAACTGGATGAAAAGACAATAGATTTCACTATACCTTGCCTAAACATTACTTCGACAAAACTACTCGTCTCATCCTTTCTCAAGGAAGGATGATTGATTCTAAAAGGGTTACAAATAAGATCGGTAGAATCGGATTAGAAGATTTTAACGCTATAAAAGAAAAACTCAAAACATTGTTGTTTTAAGTTTTTTGTTTACTCTCCCCTGAACTTGTCAGGGGGAGAATCCCGAAGGACATTTGTGACATTATACTAACTAAAAAAAATCAGAATGCAAGTTTTTGTGGCGTAAAATACGTCAGTTTGGAATCCCCTTTCTATCAGCTTTAAAAATCAGCAATTCTACAATACTATTGTATATAATAGCCGAAAACACGAAGCCAAGCTAAGTGTTTGAGGACGAGCCAGTTAGTACATTACTAAGTTATGATTTATATTATGCAACAATTTCGTGGTTTTTTGGAGGAATTTGAGATGATTTCAACAATATTGGAACGTACCACACAAGCAGGCCAAGAGCAAGAAAGGGTAAGAACTCCGAACCAAGTTTTAACCGCTCAGAGAAAGTCAGCATCCATTTTCAGGTCATCAAATTTTAGAAAAATGTTTGCACAAAATCTGAAAAAGATTTTGCACAAAGGGAGGGCGAAATCGGTTTGGCCATTACTGAAAAACACACCGAGAAACTGGTGTGCTACAACTCTATTCAAAACTCAAAAGGAACATTACAATCTTCACATCGAAGATTCAAATTAGGTTTTCCCCATACATTCACACGACACGATGGACAAGAATACTTTGTCTTATTTCGGGATAGGGTTCTCAGTTTTTTCAATCGCTGGGTCTTTGGGTCATCCTTGCCGTTGGTAGGAATTTTACCATTGATGAGGCTTCTGAATAGATCGCCTTCCAATGATGTAAACGGCAATGTGTACTCCTCCGGCATATCATTGAAGGCTTGTTGATATTGACCTCCTTCAATGATGTAATGCGTCATCCGTTGGCCAGTTCTCTTGCCCCCAACCTCCCCCGTATGTGAAGGCATCAGGCCAACCTCCTCCATTTTATCCGCCCATTCTTTGTTATGATAGCCGTTGCGGGATGGCGAGCCAAATTCCCACTGCCACAAATGCACCTGCTCGTGAACAAGGGTGCTGAACACTTCAATTGGAGGACGATATAGTGTCAGAGGTGTGAGCGATATTTCGTGGGTAGAGTACTCCTCTTCCTCTACTCTCCTCCACCGTTGCGGAGCTAAAAATCCGTGTGTATTTCTTTTGCGGGAGAAATTTAGGATACAGCCGAGCAAGATGCCCTCAAACAGCTTTTGATTGAAGTATTGATACGCTTTGTTAAGGGACTGAAATTGCTCTTCTGTTGGTGTGAGCAACACTTTTGGATCAATTGTTTTTTCCATACGAATTTTGTTTTGGTGTCGTATGGTGGTAGTGATGTGAAGCTCGTTTTCAAGAACGAATGTTCTTTTTAGAGAGAAATCTTTCTGACATAAAAAAAATTAATGACGCAAATTGGTTAACAACCTGTTGAATAATTTCTGGATTTTAAAAAATTATTTTTTGATGAATGAGAATAACAGTTACTTCAATAATAATTTTGATTCACAAAAAAGGCCAGCAGCAATAACTACTGACCTTTGGTTACACCCCAAACTTTACAGGTTGATAATTTTATAAAATTATCAAAACCAAAGTCAATACACTTTGAGTCTATTTTGTGCTTATTTTTTTGAAAATTTAGGAAGGTGAAATTTAAAAGAATGGATGGAGAAAAGACTGCAAACTAAGCGATGCATTATTATTAATTCTCGCTTTTGGAACTAATAAGAATTCTACTCCTGTGGGGTTGTTTTTTTCTTTTTTAAATCCAAAGTACGGTGCAATTTTTTAAGTATAGAGTCAAGGTTTCTTTCTTTAAAATCATCAAGGTTAGGGTTTTCTATAATGGCGTTTTTTACTAAAGTATAAAACTCCAAATCCTCCATTTCTCTATACAATTCTTGAATATTATCTTTTATTTCTTCGGCAAGAAAGCGGGCTTGAGCGAGAGAACTTTTTGCCATAGAGAATTCTTCTTTGTTACAGAAACTTCACAGAGGGGTAATTTTATTAGAAAGAAATTTAGTATAAACCTCAAGGTGCAACGACTTTTTTATGGCATCTCTCAAAGGGTAAAGTGAGTCGATATATTCTACAATACGTTTATTTCTCTCAATATTGGTATTTCACTTTTCTTTTCCATTACTACTAAATGGCATATTGCGGTCAATAAAAAAGTAAATGCTATTTCTACAACAATAATACAAATTAAAAAAAATAAGTCGACTCAAATACCAACAAAAGATAAAATTGGAAATTAATTGTCGCTTTTGAAATTCATAAAAAACCTACTCTTGCGTGCTTGTCTCTCCTTTCTTTTCTCTAATATGCGGTGTAAATTTTCAAGTGTAGAGTCAAGATTTCTTTCCTTGAAGTCGTCAAGAGCAGGGTTCTCTATAATGGCCTGCTTCATTGGAATGTAATATGCCAAATTGTCCACTTCTCTAAACAAGTTTTTAATGTCATCTTTAAGTTCTTCAACCAATAAGTAGGTTTCAGCCAGAGATATTTTCGCCACAGGGTAGTCTTCTTTGTCACACATTCTGCATAAAAAGGTAAATTCTTGAGCAAGATGTTTAGTGTATTTTTCAAGGCGCAGAACCTCGTTGTTGACAAATCACGTTGGGTAAAGGAGGTCAATATACTCTACGATCCACTCATTTCTCCCTATATTATCTTCTCACATTTCTTTTCCGCCAATATTAAGCGACATATTATTCCCTATAAAAAGTAAATACTATTCCTGCAACAATATACAAATGAAACAAACAAAGTCAATAAAACATTTGCAAAAACGACTCAAAATTAATCACCGTCTTGGCATTGTAGGCACATGGCACATATAGTTTAACCACCTGAAAAATTGAAGTAATTTATTGTGGGATTTTCTGAAAATTATCCACACTCCTCTCCTCCTTACTGAGTAATTTCTCATGGAGAAAATTAAATCGTTTGCGTTGAATTATGGCATGTTCAAAGCCGTATTTTTCCAAGGCTATTTTAAAAATGAAATTCTCCTTAATGCTACTTAAAAAAGACTTTTTAAATTCATCGCTTTTTTCTTGCGGGAGGGCTTTTAGCCTTTCTTGCACCAGTGAATTAATATAGTTATTGTAATTCTTTTCTATTTCCTCCTTCTCTTGCGTTTCCGCCTCTTGCTGCTTTTTCTTTTCCAATACTGTATTATCTTCTATTATTTGTTCAGCATAGAATCCTTTTTCCAACGCCTTGAGGATGAATCATTCTTTATTCGGAACAGAGGACTTTTTAAAATAGTTCTCACAATGTTTCGTCGTTGCGGCAATAAAAGATGTCTCATAATTTTGGGTGATATGTTTGAGTATTGATTCAGAAAATTGGTATTTTTTAAGCATTTTTAATTCTTCTGGCAATTTATATGTTGGCTCAATTTTTTTAGCAAATAATCACTCATTTGGGGAATTATCTCTATTTGCAGTTCAACTATCTCTCACGCCTTTATTGGGAGCTATAAAAAAAGTAATTTTTTCCACCCTTTTAGTTCAGGGCTTTTTCGACTCTTTAAACGTGAAATTAATATCTGTGTGTTCAGTAAGGTCTTTTTGGGCTTGGAGAATAATCCTCTTTTTAAAATTATAATAACGGTTGTTATATTTTTCATCCACCCCAAGAATCTCCTTTAATTCTTCTACATCGAACACTCTTTTCCCAACTCCCTCGTATGCTTTGAGCAACTCATACATACGAATAGAATTGCTGCTACTGATATTGAGAACGTGTTTCATGTCGTACATCAAAAACCTATTTTTCAATTGGAGCAAATAGGGTTTTAAATCGGGGTGAAAAGTTGCTTCAATAATTCCTGTTCCATCAACATTATATTTGAAACTGTTAATCAAAGAGGTCTTGAATAACTTTTTTTTACCTCACTCCTCTATCGGAATCTTTACAATTTTTTTAATGAGGCTGTCGGTTGTCTTTTCTATTTCCTTATAAATATTTTTATTTTTTACGTTGAAGGTTCTAATGAAATCCTGAATGGGAATTTTGTAGGTCGAAAAGTCCTCATCCTGTTCTTTTAATTGGGACACCATCAGTGTAAAAAGCCTTATTTCTAAGACGCTAAAATCAAATCTGGCATTTACCAATTGATTGCTCTTCTTCACTATCGCTTTTTTCTTTTTCATCATCATTTGACCATATAAAAACTACTTTGAAAAACAACTGAAGTTATTAAATGTAGTTTTTCATTGTTACTTTTCTTCGCTTCCCTGATTTTGGCGTTATTGGCAAAATCGCTACCCTATAATTGGCGTTATTGAGGTAGGAAAATGTAGTTATTGACCCTAAATTTGGTGTTATTAACCCTGAAAATGTTGTTTTCATGTTTGATTTCCCGCTACCCAAAAGGGCTATCGGTTCGTATAAATAATATAAGATATTTAAAATAAATACAACAGTAAAAGGCGCTTGTAAAGTCATAATTTTTGTTGTTGTCATTTTTGATAAATCATTAATAAAGCCTTATTTAAGCGACAGTAACGGATATTGTTTTTTTATGCTAATTTATTTATTTTTTCAACACCCCGAAAAACGCCACTTTCAGGGCTTCATTGATTTTAATTAAATCCTACTTGGATTACGTTCAATCCGAAGAGAACAGAGGCAATTATCACAACTCACACTATGGTAAAGAACAGAATTTGATAGGTGTTTTTACTGACTTGGGTTTTTATTATCTGGGCATACAACCCTTTTCTTTCGGATTCCAACTCCAAAACTTTTGTATCACGGGTCGCTAATTGTTGCTTATACAGTTCGACATAGCCTGAGTACTCCTCTACTTTTGATGATAAGGAGGTTTTCTCAAGTTTTAATTCATTAATTTCCTGTAAAAGTTCGATGCTTTTATTATTTGTTTCCTCACTCCTCTCCTCTTTTGGAGGTTGCGATTTTGTATTGTCTCTACCGAGTTGAACTTTCTTTCCCATTGCCCTGCTCAACTCTTCAAGGTCTTCTTCGCTAATATAACTCGCCTTTCCATTAGAATCAGTTTTGACGATTAATTCGATTCAGACCTTCTTCACCCGCCTGTAAAACGTGGGCGCAGATTTTCCGAGCAAAAGAATGGCTTCGTTGCTACGTATCATTGAAGTAAATACCAATATAAATGATAACCAATGGTTTAATCACCTTCATAAAGGCTTAAATACTTGTTTTTACACTTATTAAAAAAGTATTAATTAAGTGATAATTGCGAACTTTATTAAGGGTTAATGAAGTCTTTACCAATTAGTTATCATTTTCCTACTATTTTCAAGGCTTTTATATTAAAAAAGGCTGTAACTATTCAGCTCTAAAGCGAGCTGGTTAATGTAAAAGAAATAGAGTTATCTGTAAATAAGTTGTTTAGTGCATCAAGAACATTGACATTTTGTTTACGGGCAGTAACGATAAAGCTCCGTATTCTGGTAAAAATATTAGCTCCCTGGATGCTTCTAAAACAACCAGATATTTTTTGTTTGACTTTCATCATTCGAATATCGCTTTCTGAAAAATTATTATCGAATGGAACGGTAAAGTCAAAAAGGAACCTTAAAATATCATCTGCATATTTTTTTAATCGATCTAATAAATTGCGGGCTGGTGTTTTTTTCTTTCTGCCCACTCTTTTTTTCTTCGGCGGATGGAAAGGGTTTTCTTTAAAGCCTTTTTGAATAATTACATCGTATTGTTTTTTATATTTTTTCAGCGTGATTTTACTTAGGTCTGATTTGCCTTTATCAATAGCTCTTTGTTTTGCCGTTTTCATTTTTATGAGCAAGTTGATCAGTTGGTCTGCCCAGTTTTGCTCAAAACGTTCTTTGATAAAGGTTAAATCCCTTAGAAGCTGTTTGAATTTATGTTTTTCCACATCTGATGGCAAGTAAACGTATTTGCGCCAGATGTATGAAAGCCTCAGAAGAGGCGGTTTTGCGTTCATAGTCTTTTGAAAGGCGGCGGCAATTGTCAAGCCATGCAAAAGTCCTTTCAACGATCCACCGTTTTGGCAGCACTCTGAAAGTGTTAATATTTTCGTCTTTTTTGACAATATAGAGCTGCCAACCGAGTCGGCGGAACTGTTTTTTAACATAATGAACCAATTTTCCCGAGTACCCCCCGTCAGCAAAAAACACCTGCAGCCTGGGGAAATCGACCCGGTTCATGTATGTTTTGACAAACAGCCAGTAGGCCGCCGTGCGGTCCTGCCAGTCTGCGGCGCTGACCCAGACTGATATGATCAGGCCCAGTGTGTCGACCATAATATGGCGCTTGCGGCCCTTGACCTTTTTTCCGGCGTCATAGCCGGTTTCGGCCTGTGAACTGACAGCCGTTCCCTTGGTGGACTGGGCATCGATTATACCGACACTTGGAGAGCGTTCCCTGCCCACAAGTTCCCTGTAATCGCCCCCGAGTTCTTGGCAAAGGAACTCCAAAAGCCCGTTGTCACGCCAGGTTTTGAAATAATAATAAACAGTTCCCGATGGCGGGAAATCCCCAGGGACATCCCGCCACCCGCAGCTGTTTTTAAGGACGTAAAAGATCGCATCGAAAATTAGGCGCAAGGCCCACTCACGTTTGCGCCGGACCATTTGCTCAGGCAACTTATTTTCTATAATTTGCCATTGAGCTAAAGGAGCGCAGTTTTGACAAATTTTAAAAATTTGTCAAAACTGTATTGTCCTAAACAACTGACTTTCAATGGCATATAAACCCAGATCCGTTATTCGCATTAGCAGTAGAAAGAACTTTTGAAGAACCTATGATGACAAATACAGACAAAACATTTCACCTGATCAAAACGACTTCCCCTTCGAACTGTTCTACAGGCCCATCCCTAAATACCACTTTCGCTAACCACACATATATACCTAAGTTGGCAGGTTGACCGTTCGCTTTACCAGTCCAACCAACAGCAAAATCATTAGGCTGAAAGCCATATTGTTCAAAAACCAACCCACCCCATCGGTCGAATATTTTCAGATACACCACCTCTACCACATCGCCATCGTCATAAGGAACAAACACATCGTTGATACCATCGTCATTAGGCGAAAAGGCATTGGGGAAATAAACTTGCCGACAGTCATCGTACTCCACCCTGATGCTATTTGTACTTTCTCCGCAGGTATTGGCAATATTGACTGAATACAGACCAGGAGAGTCCACCGTTCGCAATGGAGAGGTAGAACCGTTTTCCCATAAATACATAGGATCTCCTGTGACTGTGGCATCCAATTCCAAAACCTCACCAGGGCAAAGCACGGTGTCATTGCCGAGATTCACATTTTCTGGAAGAGATACCATGTTCAAGGCGATTCGGTCATCGGATACACAGTATTGGTCAACGGTGACCGTAACCGTATAATAGCCTGGCCCTTGTACATCAATCACAGGAGTGCTTGCGCCTGTTGACCATTGGTACTCCACAGAAGTCAAGCCTGTTGAAGTTGCATCGAGCTGGAAGGGGGCGCCTTCACACAGGGTGGTGTCTGCCCCCAGTTCGAAGAAAACGGTATCCCCATCAATAAATACAGTAATGGAATCAAAAAATGGGTTGTTGCAGTCGTCCAGCACCTCAACCACATAAGTCGTTGTCTCCTCAGGGGCAGCTATGGGGTTGGGGATATGGGGATTGCTAAGACCAGTGGCAGGCATCCATTCATAAGAAACACCCCCACTTATGTTCAATTGAAATTGACCGCCGGGGCAGATCACCACATCGTCGAAGCCATCGAGGAAAGTAGTGTAGCTGAGGCAAACCTGATGAGCATTGAACTTACCTCCTGTAGCCGATGTAAAACCCCAAAACACTTCAGGGTCGCCATTGAAGATTTCGTTGACAATGTCAGCTGTATAGGATAGACGGAGATCGCAGTCGAACCAAATTTCAAGGGTTGTTTTTTCTGCATCCCAATCGACCCTTAGTTGATGCCATTGACCATCTTCGATATTTATGTTTTGCCCTGATGCTTGGACTGGTCCAGCAAGGGTATTGGGCGAATTGTGGTCGAGGTTGCCGTTTTTTATGATAGCAATGTGGTCAAAAGAGGGGTCTCCTATGGTGACGTTCTCCCAGGTGTCGAACTCAATGCCCAGCGAGGGCGACACTCCCGCAAATCCTATGCCCCCGCCCACGGCGCCGATAGAAGTGCTAACAGGCTGAAATCCGAAAACGATCCCGTCAGCTCCATCCGCATCAATGTCGCCGAAATTGAGTTGCATGAGTACTTGAAAGGACTGGTTGAGATCAACCTTTTGTTCATTCCAAATGGAACCGATCTTCTCAAACTCTGCTGGGGTGAGCGACCAACAGGAATCGTTGATTTGTACTGTAGTTCCATTGAGAATAAATTGGGCGTGCAACCCCGTTCCAATAAAGAATAGACAAATAGTAACCAATTGTTGAAAGTTCATAGGGTAAAATTAAGTAGTAACAGTACATCAAAAAGAAATCGGGATAGAACTATTGGAAACAAATTGTGCTAATGATACCTTTAACTCCTGTTAACGTCTCAACCAACACATCATTTATCACAATCAAAATTCATAGACAAATGAAAAAAACTTGTTTTACATTTTCCAGTTTTTTGCTATTTCTTCTTCTTGGTTTCACCGCCTGTCAGAACCACAGTTCACAGACACCTTCAACCGAAGATGCGGCCATCATCAAAGAAGTAGAAAAACTCGACTCCCTGACTACCGACCTGGAGACAACTGCCAAAACCATCGAAGAACAGACAAAAGAGCTTCAAAGTGCATTGGATGCACTGTAAAACTTTCCTCTTTATTTCCTTTAATATTTTACTTTAAAAAAACAATGCCCGCCAAAAACACTGTATTTGATAAGTTTTTTTGGAAGGCTAAAAAACATTGTACCAATGACTGCTAAAAAATTTGCAATCTCTTTAATGGTTATCTTGCTTGGCCTTTTTTTCTCCAGCGACCTCGCTGCACAAGATAAAGGCAAAGGCCAAGAGAAGAAACAAGAAAAATTGGAGAAGGCCAAGGCCAAGAAAGACAAGGCTGACAAAGAACTAAAAGAAGTTAGGGAAAAATCGGAAAAGCATACCAACAAAGCTAAGGAAAAAGCCGAAAGACTGAATAAAGAGAAAGGCCATGATGATGACCATAAAACAGATGCCGACCACAAAGAAGGCCACAATCATGATGTCGAGCAGGCAGGTGAAAAAGGGCATGACCATGACGGGGAACATAAAAAAGAGAAGAAAGAAAAAGCTGAGAAAGCAAACAAAGGTAAAGCTCACGGTAAAAATAAGGGCGATTTGCAAGGCCGTGAATTTGGACAGGCAAGGGCAGAAGAAGCCCGCCAGAAACATGTAGAAAAAAAGCAACAGACCGCCGAGGCCATTGAGCGTGCCGATTCGGAAATTGCCCGTGGCAAAGAAAAAATCAAAGCTGCCAAGGAGCAGTTGGCAAAGGACAAAAAAGAAAAGAAAATAACGCCCGAAGCCATCCAAAAAAAAGAAGAGGCCATCCAACGGGCAGAAGTGCATATGAAAAAGCTAGAGGAAAGCATCCAGAAAGGCAAAGAGAAAATGAAGGGACAATGACTTATTTGGTAGATGGTAGATAGATGATCTGTCAATGATCTACCGTCTACCATCTATTGATTGTGGTTAGCCATGTCGGTACATTTTTGCCTTCCTTTTTTTGAGCAGTTTGTTCAATTCATCCACTGCTTTGTTGACAGACAATTCAAATGTTTCGGCACTGGCTTTCACGAACAACTTTGGCCCGGGCACACTGAGTTCTATTTCACAGATATTGTTGTTGGGAGGGGGTGTGTTTTCCACTTTGAAAAACAGCTTGGCATGGGTGATCCATGAATATTTTTTTTCCAATTTTTGAAGTTTTTCCTCAACAAATGTTTCCATCCACTCGTGGTTCTTCATGTGCAAAAACTGAATTTGACTGGTCATAATTTAGTGATTAGTTCTACTTTTTCACTTTAGAAATACAACGGTTCGTTTTCAGGTCTGGGATTTAAAACTCTACAGAGGGAGGTGTGTTTTTTTTTGATTTTTTATAAAAAATCAAAAAAAAACACACCTCCCTCTCTTAGGATTTTTATTCTCGGACATGTAATACATCGGGTACTTATTAACATTTTTTTTAAAGTGACAAAGTAGAATTAGTAGATTAGTGATTAATAATTAGAGGTGCAATTATGTTCACCCTTTAGAGCAAATAAACCCTTTGCCCTTGTTTTAAAAGATGACATATCCCACCCCTCATTATGACAATCCTCACCCTTCTCAATCTGTTGCCGTTTTCTGTCTTTCCCCCTTCAATAACCTCAAAAAATATTTTCTTTTTGGACTCCAAGACAGGTGAAATTTTATTCAATGAACCTAAAATGTTATCTATGCACTGACCGGAAAAGTGTTTATCTAAAAAGCATTATTTCGCCGATTTCCAATTATTAAACTTCTAAAAATATGAAAGCACCTTTACGACTGATCACTGCCTATTTCATCCTATTGGCCTTTACTGGGCTGAATGCTCAGAAAAAGCATGACCTCAACTTTGGATGCCATATGACTGGCGAACCGGTCATACTGCCCAGCCTGACAGAAGAGGAGAGGGCTACTTGTAGTAGCAACGAGCGCAGCGATACCTTGGACATCCTCCATTATGATATTGATCTCGACCTCACCAAGTTTGGCACTTCCATAATCAGTGAGTGTACCATCACTTTCACGGCCAAAGAGGATGGGATCGAATTCCTACCGCTCGATCTGCTGAAACTCAACGTGGACTCCGTGGTAATGCCTGGCAATCACCTCACTTTCGATTATAATGACACGCTGCTAAACCTCCATTTGCCTATGTCGATCAACATTGGCGACACGGTGGACGTGAGTATTTTTTACCAAGGCTTGCCTTCCTTTGACAGAAGGGATAATGGTCAACCAGGCTGGGGCGGGTACAGGTTCGATGGAGGGATCGGCTACAATCTTGGCATTGGCCTTTATGGCTCCGACCCATTCAACATGGGCCGGAGTTGGCACCCCTGCTTCGACAATTTTGTGGAAAGGGCAACTTACGATATCAGTATTATCAGCAATGGAGGTAGGAAAGGCTATGCTATCGGCGAATTTCTTGGAGAAGAAAACCTTGGCGGCGATACCATTAGGCGAAGCTACCACATGGACTTGCCCAATCCGACCTACCTTGTCGGAACGGCCACTTCCAATTTTGTCGAAATCCACGATATACACAGTGGGGCCTATGGCGATTACCCCATTCTCTTGGTCGGCAGGCCTGGTGACGTCTCTGACATTGAACATGACTTTAAATATCTTGGAGATGCCTGCGATGCTCTGGAGTCATGGTTTGGCCCTTATCCCTGGAGGCAGCTTGGCTATGTTATGACCCCTCAAGGAGCCATGGAGCACTCGTCCCTGATTGCCTATCCTTATCCAAACCTCGGCGACCCTGATACTTTTGGCGTTTATCGGCTTATCGGCCACGAGCTTGCGCACCACTGGTGGGGCAACATCACCACTCTCACCTGCCCGGAAAATATGTGGATCAAAGAAGGTAATGCGGAATATGGGGCTCAACTGTTCATAGAGCATACTTTCGGCAGGGAAGTATTTACTGAAAGAATCAAAGACAAACATCTCGATGTGATGCGCAATGCCCATTCTGATGATGGCGACATGTACCACCCGCTCTCCGGCATCCCCTTCGAACATACCTATGGTACCCACACCTACCACAAAGGCGCTCTGATGATGCACAACCTCCGGGGCTATTTGGGTGACTCACTTTTCTCAAAATCCATGACCTCCGTGCTGGAAACCTTCCGCTTCTCTGCCATTGATGCCCAACAAATGGAAGAACAGCTCACCACCGCCTCTGGCATCGACATGAGCCATTTTTTCAATGGCTGGATCTATCAGCCCGGCTTTGCCAGCTATGAAATGGATTCCATCCGTTATGAACCGAACGGGAATGGCTATAATGCTACCATTCATGTACAGCAAAAGCTCCACCATGCCCTTTCCTTCCATACCAATACGCCACTGGAAATCACTTTTTTTGATGAAAACTGGAACGCTCACCACGCCCAGTTCATGGCTTCCGGCGAGTATTCCGAAGCGACCGTCCAAGTTCCCTTCACCCCGGTTTACCAAGTGATGAACGACCGCAACCTCCTCAACCTCGCCCGGGTGCAAGACCGCAAGGTCATCAAGGAAACAGGCAATCCGAACCTAAAGGACATAGCCTTTTTTAATACCGACGTCACCGAACTTGGTCAAGGCGATTCAGCTTTGGTCAATGTGATCCACCACTGGGTAGGCGCCGATCCTGACCCCACCCTCCCAGACCTCAGGATTTCCAGTACCCACTATTGGACAGTGGGTGGCGACTGGCCCAGCAGTTTTTCCATGAAAGCTTCCATGAGGTATAATGGCAACAATGAGGACAATTTTGACTTCGATCTGGTCGGCGTTAATGCAGACAGCCTTATTCTCGTATGGAGGCCCAATGCTTCTGTGCCCTGGGGGGAATATCCTTTTTACATCAAGGACGACAGCCCCGTACCCGTTCCGTCCCTTGGTTCGATTCATATTGACCCAATGCTCCCGGGTGATTATGCTTTCGCAAATGGGGAAGCGCCTTTGGCCACGGCTGTATCTGACCTTCACCATGAAGTAGCCATCAAATGCTATCCAAACCCAACAAACGAACTACTGAACGTACAGGCTGTCCTACCGTCCACTATGGACGTGCAATTGTCGGTATTTGACGCTTTGGGTAAAATAGCCACTTCCTCCAATATCCAAGCTCTTGGTGGTCAACTGTCAGAAACAATGGAGGTTGGTAACCTGCCCACTGGCATGTACTGGCTCGAAATCAGCAGCGTGGATGGGGCATTCAGGTCGGTGGAAAAATTTGTGAAACAATGATAGTTGGTTGCTGATGGTTTTATGCAAATGACGGGTAAAAGATGGAAAGATATTGATAATCAGTAGTTTAAATCATGGTGATTTTCAAAATCACCATGATTTTAGTTTATAGCCAATTGAAAATCAAATAACTGATTTAACTTAACAATATCATGTTTAAAATATTCAGATATGAAAAAGAAAAACTATAGGAGAGAGGTGTGTTTTTTTATGATTTTTTGCAAAAAATCATAAAAAAACACACCTCTCTCCGAAACGCCCTTCCCTTCTCAGGTCTGAAAACGAATTGATATTTCAAAAATCATTACTTGACATTGTCAAGTTATAAGTTACTATACACTTTTTGAAAAAGGCTGGTTTTCATGCCTGAGAGGAAGGTCAGTTTAGAGAGGGAGGTGTTTTTCTTTTGATTTTTTTCAGAAAAAATCAAAAAAACACACCTCCCTCTCTATGAGTTTCTTCTCCTTTTGCCTGAAAACGGATTTGGGCAAAAAAAGTGTATAGTAACTTAGTCAAGTTAACCTGCCATTAGCATTAATTGTTGATTGATTAAAGCGGTATTTCCCACCTGTGGGCAATGGGCATTGTTGAAATTCCATTATTATTGTGAAATTCACGGCTGGGCAATTGATGACTAAAATGTTGCTCTTGCTCCTGATCGTTCAACAATCAACAACTAACAATCAACAATCAACATGTTTTCAAAAGAAACCTACAAAGCAAGACGCACCCAACTCAAGCAGCAAGTCGGCTCCGGCATCATCCTTATTTTGGGAAATAACGATGTCGGCATGAACTACAAAGGCAATACCTACCATTTCCGTCAGGATAGCAACTTCCTTTATTTCTTCGGCATTTCACAAGCAGGCATCGCAGGCATGATTGACATTGACGAAGGCCGGGAAATCATCTATGGCGACGAACTGACCATGGAGGACATCGTATGGACGGGCACCCTTCCCACCCTCGCCGACCGGGCCGCCCAGGTGGGCATCGAAAATACCTTTCCTTTCAATGACATGGTCGAGTATGTGAAAAACGCCGTGAAGGACAAACGCACCATCCACTTCACGCCGCCATACCGCCACGACAATATGCTACTCTTACAGGAAATGACAGGCATCAAACCTCCCAAGCAGTCTGGCAAGGCATCGGTTGATCTGATAAAAGCCATTGTCGCACAGCGCTCCCACAAATCGGCAGAAGAAGTGGCCGAGATGGAAAACGCCGTCAACATCACCGGCGCCATGCACGTGGCCGTCATGAAAGCGACTGCCCCCGGCAAGCGGGAGTCCGAATTGGCCGCCATTGCTCAGGGCATCGCCACGGGAATGGGCAATGGCACTGCCTATCCCATCATCCTCAGTAAAAACGGACAGGTGCTGCACAACCACGACCACAGCAACATCCTTAAAGAAGGCCAACTCGTACTCGGCGACTTTGGCGCTGAAAACCGCAACTTCTACGCAGGCGACATTACCCGCACGGTGTCCGTTTCCAAAAAATTCACCGAAAGGCAAAAAGACATTTACAACCTGGTACTAAAAGCCGAGGTGGAGTGCATCGACATGCTGAAACCCGGCATCACCTATCAGGAAGTCCACCTCGAAGCAGCCCGCATCATGGCCAATGGCCTAAAAGACATCGGCCTCATGATGGGAGACATTGATGAGGCTGTCGAACAAGGCGCACCCGCCCTTTTCTTCCCCCACGGCCTTGGCCACATGATCGGCCTCGATGTCCACGACATGGAAGACCTCGGCGAAGACCATGTCGGCTACTCTGACACCGTGAAGCGCAGCAAACAGTTCGGTACTGCCTATCTGCGTCTTGGCCGGGAACTCGAGCCAGGCTTTGTACTCACCGTTGAGCCAGGCATCTATTTCATCCCTGAACTGATCGCTCTGTGGGAAGCGGAAAAGAAATTCACCGATTTCATCAATTACGAAGCATTGGAAGATTGGTACACCTTCGGCGGCGTCCGCATCGAGGACAATGTGCTGATCACCGAGGAGGGCCATCGGATTTTGGGTAAGCCGATACCAAAGACGGTGGCGGAAGTAGAAGCACTGCGTTCATAATGGTGAGAGGTGAATGGTGAATTTGAACTTAATCGAAATTCACCATTCACCTCTCACCATTATGAAGTCCAACTAAAACTCTCTCAACTATGAGTAAGCCGCACGCCATCCTATCGCCTCTTGATCACCGGGGCGCAAAGCACATCAAGGTGGAAATAGCCAACAATGATGAAAGTAAAAGCCTGGTCCGTCAAGTGCCCGGCAGGAAATGGAGCAGGACGCACCGCTGTTGGTACGTGCCTTACTCGTCGGAGGCATTTCAAAAATTGAAGGAACTGTTTGAAATTAAAGTGGAGGATATTGTCAATGAAAGCGAAATGCCAATTCAGAAGAACGCCGATGATTCTGTAGGGCCTTCAACCCCAAAACACTTGATTGAGCCAAAATTTATTGAATATGTTAAAGACGGAAAGACAATGCGAAAAATAATCGGCGAAAAAATTATTGTCAAAAAAAACGGTGCAGAATGGATCGCTGCTTTTGTCCCTTATGATAAAACTGGGTGGGTCAACGCCGTAAGAGAAATAAACGGGAGAAAATGGGATGCTGAAAAAACCTGCTGGCTATTGCCCTATGTAAAGACGAGCTTTTATCATTTGAAAAAGTCCATAGGGTTAAAAAACATCGTTTTTGATTTCACCATTCAAAAGGACATCCCCAACACCTATAATCTCCCAGTTGTTCATAACCAACCAAAAAAGAAAAACAGGCCAGGCAATTATGACCAATTGAACGATTTGCAAAAAACAGCCATCAAACAAACCGGACAACTTTTGATTTTGAAACAGTATAGCTATTCAACATTGAAAGTATATAAAGCTCATCTCGCTGCCTTGTTTAATTTTCACAGAGATGTCGCTCCGCAGTATTTAGAATCGAGCCACGTCCAACAATTTCTTTTACACTCCATAAGATTTAAGAAAATAACCGAATCAACCCAAAACCAGATCATTAACGCATATAAAGCCTACGTTGAAAAAGTCCTTAAACGTCCCAAAGAATGGGTGGACATCCCAAGGCCCAAAAAACCCAAGAACCTCCCCAATGTGCTATCGGAAGAAGAAGTTGTCAAATTGATACGTACCCCAAAAAACATCAAGCATAAACTTATCCTGCTCCTGATCTATTCCGCAGGATTAAGGCTTGGGGAAGTGGTCAATATCAGAACAAGGGACATTAATTACGGCCGGAGGACAATTTTCATACGTCGTGCCAAAGGAAAAAAAGACAGGTTCGTCACACTTGCCGATGCGGTCATTCCGTACCTAAAAAAGTACAAAAAAGAAAAAAATCCCATATATTGGCTGTTCGAAGGGCAATACGGTGGGCAATATAGCAAGCGGTCAGTCCAGCGTGTTTTTATCAGTGCACTTGAAAAATCCAAAGTCAATGCCTACGCAACCGTTCATACCCTGAGACACAGTTACGCTACCCATTGCGTTGAAAACGGCTTTAGCCTTGCCTTGATCCAAGGAGCATTGGGACATGCTTCGCTGAAAACAACAGAAAAATACCTGCATATTTCATCCAAGGCTTTGGCGAAACTGAAAAGCCCATTGGATATCCTGGCTGACAAAAAAAATAAATAAATATTCAAATTTTATACATTTGATTTGACCTATAAAATTCTGTAATATAATGCTCACTTGTAGTTTATATTTATGCGCACATTGCTCTTTTTCAACGAATTAAGCCTGTTGTACAAAAATTGCTGTGTTAAATTTTATAGGCGATATTAACGCAACAGTTGCGTTAATATACAAGTTGCCTGCAAGCAAGAGAAAATAAAAACACAATCCAAAAAAAAGTCAATTAAATATGGGATACTGGGGAACTGGAATAAAAGAAAATGATAACGCTGGAGATTATTTAGTTTTTTATTTTGAATTGTATGATAAAGGATTAGAGAAAGATGAAATCAGAATGTTGATGGATAAACATTTTTCTGGCGATAAATTCTACGAAAATTGGATTTATTTAGCATATGCTCAATGGAAATGTGGGAATGTTGATAATGATATTCTAAATGAAGTTTTAAGAATTCAATCAAGTGGAATAGATAAACAATCATGGATTGATGGAGGAGCAAGTGAAGAAGACATAACTGAAAGGGAAATAGCTTTAAATGAATTCGTTGAAAAAATTCAAACCAAAAGAAAGAAGATACGAAAAAGAAAAACTAAAAGGATAAAAGCATATAAGAAAAAATATTTTGTTGGGGATTGTTTTACATTTAGAGTTGGATACAATTTATATGGAGGAGCAACAATCATCAATGAAACAGACAACAGAGGTTATGAACCTAAATATTCTTCTTGTTATGAAATTGCGAATCTTAAAATTGTTCAACCTTCAAAACTTGAAAAATCACAATTTCGAAAAGAGGATATTGATTTTAAAAGTGCAAATTACATTTTAATGAATGATTTTGAGGATGACATTAGATTTGAATTCGTAACCAACATCAAATTGGATTATATTATTACAAATGAAATAATCCTAAGCAGAAAGGAAACTGAAAAACTTATTGATTATGAATTATATTTAGATGAGTAAAAAGAAGCCAGCAGGCAACAAAGCATACAACGGTCATGTCGGCTAAACGCCGCCACGCCGTGTATGCAAACCGTTATGCGCCACCTGCGAATGATTTTTTTTAAAAGAAAAAAGGGAAGGCGGCGCATAACAAAGTGCAGCTGTCAATATTGCTTAGGCAGCAAATACTGCAGCTGCACCGACCGTTATGCGCCACCTGCGAATGATTTTTTTTAAAAGAAAAAAGGGAAGGCGGCGCATAACAAAGTGCAGCTGTCAATATTGCTTAGGCAGCAAATACTGCAGCTGCACCGACCGTTAGCGGCTATGAGAAAAAAATAAGAACAAAAAACCATCGGATATGAATCAGCGAATCGAGAATTATTTAGCCAAATACGAAAACGAAATAATCAACGGCGAATGGAAATTGGTCGAAACGTTTCCAAGCTGGGCAGATAAATTCGAATCGGCGGCTGGCGTTTATGCCGTGAGAGAAGAAGGGGAAATCTGCTATGTCGGCGAATCAGGAAATATAAAAAAGAGGATGCGTGATTTACTTGACACGAGAAACCATTCGCTGAGGAGAAAAATAGGAAGCATCAAATTCGCTGGTCAAGAAGGATACGAAAAAGCCACACCGAGCCGAAAATTCCCACCGAAATTTGAAGATGAACTGAACAGGATATTCGAGGACAATTTTGAAGTCTCAGCGATAGCCGTGCCGATAGGTAGAAAGGAAGTCGAAGAGCGGTTAATCGAAAAATACAGACCAAAATATAATACGAGAGAAAAAAGAAAATCGGAAGAAAACGAAAAAGCATATTCGGTCGCCGAGATAAGAAAAAGCCACGGAAATGCTTACAGACCGTGGACTGCCAATGATGACGAAGAATTGGAACGCCTCGAAAAAGAAGGGAAATCTGTCGGGGAACTCGCCTCGATTTTTGGACGGAATCGGGGTGCGATTACTTCTCGATTGAGAAAAATAAATGAAAGAAAATAAAGAAGAAAAAGAACACAGCCGCTAACAATGCGCCAGCGGTCATGGGGGCTATGCGCCCCCACGAACGCCGGCGCTGACCGTTGCCTGCCATGAAAAAAAAAAAAAGAAAAACAACAAAAGAAAAACCAAGCAAATCAAAAATCTATTACTAAATTTGCGATGTGAAACAAACGATTAAATATATCATTTATACGATTACCTTAATATGCTACTTACAAGCAGCATTTGAGGTAAACAATGCTTACATTTCTAACACATTTGGTGACGCATACGATAGTTATATCTTAGCGGATAGCCCGCTGCAATCAATTCAGAAAGCTGAAACCCAAAACCAGCTTACATTCTTACCATCCTTTGAATTTTACAACGATTTTCAGCAACTACAATTTTCTTCTCAAAAAACTGTCTGCATACACATTAAGGAACATAGCCCACCTTTCAAAATTTTCCTTCGACAGTTGAAAATTTTAATTTGATTTTTTAGCAATCGGTTAAGTAAGTAAGGCTTATGGTTTACCATAAGCCTAAATTATTGTTTTCTAAAAATCAAATTATTAAAAAATGAAGTATTCAATTATCATTATTTGCTTGTTGCTTACAAGCAATGCCATTGCTCAAAATACATTCAATGCAATTTTAAAGTCAAACGGCGAAACTTTAATCGGAGCAACAGCCGTAATCAAATCATTAAGTAAGGGAGGCACTTCGGACGAAAATGGAAAGGTTAACATCGCTAATATCCCGAATGGAAAATTCATCGTTGAATTTCAATATCTTGGCTTTAAAGACCAATCATTGACCGTTGATTTTCCATTGACAAACCCTAATGAAGTTTTTGTCATCGAGTTACAGGAGGAACAGGAAGAGTTGGAAGAAGTGACTGTATCCGCAACACGCAGCAGCAGGACGATTGCTGATATTCCCACAAGAATAGAAACTATCTCGGCGGGGGAATTAGACGAAAAAACGAGTATGCAGCCCTCCAATGTCCGAATGGTTTTGAGCGAAAGTACGGGCATTCAGACACAGCAAACTTCCGCAAGTTCAGCCAATGCAAGTATAAGAATACAAGGACTTGATGGAAAATATACACAATTACTAAAAGACGGCTTCCCGCTTTATTCAGGATTTTCGGGCGGATTAAGCATTGTACAGATTCCTCCGCTTGATTTAAAAAGAGTGGAAGTCATAAAGGGTTCTTCTTCCACTTTGTATGGAGGCGGAGCGATTGCGGGACTTATCAATTTTGTAACGAAAGAACCAAAAGAAGAAAAAGAATTGTCGTTTCTAATCAATACGAATTCCTCAAAAGCATTGGATGCAAGTGGGTATTTTTCTCAAAAAATCAATAAAATCGGGATTACCATATTCACTTCACAAAATAGCCAAGCAGCTTACGATGCAAATGAAGACGGGCTTTCTGACATTCCAAAATTCGACAGATTTAATTTTAATCCGAGGTTGTTCTATTATTTTGATGAAAAAACAACGCTTTCATTTGGACTAAATACAAGTTTTGAAAATAGAATAGGTGGTGATATGCAAGTCATCAATGCTCAACCTGATTTGAATCATGTTTATTTTGAGCGTAATAAAAGTAACCGTATTTCTTCTCAATTAAAATTTGAAAAAACGCTAACAAATAATCAAATACTTACCTTTAAAAATAGTGTTGGTTCATTTGACCGAACGATTGAACAAAGCGACTATCTATTTGAGGGAAACCAACTTTTTAGTTTTTCGGAAGTGAGTTACGTTATTCCTGCCAAAAAAACGGAATGGATTTTTGGGGCTAATCTTTGGACGGATAATTTTAAACATAAAAATCCGACGAATTCACCACTCGATAACAGTTTAACAACAGGAGGTGTATTTATTCAGAATAATTTGAAAGTCAATGAAAAGCTAATAGTTGAAACAGGTTTGCGATTTGATGCGAATAGCCAAAACAATCAATTTTTACTGCCGAGGCTTTCGGCAATGTACAAATTTTCAAATCACCTGACAGCGAGAATAAGTGGTGGCTTAGGTTACAAATCGCCAACCATATTTTCAGAAGAAGCAGAAGAAAGGGGTTTTAAAGCTATTGAGCCACTAATCTTGAATACTGTTGTAGCTGAAAAGTCAGCAGGAGGAAGTTTTGACGTGACTTACAAAACGATTTTATTCAATTCTTTAAGCGTTAATATCAATCAACTTTTTTTCTATACAAAATTAAATCAACCGCTAATTTTGAGCGATGATATTTTACCAAACGGCAATTATCAATTTTTGAATGCGAATGGATATTTAGATAGTAAAGGTTTTGAGACAAATCTAAAATTGAGGTACGAAGATTTTGGATTGTACATTGGATATACTTACACGGATGCACAAAGGAATTATGCAACGAAAAGCATAAATCCGCTCACAGCAAAGCATAGAATTTATACCACATTGTTGTATGAAATCGAAGACAAATGGCGGGTGGGTTATGAATTGTTTTACACAGGCAAGCAATATCTCAGTAACGAAGAATCAAGACCTGACTATTGGGTAATGGGAGCGTCTGCAGAAAGGCAATTTAAACATTTCAGTATTTTTATAAATGCAGAGAATTTTACTGATACTCGACAGACCAAGTATGAATCAATTTATCAGGGCGATTTACAAAACCCACAATTTAAAGAAATTTGGGCATCAACCGACGGGTTTATTTTTAATGGAGGTTTTAAAATAAAGATTTGGTAAATGAAATGCATGCAATGGGTAAAAAAATGGGCGTTTGAATTAAAACAAAACGCTATTGTTTTACAGGTAATTTATCGTGACAACAGAACACCGTTATCTGCTAAAATATTGATATGGTTATCTTTGGGGTATTTGTTCAGTCCTATTGATTTAATTCCCGACTTTATCCCAATCTTAGGTTTATTGGACGATTTTGTGATTGTTCCTCTTTTGATTTTGCTGATAATAAAATTAATCCCAATTGATGTATATGAAAGCGCAATAAAGATTAAGGTGGAACAATCTAAAATGGAATGGAAGAAAAATTGGCTAATAATAACTTTCATCTTATTAGTTTGGATTTTGCTTGTTTATTGGTCTTTGAAATATGGTTTTCAATGTTTGAATGAATTATATCAATAGATGATGAAGAAAAAAGAACACGGCAGGCAACAATGCATATACGTCCATTTGCCCTAAGCGGGCAAACGGCGTATATGCGGGACGTTAGCGGCTATGAGAAAAAAATAAGAACAAAAAACCATCGGATATGAATCAGCGAATCGAGAATTATTTAGCCAAATACGAAAACGAAATAATCAACGGCGAATGGAAATTGGTCGAAACGTTTCCAAGCTGGGCAGATAAATTCGAATCGGCGGCTGGCGTTTATGCCGTGAGAGAAGAAGGGGAAATCTGCTATGTCGGCGAATCAGGAAATATAAAAAAGAGGATGCGTGATTTACTTGACACGAGAAACCATTCGCTGAGGAGAAAAATAGGAAGCATCAAATTCGCTGGTCAAGAAGGATACGAAAAAGCCACACCGAGCCGAAAATTCCCACCGAAATTTGAAGATGAACTGAACAGGATATTCGAGGACAATTTTGAAGTCTCAGCGATAGCCGTGCCGATAGGTAGAAAGGAAGTCGAAGAGCGGTTAATCGAAAAATACAGACCAAAATATAATACGAGAGAAAAAAGAAAATCGGAAGAAAACGAAAAAGCATATTCGGTCGCCGAGATAAGAAAAAGCCACGGAAATGCTTACAGACCGTGGACTGCCAATGATGACGAAGAATTGGAACGCCTCGAAAAAGAAGGGAAATCTGTCGGGGAACTCGCCTCGATTTTTGGACGGAATCGGGGTGCGATTACTTCTCGATTGAGAAAAATAAATGAAAGAAAATAAAGAAGAAAAAGAACACAGCCGCTAACAATGCGCCAGCGGTCATGGGGGCTATGCGCCCCCACGAACGCCGGCGCTGACCGTTGGGCGGCATATAAAAAAAACAAAAAACTATGGAATCTCGGCAAGAAAATCTATTTAAGAGAATAATTGCTACGTTAGCATGCATTATTATTTTCTTTATACTGATATTTATTTCATACCACCTTAATAGTGACCTATTTCAATCTTTCATGAATGGAACATGGCTGATTCCTGTTGCCTCTGGAATTCTTGTATTAGGGGTAGCTGGTATATGGGTTACATATTTTACAGAAAAATTTTCATCAAAAAGGTTAATCAATGAAATCAATTCAAGATTTTATTTGCAAAAAGTTTTAATCGAATCTGGAATAAAGGGTTTGTACTTTTTTGAAGGTGCAGAACAGAGTGAAGATGAAAAAACAAGGTTCAGAGATAGATTTAAATCAATCTTGAAAAGAGAAAAGGGGGAGATTTGTGTAATTGCTATTGCTTTTAGAAGTTGCCTTCATGGTGGGGAAATTGGTTTTGGATTTGACGAATTCAAGAATGCATGTGAGGATAGCAAAAGAAGCTTTAAAATTTTATTACTTCATCCTTTATCGGAACCTGCTTACACCAGAGGCACTCATGAGCATGAATTATACAAAACAATTTCTCAGTATAAAGAAACTAAACTTTATAAGCATATTATAGAATCTTGCGAAACAATATTAGAAAGAAAAGACAAAAATTCTAAAATTGAAGCAAGGTTGTACAAAGTAAGCCCTGCTTTTTTGGATTATTCACAACTGATTGTGCTATGATTGAACACTATCACCTTGGAATAGGAAATATATTAGCAGCTGGAAGAATTCCAATCATCGAAACCAATAGAAATAGTAGTTACTATAAACACCTAAAAGGGCACTTTGACCATGTTTGGAAAATTAGCGAACCATTCATAGTAGATAGAAAGTTAATTCAGGAATTAAAAAACCCACCTGATACGAAATGGGGAGAATTTAAATACGTAGTAGAAGCATCAGGACACAATATTAAAGGCGCTAACTCCTAAAATTGCTTTCACCGTTAAAAAAATGAAAATTATGGAAATCATTAAAATTGAAATAATAATCATTGCCTTACTTGTTATTATTCTTTTAGTTACCCAAATAATGTTTCGGCAGCGAAAAAAATCTTATAGCCTTAAAATCGATTTTTTAAACAACGAATCAGTTAAACTCAAACATAAAATCAAAATTTTGGAAGGTGAGAACAAAGACATATTAAAGAATGCATCTATCATTAATAAATTAAATGAACGTATTCCAGAAGGAAAAAAATATTCCAAAATAGAAAAGATAAAAGAATTTCTCCCATTTGCAATTGAATTAAAGAACAAGGGGTACGATTTTGAAATTATTTACAGAAACGAAATTGGAAATTATATTGAAGACGAAGTAGTAAATACCGAATATCGGTCTGATGGAATGGAAGGCTTCCAAGGCAACTATGTAACCTTGCATTTTAAAAGCGGGAAGACATATGAATACTACGATAAAGAAGCTCATTTCGACCCCGATTTTGAAATGCCTGATTTCCGTGAATATGTAATTGAACAAACGGAACAAGTGTCAATTGAGAGAGGAAATAAAATAAATTAAAATAAGAATACGCCGCCCAACAATGCGCCAGCGTCCATAGCCAGCAAAAGCTGGCTACGTCGCCGGCGCTGACCGTTCTCCCCAACCAATAAAAAAAAGAAAACCAAACGGGAGCAAAAACAACCTCAGTCACAATTATTTTTAAACCAATAAAATTTTCAAAAACATGAGAACGGTTTTACTTACCATCGGATTTGTTTCCACCCTGATTCTGAACCTTTACGGTCAGATACACGACCAAGAGAAATTCACCGAACTGAAAAACTCGTCGGAGATTGTTGTTTTCGGCGAACTGATTGAGAAAAGCAGCTTTTGGAACCCGTCCCAGCGGCTGATTTTCACCACGAACAAAATCAAGGTGTTCTCCACCCTGAAAGGGAAACACAACGGTACAATCGAGATAATCACGGACGGAGGAGAGGTAGGTGACATTGCCCAGCAATGGTCGCACAACATCGAATTTCCAGACAGAGCAAAAGGATATTTTTTCCTCCATTCCATAATGGACGGAGAAATAATGGCAGGGGAATTCCACCGCCTCATCGGCCACGAAGGGTTCATCCCGTTGAAAACAAGAGGCTTCCCCGAACTACCGGAATTCCTCCTGATGACGGACACCATTGTCGAGTTCGGATTTGACAACATCACCATTGATTTGCCGGATTTGAGTTTTGACGTTCTCATCCGCTCCAACATTGACGGGCTGGACTTCGGCAAGGGCGAAGTTGACCTCCAGTACCCGACCAATGTATTTGGTACGGATGCAGTAGCCAACGATTTTGTCGAAGCGTCAAAGGGCGATGTAATCAACTCCTCCGAATTTTCGATAACCCTTTCCGATGAGGAATCGGACATCTTCGAGGCATTTGTGGATGGCGGCTGCGAGGCCCCGACAGGGGCGGAAGACGAAGTGCCGATTTCGACCGAGTTCCAGACGTTCATGAGGGTCACGCTTGAGGTTCAGGACTTCAATGCGCTCGGGACGATTTCAATGGACGAGCTTGGCATGGAGGGAAGGGTCTTTTTTTATGACGGTGCATCTTCCACATGCAGGCCATTCGCTGATGTGATAGTCCCCGACCCCATCGAGACAGGGCTTGTCTGTTCGGTCACGAGTTTTATGGATACGGTCGTAACGGCAGGGACGGGAGATACGCTCACAATCATCGGTATGAACTTCGATACCGTCAAGCACCTGGTCGAGTTCCCGAACGCTGACGACGGTGGGGCATCCTACACGGCAGCCCAGCCAGCGGACATCTTGAAATGGAAAAATGATACGATACAGGTCATTGTCCCGTCAACGCCAGCACCTGCGGGAACGGGCATTTTCAGGGTGACGACGAGCGGCGGCATGATGTGCCCAAGCCCTGATACATTGGAGGTTTGCTATGCCGTGAGGGCAAGAAGGAACGGTGCGGGAGTGGAGCAAAGGGTTCATTTAGGCGATGTAACAGGAGGGAACAAGTATGTCTTTAGGCCAGATAGCACGATGGCAAACAATGCCGACGCAAAAGCAACCGTCGAGCAGGTGCTTTGTGATTGGAACAAGCATTCCAATATCAACTGGGAACTTGGTGCGGAAAGCCATCCTGCATCATTCGCATTCGACTCAGTACACAGGGTTTTTGTTGCGCCACCAGCAGTTTTCGGCGTAGGTGTTCCCGCAAAGACAATGGTTACGTCCATAGCCTGTCAAACAGTACCACCAACACAGTCAATCTTTTATTCTGGAGACATTGATTTTGCCATCAGGAGCGACCTGACCACTTTGCCAATTCCTGTTACTGGCGGGTGGCATTTCGACCATACCACCGCACCCGCAGCAAATGAATATGATTTTTATTCCGTTGCACTCCACGAAATGGGGCATGGACATAATCACCTCCACGCCATGCCATTACCGAAGGTTATGATTTGGGAATCGAATGCAGGTGATACTTTGAGGCAGATTGACGCAAAGGGCATCTTGGGGGCTATAGATATCATGGACGCAAGCACCGCTGCCCTAAGCGTAAGTTTCCTATGCAATCCGATTGATACTGCAAGCCTTTGCGGTTCGACCTTCACGACCGAAATCAAAGACATCGGCCAATTGACAGTTTACCCTAACCCAGCAAGCGACTATATCAATATTGAACTGGATATGTCCAACAAAGCAACTGTTGCCGTCCAAATGAATGACCTGACTGGCAAGGTTGTCCTCCATAATGAGTTTGGGGTATTGAACAGAGGCCAACATAACTTACGAATTGAGTTACAGGAAGGCATAGCATCAGGTTTGTACGTTATGTCATTCCGATTTGGCGAAGAGGCTATCCAATCCTTCAAACTCATAAAATTATAGTGCCATGAGATTAGTATTTATTATAAGCGTTTTTTTATTGTTCGGATGTTCTTCCCATATCAGGAACGCATCTGATGATTGTCAAAAGTATTTTGATTTCCTTAAAAGGAACTGGCAGGTTAACGATGCTGAAAAGCTCATGTATGGCTTTAAAGGAAATCCAGAATACTGGAAGGACGATACCTACATGAAAAGTGATTGCTTTATGGGACTGACCAAAAAGCAAATCAATAAACTACTCGGCAAGCCGTCCAAATCATTTGCATTCTATGATTTTGAGATGGTTTATTATTGTTTCAGCGAAGGATGCCTAAGAGCAATGAAACCTGGAGGAAAGGAATTGGTAATCAATTACGACAATAACGGGGTCGTGACCCTTGCCTATTTCAATCCAGTTGGAGTGGATACAGACCATTAAAAAGAGAACGGGCGGACATTCAACCGCCCGTTTTCATTTTGTCATTTCGGTAGATAAAAAAGAAAATAAAAAAAGAAGACTGGGGAGAACAATGCGCCAGCGTCAATGGGGGCTATGCGCCCCCACTGCGCCGGCGCTGACCGTTCTATGCCATCAAAAAAAAAAAAGAAAAAACAACCGAGAACTTTAACCTTGGGACTTTTGACCATCTTTATGTCGGAAAATCAGGTCAATTAATTTTCAGATAAAAAATGTTGGGAGTCCCTATAAACCCATTAATCATGAAGAATTGGCAAAAAACGGTCATAGCAATTTTGACCACCATTTTCTATTTTTTCTCTCCCCGTTTATCACTTGCACAATTTTATGAAGTGTCACTAAGTGATAAGATTGCCAACAGTTCCCTCTCCATCGAAGGCGTTGTGCTGGAATCCGTTGCGTTCAAGGACAGCAACCGCATCTACACCAGCCACAAGGTGGAGGTCAGGAACTGTTTCGACATTGCGTCCGCTTCGGCAAGTTCCCCAACCGAACAAACGTGCGATTCCATTTACATTATCACCAAGGGTGGGCATTTCGATGACGAGGTCGAAGATTGGGCGCACGGCCTCAAACTTTCAGCCGGTGACGTTGGGCTTTTCTTTCTTAGGGGGACTTCAAGGCCGACCCTGTATTCAGACCACCCCAACTATGAAGCCTATTCGGAAGAACAGGGATTTATCAGGTACAATGTTGACGATAAGAGGAATTTTGTGGGGAACAATATTTTCCACACCTATACCGACCCAGAAACAGACCTGATCGAGCCGATACTTACGCAGTCCGGTGTCGGGTATTCAGGAGAGCAATCATTTATAAGGGACGAATGGGCATTGTGTTTCCTTGCCCAT
The DNA here is from genome assembly GCA_965222975.1 of Saprospiraceae bacterium. Classification (GTDB taxonomy): domain Bacteria; phylum Bacteroidota; class Bacteroidia; order Chitinophagales; family Saprospiraceae; genus UBA6168. Next base: position 684,013 of record CBDCVJ010000086.1, on the reverse strand, counting down.
AATTTTGACATCAATGGGGACACCCTATATTTTGACATCAGCGCAAAGAGTGTCTGGGGAAACCCTTTTGCCATAAAGAACCTTGACCTCGTCCTCAGTTATGACAGCACGTTTTTGGGAAGTACCCCGCTCACTTCTGGGGTGTTGGACTTTGTTGAAGATGACAGCCTCGTTTCGGATGCAACCCAATTTTCATACACCCAAAATACGGACAGTTCAATTGGCATCACCATTTCCAAAACTACATTTACGGGCATCCAGTTTGACGGGCTGGAATACCAGCGCCTTTTCACGGCAAAGGTTGATTTGCAGGGTACCCCGATCGGCAACATAAGTATACCCGAACTTGCCCCGCTTTCCAGTGGTTACAGTATTTTTGGCAGGAACGGAAACGAAAAGCAGGCAGGTGAAGGGGGGATCGAGATTGAGCCGGGCGATAATGTAAATTGCCTGTTGGGTGGTACACTTGACAGTGTTGAGCCGGGCGAGGTTGGAGCAGGTGTATTGAGGGACGAAACTTATATCAGTGGAAATTCCGTTACTTCGGGCATTGTCACGATTAAGGGGTGTGGCTTTGGCGACCTTGACGAAGATAGCCTTTGTGACGAACTGCCCTTTCCTGCAGTAGGGGGGTACAGGGTGGAATTTGAGAAATTTAACGATGCAGGGTGGGTAACACCTCTTTGCACCAATTACTTGAAATGGGACGATGATGAAATCATTGTTCAAGTACCTTCAATTGGTCACGATGTCACTTATAACTTCGGCATTCCTACTATATCCTCTCCTTCCTTTGGTTCTCCCGATTATGCTCAAAATGGAAGGGTTAGAGTAAGAACCCCCGGTTCTAACCCTAGTGGAGACGACGACATAAAAGTCAAGTTTGTCCATCTCAATAGATTTTTCAATGATGATGATGGTAATCCATGGGCATATCGTTCACTATTAAAAGGGATGGACGACAATCAGGAAGGATACGAATTGTATTTTACTGATGCTTTTAAAACCCAATTTGGCACAAGTGGGGAAAATGCCTTCAAAAGAGCTTTAACATCTTGGAGATGTGAAACTCTTGTAAACTTTGAGATAATGGAATTTGCCGACATTATAAATAAGGATGCAGCATGTGCCATTGATTACAATACAGTTCCAACTGGGAGTCAAGGAGAAACCGTAGTCTTGGCTACTACCGATCTTGGAGATGCGGCTAACTGCGTCACTGCACAGGGAGAACGTGAATTATCCCTCAAATCTTTTTCTATAGTCTTTTCTGATCAAGTGAACTGGCACACAAGTACGGCCAATGCACCTTCGGGTACTTCTGATTTAGAATCTGTGGCTCTTCATGAACTTGGGCATGCCCACCTCCTGTTACATGTTGTTGATGAAAATGCCATCATGTTTCCTCAGGCCAATGCCCAAAAGAGGGTACTTACCCAAGATGATATTGACGGTGGCATTCATGTTGTACAAGCCTCCAATATTGCCCATGTGTGTGACCACCCCATGATTCCTATCTCACCTTTTGATTGTAATGTTACTTTTACTTCAAATTTACAGAAAAGTGAATTTGGATTTGAAGTGATTCCAAATCCAGCAAAGGAAAATGTATTTATAAAAGGATTCCCTGTTGGTTCTTTTGAGTTAGTTCTAAGTTCTGTTCACGGACAAATTATTTCAACCATAGAAATCACTAAATTTGAAGATGAAAAAGAATTAGAGCTATCAGATCTTCCCGTTGGAGTTTACTACGTTTCTATAAAGACAGACCAACAAACATTTACTAACAAAATTGTAAAACAATGAAAAACTTATTACTGATTTTCAGTATAATATTTGCTGCAAGGTGCAGCCTACCTGAACAGTATTATAGAAATGTACTAATAACAGATCAGTTGAAAGATGCTTGCCCAGATGGATATAAAAAATTAAAACGGAACTGGGCAAAACATAAAGAAGGAAACTGTTTTTGGGTGTCTAATAAATATAGATCAAAAGGATTGGAAAATATATTAAATTCCTGTCTTTCTGATTTAAAAATGACAGAAGTTCAAGAAGTATTGGGAAAATCTTCACGGATGAAAGAAGCTACTGATTCTGTATATTATCGGTTTGATATTTATTGGTATTACATGAGTACACATAGTAGTTGTGTAGCCCCTGAATGGCAAATACAGTTCTATGTCGATCCAAAAACCAACGACATAGATCACATTTCGACTGGTATTCACTCAATACATTAGTAGATAAAATAAGAAGACGGCATAGAACAATGTGCATACGCCAATGCCGCCTATGCGGCGGCACTGCGTATGCACGAACCGTCAGACTGTGAAAAAACCCATTACGTATTTTGATTCCCGTATATTTTTGAATTAATTTATTTTCCACGAAAAAATTTAAAAATGTTGAAAGATTATTTTTAAAAAATACGTATAAAAATATATGCCCAGGTATTTTTTGGTTAATTTTAATTCGCCGAAAAAAGACAATAAAACAAAAAAAACAATTTTTTAAAAAATATGCAATTAACAGGTAACGACAGGAACCAGTTCCAAATGATCTGCCTGGAAAATATTGTTTCCGAAAACAGCCACGCCAGGGTAGTTGATGCTTTCGTGGATTTTTTGGACCTGAAAAAACTGGGCTTTAAAATAAAAGGGGGAATTAAAAACGGGCGTCCCGCTTATACAGCAGAAGATCTGTTGAAGCTCTATTTTTATGGATATATGAACCGGGTGCGTTCTTCGAGGAGGCTGGAGCGGGAAGCGGAAACGAACATCGAGACCATGTGGCTCCTGAAGGGCCTGCGCCCGTGCTACAAAACAATTGCCGATTTCCGGAAGGACAACCCTGCGGCATTCAAAGCGGCGTTCAGGCCCTTCAATATATTTTTGAGGGACGAGGGCCTTTTTTCGGACGACACCGTTGCCACGGACGGCTCTAAATTCAGGGCGCAGAATTCAAAAAAGAACAACTACAACGAGAAGAAAATAAACGACCATTTGAATTACATCGAAAAACAGACGGAACAATACCTAAAGGAAATGGACGAGCTGGACGCACTGGAAGAGGCGGAGGAAATCCGACTCGAACAGGCCACGGCCATCTCCCAAAAGCTCGACCACCTTACAAAGAGGAAAAAGAAATACGACGGCCTGAAGAAGGACATTTTGGAGGCCCACGAAAAGGGCGTGACACAAATATCGACCACCGACCCCGACGCACGTGCGCTGCCGAAAAAAATGAACATTGTGGAGATGGGCTACAACGCCGTCATCACCTGCGAGGCCGACAACTCCCTGATAACCAACTTCGAAACGCTGAACGAGCATGGCACGTACGCCCTTTCGGGCGCCGCCCTCAATGCGAGGGAAGCACTCGGCAAAAAGGAAGGCGAATACATAAGACAACTGGCCGACAAGGGCTTCGACACGGGCGCCGAACTGAAAACGTGTGCCGGAAACGACGTGCTGACCTACGTGTCGCCCAAGAGCAGGGTGTCGCCGAAAAAGGACACCAGGTTCAACAAGGATGCATTTTTTTACGACCATGAAAGGGATGCCTACATATGCCCCGAAAAAAGGGAGCTGAAATCGAACGGGAAATGGTACAACAAGAACAGCGGCAAGTTGAGGAAGGCATACAGGGTGAAACATTACAAACTGCCGTTCGCAATCTGCAATGCCTGCCCCCTTAAAATTGAATGTGCCGGAAAATCGAACCTCGGCAACAGCAAGGGAAAATACATCGAGCGCAGCGAATACCAGGAATATATTGATGAAAACATCGAAAGGGTAAAATTAAACAAGGAACTTTACCGGAAAAGGCAGGAAATTGTCGAGCACCCCTTCGGCACCATCAAACGGCAGTGGGGATACGACCATGTATTAATGAAAGGATTAAAAAAAGTGGACGGAGAATTTGCCATCATTTTCACCGTATATAATCTGCGCCGTGCCATTTCCATGTACGGCGTGAAAAAATTCATAAATAAATTAAGGGAAGCCAAATTTTTTGTTTTTTGGGAGATACGGGGCATTTTAAAAGGGCTTAGACGTATATTTTTTGAAAATAGAGAAATAATATTTTTAAAAAACAAAAAATTAAATAGCGTCACGCACGCTTATATTAATCAATAAAAGGATTAATTTTGGCAGGATGGAGGTTTTTTCACAAACTGCCGTTCACTACAAGCAAAAGAAAAAAGAACCCAATGATATTTAGTTCTAAGAAAAAAGAAATTTACAAGCTGCTTGATACATGGAGAGACCAAAATGCAGATAAACAACCTGCAATAAATAAAATCATATCTCTTAAAGAACCGATTGGTAATAGCATCAGCAAATTTTTCAAAAACCACATGGTTCATGCAACAGCAGATGCTGTTTAATCGACAGATAAATATTATTTTTACCAATCAAAGCAGAGTGTATTTTTCACTCTGCTTTGATATTTTTAATAAAGATTGAAAAAAAGAAGAAAAAGAAAACTGGTTACAACGAAGTGCAAAACGGCAATATGCCCTATGCGGGCATACTGAATTCTATCGGACATGCAAGTTTATTTTTAATTATTTTTATTCCGTCAGAAAAAACAATTAAAAAATGAAAATAATTTTAAAAAATAATGAAATTAACAGGTGGCGACCGGAACCAGTTTCAGTTAATCTGTTTGGAAAATCATATTTCCGAAAACAGCCATGCGAGGGCAATCGATGCATTTGTTGATTTTTTGGAATTAAAAGAACTGGGCTTTAAAATAAAAAAATAAACGGCCTCACAGCGGCCTAAATTAATTAATAAAAAGATTATTTTGGACAGGGCGTTTTTTTTTACAGACTGCCGTTCGTTATCTGCAAACAAAAATTAGCCACCAACACTTTTTCTCTTCTGTAACTAATTTTCCTAACTTGCGAAGTATCTAAATTTAAAATTTTATTTAATGAGTTCAAATACAAATGTTTCTGACCTGTCACTGATATTTATTCCAGATATAAGTGGGTATACAAAATTTGTCAATTCAACTGAAATTCAGCATGCGAAACATATTGTGGAAGAACTGCTGGAAGCTATTCTATCTGCAAACGAGATTGGTTTAGAACTTTCTGAGATAGAAGGTGATGCTTTGCTTTTGTACAGAAAAGGAAAAGCACCAACCTGTCATGAATTACTGGCCCAGGTTCAAAATATGTACATTGGCTTTCATGCACATCTAAAGAAATATGAAACGCAACGCATTTGCAGCTGTGGGGCATGTTGCTCCACAAATAATTTAGAATTGAAATTCATTGCTCATTATGGTGAAATGGCGGAGACGGTCATAAATAATCGTCCCGGCTTATTTGGAAAAGCAGTTATTACTGCCCATCGGTTACTTAAGAACAAAATCAATTCTGATGAATATAGCTTATTTTCAAATGAACTAATGTCCGCTTGTCCTACTTGGTCAAAATTGACCGAAGTAGTATGGGGCGAAACTTTTCAATTAGAAGAAGAATATGATTTTGGAACAGCCAAGTATAGTTATGTGAAATTAGAAAACTTGACAGAACTTGTCCCAGAACCAAAGCCTGAAGACTTTAGCATTCCTGGTGCTATTCAGAAGGTTTTTGAAACTGAAGGGGTAATTGACGCACCTTTAGATATTACTTTTAATGTTATTTCGGATTATTATTTTCGTTCGAAATTCTTTGTATGGCAGCTTGGTAATGACAACCAAAACCATAAAATCTTTCAAAATGGTTCAGCTCATAAATGTATCGTAGGAAAAGGCAAGGGCGATCCGATTTTTGTAGCTCATGATTACTCGTTTGATCAAAACAAAATAACATTTGTAGAGAGTGACCATAAGGAAGGTGTTTCTCTTGTTTGGACACTAATTGCTATTGGAAAAGGAGTTACGAGAATTGGACTTTCCATTATTGTCAAACCTAATTTCTTGAAGGTTTTATTGTTCAACTTATTTATGAAGAAAAAAACAGCTAAAGACATGAAAGAAAGTTGGCTTATTCTTAATGAGTATTGTAAAAAATTAATTCTTGAACAGAAGCGGCATCCACATGAGATCATATTACCAGAGACGGTATTTAATTAAAGCCAACAGCGAACAATAGCAACATGTCAATGCTCTCATTCGGTCGCACTGCATATACACCAAACCGTCAGATTGTGAAAAAATCCCTTTTCATGCCCAGAGCCTGAAAATTTTGGATTGATTTATATTCTATAAAAAAATAAAAAATATATGTCCAGATATTTTTTGGTTATCTTTAATGCATTAAAAAAAATAAAATTACCTCACAGGGGCTTAAATTAATTGATAAATCTCTACCTTACACTTTTTATTTCAAAAGTGTAAGGTAATGAAATTGATAAAAGAATCATTTTTGGCGGGGCAGGTTTTTCACGGACTACCGTTCTGCACAAACAAAAAAAATGGAAAACCAAATACCAGAATATAAATTTAGGGAAGAATTCAAACAGGTTGGATTTGAAATTGTCGAATTGAAATATTTATTTTCGAGACATGCTTTAGAAGAAAGAACAGCTCCTCATAGACTAAAATTTTATGCCATCTTATTTGTTACAAACGGAAATGGGAAGCATGAAATAGATTTTAATCTTTATTCTTTCAATTCAAAAAGTATTTTATTTATAGGTAAAGACCAGATTCATGCATGGACAGCATCAAATAATATGGACGGCTTTATGCTCTTTTTTACCCAAGAGTTTTTATATCAAAATCAAATTAAATTTAAAGACCTTTCTTACTCCTACCCTTATAATTCAATTTTATACGAATCGGTGGTCGATGTGAGTAAATCGGATAACTTTGAGAGTTTCATATCTTTAATACATTATATTCATTCAGAATATAAAACACCAGACCACAAAGGCAAGCAAGAAATTTTGCAATGCCTGCTTAGAACGTTTATTCTAAAAATTCGGGCACAATCTAAACAGGAAAATACAGCCGTTTCTAAAAAAAATAAAGAATTATTTATTAGGTTTCAGAGGTTGCTGGACGAAAAAATAAGCGCTTCTCGAAATGCCAAAGATTACTGTAAATGGCTGAATGTTTCCTACCGAAAGCTAAATGACATCTGTAAAGCATTAACCAATTTGTCGCTCAAATCATTTGTTGACAAATATCTTATATTAAAAAGCAAAAAGTACCTCTCAGACCGTGATAAGAATATAAGTGGAACATCTTATTTGCTTGGTTTTAAGGAAGTTACAAACTTTTCTAAATATTTCAAGAAGCACACCTCCCTTACTCCGAAAGAATTTCAAAATTCCATTCAATAATATGCAGAGTAAAGGATTTACCATTCTTTTCAAATATTTACCTTTTTCTTCCTTGTGGCAGGTTCTAACTTTGCAACATTGTTTCCAACGTAAGAAACAAGAGATTTAAAAAAAAACATTTAATCATTATGAGTCAAAAGTTAGAAAATGCAAAGAATCTATACATCCAGGGTATTAAGGAAGGAAAGATGGATGTTGTCGATACTTATACGGGCGGCCGATATACGCAGCACAGTACAGGTGTAGCAGATGGTGCACAAGGGTTTAAAGATTTTTTTAAAGGATTTTTAGAGAGAAACAAAGACCGTGATATTCGCATTGTCAGAGCTATAGAAGATGGGAGCTATGTATTCGTACATGTTTATCAAGATATTAATAATGGTGCTGCAAAATGGGTAACTACCGATATGTTCAATACGGACGAAAATGACAAATTGGTGGAACATTGGGATGTCATTGCCACTTACAAAGAAGCCAATGAAACAGCTTCAGGAAACGACATGGTTTTAGGGGATTTTGAAATTAAAGATTTAGAAAAAACCGAAGAAAACAAAGCCTTAGTTCGCAGTTTTATTGTTGATGTTTTTCAAAATAAAAACCACGCTGCATTGGAGAATTATATTTCAAGAGAAAAATATATTCAGCACAACCCGAATGTTCCAAACGGTTTTGAGGCTGTAGTACAGTTTTTAGCTACGCAGGATTTTAATTATGATTTCGTATTTCATGTAATGGGACAAGGAGACCATGTTGTTTCGCTTTCTAAGGGAACCTATAATAGACAAGAGCTATGCATATTCGATATTTTTCGTATTGAAAATGGTAAAATTGTAGAACATTGGGATAATATGGAGCCTATACCTCCACGTGATGAATGGGCAAATACAGGGAAATTTTAAAAAGGATATCCAATCACAAGTTGCTATACACTTTTTATATTTAAATCTGCTTCCAGGCAAAAAATGAAGAAACTAATAGAGAGGGAGGTGTTTTTTTTTGATTTTTTGCAAAAAATCAAAAAAAACACCTCCCTCTCTGAAGAACCTTTCTTCTCAGGTATGAAAACCAGTCATTTTCAAAAAGTGTATAGTAACTAAATCCAATCAAATTTAAAATGACAATTTTAAAATATATTTTATCTGTCCTATTTACATTGGCAGGAATGGCAAAACTATTTTCAGCAAAACCAATAAAAGAACAATTTGAAGAATTTGGACTTTCTTCAAAATTAATGTTGGGTATTGGTGCATTGGAAATTTTGGGAGCAATCGGATTGCAGTTAAAAGAGTGGTCAATTTATGCAACAATCGGATTATTGATTTTAATGCTTGGAGCGGTAGGGAATCATTTAAAGGTAAAACACCCCATTTCAAAGGTTGTTCCTTCTTTTTTGTTATTGATAGCACTCGCTATAATTTTATACCTCAATTTAAAATAAATCGCATGCCGATAAAAATTCAGGAAGTTCAAGCCAAATCAATAATAGCCAAAACATCTGTACCAAGTGCTGATTATGTCATTAACCCTTATACGGGTTGTCAATTTGGCTGTATGTATTGTTTTGCCACATTTATGGGACGGTTTGTGGGAGAAAAAAATGAGAATTGGGGAAATCATGTTTACGTTAAAACAAATGCAGTTAAATTATTAGAAAAGAAAGATATTCATCGCTTGATGAAAAAGAACCCACATCCCAGAGTGGTGATTAGTACGGTAACGGACCCTTGTATTGGACTCCAGAGCCTCGTTCTTTATCCGGGGTCTGCGGAAAAGGGAAGGGGGCAGCACTGAATACAATATAGGATACAAACGCTTTCCAGCCTTAGGTTGCCGCCCCGCACTGCTGTGGCAATACAAACGTTGGTTATATATCCCTTTTTGGGGAATATGAACTGGGAGCTAAACTAAAGGCCAGTGTCCATGCCGAGCAAAAGCTGGGCACGATGCTGATGTAGACCGTAAGGTCATCAAAAAACAAACATGAAATTCATAGTAACTATTTTGGCTTTTTTAATGATTAGTAGCTGTCAAGAAACAAAAATATTGACTTACGAAGAAGGGCTGGAAAATTGCACCCGCATTCGAAAAGAAAAGCAGAAAGCGAACCCAAATGGGATTGTATTTAGTAGAGCCGATTGTATAACAGGAGCTCAAATTCCAGAATTTGAAGGAAATACAATTGATGGTAAAACAATCAATAAAGAATTGTTAAAGGGAAAACTTAGCATAATCAATTTCTGGTTTATTACCTGTCCTCCGTGCGTGGCTGAAATACCCGGATTGAATTTAATAGTTGAAAAATATGGGACAGAAAAAATAAATTATATTGCAATAGGAAGAGATAATGTCCAAGACATAGAGGAGTTTTTAAAAGTCCATCCTTGGAACTTTGAACATATCCCAAACGGAAATGAAATAATAAAAAATAATTTTAAGATTCGGTGGGGATTTCCTACTACCTTTCTTTTAAATAAAAATGCAGAAATCATTCTGGCTTTTTCTGGGGGAAAAACAGACGAAAGCGCAATTGAAGAAATACAAAATAAATTGGTACCGATAATCGAAAAAGAATTGAAAATGGAAAAATAGGACAACATGAAACCAATTCCGCTAAGAACAGAATGGATTAATACTGGCACTAACGGCGTTTTATATTTTTCCTTATAGGCAAGAATGCTTCCAGCCTGTAAGTACTGCCCCCCTGAAAAAACGAACATTATTTGAGCGTTACTAAATCTCAGTAGGCAATTTCATCCGTCTATATAAATCGCATTCTTGAAAAACGAGGTGCATCCTCATAATGTTTCTAAATTCAGTAACGGTAGGTGCCAATAAAATTTGATCTATTTCCTCTGTCGAAATATCTTTAACTGGTGTTACCTTATCCAATTTACCTAAATCTTCAGGCATGGCCGCTTCATAGAGGCGGAGGTTAAGGTCATAGTCAATTGAAAGAATGAGCACTTCCCATTTTTCATCGATTAATTTTTTATTTAATATATGATGCCCCCGGAAAAATTTTAACACCTGGCCTTTTCCTATCTCAAATAGCGTATCCCGAAATAAAATTTCCCCTGAAATAGAATCACCTTCTATCTCAACGGGAACAGGTTCTTCAAAACCTTCCAACCACAATTGATCTCCGATTAATTCAGCACCCTGAATGGAATCAATTTCTTCGAGCGTTGTCTTGAAATTATACTCTTTTTCTTTGTGGATGGTTTTTGCTTTTACATACACGGTAGCACTATCCGATTCACATAAAAAAACACCCCGATAAATAGGTTCGAAATAAGCTTTGGCATCCAGATCTTGTGGCTGGGCTTCAATGAATACTACGGGTGGTTCGCCACAACTGCTGACTAAAATGACAGCTATAAATACAACTAAGATAATCCTTGACATGACTGGTTGTTTTGGATACAATAATATTTTTATAGTTTGAAAAAAAAGATGAGAATAATCGTATAAAATGATGATGTTCGTCAGTTATAGAGAATAGCGACAGTATTAAAAATATTATTTTCAGGAAGGAATTTTGAAAAATCCCTTATTAATTAACCATTTGTTTAAAATGATAAAATCAATGGAAAGGATGACTTTCGTCAGTATGATGAATTTGATAATTATTTTATTTTGTTAAGAGTGATAGGTATTGTTTATCCAGTGATTAATTGTTGATAATTTCCTAAATAATTAAAACGTGAAAAATATTAACAGCAACACAGACCAAGGACAATCGTCGGCAATAATGGCTGAGCCAAAAGAAGTAGAAAAAATCATTGCAGATAAAAAATGGGGCAAAAAAGATTCGGCCAGGGCTTTGCAGACTTATTTCAGGAACAATTACCGGACACATATTAATTTGAGTGCATTGGCCGATCGTAAATCGAACATCATGGTGCGGCTGAATTCCCTCTTGATCAGTATTTTGATTGTGTTTTTTAAAAGCATTATCAGCCTGAGCCCTGCTGCCATAATCACCGGAGTTATATTTCTTGTCTCGGCGTTGGTTTCATTAATATTCTCCGCAATGGCGGCCAGGCCGTCTGTTACAAAAAACGTTTCAGCCACGGCCAGATTTGAAGATGCTCAAAGAAATATTTTTTTCTATGGCAATTACACAGGCCTGGAACTCGAACGATATGAAGAAATAGTGGAGACCATTTTAAATAAACCAGAACTTATTTATGGCAATATGATCCGGGATCTTTATTTTTTGGGAAAAGTATTGGACAGAAAATTTCAGCTTTTAAAATATTCCTATAACGTATTTATTGGTGGTCTGATCGTCACCGTTATTTCCTTTTTGATCACTGTTGTATTGATGTGATATTATTGTGTACGTTTTAAAAATTAATTTCAGCATTTTTTAATATCCGCTATTTTATTTCAAAATAATAGCATAGGTATTATGGTATTGGGTATTGGAAAAGAGGCAAAAAATACCTAATACCATAATACCGGAAAAATTCAAACTTACTCTTAGAAAAACGTAATGGGCGATTTCTTCGAAACCTGTTTTAATATCTCCAATTTAATAGGATCTATTTTCGTCTTAAATGCTTTTAATTCTTTTTCCAATTTCTGAAATCTTAACAAAGGCTTCTTAATTTTATGCTCGTTGCCCATAAAAGAATGAAAGATTTCCTTTTCTATTTCATTGATGGTCTCGATAAACAGGGGGAGGTCCCGCTTAGTCAATTTCTCAAAACGATTGCAAATCAACTTACCACGGACCGAATAGGTGTATGGCTCATTCCACTTTAGCATTTTTGATAAACAAACGCTTTCCTGCTTCCAGCCATCCAGTTCAGCTTTCCAGTATTTTAACGACTGCCTGATGTGTTCGGGAAAGGCTGGTTTCTCATTGACGACAGGACGTAGTTGTACGATGGGTTTTGATATGGTTTTAGTGGGTATTGAATTTAAGTAATCATTGGTAGGTGCCATGGTTTAAGAAAATTAAATTTGGTTAGGTAGAAAAAGATAAAACATTGGCCTCTGGTTAGCATTACCTTTACAAATATTATGCTGATATGCCAACACACGGCTTTTACGTAGCTTTCGATGCCACTTCTGGCTGAAACTGGGCTTAATTGTTAGGTGATATTCGGAATGGATTACCCCTTTCAGGGTACAATAATATCTGAAATGGGAATGGGATGAAATGATATTGATCTATTAAGACGTTGATTAAAATCACTTTTTTCCCAAAACGTTTCAAACAAAAATTCCGATTCAGCGTTATTTTAAACAATTGCACCTCCGATCGAAGGACTTGATTTCCGAGAAATATTATTACAGTGTACACCTCGCCGTTTTAAAAAACACCTTTTTACTTTGTTGGATGAGTATCTTTGGAGAGATCAGAGATCAGACCGCTGCGCTGTCAGAGGTCAGATAAGCCTCGTCTGACTTCTGACAGCGCAGCGGTCTGATCTCTGATCTCTAATAATTACTAAAACTAAACCTATTAATTCAAGATGATTCGACTTTTGCTACTTTTTACTGCCCTCCTCTTAACAGGACAAACAAGCCTTTTATGTCAATCCCCCTACCAGTTCGATTGGAAAAAAGAAAGTGCCATAACTGGACTTGGTTTGAGTACTTGGGGCAGTTCTTACTTGCTTGCCAATAATATCCAAAGCTTCAGCCCAGAACAGGTTTACAATCTTGATCGGGCACGTGTCAATGCATTTGATCGAGTGGCCACCTTCAACCAATCGTATTCAGCAGATAAGACCAGCGATTATCTGGCATTGAGTTCTAAGCTCCTTCCTGCGCTATTTTTGGCAGGCGACCGCACAAGGGAACATTTTCATGAAATTGTCCTGCTATACGCCGAAACTTATATGGTGGCCAATGGCTTGACCACCTTGACCAAAAGTGCGGTAGGCCGACCACGCCCTTTCGTTTATAATGAAGCCTTTGCTGTGGATGACAAACTCGGTAGGGGCGCTCGTTACTCATTTTTCTCTGGCCATACTTCCAAAACAGCAGCTTTGAGTTTCTTTTCAGCTAAAGTCTATGCTGATTTTCACCCCGATTCCGAATGGAGGCCTTTTGTATGGGCAGCAGCAGCTACCCTTCCCGCCGTCACTGGTTACATGCGGGTAAAGAGTGGAAAGCATTATCCTTCTGATGTCATGGTAGGTTATGCTGTGGGGGCGCTGACAGGGATTTTAGTACCGCACCTCCACAAGCGGCATAAGAAGGCGAAAAATAAAAACCTGCGCCTTTCGATGGGGGCAGGTGTAGCGAATATGCAACTGGTGTTTTAGGTTAATAGACGGTAGATGGTGGTTGGGCTTCCCGTCCACCATCTACCGTCAACCAACCTCATAGCCCAAACCCAAAAGTAAATTCAAACAGTAAACGCTCCTCCTCCGATGTTGCTATTGAAAAGGTCAAATTGAAGTTTTCATTGACCGGTGACAGGTAAACTGCACCTCCATATCCTCGGTGCCACTTATCGGAATCCTCTCCGTCCTTCCATACCCTTCCCGTATCTGTAAAACCAATCACACCAATACCGAAAGGTACGATGGTTGTTTGGATCGTCCCAAGATCGAAGCGCAGATCGGCATTAAAATAAACGGCTTTTTCCCCGGCAAAACGATTTCGCAGGTAGCCTCGCATGTTGTCTTTTTGGCCGATGCGGCTCAGGTAATAAAAGGGTACATCACCATAAGCCTGGGAGTAGCCGCCGCGCAGGCCGATGGTCGTAGGGACAAAGCCGCGGATGGTTTCGTAAAACCGCATGTCGGCATCCAATTTTCCGAATCGCTCACTCCCCTGGGAAAGATTAAAGAAATAGCGATGATTGAGATTGAACTTAACGCCCCTGGTCGGCAGGTAGGCGGCATTGGCTAAATTCAGCATCAATTCTTGCTCACTGCCAAAATAGCTGTTTGTCCCCAAGCCGATCAGATTGGGCAACTCATCATAAATGCTGACTTTGTGCTCTTCAGTGGCTTCTGTTCGCACCCAATATCTTTCAAACGCCGCCAACGCAGTAAATCGGCTACGCTGCCAAAATTCCCTTTTCAAACCCGTTTTTAAATGTTGTACGTTGGCGTGGTTTTCATAAAATTCCGCTTTTTTCAACTGGTTGTCTTTAGTGGTCTCATTGCCAATGCCGTAAAAATTGCGGAACGACCTTTCCGAATTGGAGGCCTTGCCCGACAGCACCCAATCCCAATTCCCGACCACATGGCGGAAATCAGCATTGGCTTCCAACCAATAATTTTCCTTTGTAGTGGCTGACCCTTTGAAAAAATACTTTTTAGCATAACCGGGCTTTCGGAAGCCTTGTTTAGTGAGTGACAAACCAAAGCCAAGGCCAAAGCCATCATCATTATTGTAAACAAAAGATGGGATGGGAAAATAGGAATTGGGTTCCCACAATTTATAAGTAAAATCAATCGGCTCTTTGGTTTTTACGAGTTTGGCTTCATTGGAAATGGCAAGTGAATCCTTTCTGCTGTGGTCATAGATCAAGGTCTGTTTCCTCAGCGATTTTACCTTCGATTGGTCGGAAACAAAATCTTTGTCTTCGCCTGGGATCACCCGTAGGAGAATGCTTTTATTGGCCTCTCCAGTAATGAAAAAATCATCGTTTTTGTCCAACCCGTACAGTCGGATTTCCTTAGTTTCCATTTTGCGAACCAATCGGCTGAACAGTAATTTGTCTTTTTCGCCTGTTTTTTTCTTTTTGAAAACTTCCACTCTTACGTCACCTTCTGGCAGGCGTTCTATTTCGAAAATTTCCCGTTTGTTCGAGCCGATGATGTCCACGTTTTTTGCCAATGTGCGGTAATATTTATGAGTAGCATCCAGCAAGTTATTCCTCCTCACTTTCAACATATCAATCATTTCATTTGCAGAAACAGCCTTTGCTTCCGGGGGGATGCTTTCAAACGATTGTTCGATCACCTCATCCGTCAGGTCAGACTGCAATGATTTAGCAATGCCCTGCCATTGTGGCCAATCAAGTTCGCCGAGCAGCATATGGTCAATATGCCGGGCCTTGAAAGTAAGGCTTTTGAAATCGCCCCATTTATAGCCAAAATTTGAAATCTTAGGCGAACCAAACTCCCGATCCACCAACCAATAAATCCCTTCCCATTGGGAGAATGCCCGGTCGCGGTCTTTCGGCATAGCATAGAAGGTCATAGCCTTTTTGTCGCCATACGCCATGAATTTCCAGTTGTCGGGCTGGCGATCCCAGTCAGAAATGAGCAGATCAAACAGCCTCGCTTTGGCATAGACTTTAGCATCATTCTCATGGTCATTGTCGTCCAACAGATATTGGAACATGCGGAACGTTTTGACCACCCGGTCAGCGCCATGAAATCCTTCCACACCCTTGTTGTTCCCTTGCGGGCGCAATTCAAACCGCCCCAACATGCCAGCGAATCTATCTCTATAAATTCCAAGTTTTGGATGGTCGGGCATGATGTACAATTTTGGACTGGTATGGTAAATGTCTGCCGCGTTCATCAGTTTGTCCGTTACAAATGCTCCATAAGGGTATTGTCCCGAAGTGAGGTCTTTCATGAGGTGGCCATACACCCCGCTCATCAATTGCTGGTTTTGTCCCAAACTCATCCAAGGGTCTTTATCAACGGAGCGGAAATAATATCGCTGGCCGTCCGGTGCTCTAAATTTCAAAACATGCGTTTGCCCGCCGCCACCTCGGGCATAGGGGGTCAGACCCCCATAAGTCGTATCGAGATTGAGATAGGGGATGTTGGAGATAGGGGTCGCCCATGTGGTTCGGTAATGCTCGCCGAAAACCCACCGTCTCATTTTGCCGACGTCGTACCGTGCGCCGGGGGTGATGGTTGCAGAGGTTGGAGCATCACCTCCGAGTTTGATATTTTCGTCAATTTTAGAGCGGCAGGGAACATATCGGTCGTTCTTCGGCAGATCAGCATTACTTTCCCCGCAGTAAGGACTCATCAGCATTTGCTCATGACTTAACACTACATTTTCTTTTTTCAAATAATAAACCTTCATGCCCACCGAGCCGTCGGTAAAATATTCCAATTTGATGAACCCCCTTTTGTTTTTTTTGAAAATGGTTTCCCGGCCCTTTGCCACTGCCCGTGCTTTTTCCATCGCCCCGCTGTTGATGTGAAAATTCCCGTTCACCCAAAGTGCCTGCAAATCCAGCTCATGCGCCGATACGTACACCACGTTTTGATACTGTTGCATGATGCGTCCGGCCCTTCTGCCAAACTCCTTCATCGGGGCATTTGTCAGGTCTTTTTTGCTGCCAATGTTTTGGCGGTAGCCTGCATAAAAAGTACCGAGGATGGGCAGGGGAAAATACAGGTCGTCGTGGAGGTCGGTAAATGGAAAGAAATGCCTTCGAACCGACCTGTACCCAGCTGATTGGCCATAAGAGTAGATCGGATGATGTGCAGCGAGGATGATGTTGCGCTCAGGCACCTCCTCCATATAGTCGTCTATTTCATCATAAAATTCATTCTCATTGAAAAACTTGCAGTCATCGGCCTCGCCCGGACGCTGGTAGCGGTGCTGAAACCATTGAGTGTTCACTGCGATGATCCGCAGGTCGTTGCCCACGTCAATGACCATCGGGCCAGGACAGCCTTTAGTGGGGATAAGCACCCGTTTAGACTTCAATTCCTTTTCCAAAAAATCCTCCAACCGCTTTACTTTTTCAAGGCCCGACTTCCCTGCATCGTCCCAGTCCCGCTCACCGGGGATAAACAGCACATCGCCGAATGGATTGTTTTTAGCGATGTCTATCATCCCCCGCAATTTCTCCTCCTCATCCTCACAATCTTCTTTTTCCAACCCATCGTCGTCAATCAAATCACCAGAGTAGAGCACCATATAAGGAGCAGATTCCAGGGCCGTCAAATTCCGCAGACCAACCATGATCGGTGCATCGCAGGGCACATTGGCCGCATTGCCGATTAGGTAAACACTCCGTATCAATTCCTTTTGGGAAGGCTGCTGTCCAGTTGCAATTTCAGGTATCAGCAAGAGAAGAAATAATATCAGGGGCTTGATTATTTGCAAGTTACGATGAGGTTTATCAGACTGCACTTTTGCTTTTACAATGTTAGTGGAAAATGGGTGGAGAGGGAGTGAATTTGGTCAAATGAGGGAGTGATTTTAATCACTTGGCCAATGGCCAACACCTATACCCGAAAACCAACCATTTTAACAACAAGGCCCATGCTATCAGATACCCAGGGCTTTCACCGCTTTTTCAAATTCATCCCCCCTGATGTAAATGACATATCCGAACCCACCCTTCCCGTCGGTCATACCATTGGCAGCAGAGACATTCACCCCGGCATCAAACAGCTTTTGGTGAATGGCCGTCAGGGCACCAATTTCATCTGCCCCCTGTACCAAGATGGCATGGTGGGGACCGTCGAGGTTCCTCCCGGCGAAGCGCATTTCTTTCGACAATTTGTCGGGATCATCAGGGAAAACAGTCAATACCATTGCATTGGGACCCATTGGGATGGCAGCAAATGCTTGCATGCTGACCCCCAAGTCTTTTAGGTAGGCAAGTACTTTAAGGGCTTCACCTGGCTGGTCTTTAATGGTGATATTATAGTATTCAATTTTTCGAATTTGAGCTACCATGTCTATATTCTTTTATTTGAAAGTTGATTATTTCGGATGAATCGAAGCCATTATCATTCATTTTCTCAACTCCTTTTCTATCAGCGCTTTGGCAGGCTTCCCTGAAAATGGTCAAAAGATAAAAATGCCTTTCCTATTTTTTATAACAAAAGCAAAAAGACTCAGGTTGATTTTGTTTTCAGTGAACTAATAAGAAGTATGTTTCATTACCGTACACTTTTGAAAACGACCGATTTTCAAGCCTGAGAGAAAGAACATTTTAGAGAGAGGTGTGTGTTCAAAATTTTAGTGAACTGAAAATCAATCCCGAAGTAAATTCGAGAGGATAATGACACAGGATTCAAGAAGAAGTTTGTTGGGACAAGTGACTGATTAAATCCGAGGTCAGCGCCTAAAGTATTGGTTTTCAAGAAGGTAAAATTTAAACATAGTTGATAAAAATGAGTTGCCCTTGCTGACAAAAATTAGCGGAGATAAAAATTCTTTTATAATAGATTTGGGTCAATTTATCGGTATAGGTTCAATTGAAAAAAGGGTTACAACAAACACCAATAAAAAATGCAAGCAATTTTATTGGCACTCGCCATAACAGTCGTGGGGTTTGGGATAGCCGTTTTTGCCAGCCAGCAAGCTGTGGCTCACGCCGTCAAATTGGCTCATGCCCTCCGCATCCCCTCTTTTGTGGTCGGCATCACGCTGATGTCCATTGGCACGGACATCCCTGAGATAGCCAATTCCATAATGGCTTCTTTGGCAGGCCACGGCGACCTGAACGTGGGCGACTCCGTTGGGTCGGTCGCCACACAGATAACACTGGTGCTTGGCCTGTTGCCTTTCATCACGGGCACCTTCGTGGTCGGCAAATCTCGCATCCTGGTCGTCAGCGGTTTAACAATATTTTCACTTGGCCTGGGGGCCTTTCTAGTGGCCGATGGTTATCTCTCCAGAGGCGATGCCATGCTGCTGTTTACTTCCTGGATAGTTGCCACAGCCATCGTGACCAAATATGCAGCACCGTTCAGCGAACACAAAGAAGAACTGGAGGTATCTGGGAAAATGTATCATGGGACAATGGTTTTGGGCAGTCTGGTGTTGGTCGGCCTTGGGGCAGGCATTGGCGTGAAGGGCATCATCAGCCTGGCCGAAACCGCCCAGGTACCGGAGTATTTCATCAGCTTTTTTGGGGCCTCCATCGGCACCTCCCTCCCAGAACTGTTCGTGGACATCACGGCCCTGCGAAGCGGGAGAAAGGACATCGCCATTGGCGACGTATTCGGCTCCTGCATGGTGGATGCGTCATTGTCCATTTCGGCAGGGCCACTGCTCGCCCCTACCCTCGTAACAGCCGCTCTTGCCGTGAAAGGAGCCATATTGGCAATCGCCGTTGTGCTGATAACCACCGCCGTTTTGGCACTACGACAACGGCATGACCGCTGGTCGGGGGCCTTGTTGCTGTTGTTGTACGGCGGGGTGTATTATGCCTTGATCGCCGGATAGGAATCTTTTTGCTGATTAAATGAAATGGTTCAACAAAAAAGCCCTGCAAATCAAAGATTTACAGGGCTTTTGGTAGCCCCACCAAGACTCGAACTTGGATCTATGGTTTAGGAAACCACTATTCTATCCCTTGAACTATGGGGCCGGAAAACGGGTATTTGAAAATTGGGTATTAGGTATTTTTGATAACCACCTTTTCAAATCGGAGCGCAAATTTAAAGGTTCTTTCCAAATTCCCAATACCTCAATACCCTAATACCTCTCTACTATCCGCCGCACCGATCCAACATACCCGCCGCCAAAAAGATTCACATGCGCCAGCAGGTAATACAATTGGTAAATAGGCAGCCGCATTTCAAAGCCCGGCTCAAGCGGATAGGCTTCTTCATACGCCCGATAGAATGGTCGGTCGAAGCCGCCGAAGAGGCGGCTCATACCGAGATCGAGTTCCCGGTGCGAGTAGGCTACTGAGGGGTCAATCAGCACGGGTTCGCTGTTGGCAGCGACGAGGAAGTTGCCGCTCCACAGGTCGCCGTGGATGAGGGCGGGCGGTTCGTCGGGGCAGAGGTCGGGGAGTTTTTTATATAAATTTTGAAAATGCTTTTCGTCATTTGTAGTCAGTTGTTTAGAGGACAGTGCCATGTCGAGTTGGGGCTGTAAGCGTTCGTTGATGTAGAACTCAACGAAGGTATCATGACGGCCATTAGGCTGTTGTAGTGAACCAATGTAGTTGCTATGGCCGAGGCCAAATTGCTCAGCACTATGCTGGTGCAGCGCAGCGAGCGATTGCCCGAATGCCTCCCAAAAGCCCTCCACTCGATAGCCTTTTTCGATATACTCAAGGAGGAGGAATGCACCATCATCCGTCTGCCCTTGGGCGATGACTTCTGGGATGCGTATGGTCTTCGTTGCTGCCAACAGGGCCAGCCCTTTGGCCTCTTTTTCAAACATATCAGCAGCGAACGAGGCTTGGTTTATTTTTATAAAAAAATCCCCCTTGGTGGTTTGGAGCAAGCGAGCCTGATTGATATCGCCACCGCCGATGTAGCGCACTTGCTGGATGTCGGCGGCGAGGGTTTCACTGCATTGTTGGAGGATGGAGGATGGGAGGTTAGATGTCATTTTGTTAAGACTCTTACAGAAGGTAAAAATAGGTTTTGAAATCTAAAAACCATCATTTGGGCTTTAGATGGCGATATAAATGTCTGAGAAATAATTTAACTTGCACTTGATTATAAAAATCATGACTTCAACAAGACCGTCATATAAACCACTCCACCGAAATGGCTATTCATCCATCAGCTTCGATGGCTGGCAGTTGCGCAATGTTCGTCCGCCCATGACGGACGAAGAATTTGAGACTTTCTGTCTGCAAAACCCCGACCTCCATATTGAGCAAGACAAACATGGAAATATAATTATTATGTCTCCTGTTTCTTATGACTCCGGAAATTACGAAAGCGAGATAGGAATTGATCTCGGCATCTGGAACCGCAAGACCAAACTCGGAAAAACCTCCTCTCCTTCCACCCTGTTCATTTTGCCCGATAGCGAAAAACGCATGCCCGATGCCGCATGGGTCAGTTTGGAAAAACACCAAAAACTGAACAAATGGCAACGCAAGAAATTCGCTCACGTGGTTCCCGATTTCATCATCGAAGTGCGAAGCCCATCGGATGACCTAAAAGCATTGAAAGATAAAATCCAAAATGTTTGGATCGCCAATGGGGTAAGGCTTGCATGGCTACTCGACATTGAGGCCGAAACAGCCTGGGTGTTTTCACCTAATAATGAACCCAAAGAAGTTAAAGGGTTGGACAATGTGCTTTCAGGCGAAGATGTGCTGCCGGGGTTCACTTTTGATTTAGGGATATTCAGAGAGGAATAAGTCCAATGTTTTAAAAAAATGACTTTTGATCCGTACCCACCCGTTTCCCTACCTTTCCCTTTTCAAATTTCATAAACATGGCATCCGGCATAGAAGTAAAAATATTGTCAAGGTCCGAATTGGATAAAAAGGCATGGGACAGCTTCATCAAAGCCTCCCCACAAGGGGCGAACTATACACTGACTTGGTACCTCGACGTGGTGTGGCCCGATTGGCAGGGCATTCTTGTTTTTTATAAAAATAAACTGCACGCCATGATGCCGATACGGGTGTCCAAAAAATACAGCGTCCATTATTGCTTTCAGCCACAACTTTGTCAGTACGGGGGTATTTTTTTTGTAAAAATGGAAGGCAAAACGGAACGGGTATTGGCTTTGAAAAAACGGTTGGTAACAGCGCTGGTAGAAGCTATCCCCAAAAACCTAAAACAGTTTGTGCTAAACTTTGCCCCTGAATTTGATTATCCATTACCATTTCATTGGGCAGGCTATGAGTTGCACACCCGCTATTCCTATTGGCTCGACAACCAGCAGGATAAACAGGCCATTTTTAAAAATTTCAACGAGCGCACCCGCACCTATATCAATAAGGCCAACAGGTCGGGGTTGCTGGTCAAAGAAGTAAGTGACATATCTGATTTGATACAATTGAGCCAGAAACATGATTCGTACAAAGTTGATTATCAGTTGTTAAACCAATTGTGGGAAGCGATGAAACGTCAAGGTGTCGGCAGGGCGATGGAAGTGAGGGATGAAAAGGATCGGCTACATGCCGGCTTGGTGTACCAAATCAGTGGCTCCAAACAGATCCATCTGTTCAGTGCAAAAGACCCTGCTGTCAGCAATCTGGGTGGCATGTCATTGGCGATATGGCACAGCATTCAAGAGGCAGGAGAAGAAATAGCTGTCCATGATTTTGAAGGTTCGATGCTGGAACCTGTCGAGCATTTCTTTCGGGGATTCGGCACTCATCCTGTACCCTATTTGCAAATAACAAAAAACACCTTTCCAAAGCCCATCAGATGGTTGGTGGACAGTTGATGGTAAACAGTTCGTCGAACCACCTGTCAATCACTTGATATGTGGCGCCGAACTCCAGTTCGGTGAAAAAGCAAAGCCGCCAAACTGGAGTTTGGCGTTACATACCACGCGAGTTGTCAAAAGGCATTAATCTTTATATTTTTTCGCAAAAGCACCCAATCCTATTTGCCAATATACTTCGTCATAAACTTCGCCACATATTTCCCGATCACATCAAACTCCAAATTCACCATATCCCCATTTTTCAGACTCTTGAAATTGGTATGCTCAAAGGTAAAAGGAATGATAGCCACAGAGAAGCGGGCTTTTTTCCGTGCATCTTCATCGGGCTTCACGACGGTCAGGCTAACCCCGTTAACGCAGATCGAGCCTTTATCCACTAATAAGTATTCAGGCTGGAAATCATACTCAAAATGGAAATACCAACTCCCGTCCAGTTCCTCTACGCCCGTACAAATGCCTGTTGCATCTACATGGCCCTGCACCAAATGGCCATCGAGGCGGGCATTGGCTTTCATGGCCCGTTCGAGGTTTAAGTGGTCGCCTATTTTTAATTTCCCCAAATTGGTACGGATGAGGGTTTCCTCAACGGCGGTAACGGTGTGGCTGGTTCCATCATTAGCCACCACTGTCAGGCAAACGCCGTTGTGGGAGACGCTCTGGTCAATTTTCAATTCCTGTGAAATGGGGGATTGGATGGTGAGGTGAACGTTTGAGCCTTCGTGGTCGATACCTGCCACATGTCCAATTGTTTCTATGATTCCTGTAAACATGAATGTTTGTTGGTAAATTAGTGAATTGGAAAATTAGTAAACCAAAGGAATTGATTTTAGTTGCCCGGTCAACATTTTCAAAAAAAAATGGAGGCCGCCAATGTGGCGACCTCCATTTACATTCATTCGCTAAGAAATACAGAAAAACGATAATTCTGAATGCTAATTTGGATCTTATTTTCCTCAAAAACAACTTAGATATACCGCTCGCCTACCCCAGTAGATGAATGGTTGAAGATCATAGAAATGGTAAATGGTAAATGTTCGCACATATTCATCATTCACCTCTTACCATTAACCCTTTGCCTCACAGCTTCGAAAAGTACAATAGCTGCTGAAGCTGAGACATTCATTGAGTCCACCTGCCCCGACATTGGAATGACAACTCGTTCATCGGCCTGCTCCACCCAAAATGGAGTAATGCCAGTGGCCTCGGCACCAAGCACGATCGCGACGGCTTTTTTCAGGTTACATTCATAGAGGGGTTTGGCGGCTTCGAGATAAGTGGAGTAGATAGGGATATTTTGTTTTTTCAAAAAAGCAGCCGCTTCTTCGGAAGACATTTCATAAATAGGCAAGGTGAAAATAGCGCCCAAACTTGCCCGTATAGCGTTGGGGTTAAAAAGGTCAAATTGGGGCTCACAGGCGATTACTACATTCACGCCTGCGGCATCGGCGGTGCGCAAAATAGCCCCTAAATTCCCCGGTTTTTCTATTCCTTCCAACACCAAAATGAGTGGTTGCCTGCTGCCCACCGCCAACCGCTCCTCCCCAACAGGTTTATTTTTAAAAATACCGACAACATTCGGGACACTGGAGCGATAGGCTATTTTTTCAAGCACCTTTTCATTTATGGTAATTATTTCTTTTGGAGAAATGACGGCATTTTCCAAAACATTGGAAAGGATATCCTTCGACGTTTGCGCTGGGTCGTAAAAAAAGCAAGTGGCCTCAAAGCCATTAAGCAATGCGAGCCTCACTTCCCTCAGCCCTTCTGCAATAAATAGCCCCTGCTTTTTCCGCTCACGAGCCTTATTTTTCAGCTGGATGGCCTGTTTGATTAATGGATTGTTCGGACTGGTGAGGTGCTTGTGCATTGATGTAACTGATGTTTATAAAACCATCCCTATCCCCTCCTCTATTTTAATGAATTCAATTTTGACAGTAAGACAAATCTTCCTCCTTGCTCTCTCCATGAGTTGCCAATTGCGGACCGTCAAACTGGGCTCCTTTCTTTCACCCGAATCCTAATCTTTTCAATTTCCTCTTTCAACCAATCATCAAGATTGCGATACCATTCCAAATGCGGTGACCATTTTCCGCAGCCACCCACATATGAGCCAAGACATTGGGTGGACTTCCATTGTTTTTTACAAGACGGACATCTACCACTTGTATCGAATGTATGCCAACTATGACCACAGGTGCATGACCACATGTCAGAAGATTGGGGTTCCCATTCGCATTTCGGGCAGGCTATTTTTACTTCGGCCATTTTTTGAAGGACTGTTGGCCGTTAACTACTAGTGCAAATGCTAACAGCCAACGGCATATAAATAGAGTTGATGCGATGGGGAGACGAATCGGCGTAAAAACACTCTTTTTCCCCCTGTTGAAACCTTTTTTCTCATCCGTAGCCCCACTATGCATTTGAAAAAACGTCCCAACAGCAGAAAAAATAGCTGCTTTTGCCAATCCGTTTCCCCATCACATCAACTCTAATAAAAAAAAACCGGACTCCGGCACTTAGCCAGGGTCCGGTCATGGAGTTTGGCCCTCAGGGGCTTAAAACTCAAGGCTGCGCATGCGCTGCTCTTTGTAAACTGCTTTCAGCTTTTCGTGGCGGCGTACTACAGAAGGTTTGGTAAACTGCTTCCTCGCACGGAGTTCTTTGATAACCTGCGTGTTGCGGTATTTGCGCTTAAAGCGCCTCAACGCCTGATCAATGGATTCGCCATTTTTTACATCAATGATTAACATATCGGACTTCTTAATTGGACCGTGGCAATGAAGGACTTTTGCCCTTTTTTACCAACATTTTTTTTTGAGGCCGCAAAGTTAAATATTTTTGATAAATGATGCTTCATAAAACAATATTTGCACCGAAATTAATTTCGTGTGAATGCATCTGGCAACTATCTATTGGCCAATAAGGATTAGAGAATAAGTTCTATGATAACTACCTGCTGGTCTATATTTCTAAACCAAATAACTATTGTCAGTTGCCTCGGCACAACCACTTCCTTTACTAAACCTTCTTTTTCCACCAAACAAGAACGAAATGCGTACTTTCGCCCCCGCATTTTTAAACCAGAAAAACAGCACCCCTTGCAACTAATCACTAATCAACTTTTCACTAATCACTGACTACACCATGGTAAAAAAAGCAAAAGGCAAACTTGGCATCCTTCTCCCTGGCATGGGGGCCGTTGCATCTACATTAATAGCGGGCGTTTTCGCTGTCCGCAAAGGCATTTCACTCCCCATTGGTTCCGTTTCACAAATGGGCCGCATCCGCCTTGGTAAAAGAACCGAAGGCCGCAACCCGCTCATCAAAGATTTTGCGCCTATTGCCAAATTCGACGACATCGTTTTCGGCGGCTGGGACATTTTCAGCGACAACATGTACAAGGCGGCCAAAAATGCCGAAGTATTGGACAAAGAACTCCTCAGCAAGATCAAGCCCGAACTCAAAGCCATCAAGCCAATGAAGGCCGTTTTTGATAAAAAGTATGTCAAAAACCTCGATGGCAAGCATGTCAAAAAAGGCAAGACCAAAATGGACTTGGCCCTGGCCTTGATGGACGACATCAAAAGATTCAAAAAGGAAAACAAATGCGACCGCATCGTCATCGTTTGGTGTGGATCTACAGAGATCTACATCCAAGAGAGTGATGTGCATTCTTCCTTAAAGAAATTGGAGAAGGGGCTGAAAAACAATGACCCAAACATCCCGCCGAGCATGATCTACACTTATGCTGCGGTGAAAATGGGTATCCCCTATGCCAATGGCGCACCTAATCTTTCCTGCGATGTACCAGCCATCGTCGAATTGTCAAAAAAACCAAAACGCCCATTGCCGGAAAGGATTTTAAAACAGGCCAACCTTGATGAAGACCATTCTTGCTCCTGGCCTCATGGCTCGTTCGTTGGGCATCCGTGGTTGGTTTTCTACCAACATCCTCGGCAATAGGGATGGCGAAGTATTGGACGACCCGGCCAGTTTCAAATCAAAAGAAGTCTCCAAGCTTGGAGTACTGGAACAAATCCTGAACCCAGAACAAAACCCTGACCTTTATAAAGACCTTTATCATAAAGTCCGCATCAATTACTATCCTCCTCATGGTGATAACAAGGAAGGTTGGGACAACATTGACATCTTCGGTTGGCTCGGCTATGGCATGCAGATCAAAATTGACTTCCTCTGCCGTGATTCGATCCTCGCTGCCCCCGTTGCCCTCGACTTGGCACTCTTCCTTGACTTGGCAAAACGGGCTAACTTGTACGGTATTCAGGAATGGTTATCATTTTATTTAAAATCACCACAAGCCGCTCCGGGCCTTCAGCCACAGCATGACATTTTCTTGCAACAGCAAAAAATGTTGAATACATTAAGGCACCTAATGGGCGAGGATTTAATCACCCACCTCGGCATGGATTATTATTATTAAATGGTTGAAATGGTTTGAATGGCTTTAATGGCTAAATGGTTTTTTACACACAACCATTCAAACCATTCAAACCATTCAAACTGTTTATTTTGTTTTGGAAATGATAGGTTCGGGTTTTGGGGCAGGTTACTCTCCTATTGCTCAGGAACTGTAGGAGCATTGGTTGCTTTATTGTTCTTGTTTGTCCATGACCAGATTGTGATTTATGGCTGTTTCGGAGGTAATTACGTGCCACTGGAATTTCTCCTGTCTTTAATTTTCATTTTCTTTTTCTTGGGAAATTGGCTTGCGATAAATTAGAACCTATTTGGGGACATGATCCATCCAAAATAGTTGTTGATGAAATGGTCGGCATGTGGATAGCTTTACTTTTCGTCCGTTTGATTTATTAAATGTTTTATTGGCTTTTATTTTATTCCGTATTTTTGACATTTGGAAACCATTGGGCATCCGAAAAATGGAAAAACTGAAAGGAGGTTGGGGCGTCATGATGGACGACGTACTGGCAGGCATTTATTCATTAATATTTATGCACCTATATTTATTTTTATTTTGAAAATGGCAGAGCCTAAATTCATCCCATATAAAATCCCTCCTATAGAAATAGAAGAAGTAGTCAAACGAAGTATATCCTTTTATTCGACAATGGATCGGCGCCGTACCATCCGCCATTTTTCCGACAAGCCCGTTCCGAAAGAAGTCATCGAAAATATTATAATGACAGCTTCCTCTGCACCTTCAGGCGCTCATAAACAACCTTGGACGTTTTGTGCTGTTTCCAATCCAGCCATCAAAAAAGAAATAAGGATAGCTGCGGAAAAAGAAGAATATGATAGTTATAATGGCCGCATGTCGAGGAGTGGTTGCAAGACTTAGTACCCCTCGGCACTGATTGGAACAAACCCTTTTTGGAAATGGCCCCGTGGCTGATTATTGTTTTCCGAAAGGCATATGAATTAATAAACGGAGAGCGGCGAAAATGTTATTATGTAAATGAATCGGTAGGTATCGCCAGCGGTTTTTTATTAACGGCCATACACCAAGCAGGTTTGGCATCTTTAACACATACACCCAGCCCCATGAATTTTTTACAAAAAATATTGAAACGCCCAGAAAATGAACGACCTTATTTGCTCGTCCCTATTGGCTATCCAACTGAGGATGCAGTAGTGCCTGATTTAAAAAGGAAGCCATTGGAAGAAGTAGCGGTATTTTATGAATAAAAATCGAAATGGTTTGAATGGTTAAATGGTTGAAATGGCGATGTTCCAAAAAACCGTTTAACCATTCAAACCATTTAACCATTTAATTCTTTGGAAAAACAATTAAATAGTGAAAAAACGCCTTTTTTGTTATCGTGGTTTCGCAACCATGTAGCATCCATTACAGCTACTTCGGTGGATTTTTTGGTAACTATCTTTTTGACGGAAATAATTGGAATTTATTATTTAATTTCTAATACGATTGGTGCAACGGCGGGGGGGGGCATCAGTTTTATCATGTGCCGTTTATGGGTATTTAATCAACGAAATTCCAAATGGCAACATCAGGCATTTCGCTATTTATTGGCAGTATTATTAAGTATAGGATTAAATACATTGGGTGTTTGGTTTTTTACAGAAATAATTCATCTGCAATATATTGTGGCTAAAATAATTACGGCGGTTATTATTGGTATTTCCGTCAATTTTTTTGTGTTCCGTTATTTTGTTTTTAAGTAGTTTGGACTTTCAAGTCCGAATAAACCTGCCGGACTTGAAAGTCCGAACTACCTATGCAAAAAGTCCGTTTCATCGCCAACCCATATTCCGGCTCGGTCCGAAAACGCAACCTGCCCTCTCTACTCGAACAGCACCTCGACACTAATAAATTCCAATACGAACTCTACTATACCAAATATGCCGGACATGCCATTGAGCTTGCAAAAGAAGCAGTGGCCGACGGCTGCAACATTGTTATCGCCTGTGGTGGCGATGGCTCTGTCAATGAAATTTCCAGTCAACTCATTGGGACAGATGTGGCATTGGGTATCCTGCCCTGCGGCTCTGGCAATGGTTTCGCTATGCACCTTGGCGTTGGCCGGGACGTCGTAAAAGCCATCCAGTTTCTGAATGACGGCATACCCATCATCATTGACTCCTGCCGCATGAACGACCGCCCATTCGTCAATCTCTCTGGCATCGGCTTCGATGCAGTGGTCGCCGACCGATTGCATGGAAGCAGGCTCCGCGGCTTCAAAGCCTATTTTAAATACACATTGGAAGAAGTATTTAAATATAATATGCTTCCCATCGAAATGACCATCGACGAACAAAAAATAGAACGCACCTGCCTGCTTGTCGAAGTCGCCAATGCGCCGATTTATGGATATGGTTTTTCCATCGTCCCACCTGCCAAATTCAATGATGGCAAATTGGAGGTGCTACTTGTAAAAGCCGTTCCGAAATGGCGCTACCTTTTTTCACTCTGGCGTTTTTTAAATAATTCATTTCATAAAAGCAGCTTGGTGGAATGTTTTACTGGAAAAGAAATTTTAATAAAACCTTTGCAAAAAACGGCGGTGCATGTGGATGGGGAGGGATTCAGGTTTGAGGGGGAGGCGAGGTTTTCCATTTTGCCGAAATCGTTGAAGGTGATGTGTCCGAAGTATATGTGGAGAAATTCTTGAAATAATTTAAAAAGAAAATCAAGAAGGAGCAAGACTATTTAGCAGGCTTGGCATCGTACCGTCGAACTGGAGTTCGACGGAACAAACTTTTACGCTGAATGGCTGGAGGGGAAAATTGAAATAATGGAGGCTTTTCGGGCAGCCCAGCAGGAGGGGAAAGAGAAGCATCGGAATCCTTATTTCTGGGCGGGGTTTATGTTAGCAGAATGATCATCTCCATCATTTCGGCTCTATTTCCCAAAAAGAATGGTATTTTTACTCAGTAATATTTTAGTCCTATGAGTAAACTTAAACCAATCTTTCTCCTATTCTTCCCCATTCTTCTTTTTGGTCAGGAGAACCCACAGACTGTTTCAGGCCGCCTTGCCGACGCCAAGGTGCTGCTCAGTCAACGGAAAACAGAAGACGCTTTCTCCATCCTTTCAGATATACAAGAAAAAAAAGCCGCACTTACCAAGAAAGACGATATTACCTTTCACAATCTATTAGGTCAATGTTATGCACGCAAGCAGCAATATGGCAAAGCTGTGAGCAACTTCGAATGGGCATTATCCCATTCCGTGGATAATGATACCCTCCAAGCACTTTTCAATTACCAACTTGGTTTCAATAAATATCGCCTCAGCCAATATGCAACTGCTACTGACCACATGCTCCAATCGAGAGATTTATATAGGAAGCTTTATGGAAACGGTCATGACAGGTATAGGGCTTGTCTGAACGCACTTGGATTCTTTTACAACGTTCAGGCAAAATATAGCGAAGCAGAGAAAACCTTTCAGGAGGCCCGGCAGATCAACTTGCGAAAAACAGGTGGTGAAAATATCCAATATGCAAGGATCATTAACAATCTGGCAGATGTTTACTGCAACCTAAACCGCTATGACCAAGCAGGAGAGCTGTATGAAACGTCCCTTCGGATAAAAGAGAAGCTAAAAGGCAAACAGAGCCTGGATTATGCGAAAACATTGTTCAATTTGGCAGATTTTCAGGCCAGCCTTGGGCGAAATGAAAAGGCTAAAGCTACCATTCAAGAGGGGATAGATATTTTGACCGCCATCAAAAGTACCAACCACCCTACCTATTTGAAATTCAAAGACTATCAGGCCATCCTTCATGACAAAACAGGTGATGTGGCTGAGGCTGAAAAATTGTACAAAGAAACCCTTAACCTCAGGGAAGCGGCTGGTGCAACCGAGCGGGATGATTATGCACTGAACTTGCTGAACATCGGCAAATTTTACGAAAGACAACTAAAGTTCAATGAAGCCTTGCCATACCTTGAAAAGGCAGTCCCCCTCACCGCTACTATTTATAGCCAAAATCACCCAACTTATGGGAAAGTCCTCTCAGTTTTGGCCAGTGTCCAGTTTGCACGAGGTGAAAATGAAGCGGCCAAAAAAAATTATCAACAGGCGGTCCGCATCATTCAACGGGCATTGGGCCGAAAGCACATTCAATATTTCCATGCTCAATTTGACTATGCCCGATTTCTAAGAAAGACCGGTAAAAAAGAAGAAGCCATTTCCATTTATAAAAAAATCGATAAGATCCCCCGCCATTACCTCAAACGGGCAACCCACTTTTTGTCTGAAAAAGAGCTTTTTGAAAAAATCGAAGAATATAAATCTTTTTCTACTGAGATATATAGCTTCCTGTGGGAGCAGCCTGAAAATATAGACCTTTCTATTTTAGCTTATAACTCCACTCTATATTATCGGGGTTTTATTCTTGGAAATTTACAGCGCATCAGACATGGGATGCTTAAAGCACAACAGGTGACCAACGCGAGGGATGAGGTCATTTCGCTGCACCGTCAATTGGAAAATGAACTCAATAAGCCTTTGGAAGAAAGGGCAAATACCGATGACCTGGAGCGGCGTATCGCTGAGAAAGAAAGTGAAATCACCCGCACCTTAGGCTCCTTTTCTGAGGAAGAACCTGATTTCAGTTGGGAGGATATTCAATTGGCGTTGAGTGATGAGGAAGCTGCGGTGGAATATATTTCCTTTTCCGACCCTAATGCTGGTGACTCTACTTTTTATGGAGCGCTCCTCCTAACTCCATTTGCCAATGCACCCACTTTTTTGAATCTATGCAAGGAAACCGATTTTGCATCTGTGCTACCTGCTGAGGCAATCAGGAAAGCAGATTACATCAGCCGTATTTATGATTTTTCCGACCGCGGGGCCAAAGCGGTTGGTGAAAAAAAAGTGTCCTTGGTTGATTTAATTTGGTTTCCCATTCGGAAACAATTGCCTGATGTAAAAAGGGTTTTTCTTGTACCAGATGGGTTGTTGCACCGAATTTCCATTTCGGCCTTGCCTACCTCGTTGGAGACGGTAGTGGCGGATTCGATAGAACTGGTTCTTTTGGGTAGCACTCGGAAAGTAGTGCCAAGCAATGATCGTATTTTGGCTTATTCTGGAAAAAAATCTTTGGTCATCGGCGGCATTGAATACCACAATTCATCACAAGGAGAAATTTTAGCGAGCCGCTCCAATACAGCCAGAAAAATTTGGGATCACCTGCCTTGGGCTGAAAAAGAGAGTAAAGAGGTAGCGGAATTATTGGAACAAGCTGCATTCGATGTAAGCTATCTGGCTGGAATCGCCCCAAATGAAATGACTGTAGTTGATACACTTGAAGCCTCATCAGAAGGTTGGAGGGTGCTGCATATTGCTACGCATGGTTTCTTTTCGGCCAATTCCACTTTTGAGCAAAAATCGCAGACAAACTTCTATGGCAGAGGAATGATGAACAGTGGATTGGTGTTGGCCGGTGCAAATAATTTGCGTAATGAAACCGCTTCCAATGCTATGGATGACGGCCTGCTCACTGCCTATGAATTAAGCCGATTGGATTTGTCAAAAACCGAACTGGTGGTGCTTTCCGCATGTGAAACGGCTCTTGGCGACTTGGTGGATGAAGAGGGTGTCTATGGCTTACAACGTGCCTTCAGGTTGGCAGGGGCGGACAAATTGATCATGAGCCTTTGGCAAGTGCCCGACCGGGAAACCAAATATTTCATGGTGAGTTTTTATAAAAACTGGCTGAATGACAAATCCACTGTTCGGGAAGCATTTTATAAAACCCAGCAGGAATTCCGGCAGCGTTTTGTGAACCCCTATCAGTGGGCTGGGTTTGTACTATTGGAATAAATTAAACTGATTTTTATAAAATTACAGCATCTCGTCGTAATTTACCCTTCCCTATTGCAGCAACTCTATCCCCTGCCCCGATCAATGCCTCTGTTAATTTAAAGCAACTATTCTGCACACCCCATGCAGTCGGGAGATAAATCTCCCGGCTGCAAATGGTGTTCAAGTAAATAAAGCATTAATTGTTTTTCGTAATCAAAATGACGAATTCGGGAGATAAATCTCCCGACTACATGCACCTGCTGAATGGATACAATTTAAAACTAAAACCCGTACCAATGAAACATCTATTATCCTTGTTGCTTTTGCTTGTCTGTTTGTGTATAACCTCCCATCCTGTTGTAGCCCACCCCCCAACCACTGCATGTGTATGCGATCCTGTGGCCGATAGTCTTGAATTGGTAAACTTCTATCAAAATTTTGATGGCGACAACTGGGTGGACAATACCAATTGGCTCATGCCCGGAATGCCGATCAGTACTTGGCATGGTATCACGCTCAATGGAGATGGGTGTGTATCAGAAATACAACTTCACCAAAACCAATTAAGCGGTTCAATATACGATATTAATTTACCAGAACTGACCGCTCTGTTTATACGGGTCAATCAAATCATTGGAGAAATACCGGATTTTTCCAATTTGCCCTTTTTGACCAATTTAGACCTATCAACAAATCTATTAAGCGGCGAAATTCCAGACTTTAGCAATTTACCAGAATTGCTTATCTTATCACTCGAAAAAAATATGCTTTCTGGCGAAATTCCAGACTTTACCAGCCTGCCTACCTTACTAAGATTGACCCTCTATGGCAATCAGCTTAGTGGTGAAATACCTGATTTCTCCAATTTCCCTAACATGCTCCAGCTATCCCTTAGCTCGAATCAATTGAGCGGCACCATCCCCGATTTCTCCAGTATGCCTGAGTTGAAAACCCTGGACTTAGCAGACAATAACCTTACTGGGGAAATACCCAATTTTACCGTAATTACCGATATCCGGACAATCCTGATAATGGACAATGAGTTATCGGGTCCAATACCCGATCTTCAAGCACCGGAGATGGATATATTCATCATGAACAATAACAAATTGAGTGGGGAAATACCGGATTTTTCCAACTTGCCCAAATTGCAGTGGATTTGGGCACATGACAATGAACTGAGCGGCGAATTACCTTCTTTTTCCAATTTGCCTGCACTCCTGGGCATTCAGCTTGACCGGAATAAAATCAGTGGTCAATTGCCTGATTTGACAGGCATGCCTGATTTGTACCTGCTAAGTATGCGGGACAATGACTTGGAAGGAGCTATTCCTGATTATAGCAATTTGGATACTTTCGATATTGGCAATAACCGTTACACCTTTACTGACATCATTTCTACAAATTATATAGATTCATTGCAGTTTGCGTACGCCCCTCAAAAACCTGTTTTTCAAGACAGCCTTTTCTACTTGGAGAAAGATGAAAATTTGGACATCAGTTTAGGAATTGACCCGACACTCAACAATAATATTTACTCATGGAAAAAAGACACAGTAGCTTGGACACCACCTGTCGGGAATGACCCGAATTCAAACACCCTCCTTTTTCCTGCCACAGAAGCCAATAATGCAGGGCGTTACGTCGCCAGCATCACCAATCCACTGGCGCCCGACCTTACTTTATACAGTCATCCCATTTCGCTTCAAGTATGCGACATACAACAAGATTCGCTCGAACTGGTCAAACTTTACAACGCTACTGGTGGCGACGAATGGACTGATAAGACGAACTGGCTCCTGCCAGGCATGCCCATCAGCTCTTGGCATGGCGTAACCATTGACGGGTTTGGATGTGTACAAGGACTTGACCTAAAGAGCAATAACCTAACAGGAACACTGCCTGTGCTGGATATCAACACCCTCCATGCCCTTGACTTGGAAGGCAACCAACTCGTTGGGAACATACCAAAATTGGAAACACCATTTATTCAGCGACTTAATCTCAGTAAAAACGACTTGACGGGCAACTTTCCATCAGTACGGAAATTCTGGGTCAACCTCGAAGAACTCAACCTGAGCCACAATTCTTTGTCCGATCATGTCCCTCCTGACCTTGGCGACCTCTGTGAAATAACCGAACTCCGTATCAACAATAATAACTTCACTGGCGAACTACCCGAAAGGCTTACCCTGCTTACAAACCTGGAGATAGGAAAAGTGGATTTCAGCAATAACCAGATTGATTCATTGGAAGATAAATTGATCTGGTTCTGCCCCTACGGGGATACCATTTTATCAGACAATCCAAGTTACGACCGCTTTCTGGGCATCTGCGATGTGCAGTGCGCCGGCGATGAATGGGACAACCTCAATAATTTTCCTTGGATATTGGATACACTGGAAAATATTAATTGCAATGACGTTGCCTGCGAGTACAGCTTTTCACAAGCAGGCTTTGTGGACGTACGGGGAGTAAAAGTCATCTTTACCCGCTTCCGTTGCTACTTTGCCTTAGGCGGTGAGCTGGATTATACAGATGAAGTCCGTTTTTATGATTGCGGGGGTAATATCCTTGAGACTGCTATATGTGACCAATTATCATTGTGTACTCAGTTCGGAGCTATCTCAAGAGAAGAATTTGACAACTTGGATTACGATATTCGATGGAGTTGTGGCCAAACACCTTCTCCTCCAAATGCCGTCAACGAACATGATCCACACGACGATCCGACAACATGGCCTGTCGTCGAATTACCTTGTTTTCCCAATCCAGCCGACATCCTTCTCACATGTGAAGAAGCAGAAAAAATTTCCTCTAACTCCATCCAAGTCTTTGATCTGCTGGGTCGAAGACATACTGTGAATTTCCAAATGCAATATGAGCAATTGCGACTTGATATTAGTCAAATGCCGCCTGGCATCTATATAATATCGGCTCAGGGAAAACAGTCAATGTATGTGGCAAAGGTGCTTGTGAAGTGATGTTGTTTTACCCTTTTATCCCAACTACTTTCTTT
This sequence comes from Saprospiraceae bacterium, assembly GCA_965222975.1. Taxonomy (GTDB): domain Bacteria; phylum Bacteroidota; class Bacteroidia; order Chitinophagales; family Saprospiraceae; genus UBA6168. Next base: position 648,366 of record CBDCVJ010000086.1, on the reverse strand, counting down.
TAAGGTCAATGATAGTTAAGGGATTCGGAAAACTTTAACCTACCCAGTCCCGGAGGGACGATAACCTTTAGCGAGGGATGTGAATCCCTCGACTTCAGGAACAAAGCAGAAAGCCCGGCACTGAGCGGGACAGAATGGTGTTTATTAGGAAGGCTTGACAAGATGGCAAAACAAAGCAACTGCTTTGAAATGTGCAAACCACATTTAATGCTCTACCCCCGTTTCATCAACTGTTTCCTTGTGCTTCAAGATCTTTTCATAAAATGCCGCCGATTTTTCGCTTAAAATCCCAGGTTCAAATTCAATTGTATCCAAAATGTCAAGCAAGACGTTGATGCGGGCTTCTGTATCAAAAAATTTATTGATGACCGCGATCTTTCGGTCTTCTACAATGCAGTAGCCGGAATTGAAATTACCCTTCTCGTAACGGATGACGTACCCTGCTTCCTCGAAAATGACCTCCAGTTTTTGGAGGGAGTGTTTAGTGAAAGTGATCATAATTGCCAGTTGTTAGCCGCTGAAGGTTCAGCAAAAGAGCGGCAAATATCGGCAAAATGGTCAATGCAATAACAATTGATTTTCAACAGAATAATATTGGACAATAAGCATATTAAATAAAAATAAATTTCATTTTAATTTATAAACACCAAACAAAACGCAATAATAATTAGTTTATACCAACACAAAAACATACTTTTGATAATCCATTTTTTTTCATCATACAAATCCGATTTCCTATGAAAACCCATCCACGTGAGATTTTGATCTACTATAACCCTGACTCCAGCAACGACAAGAAGACAGTCGCCCATGCACAGGGCCTGGTCAACCATGTCAGAACATATTCGTTCGACAAAGCCCCCTCTTCCACCACCAGTTGGCGACAGATCGTACGTTCATTGGGTGTACATCCAAAAGAGCTGATGAACAAGGCCCATCCTTATTATCAGGAAAATATCAAAGGGCGTGAATTTGACGATGAAGATTGGCTCAACGTTATCCGCTACAACACGGGTATGTTAAAGGCACCCATCGCCATCCGGGGCCATAAAGCTGTCCTTTGTACCTCTGCTACCGATGTTTACAAATTGACAGATGCCGACGTAAAAGCAAGTTTTGTTTAGTGCCTTGAAAAAATATTCGCACACTTGGACTGTAAAATGGCCGCTTTTGGAGCGGCCATTTTATTTTTGAGTCAAGTTTAAAGCTTTACAAAAATGCCCCCAGTGATGATTTATATCTATAAAAAATACTTTGATAAGATCAAACAGCAACTAATTCTCCAACTGACATCCGCTCCCTGATTTGCCTCAACTCCTCCTCCCGCAGCAGTTCACCGTCTCTATAAACCACTTCTAATGCTCCCTGACGTTCCTCGTCCCACGACACCCCGTCCACCAGTTCATAACCGCTTTCCCTCATTTCCACTTTGAGCAGTCCTTTTGCCGATTTCTTTGCACCGTTGTCCGTTTTGGGGTCTTTGAAAATATTGCGCCCCTGGCCGTTCACCTCGCCATATGTAGCCTTCATGGCAAAGCCAAAAGTATCACGGGTCACGTATTCATAGGTAAATGAGCCTATACCCAGCACCACATTAAAAGATGCAAACCCTTTGTCTTTCAAGCCTTTAAGTATAGCTACCTGCCGCTCTGGGGTAATACTGTCCCCATAGATAAGGCCAATGTGTGGGTCGAGGAGGCGGTAGCCTATCGGGGTGATGCTGCCGCCAAAAATCTCCCAAAGGCATTCAATAGCACCTTTTTGTTCTGGGCTGTCAATTGGCGCATCTGGATCGCCGCAAATAATCTTCACAGGGTCGCCGCTATCTGGTCGAATGACGACTTTGCCATCACGATTGAGGATTTGTTTTTTTAATGTGGGCAAAAATTCTGTTACTACTCTCCAAAAATCCCAAGTATCCGAAACAATAGAAACGATGCCAGATGGATATACTTCCTCAATGAGCCGCCGAAACGTGCTGATCTCGCCATTCATCGTTCCCATGCACATCACCGAATGCTCCGTGGCTGCTACTGACCCGCCAATCAGCTCTTCGTCGGCATCGGCACCATAATATTCTTCGAGAAAATCAATGGCAGGGATGGTATCCGTCCCTGTGAAAGAAAGCAGGTGGCCTGCCGCACTCAAGCAGGCGTCTTCCATACCAGACATGCCCCGCATACTGAAATCGTGACCTTGCCATTGCACGAAGTCCCGGTAGCCGACCGTCTCATCCGCGTATTGGTCAAACACCTTCCGATAACGCAGGGCTGTCGTTGCAGAAGTGCAGGGTTTCCAAAGTACATTCGATAGGACGGTTTCAAGGTAGTTGGTCAGCCAGAAAAATTCTGGCTTAGTATTTCTGATGGTGAGCATAGGCACTCGCAACGGGACGTTTGACCCCTCAGGCAATGCTTTTATTTCCAAAGGCAAATAACCAAGGTCGTGGAGGGCAGCAATGTGTGCCGTGCCGATATTGTTAGGGCCAAGCGATGTATCCATCCGGCGTTGGTACTGGGCCAATATTCTTTCTTTTGGTTGGGCAAAAAATTGCTCATCCCATTGCCGGATCAAATACTCCTTGATGAAATATTGCAGCCCAAAGAACACGACCTCATCTACACCAGCTATGCGGCTGCTTCGAGGCGTTAGGTTGCTGTAAACGAGGGTCGTGCCCTCCGGGTATTGCCGACGATGATCGGCCTTGTAAAAATCAATGTGATGAAGTGGATTTTTCATGGTTTAGTGATTAGTTGATCAGTGATTAGTAGATATGGGAGGGGCTTTATGCAGAAGTGCATTTTAGATTGTTTTGTTACAGAAAAATTTTAGGGAGTGAGTCGTGTTGGCACTTGTAGCCCCGTAAATAAATAATTAATAATTAGGGGTGTTAAGGGAAATGAATGTTTTTTTAGGACGCTGATTTTTATGATTTCGCTGGTTTTACGCTGGCTTCGCCAGCGTATTGGACAGCGTAAACCAGCGAAATCATAAAAATCAGTGTCAAATTTTTTCTTTATTAAATTTCTCCTGACCCCCCTAAATGTGGTATTATTAATTATTTATTTACGGGGCTACAAGTGCCAACACGACTGGGCTATTAATTTGGGAAGTTGTATTTTTCTTTAATCCATTTGAGGTTGCATTTCATGATTTTTTATTTTTTCCAAATTCTTCCAAAAATGGTTTAATGAAATTATTTAATTCAATAATTTCTGCTTTTCCGTTTTTTATTTCCCTAAAACTATCCGTCGAAAAAATGCCATCCAAAATGCCATTTAATTTTTCAAAGCCATCACTAAAAATGCCATGCGAAACGGCCAAAAATATTTTACCTGCATTTTTATTTTTTAGTACTTTGGCAATGCCCATAAAAGTACGCCCGCCATCACATATGTCATCAACGATCAGACAGGTTTTATTTTTTAAATCATCTGCATGGATTTTAAAACAAGATAATTCTCCATTATTTAGGTCCCGCTTTTTTTCACAAGTAATAATTTCAGAAACATTTAATTGACCCGCTAATTGAAATATTTTTTTCATCGCCCCAGCATCAGGAGCAACGAGGCAAATATTCGGGTCATTTATTTTTTCTAAAACCATTTTTATAAAAAAATCATTCGCTACCACTTGCACATTATTTAGCAATGCCGTTGTCACATCTGAATGCGGGTCAAAAACAATGACCCGATCATATTGTTGGGCGTTGATTAGTTGGGTATAAATTTTTAGAGAGAGCGGTTCACCGGGCACCATCACCCGATCCTGTCGGGCAGCAGGGAAATATGGAAGGAAGGCAGTGACTTTTTTATACCCAATACGCCGAAGTGCATCGGTAGCCAAGAACAACAGCATCAAATCATCGGAACATTGGATGCGCTGGGCAATCAGCACTTCCTCCATGGGGCCAATGGTTTCAGGTGGTTGCAATTTGATATGAGGTTCACCTCCATTAAAAGTGAAAGCCTCAAAACCAATGCAGTCTTTTTGGGGCAATTCAAAGTTTTTGGATAAGTTCAGGATTTTCATTTTTGCGTTATTTTGACGCAAATTTATATATTGTGTCAATACGACGCAAATAAAACAGGTGATTTTCTTTAAAAAAAATCAAATAAAATACATCCAAACTTGCTAAGTAATTGAAAAACAGCAGGTTAGAAAAATGACCAATTCGCTTTCAATTTATCTCAAATAAAATCCCTTCCTTCAAAAGTACCTTGTATTTCCTTTCATCAAAAGAATAAAGCTTACCGGGACGGCCCCTATCACTGGTGGGTGCGTATTCGTCCAGCTCATTGAGAATACCGAATTTGAGGAATTTTTTGCGGAAGTTCCTTCTGTCAATTTCTTTGTCGAGAATAGTCATATAGAGGCGTTCGAGGTCGCCAAAAGGGAATTTTTTGTCCAATAAATTCAAGCCTATGGGTTGGTAGGTGAGTTTGGCCCGCAGGCGATGGAGTGCTGCTTTTAATATATTGGCATGGTCGAAGGCGAGAGGGGGTAAGTCCTTTACATCAAACCATGCGACCTCGGCTGCATCCGTGTCTGCTTTTATTTTAAAATCTTTTGGCCGTACAAGCCCGAAATAAGCCACACTGACAATACGGCGACGGGGATCACGGTTTACATCGCCGAAAGTGTAAAGCTGTTCGAGATAGTTGATGCGGATGCCTGTTTCTTCCCAGAGTTCCCGTTTTACGGCAGTTTCGAGGCTTTCGTCTTCGAGAACGAAACCGCCAGGCAAAGCCCATTGGCCTGCAAAGGGATCGTACTTCCGCCTTACCAAAGCAACGAACAACTGCTGATGCTGGTAACCGAAAACAATGGCGTCAACCGTGAGGGAAATTTTTGACATGATTTGCGTTTGGTGGACGCAAAGGTAAGAAGGGGGGTGGGTATCGGGGTATTAAGGTATTGAGTATTAAGGTACTGGTTCCAGTCCTTTACCTCTCTTTTTCATACGATATTGCTCGTGGCAGGTACAAATCGCTAAAGACTTGCAACGACTTGCGCTCTTTGCATTTACCGATCCATGCCTTGTTTTCCACCAACCGAGTCATGATCAAACACTTTGCTTGCCAAATCGTGAAATTCCCAAATGATATTCATTTTTGACATGTCCGAAAGCTGTGTCATAAATACGGCGATCGTTCCTGTATTTGGATTAACAAAAAAATAAGTGAAGGCTGCGCCCGGCCAGTAGAAATCACCTTCCGATCCAAATGGAGGCTCGCCGACCAGAACGCCAAAGCCGAGACCAAAGCCTTGTCCGGGAAATTTCTTTCCTCCAACACCTATCGGCAATTGCTCGCTTGGCAAAATGTTGTGGGTCATCATTTCGACGGTCTCTTTTTTAAGCAACCGTCCTCCTTTGTACTCGCCGCCATTTTGGAGCATTTTTGCGAAGCGGAAATAATCCAAAGGTGTTGAAGTAAGACCACCATTACCCCGTGGGAAGTAGGTGCCGTCAGTATAAGGGCTACCCTTGGGAGCATCGGCCAAAACCAGTTGGCCATCGTTACCCGTGGCATAAAGTGAGGCAAAACGATCCAACTTTTCGTCGGGTACTTGGAAGCCTGTATCATTCATTCCCAATGGGTTGAATATTTTCTTTTGAAAAAACTGATCTATCGGCACACCCGACACCTGTTCGACGATGTAGGCCAGTATATCGGTGGAATAACTGTATGCCCATCCCTCACCAGGATGAAAGGCAAGCGGTGTTTCCGCAAGGGTGCTTACCAGTTCCTCCAATGATTCGGGATCGGCTTCTTTCATTTTTTTAGCGCAAAATTGCCCAGCGGGAGAAGGGTCAAAGCCGCTCGTGATGCCTCCTGTATGCGATAGCAAATGACGAACAGTAACAGGGCGATTCGGTTTGACCGTTTCGTTTTCAGCTTTGAATACTTGGAGTTTTTTGAAAGCTGGGATGAATTTTTCTACAGGGTCGTCGAGCCGCAATTTCCCTTCCTCCACCAACATCATGACCGCCACACTGGTGATGGGTTTCGTCATGGAAGCCAACCGGAAAATAGTATTGTATTCCATCGGCCTGCTCTTTTCTATATTTTGCATCCCATACCTGTCCATATAAATCAAATCGCCTTGACCAAGCAGCATGACCGTTCCTGCCAAGACGCCGTCGTCCACATATTTGTGGAAATGGGAGGTGAGGTGGGCAAAGCTGGGGGGCTGGTTTTCCGTTTGCCCTTTTACTCCAACTGATGGAACGACTTTTTGCCCCCAGCTCAACGTGATGCCCCATAAAAAAAAGAGAGGCAATAACAGTACTAATGATTTTTTCATTTTTAAGACATGGTTGTAACTGCTCAGCGCCTAAAGGTGACAAACCAGCAGGTGGATGTGCGGAGTAGTTGCGAGGTGTCGCCTTGAGGGTGAATTAAGCGAGTAGGATGAACGGGACAAAATTAGATAAGGCAACAATCTGGTAAAATGTGCAATTATGACATTGTGCGGGGGGATTTGTGCCAACATAAAGGAATGAGGTTAAAAGGCATGAGAAAACTTCGCATTTTGCATTTCATGAAACAAACAGCTATACTCGTACCCAAGGGAGATGTTATGCCAGGATCGGTCGTGGGCGCCTATTTCTTGCTGACGCAAGCCAACCTGTTCCATGCCCAACAAGGCAAGCCACCCGGTTTTGACCTTAACTTTATCGGTTACAAAAAACAGTCGCCCCTGTACGATGGGAGTTTTTCCGTCAAAACGGACTATTTTAGAAAAACAAACAAAGTGTTCGACCTCATCATCGTTCCTGGGTTCACCTGCGAGATGGATGTTCCTCTGCAACTGAATTCCGAACTCATCGAATGGATGAAAAATCAACACCTCAACCACAACACCGAACTCGCCAGCATGTGTACGGGGGCTTTTTTGATAGCAGCCACTGGCTTGCTCGATGGGAAAAAATGTACTTCTCACTGGGCATTCGAACCTTCCTTCCGGCAATTTTTCCCAGCAGTCAATTTCCTGCCCGAACACATCGTGACCGACGACAACGGCATCTACGCCAGTGGGGGCGCCTACTCTTCCCTCAATTTGATTTTGTATTTAATAGAAAAATTCTGCGGGAAGGATACGGCCACCTGGACATCGAAAATTTTCCAAATAGACGCCAGCCGCAAGTCGCAGAAACCTTTCGTCATTTTCAACCAGCAAAAATCGCATGTGGACGAATCCATCTCCAAGGCACAGACCTACATAGAGCAGCACTTTGCCGAGCCGCTCTCCGTCAACGACCTCGCCGAACGCTTTGCCTTCAGTCGCCGTAATTTCATCCGCCGTTTTAAGATTGCTACTGGCAACCGCCCTATCGAGTATATTCAACGGGTGCGCATCGAAGCTGCCAAACGATTATTGGAAACAACTCCCAAAAGCATCGGAGAAGTCGTTTTCGAAATAGGTTATAATGATAGCAAAACGTTCCGGGCAGTGTTTAAAAAATTCACGGGCTGCTCACCGAGTGTTTATAAGGGGAAATATGGGCGTGCGTGATAATAAATCTTAATCAATAGAGATGTTCGTAAATAAGTAACCCTAATGTGTTTCCTCCCCCCAGCCTGTCCCGTATTTATCGGGAGGGCTGGGGGGAGGAAACATGGGATGACAAATTCCAAAATTTTATTTATGAACAACTTTAATCCAGCAATTCTCGCTATTAGTTTTTTTGAAATATGAAAGCCGTTCTTTGAAGCCAAAGGGAAGGGGGTTTTTGGAGAGAGGTGTGTTTTTTTGGTTTTTTTCAAAAAAAACCAAAAAAACACACCTCTCTCCCCTTGTTTTCTTCTTCACATATTTCAATTTTTTTAATAGCGAGAATTGCTGACTCTAATCATCGAATAAAAAAATCATACGTCATAAATCTGTTTAAAGTGAGTTTTAAACAGATTTATGACGTATGATTTATTTGATTGATGATTTATTGATTCACTGGCGTTGGATCAAACAGCCCAGGTATCGGACTAGGCACATTCACATTGGCATCAATCTCCACCTGCGGCACGAGGTAACGCTGAGGAAAGGCATTACCCTGTACTGGCAATAAGCCAAGGAAATTGTCCGTGCGACGGAGATCGTTGAATACTTCGATCTGACCTACCAAAGAAGCATATTTTTCTTCCATTATCTCATACAGAAGAGCTTCTTCGCCGGTTTTCCCAGCTGAGCCAGCCATTCCGTCTGGTGCAAAATCAGCCATTTCATATGCCTCATATTTGCCAGTTGGAAATTGTGCTGCCAGAATGCTGCGAGCCATGTTCAGGTTGTCCAAGGCAGCAGGCATGTCATCATTTCGCCAAGCACATTCGGCGAGGATGAGATAGTTCTCAACAGCCGTGGCCAAAGGAAACAAAGCATCGGGCGCCCACATACCTCCGTAATTCAGATCATATTTAGGTCCCTCACCTGTGTAGAGGAAATTAAAACGTTCGGTTTCATCTGTTTTATCATTTCCTCTATAATTTGCAGAAGCGGGGTCGAGCCAATCCGGTAGGGTCGCATCCTCGGCGGTCATATACCCTTCCCGGTCAACGATTCCAAAACTGTAATAGAGGTTCTGATCTTGCAGATAAGTACCTGTAGTATGGGGCAGCATCCAGTCCGCAGCAGCATCCAGCAATCCCTTATTGGCAACGGCTACTGCCTGTGTGTGGTCACCGACATGGAGGTAAAACCTCGCTTTCAAAGTTTGAGCAACCTTTTCCCATGCAGCCGCATCACCGCCGAAGAATATATCTTTGGCAGCAACAGGGTCACTGGTTGGGCCACCACTCAAATCACCTATAGCATCATCCAAAAGGACTTGGATGCCATTGTAGATGCTCATTTGATCATCAAATTTGGCATTTTCAATTTCGGGAAACTGAGCGCTTTCGGAGAATGGAGCATTCCCCCACAGCGCCGTGGTCATGCCCAAGGTATGTGCCTTCATAATTTTGGCAATGCCACTGGCCAGCAGGTTGTTTTCTGCTTCTGCTTTTTCAATCACTACATCTGAATTTAATGTGAGGATATAATTGACATCCCATTGAAATTCGGAGGAGTTGATGTTGTAAACATCATAAGCAGAATATTGCCTGTCCCTACCGGAAAATTGACGAGACCACAGGCAGGCCAAACGAGCCGGATGCCCTTCATGAGCAATAATCGAACTCGCAAAAACAGATGTCAAAACTGCCTCCAAAGGCGCATCGGCTGCATTGTTCGGGTCTTCATTGATGCCCTCCACAAAATCCTTGCACGACCCCAACAGCATACCACCGAGCACAAGGGAGAGAAAGAATATTTTGTACTTCATTTTATCGATTGTTGTTTGTTGGTTATTGGTTGGTAATGGTTGGTTGCTAACAATTACCAACCAACAATCAACGATTAAAAAGTAAGGTTCAAGGCCAGCTTATAAGTCCGGGTAGATGGGTTTTGGAAATAATCCAATCCCAGTCCGTTCAATCCTGAACCTGTTAAATTAGTGTCAGGATCGTTGCCGGTGTAGTCCGTCCACAAGACCAAGTTGCGGCCAGTGAAGGAAAGGGTGGCATTTTCCAACCAATTCACGTTCAGCAAGTTCTTGTTAAACGTATAGCTGAGGCTCACTTCCCGCAGGCGCACCCATGAGGCATCTTCGATGAACTGCTCGTCAGGGCCAGTAAACCCACTACCAGGGCCATTGTAGTACCAGCTTTCATCGAGAAAAACCTCGCCGCCACCGAAGTCCTTGATTTCACCCCGGACAGTGAAACTGCCATCGCCGTTTTGCAAATAAGAATATGTGTTAGCAACCGTTTCGCCACCAAAAATCTTTAAGGTTTCCGCCTGTTCTTTCGTCAAAGTGGTTTCCACTTCCTGAAATGCTGCCCGACCAAAGAAGGCAAGTGCCCCTTTTGTTCCATTCCAATATTTACCACCTTGGCTCATATCGAACAATACATTCGCCCTCCATCCTTTATAACTGAAACCTGTACCTGCGCCCATGCGGAAATCAGGATTGGGGTCGGCCACAACACCTAAAGTAGCTGCCTGCTCAGGGAACCCGAACTCGTCAAGCACCAAGTTGCCGTCGGCATCCCGATCCCACCTTGATCCATAGATCACACCGACCTGATGGTCTGGCACTGCACTGGAAGTCGTGCCAGAGAAACCAGAGAGGTTGATATTGGTCGTACCCGCCAGAGAAACCACGTCATTTTTATTATGGGTGAAATTGCCATAGATATTCCACTCAAAGCCGTTTTTGCGGAGCGGTACAAAATTCCATTCCAGTTCAAAGCCTTTGTTCTCGATCTCTGCTGCATTGGAAATTTGTTTTACAAAACCAGAAGATTCAGGTGTGTTTATCTGAATAATCAAGTCTTTTGTATTGTTTTGGTAAAATGTTGCTCCCAAAATAATGCGGTCTTGCAACAAGCCAACATCAAACCCAGCCTCCATTTCCGTTTTGATTTCAGGTTTAATATCCGCATTGGCAGCTACGGTATTTACTGCAAAGCCGCCGCCATAAGCATTCACATCAACACCCGGGCTCCAGCTCTCCGCCCAGCCTGTGCTGGAGGAAGTCGGCTGGGCAAATGTCTGCCTAATCAAATAGGGATCAGGTCCGCGGCCTACCTGGCCAATGCCAGCCCTTACGCGTGCAGAAGAAAGCACAGAACCCGCAGGCAACAGCCTAGACAATTGCCATGACACATCAGCCGCTGGGTAGAATACGCCGTTATTGTCTTGCGGTAAGGTAGAAAGGAAATCTTGCCTTGCACTCAGGTTGAGGAAGACTTGATCGAAGAATTCAAAACCCAGCGTGGAATAAATACCAGTAGTCCTCGTTTCTTCAAAAACATTGAATGGGACAGCCCCGCCGTTGGATAGCTGTGGAGGAGAGAATGGGTTGACAAAGGAACGAGTCGTAGTTCCTTGGTCGTCCAGTTTGGTCATGTTCAGTCCTGTGCCGAGAAGGGCATTTAAAGCTATGTCCCTGGTCAGGTCGAAACGGGCCCGTGCAATGAAGTCGGCATTGACCTGCCGCCGAGTGATGGTTTCTTTGGTGAAACGCCCTTGATTGTTTTCGCCCGCTGAATTGTAAGGGTAAAAATCGGAGCGCTCGTCCGTATAGGAATCCACCCCTACCCTACCAGTGAAATTCAGCCAGTTGAGCGGCTCGTAGCGGATTTCTCCTTTTCCGATAAAGCGGTTGACTACGTTGTCGCTTTCAATTTCATTCGCAGTATAGATCGGGTTGTTGTAAGTAGAGTTCAGCCTTGCGCCCAAAGGGTTGCGATAGGCGCGCTGACGTCCAGCGAATTCAATGCCGCTGGGGTCAATAAAGGTACCCTCATAATCACGGCTGTTAAAATCAACTGGTTCACGGAGCCCCCCCAAAAATAGGCCCGCCAAGTTCGAGCCCATCTGTACCCGCTCTGAAGTGGAGTAGGTGTAACCTGCCCCGGCTTCGATGGTGAAATTGCCAAGCCGCCTAGAAGCGTTGAGCCGAGCAGTAGTTCGCTCATAATTGCTGTTAGCCCGAATGGTGCCTTCCTGATTGAGTTGGGACAGGCTGAAATAGACATTGCCATTTTCACTCGCATTGCTCAGGCTGACAGAGTTGGACCAAGTAATTCCTGTTTGGAACAGGTAGTCATATACATCGTTGAGTGTTCTATCGTTTTTGCCGCCATGCAGATTGGTGGTGTCACCATTGGCAATGGCATAATAGACATTTCCCGTTTGGTCGGAAATGAACTTACCTTGATAGCCATCCTCGCCCTCGGTGATGAATTCATCTGCACCGCCTTTCCTATCGGCTATCTTATCGCCCCATGAAAGACCAGCAGTCGGGGTAAACTGGTACATGCCGCCAAGGCCCTGACTAAAGACGTCGTTCAATTCTACCTTTTTGTTCAGTTCATCAAAAGCTACGGAAGAACTTACGTTCACTGTCCAGTCTTTGCCTTGTTTGTATTTTCCTTTTTTGGTTGTAACGATCAAAACACCATTGGCAGCCCTTGAACCCCAAACAGCAGCGGCAGACGCTCCACGTAGCACCTGTACACTTTCGATGTCGTCTGGGTTCAGGTCGTTCAATCTGCTTTGCTGGGTAACTCCACCACCAGATCCGATGGAGCCAGATCCGGTTGTCTGCTGGCCGCCAAATCCTTCGCCATAATAGCTGTCGTTGAAAATGGGGATACCGTCCACTACAATGAGTGGTTGAATGTTACCAGTTATGGAAGTAGCCCCCCGGATACGGATTTGTGAGCCTGCCCCCGGTTCACCGGAACTTGAGATTACCTGAAGACCTGCTGATTTACCGGCCAAACTGTTCAACAACCCTACTTCTCCTGTTCGGGAGAGTACATCTCCTTCAACTGTGGAAGAGGCAACCCCAACTTTCGATTTTTTCGTTTCAAATCCGAGTGCTGTAACCACCACCTCGCTGAGAATCTGGGAAGCCTCGGACAGGGTAATATCCATTACATTGGAAACACCTACTGCCAGCTCTTGCGTCTGGTATCCCGTGTAACTAAACACCAATATATGGTCCGAGCCATCAGGAAGGTTTAGCGAATACGACCCATCTATATCAGTGACGGTGCCCGTGCTCGTCCCTTTTAGCAAAACACTGGCCCCAATCAAAGGGGTCCCCGACCGATCGGTCAGGTTGCCGCTTATGGTGCGTTGCGCGTGGGCTACAGCACCACAAAGCAACACCAAAAGCGTGGCGTAAAAAATTCTTTTCATAATACAATTAGTTTGTTAGTGATAGAAATGACATGTAAACCCAAAGCGTGTAAAGGGCACATAGTGCCCACACGCAATAAGATTTATGCCGTTAAAAAAAAGGTGGTTTAAAAAAAGGAAGGTCATTCCCACACAAAACAGTACAGGTTGCCTTAAAGGCAGTCGGGTGATTTTCCTATATTCAATACATTAACTCTTTTCAATATAACTGACACCAGTATAGTTTAAGAATTAATGCAACAATAAAACGGTCGCAACAGGAATTGCGAAATCAGTCAAAAAGGAGTGCCGCAATGAAGAATTGCGGCAAAACCCAAATTTATCGTATGAAAAAATCTTAGGTTAAGCAACAGTCAAAAAAATTGTCCCAAAATGGAATAACAATTACTGACCGTTACAAAACAACAGTTATATTTTTGAAAAATAAACAGCTAACTCCCCATTGATATTTAACAAAATACCAATAGAGAAAGGGCATTTATTTTCTCATTATTTTTTTGATAAAGTAGATACGTAAAAAATAGACAGTAGTAAACGCAGAAATTTGAAGTTTTTAAATTAACACTTTTTTAATTATGGAATAATTCTTTTTTACAATTTTCAACTAATTCATGTTCTTGGGTGTAAAGGTATACCCATAAATATAAAAACACAATAGGTAAAATTGCCAACACCTATGGGCATTTGAGCCAACTTTTCATTTTGCAAATGGATGACAAACAACATTAATTACGTAAAATTACAATAATTAACACGCAAATTATTAGGAAGGCTATATGAACGAAAAACAGCTATACATTCACCGTTAAGCGTTATTAATACTCGACCATTTTAGGTTTTGTGCAAATCAGAGGAAAAGGTTGAGATGGTTAAGAACTCAAGCATTTCAACATCCTCAGCTATCTCAACAAAAAATTAAAAAGCACAACCTATCCCGAATTCATTTCGGGAAAACCTGATATAGTTCAGTAACTCATTATAGAATAACGCAATTGAAACAAAATAGACCCATTAAGGCTTTTGGCCGACCAGCTCATTAATTTAAGTTTAGGCTGTATAACTTGAACTTGCAGTTTGGAGTAAAATAACAAATCAAAAAACCACACACTCAATCACTCTCTTGGATAAAAAAAGCTATTAATTATTGGTAGACAATTAATAGCTCTTTCGTGCAAAAAAATAAAACAACTTTTACGTGCAATTATTTTATGCGTTTTTACAAAAAAATATCTGAAAAAATAAAATCCAATTTAATTTTACAAATCGCTGAAAAATATTTATTTTAAATTCGCAATTAATAAATGGTTTTAAAAAAATTATTAATATCCTTGCATTTTAATAATTAATTTGAGTTTTCGGAAACATTTTTTTGCATCAATGATTTATGTACTTCATTTAACCCGACCAAGCCAGCCGAGCCGTACCATTCCATCAGTTCCATTTTCAGGCTGCCCGCTTTAATGGCGGGATCGGAGTTGGTCAATTCTTCGGCTTCTGCGATTGTGTTGACATTAAATATATAAATGCCCCGCAATTCCCCTTTTCCAAAAAATGGCCCTGCCAAAACCAGTTTGCCTTCGTCAGCCATTTTATCAATATTTTCCAAATGAGACATTTGTAGTTCATTGATTTCTTCCTGACTTAAATTCCGATTGGGTCCGGTTTTTAAAAACGCCATGACGTATTTTTTCATGCCATATTCGTCCGCCCCAAACGCTTTTGCTTTTTCAGGATTGAAAGTGATACCAGAATTCGCATCTTCTTTCACTACCCTGAAAACTTGCCCGCCAGGGAGGTGGAAATAGAAGTATTTACTCTGGTCTTTTTCAGGGTAAACTTCCGACACTCCAAAAGCTTTCAACCGCTGCCGAACACTTTGGTACTGATATGAAGGGACTTTAAATGCCCCCCACATAGCATTCAAATGTTGGTCTTTGGTCAATACTTGTGACACATCTTCGGTATAGAGAAATACAACAAAGCCACCTCCCTCGAACAGTACGCGGTCGTATTTTTCGGTGGATTCAATTTCCAAATGGAGCAGGTCGCTAAATAATTTTTTCACGTTCTCCCGTTCAGTGAACAGCGTGTTAACTTTACAGGCACCGCCCCACGAGATGGTGGCCGTGCGGAGGCCGAGCGATGATTTGACTTCCTCGATTTGCATGGTGTGGCGGGAAGTATGGGCAGCCAATACCACGAGGTTTTGATATAAATCAACTTCCCCGATGAGTGTTTTTGAAAAATAATGATGCAATGGCGAATCATTGTTTTTTACAAATTCCCTAAGTATCGTACGGGATTGCTGGAACGTTTCCACGAATGCCTCTTTTGACTGCCAACGACTTGTAGGTTTCAGTGGTTCAACCGTCTTCACTTTTTTAGAAACCCTGTCCATCACAGTGGTGAGAATCACTTCGATGGAATCCAATTCGGGTTTTTTATCGGGATCGGGTTTTTGTTCAGCCAGTTGTTTCTTAATGTTTTGCAGAATGCCTTGTTCGGCCAGTAAAATGTGCTCTGCGCACTCGCTGATCGTCCAAACTTCTTCAGATTGGCGCTGGTGCCAATGATCGGCATCTACATCGGCCAACATGTCGAGCAGATAGTTTTCTGTTTCGTCCAAATAATTGAGGAGCCAGTTTTTTTCTTCCTCGTTCATAGCGCCTTTAATAGTATCAGGAGGAGTTGCGCTGAGTAGGAAGGCTGACAGTAGAAGCAAAAAGAAATTTTTCATGTAAGTACAGTTTTAATTGACAAGGCTCACAAGCAAGATTTGATGTACTCAATCCTGATTAGGCTGAGTGCCGTTCCGGCCGAAGTGAATACAACCACTCCATGTTTACGTTGTCAATTCAGTTGTTAAGTAAGGTGATTTCGAAGCAAAATTATATTTGAACATTGAGATAAACACATGCACTTTTGCCAATAACTATTGCTTTTTGTGCCAAAATAGTTATTGAAAATCAATAAGATGAAAACTATTTTAGCTTTACCTAATGGGGAAACAACTATCAATGCCGTGGCTGGCATCACCACTTTGTTAGAATTTGCCAATGAATTGGCAGGGCACCATTTCGACATCATCATTGCAACTGAAAAAAAGGAAAAATCGGAGAGCATTGGGAAGATATTCGGTTACGGCGGATTCAACTTTTGATGCCATTGAGGATGCAAACCTGATCATTGTGCCCCCAATCGTAAGCGACCGCCGATTGGCCTTGGCCAATAGCCGATCCATGATCAATTGGATGGTAAAAATGCGGTTGGAGAAAAATGCGCAGTTGGCCAGCGTATGCACTGGCGCTTACCTACTGGCGGCTACCGGGTTGCTCAACGGCAAGGAGGCGTCCTCGCATTGTGATGTTATTCCAGAAGTGAGGCGATTGTTCCCGGAAGTGAATTGGATGCCTGACAAAATAATCACCGACCACGAAGGCCTTTATACTTCCGGTGGCGCTTTTTCTTCCCTAAACCTCATCCTATACTTGATCGAAAAATTTGTCAATAAAGACACCGCGGTCACTATTTCAAGGGAAATGCAAATTGACCTTTACCGGCATTCACAGGCGCCCTTCATGATTTTTAACAGCCAAAAATGGCATGAAGACGAACAAATCCGCCGGGTGCAGGAATATATGGAGCAGCATTTCGCAGAGGATATTTCTTTGGAGGGCCTTTCTCAACAATTTGGCATGAGCCGTCGCAACCTCATCCGCCGATTCAAACAAGCCACTGGCAACCCTCCCAAAACCTACCTCCAGCGCCTCCGCATCGAAAAGGCCAAACGGCTCATGGAGCAGTCAAGGCATAATGTGAACGAAGCGATGTTTGCTGTGGGCTATACAGATGTGAACACTTTCCGACGCATTTTCAAAAGGCATGCGGGCTGTTTGCCAAGCGCTTATCGGAATCAATATCAGAGGTAAAATGGATGGTTTTATTGCTACAATAAAGCTGATAAAGCCATTTAATCATTTATTCAACAATAAATTCCACCCGCCGATTTTCCGGATGGTATTTTCGTCCATCGTTTTTAGTCAAAGGTCTCGAACCACCGTACCCATTTGCAGTTATCCTTTCCGTGTCAATTCCTTTTCCAATTAAATATTGCTCCACTGCATCCGCCCTGTCCTGCGATAGGATGACGTTTTTATAGGCATCTCCCACATAGTCAGTATGGCCTTCGACGGCTACATTTAAATGAGGATGCCGTAAGAGGAAATCGGCCAGTTCGTTCAGATCGGGAAAAGATTCAGGTAGTATATCGGCTTTGGCTTGCTCGAAATGGATGTTCTCCGGAATGTATTTTTGAATGATTTCTTTAGTAGCTACTTCCTCCTTTAGTGCAGGCGGCTTTGGAGCTGGTTTTTTGGGAACAGTAACTTTAGGCTTTGGAGTCGGTTTTGGAGGTACATTTTCTTTTTTATTTTCAATAGCAGGCTTTTCATTCAGGTTAACAGCCGTGCTTTCTTTTGGCAGAAAATAATATTTGGATTCAATTACTTCCGGCTCATCGACGAACCAACTCTCAAACCAACTTTCGTTTTCTTCTGGAATGTCCCAAAGCAAGGTTATTTCCCCTTCCACCAGAGCGTTGAAATATTCCACTTTCAAGTCGTAGAATCTTCCTGCCACCATTTTCGCCTCACCTGAAAAAACACCCACATCGTTCAGGCCCCAATCATCGATCACTTTTTGGCCACCTACCCACACCCGAATTCCATCGTCCACTCGTGCAGAAAATTTGTAAGTGCCGGTTTTGGGTGCTTTCAACCTACCTGTCCACCGGATGGAACACACATGAGGATTTATCCCCTCAACAGGCGGCTTTCTGTTCCAATACAAGTCAATCTCTTGATCCGTTCGGGTAGCAACCAGTCGGTTGAATTCAATGCCGTCGAAGTATTCGGCTTTTAATCCATTTTGGGAAATGACATACATGGGTACGAAAAGGAAAAGATTGGCAAGGGTCAGGCAGTATAGTTTTTTCATTATATGGTGGGTTTAATTTCTAGAGTAGTTTTGGCTTCGGTTTGGGCAGCTACATTGAGCAAGTTTAGCATATATAATATCATCGAATTTCCCTGTTTCTACCAACGGCAAATTAGTGAAGATGAACTAATACTGCTTTGTCACTTTAGAAAAATAACCATTCGTTTTCAGGCCTGAGATTTAAAACCCTTTAGAGAGAGGTGTGTTTTCTCCCGGACATGAAATACAGTGGTCATATATAAGTATATTTCTAAAGTGACAAAGTAGTACTAATCGTAGTCGGGAAATTTATTTCCTGATCGTATGTGGATTAATTACGGGAAATAAATTTCCCCACTACAAAATCCGTCAATCTTTATAAAGAGTAACTTCCGCAGGAATAGTTTCATGTAGCTTCGCTAAAAATCCAACAATATGTCAAAAATCATTTCCATTTTCACATTCACCCTTCTATCATTTCCACTGCTTTCGCAAACATCAAATTTGGCAGAACTGAACGCCCAAGCGGATACACTCCTGAACCGTGAATCATGGGCCGAGGCAGCAGCGCTCTATGAAGAAGTCCTGCAAAATGATGCTGCCGAACAGGTCTGGAACAACTTTCGCCTAGGGCAGTGCTACCGCCAATTGGAGCAAAATGAAAAGGCCAAAGCTGCCTACCGTCAAAGCATCGCAAAAGGCGACCTCCCTTATGCCAAATTCCAACTGGGCATGCTCTTCGCCAAACTCGGCCAATCCGATAGCGCCTTCCACCACCTTGATTTGGCCGTGGACGGTGGACTTACCGTTCTATCCTATTTCGAAGACAACGAATCATTAGACGCCTACCGGAAGGATGCCCGTTACACTAAATTGGTAGAAAAAATTGATCGGCAAAACCGCCCCTGCCAGTATGAGCCCAAGGCCCGTGAATTTGACTTCTGGATCGGTGATTGGAAGGTATACAACCCAACAGGGCAACAGGTCGGTACGAATAAAATCGAACGTATCTTAGACGATTGTGTCCTCTTTGAAAACTGGACCAACCGTTTCGGCAATCAGGGCAAAAGCTTCAATATGTACGATGCCAGCGCTGGCATTTGGCGGCAGACGTGGGTGAACCAAAGTGGTGGATGGACGGAGTTCAAAGGAGGCTGGGATGGTCAGCATATGGTTGTTACCACTGATGAGTTTGATGACCCCACGAGTGGCCAGCGCATCCGACGCCGCATGACTTTCACTCCGAACGAGGATGGGTCGGTGCGCCAGCATGGGCAGCGCTCCGCCGACGGTGGAGAGACTTGGACGACGGAATATGATTTGATGTATCGAAAGGCAGAAGAAAATTGAAGTGAAAATGAACAGTAATGAATATAAAATTGATGTGAATTGTCAACTATTCTTACTCAAATAATGGCTCCTAAACCCATGAGGCGTCTGGTGCATAATTTCCTTAAACTTCCGGTTAAAATAGGACAAATTGTTATAACCGCTTTCATAGCAAATTTGTGATATTGGGTGGTCAGTATTCATAAGTAATTTGCTGGCATAATGGGTACGGAACTCATTGATGATTTGGGTATAGGTCTTTTTGGTCTCCTTTTTTATGAATTTATAAAAGGCCGCTTCTGAAATGTTCAATTTGTTGGCAATTTCCTTAATACTGACTTTTTTCCTGAAATTTTCCATGATATGCTCATAAACCTTTTTTATTCTTCCCAACTGGGCTTCATTTAAATCTAGAGCATATTCTTCTGAACAAATAGGCTTCACATCCTTGGCTTCGGCCAATACCTGCAACAATTCCAAAAGGTAGAGCAATTGGTGCATAGCCTCATGTTTGAGTATTTTCTTTATTATTTTATCGGCCTTCTTTTTTGTACCCTCCTTAAATTCCAGCCCCCGCTTGGCATAGGTAAATAATTGCTTTATCGAACGGAGTTCGGGTCTTTCGATGAAGTTCTTTCCCATGAAATCGTGTGTTAATTGAATCACAACTTGACTACAATACACATCCGTTGTAAAGCCATGCGGCAAGTTGGACCCGAACATCACCAAATCCCTCTCTTCATAATCGGATATTTGGTTGCCAACAAACCTCCGCCCATTGCTTTTCATAGTATAACAGATTTCTATTTCAGGATGAAAATGCCATGCTTGGCTTAAAAGCGGACGGCTTTTGCGCTTAATGACCCTGACCATAAAAGACTGTTCCGGCGGCTCGACTATTTTTTCATATTCCGGTTTCATATGCACAATAATAAACAGTATTCGTAATACAAAGTAAATATTTTATAGAATAGTGTCAGTAAAAGATAGTTTCCTATAAACCCACACCTAAAACCCAATCTAATTTTGCCTCCAACATTAATGTCAAAATTATTTGACAGGATATTCACAAACAACAATCAATAATTATGAAACAAATCTCACTACATTGTATCAAACTCTTGTTTTGTGCCTTGGTTCTTGGTTTTTCCATAGGTACAGCAAATGCACAAGGAACACTTTCCGGCACTGTCATCGGCAGCGATGGTGAAACACTTATCGGAGTCAATATTTTGATAAAAGGACTAAATACTGGTACCGTTACCGATGTGGACGGAACGTACAGTGTACAAGTGCCAACAGGCCAGCAAACCATCGTCTATTCCTACACAGGTTACACTACATATGAAATGAGCATCAATGTAGAAGACGGTACGACTTACACCCAAGATGTTGAATTGGGCTTGGATAATCTGTCACTGAACGAAGTGGTAGTCACAGGTACTTTTAGCGGCCGTACCCAAAAGGAGTCACCAATGTCTATGACGATGCTTAATGCAGCGCGGCTACAACAGTTAAGCAGTAATTCACAAGCAGATGTTCTACGTACCATACCTGGTATCACTGCTGAAGGTGGTGGTGGCGAGGTAGCGTCGAACGTGTTCGTAAGGGGAATGCCATCAGGGGGGCAATATCAGTTTACACCGCTCCAAGTGGATGGGTTGCCAGTTCTAAGCACATTTGGCCTTAACTCCTCTGCCCACGACGTCTATTTTCGAAACGACATCGGCATCCGCAATCTTGAATTTGTTCGTGGTGGTTCTTCTACTCTCTTTGGAGCGGGAAGTGTGGCTGGTATAATCAACTATTCAAGTGTAACGGGCACCGCTGAACACGAAAACAAAGTGCAACTGGAATGGGCCGAAGGCGGACGCATCAAAACAGAATTCCTTACTGCTGGACCGCTGAGCGAAAACTTATTTTACGCAGTCTCCGGTTTTTACCGCTATGATGATGGGCCGCTCGAAACGGGCCTACCAACCCGGGGCTACCAAATACGTGGAAACGTTAAGAAGCTTTTCAACGATGGTAACAGCTCGTTGACGATCTATGGCCAGATGATTGATGATAATGTACAGTTCTACCTGCCCTATCCCCTGGCCAATGACAGCGGCAACAAGGAACGGCCCAAAGGAAATGACGGAGAAACCGTTTATACCATGCTTACCGGACAAGCAAAAGACTTTTCTTTTGATACACCGTTTGGCCGTTTCAAATCCCCAATTGGAAATGGTGTAATTACAGAGGGCGGTTACCTTATGGCTGATCTCAAGCACTCTTTCGGGAATGACTGGCGTCTTTCCATGAAAGCTAAAGCAGCAAGTTATAATCATTGGTTCAATCTTTTCCTTGATGGAGATGGAGCTCATAACGTTCCTGAAACACAGGCATCCTACCTTTCCGATAGGGGGCTGCCAGCGAATGCCACATTTACTTATGCTGACGACGGCTCTCAGCTCGCAGCTGGTGACCTTCTTTTCCAAAACCGTATCCTCGACCGGGAACGCCCTATGGAAGAAATGGTCGGTGAAACATACCTGACCAAGACGATTGGCAACCACAACATCAGTTTTGGTACTTTTCTCGCCAATACCAAGGCCAGCGACAACAACTGGATATCCAATTTTGTAGGTGACTTCCAAAATGCACCGCGGATGGTCAATGTTAACTACACTGATTCACTCGGTAATGAAGTAGCTTTCTCTACAGGTGGCTTCATTTCTGGCAACCAGACAGCCAACCGTTACCACGAAAGCAGGAAAATTGCCTTCTTCATCGGCGACGAAATCAAGGGCGACAAGTTTAACTTCGACATTGGTCTGCGCTGGGAAAGGGCTTCGGGCATCATCAG
Source organism: Saprospiraceae bacterium (assembly GCA_965222975.1). Taxonomy (GTDB): domain Bacteria; phylum Bacteroidota; class Bacteroidia; order Chitinophagales; family Saprospiraceae; genus UBA6168. The sequence continues at coordinate 626,459 of CBDCVJ010000086.1, read as the reverse complement.
CCGAGAGTCAGGTATTGGCAGCAACAATTTCCAGAAAGGAGAGGTCTCGACCAGCGACGTGGCCATTGCCATCGCTGGATTGTACAAGTTGAACACTGCTGCTAATCTTTATGCCAACTTTTCGAGAGGCTATTTTTTCCCAGAACTCCGTTCCGTTTCCTTTCCGAAGCTAGGTGTACCTCAGAGCTATGAACCTGAATCGGTACTGCAAGGGGAAATAGGAGTGAAATATGGCAAGGACAAATTAGCTGCCACCGCTGCCCTCTTTTATGTCGGGTTGGATGATCGTCGGAGTGTGGATTTTATTAATGATCCGAATAACCCTTCCAACGTTATTGAAGAGGTGAGGGTACAAAGCACTCGGACCGTTGGGATTGAGGCTACGCTAAACTATAATTTAACCAAGGGCTTAAACTTTTATGGCAACTTCACTTACCAAAACCATGAATTCACCACAGTGGAAGGTAATCCAGATCAAGAAGGCAATGAACTTCGCCGCCAGCCAAATATAATGGGTATGGTTGGGTTGAGTTATGACAATGCCGGATTTGATGCCAACCTCTCCAGCAATTTCATGGGCAGCAAGTTCGCCAACGATGCCAACACGGTTGAACTGGACGGCTTCAATATCATGCGTTTGGATGCTGGTTATAAATTCCCATTGGGTAATAAAGAAACCCTGCGATTGGGTGTGGCTGTTTTCAACTTGTTGGATGCTGACGGCGTAACGGAAGGTTCTCCGAGGCAAGGGGATGCCCAAACCGGATCAAGTGAGTTTTTCGTTGGCAGGCCTATTTTGCCACGCCGCATTTTCATCAGGGCTGCTTTCGATTTCTGATCACAAATTTAAGTTTCATAAAATAGGAAGAGGCCCAAGTGCCGGGTCTCTTCTTTTTTTAAAACGGATTCAATCCCTATTTTCGGCTCTTCCAAAAATAATCTTCTCTACACTCTTTTTAACAGCTTATGCATTCGGAAAAACTTCTGTCCGCCGCCCATGAGGTATTGGAAAAAAACTGGAAGGGCAGCTTCACAATCCCAACGCACAACCTTTACCCGTTCCAGTGGAATTGGGATTCGGGCTTCATTTGCCTTGGGCATCAACACAAGGAATTGGGCAAGGCCATTCAGGAACTGAATTCTCTCTTTTCTGGCCAGTGGGAGAACGGCCTCTTGCCGCACATCATATTCCACAGCGAAAATGAAAGGACCTATTTCCCGAATTTCGATTTTTGGGAATCTAATGTGAATCCCGGCGCGCCGCAGCGGCCAAAATCTTCTGGCATCACTCAGCCCGCCGTGCATGCTTTTATTTTGGAAAACCTGCTGCTCAATAATCCTGACAACAAGGAATTGCTTGCTTTCGCAAAATACATTTATCCCAAAATTGTAAATTATCATCGCTTCCTTTACAAATGTCGGGATCCACATCGAGAAGGGCTAATGTTCATTTTTCACCCTTGGGAATCAGGGCGTGACAACTCACCCTTGTGGGATGAATCGCTCGAACGGATTCACATAAACGAAGGAGAACTTCCGCATTACAAAAGACGGGACACCAGTATTGCTGACCCTTCCGAAAGACCCACTTCCGCACAGTACGACCGTTATGTGTACCTGCTCCTTTTAGGAAAAAAATACCAGTACGACGGAAAAGAAATCGCAGAAGAAAGCCCCTTCTTGGTTCAGGATGATATGATGAATGCTATCTTGATTAAGTCCAATCAGAGCCTCATCAACATTGGGCAGCGGCTGGGCATGGACGTGGGTGAAATTATAGAATGGCAACAGCAAAGCCTCCTCAGTTTTCAAAGAAAATGCTGGAACCATGAATTGGGAATTTATACCTCCTTCGATCTGCGTGCCAACAAACAAATGTGCGAAAAAGAAATCGGTGGACTTATCCCGCTTTTCGCCAATATCCCCGACGATGAACAAGCCAATCAATTAAACAGCTACTTGGCTGACCTCCACCAACGTGGTTATTATCTGTGTCCAAGCTTTGACGTTGATAGTCCCAGATATGACTCAAAACGTTACTGGCGTGGCCCTGTTTGGCCGCACATGAACTGGATGATTTATCACGGATTGAAAAAGTATGGCTTTATCGAAACGGCTAATATCGTAAAAAGCAATACTTGCGAAATAGTGGAAAAATTCGGCTTTTATGAATATTATGAGCCAGAAAAAAAAGCGGCTGAAGGATTGATAAAAGGCTATGGCGGCGATATGTTTTCGTGGACAGCTTCCAGTATTATTGATTTTATAAACGCGGATTAAATTTTCAATTAACCCTTTGATAAAATCAAAAACATTCGAGCTTCGAAAACCAATCACAAATCACTGGTCAACTAATCACTACCAATGAATTTTTTAGACTACACCATTATTTTTGCTTACTTAATCGGCTTTATTTTTTTAGGATATTTCTTTAAAAAAAATGAATCCTCGAAAGATTATTTTTTGGGTGGCAATTCATTGGGTTGGTTTCCGTTGAGTTTATCCACAATGGCGACCCAGTTGTCGGCCATTAGTTTTATTTCGGCACCTGCATTTGTTGGATTAAAAATGAATGGGGGCATGAAATGGCTAACGTTCGAAATGGCCGTGCCAATTGCAATGCTTTTTATTATGTTGGTCGTGATTCCCCCACTGTTTCGATCAGGCATTGTAAGTATTTATGAATATGCAGAGAGGCGGTTCGATTATTCCACCCGAATGATTTTGAGTGTCGTTTTTCAAATAAACAGAGCATTGAGTACAGGTGTGATGGTATATGCGGTTGCATTTATTTTACAGGCCGTACTTAATTTAGATTTTAGCATTACCATATTAATTATTAGTATCATTACAATTATTTATTCTTGGCAAGGCGGCATGAAGGCAGTTGTCTGGGGCGATGCCATACAGATGATTATTTTATTTATTGGTCTTATTGTTTGTCTTTATTATGGTTGGTCGCATTTAACGGAAATAGGTGGGAAAATCAGCTTTGCACCCGAACGCTTACAGGTGATTGACTTTAATTGGGGGCTGGGCGAAGGAGAAGAATATGGTATTTTCCCGATGATTATTGGTGGTTTTTTTCTTTATGTCTCTTATTATGGTTGCGACCAAACACAGGCACAAAGGATGTTGTCCGCAAAGAACGAAGGTACAATCCGAAAATTATTGTTAGCCAATGGTTTGTTGCGTTTTCCGGTGGTACTGGTCTATTGCATTATGGGTTTGATTATTGGTGCTTTGGTATTAAATGCACCTGATTTTTTAAATGAAATAAAAGGTGTAACGGAAAAACATTTTCCCGAAGAATTTGCTGCCACTGGTATAAAAGCAGATTTAATGATCCCCGTATTTATTTTAAAATATCTGCCGCACGGCATGATCGGCCTTTTGATGATCGGCATCATGTCGGCTGCCATGTCGTCGTTGAGTTCCACTATTAATTCCCTTTCAGCAGTAACGGTGGAAGATATTTTGAAAAGGCAGGGTATCGTGAACGATGGAAATTATATGCAATATTCAAAATTGATGGTGGTCTTTTGGGGCGTGGTTTGTATTGGTGCTGCTTTTTTATTCGGCGGGAGCAACAGTCCTGTTATTGAAATCATAAATGCCATCGGTTCTGTTTTTTATGGACCTGTATTAGCGACTTTTTTATTGGCCATTTTTTCCAAAAAAATCAGTTCAATGGGAATGAAAATGGGAATTATTTTTTCCGTTTTAATTAATTTGATTTTTTCCAAAACCATGCAGGATATTATTGGTTTTGATCCCGGCATTTCTATATTTTGGATATGGCTGAATTTTACAGGATTTTTCTTGGCGGTTGTTATTGCATATTTGGTAAGTATTGTTTCTCCTCCAATTCAAAAAGATGAAGCACAATTGGTAAAACCTACTTTTATCTTTGCTGATCTTTTTTGCAAAGAGAGTTATATCCTTGTCGGGTTTTTTATTATTATCATTGCATTAAGTGCTTTTCTTCCTAATATCCTAGCATAAAAAAATACAAGAAAAAAAGGAAAAGAGAATTACTAAATATTGCCTCATACAATTATGAAAATATTAATTGCACCAGATAAATTCAAAGGCTCTTTATCGGCGCAACAAGTTTGTGAAGCAATAAGCAATGGATTAAAAAAATGCAAAAAAAATATTGAAGTCATTTTCCACCCTATGGCCGATGGAGGCGATGGCTCGCTGGAAGTCCTCGCCAATCACATGGAATTGAAAGAACATTCCGTCATTACCACCGACCCGCTCGGCAGGAAAATATTTGCTCAATATTTCACCTCTTCCGATGCGGCACTTATCGAATTGGCCAGTGCCAGTGGCATCGTATTACTGTCAGAAAACGAACGCAACCCTCTTCTTACCACCACCTTTGGCACGGGCAAAATGATGGCAGACGCTATTTCCAAGGGTTATCACCATATTTACCTTTTCCTCGGCGGCAGCGCTACTAATGAAGCGGGGATGGGCATTGCCACTGCACTCGGCTGTCAATTTTTGGATAAAAACAATAAGCCACTCGCTCCCATCGGTAGAAACTTACCAAAAGTCCGATCCATTAAAACCAGCCGCCTTTACGATTTTCAAAAAATAAAAATGACCTTGCTCTGCGACGTGATCAACCCGCTCTATGGCCCACGTGGGGCAGCCCATGTTTATGCCCGCCAGAAAGGCGCATCGGATGAGCAGGTAGCCATACTGGATAAAGGCTTAAGGCATTTTAGCTCCATCCTCCATCAGCAATTAGGAATGGAGGTGAGTGGGTTGCCAGGAAGCGGTGCAGCAGGTGGGATCGGAGCAGGCTTGGTCGCCCTGTTCGGCGCAAAACTTGAAAGTGGTTTTACAACACTATCCAAGCTGACAGGCTTGGAAAAACAAATCCAAGCTGCCGATTGGGTCATCAGTGGTGAGGGGAAATTGGATGGGCAGTCGCTGCGAGGGAAAGTCGTCAGCGGGGTGGCTGCACTTTGTAAAAAGCATCAAAAACCTTTGACTTTATTTGTTGGAAAAAATGACCTGTCCCAAAAAGAGATAGATGAATTGGGAATCGAATATATTTTTTCAGTAATTGAAATAGCCAATAACATGCAAGATGCCCTATCCAATGGGGCCTATTATTTAGAAAAATTAGCTTCCGGTTTTAGCAAACAACTCTAATTTGTTCAAAGAATCAGTGATTCCCCTTGCGCCTGAAACTCAAACAAAATACCTTTCAAATTTTCCAAAGTGGTGATTGTCGAAGTCTCTCATTCTTATTTACTTTGCGATCCCAAAAGCTAATAGTAATCAACTAACAACAATTACCTGTCCCGAATTTACTTCGGGAACAATCAAACCACCAGCCATGCCCAATTTTGAGATAGAAGGCAAATTGCTCAAGAAATACGATACGGAAAGCAAATCCGCCACATTTCAAGCCCGTGAATTTGTACTGGAAGTAGCTGACGGCAATTACCCACAGTTCATCAAGTTCCAACTCACTCAAGACCGCTGCTCCCTGATAGACTCATGCGAAGAGGGCGAACAGCTCAAAGTGCATTTTGATCTGCGAGGCAGGGAGTGGCAGGGAAGATACTTCACTAACCTAAATGCCTGGCGTATTGAAAAGCCTGCTGTTGCACAAGCCGCCGCACCAGCAGCTTCTGGCGGCAATGATTTCGACTTTCCAACTGCTTCTGATGAACCACCAATGGCTGATGGGAATAATGATGACTTGCCGTTTTAAAGGACAGCAACTCTCGCTATTAAAGAAATAAAAAGCCGTATCTTGCATCCAAATTAATTTTAAATAATGGGTACAGCAACAACGATAGAAAATCAGGAAAACCCGCTATTGGCAATGGTGGAGAATGGCCCTGTTACTTTTAGGAGCCAAATGACGAAGGAGCAATTCCATAGATTTTCATTGCGGAATAGCGATTTTAAAATAGAAAGGGATAAATTAGGATACATCACCATACACCCTCTTATGACCTACGACAGCAGCATTAATGAAGGGGAAGCATTTTTTGCGCTAAAGCTTTGGTCAAAACAGAACGCCAAACTGGGAAAAGTACTCAGCCCCTCAGCCTCTTTTGACTTGCCAGATGGTTCCACGCACAAAGCGGATGGAGCTTGGATCTCCATTGAAAAACATAATAAGTTGACCTCTGAAGAGCGCAAACACATCGCGGCCATAGTTCCCGATTTCATTATGGAAGTTCGTTCGCAAACAGATCGGCTAAACAAGTTGAAAAAGAAAATGACCGATGTGTGGATAGCCAATGGAGTCCGATTAGCGTGGCTCATTGACCCACTAAAAAAGAAGGCTTACATCTATCGGGCTGATGGTTCTGAAATGGAACTAAGCGGAATAGAGTCATCTCTAAATGGAGAAAATGTTCTGTCCGGTTTTGAATTGAAACTAAGCGATTTGATAGGAGAATAAAGGCTTGCCATAGATACGGGCTATAACAATACCTCAATTCCCTAATTCCCCAATTCCCTTTTTCTTCCCATCCGACCCAACCAGCCAGACTTCCAAACCCTGCCCACCTTCATTTTGGAAATACTCCAACCGTAGAGGATGCCTTCCTTTTTTCAATGCAATGCTGCCATTCATTGGTTTCATGCCATGCAAGCCGTCGTTGTTTACAACCAACTGGTTAGCTATATGCAGCCGTGAGCCATCATCGGAACTGACGTGGAAGGTGTAAACGCCCGTTTCTGGTATTTCAATAATGGTTTCGAAAAGGGCGGCATAGTGTTGCTCCTTGCCTATTTTCGAAAGGTTAAAATCATTGACAATCAACGTTTTAGAGGGGTTCAGTGATGCAAAATCAGGTAGCTCTTGCATTGAACCTTCGTATATCTTTAAGGAAATGCCCGCAGCAACATCATTAGGCACCTTCGACTTCACGGGTTTTTGTTTTTTGGAAAAAATATTCTTGCGAATGGCTTTTCATCCCATCTGGCCATGTCGCCCGACAGCGGATGGAGCCGCTTTTTTTTAAATAAATGGGTGTGGAATATTCCTGCCATTTGGCATCAGTGGCAAGGCCGTCGAGGGTGTAGCCGATAGTGGCGCCCGGAGTGGCGGACACCAGGTCTACCTTACCTTTTTTCACAAAAATCCTTGCGTCATTTTTTTGGGCGTGGTGGCAGGTAGCCTTGGTGGGCAGCCTTGACCAGCGACGGCTCCAGTTTGGTCACTTTACGGTCGTAGGTGAGCAGGCCGTTATTCTCAGTTTCGATGTCGGAAAGCTGGGTGTACACGACAGCGCTGAGGCCAGCTGTATCTTGCATTTGAAGGAGCTTCCACCAAAGGTGCTCGTATTCAGCAAGCATCGCTTCGGGTGTTTCAATCAATTGATACCCCCAGCCTTCGTCCGCCCACTTATGGCCTCGGATATTCAGCCCAAGCCCCCCGAATTCACCTAATGCGATGGCTCTGTCTTCTTCTTTTACCGGAGCCACAGGGCCGGGATAAGCATGAATATCAAGGATGTCGCCAACCCCTGCATCCGTCCAGCCAGAGGCGTTATTGACGAGCCGGGTAGGGTCCCAGACCTTCATTTTTTCCACATAAAGCTCTGTGTCGTGCTGCCCCCAACCTTCATTGAAAGTCACCCACATCACGATGCTGGGAAAATTGAACAGGTTGTCCACCATAGATTTTAGCTGCCATTTGAATTGTTGTTTGTCAGCATCGGAAGTGTTAGCAGCACTGGGCATGTCCTGCCAGACCAGTAGGCCCATTTTGTCGCATAGATGATACCAGCGGGCAGGTTCAATTTTAACGTGTTTGCGGATCATATTGAAGCCCATGTTTTTCATGGTTTGGAGGTCGAACTGCATTGCTGCTTCGGTGGGTGGGGTATATAGGCCATCAGGAAAGTAGCCCTGGTCAAGAACACCTACCTGGAACAGGGGTTCATTGTTGAGCAGTAGCCGGGTGACACCCTTGTCATCTTTTCCCACAGAAATTTTACGCATACCGAAATAACCCTTCACTACATCGTCGCTTTTTTTATTTCCCAAAGAAATTTCAATGTCGTATAAATAAGGATCGTCGAGTGACCATAAATGGACATTGTTCCTGATTTGGAGCAGGAGCGGTGTCCCTGTTTTTCCTTTCGCTACCGAAATTGGTTGCCCATCTAGCATGATGCGAGCGGTGACATTGGCTAAATTCTTCTTAGACCCACCAGTCTCTACCCGCACGAGGATACGGTTCTTGTCAATATCAGGCTCTACCCGAAACGATTTGATATAGGTCTGGGGCACTGGCTCGAGCCACACCGTTTGCCAGATTCCGCTGGTTGCGGTATACCAGATGCCGTGCGGGTTGAGCCGCTGTTTTCCGACGGGTTGACCACCTGAGTCTGTTGGGTCGGTTACTTGCACATTGAGTTGCTGTGGGCCATTTGTGGTCAGGTAATCGGTAATGTCAAAAAAGAAGGGATCGTAACCACCTGTGTGTTCGCCTACCTTTTTTGCATTTACATAAATAGAAGCCTCGTAATCTACTGCGCCAAAATGCAATAAGATGCGTTGCCCTTTCCAATCACTGGGAATGGTAAAGGTGCGATTATAGGACATTATTTGTGTTGGCTCAACTTTGGCCTTGATGCCCGAGAGGGCAGATTCGACGGGAAAGGGAACAAGTATTTTTCCTTTTTCTAACACCTCATTACTGAGGTTATTCAGCAATGCAAAATCCCATTCACCATTTAGGTTGAGCCATTTTCCACGGGTCATTTGTGGGCGGGGGTATTCGGGGCGGGCGTTTTCTGTAGAAACCTTTTCTGTCCAAGGAGTCGTAAGGGGGTTACTGACAGCTTTCCATTTTACTTGGGAAAAAAGATTTGTGGAAATATGTAAAAAAATCGTCAGATATAAAAAGCATCGCATCATTAAGCAATAAGATTGAATATTTAGGAATTGACAAAAATCAAGTGAATAGCCGCAAACATAGTTCGCTGTAATTTTTTTCAAAAACAGATACGATTTTTTGTTTCAATAGGTGCAATCTTTAGTATCGGCCAATCCAATTTAAAAAAAGTTTACTTGCCATTTTTGAAAAACCACATGTTTCCATTTTGCCAACATATAGTTTTTCAAAAAAATATTTTTATTTTAATTGATTAGTCAATACTTTTGTCGGAGTTAACATCAAATATCCAAAAAATCAAAATAATGAACACAGGCCCATTCTTCTTCACGATTTTTTATTTCCATCCAATATCATTTTCTTTCCTTGATATGCTCTCTGTCATGCCCTATGGGAAATTTTCCTACACATACCATTATGATTGTAGTCTAAGGAACGGAGAAAAAACAGCTTGCCTGTCGGCAGACAGGAATGTATATTTTAGAAACCCAAAACCCCGACAGGGATTGGGTTCTTAAAAATAAATCCTTCGATTTATTTTTCCTTCGTTACTCAAGAAGAAATATAGGGACTGTTCTTATTTTCATAAACAGGCTTCACAGGATGAACCAAAATGAAAGGGCAAAGATCAAGTTGCAGCCCAATTCCAATAGGCATTATGATGAAACCTTTCGCATGATGTCGTGGTGGGATGCCGAGGTGGTCCACCAAGCAAAGGTGCTGGTAGTGGGGGCGGGAGCCCTTGGCAATGAGGTATTAAAAAATTTGGCGTTGATGAATGTGGGAAATATCCTCATCGTAGATTTTGATACCATTGAATACGCCAATCTTTGTCGCTCGGTGCTTTTTCGTGAAAAGGATTGCTCCGGCAACCAAAGGAAGTGCGAAGTAGCAGCCGAAAGGATACGGGAAATCAATCCCAATGTGAATACCAAAGCCATCCACGGCGATATTTGGCTGGACGTTGGACTGGGCGTTTTTCGCAGGATGGACGTTGTGATCGGTTGCCTGGACAACCGCTTGGCCAGAAAATTCATCAACCAGCATTGCTACCGAACAGGAAAAACCTGGATTGACGGTGCAATTGAAAACCTGGCCGGGCAACTTGATGTATACAAGCCTTGGACAACTTGTTATGAGTGTCAATTGACAGAGGCCGAAAACCGTATCATCCAGTACCGAATGGGCTGCCCAGATGTCGCTATGCGCAATGCCACCAATGGTAAAATCCCTACCACGCCCATATCAGCCTCCATCATTGGTGCTATGCAAGTGCAAGAAGCCATTAAAGTGATCCATAATAATGAACGCCAATCAATGGCAGGCGAGCAGTTTAAATATGAAGGAATGAACAATATGTTCCTCCAATTCCCGGCCAGCCAATTGAGGGAACATTGCGAAAGCCATTTCACTATTGAAAAAATAATCGAAGCAAAAGAACTGACACACCGATCATCTATAGGCGAAACACTTAGCTGGCTTCAAAAGCATTTTGGTGATAAGCAGGCTTCTATTAGTTTGGACTATCAGGTTATCCTTGAAGTGTATGGGGAAAAATCGGAAGTGGCATATCCGGTCGTCAAAGCCAAGCCCCATTTTTCAGATATAGAAGCATTGAAATACCAAAAAGTGCCCGGCGAAAAGGTAGTGATTACGGAGTACGTAGTGGACGTTGAAAATTCATTTCCCAAGCCCAACACAACACTCTATGAGATTGGGATACCGCCTTTACAAATCATCACAGTAAAGGCAAACAACGAGTACCATTATGTGGAACTGACTGGTGACGAAGATTTTCTAAACTTTGACAGTAACAAAAATTTGAATTGAGGTACTAAATAATTAGAAAGGGGTTTCTGGTTTTTGGTTTGTGCCTAACGAACTCCAAAACCAAAAACCAAAATAATTCGAGAATATATAATTTGAACAAATTGACCCAGTTGCTTTGATCTAAAAGTACGGGCAATAAAAACCACAAGAACAGAGAATAAATATGGATACCATTAATTTAATTGTGAGGGTAATGCCCAATGGAGACGAACTCGATGTGGAACTTCCCGTCCTGTCCACCGGAAAGGAGATCGTGGAAGAACTGCTGAATGCCAATGTAGCCCCCCGTGCCGACACCAATGGGAACCCTTACATCTACGAGCTGATCTCGAAAGCAAGCAATGTGAAAATAGAAGACCACAAAACGCTATACGACATTGGGATCAAAGACAACGAGATCATTTATTTCGTGCCGAAGTTGGTAGCAGGCTGACTGACCCAGGAAATGTAAAATATTAAATGATGAATTTAAAATGTAAGGCTTGGCAATCAGCAAATTACAATTTTAAAACATATATTTATTATTTCGCTTTTCCCCATCAACTTGCTACTTAGAAAAAAATAATGCAATGGCTTTTTAGCGAGTGTCGCTTATAAGATGTTCAGAGCATCATTGATCAACCATTCAAATCAAAATAAAGTGAGGTGAAAACCTTACGTGACCCTATGCTTCCAAATTACGATTTCAACCATCCACTTTTCAAACAAAGGCCTTTCTTGATAAGGCTGGCCAAGGATCACATCAGTCTGTCCGAGATGAAAAGCGATGTGATTGACTTTGAGGTAATCCGAACTACTGACCTTAGCATCCCAGTCGTTTACCATGTTCATTATCGCTTCAAGAGCATCGTAGGAATAGATGAAAATCTGCAACCCATTTTCGGCGACCACCACATAGCCGAATTGTCGCTCGACCGCCCCTACCCTCTTGAGCCTTGTAAAGTTTACATGAAATCTGATGTGTGGCACCCGAACATCAAATGGGATGGGCGTCTAAAAGGAAGGGTCTGTTCCAACGTGGACAAACTGGGCATCGCCTTCGACCTGCACGGATTGGTACTTTGGGTGGGTGAAATACTCCAATACAAAAACTATCACGCCAAGAACGAGCCTCCTTATCCAGAAGATATCAATGTGGCCGAATGGGTCTTGAATTTTGCCGAACCTAATGGGATCGTCAATAAGGAGGAAGAGATTTTTATTGATGACACCCCATTGTTAGTGTATGCAAATGCGGACAACGGAAAGCCGATAAAAAAAAATGAGCCGTCTGGCCTTCGTGAACAAACTAAACCAATTATCAAAGTAAAGGAAGAACCTGCTCCACCCTTGCCCGAACAAACAGATTCAACTCCTGCACAGACCATAGATGATGCACCTATTCCACCAGTGGCTGCACAGACCGATCCAGCCCCAACAGAAGAAAGTACACCTGACCCAAAAACCAGCAAGTCCAAAATAACGATCGTGAAAAAAAAGAAACCAAAATCACGGCCTTTGCTTGGCTTTAAAATAAAACCTCGGAAGTAATGAGCATTAAGGCAGCATTTTCTTTATTTATAAAAAAGGCATACCCATGTCCTTTACATGCCTTTGCATTTCTTGTAATTAATCTGTTATCCTTTACCTGTACTCACGATGCATCGGGCCAATGTGATAATCAGGCAGATCCCGAAAATTTTAAAATTGTCTATAACCAAGATGACATTAAGTTTAATTACTGGATTTATTATTCGGGCAAGACCACCAAGCAATACAATAAAAACAACGATGCGGTCAACATATTCTTGAAAGATATTGGCGAAGGTTCACTGTTTGTTAGGATTGGTCCCGGAGTGAAAATTGACGGGGGGGCAAAACTGATTTTCAAAAACAAGTTCGTTAAGGTCAACGGATGTGGGTTAGTAAAGAAGGGTTCCACTGAAAAAACCTTTGACAACAAGACCAAAGGCAATTTATGCTATGAATTTCCTATCAATAGGAACTATGAGGGAACGATTAACATCGGGTTTGAATTTGTCGAAAAAAAGGCTGAACCTACCGGGATTGCCAATCACTCCTTTTCCATTCGATATAAAATCACCGAATTTGACTCTCAACAGGAAAAAGACCATCAAGCTGCCCTTGAAACTTTTAAAGACAATAAAGAAGATGGTATTGCTAAGATGAAAGCATACCAGAAGAATTACTCCTCAGGCAATTGTTTCACTTCGTTCGATAGGCAAATAAAAGAGCATGATTTAGTTGAACAAATTAGGAATTTGCATATAAATGGCGGAAAGGAGGAATGCCTCAAATTGTGCAATAAATATTTACAAGTAAAATACATAGGCGGAAATTGGGAAAAAGAAATAAGTAATATCAAAAAGGGACTTGAAAAACGTGACCCTAAACCTAAAAAGAAAAAGAAAAAAGACCCTAAACCAACAAAACCATCCGTTGAAAAATGGAAAAAAGAATGGGACGGCTTAATAGAGGAAAATTCACCATGCCCAGAGCCATACAAAAAATTTCTTGAAAAATACCAAGACGTGGAGGTGGCCGAAGAAGCCCGCCAACTAATACAAGAACGCTCTACCATGAACCTCCAAGTTTCCTTAGAAAGTAATAAAGTAAAAGTAACCGGCCCAGCAGGCAGTACCCTTAAATGGAAAGACCTTTCCCTTGATGGGGAGCTAAAAACGGTGAATGCTTTCGGAAACATTATAGTTGCCAGCTTTGATGCCGAAGGCGAATATTTTCTGCTTATTTCCGATGAATGCGGGCGGGACAGCACTATCCGGCTTACCAGCGATTTTTCCGCCAAACTAACTACTGTGGAGGAGGGTGAGTCCTACAAGATTACCATTTCCGGCGGAGAACCACCCTATCAGGTCAAGCTTTTGGACATGACTACCAAGGAAGAAAAAAACCGCTTGGACAACAGTTATTTTCAAAACCAACATGAAGTCGTGATACCCCGAGAATATTTTGTCATCCGACAGCTTGTGGGAGGCTTTGGCGCATCGGTGTCCGACAGCAACGGGATCAGTATCATAGCCTCTGGGCAGATACGTTTAGTAGAAGATCCTGTAGACTTTGTGTTGATTATCATGATCCTGTTCACCGTGGTGGCAGTTGGCCTGATCCTATATCTCTTAGCTGTATACATTCAAGCAAAAAGGAGGAAAGAAACAATCTATGATGTCGAATACTGATCATATCATCAAAAGGCCGATCGTCAAAAAATGGCACTATATCATTTTGTGGTTATTTGCCTGTGTTTTGCCCTGCGCGGACACGCAAGGTCAAAAAACGGTGAACTTTGATTTTAAACATAAAAAAAAGATTTATAGGGGGGATTTTTCCGTTGAAGTCCAATATGAAAATAAAAGTGTCAAAGACAATGACCTGATAGAAAATGTTGATTTTAACAGGAGGTTCATCCTCAATTTCCACAGCCTTAACCTGCCAGATTTTGACACCATCCGAAAGGCAACTTTGACAATCAGCAGAAATGACATTTTAATTACCGGAGGTCTTAGGTTCAACCCGGAGGAAACCCTAGAGCGGGTTATTTCAATGGGATCCAGTAAACGGATTTTCCCTCTTGAACCAATAGGTGAAGGGCCAGTAACCATTGAGATTAAGGCTTTTAAATTATCGTTTCTCGATGGGTCGAGTTTTGCAACCAACCCTTTTGGCCGTGCCCAGTTCAATTTTAACATATCAAAGAAAAAGGAAGACAGCCCCCTGCCAGCGGATACCCCCACCCCTGCTACAGAAACCACAACATATAAATCCACCTGCGACCAAGAATGGGAGCAACGAAATGCACAGGGCATTGAGCATATGATTTGGCACGTCCGCAAATATTTAAAAGAGCCATGTGCTGAGAAAAACAATAAAAGGGAAGCCAAAAGGATTTTGTTGAAGGAAGTGCGGTCAGGCAACAAAAAAAGGGCACTGGATGCAGCTGCATTGTATCTGGAATATTATCGCGGCGATGGTTACGAATCGGAGGTCAGGCGGAGGGTCAATGAATACAACCAGCCTCCACCCAAGCAAGACGAACTCGAAAATGTGAAAAAGGAGTTCAGCGATATTCAGGGGATGGAAAACGAATCCAAAAAAGAGCAAAAATTTGAGGAATTTATCATAAAGTACTCTGTTCCTAAATGGAAGGAAAAGGCAGCAGTATGGGTGGACAAAGCCAAGCGTTTTGTCCGTACCCAGATAGAGCCCATCAATGAGACGGATGTGTACCTTAACTACGCCGTAGCTCCTGTTATTCATGGCATCTCGGACAGCACCAACATGTCCGCAGAACTAATGGTGGAGGATGGCAGGCACCGCCTCAATGTGACCATGTTCAACGATGGGAATTATCACATCTTGATCTCTGATGCGCAGAAGGTCATGAAATATAGGGAGGAAAAGATCCCTGTTGGCAACTATCCCAAGATCGAACCACTGCCCGTTACTGGCGACACTCTTTATGGCCTTAGCATCACCAGTGGCAAACCTCCTTTCCGTATTGATTTTTACAAAAACAACCAGCGCCTGAAATCTGTGGAATTTGAGAGCGGGGAAATCTTTTACGACCAAGCTGCACTGGAAAACCTGCTTGGAAGCCAGACCGGCGACTTCACCGTGCGGATCGTGGAATGGGAACGCAACCTTATGTTCAATGGCGGCGGCTTTAACATCCCTGCTCCTGAATTTCCCTGGCTTATAGTTGGCACGGCCATCTTGCTATTTTTTGTGATCATAGGTATCCGTTCTCTGCAAAAACGGGCGCACCGTCGGGAGTATGAAGAAAAACTGAAAAAGGCCAAGGAGGAAGGCACTGCCATCATCGAACCTGAAGTAGCACTGAACAATACAATGGACGAAACCATCACACCTACTGAAACGCAACTAGAAATGGCTGTCCCTCTAGAAGAAATAAAAGCACCGGAAATGGAAAAACACGGAAGATCAAAACCTCCTGCCTTTGTTATAAAAAAGCACAAAATCGCTTCCCAACAAAAGCACGGGGTTATCGAACTGGCCGAGGATTTCCTCAGCCTAGTGAGTGCAAACAATTACTTCAAATTTGACCTCACCCAACTTTGGGATGACACCGCTATCAACGAGCTGCATTTCCATACGAAAAGCATCAGTGACCTTGGGCAGTTCCTCCGCAGCCAGAACATAAAAGAACTGATAGAAAAGGAAGGCACCATCCCCGAAATTGGTGGCTTCCTGCTCGGCAAATTTTTCAAAGACCCGGACATTGGAAATTACAAAGTGGCAGTGGAAGAATTTGTTCCCGTTTCCCCTAAAATGCACAATGTTTATAAATTGGAATTCAGCACCTCAGGCATCGCCCACGAATTGGGCGAGGCGCAAGACCAGTTCCCCGAGCTTGTACTTGTGGCGTGGTTTCATACCCACCCGGGGCATGGCTTGTTCCTTTCCAGCCCCGACCTTACCATCCATGAAGGTTTTTTTAAAGAAAAATACCAGTTCGCCATGGAAATTGACAGCCTGACCGATAACCTTGATACAGGGTTTTTCACCCGCACCATGGCTGGCAAAACCAATAACCGGGACAACCGAAAACCAAGTGCCAAGTGGTTCGATTGGGTAGAGGTTGAGAAGGCATCCCAATTGGGATAACGGTGCTGATGTATATAAACCAAATTCCAAAATAGAAAACTGATTATGGCCAGATATGCCCCCTTCATTGTTTGCAAATCTATTCTGACAGCCCTTTGTTGTTGGCTGGCCTGTTGTGCTTTTTCCCAATCAGCCAAAGACATCGAATTGAATGTAGTGAAGCACATGTTCATGGATTCGACCAACGTGATTGAATTATACTTAAAAGCGACCGAAGATGGCCGGAACCTGCCCATAGAAAACGAAAAGGAAGATTTCATAATTTATGACATTTATGAAAATGAAGCTCCCCAAGATCTCAACGTTTATAACATAACTGAAGAATATTCTTTTACTGATGAGGATACGACGAGCCAAGAGAAATTCTATCTATTGTTTCTGGTTGGTTTAGACCGCAAGGAAACCCCTTCATTTAAAGCAGCCCGTTCTTCTCTGTTGCAAGCGTTTGCAGATAAAATCCAGCTTCCGGCAGAAACAGAGTTTTACCTCTCCACGTACGGGGACACAGTGTATATGCCCAAACTGGTCAAGTTGAGGGATGTCAAAGAAAAACTGGACAAGTATCCCGACAACCAAGAATATGCAGAATTGCATCAGGCACTTGTTGAGTCAGCTCGGTTTCTTCGCCAAAAAGGGAAAGGGCGCAAGGTTATCCTCTTGCTCACCGACGGTTTTGATAACCCCGACACAGCTAGCTACACCCCATTGAACAAACTCCCTTATGACCAAGAGGATATCAGCAAAATACTGGCCCGTATGAACGATAATTTCATGGTGTTCCCTTTGGGCATGGGAGAACAGTTGGATACTTCCTTCTTCCGCCTAATCGTCCAAGCAACGGCCAACCCCAGTGATACCCTCAGCACTGACCATCAGATACCGACAGACTTGAAGGGTCTGTTGTTCTCGCAACGCAGCTATTTGTTCAACAAAGTCATTCGGGTGGAACCAAACCCATCCCATCCAATTTACAAGGGGGAACAACGATCGTTGCAAGTGCATTGGCATGGGCAATCCATCAATTACGACATGTCGAATATAGGCACTCCTGCCAACCCAGTCCTCGATTTATTGCCAAAGGATTATATGTCAAAGCTGTCCTGGTTAAATAGTTTCCTCGTTGGTTTGGCCATTGTGATTAGCTCGCTTTTCCTCATGTGGTGGCTCATTCCCTGGAACAAGCGCCGAATATTCAATCAAACCTACATCGTGCCCTATAACGAACAGGCTGGCGTCCGCAAGCGGGACCCGCTTTCCGGTGAAGTATTTCAGGATGGTGAAATGGTGGTTGTAAAATGCCCGCGCACCACGACCTCTGTTGCCACTTGGGAGTACGTCGGCAACAAATGCCCACAATACCCCCGTTGCCTGAATTTCGACCCGCCCTGTGAAGGGCATGGGGCACCCATTGCCGAGGACAGCTTCTTTTCCATGAAAGGGGCATTCCGTCGCCTCAACTGGTTGTGGTTTGGCCTAGTTGGAGGGCTGATTGCATGGACCATATTGGCTTTCATCCATGTATTTTTCTATGAGGATTATTATGCTATGGTCACTGATTTTTTTGGAAGCCACCGCGAATTGACAAACGACTTGATGATCGGTATGGCATTGGGCATTGGCATTTCAGCGGCATTGTCGTTTGTTGAAGAAAAAAGCCAACCCCGGCGTTTTTCTTGGTTGCGGGTGTTGGTCCGTATTGTAGCGGGCACGTTAGCGTCCATGCTGGTGTTTTTGGTCGGGTTCTATCTGCAATACCAGGGATATGTCCCAAATTACTATGTTGCTGGGCTGATTACCTGGCTGCTGTTTGGTGTGGCGATCGGTGTGGTGATGTCGGTTGAATCCAGTATTACCACATTACGAGGCATCATGGGCGGGGTATTGGCTGCCGTAGTGGGTTATACCTTATACCTGTTTTTCCTAAACAATATTTTTGAAAATAATTTTCCTTTGGCCAAACTCTTGAGTTTGCTCACCCTGGGTGGCATCCTCGGTGGCATCCTCGTCACAGTAGTCTTCTCGCTCGAAGACTTTGAGTTGGAATACCTATCGCCCGAAGCCTTCCGTCAGACGAAGCCCATTAGCAAGTGGTTGAAACAAAGCCTTGATGTATTCATTGGAACGGAGGAAGGAAGTTATGTTTATGTAAAATGGACAGACGATGCCGTGCATCCCCGTCATGCCCGTTTGCATTTCGGCAAAGGCGTTGTCTTTCTTGAGCCATATGCCGAAACGCTCGTAAATGGTCGAATCCTCCCGGTTCAAAAAAGCACCCCGTTGAAAGACGGAGATGTGATCCAACTGGGTCGGGAGAGCGAAACCCGCATGCGTTTCCGGGAAAAACGGAAAGTACAACCAACTCGGCCTGCCTACGCTGACAAACTCGCCGGGCAAGTTGAAGGAAACAATGGTGAAGGCAAAAAAGGAAAAATTATCATTAAAGGAAAGGGGTAGAACCCAAAAAATTCAATTAAAACTCACTCATCATGAATATATTTTTTCAAAGCCGATTTCATGCTCATAGGTGGAATGCCATTTTCTCAAAATACTTGCTATTGTTGGTATTTCTTATTTTCCACTTTAAGCCCATCATGGCACAGCCAATTACCATAACGGGCCCCGATCCCGACGGTGTTTCCGAACGCTGCGAAGGAGAAGGTATGTTGTGGATGGTTACAGCTTCTGATGAACAAGATGGTAACATGGGCTTTATCTGGTTTTACAAAGAGTCACCAAATTCTTCGCCTGATACTGTTGATTTTAGCTTTGTATTCAGTACGGACACAAGTTCTATTCTCACGCTACCTGCTGTAACAGACAATGATGAAGGATTCTACTATTGTGAAGTCTCCACACCTGTAGCATCGGAAAATTCAGATGAGGTTGAACTTGATGTTTTTCAAGTCCCCGAAGCCAATGTTATTTCTATTCCACCTAGTGACCAATTTAATTGCAAGGTGGATACGATTGTGCTGGATGGCACAAGTAGCTCTGGATGGATTTCGATAAGTTGGTCATTGAACGGAACCTTTTTCAGCAATGATGAAATAATAGTGGCCACGGAACCTGGCGAATACACCCTAACCGTGACCAATGTCTGTGGCTCCCACTCTACCATTGTAGATATAGGTGATAATGATGCCACCCCGCAATCCCTTAATATCGCCCCTTCTCCTGATCCACCAACAATTTCATGCGCCAACCCTAAAGTAACGTTAACTGCTGAAGGGTCCTCAATTGATTTCAATACCAGCTATTGGCGACTGCCCGACCTGACCGAGGTGGTTGCTGATGAATACGAAGCCTTTGATCAAGGTACTTATACATTCGTAGCCTTCCACGATGTATCTGGCTGCCCTGATTCAACAAGCATTGAAGTGGAAAAAGACTTATCCGATTTCCCAGCGGCCGATGTCAGTTCCCCTGATGTATTTACCTGCATTGTGGATAGTACCCTCTTGTCAATAACCAGTATCCAACAAACCACCTTTTTCCAGTGGATTCATCCTACCGGTAACAGTTTGGGCAGCGACACTACAATCACCGCCCGTGTGCCGGGAACTTTCCTTTTAGTTTTGTTTAAAAATGCTTGCTCGGATACAATAGAGATCGAAGTAGAAGAAAACAAAACTCCTCCTGTAGTTACTATTTCTCCTCCAAATCCTACTATTTGCGAAGGAAACAATATTGACATAACTGCTAGTGGTGCAGACAGTTATGTTTGGTCGCCCGACGGTCAAACTACAGAAACCATCACGGTAGATGAACCTGCTGTATATATCGTAGAAGCAACCAGCAATGCAAATGGCTGTACTGCCTCCATCAGTGTCGAAGTCATTCAACGACCGACACCGGATTTGGTCATCCCTAACGATGAATATAAAATAGCAGATGGTGAATCTATCACCATTTTTCTTGACGTAGACCCTCCGACTACAGTAGCCGATTGGTCGGTTTTGGATAGGCTCAATGCCAATACAGGCAGCATTAATTCTGGAGAGGGAGATATTCAATTGACTTATAATTTAGACAGCGATAGAGCGACTGGGTTCGTGACATTTTCTGTGGTGCCGGACAATGAAGGTTGTCTTGGTGATGAACAAACCGTGAATGTATTTATCCAATCCAAAGGTGAAATTTTCATCCCCGAAGTGATTACCCCCAATGGTGACGGAGCCAATGACCTTTGGCAGATCGGCACAGATGATGGGGTCGAACTGACGGCCATTTCCATTTTCAACCGGGCAGGAGGAAAAGTCGCTGACCTCAACCCCAACGAAGAATGGGACGCTAACAACTGCGCAGACGGTGTGTATTTCTACGTCATCCAATTTACGGTGAATGGAGAGCCTATGGTTAGGAAAGGAGCCGTCACCGTACTCCGCAGTACCAATTGATCGGAACTGTCCCATATTTTCCCAACCTTCAAATCAGAAATAATGAAAAATACCTATACATATTTACTCATTTTTGGTCTATCCTTATTGGCCTTCGGAAATATGGTTGCCCAGCAAACGCCATATCTCCATAGCTTTAGCCTCAATCCTCATTTGTTCAATCCAGCTGCACAAGGTTTGGACGGCGGCGGAGTGGGCATTGCCTACCGCAGCGAGTTTTCCGATCTTGACTTAGCCGATGATCGCCCTACAACCTATTTGTTGAATGCCGATTTTTCGCCGCTTATCAATGACCGTATCGGTCTTGGCATCTTATTGATGGCTGACCAAGTGGGGGTCATCGAACGACAGCATTTTGCGGGCATGTTTGGCTACCACCTGATACCTTCCGATAATGAAGTACGGTTTTCGTTGGGCGTGATCGCAGGCGGCATGGTGCAAAAATTTGACTTTGGCGAGCGCCGTGTCAACGATCCTAACGATTTGCTGTTACTCACTGGTTCTCCCAGCCAAACGAAATTTGATGGAGGGGTGGGCGCATCGGGAGGCTACACGCTTGCCGACGGCTCTGAGTTGCATTTTGACCTTTTATTGCCCCAACTTTTCACCAGTGACATTGATTTTCAAAACGAAGCATCAACAGCTACAGGCAGTTACGATGTGCTGCCCCATGTACTTGCTTCGCTGGGCTTTCGCTATCAAGGTGAGGGCTTTGCCATTGACCCAACGATCGTTTACCGCGAAAGCATGGGTGGCAAAAATCAAAAAGCCGCCAATTTTGATTTTAACCTAATAGGGCATTTCCTTGAAAACGACTTACTTACAGCTGGGGCAGGCATCCGAACCGACAAAGGGGGGTTGCATTTTATGTTGGGTGTCAAGCCTTTGGACAACCTGCAAGTTCTTGGTGCTTTCGACTTGCACAGCGAACTGGGAAATTCATTTGAAATCAACTTGAACTACACCTTTGGAAAAAAGGACCCTCCGCCTACCACCGCAGATGAAATCGCCATAGATAAAAGCATGATGGAAGCGAAAGATGCTTATGATGCTGCCTTTAAACTTTCTTCAGGTGTTTGGGACAAAGTGGCCATTGCCAAGTCAAACTTACGGGAAGCAAAAGATGCCTCCAGTGCTTCCGTTAAGCAGGCAAAAATGGACAAAGCATCTCAATATTTAGCCACCTCAGAAGGTGTGTTAAAGGAAATCAAAGCAGAAGTGGATAAAGCGCAAAATGCTTTGAAGAATGCAGATGATGCATTCGCTAATTCCATAAATACCAATGGAAGGCGACCAAAAAACGCCAAATCCATAGAACAGATCAGGGCAGATTACCACCGTACCCGCGACATCCACTCAGAACTGTCTTCCCAAACCCGCCAACTGAGGGCACAATTGGAAGCTATACCTGCAACTGCCGATTTAGCCCAATGGATCGAGGATGGGAATACTGATAATATCCGCCAGTATTATACCGATGCACTCAAAGATTTGGATAAAAAACCAGAAGAATTGAGAGTTTCATTGGTACATGCACTCGGTGCTGATGTACATATTGAATATATGTACCGCGACGAAGTGGAAGAATACAGCCTCGATCAGCGTTTCATGTACAACTCCAAAGTTTTTGCTAACCATTTGTTCGATAAGATCAAAGAGCTACAGGCCAAGGGGTTGAAGATAAAGTCCATCAGGCTCATCGCTGATGTACAGTACAGCGCAAGCGGCGCAAAATTCGGCATCGGTAAAAGTTATGCAGGTGAATTTGGCAATTCAGCCAATATCAATTATCTGCAAAACGGAACTTTTGGCAACCCAATCAAAATACAGGCAGGGCAATCCATCACTTTTTGGGACATGGTCGGCCTCAAATTGCTCGGAATGCAGCGACATTTGACAAGGCAAACGGGCGTCCCATCTACCAATACACAATTGGAAATCAATACGTCGACCAGTGCCATCACCTATCCTTTGCGGATGCGGGTGGATGTAATAGTCCAGAAATGAAATGGTTTGCAGATAGCTTGCTCTATTTTATTTTGAAATTGAAAGTCCGAATTATGAAGAAGAACATTGTTAAGCGATTGTTCTTGAAATAAATTTTCTTCACTATATTAAGCGGATGGAAAATAGAAAGAAAATAGTAATCGGGGAAAAAAAAATCGTCATTAAAGGTGCTAAGAAAAAGAGCACCAAAGAGCGATTTTTAATGTTCGTTCAATCGAATAAAATTCCGATTTATATTTTGGCTTTTTCAATGGTTGTTGTCTTATTTGGATTGATCACATCACTTTTGAGTGCACAAAAAGAAGGGAATGTTCAAATCGAAGAGGTTCAAGTAGAAGAGGACTCAATAAGAGAACCAGTGAATTTGCAAGTTCAGCCGAAAACTGAATTTGAGTATCCCGACCTGTTGCCGGAAATTGCCAATGAAGCTTCTTTTAATTACACTAAAGAAATTATTGAGGCGGACATTCCTTTGAAGGAATTTTTTATCAGCAAAGGAGTCAATTCTTCCAGCAGCACTTCGATAGCTTTTAAAGCAAAGTTCATTGAATTATTTGATTTAAAAATGTCAAATGCATTTTACACTTTTAAAGCCGACGAAGTGCAATCCAATAGTTTCAATGAATTCTATATTTATGAAATATCGATTGATTCTTTTGCCATTATTTTAACAGAACCCGAAACGGAAATAATGGTGCAGACCATTCCATTGAAAACCAAAATAAAAGAAATAGGAGGACTGGTGGAAAATAATTTTTTCGGAACATCTTTCCTCAAGCATGGCGGGGATTTCCGGTTGATACCAAAATTATTAAATGCCCTAAAATGGCAAATTGATTTTTATCACGTAAAGCCAAATGACAAATACAAATTTATTTATGAAGAAAAATGGTATAATGGAAAGCAAGTTGGGGTAGGTGAATTGTTGGCTGCCTATTACCAACATCAAGATGAGGAAATTTATGCATTCCGATTTGAGGACGATGGGAAACCTGCATATTACGATAAAAAGGGACGTACCATGAAAATGCAGTTTCTGATGTCGCCAGTGGAATACAACATCATTAATTCTTCCTATAACCCGAATCGGATACACCCAGTGTTAAATAAAGAAATGCCCCACTTGGGCACCGACTATTTCGCAAACATGAACGACCCCGTATTTGCGGTCGGCAAAGGGAAGGTCATGAAAGCACGATCAGAAAAAAACAACGGCAATAATGTGAAACTCTGGCATAACGAAAAGTACCAAACCCAGTACTTACACCTGAACGAATTTGCGAAAGGTATCCGACCGGGAGTTTGGGTAGAACAAGGTCAAGTAATTGGCTATGCCGGGCAGACTGGCCTGGCCACAGGGGTGCATGTCTGCTTCCGGTTTTGGATGAATGGAAAACAGGTGGATCATACAAAAAAAGAGGTTTTTCAAAATACACAACCAATTGGGCAATTGACTGAATTTACCGCTTTTGAACAACACCGGGACAGTTTGCTGATTTTATTGGATAATGTTGCGATGAATTAAAACACATACGCTTTTTTTAGCAGAGCCATAAATAAAGTGGAGTTATTAGTTACATTTAAAATTAAAGCCCCTAAATCATGGTGATTTTTAAAATCACCATGATTTAAATCCTAAAATTAAATTTCTAATGTAACTATCTATAAATAACTTTTTTAATCGAGAAATTTATTTAATTTTCAAAACGGTTTATGTAATTCTGATCATTGCGTTGTGTAAATCTTTTTATTTTAACCTTTTAAATTGGTTTAAACACTAATAGACTTTATTCTAAAGTGTTTTGTATAACCGTAACACCAAAACACCACTATACCGATAAACCGAATAAAGTCTAATCTCGAAAAGAAGTTCTAAAAACTTATAAAATCCAATCACTCATTAATGCCTATACTATGGAAATGAAAGTCAAGATAAAATCAAAGGAACCTACCGCAGTAGAAAAGCGGAACACTGCGATTACAACATTTATTCTTGTTGCTGCCATCCCCTTGTTTTTGTCCCTTTTATTGGGTTTTGGCCTTGGCAAGACAGACGAAATAAATAAAGAAATCATGGTGGAAAAACTGGAAATGACGGAGCAAAAATTAATTGCCCTCCGTACCCAGTTCGATGAACAACGGGAAAGGCTGGCCGAATTGAAAACTGTTTTTCATAAAGCGGATACATTACTCTTAAAATTTAATAAAAATGAAGTAAAAAAATTGGAAGACCAATTGGCACTTGCGGAAAGTGAATTTGATTTTCATGAGTGGGAAAATGATTGCAGAAGAGTACTTGATGACTTTGCAACCACTAATGAAAGGGTCGAGAAGCCTTTTCATTTTGAAAATGACACCCTGAGTAATTTACTTTCTTTCGGAAAAAATTGGCTAAATCAATATAAAGAAGCCACGAGCAAAATGCTTTTTGCCAAGGGCTTGGTAAAAAAGCAAGATACTGGAAAAAACATCAATGAAGATTTGGAAGCGAAAATATCAGATTTAAACAATCAGATTGCTTTAAAAGAAATCATAATAGCGGGTTTGCAAAATCAACTGAGTATGGGAACGGCCAAAATAGATGATGTAAAATCAGGAAGCTCTCAAACGGAAACCGAATTAACGGAAATGAAGCAAAAGGCAGCCACTACGAAAGAAAAAATAAATGAAGAAATAACATGGATACGAGACAATATTCTTTTAAACATGAAAGGGAAAGGGTTGCTTACTAAAAATGAAAAAGAGATGCAGGAATTAAAATTTAAATTGGAAACCAGGCTAACCGCCATACAAACCCAACTCATTGAATTAAATTGATGCGAAAAAATTCGGTTAATTAAATTCATTCACAAAAAAATACCCTGACATGAGTAAGATCATGATGATAGCCTTAGGTGCCGCCAGTTTGGGGTTTATTCTCGTTATTTTTAAGTTATTGAAAAAAGGGGGAAAACTGGCTGCTAAATTGCCAACCAATTTCCTCATCATTTTTCTGATATATGCTATCTTGGGGTTGACCGGTTTTATGTCGAAAGACTTGATCGCCCAGCATCCGGTGGCATTGGGAATACTCCTCCTGATCGTCTCTCTATCGGCAGGCATCGTTTTTACTGATAAACTCTATGGAAAATGGGAATGGAGCACGGCTTCCGGTTTTGGAAAAAAATTGTTGTATTTAATTGGAATTGCTTTTACGGGCATCGCTGCATTTATTATTGTTTTTTTATTGTGTGAGCACCGTGGATTTCCTCGGGGCAATTTGGGGCAGGATTTGGTTTGGTGGTTGGCTGGATTGATTTTTATGATCCCCCTGCCATTATTGATTAAAAACTTGCATTTTCTTTGGAATGACATTCCCAAGCTTTTGCAGGTAAGACCTATATTTCAGTTGCCCTTAGGTTCCTCCCCTCCTTTTTTTGAAACGGGTGGAGCCACCGTTAATTTCCGTTTAGTTATTCCATTGGATTATAACTCCGATGAAAAGATTAAAACAAAAATTTCAGTCCCGGTCAATAAAACCCTTGCTGAAGCATATCATTACGTAGTACACGAACATAATATTGTTAAAAGATATGCTAAAAAAATTGTACTGGCGGAGAATAATAAATTGGCAAAAGTTTATGGCTGGAGTTTTTTTAGACCTCAAAAAAAATGGTGGGGCTGGTTTGTTAAAAAAAATTATATCGATCCTAAATTAAAGGTGAGAACAATAATATCTAATCAGGAAACTATCTTTGTAGAAAGGGTGAAAATTTGGGAACAATAAAATCAAAACAATGGATTCAAAAATAAATCATTCGCCGATCAACTGGAAAAATGGTATGCCGTTTTATGCCGATCATTTGAACCGTCAATATTTGGCTGTGGCTGACGAAACAAGAGATGCTGTCGCGCTCCATCTGACTGGCTTTAATTTTGGCCTGATCGGTGGAGATGGGCAAAAAAAATTTTCAGACTCATTTCACGACAATATCAATAACGAGAAAGTGGAAATTGCCTATTGCAGGGCCATTACCCAGAATGGTTCAAGAATTGAGATCATCAATTCCAACTGGGAAGAACTCAACCAACCATTATCCAAACTAATCGGACAAAAAAACTTGAATACTTCTACTTATTGGTACGTTTTACTGGTCGTTGATCTCTTTCACCGCGTACCTGATGGCATAGAAGATGAGCATGAAAGTCCCCGAAGAAAACCCAATACCAGACCGACATATCATATTGAGCTGATGTCGTTGAAAGACCTTCGGCTGGATGCCCTGGCCAATGCCATTCCGTTGGCAAAATATGAAAACACTTCTTCTGGTTTAAAAAAAATAAC
This sequence comes from Saprospiraceae bacterium, assembly GCA_965222975.1. Taxonomy (GTDB): domain Bacteria; phylum Bacteroidota; class Bacteroidia; order Chitinophagales; family Saprospiraceae; genus UBA6168. The sequence goes on along the minus strand of CBDCVJ010000086.1, from coordinate 599,371 downwards.
CGATTACATACCTCCCTGCACACGGATCAATAGTCATGAACTGTTAATTCAAAAATATGAGGAGTACAAAAGTTATTTATTTGATATCAAGGATTATTCGATGGGGATTATCAAAAAAATCAAGCACAAACGGTTGAATGGAGAACTAAACCAGTTGGCTGAAAGTATTGATGCGCTTTGTAAGAAATTTCTCGATCACCTTATATTGAGTTATGATGAATACAATCTTACTTTGAAAGATCAGCCACCCATAAAATTGGTTGAATTTTTCGCAAGGTTTGCCAGGGTCTTAAACCATTCAATAGATATGACGGATAATAGTGATCACGTGCTCCAGTATTTTCAGCAATATACCACTGATATCAGTGTCGGACAATTGAACAAGATCATCAGTGACACCTACGAGTCAAATTATGTGCATTATGACATTTCCGATTCGTTGATTAATATTGATAATTTTCTGGGCACCATCCATCATATTTTCCGCCGACTGGAAGAACTGGATTATATGGAATTGGCACCAAGGAATGTTGTCAAATCAATTAATTATACGGTTCCGATAAAAGACGACGCAAGAGGCAGGCCAGTTCGGCCAAGTTTTAAGATAAAGCATTCTGGAAAGGAAAAGTTATTAGGTGGTGATTTAGAATAATCAAGGATACAGATGGAGTTTGACTTGTTTTTTTGAAATAACTTGAGTAGCGTGGACAAAGCAAAAGAAAAAGGCAGTGCAACTGGGAAATTGAAGTCCATGCACACAGCTTTTTTTATAAAATTTTTAAGAAAAGGGAACTTTTCAAAATCCTGGATATAATAGACTTTATTCAGCTGTTGATCGCTAGTAGGAGATAGGCGGTGCCTTGTGTAAAATTTTCAGAATAAAGTCCAAAGATCGTATGGATTTTATCTGTAATTTATAATCTATGTATTGTGGTAAAAATTAAAAGTACAATTGGAAATTTCAGTATATCGGTCATCAGTAGCGCCGCTTTTTACATTGTGCTTTTTACTTTTTAATTGATAAATGTGGGGTCAAATAAACCATTCTCTAATGGTTAGATTCACAACTTATTTTTTAACCATTAAACAGCAACACTAAATGGATAAAAAATAGATAATTGTTTTTGTTTATTTGGAAAAATTGAATTAATTTAACGTTTTAAAAAACCTATCATTATGTCAAAAACTCTTTATGGCCACCGAATCGGTGCCAATGTACATGAAGCGGAAGCGCCCACGGGCGTCAAACTTGTTCCGGACAACAAAACGCTGATAGCGATGCCGTTCAATGACGAGCATGATGAAGAAATTGATCCGAAGCGGTTGAAAAGCTTGAAAGAAATTTTTGCCCATTACAAACCTTCACGGGAAGTTGTATTGAAAAAAGAAGATGGTGAATCGGAAGAAAAAATCTTTCAATTCAAAAACATGAAGGATTTTACTAAAGATGGCATTATTGAACAAAGCGAGGTATTGCAGGAACTTCAGGAAAAAGAGGCTATTTATTCCCGGTTTTATGATGTCCTGCAAAATAATGATAGCCTCAGGCAAATCCTCGGCAACCCAGAAAATAAAAAAGAATTTCAGGAACTCCTCGAAACCCTAATTGAAGAACTCAAAGAAAGCGAACAATAATCATGACAGAAAAGGCATTAAAACTTCAGGAAAAAGTCCAAGAAAAGGTCAAGATCCTTAAAAAACAAGGTGGCTTCAAAATTTTGGAAGGCATCATAGATGGCAAAAAAGGCATCCGCGATATCAATCCAAAAAACGAAGCCCGGCGCGGTGCTTTTTTAACCGATACCGATAAAGCTGAAAAAAGAAAGAAGCTGATGGCGGAGCTGGAAGCTTTGAAAGAACTGGTCGAAGCGGGCAGCGTGGCCGAATCGACGGAAAAAGCCAAAAATAAATCCGAAGAAGTAACAAAAGTGTTGAAAGAAAATTTGACCAATGTTCTCAATAACTCCAGGGATTTGGAGAAATCATATCGAGCCGTTGATCTATTTTTCAGGAACGCAGAAGAAGAAAGCATCCGTAATTTATTTTTCCTTAATATTCCATTGAGCGAATTTACAAGTTCGGAAAATGCCAACCTCAGGGAAGGATTGATAGAACATTTCAACCAGAACTTTGACCGTTTTTCTTTGGAAGATAATTATTCCCTATTTGTCATACCGGGTTACCTTGGGAATAATTTGGAATATTGGAGTAAGATCGCTTCCAAATACCGAATCACCTTGTTGACTGATTATTCTGATGAATTGGAATTTGAATCGATCGAAGACAAGATCGAAGAAAAGAAAATAGCAGGCGGTGAGCGTCACTTGGCCAATACGGTTGTCACTTGCAATTATGCAGTGGTTCGCAAAAAATATGACGATCTGGAAAATGACGATTTATTCCTGCCCATGTCTGTTCCGCTCGCCGGAAAAATGTACAGCGGGAACGGCATCCAGCCCCCTGCCGGAAAAAAACATGGCAAAATTGATGGCGTGCTTGGCACTCGGTTAAATTTTCTGCGCACCCATGTTGATAAAGTTGACAAAATGGGGATGATACCCATCATATACGAAAAAGAATGGGGAACCGTTGCAATGTCAGATACCACACTTGCCAATGAAAGCACTGATCCTGATCAAAAAGCCATTGGTGTCGTTAGAGCCAAAGATTGGATCGCCAAAGTGCTCCTCGATTATTTTAACTCATTAACCTTTCAGGTTTATAATGGTAAAATGAGAGGGGAGATTCGAGGGGAGTTGAACAAATTTTTTGACAAAATAAAAGGCTCGGGCAAATTGATCGAAGAGTTTACCATTGAAGGACCGAATCCAGATCCTAATGATCCGCAGACAGTCATGCTTTCGATTAATGTCAAGCCTTACTTTGCCACAAAACATTACGTGATTGATTATTCTGGAACGCAAGGCAATTTCTCAGCAGATGAAAAGGATTAATTTTTTGAAAAAAAATCTTTTTTTCAAAAAAAGGTAACGTTTTTTCAAATTAAAGTACTTATAACTGTTGGGGTATATTAAAGTGAATGGATGATGAAATTATTTTTTTCCCAGTCATAAATACCTCAGATAAAGTTGAGCTTTTGTTTCCGGCCTTACACCGAAAGAATTTTTCCCACACCTAATTAAATTAGGTTCTTTGACAATTTTTGTGGCGCAAGAAAAAGAGGGGGGAGAAAAATAAAAAATTGAATTATTTTTTATTTTTCTCCCCCCTCTCTATCAGTGTTTCAGAGAACCATAAATGATTGACATCAACTGAATGAATACGAACAAGTGAGAGGAATATGGGTCAATGTCTTATGTGCATGTTATGATATTTTCAAAAAAACCGTTCTGTTACCAAGAGGGTAAAAAAAAATAAAAATTAATTGTTGGATTACAGAACAAAATATTAATACAGCACATATTCTATTTACTTCCGATTCGTTTCTTCCTCTAAAGGACAGCCCAATATTAGATTTCGTCAATTGATCCTGTATCTGTTTATCAATTCAGTTTGTTTTTTGTTGTGCCTTTTATAATCGGGCATCATCATATCCGGGTTTTGAACGAACTGAAATCCAAGAGAATATCTGCACAAGCATAAACAATAATCTACCATAAGCAATGAGGAAAAATGAAAAAATAAATTGACATTTTTTTATAAAACGCTGGTTATCAGCGGTGTTTTAATTTCAGTTGTCATTTTAATTTTTATTTACTCCTTAGCGTTTTTTATTATTGACAGGGGCATTATTTTATGCAACAATTAATTTTCGGTTTTATCTTCTAAACAGTCTGTACTGTATTTTTCACGTCGCATTGAAAGACTGTTACCAAGGCTACACATTATTATTTTGGGGAAAGGCTTTTTTGAATTTAGTCAATGGAATCACATTGGATTGATTATTTTTTGACGGTTGAACAACTTCAAAATGTAACAATACAAATCTTTCATATCACCAATTTTTTTTAACTAAAAAAAATCAAAATTATGGCTTCAGTAATTAAAGTATTATTTAATGTTGCAGGACAGGAAAGCGAAGTGATCGCAATGTCTTACTCCCTCGACCAAAATGTTGACAACATCGGACAACCCGCAGGTGAAGTGCGTGGTGGACAAATCGAAGTTACCCTTGGAACAAATGGAACCGAATCCCGCTTTGGTTGGATGGTCGCTTCCGACATGAAACAAGACGGTGATATAAAATTTATCGATGCAACTGGTCAAACACTTAAAACCCTGGAATTTAAAGAAGCATACTGTATTGGTTATACAGAATCGTACGAAGCTTTTTCCGGGGATGCTGCAGGAGGGGTAACGATTAAGGAAAGTGCGAAAGAAACCCTGATCCTTTCCTGTAAGGAACTAGCGGTAGGAGGTGAAATCCACGAAAATTCTTGGGTGTAATATTGCACGGCGGAATTCCTTCATCGGAATAAGACCTGCTTTGCAATCTACCTTGGAAAGAAGTGCCGATATTGCCTTCGCAGACAATTGGCCTGAAAACATTTTCTGGCCAATTGTCCACCTTTTGATTTTGTTTGCCCGTAGCCAAATATTACTATCGGCTACTGGAGAATCGTAATTTAATTCCTAACTCCTAAACCTTTTGTTTTGGCAACAGCTACCGCAAAATTCTATGTCGATGGGACAGAATTAGCTCCCTACCACATTCAGGTGGAACAGCGTTCCGACTGGCACCACCGGTTTGAAGTGACCGTGTCGGCTGAAAAGGCCAAAGTCATGGACGGGGCGATCAAAGCTTATGAAAGCATCGTCATTGACAATGCCATCGCCTATGCCGGGAAATCGGCGGAGATCACCATCAAGCGTTCCGGTGGAACTTTTATTTTCAAAGGGGAAATAACCGATGTGCATGTTGACCAAACCTACGCAGGCGATGCCTTTATCATTTTTAAGGGTTTTTCCCCCACCTTTTTATTGGAAGGTCAGAAAAGTGTCGCCTCTTTCGAAGAAAAAAACCTCCAAGGCATCTTTGACGAAATCATGAGCGGCTTCCCAGCCAATGTCAAAAAAGAAGTAAAGCCCAAATACACAGACCCCATTCCATATATTGTACGTTACAACGAAACGCAATACCAGTTTCTGAGCCGTCTGGCCGCTATCTATGGAGAGTGGTTCTACTACGATGGCCAAAAGATCGTTTTTGGTGACTTGCCTTCCAGCAATCCCAAAGTAAAACTCACCTTTGGTTCTGATAGCATGCTGTCCTTCAATTACGGAATCAATCTCCGGCCCTCCAGTTTCAAACAGCAATTTTACAAATACGAGGACAACGGCATGGTGGAACAGTCGGTGGCTGGTTTTCAGCCGGGCTGGCTCGATCCCCATAGTAAGACTTCCCTCCGTGCTTCTAAGCAACTGTTTCAGGAAGAAGGCGTGCATCCAGTTATCCACCGTATCAGCGACAGTAACCACATTTCCTATCTCGCCGAGGCCAGAAAATCTTCTATCGTCGGTGACGTAATGTTGTTCACTGGGCAGAGTGCCGATCCCGGTATCACCGTGGGAGCTGAGGTGGAAGTACATTCGAAAAAAGGATTTATTGGAAAATACAGGGTCATATCAGCGACCCATACCTTTACCAGCAATCGGGATTATTACAACATGTTCCGAGCCATCCCTGTGACCACCACTTTCCCTCCTTCAAATAGGGGTGTGGTCATGCCGGAGGCAGAGCCCCAAGTAGCCGAAGTCGTGGAAAACAATGACCCTGACAAACTGGGTCGGGTACGTGTAAAATTTAAATGGCAGGAAGGTATGACGCCTTGGATACGGGTGATTACCAATTATGCTGGCCCTGGCCAGTCAGAAGGCGTGACGGGTACTTATTTTGTGCCTGAAATAGGGGACGAGGTATTTGTCGAGTTTGAGCAGGGGAACCCTGCTCGGCCTTATGTGGTGGGCTCTAACTATCATGGCAGCATCGCCCCTGACTTTGCTGATCCGGATAATAATTTGAAGGCGATCAAGACGCGGAGTGGGCATATTTTGCAGTTTGATGATACGGATGGGGATGAGAGTATTCTGATTACTGATAAGAAAGATAATTTAATCAAAATCACAACCAAAGAAAGTAACATATTTATCACTGGAAACAATAATGTGCAGGTTAATGCAGGCAATGATGTATTGGTTGAAGCCGGGAAAAATGTAAATGTCAATGCAGGGGATAGTATATCTTTAAAAGCGAAAAATACAATTACTCTTAGTGCTAAAGATATAAATGTATTGGCATCAAAGGGTATTAATTTGGTGGCTGGGAAAGGCCTTAACGTCTCTGCTGAAAACAAAACGGAATCAATTAAAAAAGATGTTTATTTCAATGCTAAAAATGTTACCAATACTATTGAAGAAGACTTGAGGTCTTCTGCAAAAAACATTCAAAAAATTGCAGAGAAATCATTAACAGCAAAATCAAAAGACGAAGTAGTATTATCGGCAAAAAACAAGCTTGATCAACGTGCAGGAAAAATGGATATCCAATCCCAGAAAGGAAAAATAAAAATGAAGGCTTCAGGGAATGTTGAAATCAAAGGCAGTCAAGTAAAAACCAATTAATTATGATGAAATATGTTAATAAGGGTGCCAAATGTATGTGTACCGGTTGCCCGGGTGTAATAGCAAGGTTGGACGCTTCAAAAGCAAGGACAGTGAAGATAGGAAATAAAGTACAAGCCAATGAAGATGACAAAAAATTGGCACAACCAGCTTTTGGAACTTGCCTCGCAATTCCGACAGCTCCCAAGAAATGTAGCCCAAGTTTAATCAAATGGATGAATGTAAAAATGGACGTGAAAGTTAAAGGGAAATCCGCTTTGTTGTTTCCTAATGCAATCCCCTGTACAACAGGCCCGGGTTTAGTCACATTGATTGATGCAGGTTAATTATAATCATATTAAACTTTTATCATGAGTAATACTACAGTAATTGGAAGCGGAGATATTAAAGATTTTAAAAGTGGATGTGGATGGATGGAATGTAAAGGTTGTACCAATGCGAAACCTCCTGGTAATGATAATGGGGACATAAAGAGAAAGGATAGAAAAGGTATAAATCCATGGGCGAAAAAAAATTCTTCTTATGAAGAATTTGGAATTAAAGTCGGCTATACAACAGGGTTTTCAAGTGAATCTCTTGGAATAAAAAATAGAACAACAAAAGCTGGCGCAAAAGAGAGCTATGCAAAAGGCGACTCTTCCAAAATAGTTAAGCATAACGTAGAAGATTATGCAACTCAATTTCATCATGTTATTTCAGTCAATTTAATGGAGAAATTTAACTTGCTTGCTCACAATCTTAAATTAGTTGGGTGGGATATCAATCATGTCCCAACAAATGGAATAAACTTGCCCTATTTCAGGGAAGATATGATTTGGCATTATTTGCAGACGCACAGAGGTTCACATCCTCAAGCTGATTATTATGACAAAATTGAAGTAGGCTTAAAGAAACTTCATTCACAATTTAAGGGTTGCTGTACAAATGATAAATTAGAATATGCTGACTTAAAAAATTGTATGGAATGGTTGTCTCAGGAGTATAGGAATCAAATACTTCAGTGGAAAATAAATGTTCATGCAAAGGATACCACTCAAAAGATTTATGAGGAATTTGTTTTGGATCAAAAATTAAACACTTCAATCACAAAGAATTCAAGTGGCAAACTACAAGATCGCTATGGGAACATGGGCTATTATTATGAACCAGATGGCACAAAACCTTCCGCCTTGTTAAAAGATGCATTTGCAAAAAGCAAAGTTTTGACAGTTGGAGAAAGAGATTACTATAATTAAGAAATACGTTTTCAATCTCTTAGTCTGACTGTAAATACATTAAATAATGAAATATTACGCTATAGAACCTGATACAAGTATTACAATGAGGCTTTCGGCTTCTAACATATTTGATTCGGGTCATGAAACACATGTTTCTGACATATTTGAAGAGCCGGGTTCTTTGAAGGAGAAAATAAATGAACCATTAACTGTAATCTTGCATGAATCTACCAGCTTTTATAACAAAAGTCAACGATTGACAGATGTGCTGGACTTGTCTTTCCCTGGCCGGATTCCTTGCTACAGTGTAAAGTGTAAGAATTTATTTGAATCGTTAGATTTACCTTTAGAATATCATAAAGTTCAAATAAAGGGGAAGGGAATTGAAATTATAGAAGGTTATTATGTTGCAAAACTTACAGGAGATCGATTGGAATGTGTAGATTATGAGAAAAGTATTATCCAATATTTTCCTTTATTTGAAGCAAAAGGTATTTATACTCCTTGGACTATTGAAAAACTCGCATTAGATCAAACACAAATACCGAGCGATACAAATATGTTTGTCCTAGGATTAAAGGATTGGGAATCATATTTTCTTTGGATTTCTGAGGAGGTAAAAAATCATATGGAGCAAATAGATTTGACGGGTTTTAAGTACACTGAAGTTGGGGAGTATAAATTATAATAATGTCTAAAAATTATTGTAATGGTATTATGGATACTTAAAGATGAGTCGCTTTACCCACAGTATCATATCCATTTCGAAGGCTTATTAATAAGCCCCGATGGAAGCATAAATCCTTCTCCTTTCAATAAAGGAAAAAAAATAGGGCAAAGCCAACAGGCATTTCAATTTAAGTCTGGCCTATTGTCAAAATATGGATCATACACTGACAAATTAAGCTTTAAGGTTCAGGGGCCGGAAAACCTATTTGTCATTTCAGAGTCTTTATTCAAATTTATTAAACAATGCAATGTTGACGCTGAATACTTTAATCTTGAATTATTAATGGAAGAAAAGGCTCCTACTCAATATAAAATTGTTAACGTTCTTGATCTGGTTTATGGAATTGATGAAGACCAATCGAGTTTAATTTATAAAGACCAAAGTTACTCGAAAATTGAGTCAATTGAAAAGTTAGTCTTTAATGAAACAATTAATGATGTAAATAGCGAGATTTTTATAATAGGTAAAACCTCTTTCCCTTTAATTGTCGTTAAAAACGAGCTTAAAAATAAAATAGAAAAAGCAGGGTTTAAAGGTTTGAATTTTTGTAAAATTGAAGATTTTGTAAAATAATCATGAGTGCTAAAGAAAAATATTACATTTTGTCTAAAGAGGTCGAAAATAGTGAGACAGATGCAATGTTAACTGGTGATAGCCAATACTTATGGCAGTTTCAAGATGATTTTTCTCAGTCAGAGCCTCTAAAATTAAGCGAAATTCGGACTCCTATTATGTTTGATGCCGATGTGGACAATCTAAGAGGTAATATGACCGATAATTTATTTCTTATTCAAGTTGAAGGTTTAGTTTTAACTGAAAAAGCAAAAGATATACTCCTTCAAGTATCAGAAAACATACAGTGTCTTCCTTTTGTAGTAACAGATGATTATCATAATAATGAAGAAGTAATGATGGCTGAGTTAAAAGGTAAAGACATTAAGTATGAAAAGAAAGTTTATCAGGATTATTATTTGATAAATATTTTCGGCCTCATTGACTGCGTCGACCATAGCGCCTCTAAACTCGAATACTTCATGCCAAAGAAAGAAATCCCCGACGACATGCCCGAGGAAATGAAAAAGGCATTACAGGAGAAGGATGTAGACAACGACATAGACTTCATCCGAAAACTCGTATTTGACGAAACAAAAATCCCAGAAGATATTCATATCTTTCGGTTGAAAGATTGTCCACGTATTTTGGTGTTCAAGGAATCCATAGTGCAAGCCATCCGGGAGGCAAAACTGACCGGATTTGTTTTTGTCCCACTATCAGAATATACCGATGAAATTCCCGACGACGATGATGACGAAAAGGAAGAGGAAGCTGTAGAGAACAAAAAGCCGCAGGCCATTCCAGCGAAAGAGAAAGTAGAACCAACCAAAAAGAAAGGCATCATCATTAAAAAAATAAAACGGCAACAACTATAGTGGCACTTGATCCATGATAGGTGAAACCTGAACCCAAACAATTACCCTTTAGATAAGACCACATGCAAGATCTGGAAAGTTTATTTCGCTGGGCCATCTACTACGATTACCGGACAACGCCAGAGCAGCTTATAAGCAAAATGAAAAACCGGATGTTGGATGGGGTGGATGCCGTCATGAATGTGCCAAATGCCGTTCATGATTGGGGCATGGTCACAGCGTATGGTAATGTTACGGAATGCAGCCCTGCTCAACTGAGCCGCTCTCATTTTGTGTTGTCGCTTTCCGAGTTTTTGAGTCAGTTCAAACAAAACATCTTGGACGAATCCAAAAGTAGAAAGATAGATGGACGGGCAGTAGCGGCTGTTATTTCCTGGGAATTTCAGGAAAACATATTGGGAAGATGGACGGATTATATGCAAATCCTCAAGCCAGGAAAATCTTCAGGAGTCGGTTGGGGCAGCATGCATGCCCAAGAAGCTTTGCGGCGAGTGGAAGGCAAACATACATTGAAAGAAATCGCCTGCATCCGTATGGATGCAGTAACCTTGATTCCATTAGTAGCCCAATTCCTCAAAGATTGTGTGGACACTTATTATAAAGCTTCCGGCGGCGTATATATTGGGAAGGAACCAGCCATCATGGCCTTTTTTTACAATACAGGATTGGGGAAAGCAAACGAAAGTGCAAAAAAATGGAAGAAAAAATTGGATAAGATGAATCAAACGCCGTCCCAGATCGAATTAAAAGTTTCTGTCAATCCGATGGCGAAATGGGTAATGGACAATATTGACGATTTTTCCAATTTTAAAACGGAACCTTCCATATCAGGCAGAATCAGGACGGTCGCCGTGCCCATTTGACCTAATTTCTAAAAACAAAATTGGTTCTTAATAACCACTAATTTATATGAACGGCTATTTCACCACACCTTTTCCATTTCACGATATCATTCACCAGTCTTCTGGCAAGAAGGGTCCTCGGACAACGAACCGTGACCGGGCCGACGTATCGAAAAAGGATTTGCCGTATTACAAAGTAGATTTGGAAGAGTCTATTCGGAGCCATATCCGCTCACTGATACTGATGCGGATGGGAGAATTTGCCTATGACCGGGACATGGGGTTTGAAATGTGGGATTTTGATAAACAAGTTTTCTATCATGAGCGGGAACCTTATTATGAAGACAGGAGAACGAAAAAAGGACTATTGGAAAACCAATCTGCCAGAAAACATTTCAAGGATAACCTGGAAAAATTGATCAGTGCGAATGAAATCCGTTTGGAAGTCTCAAAAGTGCAATTTGGATTTGAAAAAGTGGAAGGCAATATGTCCGTTTATCAACGCAAGATCGTCATCAAAGTGGAAGGTAAAATCAAAAGCACGGGCAAGATTTTACGACCGCCTTTTAAAATGAGTATTTTATATACGCCTTTTATTGTAGAGAGTAATTGAGGAATTGAAAATTGGGAAAATTGGGAATTTTTTATCAATTGGTTTGCACCCTTATGCTAGTTTCCCAGTTTCTAATTTCTCAATTTTCAATTTCCCAATTCCCATTCAACCAGCACCGCATGTCTAAAACCCGTAAAGCAATAGTTCAGGATCTTTTAAAGGAGGCCAATTATTATTGGCACGATGACCAGGAAGATCAAGTGCAGCCGTTGAACCCGGATGACTTTGATCCGATTGTGGACAAAATATTCAAAGCCAATGCACTGGAGCTGGAAAAGTTGTATGCCGAGATCGAGGAATCACAGCGGGAAATTATCGTTGGACTTTCCAAGGCCCTCGTTCCCAACGAATCTTTGTTGCCTGTACCGGGCTATACAGTAGCCCAAATAAAACCAAAGGTTTCCAGGGTATTTACATCACCAGAAGATAAGTATGTTGTGAGTGGGCAAAGTGATACGGGGGAGAAATACGAATATTATTTTACCCCATTATTTGAGCACAATTACCCTAAATGTGAAGTGGCAGCAATCTTGACGGAAAATGTGGCCATGCAGGTAACGGGCAATGTGCCTGAGATTGTCGGAAGTATTCCAGGAGGAAAAGAAACCTCCCATATTTGGCTTGGTCTCAATATTGGTAAAATAGAAGAACAAGATATTATTTCCTTTTACCTGGGCAATGGCATCATTGATACCTTCAATAAAGACTATACTGTTTTTCACAACGCCAAATGGTTGCTCAATGGAGAAGCGGAAAATGAATTATCAGTTCAGACGGGTATAGCGGGTTTCATTCCCAAGATCAAAAAAGGAAATAATGGGAATCTGCTTGACAGCCTCTATATTCCAAATTCCCATGAAAAACAAATCCTTAGCCGCTTACGAAACAGTTTTATTATTTTAACTGTCCCGCCCGAATTAGAAGAAGCAAAAAACTTAGCCCCCCCCTCCCTGGCAGTAAGTGAATTGATAGCCCACCTCGATATCAAAGAACCGCTGGTCTGGGTCAAATTGGAATTTTCGCTTGCCATTCCCAATGAATTTTTTCTTCATAATATTTTATATCCCAACACAATCCCACTGGTAAACAGACGGCTGATAGAAAAATATGTAGTCAAGAGCAACTACGAACGTATTTTATTACCCATGCCGACCAAGGATTTGTTTCTTGCTTTGCACAAGGTTCAGGATACCAAAAACCGGGAAGATGATCCTGAGACAACTTATGAAAGGGTCGAGTTCCTACAGCCTAACAGTCGGCCAGGCAGTTTTATGCTTCGAAGTGGGTCACGGGTACGCCGATTGAACCGCGAGGATGCTTCCCGTCAAATCTATCGGTTGCTGGAAGTGATACGGGAAGAATACAGCACCTTTAAGGAAGAAGGCGTTGATCGTTTGAAAGAAGATTTTAACGTAATCGAAAAGGCCATCAATCGCATCAAAAGACAGCTTCCAGAATACTTTAGGGAAAATGAAGCGAAATCCTCTTATTTCGGCATCGCTGATTTTCGGCCTAAAGTGTCGAGGCTTTATTATCAATATTGGGAAACACAAGGGGATGCAATCGTTCACCTCAGCGATAAAATTGGATTAGCCGTAGCGTCGAGCGACCGGAACATTGCCAATAGTATTTCAATCATCCCCATCCAAAAAGGAAAGGGGGAGTTGACGTCAGATGATTTTATCAATCAACTGAAAATTTCCCTCCTGTCCAGAGGGCGAATTATGACCCGAGGTGATGTTGAATTGTACTGCCAGAGCAGGTATGGCCATCTATTGAAAGTGGATTCGGTCACCACAAAACTCATGATGTTGGAAGATGGAAAAACCGGAAGGGGCGTTTTGGTGACCATTGTTTGGAAAAAAGACCTGCCAGCTGCAACCGCAGAATTTATCAGATTGGAACTACAGAACGACCTGAACGCAAAAAGTGCTTTTTTCACACAAATAAAAGTAGAGGCCAAACATGGAAGGTAATCATAACGCTGCGATGGATGAATTTCTGCGGATGATCATTGAAAAGCAGGGCACCGATATCCTTTTCGAGTGCTTTGCAGGTTTGGTTGCCAGATCCGAAGACCTTGACAGCAACAATATCCATGTAATCCCAAAAGAAAATTATCGAAGGAGTCATAAAAACGATATTATTCAAGCTCCCCGGGAGGACAAATATGTGCCCGAACATTATGTCCAAAATAGTGACTTTGGCTATCTGACCATGTTTACCAGCAGGAGTTCGATACTGGACTACTTGCCTGAGGATTTTTACACCGAAGCAGACAACAAACTGGAGTTAAAGGATGAATCTGGCAGAAAAAGATCCAAAGAGGAAATTAAGTTGATTCGGGAAAGAAGAAAAAAAGAACTGGAAAGTGCCCTCCGGTTTTTCAGGCCACTTGAAGTAGAATACAACAAGGTAAGAATCCAAAGGGAACTGCATGAGATCGAACAGCTCGAAAATTTTGATGGCGTATTGGAGGCTTTCTGGCAAGAGTTTCCCATCGCTGACGATAGATGGAGGCGATTTGTCCGAACCCTTCACCTCGCCTCCCACGTGGTCGGCGATATTGAAAAAACAAAGTCCATGATTGAATACGTTTTGGAAACCCCTGTTCAAATCAAATGGGAGGTCGAAGCAAGCTGCAAAATGAGTGAGGAAGAACAAAAGTCGCTGACTGGGGAAAAGGTTGTATTGGGTTTTAATGTGAACCTAGGCAGTACCGTTTACGACTATTTGGAAACATGTGTTTTAAAAATCGAAGACCTGTCAACTTCAGAGTTTTTCGGATACTTTGATGAACAATCAGAAAACAGACAATTACTGAATGAAATCATAAAACACTATTTCCCTCTAAACGTGGACGTCAGACTTGATTTTTCGATCAATCCAAAAAAAGGAAAAACGGACGGAGAAGAGGCGGTAATGGTACTGGGCTATTCTTCCACACTTGGTTGAAACCAATGCACTGTAAAGTAACGTGAATTATGGATAAAGTCATTGACAATCAGGAACTTGCAACATCTTACGTCCCATTAGAGACGGAACATGGGTAGCAATGCCGAACCAACGGTATTTTTTCGTGCCGTAGGTACGTAACATAATTCACGTTGCGTACCTACGGCACGGTGAAAAACCCCTGAAAATGCTTGGCTACCCATGTTCCGTCCCTAACGGGACGATAGGACGGAAAAAGAAGATTCTTATCCAAAATTCACGTTAAAGTAATGTAGCCGCAAATTCATTTGGCGAACTAAGTAACAGTCAAATAATAACTTCCCGTTTTATGCCGATTCTTTTGCCCTTATTTTTTCCTTTAAAATCAGTTCCCGAAGTGAATTCGGGACAGGCTATAGTATCAACAATACTCCTTCTTTTAAAGAAAATCTAAGACCAAAATAATTCACCCTAAAATCGGGAACTTATTATTTGACCGTTACTAAACCAGTTTCAATTATTTTTTTATTGATAGCTTCAGCAATTAATTTTTAATTGAAATTAAATCATGGTGATTTTTAAAATCACCATGATTTAGGTCACGAATATTAATTATTTATTGCCAGAGCTATGCAAACCACAAACCCTTGTTGTACAACAGTTTAAGTGTTTTTAATTTTTCATTATAAAATACAAAATGTCCGCCCAATGAAATTGGCGACTACTGCAAGGAAGACGATATAAAAATCACAAAGCACTAACATCATGATACCAATCAGTAACCTCAATCCCGCAAGCAAACTATCCATTGAAATTGCCCAAAAACTGGCCAAAGAACACAACCACGCCACTTTCGGCCCTCCTCATCTGTTAATGGCCCTGCTCAATAGCCGGGTGGGCATTTCCAGTTTTATATCATTGATGGATAAAGACCTGTCTTATTTAAAGGGATGGGCACAATATCGCATAGATGAATACAAAGGAAAAGGCCTCCCTTCCGAAGAACCCGAAGCCGATGAAAAAGCATTACAGGTGTTGGATGTGTCAAAGGCATTTATGCTGATGTTTAATCAGCCTCGGATAGAACCACTCTCAATCCTTTGCGCTTTGACGAGGCCGGAAGTGGGTTTTCCCAAAGGGCAGATCGGCAGCCTTCGGCTAACGGAAGATGAATTGGTGGAAGCCATTCTCAATGATAAGACATTAGAGAAGGCCATTGACACTGATTCATCCTCCAAAAGTGCAAAGGAAGCATCAGGCACAGAGCATTCCCCTGCCAACACCAAAATGTTTTTGCAATACTGCATTGATAAAATAGCTTTGGCCAATCAGGGAAAAATTGACCCCATCTACGGGCGGGACAAAGAAATCAGGGAGATGGAAAACATCCTTTGCCGACGTACCAAACCCAATGTCATTATCACAGGGGAACCAGGTGTTGGAAAGACGGCTTTGGTGGATGGGTTTGCTTTAAAAATTGCAGAAGAAGCCGTTTCTGAATATTTCAAATCCGCCAAATTGTACCAACTAGACATTGGTGCGCTCGTCGCTGGCGCTTCCTACCGTGGGGAGGTGGAAGACCGCTTGAAAAAAATCCTGCAAGAAATCAAGCGGCTGGAAAAGGTGATTTTATTCATTGATGAAATACACATGATACTGGATACGAAAGGAGGGGCTGCGGGCATTGCGAATTTGCTCAAGCCCGAATTGGCAAGGGGCGAACTCAATGTGATCGGTGCCACGACCACCAAAGAGTACCGCCTGCACATTGAAAAAGACCCCGCATTCGTCCGTCGTTTTGATGTCTTGAAAGTCGATGAACCCACTATTCCAAAAGCAGTGAAGATGGTGGGTGGTTTAAAGGATTTATTTGAAACGCACCATCAATTTTCCATTGACATGACTGCGGTGAACGAAACCGTCAAACTGGCCAAAAGATACTTCCCGCAGCGCTTTCTGCCAGATTCGGCCATTGATCTCATGGATCGAACGATGGCCTCATATAGAATATTGGAGGACAACAAAGCTGCAAGAATTGCAAAGGTGAGGGAAGAGATGAATCAATTGGGCGCTGAAAGCACCTCTAAAGATTGGGGGCTTTTCTGGGAAGATGCGGTCAATATACTCTCTCCTCTGGCTTTGGAAGACATCCAATTCGAAGAGCCCCATAAAAACGATGCACCGGATGTCTGGTCAGGTTTTGTCCAAAATATATTGGGACAATTGGAAAAAGGGGTCGAGCAGAAAAAGGAGGACATCAACACCAATGACATTTCAAATGTAGTGGCCATCGCAACGGGCATCCCCACTGGAAAAATACAAGGCGACGAACAGCAAAAACTAATGGATCTCGAAAACCAACTGATGGCAAAAGTCATCGGTCAGGATCATGCCGCTACGACAATAGCAAAGGCCATTAGGAGGAGTCGTTCAGGCATTAAAGAAAAAGGCAAACCGATCGGCAATTTCTTTTTGGTCGGCCCCACTGGCACAGGAAAGACGGAGTTGGCAAAGACCCTTACGGAAATCCTGTTCAATGATAAAACCAACCTGCTGCGTTTCGATATGTCGGAGTACATGGAATCGCATTCGGTTTCCCTGCTCAAGGGTTCGCCTCCTGGATATGTCGGCTACGGCGAGGGAGGCTTGTTGGTAGATGGGATTAGGTCTAAGCCCTATTCAGTGGTATTGTTTGATGAGGTTGAAAAAGCACATCCAGATGTATTTAAGCTCCTTCTGCAAGTACTGGACGAAGGGCATTTGCACGATACATTAGGAAAAAAAGGCACTTTTACCGATGCCGTCATTTTGTTCACCTCCAATGCGGAAGCCGAATGGTGCGTCGACCAATTTGAAAAAGGGGAACACCCGGACGAAACCGTATTGAGGGATCGGATGGTTGCCAATAATCACTTCAGGCCGGAATTTTTAAATAGGTTAGATGCCATTATCCCATTTTCCCCATTGTCCAAAGACGATCTTTTAAAAATCCTCGATATTCAATTGAGCCGCTTGTCCAAGTTGTTGTCAGAGCAAAAAATTGCTGTTGACCTCGACCAAGCAGCCAAGGAATTTTTGACGGACAAAGGTTATTCACCTGCATTTGGTGCCCGCCCGTTGAAGCGGGTCATTGATACTTATTTGGGGGATAACATTTCTGAGATGATTATTGCGGGTAAGGTGAAAGCCAATCAAGCGGTTAAGGTGTCTATGTCGGACGGGGCGCTGTCATTTCATGTTGAATGACCCAACCGTTGTCGGCAAATTCATTTCCCGCCCAATCCATCAGCCAGACGGGAAATGAATTTCCCGACTACGTTTTACTAATGACTTCCAAACAAGCATTTATAAGACTGGCAACCAAGTTGTCAAAAATATACGACGAAAAAGAGGCCATCTATATGGCGGCTATTGTTATGCAAGATGCTTATGGTTTAAATGCAACCAAAATAAACGATGAAATAATTTTAAACACCAAACAAAAAAAGGAATATGCACAAATAACAGCCCGTCTCCTCACCCACGAACCCGTGCAATATGTTTTGGGAAAAACTATTTTTTTTGACCTTCCCCTTAAATTAAATAACAGCGTATTAATTCCCCGTCAAGAAACTGAGGAATTGGTAGCATGGTGTATCGAAACCGTCAACCGTCAACCGTCAACCATCAACCGTATCTTGGATATTGGTACGGGGAGTGGGTGCATTCCGATTGCCATTAAAAATAAATTGCCGAAAGTGGAAGTGCATGCGTTGGACGTGAGTGTGGATGCATTAAATGTGGCAAAAGAAAATGCGGCAATAAATAATGTTGGATTAATATTTCACGAAGTGGATATATTAAATGAAAAGGCTTGGGCAGATTTACCAAAGTATGATTTAATAGTAAGCAACCCACCATATATTACGGAAGGCGAAAAATCCATTTTAGCAAAAAACGTGATAGACTTCGAACCGCACATCGCTTTATTTTCCGGAAATAACGATGCGCAGCGTTTTGTAAAAAAAATAGTAAAATTCGCTACTAAACACTTGAATCTCAACGGTTACCTGTTTTTTGAAACAAATGAATTTTATGCGCCTGATACAAAAAAAATTATGGAAGAAAATGGATTTAAGGATGTTGATTTAAAAAAAGACTTAAATAGAAAAGACCGGATGCTAAAGGGAAGGCTCGGATGAACCATCTTCCTTCTCTTTATATATTTTATCTCCTAACACCATAAGCAAAACCCCCAAAAACACCAAAAACAGATCAATATAATAACGGGTTGAATTTATTTCCCACCCATCCCCTCTCAGGATAATCAAGGATTTTGCACCAGCCTTAACTGCTGTGTAGGCAAATAAATAGAGTGTAGCCCATAACCATATCGCCCATTCCGTAAACCGATGGCTTTTTATAATTAAATACAAAATAACCAAATGGACTGAAATTTCAACATATGACGATATATCAGCTACCAATAAAGTAAGGGAAATGTTTTTTACCAAAATAAAAACAAGCGTAAGAATTAAAATAATACGGAAGGGTTTTTTAATTTTTTTCCTTTTCAAGTTTCTTAGTTATAGGTTCACCAAATTTAACCACCTGCTTTTTTTGTCTTAGTAAAACCTTTTTCCAATAAATAGGCCAGCACTTTTTCCCGGTGATTTCCCTGCAATAAAATCTCTCCATCTTTTACCGAGCCGCCCACGCCACATTTCGTTTTCAATGCTTTCGCCAATTCTTTTAGGCTATCATCACGGCCAACAAAACCCGTAATTAATGTGACTTCTTTGCCCTTCCTTTTTTTGCGATCTATCCAAATTTTTAATGGTTGTTTATCGCTAGGTAAATCCTCTACCTGTTCCTCTTCATCAGGAGTGAAATTAAAATCCGGATCGGTGGAAAATACAAAACCAAATTTATCGTCTATTCTTGTCTTGCTCATTTTAGATTAAATGGTTTGAATGGTTAAATGGTTTGAATGGTTTGAATGGTTTGAATGGTTTGAATGGTTAAATGGTTTGAATGGTTAAATGGTTTGAATGGTTTTTAGGCAGTGGCAAAAAACCATTTAACCATTTAACCATTTAACCATTCTTTTTATTCATCCAAATATTCAATAAAACGCCCGTAATTATCAACCCCATCGCCAGAACATTTCCCCAAGTGACTATTTCGTCAAATAATACCCAACCGAATATCGAAGCATAAATCGCACCCACATAAACGATGCTGGTAATGACGCCGACACGTTCTCCCTGTATGGCTTTTGTCAATTGTACTTGAGCAAAATGCGCTGTCAAGCCAACCAACAATAGCAACAGCCATTCCGTGCCGCTCGGCAAATAAATATCAGGTGCTGTAAAAAGAGCCCCCATTACGACCCCAATCACCTGAAAATAAAATACGATGACCAACGGATGTTCTTTCCCGCTCAGACTACGGACAAAATTATATGCCACACCTGCTAATAACGCAGACAGCACACCCAGTCCAAGGTACAACCAAGATACCCGGTCGTCAAAACCTTTTAGCATGGCCGCCCCAATAAAAGAAATGGCAAAGAATAACCATTGCATTTTTTTTAGTTTTTCTCCTAAAAAAAGCATGGCTATGATCGCCGTAAAAATAGGTGACAGATATTGAATTGTAACCGCAGTCGCCAGCGGCATTTTTTGCACGGTGAGGAAAAACAGGAACAATGCCACGCCCCCTGATGTACCCCTTCCTACCAACCGCCAAAAGTTTTCCGGTTCGCCTCTCCAACCAACTTTTAACTGCTTCAACCCAAAAAAGCTGATCACTAAACTGACCAAACAACGAAAAAAAACCACTTCCATCGCAGGTACATTGGGCAACCCTTTTACACTGAGGTTCATAACCGCAAACAAGGTCACGGCCAGCAGCATCTGCCGGACAGCGGGGGAAAGGATTGAAGAAGTTGTGATGATGAAAATTGTGTTATGGTATTGGGTATTAAGGTATTGGGGTATTCCTTCCTTGCCTATTTACTAATACCTCAATACCTAATACCATAATACCTCAATCAACCCATTCAGCCAGGAAAACATTCGTATCACGAGTGCCGCCGTTATTTCGGTTAGAGGCGAAAACAAGGTGCCTGCCGTCATAGCTGAACATGGGGAAGCTGTCGAACACATTGTCGAATGTCACCTGTTCAAGGCCTGTGCCATCGGTATTGATTTTAAAAATATTGAATTGACGCTTACTATCAGAATGGTGGTTGGATGAAAAAACGATTTCTTTACCAGAGGGGTGCATATAGGGCGCCCAGTTAGCACCACCCAGATCAGTCACTTGGCGGAGGTTGGAACCATCTACGTCGCAGACGAACAACTCCAAAGCCGTTGGCTGCACCAACCCTTGCGCCAATAACTCTTTATACACCTTTTGCTCTTCGTCAGTTTCAGGGCGGCTGGCACGAAAGATGAGCCCTTTGCTGTCGGGCGTGAAAAACGCACCGCCATCGTATCCGAGACCGCTGGTCACTTGCTTTTGGTTGTTGCCGTCAATATCCATTGTCCAAAGTTCGAGGTCACCAGATCGGACAGAGGTGAAGACAATCTTTTTGCCATCTGGCGAAACGGTTGGTTCGGCATCGTAGCCGGGCGTATCCGTTAACTGCTTGACAATGTTCCCGTTAAGATCGGTCACGAAAATGTCGAACTCTTTATGAACAGCCCAAACATATTTGCCACCAACAAGCCTTGGTGCTTTTAGACAAGTATCTGCTGCAAGGTGGGTGCTGGCATAAACAATCTGCTGACTGCCGGGCATAAAAAACGAACAGGTCGTCTTGCCTTTGCCAGTACTAACCATCTTTGGTTTGGCATCGCCATAACCCTCGACGGGCATGTAGAAAATCTGATCGCATTCGGTGCCCCATTTATCATTAGTCACTTGCAGGGTCAAGTGTTTATTGTCATAGCTAAAATAAGCCTCAGCGTTATCACCCCCAAAGGTTAGTTGCTTTACATTTTGTAAATGCTTTTCCTGTTCGTAATGAACTGTTTGAAGACCAGCATCACCGCCATGATGGTCATGACCTTCATGACCTTCATGACCTTCCACTTTTGTGTGCGGATGGTCGCCTTGGTGAGTCGCATCATGTTCGGCAGGAGCGTTGCAGGCAAACATCATGGTTGCCAAGAGGAGGGTGAAATAAAATATTTTGTGCATTGTTGAAATTTTTGCGGCAAAGGTAATAGGTTGGAGGGTTTGAAGAGATGCCGGGAAGTAATGGTTTTGTCAAAATACTTTCTTGATACGCTAGGCTTTATTCGGTTGATGCTGGAAGGTAGACGATCGATGATACCACATTCAAAATATTTCAAAATAAAGTTAATTTAGCAGGTTTTCTTTTATACTTTAAATAAAAGAACCGAATTGATGGTTCAACCTGGGCTATATTCTTTGAACAAACAAATTCGTCGATAATCTATCAATTGAACAATTAAATCAATTATTCCTTTATAAACTGCCTGCTCAGATATTTCCCATTATGCTGAACCATTACGATATATGTTCCATTTTCGTAATTACTAATATCAATTTCTTTCAAAACTTGCCCCACCGACAAATCTTCTTCTACTGACAGCATAGCGTTTCCCTGCAGGTCATAAATATTGGCCTTTACAATATCGTCATTCTCTATTCGGAATTTCAATTTCAACAAGGTGAAATCCGAATTTGGAATTAAATATAATTTATCATCCAAAACAGGTGGTTCAAATTCCGTTTCCGTAGTTTTTCCATTTCCGATCAATTTAATTTGCTGCACCCTTGTCGCTTGATTCCCAGAACGGTCAATGGCCGACCAAGTTCTTTTTACGAGCATGCCATCCATGCAATTACCTTTTGTTTCGTCAATAAAAGCCAAATGAACTTCTCCGCTATTGTCAGATACGACAGGTTTTCCATAGTCGAAAACCATTCGGCAGGTATCAATAATATCATTCGGAAAACTGACATATACTGGCGGCTCGTTATCAATCTTTTCATTATCCTGGGGTACAAATATTGATTGGGAGCAGCCGAATGAAACGAAACACATCAAGAAGGATAAAATCCAATAAAGCGGATTATTGGCGAAACAAGGCAATAAATAATTATGGGAAAGTGTCCTGGCTTTCATAAATCTTGTTTTTTTGAAAACCAAATATCAATTGAATTTTCTTAAAATTCCCAATTAATGATTAAATGGTTGCTTTTCCTTAGTAATTGGTACATAACCATTAGTCCACAAGGGGAATCCTTCTAAGCAAATCCGTTTCATTGTGCTATAACTTTGCCAGAAGAGATTATTTTTTCGTTTAAATAAATACTGTAAAAATAGACGCCGCTTGGCAGGCCGTTTCTATTTATTTCGAATGTTTTTCCAGTGAATTGTTTTTCTATTACGGAAATGCCATTTTGGTTTTTTAGTTGGAATATTAAGGGATGAGAGAAATTGTTTTCTATTTCAAATTTAAAAGAATTAAAGAATGGGTTAGGGGAAATTTTTGACTCAGCAGGCCAAGCCACCATTTCATTAACAGGGGTGATTGTTGTGGATGGAATTAAAGATTTATAAATCACATCACGATCCATTCCTAAATATATATAGTCATAATCGTCAATAAATATATAATTTACACCAATAGATTGAAGGCCATTACTTATATTTATCCACTCATCATCACTGTACTTTTTAAGACTAACGTTATAATAATCAGAGATAATGACATCACCGTGACTGTTAGTTGTGAAAAAAAAAGGGTGTAGCATTTGCACGTCCAAGAAGCTTTCGAACGTTTCACCATTGTCCTTTGATATATAGTAGAAATCGTCGTCTATAATTAATGATCTTTTATATATAGTTCCATTCACATCAACATGAAAATCATAAATTGTTTCATATTGGTAAAAATTTGGAAGAGTATCCCATGTCACTCCATTATCGTAAGACTTTTTGATCATTCCATAATTTACCCAAAACATCGTCCCATCTGGCCCCCATTGTACATCTAATATTGACACTGAATCTGTCGACCATGTTTCACCATTGTCATTAGACCGATGCAAGAGATATGAATCAAAAGCAAAAATTTCATCATTCGGCGAAATTTTAATTTTCGCCCAGGAATTTGATAATAGCGAATAAATAAGTTCCCAATTTAACCCATTATTTAAGGACCTATAAATATTTCCATGCTTGTTAACAGCATAGAATGTGTTTTCTGAATTTACTGCAAAAGCCCCTATCTCAATGCTATCATTTATAAAAAAAGACATCCAAGTCTGGCCATCGTCAAATGATTTTTCGAATCTGTATACGTCATTATTAGAAGCATATAAAACCCCATTATAATCTTTCGTAATCAAATATGTACTTGGAGTTGAAAAAGACTTATCCAACCTTTCCCAGTTTTCTCCACCATTGAAAGATCGAAAGAGGCCGGCTAAGCTGCCTGCACTGACGATCAGTGTCCCATTGCCAGATTGTGTAACATAACCAGAATTAAAGAACTGAACGAATGGCCAATCAGCCGTTTTGATAAATGAAACACCTCCATTATTAGACACCAAGTTAGACTTCGAACCAATTGCATAAATTTTATTATCATTTAGTTTTATAAATTTGAATATACGATTTGAACTCAATGGGTTTGGGGTCAAATCACTCCATGATTCGTTCGCTTCATTATAATGCCATAGACCTTTATTTGTTGCTATAAAAAGTCCTTTATTGATTTCATAATGCCAGTCATAATAATAATATGCATCTGGAAAATCTAATTTTTCAATCAACTCACCCTGATCTGAAAGCCTAAACAGAAACCTCTGATTTGCAACACTTTTACTTCCCCACACATAATTCTTGTCATTACCATTTATACACATTTTATAAATTGTATTTGATCCAGCATCATAAAATACTTCAAAATTTTCTCCTTCATCGATCGAACGATAAAGCAAATTTTCATAGGTAATATAGATGTTGCCATCATCATCAATATCAATTATATTCGAAAATGATGATTCAGAAAAAGTATGAATCAACTTCCAGGTATCCTCCCCATTTTTTAGTTTGTAAAACTCCCCATTTGCTAAAAAAACTACATCGCCACTTGGTAGTGTTGCCAAGTTATTTACATATATTCCCGAAATTCCTTCATCATATTTACTCCAACTATCACCATTATCATACGACTTAATGATACCATCTGGGAAATGGTAGGCGTATAAGCTCCCCGTTGAATCAAAGCACATCGTCCTAAAAAATGCCCCTTGAGGTCCACCTAACGGCTCAAAATAATCCTGTCCAAATAGAAAAGCAGGAAATAAAAATAGGAGTAACAGTTTCAATATTTTTTTCATAGAAAATATTCCTTTAAAATAGATTAGCAAATTTAACTCAATCCGTGCTCTCTCAAAATACAATATTTTCCATTAGTCAGGTTTCAAAATTGTAAAATAATCAGCCTGTACACGGCTCATGTTAAAATACAATGATAAAATACAAAATGCCTGCGCCTAAATTAGGCGCAGGCATTTTGTATTTAAACCAATGAGGGAATTACAACGATACCTGAGGTATTTTTCAACAACACCCTCCCCCATCGTAAAAGAAAGTAGATTCGGAAATAAAAATATCGTTCCTTCCAAGGTTGGCCAATGCGCTCCCCGTTTTATCACACACTGCCATTGGTTGGTTTTGTAACAGCACGTGGCCTTTCTTGTCGTCGAAAATTTCTTCATTGCCAAAATAGATAGCAGTCTTGCCCGTGAACACACATGGGCCATCGGCAGGCATGGGGTCTTTGATGGCACATACTTCGACACTTTCGATATAGATCAATTCATCAACATCATAATGCCCAGGGGCAAGAATGCGGTAGGGTCGCTTTGCCCTAATTTCGATGGTACCAAAACCGACGTCCGTTAGCATTTTCACATAATCCCTCAGTGGAATGGAACCAGAAAGACAAAGGGCACGGAGGCGCTCGTCATCCCGCAAATGTTGGGGCATATCCTGACCGCAAATTGGATCAGACATCACCAATCGACCGTGAGGCTTCAGCACCCGGTACATTTCCGCAAGGGCTTGTTTCAGCTCACCTATCTTGAATATGTTGAAGAGGCAATTTTGGGCAGCTACGTCAATCGTTTCATCGGCTACTGGCAGGTCGAGCGCATTTCCATAATGGAGTACTACAAAATCGGACTGGAACCAAGGATTCTTTTCCTCAGCATCTATGAAGTTTTCCCGGCAAGCATGTAGCATTTCCGGCACGGCATCAACACCAATGACCCCACCTTTTTGCCGACTGAAATAAGCAAACTGCAGCAGTTCCATTCCGCCGCCGACGCCGACGTACAATATCTTCGGGTTGTTCACCAGGTCACGAGGGTGGACGGTACTGCCACAGCCGTAATTCATTTCCAGCATCTTGGTGGGGATGTCGAGTCCGGGCAGTTGCCAAACGGGGGTGGTAGTACAGCAGAGGCCAACGTCAGGTGTCAGGGCTGCTTCTTTGTAAACGTCAATCGTAGTATCAAGATATGCCATTCTTCTTTAGTGATTAGTGATCAGTTTATTATTCGAATGACGGGTTAAAAATGAAAGAGTATTGATAATCAGAAGTTTAAATCATGGTGATTTTAAAAATCACCATGATTTAGAACGATAACCAATTGAAAACCAATCAACTGATTTAACCCGTCATTCGCATTTATTAGTGATTAGTAGCACCAAAACCACAGGTACTAAAAAAACAGCAATGGTAGGAAATTGTATGAGGAAGGTAGGAAGAATGAACTGGCTTTAGCTCGGCGGCGACAAGTAGGGAAAGATTTGACAAATTTTGAAAATTTGTCAAATCAAAAAAACAGCTTACATCACAGCGACTTATGAGTGCCATCGCATTGACCATTGTGGCGGTTGCCGGTCTGCTTGCAAGTACACATACCTACGGGTCTTGTACGGTCGCAGGTAAAAACTACGGGTGAAAATTCAGTGCCTTTATGCGAGCCATCGCAAAAGGGCTGATTGGAGGATTCGCCGCAGGCGCACCAGGCATAAGTTTTTCCTTCTTCGAGATTTACACGGATGGGTGCGGTGCCGGCTTGTTTAGGTGTTGGCATGAGAGTTTTGAGTTAGTGAGTGTTGAATGATTTGCCAAAGGTAAAAATTTCAGTTGATAGTGTAGAACCTTTTTGAACTGATCACTTTCCGAGCTTTCACCTTCCGACAGGTTATTAAAATCATTTATCTATCCATCTGACCATAATTCCCGCAACTGATACACGAACCGATGCAGCAGCCGGATATCCTCTGTCACTACTTTGGCGTTGCCCTGCATGCCATGCTTGAACTCCAGGGCCTTTTCATAATTGGTGGTCAGCCCATCGGGCAATGCGACATGAACCTTATAGGCGTTGTTGTGGCTGATGCCGGAAACGGAACTCACCTTGCCTTCTAAGCTGCCGAATTCCCTTTTCAGGTAGTCGTCCAATTCGATGAAAACGACCTGCCCTGTGTCCACTTTTCCAGCGTTGGCCTGCGGGATGAACATTTCCCCTAGAATATCACCTGCCCCGCCCGGTACTATGCTGGCAATTTCCTGTTCGGCCTGCACAAAAGTATTTTCTTTAGCGAAGGATAGATAGGTTAGCTGGCCAGAAATGGGGGCCCGTAAAAGGTAGCGTTGCTCCCATACGGCAATCTGGCTTTTGAGTTGGCTGTAGGCATCTTCGAGCACGTTTTTGGCGCCAACTTCTTCATTCGATTTTTGGAAATCCACTTCTTGCCCCTCTTTTTGCAGCATCAGGATGCGGATGTTCATTTCATTCAATTTGGCTGTTGCGGAAGCCAATTCCCTGCGTTTCTGCATCATTTTCAACACTTGCTTCTCGTATTCTTCCGTTGAAATGCTTCCATTCCGGAGCAATGGCTGATACCTTGATCCGATCAACCGGTCTGCCAGTTGGAACTCCTGCTCCAATACCTGCACCCGTTGTTTTTCTTTTTTGATGCCCGCTTCCATTTCCCCGATTTGTAGGCCGATCAACTCTTTCTTGTTTTCTACTTGGAAATAGGTGTCCTGGATATTTTTCGCTTTTTTCAAGTTGACGACAAGGTTGTTGAAATAAGGCTGTAGTTCGCCCAATTGCCAAAATTCATTGAGTTGGTGCAGGCTTGGTAGCGTGTCGAGCTGCGCTTTCAATGCTAACATGTCCTCGAAGTCAATGGATGTTTTGATAAGGGCAACCAACTGCCCTTCCTCTACGGGTTCATTTTCTTTCACAAACAATTTCAACACACCCCCTGCCCGTGCCACTACATTGGCGGGTGCATTGCTGGAATGGATGGCCACCCGCGCCGGCAGCACATCTGGGTATTTGAACGCCCAACTCAGCACCAAAAGCATGACTACGATACCGAACAGCGCTGTTATGCCCCAGCGGACAATCCAACTGGGCACCTGGGTCATTATTTCCTGGACTTCGTGGCTGTGGTTTTGCTCCATAATGTAGTCGCCAAATTTATTTGGCGGGCTTTGGTTAAAAAATGAATTGGTCAAATGAATTTGGCCGTTACGGGGCGCCAAATGAATTTGGCCGCTACGACCCCAGTTCCAACTGGTTTTTCACTAATTTAAAATAGTACCCCCGCCGCTCCGCCAGCCGACGGTGGTCGCCATGCTCCACTATTTTACCGTTGTGCAGCACCACGATCTGGTCGGCATTTTTCACCGTGCTGAGACGGTGCGCCACCACGACGACCGTCTTGCCTTTGAAAAACAGATTGAGGTTGTCCATGATGACCTTTTCGTTGTTGGCATCAAGGGCACTGGTTGCCTCGTCGAAAAAGAGGTAGTCAGGGTTTTTGTAAACCGCCCGTGCGATGAGGATGCGCTGCTTTTGGCCAACGCTGAGGCCCACGCCGTCGCCACCGATTTTCGTTTGCAGGCCCATCGGCAGTTTTTCCAACAGGTCGTACAAATTGGCGATGTGGATGGCGTAGGACATCTGCTCATGGTCAATGCGGTCGCTGCCAAGGGCGATGTTCCCGGCAATGGTATCGGAATAAATAAAACCGTCCTGCATGACTGTGCCGACTCGGCTGCGCCACCAATTGCTATGGTAGTCTTCGAGGCGATGCTTGCCAAGCAGGATGTATCCTCCGGTAGGGTTGTAAAATTTCAGCAACAATTTCAAAATGGTCGTTTTGCCGCTGCCGCTCGCCCCGACGATAGCCGTCACCTTGCCCGCTGGGATGGTCAGATCTATGTCTTGCAGCACGGGTGGCGAGGTGGGGCCACCATAACTGAAACTCGTTTTCTGCAAATAAATACTGTTGTCAGGCGGAAGGATGTTGAGGCGCTGGAGGTGGGCGGGTTCCTCATCCTCCCGGTTTTGGATTTCGCCGAGGCGCTGGAGGCTGATCTTGGCGTCTTGTGCCGATTCGATGAAGGAGATCATTTGCGAAAGTGGCCCGCTCAACTGGCCGACGATGTACTGCACGGCGAGCATCGAACCGAGGGTCATCTGCCCGTCCATGACGGCTTTGGCAGCGAGGAAGGTGATAAAAATGTCCTTTCCCTGATTGATGAAAAACGCCCCGGTCTGCTGCGTTTGCCGCAGGCGCAGGCCATCCACGGAGGTGCGGAAAAGTTTGGCTTGGATGCGTTCCCACTCCCAGCGTTTTTGTTCTTCGCAGTTGTTGAGTTTGATGTCCTGCATGCCGTGGATGAGTTGCACGAGGTTGCTCTGGTTGTCGGAGAGCTGGTCGAAGCGCTTGAAATCAATTTCTTTCCTTTTTTTCAAAAAAAGAAAAACCCAGCCGATGTAAAGCAGTGTAGCGATGAAATAGAGCGCAAATATTTTCATGCTAAAAACCGCCAGCACAATACCGAACACCACAAAATTGAAAAGGGAAAACAGCGTCGTCAGCGAGGAAGAAGTGATGAAATTTTTCACCCGATTGTGGTCGCCGATGCGCTGCAAAATATCGCCGATCACCCGTGTGTCAAAAAACGAAACGGGCAGGCGCATGAGTTTTGCCAAAAAATCAGATATGAGCGAGATGCTGATGCGCGTACTGATGTGCAACAGTATCCAACTGCGGATGAAATTGACCACCGTGAGGCTGAAAAACAACATGAGTTGGGCAGCCAAAACGAGATAGACAAAATTGAGGTCTCGGTACTCGATGCCTCGGTCAACGATGGCTTGGGTAAGGAAAGGGAAAACGAGCTGCAAGATGCTGCCCACGAACAGCCCAAGGAAGAGCTGAATGACAAATTTGCGGTAAGGCCGCAGGTATTGCATCAAATGAACGAGGCCCTTTTTATCGCCTGGTTCGATGCTTTTGTTTTCGTAAAATTCGGGTTTGGGTTCGAGTAGCAGGGCGATGCCGCCTTTGTCCCGTGCCTCCCCCATCCAGCCGCCGCAAAATTCCTGTTCGGTGAACTGCGCCTTGCCGAACGAGGGGTCGGCCACATACACCTGCCCTTTTTTTATTTTATACACCACCACAAAATGCCGCTGCCGCCAATAGACAATGCAGGGCAGGGGCGCTTCCTTCAACTTGGAAAAAGGGATTTGTACGGCCAGTGTGCGGAAACCGATAGCCTGCGCCGCCTCGCTGATGCCCGCCACGGACACTCCGTTGCGGCTGATGTAGCAGTGCTCCCGCAGGTATTCGACGGGGTAGGTGCGGCCGTGGAACTGGGCTACCATCTGCAGGCAGGTCGGCCCGCAGTCCGTCTGGTCGAGTTGTTTTTTAAAAGGAAACCCCTTCCCCATTGGTGTGTAAGTTTTCTCTGTAAAATAGGGGGGGGATTTTTTGGAATTGTGGAATTAGGGAATTGGGGGCTGGCGACAAACCTAATTCCCTAATTCCCCAATTCCTGTCATTGCACGCGCAGCACAGGCTTGAGGAGGTAGCCCCCGTTGCCCAGTTCTTTGACGGATTCGCCAGCGTCGAAGTCAAGCAGTACGTCAATGGAATCGAGTTCGCTGAGGATAAGGTCCACTTTTATTTTCAAGCCAGATTGTTGGGCGCTTGGGGTTTTCATTTCGTGCAGCACACTGTCCACCATGACGGTGTTGTCGCCACCCAGGACGAGGCGGATTTGTTTCACGGTGTCAATATTGACCGACATACTCGCCAGTAGCGTGTCCACCCCATTTTGCAATTGAAGCAGGTCATAGACCCCGGCATTTGCGCCGAGCGGAATGGAATCTTTTTCATTTTGCCCGAAAATGTAAACCTGTTGAATGTCCACGTTGACCTGATCGGCGTCAACGGGGTCGTCGGTGAGGCGGAGGTTGAAAACGGTGGGACGGCCGCCCACATTCGTAATGGGGTCTTCGTCTTGCTGACACGCGAAAGATGAACAAGACCTAAGAGGAGTGCAATGGATGGAATCTGAATGTTTTTCATGGAATACATGGATGTTTGAATTTAGTAAATTTTGATAAGCACAATAGGGAAACAGATGCGAGAAGAAGAGGTAGGTTTGAGGTCAAATACCAGCGGCTGGGCGCAAAAACCCAGCCACTGATGTTTCGGTATAACATGTATTAGTAAACTAAATTGTTCACTTCTTATGGATTCTGTGGATCTGGCAGATCGGTTGGTACAGCAGCCTCTTCTGGAAGTGCATCAGGGATGACGGCTTCTTCTGGAATGGTTACATCGTCGCCAATGCCACCACCTGGGGTGCCGATTGCGTCCGGGCGCCCTTTTCCAATAGTGTTCAGTGCTTGCTCGTCGTTCAGTTTGAACTCAGTGAAGTTTTTCATAGTAAGAAAAAATTTAAAGGTTAAAAAAATAGTGTTTGAATGTCCACATGTTGCAATTAAGTGCAAATCCAAATCTTTATGGGTTTTGTGGCTCAGGAAGGCCGTCAGGCGTACCAGCGAAATCTGGTGTGCCGGCGAGATCGCTCACGTCTTGGGCACCTTCAGGAAGGCCGTCAACGTAATCAGGCGTGCCAGCGCCGTCTGGTTGGTCGGCGAAATCTGGGCGCCCTTTTCCAATAGTGTTCAGTGCTTGCTCGTCGTTCAGTTTGAACTCAGTGAAGTTTTTCATAGTAAGAAAAAATTTAATGGTTAAAAAATTGATTAATAAAAAATACGCAAGTATTTGCGTATTATCAGTACTACATTTTATTAAAATGCAATAAAGATATTTTTAATGAGAAAGGAGAAATACAATTTGTGCAGAATGAAACGCTATAAGCCAAATAAAAAATGGCCATATATTTTGGATATATTCAGTACAGGGTTTTAAAAATGGAAAGTGATACCAGAAGGGAAATCTTCG
Source organism: Saprospiraceae bacterium (assembly GCA_965222975.1). Lineage (GTDB taxonomy): Bacteria > Bacteroidota > Bacteroidia > Chitinophagales > Saprospiraceae > UBA6168. The sequence goes on along the minus strand of CBDCVJ010000086.1, from coordinate 567,697 downwards.
TTGTGAGTGGTGCAAAGGTAAGGGTGGGGATTTTGTTTTGTCAAGAAAACGGAAAATATATTTTTTGAAAATAATTATTGTAAAATTATTGGCCACTGTGTTTTTTTTATAAAATAATAAACGTCTTTTCATAAGCATAATATTTTTTAGGTTGCTGAAAAACAGCAACTTACAATATTTGTTATTTTTGGATAAAAATCATTTCCCAAAATAAATTGTACGTATAAAAATCAACAGTTTTCATAAATAAAAAGAAAAAAACCATGTCACATTTTTTGTTGAATTAATATTGTTTTTGTGTTTTAATTTTTGGGCATGGCATTGCTTATGACAATTAAACACCATAGCTTTGTAGTTCTTTATTTCATTTTGCTTTGCCCTCTGGAACATTTCCTCCTTTTAAATTCCCGTTTATAAATTTTAATGTTTGCTAATTGGATATAGTCCAGAGGCGCCACTTTTACCCACCCTCCTTTTAATCAGCATTTCCCATCGGTAAAAAACAAACACAACAGGATAATTTGATCAAACACTTACTTTGAAATGCTACCACGTATCACAGGGCTTTTTTTTGTAGCCCTCACATCACTATCATACCTGTCAGCCCAAACAGTAGAGGACGGCTGCGATGCGGCCATGTTCGGCATTGATGGCGACCTCTATGCCAATGGTTCTCAGTTTGGCAACCTCTCTGGTTTGAATTCCACGGACGATTGGTTTTTTAATGAAATGATTTACACAGGCACAGGCCTTGGTGCGATCGGCATTGACAGCACAGGTGCCTGGGACAACCCTTCTTTCCAAAACCTGCACTTGCTCGGCGGCATGTCGCTGCCGCCCAACTCCATCATCAATGGCCTGCGCTGGCAGGACGGAATTTATGCCCGTGATTTTTATGGTGGCACCGGAAACACGGATCAATCTGCTTTTACCAGTGCCAGCAAAAATGGCGAAGACCCGTCCATCTGGAACGCAGGCCCGATGAACGTGACGCCAAAAAACGACCTCATTGATTGTTACGGCCACTTGCGCCGCAATGGCGTCACGGCTTTCGACGACCTCTGGTTGATGACGGGTTTTTCTAGAATTTCCAACAGCGGCGAGAGCTACCTCGACGTGGAATTGTTTTCCGAAAAAATAATTTATGACCCGGCAAACGGCTTTTCATCCGGCGGTGCGGAAGGCGGGCATACTGCATGGCTGTTCGATGCGGATGGCAATATCTTGAGGCCGGGCGACCTCGTCCTTTCTGTGGTCTTTTCCACCAGTGCCGTCCCGGAAATCGAACTCCGCATCTGGACGGGCAGGGATGCTTTTGAAAACCTGGCACCCAACACCTTTACATGGGGAAGCGAGTTTGATGGCGAATCGGTCAATTCAGAATATGGTTATGCCTCCATCCTGACGCCTCCGGGCAGTATGGTCAGTTGTGGCAAATCCAACCCGCAAAACACCACTGGGCCACCATGGGGCACTTTGGATGCATCGGGGCAATTGTCTGACCAATACGACACTTGGCAATTTATAGAAATAGCCGTCAACCTTTCCAAGTTTGGCATTGACCCTGCGCTGGCTCAATGGGTGGACGGCACCGACCCCTGTTGGAACCCCTTCGGGGCGATCCTCTTTAAGGCCCGTGCCTCCGCTTCTTTTACGGCCCAACTGAAGGATTTCAGTGGGCCTTACCCATTTGGGGCCATCCCTGATGTGCCGCCAGACATTGTTGGGGACAGCCTTTCCTGTTACGAAGAAGAGGTTTGGCTGCATTCGGAGCAGCAGGTCATCGGGGCGTATTATCATTGGGAAACGCCTGACGGGAATATCGTTTCCCCGCCCGATAGTTTCTCCATTCTCGTGGATGGGCCGGGGCATTACATTTTGCACGGCACTGCTATTCAGGGATGTACGGAAGCGGCGGATACTGTTTATGTACCCGACCTGACTAAAGATATCAATGTGGAAATACTCGCCGATACGACATGGGACTGTTCTTTCAGAACGGAGCTACTCGGCATCAGCAATGGCGACCTTTTTCACTGGACTGGGCCGTTTGGTTTTTATTCCAGCGATGCTTTGGTCGAAGTGACAGAAGCAGGGTTGTATATTTTAAATGTGCAGGATGCCCTGTCCGGCTGCTGGGGCGTGGATTCGATCTATGTGTCCCGTATTGCATGTGAAGATGTTGATCCGGGCGTAATACCGTTCGATGGCAATTGGGTGGTGATGTGGGACGTGCTGATCCCCAATTTCACCGTCCCTTCTGATATTACGATTGATTGCAGTGGCGACCCTACCGATCTGAGCTTAACAGGCGATGTGACCGATGAATCGGACAATTGCACAGTGGATATTGGTGAGGCCGTTTATGATGATGAAGTGGAAATTGTTTGTGGGGGCGAAATGCGGATCACCCGCACTTGGTTGCTCGTGGACGACTGCGGCAACCCGGCCACTGCCGAGCAGATCATTTATTTGCAAGATACCATTGCCCCTACCTTTGACCCGCCTGCCGACCTGACGTTGGATTGTTCGCAAAACCCTTTCGACCTTTTCTTGACGGGCTTCCCCACCAATTTTCAGGACAACTGCGACCCCGATCAAAATGTGTTCATACACAACGACGAGGTCACAAACAATTGCGATGGAGAGACCATCGTCACCCGCACCTGGGCCGTGCAGGACGACTGCGGCAATGTGGCCGAAGGGGTGCAGGTCATCACCCTCATTGACACCATTGCGCCGACGTTCACAATACCTGCCGATATTACAATAGAATGTACGACCGATGTCAATGACCTCAATTTCACGGGCGATGTTTTGGACGAAAACGACAACTGCGACAGCAGCCCCGGGCAGGCTACCTACACCGATGACCTACTCGATGCGCCTTGCCCCAACGAGCAGACCATCCAGCGTACTTGGCGCTTAGCTGACGACTGTGGCAATGAGGCCATCGGCATCCAAACGATTACTGTAGTGGATACCCAAGCGCCTATTTTCACTGCCCCTGCCGACATCACACTCGATTGTTCCGATGACCCCTCCGACCTCACTTTGACAGGTGATGTGACCGATGAGTCAGACGCCTGTGGAGCGGTGGGAGAGGCCACTTATACCGATGAGGTTTTGGTAAATACACCTTGCGAAGGGGCTGCTTCCATTCAGCGTACTTGGTCATTGACCGATGCCTGTGGCAACACCGCGCAAGATGTTCAGGTAATCACGCTGACCGATACCACTGCCCCTGTTTTTGGTGAAATGCCAAACGACACCACTGTCCCTTTGCAACGAAGTGCCCACCGTGGTTGACCCAAGCGTCACAGACGACTGCGGTACTGTCAACCTTGCTTTTACAGAAGCGACAACCGACGGCGAATGCGTCAACCGATACACCATCACCCGCACTTGGACAGCTACAGATGCCTGCGGGAATTCTGTATCTGCTTCGCAAACGATTCAAGTAGAGTCTTGCAAACCCCGTAGTGGAAGCGGTTCTTGGCAGTGGAACAGAAGTCTGTGAAAATGAACCAGTTGAATTAAGTTCGCAAGTAGGTTACGATACGCCAGCCTACCAATGGCAGTACAGCCCAGATGGCCAAACATGGTTTGTACTTTCCAGTGAAAATAGTGAAACCTTCCTATTGGCAGCCGCAGCCTTGGCGGATGCCCGGATGGTACCGCCTCGTGGCCGCCGATACTCCAGACGACCTTTCCAACCCGCTTTGTTCGACCCTATCCGACAGCGTTCAGTTTGGTGGTAAAACCATTGCCACCACCGACCTTTCAAAACATGGCTATTTGTTTTGGGGAAATGATAGATATCAAATAGCAACACTTATTCAGTTGGCGGGACAATCATTGACACTTTGGCCGCTGCCAACGGCTTGCGATTCTGTCGTCACAACGGAGCTCACCATTTTACCGCACTCAATTTATCACGCAAGAATTGAGCATCTGCGATGGCGAGAAATTGAAAATCAACGGCAAACACATACTCAGTCGGCGGGGACGGTCATTGACACTTTGGTGGCTGCGAATGGCTGCGATTCTGTGGTGACTACCGAGTTGACCATTCTGCCGCACTCCTTTACTGCAACAAGAATTGAGCATTTGTTATGGCGAAACAATTGACAACAATGGCAACAGCTACTCCGCAGGTGGGATGGTCATTGACACTTTGGTCGCTGCGAACGGCTGCGATTCTGTGGTGACTACCGAGTTGACCATTCTGCCGCAACTCCTTTACTGCACAAGAATTGAGCATTTGTTATGGCGAAACAATTGACATCAATGGCAACAGCTACTCCGCAGGTGGGATGGTCCATTGACACTTTGGTCGCTGCGAAACGGCTGCGATTCTGTGGTGACTAACGAGTTGACCATTCTGCCGCACTCTTTCACCACACAAGAATTGAGCATCTGCGACGGTGAAAACGATCGGCATCAATGGAAATACCTATTCCTCGGGCGGCACCATCATTGACACGCTCGTCGCTGCGAACGGCTGCGATTCTGTCGTCACCACGGAACTGACCATTTTGCCGCACTCTTTCACCAGCCAATCATTGAGCATCTGCGACGGCGAAACGATTGACATAAACGGAAATACCTATTCCTCGGGCTGGCACCATCATTGACACGCTCGTCGCTGCGAACGGCTGCGATTCTGTCGTCACCACGGAACTGACCATTTTGCCGCACTCTTTCACCAGCCAATCATTGAGCATCTGCGACGGCGAAACGATAGACATAAACGGAAATACCTATTCCACAGGCGGCACCATCATTGACACACTCGTCGCTGCGAACGGTTGCGATTCTGTCGTCACGACCGTACTGACCCATTTTGCCGCACTCTTTCACCAGCCAATCATTGAGCATCTGCGATGGCGAAACGATTGACATAAACGGCAACAGCTATTCAGTTGGCGGGACGGTCATTGACACCTTGGTCGCAGCGAACAGCTGCGATTCCGTCGTCACTACCGAGTTGACCGTTTTGCCGCACTCTTTCACCACACAACAGTTGAGCATCTGCGATGGCGAAACGATTGACATAAACGGCAACAGCTATTCAGTTGGCGGGACGGTCATTGACACCTTGGTCGCAGCGAACGGCTGCGATTCCTGTCGTCACTACCGAGTTGACCGTTTTTGCCGCACTCTTTCACCACACAACAGTTGAGCATCTGCGATGGCGAAACGATTGACATAAACGGCAACAGCTATTCAGTGGCGGGACGGTCATTGGACACCTTGGTCGCAGCGAACGGCTGCGATTCCGTCGTCACGACCGTACTGACCATTTTGCCACATTCTTTCACCAGCCAATCATTGAGCATCTGCGACGGCGAAACGATAGACATAAACGGAAATACCTATATTCTTCGGGCGGCACCATCATTGACACCCTCCTTGCTGCGAACGGCTGCGATTCTGTCGTCACCACGGAAATTTTGCCGCTTCCCATATCCAGCAGTAATCAATCCGTTACTATTTGCGAAGGCGAATCCATTGAGTTAAATGGCAACATTTACACAGAAGGGGGAATGATCGTGGACACTTTGACAACGGCCAACGGCTGCGACTCCATTGTGATCACCCAACTGGCTGTTTTGGCTAATGGCACCAGATTTCCAAACTATCACAATTTGCCGAAGGCGAAACGGTGGAGGTCAACGGCCAGTTTTACTCCACCGAAGGTACGGTCGTTGACACGCTGACGGCGGACAACGGCTTGCTTCCTCATCGTCACGACGGAACTGGTGGTGGTTGCCATATTCTACTGCCACCCAATCCATTGAAATCTGTGAGGGTGAGCAGGCCCTCGTCAATGGGCAGGCCTATTTCTCCGACAGCACCATTATTGACACCCTGTTGGCGGCCAACGGTTGTGATTCCATCATCACCACAGAGCTGACCGTTTTTACCCATTTCACAAGGCACCCCAAAGCATTAGCCTTTGTGAGGGGGAACCAGGTTGTAGTTGGCGATAACACCTATGCATCAACAGGCACTTTTGTAGATACCTTGACGGCAGCCAACGGTTTGCGACAGCATCGTTGCCACGGAAACTGACCATCTTGCCGCATGCCTTGACACAACAATCCATCAGTTTCTGCCGAGGGCACTTCCATCCTGCTCAACGGCCAAGAATATTTCACCGAGGGGACTATTGTTGACACGCTGGCTTCGTCAAATGGTTGCGATAGCGTCGTAGTGACGGTACTCTCTATTTTATCCTTGGAGCCAATCGAAATAGAAGCCACTATTTGCCAATCCGACAGTGTCTTTTTTGGAAATAACTACTACTCATTAACTGGTATTTATCCAGATACATTGACCGCCAGCGGTGGCTGCGACAGCATTGTCATTTTGGAAATAAAACACTTCCCGCCCGTCACCTCACAACAAGAAATGAGCTTTTGCCCCGGCGGTAGCATCGAAGTAAATGGCAATGTTTATACAGAGGAAGGGATGATCATTGACACACCCTGACGGCTGCGAACGGCTGCGATAGCATCGTAACAACGCTGCTCACCTACACTACATCGGGGGTACACAACGTCTCCTTTGAAATATGCCCCGGCGACAGCGTCGGCATGGGCGGCAACCATTATTCCACCGAGGGCATTTACACCGACACACTGAGCGCCGTGGACGGCTGCGAACAGTATCGTCGTGCTGGAGTTGTCCTTCATCCCGCTTGTTTTTTCACAACAGGAAATGAGCTTCTGCCCCGGCGGCAGTATTGAGTTGAACGGTAAAATTTACACAGAGGAGGGTACGGTGGTTGATACATTGGCGGCTGCGAACGGCTGCGATAGCATCGTTACCACGTTGCTTGCTTTTTCGGCATCAACGGTTTATAATGAAAGCGCGACGATATGCAGCGGGGACAGTATTCTTTTGGGAAATAACTTTTACTCACAGCCGGGTACTTTTACCGATACCTTGACGGCAAGCGGTGGCTGCGACAGCATTGTGGTGCTGACGTTGAGTCTCCTGCCCCCAGCCACTTCCAATCAACAAATGTCATTTTGCCAAGGTGGTAGTGTGGAAATCAATGGGCAGGTTTATGCAGAAGAAGCAACGGTAGTTGACACCTTAGCGGCAAGCAGTGGATGCGACTCCATCGTCACCACTCTACTCACATTTACCAACTCGGCCATTTATGAGGAAACAACGGCCATCTGCGCTGGCGATAGTGTTTTTGTTTGGTGGAAATTACTACTCGCTGCCGGGCATCTATTTGGACACTTTGACAGCATCGAACGGCTGTGATTCCATCGTTTCGTTTGAGCTTTCATGGGCGCAGCCGATCACCTTTTCACAGTCGTTCAGCATCTGCATAGGCGGCAGCATCGAGGTGAACGGGGAGATGCTGACCGAGGAGGGTACATACATTGACACCTTAGCGGCAAGCAGTGGATGCGATTCTATTGTCACTACCGTCCTGACATTTACCAATTCAACTATTTATGAGGAAACAGCGGCAATCTGCGCTGGTGACAGTGTTCTTTTTGGAAACAATTATTACTCGCAGCCGGGCATCTATTTGGATACACTGGCCTCTTGCAAACGGCTGTGATTCAATCGTTTCGTTTGAGCTTTCATGGGCGCAGCCGATCACCTTTTCGCAGTCGTTCAGCATCTGCATGGGCGGCAACATCGAGGTGAACGGGAGTGTGCTGACAGAGGAGGGTACATACATTGACAGCTTGATGGCAAGCAGTGGCTGCGATTCCATCGTCACTACCGTCCTGACATTTACCAACCCGGCTATTTATGAGGAAACGGCGGCAATCTGCGCTGGCGACAGTGTTCTTTTTGGAAACAATTATTACTTGCTGCCGGGCATCTATCTGGATACTTGGCTTCCTCAAACGGCTGTGATTCCATCGTTTCGTTTGAGCTTTCATGGGCACAGCCGATCATGTCGTTTCAATCATTTAGCTTATGCGGAGGTGGTAGTATAGAGGTGAACGGCAATGTCCTTTCGGAGGAAGGCAGCTACATGGACACATTGGTTTCGGTAAATGGCTGTGATAGCATCATTACTACAAAATTGGTTTTTACCACCTCCAACACTTATGAGGTGGAGTTTGCGATCTGCTCTGGTGATAGTGTTTTGTTTGGAAACAATTACTATTCGCAGCCGGGCATTTATGTGGATACACTGACGTCGGTAAATGGTTGTGATTCAGTGGTTTTACTTGGGTTGAGTATCCTGCCCCCTCATGTCATTTCACAAGAAATGGCCTTTTGCGAAGGTGACAGCCTATACGTGAACGGCCAATTTTACCAACAAGAAGGAACAGTGGTGGACACGCTGACGAGCATGGGTGGATGCGATAGCATCGTCACAACACTGCTCACTTTTGCCGACCATTACGAAGAGGTTTTTGAACACTCGGTCTGCGAAGGCGACTCCATTTTGCTGGTGGGCCAATATTTCTCAAGCGACACGACCGTTGTGGAAATATTGCAATCCACCATGGGCTGCGACAGCATGTTGATCCATGAGCTGGCCATCAGGCCCAATATCCAAATTTCCACTTTCGATGCAGTCATTTGCCGGGGCGAACAGGTGCAGCTTTTTGTGGAAGGGGCAACGAATGTGCATTGGTCGCCAGCGGCGGGCTTGAGCTGTACGGATTGTGTTGACCCGTTTGCATCGCCTGAATTTACTACCGTTTATACCGTCACCACTGTCAATTGCTTTGGGGATACCATAGAAGCCACCGCATTGGTGGAAGTCAACCAACCGCCCCAAGTGGAAATTACCCTTGATGAATCAACGGCGATGGGTGACAGTCTCTTGCTGTCGGTTTGGGTGGATGACCCCTTAGCAGATTTCGTAGTGTACAATGACTTGACGGGCGAGGTGGTTTGTGAAAATTGCAAGGAAATGTACGTCATGAAAGCGCCAACGATGCGCTACAAGGTCATTGCCACCAATGACGACGGCTGCAAAGACGAGGACCAAGTCTTGCTGACCTATTCGGAGGACTGCCCTGATGGTGACCTATTGACAGCCAATTTCATCACCCCCAACAACGACGGCGCCAACGACTTTTTCGAAGTGCGCTACAACCATGCTTTCCTCGACATTTCCCTCGTCCGCATTTTCAATCGGTGGGGCGAACTGGTCTTTGAGAGCCGCGATGTGGTGAACGATAAATGGGACGGCACTTTCCGCGGAAAGCCCGTGAACCCCGGCGTGTATGTGTTCTACCTCGAAGGGGATTGCGTACTTGGCGAGTATTATTTGATAACTGGAAATATTACTGTGATTAGATAATACCAACTACCCAATTACCGATACCCAATTATCAACGTGCTGGACTTACTCACAGGAATTGATTTTTAACCACTTACAACAGCACGTATGAACAAGATTTTACCAAAACTGACAATGACAGTGCTACTGGCACTGGGCATTATTTCTATGTCCGCACAGGACATTCACTGGGCACACATCCATGCCTCACCGACCTACCTCAACCCTGCCATGACAGGCGTGATCGCCAAGGGCGACATCCGTTTCATTGCCAATGCCCGCAGCCAATGGAACAGCTTTACCAAAGGGTATAAAACGGTCATGGCCTCTTCCGATATGAAATTGGCCCCAGCTGGCGAGAGCGGTTTCATCGGCGGCGGCATCAACCTGTTCGCCGACCAAGCGGGCGACCTTGATTTTACCACTACAAAAGCAGGCTTGGCCTTTTCTGTGGTGAAAGCATTGGACAGGAAGGGGGAGAACCTTGTGTCGTTGGGTTTTCAGGGCGATTGGTTCCGCCAGTCAATTGACTATTCAAAGATGTTCGGCTTTGAAGAAGAGACCATCGCATTTGATGGCACGCCCAACAACACTGGCTACTTCGATATGTCGGTCGGGGCAGCGTGGTATTACCAGTTTCAGTGGCACAGCTCCTTTTATGTGGGGGCGTCGTATTCGCACATCACACCAGCCAGATGTGTCGTTCCGCAGCGGTGCTACCAACAACCCAGGGGAGGCAGTGCCTTATTTCCGAAAACTGATATTGCATGGTGGCGCCGACCTTCGTTTGGGGAAATATGTGTCCATCGTCCCTTCGGGCATGTTCATGAACCAGGGGCCGCACCAGGAGATTAATGGCGGAACATTTGTAAAATTCAAAAGGGATGCATCTTTTCACCAAACGAAGCAGCATTTTTACCTCGGCGCTTGGCTGCGCTGGTACTTGGAAAGCGATGTGGCTGGCGTGGATGCAGCGGTGTTTAGCTTCCGTTTCGACCACGGCAATACGTCCTTACACCTTGTCGTATGACTTCAACGGTTTCCAGCCTCCGCAGGGCAAGCCACATGCAGGGCGGTGCAGAGATTTCGGTCATCCATGTACTGGACCTAGATGGAGCATTGGTGAAGGGGAACAAGGTGAAGTGCCCGGCACTTTGATTACCCAATAAGAACCATCTGATCCAATTTTGGTTTCAACAACCACCAACCGCTCTTCAATCCCTCGCTGCTCTGCCTCCAATTTAACGATCTGCCCTTCCTCCCTGGCAATCATTTCATCAAAACCCTCAAAATTGGCGTCTATTTTTTCCTTGATGCCCGTAACATAGGTTTTTAGCTTTTCGGACAAATCTGTTTCCATCGCAGTTCTGCCTTTGGCAATTTCTGTTCGAAAACCATCCAAAATTTTTCTCCTTTTAGCAGTGGAAGTGAATCCCGCAAATAATAATCCTACTGTCGTCAGTACGCCGCCTGTGATGTCGAAAACAGACATTTTGGTAACGGAGGCAAGGATAATACCTATCACGGCCAAGCCGCCGCCCGTAGCCATCGAACCAGTACCGGGCTGCTTGTCGGGAAACAGTTCATCGGCAGTGAAATTCTCCGGGCGGTTGAGAAATTTGGTAAAAGTCTCTTGCAGTTCAGCCATCACATTTGCCCGGCGTTCGGCAATGTCGCTGAAAATGTCATGGTTGTTTTTGAGGATGGTCGTGCTATTGTGGATTTGCCGGTCTATCATTTTGGCCATCTGCTGGATGGAGTCGGCGAGGTCGGCCACATTGTCGTTGAGCTTGTTTTGAAGTTCGAGTTGGAGGTCACGGTCAAGGTCGCTTGCTAGGGATTCGAGCCACTCCTGAGCACTTTGTTTTTTGGAAAAAAGACCTGTAATACTTCGTTTGAGCAAGGAGAAAAAAGACAGGCCACTGGAGAGTTCTTCCTCTTTCTGCCGGGTAATTCGGTCATAGCCAGCTATGAGGTTTTCCACCAACATATCTACTTGCCTAAGCGACTTACCTTCTTGTTTTTCAAGGGTTTGGGTAACATTTTTTCTAAAAGCCGTATCAGCCTCCCACTGCTTGCGTCGGTCGGCCATGCCTTTGGCGATGCGTTCATTCAGGTTGCGGGAGGTAGCAATGTTGTTCTGCAATTTCAGGACAGGCGCTTTGCCGCCGGTGATGTTTTCCGTGATGAATTTCCGCAGGGGAATGAACCCGCTATGAAGCCTCTTGGCGGATTCTTCTGGCTGGAGGTCGAGGTCGAGTGGTGGGGCTTTTTGCCCCTCTTGCTCCAGCAGTGCAGAAACGGCAAATACCTGCGGCTCCGGGATGCCTTTTTTCATCGCATGCTCCCGCACACCATTGATGTTGACTTGCAAGTCGGACTCGTTCATCAGGTCTTTTTGTTGTAAAATAAAAATGACCTTACGCCGCCATTCCGTTTTGATAAAATCGAAAAAATCCCATGCTGATTGGCGGTAAGGGTTTTTAGCCTCAAACACAAAAACGATCAGGTCACTGGCCGGGATGAAGCGTTCGGTGATCTCCTGATGATGATCGACTATGGTATTCGTGCCCGGCGTATCCACGATGGCTATTTCTTTTAAAATCTCAACAGGCTGGGTTATTTTTTTCAAATAGGGATTGATGACGATCACCTCTTCTTTTTCTCCCCAAACGACTTGTTGAATGGTATCGGTCATCGGCTGGGGGGCGACTTTGCAAACTTCCTTTCCCGTTGACAATAAGGCATTTACAAAACTGCTTTTCCCTGCCTTGACTTCTCCAACAATAACAAACATGAACGGTTCATTGATGCGGTTGCGAAGATCGCTGACGGTTTGTGCGAGTTCGTGGTGACCAATCTCAAGGGTCAGACCGTGAAGGTCTTTGACGATCTCGTTGATTTGTGAACGGAGGTGTTGGAGGTGGTCGTTTAGTATGTTTGACATTTATAAAATGGTTGTATGGTAAAATGGCTAAAAGGTTTGACGGTAGAATGAAGATTGAGGAACAAATTATTTGGCAAATTCTCAAACTACTGGTTTAAGGCAAATGCACCAAATTTAAATAAGACCTCCATACAATTGTTTTACGAAAAGTTCCAACGTAGTCGGGATTGTTGGAAAACAAAAAAGTAGAGGTTAAACCATTCTTTATTCGCCCCCCGATTCTTAATGCAAATCAAACCGGATCGGCAACAAGTATTTTATCCTTGCAGGTTGCCCTATACGGTTCAGCCCTGGCTCAAAATTAGGTAACTTTTGCACCAGCCGTACTGCCTCTTTGGCACAACCGCCGCCGATGTCGTTTTTGAATTGGGCGCCCGTTACCCTTCCATCTTTCTCGACGACAAATTGAACCGTCACTGTTCCCTCAATTTGCATCCGTCGTGCCTCTTGAGGGTAATTCAGGTTTTTCTTTACAAACCTGCCTATGCTCTTATTGGTACATGCTCGTTCTTGCTGTTGATCGTCATTCTTACAACCAGGATAAATGGGCAGCCTTGAAGCCAATCTCATGGGTATCGGTTCATTTGGATCAATGGGAGTGGGCTTTTCAGGTTGGGGTGTTTCAATTTGGTTATCAGTATCCATAGCAGTAATGGCGGTGTCCGTTTTTGGTGGTTCGTCATTATTAGGGTTTTGCTCATTGGTTTGATACTTTGGCTCATCCTTTTCTTTAATTGGTTTGGTAGGAACGGGAGCGGGTTTTTCAGTTTCGGGCCCTGTCTCTTGTGCAATACCGCTTTCCATATCTTTAATCATAGTTGCAGCTTCATCCGTGAACCTTCCTTCTGGGAACTGATTCCGGTATTGTTTTAAACGGTTCAAATCGTTGGAGGCTAAAGCAGACTGCCAAGCCTCTTGGTCAAGACTATCAAGAACGCCCCTCGCACGATGTGACCAATCGCTCTTTGGGTATTTTTCCAAAAATGCCCTGATGTCCAATAAAGTGGGATTGTCCTTGATCCGATCCCAAGCTTTGTGGTCTTCTTCTGCAAGGTCGTTTGGTTTGATATCAGAAGGATTTGGGGAAACGTTATTCCAAATAGCCCAAGATGCGACAATCAAAACGACGAAAGCAGAAAGGACAGATGCAATTTTCCTAAACGAAGTCCCCGAACGCTGAGTGGCAGGAGCAGGCGTAGGAGCCGGAGCAGGCCTTGCAGTGTCAGATGCTTTCGGTCGTGGTTGGGGCAATTCTTCCAGCCCTCCTCCCCCATCTTGTTGGCTTCCGGCTACAGTCAAAGCAATGCCTGCTTTGGCAAACTCTTCTGCTACACCACTTTTTTCGGGCACTGTAGAAATAATTTCTACTTTTTCCTCCAACACCACATTGCGTTTGCGTTCGATGCCATCTTTTATTTCAATAATTGAAATTTTCAGTACCAGTGGATGTATGCCTTCGAGGATGGGTTTTACATAAAACAGCCACTCCGTATAAAGGTCTTTTTCCACAAACTGCACGGTGTCGTGCAGAGTCCTGATCTGGAAAGCATTGCCTGCCATGTCGAGCAATTCCACACCCATGACTTCTGAAATGCGAAGGTCCTTCATCACATCGCCCTCTTGTTTTTCGAGGTCTTGGGTGATGATGGCCCGGTCAAATGCAAGGCGCACGAGGCATTTGGTTTCCTCATCCTTCTGCATTTGTTTGGGGATACGGTACAGCACCTCGCCGTTGTAAATGTCAGGCTTGCCGTCCACGCCCTTTTTTTCAGCTTCTGCCAAATGGACTTCCTGTAAGCTATCAATAAAGTCGAGCAGGTCTTTTCTTATTTTATTGAATTCCAGTTGGGAGGCTTCATCGCTCAAGGTGCCCTGGATCAATTGTCTGCTTATATCTTGGTAGCGCCCTTCGATCAGGAGCAAATCATTGTATTTGTCTGTACCTTTTGAAATGGCTTCTTTAATTCCCTTAATGGCTACGTCAATGCCTTCGGGAAGAAGCGTCTTGAGGCCGTTTTGAGTGTCTGCTAAAGTTTTCATTGAATGGATTTTGTTAGGTATTGGGTGATTGGATATTGAGGTATTAATTGCTCATTGGCCAGAATCTAATGCCCCAATATCCAACACCCAAATTACTCAAATGTAATGGCTTTAACTTATTCGGCAAAATAAATATGGCTATCGATGTTCAGGCAAGTTGAACCACGCTTTGCCGAATCTCGCTCCGCGCAGCCCTTCCATTGCATAGCAGCAGGTCAATGATCGAGAGGTTGGGCATAAACCCGTGGCGGTCTTCAAAAACCTGTGAATAGCGGTGGGGGTGGAATGTTGGGTCGTTGACTGGTGTCTTTGGATTGATTTTGCCCCGCCAGTCATCTATGCCGGAAGGAGCTTTGTGCCAGTAGTCAGCGGTCATTTCAATTTCAATGTGGATACCGATTGTTTCAATAAAATACAGCAGGAGGTCAAATGTGAAATCCCACATGTACTCATACCGCTTGTTCACAAAGTACTTTTTCAGATCATCTTTGTAAAATTTGAAATAAGGGGAATTGCCATAAGCTGATTCGATAGATTTCCAATGCCTCCCGTTCCAAGGTTCATCATAGGCGATATGGACATCCCGGATGCGGGTATTGCTGTGCTTGCCCTTGCGGAGCGGAATGGACAAGACCTGAATGCCGTTGACGCCCGCGATGTGGCAGCGGTTGCGGTAGGAGCCTTTCGAGTAATTCTCCTGCGCCTCCAACAATAATTTGTCGTATGTGAACAGTTTGGTAAAATAGTGGACGGGTGGCATGTATTGCAACTCCAATAATATGGTTCGTTTATTACTCACAGTGGATTATATTCTTTTGTCCCTTTTGATTGTTTTTTTGGAAAATGTAGGGCAAAAATATAAGTTCTGACCAAACAGAAAAGACAGAAGGCAAATAACAAGCTTATTTCGCCAAAATAGTTTTATGTTTCCGTGCGACAGTAGTCGGGAGATTTATCTCCCATTACCTATTCAGTTCAGGAGATAAATCTCCTGACTACAGTTACAAAATCAAAAAACATGAACAGTTTCAAACTTAATGGTAAAGAGTACATCGAAATGAACAAGTTGCTTAAAATCTTCAATTTAGTCGGCTCTGGCGGCGAGGCTAAAATAAGGATCAAGAATGGCGAAGCTTTGTTCAATGGGGAGGTGGAATGGCAGGTGCGGAAAAAATTGCGAGCGGGGGATAAAGTGGAATTTGACGGGGAAGTTATTGTTGTGGAAGATTAATCGGAAGCTTTTTTTCAATTGCTTTTTTTGAAAAGTATTTCCCTATCTTCACCATTATTTATTTCACTTGAAAACACCTGTCCCATGAGATCTCTAACTGTGCTTTTTCTATTTCTATTTTGCCCTTATCTCCAAGGAGCAGTTATTCACGTTAAAAAGAATTTCGGGGGCGGCAACCAAGATGGCACTTCTTGGTCAAACGCTTATTCTGACCTGCGCTACGCCCTTAACATCGCTCAATCTGGCGATTCTGTTTGGGTAGCACAGGGTACTTATTACACCAATTTCAATACCGACCAAACTGTTTATTTTGAATTAAAAGATAGCGTTGCACTCTTCGGTGGATTTGCCGGAATTGAAACCGATTTTTCACAACGAAATTGGGAACTGTACCCAACTATTCTTGACGGCGACATCGGCCTGCCAGGTGATAGCACAGATAATTCTTATACCCTTTTGTATATCGGCACTTCTGGGCAAACGACCATTGTGGATGGTTTTGTTTTTAAAAATGCAACTGCCAATGGAACGTCAACTTCCTTGTTCCATCCCCATACATCTGGTGGAGCCATTTATATTTATGGCAAAGGCAGTTATGCTTACCCGAAAATAAGGAATTGCCGATTTGAAAAGAATTCCGTTGTTAATTATGGTGGGGCGGTTTATATCTATGGCCCCAATGGTTCTGTTGCGCCGCAATTTGATAATTGTATATTTGATCATAACAGAGCTGTACTGGATGGTGGAGCCATCCGAAAGGAGGGTAATAGCTTTGTAGAAGTGCCCAATGAATATTACCGCTGTATTTTTAGGAATAATTATGCAAGCAGAATTGGCGGAGGGTTATTCGTAAGAGAGATTGATGGCACTGACAATATTGATATCGTAGAATGTGATTTTATTAAAAATGAAGCTGCTCAAGTTGGTGGTGGTGTATATATGGAAATGGCTACAACGGATGGCGCTGAAATAAATATCCATAGATGTAGTTTTTATTCAAATACCGCCTCTAATGGTAGTGCCTTATTTTTGTCTTCAGATTTTTTTTTAGATATAGATCACATCAGTATTAAAGAGTGTGATATAAAAAACAACTATGCTTTTTACCAAACTGCATCCAACACTATATATATTTCGGCTGCTATATCTGACCAAGGTTTTTCAGAAATTAAAGATTGTGCCATTGAGAATAATGTAGGGAATCCTCTTTTTTTTGAATCTTATCCTGCAACAAAATTATTTATTAAAAACTCTTCTTTTACCAATAATATATGTAATTACATTTTCATTGTGTCTAAATTGAATTTGTTTCATATCGAAAATTGTGAGGTCAGAAATAATGATCCATTTGAGAACTCATTAATATTTATAGAAGCAGATCACATAAAAGATATAGAAGTTACCAACTCGATCATAGTTAAAAATACAATAGACAAGGGAGGGTTTATCAGTCATTTTGATGATTTAAATGGAAAGGATATAATAGAAGGATGTGTTTTGGGAAATTTTTTAAGCGATAGTACTTCACTCCTTTTTGTTAATAAAAATTTTCAAATACTAAACTCTATTATATTGGATGATGAAAATCACGATAATTTATTAACCATTCAACAGGATTCAATTTATCTACAAAACACCCTCGTTGCCTCTTCTGGCTGTAACAACCTCCCACCCAATATCACCTGCGGCCCAGGCAACCTCTTCAACCTCGACCCCCTATTCCTTGACACCGCCGCTGGTGACTACCGCCTCCACCCCTGCTCCCCCGCCCGCAATGCAGGGGACAATGCCATCGTCAACCAACTTGGCATTTCAATGGATATAGCAGGCAATCCCCGCATCCTCGAAGGTACGGTGGACATAGGGCCTTATGAAACCTCAGAATTCGACGTGCTGCTAAGTGGCACATCGCCCACCATCTGCCGCGGCGAAAGCACAGGCAGCGCCACCCTAGACGCAGTGTCCGGCTGCGGGCCGTTCACGCTGACCTTTGGCGGGGCATCTACTTTCACCGATTCCATGCCTTTTGTATTGGATGGCCTTCCGCCCGGTACGTTCGATATTACTGTCAACGATTCGAAAGGACGTTCGGAGGATATTCAGTTGACCATTGACCAACCGCCAATGCTAACTGTAACAGCATCCTCTTCCCTTGCTGACTGTGAGGCGGGCATTTTGGCAACGGCATCGGCGATCATTGAAGGCGGCACACCTGCACAAGGAAACATTTACAATATCCTGTGGAGCAATGGCACCGACATGCAAATTGCAAACTTGCCAGCTGGCCTCCATATCTTGCAAGTGACTGATTCTGTGGGCTGCACTGCCATTGATTCCTTTATTGTGGAGGCCAATGGTCAATTGACTGTTATGAAGGACAGCACAGGTATCTCCTGCCACGACACATCTGACGGTACGGCCACTGCAACCCCCAACGGCGTCGCTCCTTACACATGGGCATGGCAAGACGGGCAGGCTAATGAAACAATTGGTGTATTACCGCCTGGAACTTATTCGGTCACGGTCACAGATGCACTCGGATGCACAGACGTGGCCACCTTCCAACTCGCAGCACCCGACTCACTTGAATTGTCCATTGAAGCCACTGAAACTGTTTGCCAAGGTGCGATGAATGCTTTTGCCTCGGCCATTGCCAATGGTGGTACAATGCCCTATAATTTTCAATGGGACAATGGCCAAACTTCTTCCCAATTGGATAGCCTCGGAAGTGGGCTGTATTCGGTCATCATAACGGATGCCAATGGTTGTCAGACATCCGGAAATATCGAAATTGCAGAAAATACAACCATTCAGTTGGACACGTTAGTGGATCATGCCACTGGGCCGACGGAGATGAATGGCGCTATTCTTATTAATAGCAGCCAAGGCGGCATTCCTCCATATACTTTCCTTTGGAACACAGGCGACACTACAGACTTCCTTGAAAATATCCCTCCCGGCGATTTCTCACTTGTTGTGACTGATTCACTGGGCTGTGAAACCATTTTTAATTTTATTGTGGATTTTGAAGTGGCAGCAACGGAAGTATTTGCAGGTATAGCAGCCAGTGCTTTTCCCAACCCAACCCATGCAGGAGAACATATTATTTTGTTATTTGAAGAAAGCAAAACTGGCACTCTCAAAATACAGGTCTTTGATGCAGTTGGCAGGTGGATATCCACGAATAAAACACAGGCATCAACCGGAACAACAAAAGCTCAAATAGAGGCACCGCCTATTGCGGGCATGTATTGGCTGATGTTGGAAAGCGAGGAAGGGCATCGTTTTTTTTGGAAGTGGGTAGTGAAATAATTCTTCCCATTAAACAGGAAGAAATTAATTTATCGGAATTAAATAGTGGGTTTTATTTTTTGATTTTTATAACATTGACAATGTCATGTTTAAAATATTTGAATGTGAAAAAGAAAAACTGTGGAGAGAGGTGTGTTCAGAAAGTAGTTAAGGGGGCGGTGAAAAATAACTTTCCGATTTGTTTAGCTTTATTGTAATAAACGAGTTTTACTATCCCGATAGAATCATCGGGATAGCAAAACGGGTAGGCTAACCGATTTGCTAAATTTTAAAAATTTAGTAAATCTTTTTTTTAAATCAGTAAGTTATTTTTCACTGTTCCCTAAGTTCTAAATCAATTGCAATTGCAAAAAATCCTACTCATGTAAAAGATCCAATAATTCTTCTTCTGTTTCACCCAACAGACGGATTGTTTCTTTTAAATATGCCAATTCATTTTGCCCAACTTCCCCATCCCTTTTTGCCAATATAACCATATCGGTCATTAAATCATCTACCGCATCAGGCATAGATTTAATGGCATTGTAATCAATGTCAAAATGACTACCCATGCGCTTGGCCTCTGTCAGTAATTGTTTTTTTTCATTTTCTTCAATTGGGGAATTTTGAATGACTGGTAAAAGAAAGGCCAATTCCTCCTCTTTAATAGAACCGTTCTGTTCCATGAGAGTAGCGAGTATTTTTATTCGCTCAACCAGTATTTCTTTTGGCTCTTCTTCCTTAAAGCTATTTTGTTGGGAAATAGAAGGCAATACAACAGCATCATCCAAAAATTTGGTTGCGACTCCAGCAATTTTTTTTGTTCCTTTTTTTGTCCAAATAGACATCATCACTGAACCTGCTACGGGTACAAATTTGACCAGCGATTTTTTCAGGTTTTTTAATGCAATGACTTTTGCGTAGGAAGTGGCCTTTTTCTGGAGCAACTCAACTGGCGATTCTTTTATTTGACTTAATTGATTTTGGAAATTGCTGAGGTCGGTGGATATACCCATTGACTGCAAGGGAATATCAAGCAGCAGGTCTTTGTTGAGCAACGATTCTTTATCATGACAGCAGCCTAGGTCATAAATCATTTTCAATTGGTTGCCCGTCACCAAAACCAGTTCTGCGGCAGATGACAAAATACCCAATGGGCCTGGAGCTGCTGCGGTGGCTGCTGCAATGGCTACATTCATGTTCGTGTATTTCTCAATAACTTCTTGTATTTGAGTACTATCCAATTTGGAATTATTTGGATTTAGTAGCCGTTCAGAAAAAGTGTTATTAAGAAGATCAGAAAAATTATTGCCCAGAACAGCAACTACTTTTTCAATGGGATCGGAAGGTGAAAAGCTTAGATCGGATTGACCAAAATAAGAAGTTGCTTTTTTTAAAATGCTCACGTTCATTGAGTTTGATTGAAGCAGCAGATAGGTATAAGTTAATAGTCAGGTCGAAGGTACTCAAATTAACCAATTCTCCAATTCCCGATCACTTCGCCTTGTTCAAACTCCAATCGTAGTCCAAATGTGAAATCTTACCGTTAGGATTTAATGGTTCGGAGGCATATCGGTTAATAAAATCACGCACCGAACCAGCATCCTTCTTAAAATCACTACCAAACCAACTGAATATCTTTGAAATTTCTGCACGGTCGGTACCCACCTTGTTTCGGAGTGGGTCATTGACGAAAATGCGCATGGCATTTTCGAGTTGGCTTTCCAATCGGTCGGCGTAGAACGCTTCATCCCGAAGGCGTGGGCATGAGTAGGAAGCGCAGTTGATAGCTGCATGAATTCGTCCGTCCAGGAAATTTTTGCGGAGGATACCATGCTCTATGGCATTTAGATCGAACTCCTGTCCTTGTATATTTATAAATTTAATGTCCCAAACCGAGTTGACGAAGGGGATTCTATTTTTGATATCCTTGATGCTTGAAACAGGATAATGATCAACGATGAGTTTCACGGTGAAGGCAAGAAGTCATCAAATACTGGAAATTGGCAGTTCTCTTAAGTTGACAACTTTATGTAATTGGCACATTAACAGCCAATACCATTACACAAAAATTAAACTGCCTAAGTATAAAATATAAATTCAGGACTTTCTTCATTACTTCCTTAGGCAGCTAACCTAATGTTTTCAAGAATAAATAGCTCCTTATTTTTTTTAGCTTTTATTTCGACAAAACGTCCAATAAACGCCCCAATAAAATGGTAATCATAATTATTTGGAAGGACTATAACCTTATATTCTTTATTGCCATTTTCCCTAATTAGTATTTGACCTTCATCAACATTTATGGCTGTCAAAGTACCTTTAAATTGAAAGTCATTATTTTCAGCTTTATAGGAATTTATTAGTTTTTCATCAGCTACTTTTAAAGCTTTTTCCAATTCATATTTTTCGTGATCAGGGGGGGGGGTACTTAATCCAAGCTGAGCTAATTTTTTGGCTTCTTCGTACAATCCACATTCAATGGCAATCCATGCAGCACTCCTCGCATAACTATATTTCCATAAGGAATCTCCACTATGGGCCTGCATTAAATAGGCAGCCTCTTTGTCCAATACAAATGCTATGGGAAGATATTCATCAAATATTTCCTGTTTCCCTTTTGCACGGGCAACCCTTCCTATGTCATAAAAATCCATAGCAGCCCGATGCAATATTTGCGCTTTATCCATTTTTAATAATTTTTGCTTTTGGAAAACTAAATTCGGTTACCACAACATAAAAGTCAGAGTCAATTGGAATATGCTGCAATTGTTTCTTTTTTATGTTAATCCTCATGTTTAATGTATTTCCTTTTTTCTCGTTCCAAATTCCAGAAATTTCAAATAGGGCAATATTTTTTGCTTCATTGGTTGATAGGATGTTCAAAGAGTTTTTCTTTAAATAAAAATCAAACGAATCTCCTTTAGACCTTTCAAAAGTATGATACTCACTCAATTTGTCCATCAGCAAAAGCGCTATCCCAGTTGCTCCAAATTCTGTCGCCTCTTTTTGATCCTTCCAAGTACCATCAATTATAGTATCAACCTTGCCTGACCAAATAACTTCAAAAGTTTCTTGAAAATCACCAGTTACTTTTAACCTAACTCCAGATTGATGGCCATTTTTTTCTAAACAAACCATAGCTGCTTCTGCTAAAAAAGCACCCATTGTTTTAGAAATCCCTGGTAATCCGTTTTGTAATATGTTTAATTCAAGTTTTCTCACGATGGCTTCCCAAAAATACTAAATTTTCATTCGATTCAAAATAATCATGACTTCACCAACACCGCCTCTCCTTCAAATACAATCAATTTCTAACGTTAAGTTTTGGATAAGAGTCCATACTACTGGATATGAGATTTCAGACAATAGACATTAGAGAAAATAAAATTTTTAAAAATCTGATTTTCATGGCGAAAACAAGTGCAGTCGTTTCTAAAATCTAACGTACATTGTCTCTGTCCAGTAGTATGATAAGGGTCGCCGCTTTGCGGCTAAGGAACTGGTTGTCAAAGATTTTATCCAAAATTCACATTAAATACGACCCATCGAACGCCAAGGGCAACATGTCCTTCCCATCCTCAAAAACATAGACTTCCCCTTTTTCTCCTTGCAGGATCACTTTGATGGCGTGTCCGTTTTTTTGCTGGGTTTCACAAATGACCTGTCGGCAACTGCCACATGGTAAGGCAGGACGGTCAATGGTACGATGCGGGGTTTTGACGGTTATTGCTACAGCTGTTGGTGGCGAATCCGGAAAACGGTTAGCGGCAGCGATGAGGGCGGAATGCTCGGCACATACACTAATGGGGTAAGAAGCATTTTCATAATTGGTGCTGGTGACAATTTCACCATTGGAAAGCAGTACAGCAGCGGCGACCCGAAATTTGGAATAGGGTGAATAGGAATTTCCCAAGGCACTTTTGGCCGCTAAAAGAAGTTGTTTGTCATTCTCAGGAAGTTCCTGTTCTGAGTTATAAGTATGAAAGGAGGTTTTTATTTCGATCTTTCTCATGCCTATTGGAATTTTTGCAAAAATGACAGCAGGGATGCCATATCATATTTGCCCGCCTTCTGATTTAGCCAATTTTCTTACCAAATTGGTTTTCAATGTTTTAACTAAAAAACAAACAGGCGTCAAGTTAATTCCTTTTTTGTAAACCTTGTTTTTTTTATGAATGTCTATATTCGCCGGAAATGGGGGAATTAGGGAATTAGGTACGCTGACCAATGTTGAAATTGCTATTACCTCAAAACCCTAATCCCCCCAATTACCTTCAACACCGATTCTTTAAAATGAACAACATCCTCTTACTCGGCGCAGGCCGTTCGTCCACTTCACTCATCCGTTATATGCTGGATCAGGCCAAACAGCATAATTGGCACGTCATGGTCGCCGATGCCGACCCTCAGGCAGCTGCCCATAAAGTAAACAACCACCCCAATGGCATCGGCGTTTGGCTGGATGTAATGAAGGTCAATGATCGCCGTGACCTTATCAACAGGGCGGATTTGGTGATTTCACTGCTGCCTGCACATCTTCATATTGATGTTGCGACGGACTGCATCAAACTCAACAAACACCTCATCACGGCCTCTTATGTGTCAAAAGACATTTATAAACTCAGCGACGAATTCCGCAACAAGGAACTCTTGTTCATGGGCGAACTTGGCCTTGACCCTGGCATTGACCATATGTCCGCCATGAAGACCATCGACGAAATAAAAGGAATGGGCGGCAACATCACATCTTTCCGTTCCAATGCAGGTGGGCTCGTGGCTTTGGAAAACTTGAAAAAAAACCCGTGGCGCTACAAGTTCACATGGAACCCCCGAAATGTGGTAAAAGCTGGGCAAGGCACGGCGCAATACCTGGAACACGGAAAGTTCAAATACATTCCTTATAACCGCCTTTTTAAAGAATACCGATTGATCGAAATCCCCGGCTTCGACGAACCTTTCGAGGTTTATGCCAACCGGGAGTCACTGCTATACCGGGAAGCTTATGGCCTCGATGGTATTCCCTCGCTTTACCGGGGCACCATTCGATACCGGGGTTTTTGTGATGCATGGAACGCCCTTATACAAATCGGACTGACCGATGGCACCTACCCTATCATTGATTCCGATAAGATAACATACCACGAATTGATGGAAGCCTATTTGAGTACAGAAAAAAAAGCTGGAATTTCCGTCAAAGATAGAGTTGGCGAATTGTTGGGTGAACGCCCCTTTTCCCCAGTCATGAAAAAACTGGACTGGCTCGGCCTTTTCAGCAAAAAGAAAATCGGCCTTGCCAACGCTACGCCAGCCCTCATCCTTGAAGACCTCCTTTTGAAAAAATGGAAACTCGAATCCAATGACAAAGATCTCATCGTAATGCAGCACGAGTTCGAATATAAGCTAAAAGGAAAGAAAAAACGCCGCTATTCCACGATGGTGCTACATGGCACCGATGCGGAGGATACGGCGATGGCTAAAACGGTCGGGCTCCCGATCGGCATTTTTGCGAAGCTGGTAATGACGGGGCAGATCACTTCCCGAGGGGTGCAAATACCAGTTACGAAAGAAGCTTATGAACCAGTGCTGAAAGAATTGGAAGAGTACGGAGTAAGGTTTGAGGATAGAGAGGAGGATTGTTGAAAGGTTGGATAGTTAAGTGGTTGTCAGGATTAGCGAGCATTTTGTTTTTGGGTTTTTGTGTTTAAATTTGTTTATCTAAAAAACAATTAAAAAAATAATTGCCCTTCCATAAAACGGTTTTCCCAATAAATAAGATCAACAGCATTACCAGCCTGCAACTATTTCAAATAATGCAGTTTGGCACTGCCGTGTTGATTGGAATATTACTCGCAAAAAGTGGCCTGCCAACTGGTCAGATTTCCATTTATGAAGCGCTGTTATTTGTGGCGAGCCTGTATTGTTTTTTCTGGATTGTCGGTGGGCAAAATGCTTTATTGCAGCTTTATCCAAAACTCGACAAGCCAACGCAGGCACGGGCAATATTTAATATTTATTTTCTTTTTTCGATATTGGGGACATTAACTGCTGGATTTTTGTTTTTTACAAAACCCCTAATCAATAATTATCTTACCTCTTTTGGCGACCTGCCATTTCTTGATTTATTAGCAATTTTTCTTTTATTCAATTGCCCTACTTTTTTGATTCAATATTATTATTTGTTGTTGAAAAAATTCAAAGCCATTGTTGTGTTCGGCTGCATTAGTTTTGGGATACAATTATCGGTGGTTGTTCTACCAATTTATATGGGCATGTCTTTGCGGGAAACGATGTTGGGATTGATCGCCTGGGCATTTTTGAAATATGCCTGGGGCATTTTTGTGGTGGCGAAATATGGGAAATGGGAATTTGATGCCGTTTTTTTTAAAACCTATTTACCATTGTTTTTCCCCTTATTATTGTTTGGTTTTGTAGGAAAAGGATCAGAATATGTGAGTGGACTGGTAGTGACTTCTTTATTTACCGATGAAAGTGCATTTGCGGTATTCCGTTATGGGGCGAGGGAATTCCCACTTGCGGTTTTAATGGTTGGCGCACTGGCCAGTTCATTAATTCCAGAGGTAGCCGAAAACGCCAAAGCAGGGATGCAGCGCATCAAAGAGGCTACGCACAATATTTCCAAATGGCTCTATCCGCTCAGTATTTTTTCGATGCTGGTAAGCCCTTTTGTTTTTCCAATTGTCTTTAATGCTGATTTTAAAGAATCGGCCTATATTTTTAATATTTTTACTTTGCTACTTTCAAGCCGGATTTTGTTACCTCAAGTAGTTGCAATGGGGCATCAAAAGAATTATATCTTGACGGTGGCGGCACTTGTGGAAATGGTCGTGTTGGCTGCTCTAAGTTGGTGGTGGGGAAGCGAATTTGGATTGCGGGGTGTGGCTTATGCCTCTGCTGTGGCATTTTTGGTAGATCGCTTGATTTTGATATTATATAATTGGAAAATACTGAATATTCCACCCTCAAAATATGTGAATATAAAATCCTATTTAATTTACAATTTTTTATTGATCGTTGGTTTTATCATTGCACTGCAATTTTAAAATCCAATAATTAGCAATTAACAATGAAATTAATACGACTCATTACCATTTTAGCAATTGCTATTTCTCCAGCATTTTTATTTGGACAAAATGAAGAAAAAATGGAAAAAGACACTGCCCTTGCCCGTGAGTTGGGCGCCGATGAATACGGCATGAAAAAATACGTAATGGCTTTTCTAAAAAAAGGCCCCAACCGCGACCGCACCCCCGAAGAAGCTGCGAAATTGCAAAAAGCACACCTGGACAATATTGGCCGCATGGCAGAGGAAGGGAAATTGGTTTTGGCAGGTCCATTTTTGGGTGATGGGGACATCCGGGGTATTTATATTTTTAATGTAACCTCCATTGAAGAAGCACAAAAATTAACGGAAACTGACCCAGCCATAAAAGCGGGAAGTTTGGTAATGGAACTGCGCCCTTGGTATGGGTCAGCGGCTTTGATGAAGGTAACCGAAATACATGGGAAATTACCCACGAAGGAGTTTTAAAAAGGTAAGAGAATATAGCGACTGATCAGAGGTTAATGTTTTTATAAACATCTTCCAAAATCAGATGCCCCTCCGACAAAACTGGGATTTTACTTTTAGGATCTGTAAATTCTTTTAGCAACCAATCACCATCTCCGTTGTATCGAGTAAAACTTATAACAGACATCTCCGTGCTGTCGATATAAATGACCTGTTGCAAAGCGGGTATTTTTTTGTAGTTCTTAAATTTTCCACCAAGATCAAAATCATAATTTGACATCGACAACACTTCTATGATTAAAATAGGATTGGAAATAGCCGTCATGTTTCCTTTTAAAATTACTTCTTCATCTTCACCTTTTACAACAGTACAATCAGCATTATAATATCTTGGTGCATAGCCGGGTATGTGCAATGCGAGATTGCTGCCATAAATAGAAAAAAGGTCAATGTTCAACATGTTTGATAAGAGTTGACCAAGCCTAATGATGATCTTCTCGTGGTTTTTGGTTCCGTATCCCATAAAAGAAATAATTTCGCCATCATCGTATTCAATGCGGTATTCGCATTTCTCCAATAGATCGAGAAACTCTTCAAAAGAAGCAGGTATCCTAAGCTCCTCCCCTAATTCCATGCGCTCTTCAATTGTTACCGGCATTTGCGTTTTTACCAACATCAGTCAAAATTTTTCTTAAAGATAAAAGTATTTTCCTACAAATAAAAAACGAGGCCAAACCTTGTCTGGTTTAAAGCCTCGTTTTTTTATAAACCATTCACCTTATACCTCAATCCATTTTTAAGTCTTCCGCTTCTTCTTCTTGGCCGCTGGAAACAGTACATTATTCAAAATCAACCGATACCCTGGCGACTGAGGGTGCAGGTTCAGATCGGTATCAGGATCGTGGACATAGTGGCGGTAATCCTCGGGGTCGTGGCCGCCATAGAATGTGAAAAAGCCTTGGCCCATTGGGCTGTGGATATAACGGGCCTCGTTCACAGGTTTGTTTTCACCTAAAACCAAAATATTGGATTTTACGTGGCCTTTGCGGAATGCGGTGCATTGCCCCATGAAACCTTTCACAGTACGGGTATGGCATTGGGTAAGCATGGTCGGAACAGGATCCCACTTTGCAGAAAAATCAAACAGCGTGAAATAATCCTGTTCGGGGTCGATAGTCCTGCCATAGTGGTTGTCAATGGTTGAGTGCTCATACTCCAAAGGATTTTTCACCAGTTGGAAATTTTCAAAGGCAAAGGTTTTGGAGAAATCGAGTTTCGTCTGAGCATTGGGGTCGGGAGCGTCGCCGTCGTAGTATTTGTCAACTATGTCCACCCCGTCGGCAGCAAGGGCGATATCATAAGTATCAGTGGCCGAACACATGGCAAACATGAATCCGCCACCAATTACATATTCCTTGATTTTTTTGACGACGGCCAATTTAAGTTGGGATACTTTCTCAAAGCCGTGGTTGCGGGCAATGGATTCCGATAGTTCTTGATTTTCCTTGTACCACGATTGTGCATGGTAACCAGAGTAGAATTTCCCGTACTGACCAGTAAAGTCTTCGTGGTGTAGGTGCAGCCAGTCGTATTCGACCAGTTTGTCGGCCATCACTTCATTGTCGTATATTTTATCAAACGGGATTTCAGCATAGGTCAGCACCAATGTGACAGCATCATCCCAAGGTTGGATATTTTCCCCTTTACTGGTTTTAAATCCTTCCGAGGGCGTATAAACTGCAATCTTGGGCGCTTTCTCCAGTTTCATCACATCCTGGTTGATTTCTGGCCTGGTGATTTCATCCATGATCCGGCTGAAGGCAGCATCAGGTATCACTTCGTAACTGACATCGCGGGTCTTGCATTCTTTCTCAAAAGCTATGGAGTGAGGGAAAGCAAAACTTCCGCCCCGGTAATTCAATAGCCACCAAGCTTCAATGTCGAGTTCCAAAACCCAATAGGTGATGCCATATGCTTTGAGGTGGTTACGCTGTTCTTGATCCATTGGCAGGAGGATCATAGAGGCATCCATTTTTAGGGCAAAACAAAAAAGTAATGCAAATGCGATTAGGGATTTCTTAAACATAAAATTAAATGGTTAGATGGGTTGAATAGTTAGATGGTTGAATGGTTAAAACACATTGTTTGTGAAAAAACCATTTAACCATCTAACCATTCAACCATTTAAAATAGACAACGAAATTAAGGATAAGTAGATTGTAAAGCGAAGTTTTATCCTTATTCAAACCTCCTGCTGCAAAAAGTTTGCGAAAAAAGCAACGAGGTTGACCTCTGACCGTTCTTTCTTGTTTGAACATCCGCAAGGTGGCAAAGTTTGGGTTAAGTTTTTCTTTAAAATGTAAAAATCCCAAATTCCCTGCTGTTTTCAGACTTTTGCAAACTTTAGGAAAAAACTTAATAAATAAGAGGACAGATGTGAGAAGTCAGAAATTAGAAAGTCAAATGCCCACAAACAAAAATTCACCCAAAATTAATTGACTTACTTTTTGTCCACCCATTTATTAAAATTGTTGGTTCTTCTCGGATTTTGGCGGAGAGAGAGAAATTTTCAATTTCTCTCTCTCCCGCTAAAAACAATTTTTACGGGAAATGAAAAATGTACATTTTTCATTTCCCGTAAAAAACCGTGATGAACCAAATTGTTTTGATCCTCAGAATCCGTGGGTAGCTTTTTACCTGTATGGTTTTTTGGCGCACTGCCGACTGCCTACTGTAACCTGCCCACTGCTAACTGAACAGATGGAAAATTTTAGTTTTCAATATCCGGCCTGGTACTTATTGCTCTGTGTGCTTTTGGGCCTTGTTTATGCACTGAGCCTTTATTATAAAGACAAGACCTTTGTTGATCAGCACCCCAATTTGCACAAAATACTCGGCGTGATCCGTTTTTTGGCAGTTTCCCTACTGGCCATGCTGCTATTGAAGCCTCTATTGAAATCCCTTTTTACAGAAACTAAAAAACCCGTTATCGTATTGGCCCAAGACCAATCCGAGTCGGTTGGGGCAGCGTTCAAGGAAGGTGAATTTGGAAACCTACCAAACTGATTGGCAGGCACTTAAAAGTAATTTGGAAGAAAAGTTTGAAATAAAGGAATATGCATTTGGAGGCAGTGTGCGGGAAGGGGTTAATTTTGAAATGACAGACAAGGTATCCAACCTGTCCAAGGTGCTATCGGATGTCGGTGATGTCTATGGTAATCAGAACCTTGGAGCAGTGGTACTGGCCACAGATGGCATTTACAATGAAGGCAGCAACCCGCTCTATGCCGGGTCGAAACTGAACGTGCCCATTTATGCTGTGGCATTGGGCGATACGGTGCGAAAAAAAGACCTGTTGCTCAAGCGGGTTTTTCATAATAAAATAGCTTACCTCGGTGACAAATTCAGCGTTCAAGTAGATGTAACTGCCCGCAACGCTGGTGGGAGCAATACCACCATGTCCATTTCAAAGGTGGCTGGAAATGAAACAAGGAAGCTACAAGAGATACCTATCAGCATTGATAAAAACGACTTTTTTTACGACTAAGGAAATTATTTTGGAGGCTAATGAAAGTGGGGTACAACGATATCGGATTTCTGTCAGTCCAATTGCGGGCGAAGCAACCAGGGGCAACAATGTAAAGGAGTTTTTTGTGGACGTACTCGATGCAAGACAGAAGTTATTGGTTTTGGCAAATTCACCCCACCCGGATGTATCTGCGCTCAAACAAGTACTGGAAAAGAACAAGAATTACCAGGTCACTGTCAACCACATCAATAAAATGACGGTGAAAGCTGAGGACTTTGACTTCGTGGTATTGCACAACCTGCCAAGCAGCCAAAACGACTTATCAACCGTGCTGAACACCTTGAACAGCCGGAAAATCCCCCGCATGTTCATCGTTGGCACGCAGACCGATCTGGTCCGCTTCAATCAGGTGCAATCACTATTGACCGTTCAGGGAAACCCCAGCAACCCGAACCCCGTGCAAGGCATTTTTGCCAATGATTTCAATTTGTTTACCATAGATGAAAACCTGCGCAACAACCTACCAACCTTTAATCCACTGATCGCCCCTTTCGGTGAATTTTCAGCAAGAGGGGATGCCCAAGTCTTGTTGTACCAACGCATTGGCAAGGTGGATACGAAATATCCGTTGCTTCTTTTTGGGGAGGAAAACGACATTAAAATGGCTATCCTCGCTGCCCAAGGCCTTTGGCGCTGGCGGTTGTTCGATTACCTCCAACACCAAAACCACGATATTTTTGAAGAACTGATCGGGAAAAATTTCCAGTACGTGACGTTGAAATCTGACAAGCGGCGTTTTCGGGTATCGGTTGCCAAGAACATTTTTAATGAAAACGAACCCATCGTCCTCGATGCCGAACTGTACAACGAGAGTTATGAACTCGTCAATGACCCCGATGTAAGTCTCACCATCACCAATGGAGAGGGCCGGGATTTCCCCTATACCTTCAATCGCACGGCCAATGCTTACACCCTCTCCGCCGGGGTGCTGCCTGTAGGTAGCTACCGGTTTAAAGGTACAGTAACTTACAATGGGCAAAGCCTTGAGTTACAATGGTCAGTTCAGTGTACAGCCCATCCAGTTGGAGCTTTATGAAACGACCGCCGACCACAGTATGCTCCGCAATTTGAGCAGGGAGTATGGAGGCGGCGTATTTTTTCAAACCCAATTGGCAGAACTGGGCAACTCTATTTTAGCCAAAGACATCAAACCCGTTATTTATTCCTCCACCCGTACCCGTTCTGTCATTAATTTGAAATGGATCTTCTTTTTGATAATGGGGCTGTTGTCGGTGGAGTGGTTTTTTAGGAGGTATTTTGGGGGGTATTGATTTTTCAGAGGATAAGGTTGAATTCCGGTCAAAAATGTTTTATTTTCGCTTAAAAGAATTCAAGAATAATGGGAGCAAATATTGCGGAAAAATATTTAACAATTGATGAGTATATCGAATTTGAGAAAACTTCGGATTCAAAACACGAGTACCGAGACGGAAAACTATTTGAAATCGCTGGAGCTAAACTACCACACAATCTTCTTTCAGGGGAAATATTTCAGTTTAATATAATCTTTTATTGCGCGCTTCACAAAATAAGAAATGCCGAGCGGTAGTGTCAAGTGACCAAAAAATTTATATTCCATTAACCAATAGAGGTGTTTTCGGAGACGTGACCGTTTTTTGTGGCAAACCAGAATTCCAAGATAAAGGGCAATACCTTTTAACTAATCCTACATTGGTCGTCGAGGTCCTTTCAAAAAAGTACACAATCATACGATAAGGGAGATAAATTTGATTTGTACCGTTCCCTTCCATCTTTTAAAGAATACGTTTTAGTCTCACAACATGAACCTTCCGTACAGGTGAGGTATTTGCAAGATCCTGAAAATGATCTGTGGAAATATACAACTGCGACTGGATTAGATGCCTCCATAACGCTCCAATCGTTGGGAATTGATTTAAAATTACAGGATATATATGAGGCGATCGATGAATTTGTGGAAGAAGAGGATTGATTAAATCATTTGTTGTCTTGTCCTGTGTCTACCTTTATGCCTTAAGCACATAGTCAAATCTTACCAATATTTCCGTCCAGCTTTGATCATTCCACAGAGCTTTTATTTAGAAAAAAAATAACGTTACTTTGGCACGGGTGTAGGCACAGGACGCAGTCCAGCGCCAGCCCGTTAATTTGCATATAGACCATCGAAGACCCTTTCTCCTGTCCCTTTGTTTCAATGAACTTTTGTTCGCAAATTATTCCTGTGCAAACGGACTAAATGTTTAGTTCACAAACTAATTTATTAGTTTTTCTACTAAAAAAATAGTTACGGTTTTTAATCGCAAAAGGCAAAAAAAGGTAAATGCAACATCAGATGAACAGTAAGTCTTTCAGGTGTACTGATTTTCGCACATAAGCAAACTTTAATTCTGGGACAATGTTTCCATGCCAGAACTTAAACCAACTATTTATGAAAAAAAGCTTTACCATCTTATTTTCCCTTCTTCTTGCCTTCACAACTTTCGCTCAACATGGAAACTGGGGAAAACCCAAAGGCCCAACCATCACAGGTAAGATCACTGGTCAACTGCTCGATTCACTCAACAACCGACCTATTGAATTTGCTTCGGTCGTTTTGATAAATGCCAAAAGCGGTAAGGAGGCCGATGGACTTATTTCTGACGAACGGGGCGGGTTCAAATTTCCGGAAGCGAAAATTGGTGTTTACGATGTGCATTTTTCTTTTCTTGGTTATGAAACCAAAGTGGTGAAGGGCATTGAACTGACCGCTAAAAAACCTGACTATAACCTTGATAATGTGCTACTTACGCCTACCAGCACAACGCTCGAAACAGTAACTGTTACAGGCGAGGCAGCCTTGATAGAAAATAAAATTGACCGCATTGTTTTCAATAATGAAAAAGACCCAACGGGCAATATTGGCGATGCATCGGACGTGCTGAGGAAAGTACCGCTGCTTTCTGTGGACTTGGATGGGAATGTCTCCTTGCGAGGTTCGTCGAACATCAGGATTTTGATAAATGGAAAGCCCAGCGGCATGTTTTCCAGCAATGTAGCCGATGCCCTCAAAATGTTCCCTGCCGATCAGATCAAGAGTGTAGAGGTCATTACAGTGCCTTCTGCAAAATACGACGGTGAAGGCAGCGCCGGCATCATCAATATCATCACCAAAAAGAAGCAAGTGGAGGGATTTGCCGGTAGCCTCAATAGCTCAATAGGTACCCGACACAATACTACTTCGTTAAATCTCAATGTAGCCAAAGGACGGTTTGGACTGAATGGCGGCGGCTTTGCGGTGTGGTCGCCACCAAGAGATGCAATTTGGGATTTTGACCGGGAGGATAGGTTGACTAATGGAGCATTGCGTACCCTGCGGCAAGATGCCACCAACTCTTCTGAGCGAATTGGCTTCCGAGGAAAATTCGGTGCTTATTATGACATCAACGCTTATAACAGTATCAATTCCAATATCTCTTTTAACGGCTTTACTTTCGACCGAGACGGAACAACTGATTCACACCTGAGCGATCCGGTAGACATGTTGGAAGAAATTACCAACCGCAGAACATCCAGCAATACCTTGACCAACGGCTATGATTGGAATACGGACTATACCAAAAAGTTTCCCGAATCTGAGAGGGAGTTCAGTTTAGGTTTTCAACTGAGTGGAAACATAGACGATGCTGAAAACAACTTAGACCAAACGGGCAATTTGGATGAATTGAACATTGATGAAAAAAGCGACAATAAAGGCCGCAACCTCGAAATGACCTTGCAAGCCGATTACGTCCACCCATTTACCAAAAACATCAAATTGGAAACGGGGGCAAAGGGGATCCTCCGAAATATCAACAGCGACTTCCTGTTCGATGTGTTCGATTTTGACCTGAATGAATATTACAGGGATGCTTCCCGCTCCGATGAGTTTGATTATCAGCAGGATGTTTATGCAGGCTATGCTTCTTTCAATATCAGCTTTTTGAAACATTATGGGATAATCGCTGGGGCACGTTACGAGCGGACGGAAATTCAGGGGGATTTTAAAACCGAATCGCAAGAGCCTTTTGCCAATGATTATTACAATGTGCTGCCGAGCATTATTCTATCAAGGAAAATTGGACAGGCTGGCAATATCAGGATCAGTTACAACCAGCGCATCGCAAGGCCAAGCCTCAAGTTTATCAACCCCTACGTAAATCAAATTGACCGAAATAACATCTCTTTCGGCAATCCCGAATTGGAACCTGAAATCTCCCATAACTTCGAATTGGGCTTCAACACCTATTTCAAAGGCATCGTCATCAATGCCTCTCCTTATTTTCGCCATACTACTGACGTGATTGAGAGCTTATTAGAAATTGATGAAACAACTGGTATTTCTTTAAATACTTATGATAATATCGGAACGGATAATTCGCTTGGAATTAATTTATTTAGTTCAGCGACGATTAAAAAAATAATTAGCCTTCGTGGAAATATTGATTTGCGCCACCGCAATTTAAAAAGTGAATTACCGGATTTCAATATGGAAAATTCGGGCGTTGAATTTGATGGAAATATGGGGGCCACTATTTCATTTCCCAAAGAAATTAAATTGCAATTTTGGGGTATGTTCCGCAACCCACGTGTTACCCTGCAAGGAACAAGGGCTACATTCTGGATGTACAACATTGGTTTGCAAAAACAGCTATTTGGCAAACGAGGTAGTCTTGGCTTCAGCACCTCAAACCTTTTTCACCGTGCTTTGAATTTTGACACCAAATTGGAAGGCGAAAATTTCACCCAAACCAGTTTGTACGAATACCCTTTCCGCAGCTATGGCATCAGCTTCAATTACCGTTTTGGGAAATTGGATTTTAAAGGCGGGGAACGGAAGAACAAGGTGAAGAATACAGATCAGAAGGAAGGGGGGGATGGAAACTATTGACAGAAGAAATTGAAATATACAATCCTGTAAATATGCAATTTTGCATATTTACAGGATTGTATATTCACACAAGTGCTTACTTTTTCAAAACAACTTTTTTGGTCACAGAAAATTCATCAGCACGAACAGTCATCAGGTACATTCCATTTGCGAGATTGCTCAGGTCAAGTTGCCCTAAATGGGAATTGCCAACTTTTCTCATGCAGACCTTGCCCGCAAGATCGCTGATTTCATAAACAATATCCGAACCCGCAGCAAATGCAGGAAGGTGTACAGATAGTTTGCCGGAAGTAGGGTTCGGAGCAATTCCAACTTGAGCGGCAAAAAGCTCTTCTTCGGTACTACTTGGTTCTCCTGGCTCTGCTTTCACAAGGCTGTTTTGAATGCGATTGGTGTACCAGATGCTGCCATCCGGCCCCACTTTTATTCCGGTCAAACCTGTTTCCTCTGTGGGTATGCGACCAATTTCTTCAAAATCGTTGTCCATGTCGAAAACGATAATATCGCCATTGGCATAATCGCCGACCAATAACCTGTTTTCGATAATCTCAATACCACATGGTCTGTCAAGCCCTTCTTCAATAATGGTCTCCAAGGTAAACCCGCCAATTTGAGCATGTTCGGCCAATGCTTCGTTTATTGGTGCCAAATTATTGGAAATGCTACCTGAGTTGATGTCAAGCCGCATGACCCGGTCATTGCCGTTGTCCACAAAATACAGCCAACCAGTTGTCTTATCCAGGATCATATGGTTCGGTATGTCTCCATCCGCATCAATCCCGATATTTTTGTAACGATAAACGATGCCATCGCTATGATCGTCGTTGCCGGGGCCATGATCTTCCACAAAGTCATAGCGGACAATATCTTTGTTCCAGTCGTCATACACCCAAAACACGTTGTCCACTTCATGAGCAATGCCCATGCTAAAAGGGCTGCCGTGCAGCATGTCCAAGTGGCTGCCATTGAGATCACAAGGAGGTTGCTGAGCATAGATTTCAGGATCACTTGACCACAAAGATGGCCCAGTAAAAGTACCTCCGCCATGGTTGGCATCTTGTACTCCCGGTGAATTTGCAAAATTGAAGTTGTCGCTGCTAAAAGCAATGCCAGTAGGAAGCGACATAAAATGCCAGGCATTGCCATCCACCCGGTGCAGGAAATCTGTAGGCGTCTCTGCACTTGCATCTGAAATAGTCAATGTGCTACCCCCTGAGTTTTCATTGCGTTGATTGATAACCCATAGCTCGTCTTTTCCAAGTATTGGGAAAAAATCAAGATCAGTTGGCCGGTTCAATTGGTCTGAAGCATCCGCTACTTCGGTAAGCACAGGCGGAGCAAGCAAGAATTCTTCTATCAGATTGGGTGGCACTATCTCTTCATAAATTTTTCTATCCAATGAAACGACGTTGTTGTCAGGGTTCCCATCGGCTGCTCCATTGACAGCTGTAATTTCCACATCAACGATATAGTCATCAGCAACATCGGGTATCCATAATTCCGACAATGCAAATTCATAATAATCGAAAGCAGGTATACTGAGATTGTCAAATGTCTCAACTACCGGCGTTCCCCCACTCACAGTGTATGAAATTTCCAGGGAGGTTATCTCCTCAGTCCCATTATTGAAAATAGTCCCATTGATCGGGATAGATGTATTTTCTTCTCCAAAAGAAAGGCCATTAACTTTCAATACAGCCGCATCCAAAGCAAACGAAGCTTCAACGGAAACATTATCAATCGCAAAGCCATACATCCAATCACCGCCGTCCTCATACCTGAATGCCACATAAACACTATCTTCACCAATGTAGTCGCTTAAATCTACAACATGAATGTCCCAAGAGCAATGCCCATGCAAGTCTTCAAGAACCTCCCAGCTCATACCATCTGCTGAGACTGCAATGGTTGCATCTTCCTGGGCTCCGGGATAGGACTGATCTCCGTAAAACACCTCGTATTTTAGGATAACTGTTGATTGGTTGGTGGTCAGGTCAATGGGAGGAGTAATTAAAGCCTCGTTGCTTTTGTCACAATCACAATCATCATCATTAGTGGCCGCTATTTGCGATGAGCCATTTGAAATAATGCCAAAAAAACCGCTGGAGAGTGAGGCCGGAGACCCTACTTTCCATCCTCCATCGGATGCATTGCTCTGATTGGTCCATCCTACGGGGATATCCCCGCCCTCAAAATCTTCCAGGAAAATGATTTGTGCGTGAATACAAGAAAGCCCAACTAGGGCAAATGAAAGAGTGAATAAAAGTTTTTTCATGTTGATATTTTAGTTAAAAAGTAACTATTCAGAATAGCAGGAGGGAGAAAGAAAAAATGATTTTTTCTTTCTCCCTCCTGCTGGGCTGGGTATTTTTTGAAAAAACTGAAAGTTTTTATCAAAAAATACCACATGCTGAACGTAAAAATAAATTTGATGCAAGGTATTAAACAGGACACAGGATAGCCGACCTATTTTGTCACCAATTCAAAGGTTGGTGCAGCCCACGACAAATAACTTATCAATCCCTCTTGGCCATCAAAACAGCCTGCTAATTAAATAAAATATAATATGTAATATGGGTTATCCTAACAAATTAATATCGCATGAAAAGGTATAATCTTAAATATAATGCAAACCCATGAATAAGTACCTTGACACTTTAGAGAGAAAGGGTGATAAACGATTAAGAGATTAACGTGAGTTCTGGATAAGAATCCCTTTTCCCCTTCTCACCACTCCAAATTCCCCAACACCGATTCCAACTGCCAAACCTCCATCGCACCAGCCCGCTTGAACACGATGTTTTTATCCTTATCCAAAATGAATACCCTTGGGAAAGTCATAATGTTAAAACGTGAACCAATATTGGAACGCCTTTGTGGGTCAGCGACGGTATGCCATTCCGTTGGAAAAGAGTAAGCTTCGGCAAACTCCCAGCAATCGGGCGTATCATCGCCGAACTTCCCGCAAACAGAAAGCACCTTTAATCCCTTTTCTTTGAACTGGTCATAGACCTCCATGATACGGGGCAATTCCTTCTTGCAATGCGAGCAATCAGGCATCCAAAAGACTACAATTGTGTAAGGTGCAGATACTTCTGAAAGTTTAATAGGATTGTTTTGCTTGTCGTATAGTGTAACGTCAGGCGCTTTATTTCCTTGAAAAACCTTTTCCATCCGGTTGGCGTCTGCGATAAGTTTCTTTTTGTAATCCTCTGTGGGCCAAGTGGCTTTGTCCGTTTCTATATAATC
Organism: Saprospiraceae bacterium; assembly: GCA_965222975.1. GTDB lineage: Bacteria > Bacteroidota > Bacteroidia > Chitinophagales > Saprospiraceae > UBA6168. The sequence goes on along the minus strand of CBDCVJ010000086.1, from coordinate 529,651 downwards.
CCTGACCATGTGTACAAACACCTCATCCAGTTGGTATTGGCTCATCCTCAGAAAGGAATTGGTGAGATATTTATTGTAATACAGATACGCACCACGGTTGCTTTCCAAACGCTGGAACACCTCATCTATCAGGGCTTTGGTTGTATCAGGGCTGGGCGGAGGCAAGTGGAGCAGGTAAAAATCAACGTGACCCAACCATTGCAGATACCGCATGAACCCTTTTGTACTGATGTCCATGTTGTCAAAATAATGCTCCTTTTGCCAAAGCCATCTTTGCTCCGCTTCTTCTTGCCAGCCAGTAGTAGAGGTTGACTCTGGCGGAATGGGGAGCAAAGTCTGCAGGACAAGTTCTGCCGTCATGGTACCTGGATACTGTTTAATAATGTTTTGTTGGAATTGGTGAAGGGTCTTTTCTGCTTCCACCCGCTCACGGAAAGTTGCCTCATTTTGAAGGTAGCGCCACCGCTCTATTTTGTCCTCCAAGTCGTCTTGTAGTGATTTGAAAACCTTATTGTAGCGATAAAGGATATCATTTTCTTCTGAACCAACAACGGTCGCCTTGTGCAATACCCGAAGCTTCGCGGAAAATGTAAACTTCCGTTGCCCATCAGCCAACCAACATTGGTATGCTTCAAAAGACCTGGGCCTCGACCGATAGATGATGGCATACATATCAGAAGGAAGTGGGTCATCCGTTTTTAACATATAGGAACCGTCATCCTCCCGTAACCCAAAGAATTCTGGTATTTCCCGCTTGCCATAGGTTTTGCCAAACCACAACGTATCATAGGTGTATCCATCTATTATGACTTTGATTTCGCAACCTTCTTGTGCGGAAAGGGTGGTTGCCACAAATAAGCAACAGAGAAAAATGAAAGTTATGCTCTTCATGATAATCTTACCCATAGCAGATATTTTAGATTTATTGGAACTATTCAGCATGGAGAGAGGAAGAAGAAAAAGTGATTTTTTTCTTCTTCCTCTCTCTTGAGTGGCAGTTGTTTATTGAGAAAAATTGAAAGTTTTTCTCAATAAATACCCCTGCCAATAGATACAATTTATTTAGACAGGGAAATGGTCGGGGAAATGCTGCTGGATAGAATTCAACAATCTTGCTATATTTTCCTCTACCGTTCCATTGGCATCTATTTCAACAATCAGGTCGCCATGTTCTTTTTGCAAAAATTCTATGGCGGAAAAATATTTTTGACGGGTTTCGTGAAGGTTGGTCTCAAATAGTTCCCGTGGCTCGTTCCGGATGTTCATCCTTTCATAACAAACCTCATCGCTGACATTTAGAAAAAAGATAACGTCGGGCTTTTGAGCCAGTTCGTTCAATTGCATGACCCCTTCTAAAGACAAGCCATCCCTGCTTTGATAGACCAATGATGAAAGATAATAACGGTCGCAGACGGCGATTCGGTTTTCGCCCCCCTCCAAAAAGGGTTTAATAACCCGATAATTATGATCAAGGCGATTGGCAGCATAAGCCAATGCAAGTGTACGGTGATGGAACTGGGTGATTTTTTTCTTTAAAACCGCCCTGATATAATCGCCGCCGCACGAAGGATCATGTGGTTCATATGAGTGCAGAACTTTTTTGGAAAAACGGCTTTCCAGCACTTTCGCCAATTCTTTTGCAGCAGTGGATTTGCCCGAACCATCAAGACCTTCTATGACTATGAAAAGGCTTTCTTTCATTTGCTATTGGCCATTGGGCATTTAGCTATTGGCCAACAGCCAACAGCCAACAGCCAACAGCTATTTTTTAAACAACGATTCTACAAACGCCCGTTTATTGAACACCTGCAACTGCTCCATCCCCTCCCCTATTCCAATATATTTGATCGGTATCCTGAATTGGTCAGAAATACCGATAGCAACGCCCCCTTTGGCAGTGCCATCCAGTTTGGTAAGCGCAAGACATGTAACTTCAGTGGCAGCAGTAAATTTTTTGGCCTGCTCAATAGCGTTCTGACCAGTGGTGGCATCCAGAATAAGCAACACATCATGCGGAGCCCCATCGAAGCGCTTGCTGGCCGAGCGTTTTATTTTTGTCAGCTCATTCATCAGGTTGATCTTCGTGTGGAGGCGGCCAGCCGTATCTATAATGGCCACATCGCAATTGTTTTTCAAAGCAAAATCGACCGTTTCGTAAGCAACAGCAGCGGGGTCGGTATTCATGCCTTTGGCGTAGAAATCACAGCCTACCCGCTCCGACCAAATTTTCAATTGGTCAACGGCCGCCGCCCGGAATGTGTCTCCGGCACCAATCACTACTTTTTTCCCTTTCTGCTTAAACTGGTAAGCGAGCTTGCCGATGGTCGTTGTTTTACCTACTCCATTCACACCAACCACCAAGAGGATATAAGGCATCTTATCGGCGGGCGTGGTGAAATCCTCTAAGTCTTCCGTGTTGTTCTCTTCCAACAACTGGACAATTTCATCTCGCATGATCTCATCCAACTCACTGGTGTTCACATATTTATCCCTTTTGACCCGCTCCTCAATGCGGTCAATAATTTTAATAGTGGTCTCTAGGCCGACATCGGAAGCAATCAACAGCGCCTCCAATTCGTCGAGAATGCTGATGTCCACTGTCGATTTACCAGCTACAGCTTTAGTCAATTTATCAAAAAAACCAGTCTTGGTTTTCTCCAAACCCTTGTCCAGTTCTTCTTCTTTCTTTTTAGAAAAAAACTTGTTGAAAAAACTCATTTGTATCGGTTGATGTAGTCGGGAAATTCATTTCCCGAAAAAATTAGCAGAACTGGGAAATGAATTTCCCGGCTACGGGCGGGCAAAAATAACAAAGGCTTTTCCTAAACCGAATTTAAGAAAAGCCTCTGGGTAAAGATCAATGGAAAGAGCGCTTATTTATTTGCGAAAAATTCTTTCACTTTGTCTTTGTGGATCATCAGTTCCTTGTAAGTGTATTTACCTGTTTTGGGATCTTTGATGCTCTTGACCACTTTCACATGATCACGACCGGAACCTGCGTTTGCAGCACGTTGGGCCACCCTTGCGTTCTTTGATACTTTTGCCATGATTTTATGTTTTTAATGATTTGTATTTTATTGTACCCATCCAAACATTAGACCAGATGGAAAAGTTTACTTGATCTCTTTGTGGACAGTTACTTTCCTAAGGTACTTGTTGTACTTTTTCAATTCCAAACGCTCAGGTGTATTCTTGCGGTTTTTCTGTGTCACGTAACGCGACATACCTGGGACGCCTGAAGCTTTTTGCTCGGTACACTCAAGAATGATCTGCTGGCGGTTGCCTTTACTTTTCTTAGCCATGACTTAGCTGTTAAATTTTTCCGGTTAAAGTTTGATGTGCTTCGCAAAACCTTTGGCCTGCTGCTTTTTCACGAATTCATAGATGCCCATTTTGTCAATGGAACGCAGGGCACTACCTGACACTTTTAATGTGATCCACTTGTCGGTTTCCGGCACATAAAAGCGCTTCTTGAACAGGTTCGGCAGAAAACGGCGCTTGGTCTTCCGATTGGAGTGGGAAACATTGTTTCCAGTAATCGGACGTTTTCCAGTCAATTCACAAACTCTCGACATGATTATTTAATGGTGAATGGCGAATGGTGAATGGTGAATAAATAATTTTGATTTATCATTATTCATTCATCATTTACCATTCACCATTAGTTTAAGTGACTCCGAGAGGAGTCGAACCCCTAACCTTCTGATCCGTAGTCAGACGCTCTATCCAATTGAGCTACGGAGCCATGAGGAAGATGAACATTTTTGTTTTTATAAGGAACAACTCCTTACGCAACTGGTGGTGTTTTGTTCAAAATTCCTTTTGTTTTTAGTCACTTATATGAACTTTGCTTTCTCCAAAAGAATCCCCTTGGGGAAAAACGGCTGCAAAAATAGGAGTTTAAGAATTAATGCAAAACTTTTTATTGAAAAATAGTCTGGCCAATTTCTGAGTGGTTATTTTCAAGATGGCTCTAAGTGTCGAAAAAAATACTGCCACAGGTTTTCACTACCGTACACTTTTTATTTTATATCCGCTTTCAGACTAAAGGCGAAGAAACCTCTCGTTATTTTAAAAAATTTGCAACTGTTCAACATGAAGAGAGAAGAGATTTGTCTTTTGAGAAAAACTTTATCGAACAGTCCCTATTTTAACAAACGACTTTGAAATTTTTTGGCTTTTGTCAAAAATATTGATAAAATAAACACCTGAAGCCCAGTCTTTTACATCAATAGTAATTTGTTGCTTTTCAAAAAGCATGGCTTTGCCTAATTCGGGAGACTTCACCTCTTGCCCAAAAAAATTGAACACTCGGAAGGTGATGGGCAAGTCAAAATCAATAGCAGAAAAATCGATGGTCAGCGATTCAGAGGCCGGATTTGGGAACAACCGCACCAAGCCCCTTTGCCCCAAATGAACATCTTTTACAAATTCAGCCTCCCGATCCTCTGTGTTGCCAATGCACCAAGCATGAATGTATTTCATGCTTTCATACGCATCCAGCCTACCTCCCGTTACGGTTTTACCAAAAAGATCATTTAATGGCTTTACATTTTGTAAAAGGGCATTCCTCATGACCAAGGCTGCTGCTGAAGGGTCGGTCAATGCTAATTCAGCAATGTCTGGGCAAGGCATGCTGTACAGTAAAGCCACCGTCCCTGACACGTGCGGACAGGCCGCTGATGTGCCGCCAAATCCGTTGTTGTAATTGTTAAACAGATGGGTGGAAATAGTCTCGATCCCCGGAGCGGCGAGGTCGATGGATACAGGGCCAAAAGCAGCATCGGACACCCGTTCGTCATCGAAATTAGTTCCTGTGACACTTACCAAGAAATCACTGGTGCAAGTAGTAGGCATATCACCTACTTCGTCCACATCCCAATTTTCGTTGGCAGTCGCAGCTACGCTCAAGACACCAACTTGCCCAAGCAGGTCATACATAGCAGCCCAGGCAGGTTCGTTATCACAAAATTTGGCATCTTGTCCAAAAGAGCCATTGGTCACCACTACGAATGCCCCTTCTGCGCCATTGGATGAATTGTAGCGTTCCCGCTGTTCGATGACATAGTTGAAAGCTTCTATCACTTCACTTACGAGGTCAACATTTAGGAACATCATTTTCACGTTCCAATTGACACCCGTTACGCCAGTGGCATTGTTGCCCTTACCGCCAATAATGCCGGATACGGATGTACCATGCCAAGTTACGTCGAGGTTATTGGATTTGTTGATGAAGTTCCAGCCGTTGAAGTCGTCCACAAATCCATTTCCGTCGTCATCAAAATTGGGAGTGCCTTCCATTTCCAATTTGTTTTCCCAAACATTTCCCTGCAAATCTTCGTGCGTGAGATCAAAGCCGCTGTCGAGTACGGCGACTACAATCTCATCACCATTGGCGGTAAGACCACCGGTACCCATGTCCCAGACACTGGGCAGGCCAATTCGTTCTAAATGCCACTGATCTGGCCACTTTGGGTCGTTGGGGATGGTGTCTCGGAATTGGACGGGGGAATCGTATTGGGTGGAGATGATTTCGGGAAAACTTTCAAGAAGATCTAAAACATTGTCATCCAATGAACCACTTTCAGTTGACAGGAGGTAAAAGCCAAACCTCGGCGCAATGGCTCTTTTCAAAACAAGCCTTGAAGAGAGCGCATCAGCTGCTTTTGCTAAAAATGTTTGTACATCTTGTCCAGTTTCTAATTGGATCAAAATATCGGGATGGTTATCCTGCCGGTGTTGTCCAACGGCCTGAATGGTAATAAAGAGGATGGAAAGTAGAGGGATTATCCTTTTCATAAAAGAGAGTTTGAGAGGGTGAGAATTTGAGAACTTAAGAGTTTGAGCGATTTCTCAAACTCCCACTTTCTCAAACTCTCAAATTCTCTAAAACAATGTTTTGCAAGTTAGCGAAATAGCCTGCCGCCGCCAACATCCGACTGCCATACCAAGAGAAATATTCCCCATCAACCAACAAAACGGCGGATTCCTGACACTCCTTTTGAAAGGCCGGGAAATGTTTTTCGGAAAAAGGGAACGGTTCGGATGACAGCAAAATAACATCGGGCCTCCGGGCTGCCACCTCTGCTAACGTGATAGTAGGGTAACGTGTTTTATCAGGAAATATATTTTCAAAACCTGCCAATTCAAGCATGGAATTAATAAAGGTATCTTTCGCAGCAACCATGTACGGGTTTTGCCAAATAAAAAAAGCAGCTTTAGGTTTTGGCTGCCCGTTTTGGATGCTCTTTAGTTTGGAAAATGCCCCATAAATTCGAATGACCAATGCTGTTGCCTTTGTCTCCTTTCCTGTTATTTCCCCAACCATTACCATCATATCGAGCGCATCCTCCGCCGTTTTTACATCGCTCATCCAAACTGGGAACAGTTCCGCCAATTGCTCAATATGCTCCCTGCCGTTTTCTTCCTTGTTGCCAATGATAAGATCGGGTTGGAGCGCCACTATCTTATCGACGTGAAATTTTTTAGTACCACCGACTTTAGGAGTGGATTTCCATTTTTCTTTTGGATGAGCGCAAAATTTGGTGATGCCAACTACCTCTTTTTCCAAACCCAAATCAACGAGCAGTTCTGTCTGTGATGGCACAAGTGAAATGATCCGTTTAGGTGGAAAATCAAAGTCCACCTTTCTCCCCATTTGGTCGAAAACCAATTTTTTCATCTCAGAAAACAAAATTTCTATTTGAAAACAAATCCCAGAAAATTCCCCAATTCCCCAATTCCCCAATTCCCTAATTCCCAATCTTAATTCGGTGCTTCATCTCCCCCGCATACATTTTCTCTCCGGCATGAATCGCCACATCAAGATGGTTCTCTATCGGCGGAATGGGGCAACTGTACCCATCGGAATAACCACACCAAGGGTTGTAACTTTTATTGAAATCTATATATGCTTCACCAGATTCCAGTTCGGATATGGATAGATCCAGGTAGCGGCCACCGCCATAAGTAGTTTCACCATTGGTGTGGTCACGATATGGAAGAAAGAGGTAGTCCTTATATTGGGGCAGCCGGATATGACGAACGCTTTGATAAACTGCCAGAGAATGTTGCTGGCCATCCAATTCGAAAGTGAGAATGCCAAATTTTCGATAGGGCTTGGTAACGCCACTGTAGGTGGGCAAGTCGAAAGATTGTTCGTCGGGCGTTTGTTCAAAGGTGCATTTCACCTTGTATTTTTCATCGGGTTCGTAAAAGCGGAGATTGCCAAGTTCGTTGAATTTCAAGGGCGAACGGGCATCTTTCAGAAAACCATCCTTATAGGTTTCACGGTGTTCGGCGATGGTTTGGGCATAATCAAGGGCATTTCCTTGACCAAATAAAAATGTCGGGATCAGGAAAAGAAATGTAAATACGTTTTTCATTGTTTTATTTATTTGAAATGGGATGGTGAAAAATTAATTTTATCAAAATACGCCCCCTTGGTTAAGAGAGGCGCTTATGAATTTGAATTCAAAACATGCCCCCTCCATCATCATCGCCATTACCGCCACCAAACATTCCCGCAAGGCCATCTTCAAAGGTCATTGTTGATTCCACAAGGTTCTTACCAATTACATTGAACTCGGTAAGCCCAAAGAGTACCAATTCCATAAACGTAAGTTCTTCCGATTTGGGTACATCATAGGCAGCAACAATCTTTTTAAGACCAGCTACATTGGAAAGTTCCGCCTTGTACTCTTGGTCGGTGGCCGCAGTCATCAGGTTGACTTTGTTGCCGCCAGCGAACCATGCTTTAATGACGCCATAAGGGTCTCTACTTTCTCCACGACGAAGTTTATCAGGATTGGGGAAATATTTGAGGAACAACTCTTTCGCCGCTGCCCCGATGAGGTTCAGCGCGACAGCATAAGGCCCTTCCTGCTCCCCTTCATATACCAGTTCGACCTTGCCCGTGATGGCAGGCACCACCCCCCAAAAATCCGTAATGCGAGCCTTTGTTTTCTTTTCACCATTGATGAGCATGCGGTGTTCGGCCGTGCTAATCAGGTTTTCATATGCCGAAATGCTGAGACGGGCAGAGACGCCACTTTTTTCATCAATCAATTCGCTCTCCCGGGCACTAAAGGAAATCTGTTCCAAAAGCACCTGTAACACATCAGGCACATCTACCGCTTTCCGTTGCTCATTGGAAACGTTCGCTTCCTGCTGGGTAATGCTACGGGCAATGTCAATGGTTCGCGGGTAATGTGTCAATATCTGGCTTTCGATCCTATCTTTCAGCGGGGTGATGATGCTACCGCGGTTGGTATAGTCTTCTGGGTTTGCCGTGAAAAGGAATTGTATGTCAAGTGGCAACCTTAATTTAAAACCCCTGATCTGCATATCACCTTCTTGTAAAATATTGAACAAAGACACTTGTATCCTTGCCTGCAAATCTGGCAATTCATTGATCACAAAGATGCTCCGGTGGGAACGTGGGATCAAACCAAAATGCAGTACTCGTTCATCCGCATAAGCCAGTTTCAAAGTAGCAGCTTTGATCGGATCCACATCGCCAACAAGGTCGGCGATACTTACATCGGGAGTGGCCAATTTCTCCACATAGCGGTCATTGCGGTGTACCCACTCGACAGGTGTGTCATCGCCTTTTTCGGCCACAAGGTCACGGGCATAGCGACTGATAGGCATCAGAGGATCATCATTCAACTCACTGCCACCAACAATGGGCATGTACTCATCGAGCAGGTTGACCAAAAGGCGGGCGATGCGGGTTTTCGCCTGCCCTCGCAACCCCAATAGAATAATATTGTGTCGAGAAAGGATGGCCCGTTCGACATCGGGGATCACGGTGTCCTCAAAACCATAAATCCCTTCGAACACGGGTTCTTTGTTCTTGAGTTTCTTAATGAGGTTCTCCCTCAATTCATCTTTGATGGGCCTTGGATAATAACCGGCGGTTTTTAGCTCGCCGAGTGTTTTTGCTTTTTTCATAATTATGAGAGGTCAGAGATCAGACCGCTTCGCTGTCAGAGGACAGACTGGGCGCTTCTGATTTCTGACAGCGAAGCGGTCTGATCTCTGACTTCTTATTTCTGCGTAAAGGTGCAAACTTAGGAGGAAACACGGGGAAGGCAAGGAGGTTTTATGTTTTAGAAAATAAAGATGGGAAAAAGACTGTCATTAATTTGAAACAAATAATTTCTCAACATCTATTGTCTTCCCATTTTCGCCAATTAATTGTATGAAATAAAGGCCAGAGGACAATTCAACTTCTATTGGCAATTTCAATTCATTTAATCCTATAGGAATTTCTTTTTCCAAAATTACTTGTCCAGTCAAATTGACCAACAAAAGTTTTTTATTGTTAATCTCATTTTTAAAAACAAGGTTTATTTCATTACCAGAATTTGGATTTGGAAAAATTTGAAATCCGCTTTTTCTGAATTCAGGCTGGCTATCAAAGGTGCTGATATTATCAGGAGTATAAACCCAAGGCTCAATACCAACATCATGTGAGTAGGCAGTAAATAATAAACGACCATCACTTAATGCAGAAAAACTGGTAGGACGAGAACTACAAGGACCAGGGCAAACGTCATAAGCCATAGCAGTACCTTCAGGTGTGCCGTCTGTTTGCCAAAGTTCAAGACCAAAACCTTCTGTAATTGCAGAAAAAAACAATAAGGAATCTATAACTATTGCATCTTTAAAATCAGGGAAAGAACTCAAATTTCCGGGTTGAATATCCAGTAAAAGTTGTGTGCCGTCTTCAGTTCCATCGCTTATCCATAGTTCCCTACCAGTGCTTTCATTTGTATGGCAAAAAAGCAACTTGTTACCCAAAGCTCTTGTGTAGCCGGGGCTTGACCCACCATCAGTTGTTAAATCAATTAGCATGTTTGTGCCGATGGAACTACCATCAGAACTCCAAAGTTCGTGACCATGAACCCCATCGTCGGCCCAAAACAAAAGTCGCCCATTTATGACTGTTAAACCTACAGTCTTTATAGGAAATAATTCTTTGACCAACTCAGTCCCTAATGGTGTTCCATCAGACTTCCACAGTCCCCAGTTTTCATCATCATCTTGCTTAAAAAAGAAAAGCGAATCATTATAAATTGTAATACCAACTGTTGCAGGAACCGAGACTTGACCTTCATATATTTTTGTCACCAACTCAGTTCCTGCTGCTGTCCTATCCGTTTTGACGATATAAGTATCGAAATTATGGAAAACAACAGTATAGTAAAATCCATTTAGATATTGCCAGTCCCTCACACTTCGTAAACCGGGCATTAATTGTTTTGTCCCATCCTCGGTCCCATCAGTTAGGTACAATCCATTGCCACCTCTGGTAAAATAAGCAAACTCCCCATCGGTACTCGTTAAGTGGGCATTACCTGAACCGGAGCCTGGATTCAAATCCAATATAATTTCTTCTGAGCCAAAACTGCCATCAGAGCGCCATAATTCAGTCCCATGAATGGGATCGTAATGAGTAAAAACAAGGAGGCTATCTTTGACAGGTATCAAAGCTATACCAGTTGGATATTCTGACAATGAGTCTGTTAACCTTTCGGTAGATGCTTCATCGCCAGCTGTTGTCCACAATTCACGACCACTCAAATCATTAGCCCAGAAATACTTCTTATTTGACATTTCGACAAACCATGATGTACCACAACTACCATCATAGGAAAAAGAACCTTTCACCTGAATGGGAGGGCCGCTTGATTGGGAGGACCACGAGTAAATACTTCGAATGCTATTGGAATATGTTTGGAAATATATTTCATCGCTTACGGTTAAAACATTTCCTACGATCCCAAAGCCACCCCAATTAGTAATAAATTCTTTGTTAGCACCATCTGTTCTCATCAAGTCTTGATAACTGTTTCGGAAATAGTGCAATTCATTGTTCAAAACAAAAAACGAGGTATAACCATTGGAAAAATGGCCTGCTCCTAAAGTATCAATGATTGCAGTAGTCATCAAATCAGGATCGGTCTTGAAAAGCAAATAATTTGTGTCTTGTGTCGCCACGAAGTACAAGTCATCCTCGAATTCAAAAAAATTCCTTGGGTTTGAGTTTTCAACTCCCGGATTTATATCTCCTATCATTTGTGTCCCGGTAACTGTACCATCGGTCACCCAAAGTTCTCTTCCTGAATTGTTACGGTAGAGGTCAAAAAACAGCTTGTCATCAACAGCGAACCCTGAAGTATATTGATAATAAACACCAACATCTTGATGAGTCAGCGTATCAATGTCAGTAATTGCTTGCGTTTGTGAATCGTAAACTTTGAGGTAAGCAGTTCCCGATGAAAAGCTTACCACATTCATGAATATTTTATCACCAAATACCGTGAAACTCCTGACATGCTCATCTGGATCGTTTGTAAGGTCAAAATGAAACAACAATTGAGTGCCATTCCCTGTACCATCGGTCACCCAAAAACCCTGCATTCCATTGACCGTTGCTTCAAACAACAGTCGGCCGTTCATCACAACCAAATTTTTTGGATCTGCCCCAACATTGCCTTGCTCCAAATCAAGTAATATTTCAGTACCTGATGTTGCCCCATCTGTGCTCCAAAGTTCTCTTCCAAAACCTTCCACCTCTGCGCTGAACCAAATTTTTCCGTTAAATAAGGTCAATTCTTCTGGATTGGAACTTTCTTCGCCCGGCCATAGATCAACTACCAAATGTGGCCCATTCTTGAGATCATCAGAAATCCATAATTCCCGCCCGACTTCAAGTAAGTTCAAAACTGCGAAAATCTTGGTGCCAATGTTAGTCAAGTAAACTTCTCGATCTATGATTGGAAATCCTCCGTTATTACATCCTCTTCCGATCATGAAATTTTTTGGGTAGTGAAGAGAATCGTCAACCAGATCAATATAGAATAAATCGAAAGGCTGAATGCAGTTCTTCCCTGAAAATAGAATTTTATCACCGACCTGAATTAAGTCGTCCATTTCTTCATAGATGCCGAATCCATTAGTCGAATTAATATTCTTCAACAAATGTGCTTGTTGGCCTAACAACAAAAATGGTAGGAAAACAAATGGAAGTAAATTAAGAGAAAGTCTGTTTTTCATAATTGGGAATTGTATTAAAGTATGTGTTTATAAAGTTGCTTTGATGTGCTCAAAAATAAGCTAACTTTCTTTATGTCGCTACCAAACCTTTGTAATCAGGTTTGAGTTTTTATCAGTGATCACATTTACTTAATACTACGCCGTCTATTGAAAGGCTGATTTTAAGACATCTGGCTACCATTCCTTCAGTTTTATGGCTCCTGCCAAATAAGTACGAATTGACACAATTCTGTCATTCTCCTTTTTTACGTGGAAATATCTTTTTGAAGAACAGAATTTTTCTCTTTACCTTTACCCCCTCACGTCGCCACAATCTACAACACCTTTTTTCCCAACCTTTTCTACCATTCAGATAATCCTCACCAAACAAGGAATACTGAACCACAACTAACGGGAAGCAGCACCCGTGCTGTCTGCTTTTGCGCTTTCATGTTTAATCAAAAAATAAAACTATGAATAATCTTTCTATACCCCCTTCTGCCTTTCAAAGCAACCGCTTTTTGTTGAAGGCAATGGCAACTGCTTTTCTATTGACACTTCTTGCAAGCATTGCTTTCGGACAAAACTGCCCCAACAACCTCCTCTCCAACCCCGGCTTCGAAAACGGGCTGAATAGTTGGAGCACTTTAGAAGGTAACCCATCGGCCAGTTCAATGAGTGTTTTTTCAGGTAGCAATTCTTTGGAAATGGGAAACACTCCTAATCAAGCCCACGTCGTGAACCAAGCCCTTTCTGCCTCACCCAATACAACATACTCCCTTGTTTTTCAGGGAAGAAAAAGCAACAACGGCAACTATGTGTCGCAGGCGAGGTTGAAGTTTTATTCTTCGTCCTGGCTGCCCATCCAAACGGAATTTGGCTTTGTGGAAACAAGCAACTTCCAACAAAATACCATCTCTGCAACATCGCCTGCCAACGCAGCTTTTGTGGGGGTGGAATTTGCCTTTACCCCGCCCAATGCGGGGGACAAAGTGTTCATTGATGACGTATGCCTCACCACAGGCAGCGTTGGTGGTGGACTACCCGACCTCGTGCCAGTAGTTCAACCCGGCGTCACCTCGGCTGCCAACAACGAGACGCTGACATTCAGCGTGGCCGTAAAAAACGAGGGGCAGGGCAGTGCTTCTCCCGACTATTTCCAATCTTATCAGGGTTACCTCTCCGATGACCCCATACTGTCGAGCAATGATCAGTACCTGAACAACGTCTATGGCAGCCTACAGCCCCAAGGGTTGGCCCCTGGGCAGACCTCCGATTTCGCCGCCGAATCCTATACCGTTCCCGCCAACAATTCTTTCAACGGCACCAAATACATCATCATCGCCATTGATCATTTGGATGGCATTGAGGAATCGGACGAGACCAATAACCACTACGCCCTGCCCGTGCAGATCTCCACCATCCCTACCCCAACAACCTGCACCGAAACCATCGGGCCGGGCGACCTGCTTTGTTGGCAAAAGAATGGCAACAACCTCGATGTTTTTCTGGAAAATAACCTCATTGTGTCGAAGTTTACGCTCAACGAACAAGGGACTGTCATTTCATCCCAAAACGGAGGCTCTTTGATAACGGATTCCATTTTGGTGCAAGGCAACCAAGTCATTAAAAAACTGTACAACGGGGCGATTGTTTACACCAAGGCTATCCCCCAATCCGTGCTGGACTCTATCCCGACGGTGCAGGCCGCTGCCGAACTGACGGATGGTACATTAGTTTTGGCAGGCTATCGTCAAAACCTCGTCACCAATCCTCCTTCTTCCCCCGCCATCAACAGTTTGGTTTTGGTAAACACAGATGCCAACCTCAACCCTTTAGAATTTCGCAACAAATTAGTTAGCCAAGTGTCTAACCCTTTTTTCAATTTTAATGATTTTGTCAAAGCCATTTATCCTTTACCCAACGGCGCCTTTGATATTTTTTACAGCAATACCGCCTCCACCTTGACTACCTTCCAAGCATTAGTCGTTAACCGATTTACTTTCAACGACCCAGCCAGTTTCAATGATATTGGTAAAAGTGTTGGTGCCCTTGTCAATAGCGGTAGCGTCCAAGTAACCAAGACCCACTGTAATACTTATCGGTACATTGGCCCAACGGGCTACATTGGCCAAAAAGGCCATTTTTTTGGCAATGCCATGTCATTTTATGACATCAGTGACTTATCCCTGATCTCTTCGCAGCGGGACGGTTTGGGCAGCCTTGATTATTATGGCTCTTATGATTCGTGGACTTTTGTTTCCACTTCACCCGATTCGCTGATGGGGTCTTTTCAGTACAGGTCCACTACCGATCCAGTGCCTGATATGCGGTTTGTCATTTCCCAACCTGGCCAGCAGCAGTTGGCATTCGATATTCCGTATTTCAATTATGTGCATGCGGCATTAATAGACCCAACCACTGTTTTTCTTTTTGGAAAAAACAATGGGCAAACCTTTGTGCAGGTGGCTACCGAGTGCTACCCGCCCAACGCCTTGATGCCCGACCTGACTGGCGACAACCTCCAGATCGCCAATACGTTGCAGTACGAACCCGGCGACATCTTGCAGTATGTCTTTCACTTGAAAAACAACGGCACAGGTGCTACGTCCACCACTATTGATTATACTTTATGGATTTCTGACGACCCCGTGCTGGATGCCAATGACCTCGCATGGGAAACGGTCACCACCAACCCTTTGACTGCCAATAACCAAAGGAATGAAGGCAATTCGTTTAACCTGCCCAGCAATTTAGCCGGTGGAACTTATTATCTTTTAGTGGAAATTGATCCCGCCAATACCATTGTGGAGACCGATGAAGAGAACAATGTGCTTTCCTATAACACTCCTTTCACCGTCAATGCTGGCATGGCCGACCTCACCGTTACCAGCGTTGATTGCCCCAGCAATTTCCCCGACATCAATGGCGATGTCACTTGGAACGGGGTAGTAAAAAACAATGGCACGGGCATTTCCCAGCCAACCGACATTTACCTCTACTCCGTTGTGCCAGGGGCAATGGGCAATGTTTCCCTACAATTGGGTTCTTATACCGTCCCTGCACTGGGGGCAGGCCAGTCTGCCAATTTCAGCATTTCCGTCCCAGCAAGTGTTCATGCACCCACGGCCGGACAAGCAGGGCTAGGGGAAAAGTTTCTGTTTACTTCAGATTTTGGGCTATCATTTTTGCCCGATCTCAATGGGGGCTATCCCGAATTCCACGAGACGAATGTTTTCCCAGATATTTATTGTAAAACATTCAGCACCGACCTGCGAACGGAACTATCCACCAGCCAAACAAACCTATCCCCCACTGACCCATTGGCGTTCACCATGACGGTCACTAACAATGGCCCGGCTGATGCTTGGAACATCACCTCGTTGTTGCATAGCAGCAATTCTGGCACTCCTTTTTCTCCCTCGTTTTCTGCACAAACGAACGATGGGCTGGTCTGGGAGCGCCAATTCCCACAAGGGGCAGGCACATTTACCACCAACCAGATTTGGCACATCCCCTTCTTGGCAGTTGGAGAAACAGCCACAGTCTCAGTGACCCTTACTCCGGTGCCCGGCTTCTCGGAATGGCCATCTTCGGGGGTTCTTATCAACCGCCTTGCCGACAGCGGTCACAACAATGAAATCAATCCGAACGACAATACGGACGTCCTCAATTTCACTGTGGATGGTGGCCTCGGCAACTTCATTGACCTCGAACTATCCGCCACCGCCAACCCTCCCAACCCAACCATCTGGAGCAACACTTCCGTCGAACTTGTTTTGGAAAACAAAGGCAACATCGAAGCAAATAGCGTAAAAGTCCGCTTCTACAAACCTGAAAATACCGTTTTCACAGGCGGCAACGAATACACCGCTTCGCAGGGCACTTTTGAAACGGCCGGCAATACCATCTGGGACGTCGGCAGCATCCCCGCAGGTGGTTCGGCTACCTTGACGGTGAACCTTTTTATTATGACGGAAGAAGGACGGACTGCCTTTGTGCAGGTGGAGGAAGCCAATGAGGTGGACGCCGATTCGTCTCCGGGCAACGGCAACCCGTTTATCCCCAACGAGGACGACGAAGCGGCAGCTGACATCAATGGTGGCGTTGGGGGCGGCGATTGCGATGTGTCCGTCAATTTCGCCTACCCCTTCTGCGATAACAACGGAACACCTAATGACGACGGCGATGATGTTTTTTATTTTGCTATTCGTGCATCTGGTACAAATACAAGTTCTTCTTGGACATCTGCTTTTCAGGGGCAACAATTGAGTGGGCCTTATAACACGACGTTGCAGTATGGACCTTATCCATTTTCGGCGGCCAAATCCATTTTTACCATTGCTGATGCTACTGATCCTAACTGCACTGCTTCAGTCACTATCCAAGCCCCACTTGGTGGTACTTGTTCTGGCGGTGGTGGTGGCCAGCCCTGTACCAATAACCTGCTACAGAACGGCGATTTTGAAAATGGCCTGAACGGATGGAACATTGCCCCCGGCTCGTCAGCAGGTGTTTCAACTACCAGTGATGCCTATAGTGGCAACACTGCCCTTCGTATGGATGCTGACCAACAAACCATTGGCAGCACAGGCATTTCACAGGAAGTGACCATCACTGATCCCAATGGTCAGTATGTCTTTTCCCTTTTCGGAAAACGTATCTGGGACATCGCCCCTGACCATCCAGCCGATGGCTTCGTGCGTATTTTTTATAAAAACGCTGCGGGTACGATTTTGGGCAATGACCCGATCAACCACATTTTAGCCACGTCCTTTAATGAATACTCCAAACTGGTTACCTTACCGGTAGGTACGGCTGCTGTTTTGATCGAAATCACTTTGTTCAGCAGTGGCGACTTTGGAAGCGGCTCCATCATTTTGGATGATCTTTGTTTTAGGAAAACTGGAGGCAATCCAACCCCTGACCTTTCCATCGTCAGTGTGGAATGCCCCAATGAGTATCCCGGCCCCGATGTTGATGTGACCTGGGACATCACTGTGCAGAACAACTCAACAACGGCAGTGGCGAACCAAACGGAAATTTACCTCTGGAACTCCTTCTTAGCGCCATTGGCCAAACGCCTCTATGGTTCAACGACCATTCCGGCCCTTGCCCCAGGCGCAACCGCAGTAGTTAGCATCGCCGTGCCTTCCACTGTTTACTTCCCAAATCCCGGACAAGCGGGCCTTGGGCAAGATTTCATTTTTACAGGTTTAAAATACCTCTCTTTTGATCCAAACGGCGATACCCAAGACTATACAGAAGCAGACGGCTTTCCTGATGAGTTTTGTAAAAAATTCAGCACTGATCTGTCCATCGAACTGACACCCATCACCTCAACGGTAACGGTCAATCAGCCCGTGACCTTCCAGATGACGGTAACGAACAACGGCCCAGTAAATGCTTACAACGTAGAAGCAGATTTTGACATGGGCTTTGCCGCTTTGGGTTTTCCGATCCCCGATGTGACAGCTGTTATTTCAAAAGGTGAATTCTGGAGGCAGGATTTTAGCGGCGGCGGCACACAGCCCTACCGTTTCTTTTGGTATTTGCCATTTCTCGCCTCTGGTGAATCTGCCTCGGCAGAGGTGACAATTGACCCTGCCCTGTTTGCGGCAAATGTGGACTACGTAATCAACCGTACCGTTTCCAGTGGGCATAACATTGACCCAAACCCCTCCAACAATATGGATGAAATTATTATCCCATATGCCAATAGCGGCGGGGATATTGATTTGGAGCTTTCCCTTACTCAACCAAATGCCAACCCTGCCCAGTGGAGCAGCTACCCAGTGGTGCTTACCATCAATAACGCAGGGCCACAAACGGCCACAGGTGTAAAAGTGAAATTTGCCAAGCCAAACGGCGTGGTCTATACGGGCGGTAACGAGTTCACCGCTTCGCAAGGCACGTTCAATGCTTTCAGCGACGAGGTGTGGACAGTAGGCAGTATCCCCGCTGGCGGCTCGGCCACTCTGACGGTGAATTATTTTTTATTAAATGCCACAGCGCCAACGGCTTACGCACAAGTCACCGCTGCCAACGAACAGGATGTGGACAGTACGCCCAACAACGGTACGCCACCTTCGGTAAATGAAGATGACGAGGCCAGCACATCGGGAGGAGGCCCTCAATGCAGTCTCACCGCCCAGTGGATCAATAAAGCCTGCCACGACAACAACACCCCCAACGACAGCAGTGACGATACCTTTACTTTTGACATCCTCGTAACGGGCACCGACACCAGCCCCAATGGTTGGACGGCAAACGTTGGAAGTACGATCGTCAACGGGACGTATGGCACCCCAACCAATGCCGGCTCCTTCCTGATTTCAGATGGGAACGTGTCTGTGGTGATAAAAGACCAAGACGATCCAGGTTGTGAAAAATTAGGCCTTGCCGTACCGCCACCGCCTTGTTCCGATGTCCCCATTTGTGAAATTACAGTGGAATCCCTGGGAACTGGATGCCACAACAACGGTACGCCGAACGACCCCTCCGACGACCGCTTTCAGGTGAACCTGTTGGTCAATGGTTCGAATACTGGCCCAATGGGCTGGCGAACCATTGTCAATGGAAATCAAGTGGTGGGTGACTATGGTGTAAACGAAACCATTGGTTTCTACAACATTGCTGACGGTGCTGCCAACATTTTTGTGCGGGATGTGGAATTTGATTATTGCAACCAGCAGATAAGTGTACAGCCGCCAGCACCCTGTTCTGTAGGCCCTGATCTGCCCGATCTCGTCATTGCTGATGGCAGCCTCGAACCTAACCCTGTGGGACAGGGGCATGATTTAACTTTCAACTTGTTGGTGGAAAACGTTGGAAACGGAGCGGCCTCGGGCTCTATGTCAATTCAGGTAATGGCCGTCGGGTTCGGGCAGGTAGGTATCACGAACCCAAGCCCAATTAACCTTGCAGCAGGTGCAAGTGAGTATGTGGGTTTCACCTTCCCTATTACCTTTCCGCCCGGAATTTATGATTTGGAAATCAACCTCGATGTGTTCGACGACATCGAAGAAACCAATGACGCCAACAATAGCCTGACCCTACCCATACAAATCAATCCGACATTTCCCGAAATTGACCTCGAACTCAATTTGATACAGGCAAACGCCAACCCTGCTCAGTGGAGCAGCTACCCAGTGGAACTTACCATCAATAACGCAGGGCCACAAACGGCCACAGGTGTAAAAGTGAAATTTGCCAAGCCAAACGGCGTGGTCTATACAGGTGGAAATGAGTTCACCGCATCCCAAGGCATCTTCAATGCTTTCAGTGACGAGGTGTGGACAGTAGGCAGCATCCCAGCAGGTGGCTCGGCTACTTTGGAAGTGAGTTATTTTTTGTTGGCAAATACAGCCCCGGTAGCCTATGCCCAAGTCATAACTGCCAATGAGCAGGACGCTGACAGTACGCCTAACAACGGCACACCACCTACTGTTAATGAAGACGACGAAGCCAGCACTGTATCGGGGCAAGGCCCTGACAAACCCGATCTTGAAATCCAAGTGTTCAGCAGTGTGTTCGAACTTGGTCCATCTCAACCCCCAAGCCAGGCTCCGGCCTGCTGTTTGATTACAAATTTTACAGTATTTAATTATACAAATGTCACCATGCCAGGTAGTCAGGATGCTCTTTATCTATCCACCGACCCTGTTTTTTCATCCGATGATATTCTGATTGAAACTTATAGCCGAAGTGATAAAGCGCCAGGGCAAGGGGATGTTGTCGGTGAAATATTTACAGATCTTTCCAATATTCAGCCGGGCGACTATTATGTTATCCTTTTTATTGACCACTTGAACGCAGTGGATGAGGCTAATGAAATGAATAATATGGACTTAGCCACTGTGACTGTTCCAAACCTAAGCGTTGGACCAGATTTGCAGTTAAGTATGGAAACAGATGCTTCTATGACTTGGCCATTAGATGCGAGGATGTTTGTCACGGCTACTTTGGAAAATAGGGGGTCAGATGCTGCCACAGGTGTCAAAGTGGCATTCTCAGACTTATTGGGTGCGGAAATTTTCTTCGACCCCAGCACCCATATCCCAAGTCAGGGTACATTTGACAACGCTTCGCAAATATGGGATGTGGGTACCGTTTCACCCAGTGGGCAAGCCGCCCTCGTCATTCGCTTGGCCAACAATAGTGAAGATACTTATAGGTATTTTGCCCAAGTAAGTGAAATGAACGAAATGGATCCCGATTCGTCGCCCGGCAATGCTACCTGCTGTGATCCTATCGAAGACGATGAAGCCGTTGTTCCGCCCGGCCCATGCAATATTGAGGCTGAAATTTTACAAATACTGGAGTGTATCCCCGCCTCTGCGCCACCTACCGACGAATTGGTTTATGAAGTGCAGGTTAGTGGTGCACTTGGTGGCTTTCATGGCTATTTTGGAGAACCCGGCCCTATTTACTCTTTCCCTACCGATGTCATTTTTGAAAGAACAGTACCGAGATACGAAACAAGACCTGATGTGATTATTGATAATGCCGATCCAAAATGCCAAACCACTCTTTCTTTCCCGAAACCAAGTTGTGACAATTCAACTATTGACTTGCAACTTGATTTTCATTTTCCAGTATCTCCGCTTCCGCCAATTTATAACGATTATCCACTCGAACTACGAGTATACAATACAGGGGGCATACCAGCCACTGGGGTTGTTATCCATTTCCCCAAACCCGATGGAACCGTTTATGTTGGTGGCAATGAATGGTCAGCTACCCAAGGCACTTTTGTTCCATTTGCCCAAGAAGAATGGACGGTTGGAACCATTCCGGCAGGTGAATCGGCTACCTTGACAGTTAATTACTTTTTATTAACTGGAAATGGAATTATGCCCTATGCACAGGTCGTCGCTGCCAACGAAACCGATAGCGACAGCACTCCGAACAATGGCACTTGCTGCACGGCCAATGAAGACGATGAGGTTGCCGCTAACCTTAACAATGGAGGTAGTGGCTCTCCATTACAAATTAGAGACGACCGTCAGCGAATAGCATTCAACCGCATTTACCCTAACCCTTCCAAATACTGGGTCTCATTGGAAATTTATTCAAAAGAAGACCAGGCCGCTGTACTTGATTTTTATAACCAGTTGGGTCAATCTGTCCATCATATGGAAGTTGATTTAAGGACAGGTCGAAATAACATTGAAGTACAAGTGAGTGACTGGAAATCAGGTACTTATAATGTAATTGGGAGGGGGAATGGCACACCTGCTTATGGGAGGTTTTTGAAAGTCTGGGAGTAAGTACTTTTCGTCAGCAACAATTAAACAGGCGTCATCCCGAATTTTGCAGAAATGCATCATTCGGGATTTTTTATTTCCCTACTTTTATGCTATTGGCCTAAATGGTTAACGCCAAATAGTAATAGCTGACAGCAATAATAAAGGTATAAGATTTCCTATTTGACCTACATATTATTTTTAGGTTTGCATTGAACAGATCTATTTTTAGATCAGGATTTAGAAGGACAGAATGATAATATTGCAACTTTATCATATATCAGTGATGCATCTTTAACAACAAATCTTTGAAAAAACCACTTTTATATCTCACTTTGATTTTACTGGTCGCAGGATGTAAAAGCGACAAGCAAAATATTGCGAACCAAATAAGTCCTTTATTTCCAGCCCCAAAAACAATTGCCTTTGACACAGGAGAGGGTTATACAATTAATCCAATCACCGGCGACAGCATTCAACCTCTCGTAAATTGGTTTGGAGATACATTGATTACAGGTAAGCCCATTCCAGTAAAAGGAAAAGTGATTTCTCTCGACAGCTTCCCTAAACCAAAAGTAGTTCCGGTAGGAAACCCTGACGTCTTACCCGCCTACGATAACTCGCTTAAGATACCAGACCATGTAATGGTCATTCCTGTAAACATAGATACCCTCCCTTTTTTTGAGCCTACACTTAGTACCGATTCCATCGTTTTGACAAACTCCACCAATGATACCATTCCCACCGGTGTTCCTATATCGGTAAAAGGAAAAACAGTGTCTTGTATTTATCCCAGGCCTGTTGAGGCATTGCCCCCCCGTTTTAAAGAAGGAGCCGTGAAAACGATGCGATACCTGGATATGGGTCAGGGTTTGAATACTCGATTTATCACCTGTATGCTGGAGGATAAACAAGGCAACCTTTGGTTTGGAACCAATGTCCTCGGAGTATCAAAATACGATGGCGAAAACCTTTACCACTATACTGTAGATGAGGGTTTTCCCGACACCTATGTCAGTACTATAATGGAGGACAGGCAAGGCAATCTTTGGTTCGGAACTATGAATAGTGGGGTATGCAAATACGATGGCGAAAACTTTACCTATTTCACAGAAGAAGAAGGGCTTTCCCGAAATGATGTAAAATCCATATTGGAGGACAAACAAGGCAACCTTTGGATTGGAACCGTTGGAGGTGGAGTATGTAAATACAATGGCGAAAACTTTATTCACATTACTTTGAAAGAAGGTTTATCCTGTCGACATGTTTTTTCTATGTTGGAAGATAAGAAAGGCAACCTTTGGTTCGGAACGGGGACCTGTGGTGTAACTAAATACGATGGCAAAAATTTTACGCATATCAAAAAAAGAAATGGTTTAATTGGCAATGGTAACATATCTTCCATTCTGGAGGATAAATATGGAAATATTTGGTTTGCCACAGATAGCGGAGTAAGTAAATACGACGGAAAAAGCTTTACAAATTACACAGAAAAGGAAGGCTTGTCAGGCAATTCTGTAAAATCCATATTGGAAGACAGGAACGGAAACATATGGTTTGCCATCATAGGTGGCGGAGTTAACAAATTCGGCGGAAAAAAATTTTACCACTATGGTGAAAAAGAAGGGCTATCCGGAGATTATATAACTTGTATGGAGGAAGATGATACTGGTAATCTTTGGTTCGGTACACGCAATGGGGGCGTTACCAAGTACGATCCCGGGAAATTTACCCGATATATGAAGAATGAAGGTTTGCCGGATAATCCTGTTATTTCGATACGCGAGGATAATAATGAAAACATTTGGTTTGGTACCCAGGGAGGTGGTCTAAGTAAATACAATGGTAAAAATTTTACGCATTACGGGATAAAGGAAGGTTTACAGAGTAATACAATCCGAGCCATCCAGAAAGATAAAAAAGGAAATCTATGGCTGGGTACTGGGGGGCAAGGTGGTATAAGCACATTTGAGGGTAAGAATTTCGTCCATTTCACAACTGACCAAGGGTTATCATACGGTAGTGTAACTGATATTCTGGAAGATAAAAACGGAAATCTTTGGTTTGGAATAATTGGGTGGAATGAAGTTGTTAAATACGATGGTGATAGCTTTACTTTTTTTTATGAAAATACCGAAAAGGAATTAGTTTTCAACAGTAACGTTTGGGAAATCTATGAGGATAGAAATGAAAACATTTGGTTTGGCAGTGTGGCTGGAGGAGTAAGTAAATATGATGGCACGAGCTTAACATTTATTTCCGAAAAGGAAGGATTATCCCATAATAAAGTAATTGCTATCCAAGAAGATAAGAGCGGGAATCTTTGGTTTGCCACAAATGGAGGCGGCCTCAACAAATTTGATGGCAAATCTATTACGCACTACACTGAAAAGGAAGGATTAGCCCATAACCTGGTAGTCTCTCTATTATTGGATAACGACGGGAATATCTGGGCAGCTACAAAAAAGGGACTAAGCTGTCTGCAGATCAATGATCACAGGCATGAAGTCGGTCATCCATCCAACTTTCGCATTTATAATTTCACAATTGAAGATGGATTAATAGGAAGCAACTTTTACAATCCCAACAGTGCTTTTTTGGATAGTAAAAACCGGGCATGGTGGGGCTCTGGAAAAGGCCTGAGCATGTTAGATCTGAACACCTTTTCCTTTCCCGATCAACCACCCAATGTCCAGCTCAATTATGTAGAAATCAACGAGCAATTCATTGATTATCGAAACCTTCCCGATAGCTTCAAACTCAAACCGGCCTTTAATGGCGTGGCAAGGTTTTGCAATTACCCCCTGAAATTGCAACTTCCTTTTGACAACAACCACCTCACTTTTTATTTTTCAGCCATTGACTGGTATGCCCCTCATAAAATAAAGTACAGCTACAAAATGGAAAGCCTGAATGACAATTGGAGCATACCAAAAAATAATACAAAAGCAGATTATCGTAATTTGCCATACGGCACTCATACCTTTAAAGTTAGAGCCATTGGAGCCTCCATGGAATGGAGTGATGCCTTTGAATATACTTTTACCATATTGCCTCCCTGGTGGCATACCTGGTGGGCGAGGAGTCTTTATGCTTTTCTTGGCATAAGTATTATATTCGGTTATGTACAATGGCGCACACAAAATTTGAAAAAGCAAAAGAAGGTATTGGAACAAACGGTAAAAGAAAGAACAGTCGAATTGAAAGAGCAGAAAGAAAGGGCCGAGCGTTCGGAGCGGTACAAAGAACAATTCCTGGCCAACATGAGCCATGAGATCCGAACCCCTATGCATGCCATTTCCGGGATGACCAATATCTTAGCAAGGAACGAACATCCCGAACACCAGGACAAATTCCTAAAGGCCATTCAGGAAAATACCGGGAATTTATTGGTCATCCTCAACGACATTCTCGATTTATCCAAAATAGAAGCAGGTAAAATTGAAATTGAGCACATCCCTATGAACCCTTCTCAGGTTGTTGGTAATGTTGCCGAGGTATTGCGACTGAAGGCGGAGGAGAAAAAATTGATATTGCTAACCCCAATAGCTGAAGGAATCCCTGAAAAGGTCATGGGCGATCCGACAAGATTGGCCCAAATTCTACTTAACCTGATTGGGAATGCCATAAAATTTACGGAAAAAGGAAAGATTGAACTTTCAGTAACGGAAGTGGACAGTAAACTTCGTTTCTCTGTGCAGGATACAGGGATCGGCATCCCAAAAGAAAAACTGGAGAACATATTCGGATCGTTTGAACAGGCCGATGTATCTACAACCAGAGAATATGGTGGGACTGGCCTGGGCTTGAGTATTTCCAAACAATTGGTTGAGCTCCAAAATGGAACGATCTGGGTCGAAAGCCAGATAGGCATTGGGAGTACTTTTATTTTTGAGCTTCCATTTGAACTCGTTGAAGCTGATGAAAAAATGGAAGGCCAGGTGAGCGAAGAGCAATTGATGGCAATGGCCGCTTCCCTTTCCGGAATCAAAATACTTTTGGCCGAAGACAATGCATTTAATATAATGGTGGCCAGGGATGATCTGGAGTTTTATATACCAGAAGTAAAAATCGGTGTAGCTGAAAACGGAAAGGAGGCCATTCACGAATTTGAAAACGGAAACTTTGATTTAATCCTGATGGACATGCATATGCCGGAGATGAATGGTTATGATGCCACGAAAGCCATAAGGGAATTGGAAGCTTCCAGGGAAAACAAAAAACCCATTCCAATAATCGCCATGACGGCAAGTCTGCTGAAATCTGAATTGGATCAATGCTTTGAGGCCGGGATGAACAACTATATTCCCAAACCTTATAAATATGAAGAATTGATCGGAAGGATTTATGAAGAAATAAATAAAGCCCATTCTCCAACTTGAAAAATGGGCTTTATTTGAAACTTTTATCTTGGCTAATAAAAAGAGTCATTTATTGGCAAAATATTTTGCATTAATTGGCAGTCCATTCAATAAAACCATTCCATTACCCTTCACTTTGCCTTGGAAATTATCAGCTGTAACCCCATCCATGTTTTTCAAATTGATTACGCCTTCATTTATCAAGTTCCCACCGTAGTTAGAAATACCCTCGGTAAAAAAATCTGATCCGTCAATCATTATTTCACCGCCTTCTTTAATGGCCAGGCAAGCACCAGATTGAATTTCTACCGATGCAACTTCAACGACGCCCTTTATTTCAGGCTGGGCATTATGACCAGAATTATTATACTTTATGATCACAAACGAAAACTCATCAGGTACGCGATGATTGCTCCAGTTTTTTGATTCACTCCAGTTTGTTTCTTTTCCAGGTGTTCCCCCTATCCAGGTTACTGTGTTTTGGGCAGTAATAAAAGTGGTGGTCAGCGATATTAATACAATTATTAAGGTTTTCATGATCGTAATTTTTTTTGTTATTGAATGATTATAACCACAATGTACAGCTGGAACGATGCCACAGTCAAGTCATTTCTATCCATCGGGTAATCGATTGATCCAACGGTTGATCCAACGGTAGGCTACCGTTGGATCAACCGTTGGATAATTCACCTTTCGTTAAATTGATTTATTCCTTAACTTGCTTGCATGACAACAAATACTACTTTTTTTAAACTGCAAAAAAGATGGAAGCTAATTGGAATACCATTTTTATTGATCCTCAAAATCTTTTAAGTATTTCCAGGGGAAATCGTGAGCGAATGATAAAATACCTTCGCCAATTTCAGGAGTTGATTCCGCAACGCACTGAAAGCCTGAAAGAGAGTTTACAAGCAGAAGACAGAATACGGATTCGGCAATTGTTGCATCAGATGAGCCCACAATTGCAATTTTTTGGCATTCCCAATGTGATCATCCCCATCAGGAGATTAGAACATGAATACCAAACGATACCTATGGAAGAATTAAAATCTGTGGTTGAAAAAATTCTTATTAATTTGGACGGTGCATACAAAGAAGTTAAAATGATTTTAGAGACGAATTTTGAATAATTATGTAGTTGGAAAAATTAAAATGAAAATAAAATGCCGTAAGCATTAATAGTATGCACTATCGGGAATAGTTTTTTTTTAATTTTTATTTTCATTTTAATTGTTTACTCATTTCAATGGGTTTTAATAAAATACGAAGCCTCATTATAGACGATGACCCGTTTATACTGGATTTACTTCAGGATAAATTGAATCAATATACTCCTGAAGTAGAAGTATTGGCTACTGCAATTAGCGGTACAGATGGGCTGCAAAAAATAAAAACCTATCGGCCAGACCTAGTATTTCTGGATGTCGAAATGAATGACATGACAGGGTTTGAAATGCTTGCAAAAATTGACGACATTTCTTTTCAAACCATTTTTATCACATCATATAGTCATTATGCCATAAAAGCAATACGGTTTAATGCACTTGATTATTTGGTGAAACCCATTGATCTTGAAGAACTGAAACAAGCAATAAAAAGATATAAATCACAACTAAAAAAAAATATTCGCTCTAATAATGTGCAGCAGGCATTGATAAATCTCAAAACGCAAAATGTTGCCGACCAGATTCTGATTTTACATACCCAGGAAGGGGAATTGCGGCTGGTGTTAAAAAGCATTATTCGCATTGAAGGAGAACGAAATTATAGCAAGATTTTTTTGACAAATAATAAAAAGAAACTTGTTACCAAAACACTGAGTGACATGGAAGATTTATTAATTGACAAAGATTTTATTAGATGCCATAAATCTCATCTTGTCAACGCTACTCATATAAATTCCTATCCAAACAGCATTTCGATTATACTCTCTGATAATACGAAAATCCCTATTGCAAGAAGAAAAAAAGAGGAGTTTAAACTTTGGTATGAGAAGCTTTCTTAGGAAAATGTAAAAGTGCTTATACTTTCTTTTTTTTCATTTTTCATTTTCCTAAGATAGGTTCATAGACAAAATCGAAAATTGAGGGTGTAGTAATTTTATTGATTATCTCAATTCGGAGAACATTCGTTTTTCGAACCATTTTTTCCTGCCAAAATCAAATCTTATGAAAAGACCCTACATATTTTCCCTAATAGTTTTTATTCTGAGCTTGGATGCTTATTCCCAACGCACCATTACCGGCACTGTTTACGACGAAAAAGGTGAACCACTGATCGGAGCGACCATACAGGAAGTGGGCACAGGTAACGGCACCATTTCCGAAATAAATGGAACGTACTCCCTTGACATTTTGATAAACGATGCAACACTCCAATTTTCTTACGCAGGATATGCCTCCAGTCAAATAAAGGTCGAAGCCTCCAATAATGTGGACGTTGCATTGACATCCAGTGCACTTGATCTGGAAGAAGTAGTGGTGGTGGGATATGGAACCCAATTCAGGTCTGACATCACGGGAAATGTTTCCAGTGTAAAAGGGGATGTCATTGCAAGCACCCCCGTCACCTCTCTTCAATCAGCTTTGCAGGGCAGGGCAGCGGGCGTTCTTATTACTAAACAAAACGGAAAAACCGGTCAGGGAATCAATGTCAGAATCCGGGGTCTGGCTACTATCAACGGGAATGGCCACCCGCTTTATGTGATTGATGGCTTCGTTTCATACAGAACCATGTATGAGTTGAATTACAACGATGTAGAATCGGTCGAAATTTTAAAAGATGCTTCGGCAGCGGCAATTTACGGATCAAGGGCTTCTAATGGAGTAGTTTTGATAACTACCAAGAAAGGAAAATCAGGAAAACCCCAATTCAGTTTGGATATAAGTACCGGATTCAGCGACCCTACCCGTCGCCGGAAATGGCTGAATGCTGAGCAATATCTGGAACTATGGGATGAAGCATTTTACAATGTCGCAGATAACAATGGTCTCGTGTTCGGGGGTAATGCCGACTGGTGGAAGAACACTTTCATCCCCGAATGGGACGGGGGTCATGATACCGATTGGGAAAGTGAAGCATTTAATGATGATGCCGGAATGACACAGGTACAACTTGGTGTTTCAGGAGGTGGCGGTAAAACCAAATATTATATTTCTGGCGGGGTACTCAAACAACAGGGCATTCTGCTTAATGATCACTTTGAAAGAATAAGTGGTCGGGTCAATCTGTCGCACGATGCCTCTGAGAGGATAAAACTTGGATTGAACATGAGTTTTTCCCGTACAGTTAATGATTTAGTGTCAGATGATGGTGCTTTCCCCTCTCCTTTGTCAATGATCGCCATACCCCCCGTGCAACCCGTCTTCGACCCACAAAATCCCAGTGAGCCATTTCATAATACCGTTTATTTCAATGGAAAACTATACGAAAAACATACTAGTACAATCAATACTGTTTACCGCCAATTGGGCAATGCTTATCTAAAATGGAGTTTGCTAAAGAACCTCACCTTCCACACTGGTTTTGGCCTTGATTTTTATACCAACAACTACGACGCATTCCGGGGTTCTCAAGTTTCAGAACATACAGGCGAACCTGGTGGGTTCGGCGCCAGTGAATTTGGCCATCACTTAAATTATTCCACAGAAAACTATTTCTCATATTCTACTACTTGGAAGAATACAGCAATGGATTTTACAGCAGGAATGAGTTATCAGGAATCTTCTAGTGCAACAAATGGTGTTTATGGGCACAACTTTCCCAATGATGATTTTCAAAATTTAGCCAGTGCCGGAGAAATACTTGGAGGGAATGAAAGTGAAAGTACGAGAAGTATTCTTTCCTATTTTGGGCGATCCAACTTCAACTTCGATGGAAAATACCTGCTATCACTTTCCGGCCGGATGGATGGGGACAGCCGCTTTGGCAAAAACAACCAATATGGCTTTTTCCCGGCAGCTTCCGCAGGTTGGGTATTATCTAAAGAAAAGTTTTTGCAAGATAACCGCTTATTGAGCTATCTAAAGATCAGGTCCAGCTATGGAGTCACCGGCAATGTACCAGGTTTCTACTTCCACGCCAGAGGGGCTTATGCCGGAACCAGATATGCGGGCATGCCCGGGATTGCCCAGACTCGATTGGGCAACCCCGACTTGCGATGGGAAAAAACGACACAAACAAACTTGGGTATCGACTTCGGTTTGCTGGATGACCGCATTTCAGGCCAGGTTGATTATTATGTCAAAAACACCGATGATTTGCTGCTCATTGTCAATATTCCTGAGACTTCAGGATTTTCCAGTCAGATGAAAAATGTAGGTGAACTGGAAAACAAAGGTTTTGAAGTCATGCTCAGTTCACATAACCTGCAAGGGAAATTCAAATGGAAAACCTCCGTCAATTTCGCCAAAAACAACAATAAGGTTATCAATA
The DNA here is from genome assembly GCA_965222975.1 of Saprospiraceae bacterium. Taxonomy (GTDB): domain Bacteria; phylum Bacteroidota; class Bacteroidia; order Chitinophagales; family Saprospiraceae; genus UBA6168. Next base: position 499,563 of record CBDCVJ010000086.1, on the reverse strand, counting down.
TCGATTCTCAGATTATTGATGGTGCGTTTGTCTCGAGAGTTGTGGAGGGTTCACCCATAGGCGTCTTTTACATTCCTGAATATGCAGGTGTAGACCCCGATAATGGTGATGCGCTTTATTATGTAAATGCCACGGCAGGTGACCGATCCACCACCAATAATATCAACGAAGCTGAAAGGATTATTGTAGGAAATCCACATCCCGATTTTATTTATGGCATCACCAATGATTTTTCATACAAAGGCATTGAATTAAGTGTTTTATTACAAGGGGTATATGGGGCGAATATATATAATGCAGGAGGTATATGGCAGATGGATGGTTTTGGCTGGTTCGACAATCAGGATGCCCGCATGTTGGATCGGTGGCAAAAACCAGGTGACCAAACCGACATTCCGCAATTGCGATTTTTGGGGAGCACACCCTATTCTTCCCGTTTCGTGGAAGATGGCACTTACCTAAGATTAAAAAATCTAACCCTGGCCTATCACTTGCCGAAATCGTTGCTAGCAAAAATTCGATTGTCCAGCCTGAAAATGTACATAAGCGCTCAAAACCTACTGACCATTACTGATTATGGCGGATGGGATCCAGAAGTAAATGCGGACGGTTCGGCAAATAACATAAATCATGGCATCGACTTTTATTCAGCCCCACAGGCAAAAACAGTGGTATTTGGGGTAAAGGTCGGATTGTGATGAAATTGATTTATTCACCAGTCGTTAAAAATTATTATAAAATGAAATATACTATATCCATAATTAGATATTCCTGTTTATTGGCAATATGTTTCCTTTTTAGTTGTGACAGCAAACTTGACATAGAACCTCAAGAGTCTATTTCCCCGGAAGTAGCCCTATCGACTGACCAAGGTGTAAAATCAGCATTAATAGGAGCATATAATTACTTGTCAAATGGCATCCTATGGGGTGGCGGTGGCTTTCTTATGGAATTATATGCTGCTTCAGGAGACATCGTCTATACTGGTCCTTTCAAAGGCTTAAAGGAAATTTTTGCAAAAGAAATTCCTGTGCAAAATGGATTCGTTGAATGGAAATGGTCAACCTCTTACTCCACTATCAACCAATGCAATGCTATTATTGAATCCATTAGCAATGTGATTGAGGAAGATCGAGCGCAAATTGAAGCAGAGGCCAAATTTATAAGAGCAGCCGCCTATTTTGAACTGATAAACTCTTTTGCCAAAACTTGGGTAGATGGAGACCCAAACACCAATTTAGGTGTACCTCTGGTAACCGTTTCTACCAAAAGTTTAAAAGACCTTGAAGTGCCACGAGCAACAGTGTCCGAGATTTATGAGCTTATTTTAAGTGACCTTGATTTCTCAAAAAACAATTTGTCTAGGGACAACGGTTCAAGAGCAGCCACTTTTGCAGCCAGTGCCTTGCTTTCAAGGGTTTACCTGATGCAGGAAAATTACGCCGCTGCAAAAGTGGAAGCAGAAAGCGTAATCGGGTCAGAAAGGTTTTCTTTACTGGATGACTATGCCAGCGCTTTCAATCAATCCAATAACACTGATGAAGACATATTTACAATTGAAGTCACGTCACAAGATGGCGTTAATAACTATATAAATTATTATGCAGGTACAAATGCTGGTGGAGACGGTGCAATTACCATCAATGACAACCATGTAGCCAGATATGATTCTATTGATCAGCGAGGTCAGTTATTCTATTTTGATAATATAGATGTAAGAAGAACGGGTAAATGGCAAGACAATGCCAACAAGGATGGAAATATCAATATTATACGCCTTTCCGAAATGTATCTGACCAGAGCTGAATGCAGGTTTAGAGAAAATGATGTTCAAGGGACAGCGGAAGATATTAACTTCTTAAGAAAGAGGGCTGGTGTACCTTTATTAAATGCGTTTGACATTACCCTCGACGATATTTTGAAAGAACGATACCTGGAGCTCTGTTTTGAGGGTCTTATTTTCCAAGATATTAAGCGGGCAAAAAGAAGTTTTGGAAATATCCCTTTTGATGCAGATCGGATGGTGTTCCCCATTCCGCAACGAGAAATGGATGTGAATAACTTGCTCGTTCAAAATCCAGGGTATTAATGAATTGGGCAAGCGATCCAACAGGAATCGGTCTTGCCATCAATGAATCAAATTGTAAATTGGTAAATTTGCCCATCACCCAAGGCATTTCTAATTTACCATGCTAAAAAGACTGACATTGAATATCTCAAAAGGCAAGCGGTGGGGTCTCTTTCCCGCCGTTTGCCTTTTTGTTTTTATTGGAAACATTGGTGCATCCAGCCCAAATATTGACTCCTTAAAAACCCTCGCCCAAACTACTCCATTCCCTGAACGAATCGACCACCTCATCGAATGGTACGTAGAAACCAACGAGCGTTTCCATGAACCTGAAATTGCTATGATAAAGGGAGGAGTTGACTGGCTGGAAGCCCTTCCTCAATTGGATAGAAAGCAGATCCTCAAATGGTCGCACTTGAAACTAATGCTGGCATCGATGTATGCTGACAACGAACAGTTAGAAGATATTTTTAATGCCGCATCAAGTGTTATTGTTATGATGGACTCAATCGACAATGGAGAAAAAAAATGGACACGGCAAAAAGGGCAGGCCTATTTCTATCTCAGCCAAGTCGCATATCTAGAAGAAAAGGAAGACGTCCAACTTCAGCACCTTGAAAAAGCTTACCAATGCTTTGAAAAAATAGGGCACAAACAACTCATGGCACGAACGCTGGGGAGCATTGGGGTCGCACAGGGCAATTTGGGCGAACATCAAAAATCGTACGAAACAAGTGGCCGATCGGCCGCTTTGTATCAACAAGAAGGCATTGAGTATGGCTATCTCAGATCGAGTTTTTATCAAGCAGTCCAGCTTATTTTGATGGATCGATTGGACGAAGCCGAATCCAAACTCACCGAACTCATTCCCCGTTTGCGGGAAACAGGCCATGTCAGCCTCAACATTGCAATAGCGAATCTCGGTGATGTACAAGCACTACTTGGCAAGTACGAAGCAGCAGAGACCAACTTGACGCAAGCCTTGGCGATGGCAAAAGAACGCCGGATAAATTTTACGGTTGCGCAGACCTACCAATTTTTGGCCAATATGGAGGAGAAAAGGGGGGAATATGAAAAAGCACTTTATTATCAAAGAGAGCAAGCCCGCTATGCCGATTCCATTCGAATGCAAACCCAAGAAAAAGGATTGAAAGAAGCCCAAGCCAAATTTGAGCAGACGGAGAATGAGCTGAAAATAAAGGAATTGGAACAAAAAATAGCTGATGAACGATGGGCTTCAAACCTCAAATTACTACTACTCGCAATAAGTCTTCTCGCGCTTGGAGGAGGCATCTTTTGGTTTTACAATAAAAGAAAGAAAAAGGAAATTGAGGGCGCTGCCCGTACCCTGACCATTTATTTCCAACCAGTGGAAAACGATCATGTTGAACAGGTTGACCCTTTTGTGCAGAAGTTTCTTGGTATCGTTCAGGAAAGAATAGATGACGATAAACTCAAGGTAGAAAGCATCGCACAGTCCCTGCGAATGAGCCGGGTGCAGCTTTTTAAAAAAGTTAAAAGTGCAACTGGGGCATCTCCTTCTGAAATCATTCGTCAGTACCGTTTGGAGGTTGGGAAGAATCTGCTTTTGGAAAATTCTTTAAACGTATCGGAAGTTGCTTATCGAGTAGGCTTTGGCAACCCCAATAGCTTTAGCAGGGCATTTAAAGAAAAGTTTGGCAGCCCGCCTTCTGAGTTTTTGAAAAATGGGAGTTGAACATGATTGCTGGTTTGCCAAAAACTTACATAATCCACAGATTTAACCATTTGAAGCTAGTTTGTTAACTTACGGACTTACTTCAAATGCCCTCCAATTTTTAACTTGCAGCCCAATTTCTTTCCCTGTAACAAGTCTCACAACCTGAACTACTGAAATATTGGTTCTAACGAACCGGGTAATTTTTTTTATAAAAATCTCATCTATGAACAAGCAATCTGTAAACCCAGTACTGACCGCCGTTTCCCTATTTAAACTAAAAAATATATGGCCGCCGCTTGTGGCTATGCTGATCGGCACCAGCCTTTTTTCACAAGGGATATTTAAAACCTATCCGGATGTAATTCCAACTTTTGTCCAGACCTTAGCCGAAACACCAAGTGGGTTTGAAATTGGTTCTGTGTCGAACCTCAGTTCCGGCCTTGAAATTTTCAACCTTACATCCACTGACGCCAACGGCAACCTGCTTTCCTCTACACCCACTGATTTTCAGGGTGGTCGGCCAAATTTCCGGTTGTCAACTGGCCATTATTTGCGGTCAAGGGTAGATGCTTCCAACCATGAAGTGATCTTTGAGTTGTTGGATGGTTCAGGCAACCTGCTCAATTCAACCACATTTGACTTTCCCAATGGTGATGTGGCAGGGACAGGTATGCCAGACGAATTTGCCAATGGTGATGTTTTCGTTTCCTATCATTATGGAGAGCAACAGACAGGCCCAAATGCACCGTCCGAAAAACGTACCATCGTTTATGCAAAAGTTAACCCCTCAACTGGTGCAGTGACTTGGCAAAACGATTTCCAATCCACCGATTTCGTTTATTCCGCTCCATTGCGGTTGGTCAAAATTGGCCCGGACGGAAGCATATTCGCTGCCCGCAATGAAGAATTCCCTAACAACCAGCAACACTTTGTAATGAAAATCTCAAGTGCTGGTCAAATCCTTTGGGACAACCCTGTTTCCAATTTGGAACGCCAACCGTTGCAATTTGCCCCTACCCCTGATGGCGGTGTTTGGTATATTTTCAACCAAGTTATAGAAAGTGTCTTTAGGTTCAATGCCGACGGTACAGGGGGTGGCGGCGTTTTGCTTGATCCCATTTTCATGGGCAGCGCCAAACCAACTGCCATTGCCCCCCGCCCCGACAATGGGGTGATAGCAGCAGGGGCCGTACAACCTGTTGGTGCTTCGCAAAAGTCCATGTACACGGCCATCATCGGCACCGATCTTTCTGTGCAAACCAACCTACTCGATCAACTGCCCTCGTTCCCTCAACCGCGCAGTGGTATCCGATTGACAAATGGAGGTTATGCTTTCACTGGCAGTTTCGATCCAGCAGCCAATCCATCCCAGCCTGAGGAAGGTTTTTTAATAACTGTGGATGCAAACGGGGCATTTATTGCTGGCAGTGGAACAGACCTCGAACTCAGCCTAAACATCTCACCGCCAAACCCAAAAATTTATGAAACAACTTCCTTGACACTGACCCTTTCCAATACTGGCAGTTCCGATGCAACGGGCATTGAAGTTTCCTTTCCAAAACCCAACGGCGTGGTGTATGAAGGTGGCAATGAATGGTCAGCCTCGCAAGGAGCTTTCAACCCCTTCGGAAATGAGGTATGGAGTCTTGACAACTTACCTGCGGGGAATTCGGCCACTTTAACCGTTAACTATTTCATGCTCACTGCGCTGCCCACATCGGTGTATGCCCAGGTAATTGTCGCCAACGAACCAGATGCCGACAGCACCCCAGGTAATGGCACCCCACCTTCGGCAAATGAGGACGACGAAGTGGCTGGCAGCATCAATGGCAGTACTTCCGACCCCTGTACGGGCAACCTGACCATCAATACCCAAGCCGATCTGAACAATTTCCCAAGCACCTGCACCATCTGGAATGGCAACCTCACCATCATCGGACAAAACATCACCGACCTTACCCCACTGAGCAATCTGCAACAAGTGACCGGGGATTTTCAGGTGAGGGAGAACAATGCCCTTACTTCCCTTGCCGGTTTGGAAAACCTCACTTCCACAGGTGGCGGGTGTGCATTCATTCACTTAGATGCCTTGACTTCCATTACCACTTTGAGCAATTTACAGTCGGTGGGGGGGCGCTTGCAAGTGAGCGCATGTGGTGCGCTTCAATCATTGGATGGCTTGCAAAATGTCACTTCTGCCGTACAGCTTTGGATCAGTGACAATCAGAACCTCTCAGAATGCTGTGCTGTATTTGACCTGATCAATAATGGTGGTGTTGTGAACAACAACATCGTTATTTTCTTAAACCCTCAATTTTGTGGAGACGAAGACGAGATTTTAGCGAATTGCAGTTCGAACCAAGACATTTGTCCCGGCGATATCACACTCTCTTCCCAAGCTGATGTAAACGCTTGGCCTGGTTGCACGATAGTAGAAGGAAATTTAGTGATTTCAGGAAACGACATCACCGACCTTAGTCCTCTGGCGACCCTGCAAAAAGTGAGGACTTTGTTTCATTTAGACAACAACGCAAACTTGACGAACCTAACAGGATTGGAAAACCTTGATTCGGTGGGTGTTTTGTTTGTCACTGGAAATGCCCAATTGCCAAATTTGAATGGCTTAGAAGGGTTGAACCAACAGGAAATTGTTTCTATAATAATTGAAAACAACCCTAACCTGTTGACTGTCAACAATCTAAATAATTTTACAAGGTCAGGGTTCTTATCCATCAATGATAATAATGCCCTGCAATCTGTCACAGGGTTGTCCAATTTGAACACGATGGATGGGCTAATCAACATTGAAAACAATCCTGCCTTGGTTGATATCAGTGGTTTTTCCAGTTTGGCTGTTGTCAATTCCAACCTTCAGTTGATCAACAACGACGGCCTATCAACCATCAACGGCTTTGGCAACCTGACCAATATTCAGGACATCTTGGTCATTTCTTCAAACGACCAATTGCAAAACCTCAATGGCTTCAGCAATCTGACGAACCTTAATGATATTGTTGTTGCCCAAAACCAGTCATTGGAACATCTGGATGTATTCAGCTCTATCATTTCCATCAGTGGTGGATTGAATATCGTTAACAACCCCATGCTCAGCGACTGTTGCGGTGTATTTCCCATGTTAAACGGAAACGGGGTTGCTGGGAATATTTTCATCGAAGGCAATCCAATGTTTTGCGCCAGCGAAACAGAAATACTAAATAATTGTACACCGAGCGGAGGTGTTGACCTTGAACTCGATTTAAACCAACCAAATGCCACCCCTGCCCAATGGTCAAATTATGCCGTGACCGCCACCGTGAACAACACAGGAGGAGAGCCAGCTACGGGCGTGCAGGTTTCTTTCAAAAAACCAAACGGTGTGGTCTATGTAGGTGGCAACGAATTTACCGTTTCGCAGGGCAGTTTCAATGCTTTCGGCAGCGAAGAATGGACGGTGGGCAGCATCCCCGCAGGCGGATCAGCCACTTTGACAGTCAATTATTTTTTGTTAAACGCCTCTTCGCCAATGGCTTACGCACAGGTAGTTGCCCAAAACGAGCAGGATATTGATTCCACACCTAACAACGGCACACCACCCACCCCCAACGAGGATGACGAAGCCAGCACAGGCGGCGGAGGCCCGCCAAACCTGACGCCAGATCTGACTATCTCCGATTTACAGTTACCCAACCCATCTGTACAAGCGGGGCAAGTACTCAATTACAACTTCGACGCGGCGAACATCGGCACGGGTGCTGTGCCGGGCAATTTTACAATTAAAAGCTACATCTCTTCGGACAATGTGCTGAGTGCCGACGATATTCAAGATGGTATCATCTCGACGGGCAACTATGGTGCTGGTTTTTCACTAAACAACATCCCCGGCTCTTCGACCATCCCTGCCAATTTGGCCGCAGGCCAGTATTATTTGATTGTGAAAATTGATGCAGACAATGCGGTAACGGAGAGCAACGAGGGCAACAATATAGTTTCTACCATTTTTGAAGTGACGGACGGTGGCCCTACCAACGAATGCGGTTTTTTCAAAGAATATGGTCCTTATCCTACTGCTGGCAATTTCAACCTTGACTTTGCGAAAGCTAATGAAACGGCCAATGGGTACGAATTGGTCATTGAAAGTCTTGGTACTTCTGAGCAACGTACCATCACTTTGTCCGCCGACTTTGATGGTAATCAAACTGATTTCTCAGATGTGACGGAACCGATTGTCCCACCCGTTGAAGGGGTGTTCGTTGAAACGCTTCCGAACTTCGACCTGTCAGTTGAACGCAGGGATGCAAACGGCGACCCGGTTTGGACGACAACCGTCGCGCTCAATTTCAATGGGGGCATTATCCAATCAAATGTGGGTGGCCGGTTAGGAGTCCTGAATGATGGTTATCTATTGGCAGGCAATATCAGGGCGGACATCGGTGGCGGTACTTTCCGGTTTTTCCCTTGGACGGTCAAGCTGGACCTGAATGGGAATGAAGTACAACAGAACATCTTCCCAATGGTGAGTGAAGCCAGCAACTTCATGAAAGCAATGATATCGCCTACTGGCGAAGTGTTTACTGTCCGGTGGAATATCAGCAACCTCAGGTTGTTCAAACTCGACAACAATGGGGCACATCTTTGGGATGCTTTTCTGATGAGCGATTTCCCTTCTACCTATCTCCGCTCCGTCCGGTTCAACAATACTGGGACAAAGATCTTTGCTGCCATCCGGGATAACCTACGTGCCAAGGTCAGCGTGTATGACGCCTCCACTGGTGATTTCGATGCATTGTTCTTAGGCGACTTGTTTTCCCCCAGTAGCGACTTTTCTTATTTTGAAGATATCTTGGATATCATCCCAACCAGCGATGGCGGTTTTGTCACTGGCTACTCCTTCGATGAGCCAGGTACGCCCAATGAGGGCTTTGAATGGGGGAAGATTGATGTCAGCAACAACATGGTGTGGTGGCACAGGATACCAGAACGCCACAACTTGGTTACTTCTCTGGCCACTTCCGATGGCGGTTACCTGTTTGTTGGAAGAAGTGAAAGTGGCAACCTCGCCATGATGAAGGTGACCAGTACAGGCGACCTGACTCCGACCTGTGGTGGCGGCAATCCTTGCATCCTATCAGCCACCGTCACCCAGCCCGTATGCGACAACAACGGAACACCCACCGACCCCGGCGACGACACGTTCTCCTTCTCCTTCAATGTAACCGGCAGCAGCGGCGTCAGCAGCGTTTGGGTAGCCAACATCCCCGATGCCAATGCCGCCGGGACGACCACCACCATGAATGGCAGCTACAACGTACCGTTCGAACTGACCTATTCCATCGCTGACGTAAACCAACATCTGGGTGGCACGATCGGGTTTGCGGTATTGGAACCAGGCAACCTCACTTGTACTACCCCCGTGGTTGTACAAGCGCCTGCCGCCTGCTCTGGCGGAGGTGGCACGCCAGATTGCAATGCCATCACTATCGCTACCGCTGCAACCCCCGCCACCGGCCAGATCACCATCACCGGGGCTAGTGCGCCACATGTCTTGATAAAAGTTTTCCGCCCCAACTGGACGGTGGCCTTTGAGTGCCTTGACAACTGCTCCGACCCATTGGTGGTCAGCGGTCTTTCGTCGGGCAACCACCATATCCAGATAAAACTGCTGGATGACAACTGGGACGAAATATGCAAGCGGGACGAAACTATCAGCGTACCAAGCATTGGCTCCTCACCTTTGGTCACGCTTAACAGCCGCCAGCGCATGGCCTTCAACAGCATTTACCCAAACCCATCAAAATACTGGGTCACGCTGGAAATCTACTCAAAGGAAAACCAAGCCACCGTGCTCGATTTTTACAACCAGCAAGGGCAGGCCGTCCACCGCATGGAGGTTGACCTGAAAACGGGGCGCAACGATGTGGAATTGGATGTCAGCCAATGGCGGTCAGGTGCCTACAACGTCATCGGGCGAGGAAATGGGCATCCGGCATATGGGCGGTTCCTAAAGGCATGGGAGGACTAAAATCTAACATCATACATAAAATAAATTTGAAACCGAATAATACAGGTTATAAGGATTTCAGGTTTTTTAAAAATCACTATTGAATTTTTCATAAAAAAAACAAAAACATGAATTTAAAAAAATGCTTACACACACGACTCATTTTTTGGTGCTTGGCCTTTGCATGTAGCACTGCTGCACCCGCACAGTTAAACCTATTACAACAGAACACCTCAGGAGAAACATTTCTAAGGGAGGTGGCCAGAGGAATCACTTCCCTTCCCAGCGGAGGCTATGTTTCAGTGATCCACTTATCCAATGCAGGAGCCACCCCTCTGGGCGGCGTCTTTGGTGTAGTAGAAGCATATAATGCTGATGGCAGCCCTACATGGCAAACAGACATCGGGGGGCCAGGTGGAGATGTGCCTTTCGATATTATAGTGGACAACAACAATAACATATTGGTGGCCGGACACAGTTCATCCTCAACAACGAACGGCACAAACAACGAAGGTTGGGTCGTTAAATTGGATGCCTCAGGCAATGTATTGTGGCAAAAATATTTTGGTGGGTCAAGCACGGACGACTTCCGTCAGATCAACCAGACTAGCGATGGTGGCTATCTACTCGTGGGCACTACCCGCTCAAATGACGGCGACATTCCGGCAGGCCTGCCAAGCGGCACCAACTCTGGGGCGGTATGGGCCGCCAAAATAGATGTCAACGGCAACCTCCAATGGAGTGAAATCTTCTTTGGCTTGGGCGTTTTTGTAACTGGCATGGAAGGAATAGAAACCGAAGATGGAGGATACCTCATTGGAAGTAGTGCCTTTGGACAAGGGGGAAATGTACCCGCTGGCAGCAGTGATTTCAACTACTGGTTGGTTAAACTGGACGCTCAAAGAAATATCCAGTGGTCGAAAGTATATGGTGGCAATGGGCCAGATCATCTGAAGTCACTCTCGCCCATGCCCGGAGGAGGTTATTTGCTTTCAGGTAATTCAAACTCGCAACCCAGCGGCGATGTATCCATGCACTTTTCACAGGATGATTATTGGATCGTCCGGGTGGACAACGGTGGGAATATTGTTTGGGAAAAATCTTTGGGCGGAAACAATGCTGACAACGAAGCGCGAGCCGTTATCAATCCGAACGGGGATATTTTCGTAGCAGGCACATCTTGGTCAAATGATGGATTAGTGAGTGCCAATTACGGCAATCAGGATTTTTGGGTCGTAAAATTGGATGCCAATGGCACTCTCCTATCTGAGCAAAATTTCGGAGGCTCCGGCAGTGATTTCTGTCATGCCATTGCCCTTTCCCCCAACGGTATTTTTGCCAGCGGAAGCACTAACTCACAAGATGTCGATGTGGAGGGGCATAATGGCGACAATGGGCAAGATGCCTGGGTCATTGAGGTAGGCAGTGGCGGCACTGGCGGTGGGGATATTGACCTTTCTCTCTCCCTCCAGCAACCAAACGCAAACCCCGACCAGTGGAGTAGCTACCCCGTAGAATTGACCATCGACAATGATGGACCAAGTGCTGCTACCGGTGTAAAAGTTAAATTTCCAAAACCTAATGGTGTTGTCTATACAGGTGGCAATGAGTTTACTGCCTCACAGGGTGTTTTCAGTGCATTTGGAAACGAAGAATGGGCAGTAGGCAACATCCCCGCAGGTGGCTCGGCCACTTTGACGGTGAATTATTTTCTGTTAAATGCCACAGCGCCAACGGCTTACGCACAAGTCACCGCTGCCAACCAACAGGACATAGACTCAACCCCCAACAATGGTACGCCGCCTTCGGTAAATGAAGACGATGAGGCCAGCACCTCGGGCGGAGGAGGCCCACAGTGTAATATCAGTGCCTCTATCCAGGATATCCAATGCAACGACGCAGGTACGCCCAATGATCCAAGCGACGACACTTTTGGGTTTGTCACTATAGCAACCAACACTGCACCTAGCAGTGGTTATGAATTTCACATAGTGGAGATCAACCAAACAGCAAATGGTACTTATGGAGCAACGACGGCAACTGGGAACATCCCCATTTCCGCAGGTGACCTTACTGTGATCCTCACCGATAATGAGACCCCGACCTGCACGGCGACACTAACAGTTGCAGCACCCGCACCTTGTTCAGGAGGGAGTAACCTTCCAGACCTCGTGCCACAGAACCTCGCCGCTACCAATACTTCTGTACAAGTCGGGGCAGGTTTCGGTATTACCCTCACGGTGGCTAACCTCGGAGGAGCCATTGACCCGGCGCAGTTGCCATTTGCCACCCGGCTCTACCTTTCCACAGACAATACCCTCAGTGCTAACGACATCCTGATTAACACTTTGACGCTCTCAGCCCCAGATAATGCCACAATGGGCGGTAACGTGCCCATTGGAACTGCCCCCGGACAGTATTTCGCCATCGTCAAAACCGATGACGATGAGCAGGTCACCGAAAGCAACGAAGCCAACAACATTGCTGTTTTGGGGCAAATGATCACCGTGACTGGTGGCAATGGCGGAGGCGACATTGATCTCTCGCTCACACTGACGCAGGCAAATACCACCCCTGACCAATGGAGCAGTTACACGGTTCAGGCCACGGTTCTAAATGACGGCCCCAGCACTGCTACAGGCGTTAAAGTTTCTTTCAAAAAACCTGTTGGCGTGGTTTATACGGGTGGCAATGAGTGGACAGCTTCGCAGGGCAGTTTCATGGCTTTTGGGAATGAGGAATGGACGGTGGGCAGCATCCCCGCAGGAGGTTCGGCCACTTTGACAGTGAATTATTTTTTGTTAAATACCACAGCGCCAACAGCCTATGCACAGGTCATTGCTGCCAATGAGACCGACGGCGACTCTACCCCAAACAACGGCACACCACCCACACCCAACGAAGACGACGAGGCCAGTACGGGTGGCGGCGGAACGTCCAATCCTGACCTAACCGTTTCAGACTTACAAATTCCGAATGCTTCAGTCGAAACAGGGCAAACGCTCAACTATAACTTTGACGCCAGTAATATCGGTAATGCCGCCGCTTCAGGAAATTTCACCATCAAAAGCTACATCTCTTTGGACAATGTGCTGAGTGCAAGTGATATACAGGAAGGCACCATCATTACTGGCAATTACGGCGTTGGTTTCTCAGTACAAGACGTTGTCGGTGCTTCAACCATTCCTTCCAATTTAGCTGATGGCCAATATTTTTTGATTGTAAAAATTGATGCAGACAATGCGGTGGCAGAGAGCAACGAGAGCAACAATACTGTCGTGAAGCCCTTCACCGTGACCGACGGCGGCGGCCCTGGCAATTCCTGCTCGTTCACCACCTATTACACCCCGACGGGCTTCGATCCATTAAACATAATTTTGGGCAGGTACCTCCAATTGGAGGAAACCATGGACGGCTACACCATTGCCCAAGATTTTGGTCCGTTCGCAGCTACTGTACAAAACCCAACCCCATTTGATACATATGAACTGGATTTGGAAGGAAACGTTGTTTCAGCCTTTGAAACCAGTCCAGTACCAACAGTCAATGTTAAGGTCCAGCATGTCAGTGGCAATAATGTGGAAATGGTGTTTGACCTCTCACCGGACTTACCTACTGGAACGGTTGTGCCCATTACCATTGACTATCCTACCCCACCAGCGGGGTTGTTCACCAGCGACAACGCATTGCGGACTTCTTGGGGCTATGCCTTCACCATTGGCATAGTGGACACGTCCAACCCCAATTTGACGATCGTCGTTAACCGGGTCTATATGACTGATCACGTTGGCCAAAACGTAACTTTTGCCGAACTCCCTGATTCAGATTTTTACAGCGGCAGTAGTCGGATTTTCGAAGGGCCGGACGGCAGCCTTTTCACGGAATGGCTCACATCTGGCAATTTCTCTTTGTTTGTTATTCCCGGCGACGGTTCAACGCCTTGGCAACAGCGGGTAGCTTCTGACACCCCTTCCTCTTCGTGGAAGGATACGGATTTGAGCCACGATGGCAATTTTGTTTATACCATGAAATGGGACAATGCTCAAACTTTTGTGGCAAAATATGATGTGTCTGATGGCACGTTGCTCGGCATTGATTTGACGGATTTGAAAACCCCCGAAGATCCCAATGGCTTCCGCTATACATGGGCACGTGGCATCGAACCAACTGCCGACGGGGGGCTGCTGGTTAGCCTCCGAGCCGATGAGGTGACGACTCCCATCTTGCATGACTATGAGGTATTGGCGAAATACAATGCAGCCGGAAACCTTGTCTGGAAACTCGAACTGCCCAACCCGGGCTTTGAACTGACCCCGATCGGTGAAACCTCCGATGGCGGGGCGTTGTTTGCTGGCAGGACTGTGGCGGGCACTTCACCTGCTCAGACGGTTTTTCTGAAAACAACCGCCGACGGCAAATTGACACCCGAATGTGATAACGGCAACGTTTGCAATCTTTCCGCCTCGGTTACGCAGCCTGTGTGTGACGACAACGGCACACCCACCGATCCCGGCGACGACACCTTCTCCTTCTCATTCAATGTAACTGGCAGCAGCGGTGTCAGCAGCGTTTGGGTAGCCAACATCCCCGATGCCAATGCCGCCGGGACGACCACCACCACGAACGGCAGCTACAACGTGCCGTTCGAACTGACCTATTCCATCGCTGATGTAAACCAACACCTCGGAGGTACGGTCGGGTTTGCGGTATTGGAACCTGGCAACCTCACTTGTACCACCCCCGTGGTTGTACAAGCGCCTGCTACCTGCTCTGGCGGAGGCGGCACGCCAGATTGTAACGCCATCACCATCACGGCCGCCTCTGGTCAACTGACCATCGTTGGTGCTACAGCACCGCACGTCCTCATAAAGGTCTTCCGCCCCAACTGGACGGTGGCCTTTGATTGCCTCGACAACTGTGCCGATCCACTGGTAGTCAGTGGCCTTTCGGCTGGCAACCACCATATCCAGATAAAACTGCTGGATGACAACTGGGATGAAATATGCAAACGGGACGAAACCGTGAGTGTCCCAGGCAACGATCCAGCGCCTCTCACTACGCTCAACAGTCGCCAGCGCATGGTTTTCAACAAGATTTATCCAAATCCTTCCAAGTACTGGGTTACGTTGGAAATCTACTCACGGGAAAACCAAGCCACTGTGCTTGATTTTTACAACCAGCAGGGGCAGGCCGTCCACCGAATGGAGGTTGACCTGAAAACGGGTCGCAACGATGTGGAATTGGATGTCAGCCAATGGCGGTCAGGTGCTTACAACGTCATCGGGCGAGGAAATGGGCATCCGGCGTATGGAAAGATTGTTAAGGTTTGGGAGTAATGTCAAATCAAAAATCGTACATCAGTAGATCGTCCGTTCATAATTCTCCCAACAGAATTATGAACGGACGATCTACTGATGTACGATTTTTGATTTTTTTCAGACGTAAACAACTTGATATGTTATTTGAGCCAATGCCTACCTAATGCTCATACTAAAGGCATTAAAATTGTATTCTACTTATTTTCCTCCCTCTTTGCCCACCAAATAGTAAGGATGAAAGCACACGTATATCAAAAGAAGGGAGATCTTGCCCGGCGAATAAGCCATTTGCCAATCGAACTGGTCCTAGTTCTGTTTTTAGTGTTGACCTTCTTGCCTTTTGGAAACCTGAATGCCCAATTCAGGGACTTGTTTGAACACTACGCCAACCTCAAGGTGGAAACTCTTCAGGATTTGAAAAAATTTCAGAATTATTACAACAGGGCCATTTTTTCACCAGACCTGACCCCGGAAGAAAAGATCACCTTATTAAAGAATGCCAAGAACCACGCGATCAAGCTCAATGATTTCCCTTCCATTATCAGTACTTCCATCAGTGAAGCCCTGTTTTTCTCACGGCTGGGGGTAGGGCGCTATGAAATCATCAAGGAGCTTTCCATCTTGGAAGCCAAATATAAAGACCGGATGACCTGGGAGGCACAGGTGGAACTGTACAGGATATATGGCTACATATACGGGTTCAGTTACCACGAAAACCAACAGGAAAAGAGGATGGCCATGCAATATGCCAAGAAATCGCTTGACCTGTATGAAAAAAATGGGAAGTACAACATTTCCGTAATTTTGAACTATATCGCCTCCATGATCCCCATCAGTTATGATTCGACCATTCACTATATTGACCATTATTGCGATCTGGTCAAACCAGATCACCAATCATTGCTGGTAAGGCAAAGGTCTATGCTGGAAAGGCACTATGGTAATACGGAGATGGAAATCCAGTTCATGCTTTTATATTACGAACAGATGGCGGATAAAAAAAAGCATAACGACATGGATCACCAGTTGGCCGTCTCCTACCGCAACCACGGGATGTATGAAAAAGCGGACAGCCTCTTTCAACTGGTAAGGGATACCAATTATTATAGAACACTTTCAGGCACGGTCATCCCTGATATCAACATCGGGAAAATGCACATGTTCAAAGGGGACTGGGCTTTGGCGGAAAAGTACCTGTTGAACGCCCACAAACACCTGCTCAAAAACCATTCGAGCTACCACACGGACGAGGTGTTCGACAACCTGCAAAAACTCTACGTCCGCTCAGGACAGACGGAAAAACTGCTGGCCTGCCACCAGACTTATCAGGACATCCTGATCGAAAGGGCACAACAGAGTGCCGTCGCCAGTACGCAAATGGACGAGTTTAAAAAGTTCGTTGAAGAAATTGGAAACAAAGTGGCACTGGAAAAAGAGCGACGGGAGACCATGCAGATTAGGTACATTATGGCTGGTTTCATCCTCCTTGTACTGACCATCGGTCTTTTATATTTTTTCAAAAAGAGAGCGCAACTGAAATACGAACGGCTGAACCAGCAATTGGGCGTCCTCCAACTAAAAGCACTCCAAAACCAGTTCAAGTCGCATTTTACCTTCAACCTGATCTTCAGCATCCAGTACCTTATTAAAAAGGGGAAATACGAAGAAGCTTTTAAAGGCTTGGGCGACTTTGCACTGGTACTACGGGCATTCATTGACAACGTCCGGCAAAATGTCATCCCGTTTGGCAAAGAACTGCAACTGCTACAGACGTACCTTGACTTGGAAAAAATGCGGTTTGGCAACCGATTCGACTATGTAGTGGAACTGCCCGACAACCAGCTACCCTTAGAAATTTTCCTGATCCCCACTTCCATCCTCCAGCCATTGCTCGAAAACGCCCTTAAACATGCCTTCATAGGTTTGCAGAGAAAAGGCATTATCAAAATAAGGGCAGAATTCTTGGCGGAGCGGTTGCGGGTCTTGATCGAGGACAATGGGGTCGGCTTTGATACGGTCAGGCTGCCCGAAGGCCAGTCGGGATCACAATCGGTCGGCCTGAAAATCACCAAAGAACGGATGGAGGTGTTTTCCCAGATGACCCACAAGCCTTTTGGGTTCAGGGTCATGTCCTCTTTTTCCGACCCCGGATTTTCGGGCACTAAGGTGGTGCTCGATTTCCCAAAATTGACCGATCAGGAGATCAAAATGCTTTCTCCGAAAACAGCGCCTGTCCCCAAGGCTTCCCAAAGAAACCAATCGGTGGCTCCAAGGCCCTTGTGAACGGCTCATTTTCCATGAGCCTTTCATTTGAACCACTTAAAGTATGAGGTTCAAAATAAGAGGCTCATGGGAAATGAGCCTCTTATAAGGCCACCCATCTATATCCAAATTTTTTAAAACATCCGCACATGTTCAAAGTACTGATAGTTGACGACGAATTCATGGTCAGGGCCGCCCTGATGGAAATGATCGCCGAGCACTGCCTAGCTGTCTCGGAAATGGCTGAGGCCGAGAGCGTAGCCGACGGCCTATCTAAAATAAAAAGTTTCCAGCCCGACATCGTTTGTCTGGACATTTCCCTCGGCGACGGTACTGGGTTTGACCTATTGGAGAAAGCCCAGCCTATTGGTTTTGCTTTCATTTTCCTAACGGCATACGGAGAGTACGCCATAGATGCCTTTAAGGTCAATGCGGTTGACTACTTGTTGAAACCGCCATCCCCACAAGAGCTGACCGATGCTTTTGAGAAATGCGCCAAACAGGTAACGACAGAACGGGAAAAAATGGCCAGCCAGGAAGGCCCATCGGACAGCTCGAAGATAGTTTTAAAAACAGCGGACAGCTTTTTTCTGGTATCTCCCAAGGATGTCCTGTTCTGCGAATCGGATGCAGGTTATACCACTTTTTACCTAAAAGACAAGCGGAAGATACTGGTCTCCAAAAACCTGAAGAGCATTGAGGAGAGCCTGCCCCAATCCCATCTCATCCGGGTGCACAAATCCTTTCTGGTCAACCCCACCTATATTACGGCCTTCCATAAAGGGAAAACCACCTACATAGAATTGGTAGATGGATCAAAAGTCCCTGTAGCCATCCGCAAACGGGACGAACTGCTGCTCTTCCTCAATCGGTTTCAAAATATCTGACCGTTTTATCCTACCCAACCCCCTTTAACGAAAATGGACGCAACGCTAGCGAAAATGGAACGTGCCTATCTATAAGGGCTCAAATATTTGGAACGGTACTATGTTTGACAGCAGAAAAGCAATCCCCACCTTTGGCATACCTGCCAGTCAAACGCCCCCATTCAAAAAGTAGGAACAAACAGGATCAGGCCAAAGTCCTTTTAATGATCGAGACCGTAAAACAAATTCTATGAGACCCTATTTCAGGAATCCCGGGTATTTCTTTTTTCAACTTTCCGCCATTGTTTTTTTAACGGCGACCCTTTCTGTGGAAAATGGGCTATGGGCGAATACCACTTTTTTTGATAAAAGAAAACCCAATCTGTCCGTTAGGAAAATTCACGACAACGAGGAGAAGACTTTCCACATGCCTCTCTGCACCACCCAAACCTTAACATTGCAAATCACTTCAGACGACGACGATGCAGAAGAAGACCTCTCCTCCAATTCCGTGAGCCTGGGCAGTTCCGACCTTGAACTGGGGGCAGATGGCTCAAGTGACCAAGTGGTTGGTTTGCGTTTCAACAACATGAACATTGAACAAGGTGCTACCATCAACAGCGCTTACGTGCAGTTTGAAACAGATGAAACCAATTCAGGCGCTTGTAGTGTAATCTTCTGGGGAGAGGATGTGGACAATGCTTTGGGCTTTACTTCCTCCGACGGGGATATTTCCAATAGACCAAAAACAACCAATTTGGTGGCATGGAGTAACACCCCTGCATGGAATACCGTGAACGAAAAGCATGATTCGCCAGACCTCACTTCCATTGTTCAGGAAATAGTGAACCGACCAGGGTGGGTAACTGGTAACAGCTTGGTCATTTTCATAGAAGGGACGGGCCAGCGGACAGCCGAAGCACATGATGGTGAGCCTGTCGCCGCACCTGTACTGGTAATTTCGTATGAGGATTGTACCTTATCTTCTACTGCTGAAATCTGCGGCAACGGCATTGACGACGATGGAGATGGGTTGACAGACAGTGCCGACCCTGATTGCCCCAGCGCATCTCCGTGTATGGTAACTGGGGATGTATGTACTTACCTTCAAAATTTTGTATCGCCCGATGAGGCAAACAACACGACCTATCGTTCCAATTGGCTGGCTGCTGTTGGTGAAACACCTGATAACCTGATAGACTTTGAGAGTATGTCTAATGGGCAGAATATCAATGGGGCGGCTATCAGCACCCAGGGGCTTACCCTAACCAATTTGGACGGAGGGTATTTGGTAGTCAGCGACGATATTTCTGGCACATCGCCCATTGGCGCCTTGGCTGCTGAAATTGACAAGAGCAATGGACCTGCACCGGGCGGTTCGAACGGCGACGATGTAGCCATAACCTTTTCCACAGGAGCCAATGTCAATTACCTCGGTTTTTACCTTTTGGATTATCAAGAGCATTCAGGGGCATTCCAAAGCTATGCCCGGCTTGTATTAGATGATGGTACTCAGTGCGACATCCCATTTGACTACACGGAGGCGGACTGTTGCCCTGAATTTGTAGGGTTTGTTGCACCCACTGGTTTCTATATTGATTCACTGATTCTATTGACTGGAAGCGGCAGTGTGTTTGGCATTGACGATATTGAATATGGAACCATAGCAAGTTCATGCCCTGAAATCTGCGATAACGGCATTGACGACGACGGCGATGGAATAATAGACTGTAATGACCCTGACTGCAACAGTTCCCTTTCCATAACTGTCAATGCAACCGCCCCAAACATCTGTATTGGAGAAAACACAACTCTTTCAGTAACCGTGTTGGGTGGTTCAGCTCCTTACACGTACACTTGGGGCAATGGCCTCGGAGCAGGCATCAGCCACAACATTAACCCTGCTACAACAACGAATTATACAGTGACCGTAACCAGTAATGGCGGGTGTACGAGTACTGCTCAAGGTACTGTTACAGTTAATTTCTGCGCAGAGGACTGCACCGACGGCATTGACAATGACGGCGACGGCCTTGTGGATTGCAACGACCCTGACTGCGGCCTCAACCTTTCCGCTACCCCAACCGATGCATCCTGTGGCAACAATGACGGGCAGGTATCAATTACCATTACGGGGGGCACGGGTAATTTTGAATACAGCGATGACAACCTTTCATGGCATGCCGGGAATACCTTTTCTGGCCTCGCCCCTGGCAATTATACTCTATATGCCCAAAATACCAACGGTACTTGCCAAGCATCGGTCGGTGCGGCTGTTGGAGAGGCCTGCGAGGATTGTACCGACGGGGTGGACAATGACGGTGATGGCCTGATTGATTGTGCCGATCCTGATTGTGCCCCGTTGGCCAGCGCAGGTGCGGATTTTACCATCTGCAATGGGGATAATACAACGATCACAGCAACAGCTAGTAGGGGCAGCACTCCCTATAGTTTCACATGGGACAACGGCCTTGGGAATGGGGCATCGCATACTGTTGCCCCCACCAATACGACCATCTATACTGTTTCAGTCAGCAGCCCATCTGGCTGTGTGAGTACAGCGCAAGTAACTGTAACTGCTACGAATTGCAGTGAAATATGCACCGACGGCATTGACAACGACAGCGATGGGCTAGTGGACTGCAACGACCCTGATTGTCAGGCAGTTGGGATGCCCGTGCTGGTGGACGATGTTTTCAACAGTTGCCCCGGAGTGGATTATGGGAACGTGGTGAGCATGAACGATGGCAATCTACAGGATCCTGCTTTCAGCATACTCACCCCGCCCACAAATGGGACAGTTTCTATTAACAATTTGGGGGCTTTCACCTTCAGCCCAACCAATAGTAACTGTGGAGTAGAGCAGTTCACTTACCAGGTCTGTAACCAGACTACAGGCTGCTGTGCAACTGCAAATGCAACCATCAATCTTGGAGATTCCAACCCACCAACACTGCAAAATGTACCCACAGACATTACCATTTCCTGTGATGATGAAATACCCATCCCTCCAGTTGTCTTGAGCATTGATGACTGCCCTGGCATTTATATGGAGATGGAGGAAACGAACACTTTGGCAGGTATGGGGAACTGTGCCAATTATACCATCACCCGTACATGGACGACGACCGACCTGTGCGGAAACTCGGCCAGCCAATCACAACAAATCACAGTGGCCGACAACACCGCACCCGAACTGTTTAGGGTACATGCCCTGCCGAATGGTATGCAAATGGTGGCAGGAGAGGCACAGCAGACTTCGCACCACTGGAAGTATGTAAAATTTCCCATCCATTTTAGCGCACCACCACTTGTATTTGCACAAGTTATTAGTGAAAACGACAATGCCGCGGTGGCTGTCCAAACCCGTTATATTTCAACAACTGGTTTTGAAATCAGGTTGGTCGAAGAGGAAGCCGCCGATGGACAACATTTGGGGGAAACCGTTTCATGGGTGGCAATGGAAGCAGGAGTTTGGAATGGGGGCAACCAATTGGAAGCAGGTTTAATCACTTCAGTCAATCACAATGTCCAGGTGCTCAATTTTACCACAGCCTTTGCAACCGAGCCGGTTTTCATCTCAACGGTGCAGGGCCATTCCGATGCCGATCCCTTCAGCGTCCATACCTTATCAGAGGCGACCAGTGGTATCCAACTGTTGCTTCAGGAAGAAGAATCCGCTGATGCAGAGACTATCCACCCGAACGAACAATTAGCTTATCTGGCCCTTACGTCTAACGTTGATCTTTACTCCTCTAACGGCCTTTTTATGGGCCAGACCGGCCGCTTAAACGCTGACCATAATTGGGTAACGGTTGCCCTTGGACGAAACTATAACAAACCTGTTATCCTGTTCGGAGGGCTTACAGATGTAGGCAACCAAGGCGCAACCATCCGGGTGCGCAATGTTACCCAAAACAGCTTCGAGGTAAGAGTGCAGGAGTGGGACTACATGGATGGCGTCCATTCAACCGAATCACTCGATTATGTGGTCATTGAAGGCGGGCTGCCAATGGAACAAAATTTCCTTTGCTCTGAAAATGCAGACCTTCTCCAACCGGGCGTGGACATCATCGCAATGGATAACTGTGATCAGCAAATTGCTTTTGATTTTGCAGAAAATGAGACCCAATTACCTTTTGGTAAGGAGATCAGACTCATCTGGACAGCAGTAGACGACTGTGGGAACCTAATCCTGCAAACCCAATGGGACACCTGCCGGGTAGCTGCGTTTCAATTGAAAACCCTTTTATCAGGTGCCAAAAGGAATAACGTCGACACCGACCTAATGAGGGACGACCTCCGAACAAAAGGATATATACCGTCAGCGGAACCTTATAGCGATTTAGGTGGGTTCTCGCACAGAGGTTTAGGTGGGAATGGAAACATAAAAAATTCGACCATCCTCGAAATGGACGGGGCAAGGGCAGTGACGGATTGGATTTTTGTCGAATGCCGTGATGCTAATAATGTAGAGAAAGTACTATCTACCCGTTCCTTACTGCTTCGTAGTGATGGCACTGTGACTACTACAGAAAATGAAAATGAAATTTATTTTTGGGATTTGCCTGAAGGCAACTACTATTTATCTGTCCGTCACCGCAACCACCTTGCACTAGTAACTGACCACCCTTGGCTGCTGAGCTCAGAAAACCCGCCCATGATTAATCTGGCAAATCCCTCAACACTAGTGTCGGGTGGTCAGAATAGCTACCAATTCCAAAATGGACAGCGCCTTCTTTGGGGAGGGGATTTCAGTGGTGACGGTAGAGTCATCTACCAGGGTCCCAACAACGATGTCCTTCATCTTTTTACAAGGGTACTGACCGACGAAGACAATAAAGATTACTTAGCCAACTACATAGTCTCTGGTTATGTCAGAGAAGACTTCGACCTCAACGGGCAGGCCATCTATCAAGGGCCAGGCAACGACCGGGCGATGCTCCTTTACAATACAGTGCTTGTACACCAAAACAACATATCATTTTTGGCCAATTTTATAGTGAGTGAATCATTGCCTTAAATTTACAATCTAGGCAAGAAATCAACCGTCTCATGTTTTCCAGCCTGCAATGGAGATAGCTCCTGAAAACCTAAGTGCCAATAAAAGTGTAGGGTAGTGAAATGAAAATCAACTATAGTAAAAATTAAAGGAAACGAGCGTTTAGTTTTTACCTTTGCGAAACATTCCATGAAAATTTATGAGAAAACTTTACCACACCAAAGCTTTTGACAGCTTCCTTCAATTTGTCAAGTCCACTTCAGGGACCTTCATCATTTCACCTCCCAATATCAGCCCTATACATGGGCGTTTCCCTTCATTTTTTCAAAAACTGGCCAGCAAGATATGGCTTTGTTTCTTCCTCTTTTGCCATTACCTGCCCAATGCCATTTCGCAGGAAGGTGGCAACGATTCCCTGTACCAGATATATATCAATTCCGAATTGCCGGAGCGGATTAACCACCTCGAAACCTACATCAAATCTTCCTACAAACTTGACCCGCTTGTAGCTGTAGATTTGCTTAAAACCGAAATTGCAGCATTGGAAAAATTGGACAAGTACCCAGTCAAATTGGCCTATTTGTACTATTTGATATTTGATCGGTACAGGTACGCCCACAAATTCCATGAAGGCTCACCTTATATTTCCAAAATGATGCAGTTGATTGAAAAATATGCAGACGGTTCAAGAGATTGGGACAAAGTAAATGCCACTGCACATGTTGCCATGTCCGATATATATAGATGGGAAGAAAAAAAGGAAGAGCATGCAGCAGAATTGGAAAAGAGCCTAGCCCTTTACGAAAAAATAAAAGATTCTTCCAACATCGCTACCACAACAGTCAACCTTGGGATAGCTTACTCAGAATTGGGGGATTCGGAACGTGCAGTAAAAAATTTTGAGCAAGGAGAGGAATATTTTCTCCGCCTTGGCAATGAAGGGTATGCCCTCCTTTCTAGGTTCTTCCAAGCAGTTGACCTGACCTTGTTGGGAAAATATGACCGGGCACAACGCATTTTAGAGGACAACCTTGACAAAATAAAGGAAGTCAGTTCCGTCCATTATATCGGTGGACTACGGACTTTGGGGGATATAATGACCCAGACCGGGAAACTTAAAGAGGCTGAAATATTGCTGGATAGCGCATATAGCATGGTCATTAAAACAGGTAATTTCAATTCTATCTCAACAGCCGCTCTAAAACAATCAGAACTCCACAAAAAAAAGGGGGATTTCAAACGGGCTTTTGAATTTTTGGAAATAAGGGCCAATTATCAGGACTCCCTCTTCCAGCAGGTGCTGGATGATAAAAATGCCCAGACCATAGCACAGTACGAAGACCTGAACAAGGCCCTTCGCATCAAAGAACTCGAAAAGGAAAAAGCCCTGGCCGCTGCCCAACACCAAATTCGAATGACCCTCATCCTTGCTGTATCCATTTTTGGGTTCTGCTTGCTAGGGTTCTTAATTTACTGGCAGCGTCAAAAAGCTAAGAGGGAAATAGCAGCTGCTTCGAAGACCGTTCTTTTTGCATGGGCGGAAAACCATAAAGATTATCTCGAAGTTGAACCTGCTGTTGAAATTAACCCTTTTGTAAAATCTTTTTTAGCTGCCTTGGAAGAACGCCTCGACGATGAAAACCTCAATGTGGACAGCCTTGCCGACCAATTTAAAATGAGCCGGGTATTGCTCTATCAAAAAATAAAAGCTGCCACTGGTGCCTCACCTTCTGAAATCTTGCGGCAGTACCGTTTGGAAACGGCAAAGCGGTTGCTCCAGAAAAGTGATCTCACTATTTCAGAAATTGCCTACCGCGTGGGTTTCTCCAACCCAAACAGTTTTACCAGGGCTTTTAAGGGCAAATTTGGAAGCCCCCCCAGTAGCTATTTGAACCAAAACTAGGGCATTTTACCAATTGTATAGCCTTTTTTTACCGTTTGTATAGTCCGTTTTGGGGCAATGGGCGTGATTTGCCTTGTGATTATTTGGTACCAGCCACTCACCATTTTCATTTTACCAGAAAGATAATTGGAATGCATGTTTGAACGTACTTGGGCGTTGCCCAAGGTGCGCTAAGGATTTATTTGCCCCTGTATCGAATCCTTAAATTATTCGGCAAACGCAAGTTGCGGCACACCGTAGTTAGGAGATTTATCTCCTAAATATTAATTCTGTTGGGAGATAAATCTCCCAACTACGGTGGGCACACTGCTATAGGCTATCTTTTTCAATCTTTTAAATCCTCTTTTTATGAACAAATTACTTCTCTACACAAAGAACTCAAAAAAACTGTTTTCAATATTTCTGTTTCTTTCCCTGTCCCTTTCAACCGTTTTTGCAGCCACAACCACCTATGTCGGCCCAAATTATGGCGATTGGAATGTGTACAGTTATTGGTCAAATGGTAAACCGACTTCTGGTAAAAACGCAATAATTCCAAGCAATAAAATTGTAAAATACAAAAGCATCGTGGCCAGTTACCACATCACCAACAACGGGTCAATGATTGGCGAGCATGGGTCAAACGGGCAATTTTATAACCTATTGATCACAAAAGGGCTGACAAATAATGGCTACATCGAGTGCAACGGAGGGATTTTATATTTGTCCGGCTCTACGGCCATAACAAACAATAGCAGTGGGTACATAAAAGTAAATTCCGGAAAATTTGAATTGTACAATAAGTTCACCAATTACGGGACTTTTATTTTTAATGGGAGCGCCAACGGGGCTACCCTCATGACCTCCAGTGCTTTTGTCCAAAAAGGGGGGGTTGCCGGTTTTGGCCAATATGTAAACATTAATGGGATACTGAATTGTGAAAACTCCGGAACGTTAGAGTTCGGTGCCGGGGCAACCATTTCCTATCGGCTTAATGTGTTTAATGGAGTTCTAAATACCTCTCCCAATGCCCAAATGAAAACAACTTCCTTTGGGAAAATGACTATCAGCTCCTGTGGGGCAGCCCATATATTGGGCAGTTTCAACAATCAGGGCAAAGTGCAGGTGAATGGAGGGGCACTGTACAGAAAAGGTTCCTGGTCGGGCAAATCACCCATTTACCCCAAATATGAAACAGCCTTATTTGTGTATGGAAACAGCTCCATGAATGCGGGCGATGCCGCTATCGCCCAGCGATTGAGCGCCCAAGGATACCACGTCACATCCATCCGGGACAATCAAGTGGCCACAAGTCATGGCTCTGGGAAATCATTGATAGTAATAAGCAACAGCGCTTCCTCTCTTTTGACTGCTCCTAAATTTAGAAGTTCTTCATCACCAGTAGTGGTTTTCGGGGCCTCCAACATGGTGAATTATTATTTGTCCTGGGTCTCCTATAAAGATGAATATTCGAATAAGATCAAGATGCAAACAACACACCCCATTGGATTCGGTTTGTCCAACTACCAAACCATTTTTAACAGCTCAAAAACCATCGAGGCAGCTACCCCTTATTCATCCATGACAAAAATTGCGTCCCTGCCAAGCTATGCAAATACTGCAATCATGGCCTGCCCCAAAAACACGGTTGTCATGAACGGCCTAAAGGTAAATAACCGCCGTGTTGGGTTGGGTTTTTTGGCAACGGACGCCCTCAGTTTCAACAGCAAGGGTTGGACTCTTTTTGACGATGCCGTGGCGTGGGCTTCCACCAATTGCGGAGACAACCTTTATTTAAGGTCTCCCGATGAAGGACATGACACCAGTGGAGAACCAAGTGTTGACGAACAAATCAACATTTACCCGAACCCTGCCGACGATGAAGTCAACATTGATTTTGGGGAAATTTATTCGCCCGATGGCGCAAAATTCCCAAATGGAACTGCCACCAACATTTCCATCTGCAATGGCCTTGGCATGGAAGTTTTGAGAAAAACAATAGAAAACCCATTTGCAGTTGAGCAACTCAATCTGTCCAACCTTCCCGCCGGCCCCTATTACATCTTCATAGATATTCCTGGAAAAAAGCCGATCGTCAAAAAGCTGAGAGTAACGAGGATGTATTAAGCACCTGCGTCACCCACAAGGGAGTGTATGTATTTATACTTCACGCCGTTGACTTATGGTCATTAGCTAACCGCTAAAAGCCCATACCCAAAACTTGGCGGTACGAGGTGTATAAATCAGAATGTGCATCGGCATTGTTCCGTTTGCACCCATGATCTATTCGTCCATGTTTTAAAAAATTTCCTTGAATCCATATGGCGTTGGCGGGCAAAAGTTGGTTGGGCTTGCCTCTAAACCAATCGGCAATTTCCTGTCACGCCTTTAAAAAAAAACAACTATGAATTTTATCACATTCTTTTGGTCATCCTATACCCAACGTGCAAATCGCTGTGGTTTTTATTTGGGAGTTCTCCTTCTACTATTTTCCACCGACAACGCCTTTGGGCAAGACTGCTCTAACAACCTCCTCACTAACCCTGGTTTTGAAAACGGGCTGACAGGTTGGAACATTCTCGGAAGCGTTGAAACCAGCACGGACGCCTACTCCGGGGCAAAATCTGCAAAATTCTGTACAGGAGGTTATACGGGGGTTTCTCAGGTATTCCCAGCTTCTCCTGACCAGATTTACACCTTTAAGGTTTTTGCAAAAGAAGAAGGGAACGGCGGCCTTGCCTATGTCAGGCTCAAATTCCTTTCTTCTTCTTGGCAGCCAATCGGTCAAGAACAAGCGGCCATCAGTTTTTCATGGCAAGAAAAAATTGTATCCATGAAAGCCCCCAGCGGGACGGCTTATTTGGAAGCAAGCGTCATCCAAGAGACTGGGTCTTCTTGCCATTTCATTGACGACCTTTGCCTCGTTTTGGGCGGCACTGCCCCTTGCTCCATCACCGCCTCGGTGTCTGATATTGTATGTTCCGTTGGTAACATCAACGACCCAACTGACAACACATTCGAGTTTAGGATAACGGCCTCCAACCCCGCACAAACGACAGGCTATCGAGATATTTGAACCCACTATCAGGGCAGCTTGTACAGCAATTGCACGTATGGCCTGCCAAAACTGGTATTGGGCGTGACTGCTAATGGTGGTGCCAAAACGTTCACCCTTACTGATAACGATGTCTCTAATTGTTCGACCGAAATCACCGTTTCGCCCCCTGCCAATTGTGCCGATGTGGTACAACCCGACCTGACCATTTCCGACCTCCAACTCCAGAACACTTCGCCACAGGTAGGCCAGTCGGTCAACTACAGTTACGACCCCAGCAATGTCGGGGGGCAGCAGTCGGGCAGCTTTGCAGTGAGGACTTTTGTTTCGACCGACAATTCGTTAAGCAATAATGACATATCAGTGGGGCTGGTGCCCTATGCCAACATGCTGGCTGGTTCTACCTTTCAGGATCAAACTTTTGATTTTACTGTCCCATCGTCCCTGACGCCCGGCAACTATTTCCTCATTGTAAAAATGGACGCAAATGATGATGTGACGGAAAGCAACGAGAACAACAACGTGGCCACCATCGCTTTTACCGTAACCGGAAATACTGGGGGCAATCTGCCCGACCTCACTATTTCTGACCTTAAGCTACAGAACACGTCGGTTCAAGTCGGGCAGTCGGTCAGCTACAGTTACGACCCCAGCAACGCCGGGGGACAGCAGTCGGGCAGTTTTGCTGTGAGGACTTATGTTTCGACCGACAATTTGTTGAGTAATAATGACATATCAGTGGGGCTGGTGCCTTATGCCAACATGCTGGCCGGATCTACCTTTCAGGATCAAACTTTTGATTTTACCGTTCCATCATCCTTGACACCTGGCAACTATTTCCTTATTGTGAAAATGGACGCAAATGAGGCTGTGACGGAAAACAACGAGAACAACAATGTTGCTACCGCTGCATTTACTGTGACTACTGGTGGTGGTGGCACAGGGCAGATAGACCTGGCCTTGACCCTTGAGCAATCAGTAGCCACCCCCAACCAATGGAGCAATTACTCTGTGAAAGCCACCATCAGCAATTCGGGGCAACAAGCTGCCACTGGTGTCAAGATTTCTTTCAAAAAACCAAACGGCGTGGTTTATACTGGCGGCAACGAATGGGACGCCTCACAGGGCAGTTTCGCCGCCTTCGGAAGTGAAGAATGGGCTGTGGGCAGTATCCCCGCAGGCGGCTCGGCCACACTGACCGTCAACTATTTCCTCCTCCAAAGTACTGCACCAGTGGCGTATGCACAGGTCACAGCGGCCAATGAATCAGACCCTGACTCGACACCAAACAATGGCACACCACCCACCCCCAGCGAAGACGACGAGGCTTCGACCGCCAGTGGCGGCGGCGGCGGCAATTTAGCCGACCTACAAATAACTACTGCAAACTCCAACACCAATGCACCAGCCCCTGGTGACCAATTGCTCTTAAACTATACTATCAAGAATAATGGAAATGCAGGTGCATCTGGCTTCGAAGTCCGTTACCTCCTATCTACCGACAACCAAGTGAGCGCTTCGGATGTGTCCATAGGCTCTACTGCATACACCACTCCGTTGGGGGCAGGTCAGTCCAGCTCCAATACAGATCCTTTTGTGACCATCCCTACTGGAACTCCTATCGGCAACTACTTCGTCTTAGTGGTGGCCGACTATGATGGGCAAGTCGCAGAGAGCAACGAGAACAACAACGTATTTTCCTTTGCCATTACTGTTACCGATTTTACGGGCCTGCCTGACCTCCAAATATTAAGTATCACCACCCTCAACACCGACCCGTTGACGCCCGGTGGCCAAATGCCGCTGCGGTACGAACTCAAAAATGGCGGCACCGCCTTCGTATCCGATTTCGAGATAGGCTTTTTCTGTCCACAGACAACCAGTTGAGCAACTCAGATGTGCAAATAGCATCTTCGAATTATAACGTAGCATTGTCTCCCGGCAGCACAGTACAAGTCACCAACTTGAACGTGGCCATCCCAGCAGGGACAGCCCCCGGAAATTATTTCGTCATCATAAAAGCGGACAATGACGAGCAGATTACGGAAACCAATGAGAACAATAATACCTATGCTGTTGCCATCAATGTTTCAGGAGGCGGCGGTACATCCGATTGCGGTGCCATTACTTTTGGCACTTCCCCCGGGACAATCACCATCGCCGGGGCGAGTGCGCCGCATGTTTTAATAAAAGTCTTCAAACCCAACTGGCAGCCACGTGGCTTATGAGTGCCTCGACAATTGCCCTAACCTGCTGGTAGTGAGCGGCCTCACGGCAGGCAACCACCATGTACAGATAAAACTGTTGGACGCCAATTGGGGCGAAATATGCAAGCGGAACGAAACCGTGAATGTCGCAGGCAATGGCCCTTCACCACTCGTCATGCTCAACAACCGTCAGCGCATGGCTTTCAGCAACATTTACCCAAACCCATCGAAGTACTGGGTCACGTTGGAGATTTATTCGCAAGAAAACCAACCTGTCGTGCTTGATTTCTACAATCAGCAAGGGCAACAGGTTCATTCGATGGATGTGCAGTTGGACGTAGGTAGGAACGAGTTCGAACTGCAAGTGAACGACTGGCGTTCAGGCACTTATAATGTGATCGCTCGAGGCGATGGGCATCCTGCTTATGGGCGGTTTTTAAAGGTTTGGGAGGATTGATGACTATAACTTCAAGCACAAAAAGGGGACGCCAGTCTATTTTGGCGTCCCCTTTATTAATTCAATTACTTTTGGTCACAGAACCCCTTGCTCTAGCATAGCTTCT
Source organism: Saprospiraceae bacterium (assembly GCA_965222975.1). Taxonomy (GTDB): domain Bacteria; phylum Bacteroidota; class Bacteroidia; order Chitinophagales; family Saprospiraceae; genus UBA6168. Next base: position 468,643 of record CBDCVJ010000086.1, on the reverse strand, counting down.
GCCACTTTCACAAAGCCAGCGATGTTAGCACCTTTCACATAGTCAATGCCATAATCGCTTTTTCCATATACAGAACATTGCCCGTGAATGTCTTTCATGATTTTATGCAAGCGATTGTCCACTTCCTCACGTGTCCATGAAATGCGCAGGCTGTTCTGCGACATTTCGAGGCCCGAAGTGGCTACTCCGCCGGCATTGGCAGCTTTGCCAGGTGCATAAAGAACCTGAGCATTCTTGGAAAGACTGCAATACCTTCATTGGTGGTAGGCATATTGGCACCTTCGGCTACGCCCATAAAACCGTTTTGCAACAAGCTCTTTGCATCTTTTTCGTCGATCTCATTTTGCGTGGCGCATGGGAAGGCAAGGTCGCAAGGAATGTCCCATGGTTTGCTTCCTTCTAAATATTGAAGACCATATTCATCGGCAAATTCTTTTATACGGCCTTTTCGGTTGTTTTTCAAATCCATGACATAATCCAATTTTTCACGGTCAATGCCATCAGGGTCGTATACAGTGCCACTACTGTCGGACAAGGTCAATACCTTGCCACCAAGCTGAATGATTTTTTCAGTAGCGTACTGGGCCACATTGCCTGAACCAGAGACTAAGCATTTCTTGTCTTCAATACTTTCGCCCTTGGTTTTCAACATTTCTTGCATGAAATACACGGTGCCATAGCCCGTGGCTTCTGGTCGAATCAGGCTACCGCCATATGATAGCCCTTTGCCAGTCATGACACCCCGGTGTTCGTTCGCCAGTTTTTTATACATGCCATACATGTAGCCAACTTCCGTTGAACCCACCCCGATGTCGCCAGCTGGCACATCAGTCGCTGAGCCTATATAGCGGAATAGGTTGATCATAAATGCCTGGCAAAAGCGCATTATTTCATGGTCTGACTTTCCTTTTGGGTCGAAGTTGGAACCGCCTTTTCCACCTCCCATAGGGAGCGTGGTCAGGCTGTTTTTGAAAACTTGTTCAAAACCTAAAAATTTGAGAATGCTGAGGTTTACGGTAGGGTGGAAACGAAGCCCACCTTTGTACGGGCCGATTGCATTGTTGAATTGCACTCGGTAGCCTTTGTTACTTTGCACTCTGCCTTTGTCGTCCACCCAGCTAACCCTGAAACTGATACTGCGGTCAGGTTCGGTGATCCGTCTGAGAAGACCTTCACCCCGGTATCGGGGATGAGTAGCAATAAAGGGCAGCACACTACTGGCCCACTCTTGTACGGCCTGATGAAATTCTGGTTCGTATGGGTTGTTCTTACGGATTTTCTTCATAAATGTAGATAATCCTGTGTGGTTGGATTTGGTTAGGACTTCCATGTTATAAGGATTTATGTGTATAAAAAATTTGAGTTTTGTTCCACATATATGTTGACCACTTTTCAATTGGCAGCTGGGCTGCAAGCTCATGGCTTATGCCTCTTAGACGCTGCTAAAAGCTAATAACCATTACCTCCCAGGCAATTTTGCCATAACTTGATAACCACGTCAAATAAATAAGTTTTTGGAAAATTTGAAACTGATTTTAATTAGTATGGGGAGTGATTAAAATCGACTGGTTTAGACTAAGGGAATTGTTGTATCAGATGATCGGAATGTCTTTCTTTTATTTAGTGCGAATTTAACATTTGAAATACGACTGAGCGAAAATAATACAGTGATTAAGAAAAAAATACTACTTAATGGGTATTGGCTGTTGGCCAATTGTCATTGGCCAACAGCCACCAATTCATCAATCCATTTTCACAATCCTTTTCACGGCCCATGAACCATCCGCATTTTGCAACCGCATCAAATAAACCCCATTGCCCAAACCGCTGATATCGAGATCGAATGCATTTGATTCAACAGTTTCACTTTTCAATAATTGGCCATTGACATTTCGAATTTCAACGGCATTCAACAGTTCTTCAGAGCGAATAGATAGCGAAGCGCTTGCTGGATTAGGAGAAACGAATATAGTGCGCCCATTCTCCAACTCTGTAGTACCCGTAAAATCAGTCTGAAATTGCAGATTGTCCAGTAAGACAGCATCATCATTGGGGAAAAATAAGGGGTCTAAGGAAGTTTCTCCGAGTTCCGTATAAAATTTGAATTCCATTTCGCCCTTGAAATAAGCAGGCAGGGCAATATCATAATGCTCGAGTTGATCCTCTGTCTGGCCAAAGATAATTTCCTTGCCACTTTCATCGCCCGACCAAGCCGCTTGCAACATACTACTGTGTAAATTGCCCGCCACAGTAGCGCTGTCGTTTCTGAATTGTAGGACGTCAAAACTCAGGTAAGGGTTTTCAAAATTTTCAAAATCAACGCAGGTGCGAATAATACTTCTGATGCCCCTGGACAGACGATTGCTAATAAATTCGTCCTCATAGTTGGGGCAATTGATAAACCGCTCAATGTTCTGTGTATTACCGGTTGAACCATAATAAGATTCATTATTGTATTCCACAATGGGGGTAGAGATACGGGTATCATAAAACAGAGTACTGTCTAATGATTCTTCATTGCTGAATTCATTCAGGTAGTCTCCGTCAATTGTTTCCAAGAATGGGGCAGGGTATTCCTTAGCATTGTTCTCTTCGTCGGGATCATCCTCAAAATGAACCTTGTAGGTAAGCATTTCCTGGGGGGTAACGGCCAAAGTCAGATCACGAACGACAAAATGACTGCCAAATGGGACAACCGGAAATGACACTATGTAATCCTCAGACCAGAGTACCTCCGCATCTGCATTTTCAATGGACAAAGTCAGCACTTCCCCTGCTGGCAACGTATCACAACTATTGTTTCTAATAATAAATAAGGGGCTGAACTCAGTGGCAAAACATTCAATTGCCCCAACACTAACCGTCAATGACAAATCGGAAGATTGGTACTCATAAAAACGGTGATAAACAACGTCCTCGTTATTATCGCTATTGTCATCATCCAACTCCAAGTCAATTGAAATGGTGAACAGCATGGCTTCATCGGAGGTCAGCCAATCATTCACCTCAACACTATATATCTCGCCAGGCAATATAGTATCTGTTAGGGAAAAGCTATAATCGGGAAGATCGAAATTACTGAGTACTACCTTTCCATCCATACTTGGCAGATAGGGTTCGGTCCCTAGGTTGGCAATATCGATGATAAGTTGGACATTCTCATTCAGCTGACATGAATTAGTCAATGTATAAGGCTTCTCGACCGACAGGTCAAAACCATCTGGGGAATAAGGCAGGCCGACTGCTTTCCAAGCTTCCAAAACGGCCATCACTTCATAAGCTCCCACGCCGTATAGCTCTTCCGCTGCAAGCAGGGAATTTTGGTAAAAATCATGATAATCAGAACTCTCAGTTAGGTAGGCCTTATTGGTCAAAAAAGCGATCTGGATGGCCTTGTCCATGCCAATGGCTGGCACATCGAAGTCAACACCTGCTTCATTTGTCCCTTGTTTACCATCCACCAACATGCTGAACCAAAGGTTGCCAATGGAGCTATTGGTGTGAACATTAGCACCATCCACCCAAAAGTCCCCTTTGTACAAAGCTGGCATATTCTTGATATTGGGGTCGTCCATTACCCTGATAATTGCAGCTTCCGGAGTGAGGAGGATAGAGTGTCCAAGCATCCAACTGAATTGCCGGGGTCGGCTGTCCAGTTCGAGCGCTTTGCCAAACATATCGGCCAGGCTCTCGTTAATGGCACCCGATTCATCATCATAAACCAAGTCCGATGTATAATCAATCATGCCGTGTGTAAATTCATGCCCAACAATCTCAAGTGTAGTGAACGGACCTCTGGTGCAGTTGCCATCGCCGAAACTGGTGGTTTCGCCGTTCCAAAAGGCATTTGTGAGGTTAGTGCCTATATGCACGTTTACCCGTAGTGCCTTCCCGTTGCCATCCAAACCAAGCCAACCGAATTGTTCGGACATCATATCGTAGAATTGTTGGGTGCAATAATGGGCATCAAGAGCCACTTCGTCCTGTTGTTCGTTGGTCAAATCCCAGTGTGGGCTGTCATTGGTAAACTCACTGTCATCATTGTTGTTGGTAATAAAAATACCCTCTCCCCGGGTAGGGTCGTGAAGAATGTATTCTTGTGGGCCGACGGAATCGGTGATGATGTTTTGCAGGCCATAATATTTTGTCTGGGCAGTGCTGGGTACCCCCTCTTCCAATATCAACGGAAAATGCCGAACCACTTCCCTGTATGGGCATCCACAAAATAGCGGCGTTTATCATAGGGTTGTTGGCTCTCCAAATCTATTTGGTAAGCCAGTCGAACCGATTCTGATATTTTGGGAAATGCAGGATCAATGAGACAAAGCTTTGGCGCTGGGTCAATAGAATGGTACAACTGTGCTTTCATGTCATATTTTGCCATGATCAAAGCTTCTTCAGGAGAGAGGTCAGGTTTTAGGTCAGTAGCAATATTTGGGGTGTGCCGACCATTTGCCACTACGACTTTACCATCTTTTTCGTGGAGGATATAGCTGTTGCCAAAGATGGGGATGCCCTCATGGGCTTGCTTATATTTGTAATGGACGAAGCCGTTCATGCCGGGAATTTCTTTTTCCAAAACCATATCAGATGGGCTGGCAATTCCCATTTCATCGGACATATAGATGAAATAATTTTGATGGTTCAAGGAAGCGTCCGAGTTAGTAAAATAGCTGAACTTTTCGGTCAGGTAAACATTGGAAACCCGCCTGGATTGGCTGAAAGCGATGGAACAGAAAGCGAACTGAAAGGCCAAGGCGATCAGGAGGCGACGTGTATGCATGGTATAAGGTTTTAGATTTTAGTATGTGGTTGATTAAGCTGGCGTCAAAATAGAGAATTGCTAAGGGTTTGAGAAGGTTTTTTCTGGAAAAGATGATTATTAGAAACCTAAGCGACTATTTGCAAATGATACTATAGTTGCCTGTTTGTCAAATCAATCGTTTGTCTAAAGTGAGCATCAGCGATCATCTTACTTCTGGTCATGAGAAAAAGGGCTTTCTTATAAAAATCCCTTATGGGAGATTTGGCCAAAAAATCACATTGGATTGCCCCATTCTTGAAGGAAAAATTTTATAAGAAAACCCTGTCATGAGAATTTAGATGATAGACATTAGACAAAATGACTTTTCTAAGCAATTGGTTTCCAAAGAAAAAAGGAGCGTTTGAAAAAAAATAGTGCTGCTAAAAGACTTTATTCGGTTTAGCGGTATAATGGTGTATTGGACATACAAAAAATTTCAGAATAAAATCTAAAGTTAAATTACACATTCCAATTAAAATCATCTATCTATTTTATTAAAAAATAGGGCAAACGCACCAAAATTATGACATGGCTCAAATACAGGTGTTTTAAGCATTGTTCCAACGTAGGCGGGATTTTGTAATCCCGCACTTTACTGAAAATCAAAAGAAGTGCGGGATTACAAAATCCCACCTACGTTGGAACAATGCTTAAAAAGACCAAATCTGGAATTTTTTACTCTTTTTAGGGCATTAAAATTTTGGTGCGTTTGCCCTAATTAAAAAAGGAAATTCCAATACAGGGGTTTCTGTTTCCTTTTATTCCCATCTGAAATATCTTGATCAAACAATCTTTTTAAATTATTCCCCGCCAAGTCTTCTATTTTTTCGCTAAACATTAATTTATATTTCCCGGCCTGCCAATTATTTTTCGGAATAAACAACCATCTTTTTTCATAATCTGAAATTTCAACATGCCCATTTATTAATTTTCCATTTTCATCAATAATACCGATGGCACTTTCCAACGTGCCTCTATCCATTGGCGCTGAAAATTCAACCATCATGGGGTCATTGTTTTCTGTAGTTGGGAAATTTATTTCCCAATCCAACACATCCGGCTTGTCCCGATCATTTAATGTTGTGACAAAGCGTTTTTTATAATCAAGGGATAAATTATTCCCAAAAGCATCCTTTGCTTTTTTGGAAACAACCAATGTGTAATTTCTATTTTCTTCCAATGGCGGCCCCATGTTTTCATTCGGCAACAAATGCCGCTTGATGCGCCCCGGGTCGAACCAAAGCGTCAGTCTTTGCTGGGTTTTGTCCCACAACGGGGGATTTATTTCCAGAAAAGGCTTTTCCACTTCTTCGCCATTTTCGTCCAATAGTTTAATGTGTTCATAAATATTGCCCAAGCCCATTGGGGCAGAAAAATGGAGGTAGATTTTTAATTGGTTGGCAGGCCATGTATCAGTCGTCGGGAAAATACCCACTAAATACGTTGGCTCGATTTTTTCAATTTCAGGGATTAAGATTGGTTTTATTAATTTATTTTCGAAATTTATTTCTACAACATATTTTTTATTTGGCCGAAATGAAAAACGGGGTTTAAAATAAATAGCATTATCTTCCAAAATAATTTCTCCCATCATAGGTGGCAAATTACCTTCTTTATTCTTAAATAATTCTTCTGGAAATATTTTTATTAATTCACTTCTATTTATTTCACCTAATTCTGTTTTACTTAATTTAAATATTTTTAATGCACCGAAATTGGGATTTGACCTATTGGAAATAAATTGTACTTCTTGCGCATATAAATGGCAGGTACACAATACCACTGAGTATAGAATGAGGAAAATGGGTTTTTTAAATAGCATTTTTGCAACTGTTCGCCACTCTTTTTTGCATCGGGGTTAAAACCCCTCGAAATTACGACCGCCGGATCGGCAACGACAATAAATCCAAAGTGCCATTGCGTTGCCGTTGCAAAAGCAGAATATTATTGCTGTTCAAATTATCAATCTGTGTAACACCCTGACCTGAGAGTACATCGTGTTTGAGGCCAACGGTGTATTGCCCTTTCTGCATCGGCTCGGTCAACCCTTTTTCATTTACGTCAATGTCTGCTGGATTAATGCGGATGAGCGTTTTGGAAGAATTAGACATCATCAGCATATCCTTGCCGGCACTTTTGTATTTGATAATATCAATCGGCATGTTGCCAGAACCGAACTCGGCCAATGTTTTGCTCACCACATGCGCTCCCGGTTTTAAATCACCAACGGGTATGCTCACAAAAGGTGTACAGGTATAACTTGCTAAAATGAATTTTTCACCATTCAGTGTGTATGGGATCAAGGTGCGAATGGGTGCTTCCGTCTCCGATTTTTCATGCGCCACATGATAGACTTCGATGGTCGAATGCGCCACTTTATCATCAAATGGAAAATTCATAACCCGCAGGGCAGAAGCGAATTCTTCATTGCACAGACCAGCTACATACAATTTCCCATCATCATAGGCGATGTCCGTGATGGCATCGGTACGGTAGTCACTTTTGCGCCAGCTCTCCTTGCCCGGTTCAATGACCTTTGGAACATCGGCCACGGAATGGCGAATGTTGTCGAGGGCAATTTCCTCAAAGCCGCCATCAGGTACTATTTTCAATAAAATGGTCGCATAAGTGATGTCGTTGGGTTGACGCCAGTAGCCCAGTTGCATGGCATCAGCACGGGAAACGGCAAAGTAGATATTTTGCGAAATGGGGTTCACGGCCATGTCGTGGATGATAACTTCTTTTGGCCCAACGCCCAATGCGCTGCCAAGTTTGGTCTCTATATCTTTCATCACGAAGCGTTCTTGCGAGTCGTTTTGCGTCCGGTCGTTCAAGTCGAGGGAATAGATTTTCCCAGCCTTGGAATCTCCAATGAATAAAAGCCCCTCGGGCCCAAAAGTCATGACGCTCATGGACTCAATGGCCGCTTTTCCTATAATGAAGTTTTTGGTAAGTTCTGCATGGTTGTCGGCCTGGGCAAAAAAGAAGCCTGCCAACAGGACGAGTGATACGGCAAATTTTTTCATACCTGTGAGTTAGTGATTAGTTGATGAGTAATTAGTGATTAGATGGATGGGGAAGAAAGGTATTGTGAAAGACTTGGTTTGACAGAAAAAGCTGCACAAAGCTAGTTCAATTTGTCATTTATACGTTCAAAAAATAAAACAGGGGTGTTGCGCTTCACAACACCCCTTACCTTAACAAACCAACTTTTTTGGAAAATAGAAAACTGCTAAGGTGTAATTACAGATCGGAGTGGTTACTGGTAAGTCCGATCAAGCAGCAAAGTTTTCTCATGGCAGTTCAATGACATCACAAATGGTAGCATCAGTAAATTTGATAAGGGATTAAAAATGAAATGGTGGAATTTCTTTCAAATTTTAAACTGGCTGCAAAACAGCCCTATTCTGCCGATTTACGATCTCCATGTTTTTACCGGGACAGTTTTGAAAGCCGTGTTGGCACTTGACTTTTAGCGCTAACACGGCTGGGTATTTCCCAAATGCTCATTGCAATGTTTTTATACACGATGCGGGATAAAAAAGTGATTTTAGATTTTATGGCTTATCCCGATCGGTATATATTTTCATCGGAAAAAATTGAATCGGAAAATCATAATATTATCCCGATGAAAATATAATTATAAATTTAACGGGGAAGGGGAAATGAATTTTGGGTAGGCAATTCAGGTAAAAGGCGAAATATGGGATAGTGTCAAAAAGGTAATTTGACGATATAATGTAATGGAGTCTGATTTTGTTCGTCGAAATTTAAAATATTTAAAAAAAATATTTATTGGGTGGGTTGAAACCCTATGTCATAGTCCATACCTGTACTGGATTTCCCGAATAACTTTCTCCTCTTCCATGGGCACACCGATATGGCTGCCGAATATTTGCCTTCCTGTCTTTTTCCAATGTATCCGGTCAATTAACATGCGAACTATGTTTTTATCCAGTTCACCTTGTTTCATCGCCTCTGCGACGGCCGGAAACCATTTTTCCTGAAAATCCAAATCACTTCCATGCTCCAGTATCAGGCAGGCATAATCATCATACTCATCGCCCACCAAGGATTTTCCGGGGTATCCATATTTTTCAAAAATAATTTTTAGCGCTTTTTGATTTTCTTCATCCAAAGCTTTCTGCTTGGCCCATTTTGCTTTATTGGCCAATACGTCATCGTCTCTCCTGTACTTTTGGTCTTTGACCATCATAGCATCCAATTGCGCTATTAAATCGTAATTTAATCCTTTATAATGCGCTTTTTCTTTTAATGAGGATTTCATGGGCTTTGGCACCCCGACACCTTCGCAATCGGCAATTAATGCCAAAAAATCATCGCCGAATAATTTGAAAAACTTGCCTGATTTAACTTCCTTTTTCCCGTGATGGATGATGGCGCAAAAACTCTCGGCATCCATTTCTTTGCTTTTTTTCAACAATTCAAATATTTTATTTTTGTCATAGCCAATGTATGAATATCCAACGGCAATATTCCAATAATCGGCATAGACAATATCGCCGTGTTCTTCCATGGATTTATAGGTGTTTTCCAAAATATATTTCCCTTTATTATAGTCTTCTTGTGAAACAGCATTTGACTTTGGAGGGATAAAGCCAATTTCCTGGGCACTTGCAAATTGGAGGACAAATCCGAGGAGGATGGAGATCAATAATTCTTTCATGCTAAAGCGATTTAGAGGTTTATACGAATAAGTTCGTAAAAAAGAGCAGTGGTTGAGAAAAATGGTTGCACGATGTACGAAGTTTTTCGTTAATGCTTTTGAATTGAATTTTTCCACTACATTTACCCGCAGCCAATTACTTTCTATCAAAACAAATGAAATTCCTGAAAAAAACACTTCACTACGCCCGCCAAACCGGCCCCGGTTGGATACAGGCAGCCGTCACGCTTGGAGGAGGCACGTTGGTTGGGGCACTTTATCTTGGCGTCATCGGCGGGTACGAATTCCTGTGGCTGCAACCATTGGCCATGCTATGCGGGGTGATTATGCTGGCAGCTATCAGCCATGTGACTTTGAGCAAGGAAAAACTGGAAGATCGCCCTTTTGAATTGGCGAAGCGGCACGTTGCTCCCACTTTAGCATGGGGCTGGCTGATCGCTACGGTGATCGCCGATGTGGTATTCTGCGCTGCCCAATTTGCGCTCGGAGCCGATGCTATCCAAGGCAATCTTGGGGGCAAAGGATTAAATCCATATTTAATTACCGCCCTCCTTTTTGTAGCGGCCATGTTTTTGATTTGGCAATTTTCCAAAGAAGGGAGAGCTTCTGCATTTATTGATAACTTTATTAAAGGATTGGTGGCCATTATCGTCCTTTCCTTTATGGGTGTAGTCGTCGTGCTAATGTCCAAAGGGGCAGTAGATTGGGGCGCATTGGGGGCTGGTTTAATTCCCGATTTTTCGGCCCTCTTCAAGCCGACTGCCTCTTACCAGCCTTTCATCGAAGCATCAGGAAACTACAGTGGTTTTTGGGAAAAATATATCGCCGATAACCAACGCAATATCATCATCGGAGCATTTGGGACGGCAGTCGGCATCAATATGACCTTCCTCCTACCCTACTCCTTGATGAAGAAAAAGTGGGGCAAAGCACAGCGGGAACTCGCTCGCTTCGATCTTGTTTTGGGGCTTTTCATTCCTTTTATTTTGGCTGCTTCCTGCCTCATTATTTCCACGGCATCTCAGTTCCATGCAAAGAAAAATGGCGTGGTCAACCCTACTGCATTTTATGAAGTATTGGATAAAAGGCTGGCCGCTGAACACCCTGATTATGCTAATAAACCTTTGGAAGAAAAACAGGCGCTTCGAGCCAATGCCTCCCAAGCCGACAAAGACCTCAGTACCATGTTGGCCAAGCGAAATGCCAATGACCTTGCCGAAGCCCTCCGCCCTTTTTTGGGAAATGCTACGCAACTCATATTCGGCATTGGCGTGCTGGCGATGGCCCTCAGCACCATGCTTGTCCACATGATGATGAACGGCTATGCCATCAGTGAAGCCTTCGGGCAACCGGGGCAACAAAAACTGTTTTTGATAGGAGCAGCCATTCCTGCCTTTGCAGGATTGCTATCACCCATGATCTGGACTGGCACGGTCAAAGCGGCCTTGGTCGTTCCTGCGTCAGTTATTGCCACTACCCTACTGCCCATCGCCTATCTCATCTTTTTATTATTGATGAATTCTAAAAAAGCATTGGGTGATGAAAGACCAAGACGGAGGACATTGATAAATATATTGATGATCTTTGCGATGGGCGTGGCAACCTTCGCTTCTTTTTGGGCATTGTCGGGAAAAGCGGCGAGCAGCAATATTTACGAACATTATTTCGGAGTAGTCGGATTAATTGGGCTTCCATTACTGGCGATTTTCGGAATAATTAGTTTTTATAAAAAAGAAAATAGGGTGTGATGGACACACGGATGACACGGATTAAGCGGATATTTCACGGATTTTTTCATGCGCAAATTAAAATCCGTGAAATATCCGCTTAATCCGTGTTCCCATTAAATTAATAAATGAAAAAATTCGGCATCATCGGCGGTGGCACTATTGCCCGTTTTCATGCACAAGCCATGCAGGCTATGCAAGGAGGGGAATTAATAGCCATATTTGCTCGAAATCCAGATAAAGCAAAAAAACTGGGTAAGGAATTTAATTGTAAATATTATTCAAATATTGCCCTTTTCTTAGCGGATAAAGAATTAGATATTGTCACCATCGCAACGCCGTCGGGAGCGCATTTAGAACCTACCATAAAAGCGGCAAACGCCGGCAAACATATTATTTGTGAAAAACCATTGGAAGTCACGCCCGAACGGATAAAAAAAATGATAGGGCATTGTAAAAAAAAGAACGTTTTATTGGCGGGCATTTTTAACAGGCGCTTTAATCCCGCTGTCGAACATTTAAAAAATGCCATTGAAAAAGGAAGGTTTGGAAAAATAACTTTATGCGATGCGCAAATAAAATGGTACAGGGATCAGGCGTATTACGACAGCGGTGCATGGCGTGGCACCTGGGAACTGGACGGCGGTGGCGCACTCATGAACCAATCCATTCACACCATTGACCAATTGATTTATTTAGTTGGAAATATAAAACGCCTGTCTGCCACCACTGCATGTTTGGCCCATGAAAACATTGAAGTGGAAGACACTGCCGTTGCCATTTTGGAATTTGAAAGTGATGCAAGAGGCGTCATTCAAGGGTCAACTGCTTGCTGGTCTTCCGATGGCCATCCGGCGGAAATACAAATTTGCGGCGATGAAGGCTCCGTATTTATGACCGACGAATCTTTTGGTGTTTGGGATTTTAAAAACCCAATGCCGGAAGATGATTTTGTAAAAAACAATTTAATGTCGGGCAATAAAAAAGGGCTCGGAGCAAATGATCCAAAAGCCATTAATTTTGTCGGTCATCAGCGTAATTTTGAAGATGTCGTGCAGGCGTTGGAAAATGGCAGGCCGCCTTTAATAACTGGAGAGGAAGCATTGCGGTCAGTAGAGGTTATTGATGCAATTTATCAGAGTGCAAGGACGAATGGGAAATGGATTTCTTTATAAAAGCTATTTGCTGTTGGCTATCAGCCATTAGTTTGGCCAATAGCCAATAGCCAATAGCCAATTAATATGATCTTAACCGGATTCACAGACGAAGCCACCAACGACCTTGATGGTCAAATAAAAGTAACCAAGGAATTGGGTTGGCATTATTTATCCGCCCGCACGATGGGTGATAAAAATATCCACGATATTTCCGAAAAAGAATTTGAAATCGTTTGTGAAAAACTATTTTCCGAAAATATAAAAGTGGCGGAATTCGGCACCTTGATCGGCAGCTGGGGAAAAGAAATAGAATCGGATTGGAAAATAACTTTGGGTGAAATAAACCGCTGCATCCCCCGCATGCAAAAATTAGACGTAAAATATGCCCGCATTATGTCCTATGCCCAAAAACCTTGGGGCAAGGAACAATTCGAAAAAGAACGGTTTAAAAGATTGCGGGAAATCACTACTCGTTTTGCTGATGCCGGATTACAAGCCATCCATGAAAATTGCATGAATTGGGGAGGTTTTTCGGCTGAACATACTTTGCGCTTAATGGAGGAAGTGCCGGGTTTAAAATTGGTTTTTGACACAGGTAATCCCGTTTTTCAAAGAGATCGGTCGAAGCCTGCACCCTACCCTTGGCAAAATGCGTTTGAATTTTATAAAAAAATAAAACATGCTGTAGTGCATGTGCATGTAAAAGATGCAATTATGCACGGAGAGGAAGGCGAACCTGAATATACTTTCGCAGGTGAAGGACAAGCTAATATTGCTGCTATTTTATCTGATTTAAAAAAAGAAAATTATCAGGGGTTTATAGCGATAGAACCGCATATGGGCAAGGTGTTTCATTTGAAAGAGCAAATGGATGACCCTGAATATGCTTATAATATTTATTTAGAATATGGGAAGAGGTTTGAAAAACTATGGGATAGTGTTTAGACTTTCCAAGTTTTAAAAAGGCTCTTGATGAATTTATTTAGTCAAAAATTTTTAGGAAAAGTTTTACTAAATCTCCGAGATTTGGCAAAACAGGGAACAGTAGCTGATTTGCTAAATTTCAAAAATTTAGTAAATCTTTTGGCCAAATATAATCACTTAAAAAGCTTAAAAAAAACTTGGAAAGTTTTGACCATAAAATTATTTATCGGCAACTTTAATTAATTCCTTTTTGCCATCCAATACCACCACATAGTATTTTCCTTTTTCAATAAATAATGCCTGCTGATATTTTTTTCCCAAAGCATGTGGCACATCAATAGACACAACCCTGCCACCATGCAATTCCTGAATATTGGTTACTGGCGTATGTCCTACCACTATTTTTTTAATTCCTAAATGATTCAAAATAGCATCGACAGATTCCGTTGTCAATTCTTCCTCAAAATAACCCCGATACCATAATGGTCCGGTAAAGGGATTAAAAATTGCAACTGCAATGGTATCGTTGACCAATGAATCCAAAGGCACTCCAAGATTTTTCCTTGCCCTTTCATTTAGGGTAGGTAAGTCAATATTTTTCACGGCAAATTGAGGAGATATACCCCCATGCACAAATAATGTTCTTCCAATCTGTACAGCCACATTTTTTGTACGCAGCCACTTCCCTAAAAAAGTATTTTCATTAAAAAAAGAATTATAGTCTTTATTAAATTCAATGGCATTGGCAAAATATTTATAATGCACATATCGCAGATCCCCTTCTAAATTCATGGTTTCATGGTTGCCTAAAATAAAATGCACTTTGCCGCCGGTCTTTGCAGCTTCCTGCTCCAGTTTGTAAATCAGCCATAAGCATTCTGTCACTTGGTTTCCCCTGTCAAAAAAATCGCCCAATAAAACCAGATGCCCTTCCCCAAATTGCCAATTTAAATTTTCATCTACCACCCTGGTCGATTTTAATAAATCTGAAAATGCATTAAAGTTTCCTTCAATATCAGATAGAATTACTAACTTTTTTGGCATTTTGTATTTATCCTCTTCTTTTAAAAATCTTTTTTTTATTGAAAAATTAAATAATGATTTTCCATCCTCATTATAGCACCTAAATGATCGGTCGTAAATCTCTTCTGTGTCTAAATAGGCCACCTCAGAGACAACACGATTGTTTTCATCAGGAGTTATTTGATTTATTTCAGCCTTCTCTCCAAAAAAAATATATGGCCCGTCATATCCGACAAACTGCCTGTGGTTTTTTTTCACCACGGCCTGAATGAATTCTGGGTTTTCAAATTCTACAGCCATCTCCATTGCAGTATGACCTTGATAATCTTTCCGCATCACATCTGCACCCGCTTCGATCAACCAACCTGCTATTTCAGATTCATTATGTCTGGCTGCATACATCAGGGAGGTTCGCTCCTTTCGGCACACAGCATTTATTTCCACTCCATATTCTAAAAGATATTTTACCAAGCTCTTTTTGCTGCCAGCAATAAATTTCATTAATAAAGTAGTGCCGTTAATGCATTCATTTGGATCATTTACCGATAAATATTGGTGGAGGGCAGCAGTGTCTTCCGTTGCATATATTTCCTTTAAGGTCTGCCCAAAGCCGCTGGCAGAGAATAACATAAAAGAATAAAGGGATATGATTTTAATAAACTGCATTATTCAATAAACGTAAGTACATCGCTATTGTTTGTTGGCATCAAACGCTATTGGACGAGGGATAACATCTTGCCTCAAAGCAATGTATTTTAAACATATTCCTATCAAAAACAAGTATGAATTCTTGTTCGTATGAATTTAAACTCATATTAAATGAGAAATGCTATAGGTGACCCTATATCGGGTGAAAACTTCTTGAACCGGGAAAAAGAACTAAAGGCCAAAAGAATTATTTAATGTAGAGAATTGTAAAATAACAATTCAATTATCAGCAGCAGTTAACTGATTTTCAATGATCACCTCCGGTGTCTCCAATAAATCATAAAAAGATGTCAGATATTCCAGTGCCTCTATTCTTACGGCATCGGTTAAATAGGGACAGTCTGCCACAATGCCCAACATCTTTTCTTTTTTATTCTTAAATAAATTAAACACTTCGGTAAAATCCGTCTCACCTCCCCGCCATTGAAAGTATCGTTCTTTCACATCGTGGATGGGATGGTTGTGATGAGGGACTGCATAAGGCGCATCCACGAAGCCACAAAAATCAAAATCATAAGGAACTGGAACGGGCAATTTCACGCCATCTGCTTCGCATTGCACGAGCTTTACATTATGTCGATTGGAGAGCCCCCAATCGGTGTTGCCGATCATGTATTGGAAAACGGTGAAAATCTTATATGCAGGCAGGTGTATGTTTTTGGGAACGCCATATGTTTCCCCCAAAATGCGGCCTTCCATGCGGTCGGCCAGCTCACGGGGATGTTCGATGAGGAAACCAAAACGCTCAATATCCCTGTATATATCTTCAGTGTCATTATACTTGACTTTCGCCAATTGAACCTTAAAACTATTGTCTGTCAATTCATTAAACAATTTAAAAATCAAATATTCTTTTACTATTAATTGATCAAAGCCAGGTTCTGATTCACAGTGGGTAACGAGTTTGAGGGTCGGATAATCAAGAAAACCTCCTGTTGCCAGCACCTCATCGGGAAAACGGATTTTGAGCGGGGGGAAGGAACATTGGGCCTTGCGGAACACGCCCCTTGGTTTAACTTCTAAATGAAAATGTTCGTCCTCGCAATTGTTTTTTTCCAACTTCAGTTCGGCTGGTTGGTATTCGTAATCTTCCTGTTCTGACAAAAGGGCAGAAATGTCCGTTTGGATGGTCAATTCAATGAGGTTCTCTTTATCCTGAAAATATTGGAAAGGGGTTTTGGTAAGTTCAACATGTTTGTGGCAGGATGTTATGAACAGCAAACAGGCCAGCAATAAAAGTGGATTAAGTTGGTACATGTTTTCAAAAATTTGGTTTGAAAGGCTAATTTACTGAAAATAGTTTTCATAATGGGTTTGCCATAAATTTCTGGTGCTACGATTCCTGACATTTTATATCTTCTTCTTAAAGAATCAGGAGGGCTTGTTATTTTATCTTTTTTAATTGCCAGCCCCATCGCATATAAAGCCATGAACCATTGGTTGGAGGATTTTGCATTTCATACAGAAATTGGAGTTGGCATTTTTTTATTGGCAGGATCGCTCGCATTATTTATTGCTTTATTTACTGGTGGATTTGATTCTATTCGGGCTGCTTTAAGAAATCCCATTTATGCTTTACGACAGGAGTAGAAGTTAAGCCGTTGGCTGTTTTGCCAAAAAGCTAATAGCCATCAATATTAATTTAAGCGAACACCAAGTTCTTCAAATATTCCGCATCCACTTCAGCACTTTTAATAGGAGTTGAATTGTCGTACCGCTCCTGTTCTACGATGTAATATTGCATGCCATTGTCGGCCGCTGCTTTTAATATTTTTGGAAAATCAATTACTCCGGTGCCAAGGTCACATGACGCATTATGGTCATCTGCGGGAGCAGTTTTCATCCGGTCTTTTACATGGCATAGCCGGAAGCGGTTCGGGTATTTTGTCAAATATTCGACAGGGTCGGCCCCACCAGTGACGACCCAATAAATGTCCATTTGAAAATCAACCAAATCCGGGTCAGTGTTGTCCATCAAAAAATCATGTGGGATCATACCAGAAAAAGCTTTGAAAGAATAGGCGTGGTTGTGGTAGGCAAAGCGGATACCGTTCTTTTTACAAATTTCACCACATGCATTGAATTGGTCCGTCGATTTTTTCCAGAATTCCATGCTCGGTTGCGGTGAGAGGGAAGGGCATATGAGGTATTTCATCCCAATATCAGCAGCTTGGGCAGCTTTTGCTTCAAAGTCTTTATTAATGTCACAATGGCTAGAGACTACCTCCAATCCGATATCGTCAAGGTATTTTTTGAAACCAGTATTCGACATTCCCCAGAACATATCCCCGTCCTTTTCATAAGTTTCTATCTGATGGTAGCCGAAACCTGCCAACTGCTTTAAGATGCCTTTGGGGTCGTCAGAAATGATGTCACGCAGTGTATAGAGTTGGATGCCGAATTTATCTAAGCTCGGTTTTGGAGAGGCGACTTTGGCCGTGTTTTCTGTCATTTCTTTTGGTGCATTGTTACAGGCCCATTGTGACAATATGAGTGAACCAGCAGTCATGATGCCTGCCTTTTGCAGAAAGGTGCGTCTCTTGTTTTGCATGAAGTATTATTTTTATTTGATGGCTCAATCTGAAATTACTTGGGAAAATAAATTAATGGTTTTTTAATCATTCATACTTCCTCCCCCCAGCCCCCTCCAAAGGGGGAGATAAAGCCGTTCATTTATTTTCCATTTTGCTATAACCTTAAATTTTAGCAGGCTCAGTCTCCCCCTTTGGAGGGGGCTGGGGGGAGGAAGTGTTCGCAACCAAGTGAAATCATTTAGAACCTTTATGGTGTTAATAATCAAAACAAAAAACCAAACTACCCCCTGTCAGGTAATTTGGTTTTATTCCCGCCAAAGGTAGAAAACGCTTGGCAATAAAAGAAAAGATAAAATCGGCAAATAACCTTCTGTCCTTGCTTAACCTACTTTCACTATCGTACACTTTTTGGAAACGACTGATTTTCATGTCCGAAAGAAGGAAAATTTAGGGAGAGAGGTGTGTTTTTTTTGAAAAAAGTTAGATTTGCGAACACCTGCCCAACAGATATGCACTTGGTAAAACCAAACCAAGCCGCCCTATGCCTCGGCCAAATGACATTCAATCAATCCAATCCATTGCCATCCTGCCTTTTGTGAACATGAGTGCCGATCCTGATAATGAATATTTCAGCGACGGCATCACGGAAGAGATCATCAATGCCCTCGGCAAAGTGCATGGCTTAAAAGTGACTGCCCGCACCTCTTCTTTTTCCTTTAAAAATAAAAACATGGACGTGCGGGTATAAATTGGCACTAAATCACTTTACTTCAATAGCTTTCCCTTCAACAATTCGCCCACCATTTTTTCAAAACGGTTGCGGCTTACCGGAATGCGATGGTCACCAATTGTAAGAACATTTCCATCAATGGTTAATATTTTATCCTTACTTACAATATAAGATTTATGCACTTGCAAAAATTGTTGTTCGGGCAATTGGTCCAATACTTTTTTTAAAGGTGCAAGTGCGGTGAATTTGCCCCTTTTTGTATGGAAATGCACATAGTTTTGCATGGACTCTACAAAAAGTAATTCCTCAAAATCAATGCGTTCAATGCGGCCTTCAGTTTTAATAAATAGATGGTCTTCGCTCACAATGGAAGAAGGGTTGGCGGCAGGGTGCAACAGGCTGAATTGTTTTTTCGCCTTTAAAGCAGATTTTAAAAAACGCTGAAAAGTAATGGGTTTTACCAAATAATCAAGTACGTCCAATTGGTATCCTTCCAAAGCAAAACTCGGATAGGCTGTTGTAATAATGATCAAAGGTGGGTTGGAAAGAGTTTTCAGGAAATCAAGTCCTGTCAGTTTTGGCATTTGGATGTCCAATAAAATTAAATCAATGGAATTGTTGCCTATAATAGTTAATGCTTCTATCGGATCAGCTGCCTGACCTGCACATTGCAAAAAATCAATTTGTTCTACATATCCGATCAAGCCTTCCCGTGCCAATGGTTCGTCGTCAACCACCAGACAATTAATACGTTTGCTCATTGGTTTAAAAGAATTTGGAGATTAACAGAAAATTCTCCAGTATTTTCTGAGATAATTAACTTGTGTTTTTTAGGGTATAATAATTCCAGCCGCCTCTGCAAATTAGTTAATCCGATGCCGCCTTTATTTGCATTCATCAATTTATCTTTTTCAATGTTATTTTTTACGCAGAATTCAAATTTGCCAAAGTTTAATTCAGCTGCTACATCAATTAGACCATTATTTCGGCGCACATACTTAAAAGCATTTTCCACCAGCGGCTGCAATAAAAAAGGAGCGATCAGTTCCCCATTCATATTTTCTGGCAATTTTAAAATTAATTTGAGATCATCTGGCATTCGCAATTTTTCCAAACCAGTGTATTTTTCCAGATTGTCCAATTCTTGCTGCAGCCCAATCTTTTCATCTGAGGTGTGGTACAATTGATGTCGCAATAAATCAGAAAAACCAGCCAGTCGTTCTGCTGCCAAGTCAGGATCTTTTTTTATCAGAAAATAAATACTGTTCAAAGCATTGAATAGAAAGTGTGGATTTAACTGGTCTTTTAAATATTTCAGTTCTGTTTCCAAGTTTTGTTTTTCGATTTCTTTTCTTCTGCTTTCTTCCCCTTTTCTACTGAAATATTGCTGCAATGCCAAGACCAATAAGATAGCAGAAGAATTGCTCCCCAAGATAGAAGGCAAAGCTATATCCGAAGCAAAAAACTGATTTGGTATGGATGGGTCAATTAAATAGAAAAACCCCCATAAGGCTGCACCATGCAAGGCTGACGTAGCTACCAACACTCCCATCATTGCTATTAAAAATAATAGTATTCGGCGGCTGTTCAATAAATAAGGCACCAAAAAATAAATGACTGTATATGCTGCAAGTATGTTTGACAAAGTATAAACTAAACTAACACTTATAGATGACAAGTTGTACCATTCTGGCGAAAAGATAAAATGCCAGAATGCACCATATCCAATCCAAAACAGGCTATGCTGTACCGCTTTTTGTTTATTGATACTAAAGTTCATTGCTGGATAGTAGAGGTGTTCATAAATAAGGAATCCTAAATTATATCCTCCCCCCACCCCCTCCAAAGGGGGAGATAGCCCCGTTTTTTAATTTAATAGTGTGCTGAAAAATAAAATTTTAGCAGGCTTTATCTCCCCCTTTGGAGGGGGTGGGGGGAGGATATACCAAGGAACAAATTCCAAATTTTTATTTATGAACATCTCTAGTTGAATGGCTTAATGGTTATAGGTTAATGGTAAAAATACATCTCGCAGGACTTTTTATATTCCCTTACTCCAATTTTACAAAACATAAATATGCCATATTATTTGTTGTTTTTCCTAATTGACTGATAAAATGCACAAATTTCTTGATGAGTGGAACTACTTGCTTGACAACCTGCTATTGTCTTCTCTTTCAAAAATACCTTTGTTAATTTCATCACTATGTCACTTGAAGTTTACTATTCGTCAATCAGAAAAGAAACGGAATATAATATCCTTTTCCTTTGAGGAAATTTAAATCACCAATAACAATTACCCTTATCATGAAAAACTTTTTTTTAATAATCATTTTTTTTAGCGCATTCGACACTAATCATGCTCAGGATTTGCAGTCACAGTTTTATCAAGCTTACCTTAACACCAGTTTGGAAATGTGGAAGGATGGAATCAGCAAATTGGAGGACCAATATAAGGCTTCAAAAAAGGACGAATTACTTTATGATATTGCCTTGGCAGCCTATGGAAGTGTGGGTACCTGTTTCGCAAGACAGGACGACGAAGCAGCAGAGGAAATGGTGGAGAAAGCAGATGAAAGCCTCGAACTTTTTCTGAAAAAACACCCTGAGCATGCGGATGCCATTGCATTGATGTCAGGCGTAACGGGTTTCAAAATTGCACTTTCACCGATCAAGGGTATGTTCCTTGGTCCGAAAAGTGATGAGCTGATTGGCAAAGCCTTAAAGCTCAACGATAAGTCTGCACAGGTACAATACCAAAAAGGGTCAGGCCTCTTTTACACACCTGAAATGTTTGGCGGGAACAAGGAAAAAGCTGCGGAACATTTGGAACTCGCCAGGCAGTACCATGAAAACTCCTTGAATGCCAATAACTGGGAATACCTGAATGTTTTGGCCACTTTAGGACAGGTCTATCAAAGCATAAAAAAATATGATAAAGCCAAAGCTACTTATAAATTGGCATTGGCTACTGAACCCAATTTTGGATGGGTAAAATACCAATTGCTGCCTTCGCTTGAAAAGGGCAATAAGAATTAATGGGAATAAAAAACCTGCCGCTCAGGAATCCTTCTTTAATTTTAACTAAAATCGCAACTGTTCAGCATGGAGAGAGAAAGAAGAAAAAATGAAATTTTTCTAAAAAAAACAACCCTGTTGAATGGTTACATAAAATCATCAATAACTGATCAATCAGGGTTATACAGATTTATAAAATAAATTCAGTTAAAATCATTTTTTCGGCTTGAGATTCAATTTAAAATTATTATCAATGCCTAAGTCTTTCCTTTTAATTGTCAATTTTTTCATAATTATATGTCCTGTTTTTGGGCAATATAATATTACAGGAAAGGTGATTGATGCGAACACAAAAAACCCTTTAGTCGCTGCCAATGTATTTTTAAAATCAGATTTTTCAAAAGGCACGCAAACAGATGCGGACGGAACATTTAAATTAAATTCAATATTTCAGCACGACACTTTGTTAATTACCTATATTGGCTATCAGGAAAAATATTTTCCAGTAATAGGCGACAAAAAAGAACAGGCCATCGAATTAAAGCCGTTTATTTTCGAAACGGCCACTGTCGTAGTAAAAGGAGAGAAGGCCATTGCCCGGGAATTTGCCGCTTCCACCATCCAAAAATTGGACATTTATTTAAACCCCAATTCAAAGGCAGATCCATTGTTGGCGGTGGACGCATTGCCAGCTTCTACGGGAATAGAGGAAACGGCCAATATAAGCCTCCGGGGTAGTTCGCCTGCCGAGACAGGTATTTTTCTCAACAACGTTCCGCTCAATGATGCTGTGCGGCTTGATCAGGCCAATGGAGTTGGTCAATTCAGTGTTTTCAACACAGCGATGATCGAAAACCTTCAGGTATTTCCCAGCAATCCACCCGTTGAATTTGGAAATGCGACTTCAGGGGTGGTGGCTTTATATACGGAGGAAAATACCGCACAAAATAGCAATAGTGTTGTCGCAACGATGGCCGGTGGTGGCTTGTACTTCAGTCGTGAACTTCCCTTAAATGCCTCCCTCACTTTTTACGGAAATTACAGCTCGCACCATGGGTTGGTTGGTCTAAATAAAAAAGCATTGCGGGATATTGAAGGGTTCACTTCCGGCGATGCTGGGTTATATTTTGTAAAACAATTTTCGGAAAAAACCCTTCTTAAATTTTTCAATTATACTCTGTTGGAAAATTATCAATTTAAATTGCGTTTACCTTCCGTTCAGGATGCATTTAATCAGAAAAAGAGGCGCAATCAATCCGTGATAAATTTAATACATAAATTACCAAATGGACAATTGGGCTGGAATCAAGGTATCAATTTTTCAAAAGGGGATTATGTGTTGGGAAATATTGAAACTCATGTCAAGGAATTCGATTATTTCTCATCTTTTAATTGGCAGCAAAGATTTGGCAGTGGCAGTTTAAAAGCAGGGGCTTCTTGGATGAGTGTACGACAAGTAGTTGAAGGGAAAGCACCTATTTATTTTCATGCACTATCCAAGGAACATCCCTTTGTACCTTATCAAACGGAGGATTGGATTCATGTTCCAGAATTGTTTGCTTATTCCAAAAGGCATTTTGGCGAAAAATGGGTGGTGGGGGTCGGCACTCGCTGGCACGGCCATTTTTTCGGCAGGGAAAAATATTGGAGCGGGCAGGGAAATCTTTTTTATAAAATCAAAAAAGGCCAACGGTTTATTTTTTCATTCGGGAAATACAATAAGTTCTTAACGCCGAGTAGCGAACTAGAAGAAACGATATTGCTTTCCTCCAACCAAGTTGCACTTGATTTTCAATTTGAAAAAGAAAACTGGTTTGGCACGGCTGCTATTTATGGTAAAAAAAACAAGTCCGCTATTTTGCCAGAAAATAAAATCATAGGTTATGAAATTTATTTGCGTTGGACTAAAGGAAATATAAAAACGAGCATCTCTTTGGCATCTGTTCAGTCCACTCTAAAATCGGAATCCATTGAGTACCCTTCACCACATGACCTTGGGTATTATTTGCGTGCCCAATTGAAATGGAACCTACCTAAATGGTTTGAGTTCAATGCCATATACAAGCATCGGCAAGGCCGCTATTATTTACCGATTACAGGTCGTTCCTATCATCAACCCACCGATACTCACATTCCTGAATATGCCAATTTAGACGATGGGCAACGACTTTCTGACTACTGTTTATTGGATGTCAGTTTTTCCAGAATGTTTTCTTTAGGCAATGGAGTTTTTATCGCTTTTTTGAGTGTGAATAATGTATTGGATTTTAAAAACCTGAGAGGTTATGAATACAATAGGGATTATTCTGAAAACAAAGCCAATTATTTTAGTAGGCGTGTATTGTTTTTTGGCGGGGTGTATCAGTGGCAGTGATAATCACAGGGTGACAGAAGACTTTGTCAAAAACTTCCCTCATCATTATCTGATGAAAACCTTCTCCACCGACCGAAACGATTTTGACTCAATTAATAAAAAATACAACCCTGAAGGAAAATCCAATGCTTCAAAATAATGCAGCCCTCCATATTTCACTTTCATTTCTTTTAATACATTTCCATCTTCCTGTAATAGAGAAATATGAAAAGGTTCGTTGACCATCGGGAGTTCTACATTGAAGCCTGACGTTGAGAGGACAGGGTAAACTTTCAATGTCTTTTCCTTAGTATCTTCTGTCGGAAGCGGTTCTGCAAAATCAATTGAAATATTGGTATTGTACACCTCATCACCAGTGTTTTGCCCATTGTCGTTGGCCGATAGTACAGAGGCATAAAAGGTTATTTTTCCCACATCACCTGCCGGGGCTTTCCAGCGCATGGTCCATTCATCTTGTTGATTGCCAGCTTCCAAATGGGTAACGTATTTTTTATTTGGATCGCTAAAACCGGAAATGATTTTCATCTTATCTGGTTCGGTCAATTCCCAGGTGCCTGTATTTTGGATGTTTTCATCAAGTGCAAGAATTTCAAAACCATTTCTTGTAGTCAAAGGATCGGTTATTTTCACCTTTATTGTGTAAGTGCTATCAGCGAAGTATTCCATTTCATTTTCTCCAAATACAATAGCTATTTGTGCGTTGCCGATATTGATCGGAACGTTGTGGCAGGGCGCACGGCCACAGGTGAGTTCACCGGGCGCATTGGTGTTGCCGGGCAATGCGCCATCCAAATTTGCGAGAAGAAAAAGGGAAATAACAATTAAGGAAAACAGTAGGGTGATTTTTTTCATGACAAATAATTTTCGGCAAAAAAAATCACTACACCTTGAGAGAACAGGAAAATACGTCGGGAAAAAGGGAAATCTTATAAAAGGTTACTTTTTACGTAGTCGCCAAGACCTGTCTCATATTTTACATCGGGACAGGTCTTGGCGACTACGATTTAACACTTTGCCCATTTCTAAAAGCAGTAGGCGTCAAACCGGTCTGTTTTTTAAAAGCGAGGTTGAAAGCTTTTTTTGTATTAAAGCCTACTTCATATGCTACTTCAATGACGTTCATTTCTTTTTTACTGGTAGTTTCCAATAATTGTTGTGCATCGCTGATACGATAACTGTTAATAAATTCCGGGAAACGCTTCCCGGATTGCTCATTAATGGCTTGTGAAATATGGTGGCGTTGGGTGCCCATTTTTTTGGATAAAACTTCCAAAGTCAGTTGGCTATCCCGATAAAGCATTTCATTTTCCATTTTATTTAAAATGCGTTGGAAAAGAAGGGCAGATTGCTCGGGGTTTAGCGACGACTTTTTGTATTTAATCGGATTTGCAGCTTCCTTTAAAGGCATCCCCGCAAATAATCTGGGTTCAATATAACCAAGCCAAGCTGCTAAATAAATGAAACAAGTGAGGCTGAAAGCAATTAAATAATGCCACTCCAATGCTGTCAGTCCCAATAAAGAAAGTAGGCGATAAAAGAGATATGCTGCAACAATCCCCCAGTAAGCTGCCAACAACCAACGGTGCCAGTGGCACAATTCTTCGTTTTCCAAAAAATATTTTTTGAAACGCCAGCCAATCCAGACGCCATATCCTATCATTTGGGCGAATATGATTATGGGAAACCACGGATATTTCATTAAAGAAGGAATCCATCCCAGCGAGGAGGAGAGGGGTTCAAAAAATCGGAGATAAAATGGCAACAAGAAAAATACGGCTACTCCGAATGGGATAAAATGCCAGAAGGCATTGATGCCAGGTGGTTTTCGCTCAAATGTCGCTTGGTAGTAAAGGAACATCAATGGCCCGAAGAGCAATGGAAAGCCAAACCCAATGCCTTTGAAGATCGGTACTGTTTCGATCAGGCCGGTCCACCAAAGTACTTTTTCCAGAAGTGTGAAAGCAAGGATCAGGAGAAGGGCTGCAATGATCCGGTTGGGAATGCGGTTTTCTTTTTTTGTAAAAAGCACAGCAGCCAGGAAGAATCCTTGCGCACTTGCAATGATGGCAATCAATGCCCAAACAGAGAAATTCATGTCAGGTGATTTTTTACAAATATCGTTTTTTCATTGTAATTGAAATGGGGGAATATGGTAAGAAATGCAACGAGGCGGATCTTATTGAGCTGTCCTCCCCCCGCCCCCCTCCAAAGGGGGGAGGAAACACCGATAAATAAATTCAGAATTTTTATTTACGAACAATATTACTCTTTATAAAATAATCGAGTAACCATTTTATTACCTATATCAGCTCGCAACCAATATGCACCGACAGGTATATGGGCAATATTAATGTCAAATTCTTTATGGTAATTATTTTTTTCAAAATATCTATCTAATATTTTTTTTCCAGATAAATCCAAGACTTCAAAATAGAAAGGGGGAGCAGCAATTTTTTCAAAATTAATAGTAATTCTATTTTTTGCTGGATTTGGAAATATATCAATATCAAAATCATTTTCAGGTTCCTTAATTGCAACGGGACCTTGCAGCAATTCGGCAATATCGAAAGACAATAACCGGGGCGGCAATATTTCAAATTTTTCTGAGCAAATATATCCTTTGGTCGCACCCCGGAAAACAATTCCTTCTACCTGGCTTGTATGAACTGGATTGACCAAAGATATCAACCGTTTATTTCCCGAAAAAAAACTGTTGCCAGTATAATCAAATAATAACCACATAAATGGAATGGCGGTGGACTTATTGTACCCCAATAAAAGCACTACCCCTTCTTCCGAAATGTCGGCAGCCGTTATCTGACCTTGGGCGAAAAGGCTGTCCCTTAGTTCAGCGATGTGAGTGCCTGGACTGGCTGGCAATACATAATGGCGAGTCTTGAAATCAAGCCAATTTTTGGAAAAGAGGTGGAGGGAATCCTGCCAATAAAAAAAAGCTTCGCAATCGTAATTATTGGAATTATGGGCTTGAGTGAAATCCGTTTGATCACTAAAAGAAAATTCAATTAACTCTGGAGAAGGAATGCCATTCAAAAGGTCTTCTTTTTTTATTTTGTAAATACGGAGGTCAGTGCGGTTACCGGGGTTGTTTCCAAAATCGCCGATGTAGATATGTTCCTCGTCTTCTGCCAAATCTTCCCAATCCTCATTATCAGCGGAAGGTATAGTGACTGTTTTATTGAGCGCTCCGGTCAGGGTGTCTATCTCATACAATTTATCTGGGTTGCCATTGTCGAGGTTTGTCCAGAGTTGATCATTAAAAAAGGCGAGGCCGGAGCATTCGGTGAGGCTTGCAGGTAGCAAAGCTATTTGCATTGGCAAATACTCAGTATTGGGGTAGGTGCAAGATCCATCATTTTCTGTTGCTTGGTCATCATAATTAAGTGCTTGGGGGTCGGTGCATCCAGACTGTGTCAGACCGTTTTTTACAAATAAAAGTCCGGCAACCGCAAGACATAATGTTAATTTTTGGAAAATTGCTTTCATAAAATAGAGATATAATTGTTGATTGTTATACTGAACCACAATAGGTTTTGTGCAAATCATTTTTTTTGTTGAGATGGTTGAGGAGGTTTAGACGGTTGAGAACTCAACCGTCTAAACCTCCTCAACCATCTCAACTATATTTTTTCAAATGCACAAAATCTAAAGTGGTCGAGTATAGTTGCTTGCTTGTTCGGCAGGCAAGTTGATTGTTTGAGAGGGCGGATCACAAAAAAATGCAATTAGCTTCTGAATTGAAAATTGGTTTTAGATTTACGTGGAAAAATGAGCGTTATTATGCAGATATATGCGTTTCCTTTAATTTCATTTTCAGCGACCTTCAAAGCAATCAACAAACATCAACCAAAAACTAATAATCATGAAAAATATCCTCGTACTCTTTTTGGCCCTCATTACATCACTGGTATTTGGGCAACCCTACCCAAATCTTGAAAACGTATCGGTCGAGCTGAAACCGGGCAATATTATGACCATTACGTTCGACCTTTTGTACCCTACCAACGACCTCGCGGAGGTGACTTTTAGGGCAACGAAAAGAGGCGGCCTTCTATTTGATTATGACACAGACAACGCGACAGGCCATGTCGGTGTAGGTTTGGCAGGTGGCACTGGCTTGCAGATCGACTGGGAC
This sequence comes from Saprospiraceae bacterium, assembly GCA_965222975.1. Classification (GTDB taxonomy): domain Bacteria; phylum Bacteroidota; class Bacteroidia; order Chitinophagales; family Saprospiraceae; genus UBA6168. Next base: position 440,804 of record CBDCVJ010000086.1, on the reverse strand, counting down.
TATTCTGCTTATGACACCATCTCTGAATTTCGCTTGATGCTGGTGGCCAAGCTCAATCAATCCGTTGACATTCAAGCACTTGTGGATCAAGTAGATAGTAGCCGCTTGAGTGCCGATTTGACTTTTTTGGAAGGATTCCGCCATCGGAATACTGGGGCTGCCCATTTGGAAGAAGTTCGTGATTTCATCAATGCCCAATTCTTAGATGCTGAACTTGAGACCTCCGTGCTGGACGTTCCCGACGGCAACTACACGGGGAAAAACATAGTTGGAAGAATGATCGGCACCAACAACGAAGAATTGGTCTATATCCTTGATGGTCATTATGACTCCATCGATGATTCGCCCGGCGCAGACGATAACGCCTCTGCTATTGCTGGCATGCTCGAAGCCCTGCGGATATTGTCGCCTTATAGTTTCAAAAAAACCATTCGTTTCATTGGTTTTGATTTGGAAGAAGCAGGTTTGGTAGGAAGCGCCGATTATGTAGCGAACAGCATTTCGCCCTTGGAATCTATAGAAGGTGTTTTGAATTTCGAAATGATCGGCTACTACTCGGACGAGCCAGATACACAAGATACTCCTGTAGGTTTTAGTCTTTTGTTCCCAGAGGCTTATGCCGCTTTGGAGGCAAACGATTTCAAGGGCGATTTCATCAATCTGGTTGGCAACAGTGATGCACTTGGCCTAATGGAAGCTTATGAAACGGCTGCGGTCACGTATGTTCCTGATCTCAATGTTCTCTTAATGGAAGTACCTTCCAATTGGCCCATCGTTGCATTCGACCTTGGCCGCAGTGATCATGCACCGTTCTGGTTAGCCGGCCATCCAGCTATTATGTTTACGGATGGCGCCAATTTCCGCAACCCATATTACCATACCCCGCAAGACACAAAAGACAAATTGGATTTCAATTTCATGCGTCAGGTGGTGCAAGCTTCTGTTGCCACATTGGCCGAAGTAGCAGAAATTCAAATGGCAGATACCTGGTGGACGGACACAAATTTCACTACTTCTACTTCCGAGATAGATGGTTGTGAATTTCACTTATCCCCCAACCCTGCACATGACCTACTCCGCCTTGAGTGGGCGGATTGCCAATTAGGCCGGATCGAAATCGAATTGTTGGACATCCAAGGGCGCACAGTAAAAAGGCAAGTACACCAACAGCAAAATGGATTTACTACCGCCATTGATGTACGTGGTCTGGAAAAAGGGGTGTATTTTCTGAAAGTGAAAAATGAAGACGGGCAGTGGGCACAGAAAGTAGTGGTAGATTAGTATGCGAATGATCGATTAAAATGGGAAGACATTGATAATCGGCAGTTTAAATCATGGTGGTTTTGAAAACCACCATGATTTATGTTTATAATCAATTGAAAATCAAATAACTGATTTAACCCGTCATTCGTATTAGTAGAATGAATTAGTTAAGGGCTCACCTAAACTGTAAGTTTTTAGGTGAGCCCTTTAAAATAGGTAGACCGACCCTCCCAATTCCCCAACCCTTATTTCAAATATTTTTTCAGCAACCGATCCAAATCATCGCCATGCACCTTTTTTTTCAAGATAACACCATCGCCGTCAATTAAAAAACTGGCTGGGATGGCTTGCAACTCATAAAGAGGGACGACATAAGAATCCATACCATCGAGGTCACTCACATGGTTTTGCCAGACCAAACCGTCGGCGTCAATGGCATTTACCCACCGATCTCTGTTTTCATCCAGTGAAACGCTAAATACTTCAAAACCGTCCCCGTTTTTGAATTCCGTGTTGTTGTAACGATTGTAAGCAGCTACGATCAAAGGGTTTTGTGAACGGCAAGGGCCACACCAACTTGCCCAGAAGTCGATCAGTACCATTTTTCCCTTCATATCTCTCAGATGACGGTTGAAGCCGTCGGGGTCTTCAAGATCAATGTTTGGCGCAATGTCACCGATCCGGACTCCGATTTCCCTTTCAGAAAGTGGCTTGCTACCTGACTGTACGCCAGAACATGCCGAAAAGAAAAAAAAGATAAGAAAGAGGGACGCAAATTTGATATTATTCGTCATGGATAGTGATTGAGTTTTGTTCATATAAATTGAAAAATGTAGAAATAGTTTTTTCTATAAGTTACTATACACTTTTTTTGACCAAATCCGTTTTCAGAAGGAGAAGAAACTCATAGAGAGGGAGGTGTTTTTTTTGATTTTTTTCAGAAAAAATCAAAAAAAACACCTCCCTCTCTAAATTGACCTTCCTCTCAGGCATGAAAACCAGCCTTTTTCTAAAAGTGTATAGTAACTTATTTTTCTAAAACCATTTGTTTTTATCGCAAAAAAAATTGACCGAGTATAATTGGGTAAAAATAAAACAATAAAAAGAATTATTTACAAAATTATCCACTGGTAGCTGCTTGCTGTCTATTGAATTTTACCAATCATCTATAATCAATATCCCAAACCAACCATTTATAGTGTCTTTCATTTCTTTCTTTTAAAATAATTTGCAAAAATGGTTTACGAGTTCAGAAAAAAAACATGTGCCGGGCACTTTCTTTTGCCTGAAAATGAATGGTAAATAAACTTACAGCATTTAATTAAATGAAGCGTCCGACAAGTATTCTGAAAGAAGGAAAATTTAGGCAGTGAGGTGTGTTTTATTTATAAAAAAAGTATCGAAATAAATGAAATATTCGATCATCATTTTTCTTATTTTATTTTTTGCTACATTCAAAAAAATAATTTTTGGACATGGCAACACTACTAATTCTTAATGCAATAAACGTTTGAACAACGCAATGTTTATTACATTTTCACTACCGCACACTTTTTGGAAATGACTGATTTTCATGTCTGAAAGAAGGAAAATTTAGGGAGAGAGGTGTGTCTTTTTTGTTTTTTCTGCGAAAAAACAAAAAAGACACACCTCTCTCCCTCTATGTTTCTTCGCCTTCGGCCTGAAAACGGATATAAAACAAAAAGTGTACGGTAGTGAAAGTACATTATATTTTTTTAAACCAACGCTAAGTTTTACAGGAAAAATAATCGGCGCATTTGTCCATAAAGGAATAAATGCCATTTTTCAAAAAAAATAAATCACTATTATTAATTCCTGTATTACAATGAAAGAAAATAACATCTCTCAATTAGAAGCAATCGTTTTGATACCTTCTATCAAACCAAAACAAACCATTCACCCATTTGAGCATAAAATATTAGGTTTGACCGTCATTGAGCGCACTTTAAGGGCATTGGAAAAAAATAGCGTTGAACACGTTACCTTTTTAATGGAAAGCGGAATAGATCATTTACGTGGACTCTTGAACGATTCAGGCCCTTGGGCAATGAGTTTTTCTTTTGGTAAAAAGAATAGCTTGAAAGAAACACTTTTGAGTTACCATTTAATCCCTCCGTCAAAGGGCCTTTTGTTGCTTTTTGAACCCATAGTGTTTGACCCCATGATAATAGAAAAATTATTGACAGCGAGTCAGCAAAAACCTGCACAGGCTATTTTAACCAAAAACAAATTACTGGCTTTTCTTAGCTCCGATCTTTTAAAAAACGAAATACCCGAACAACTGCTTCTCGGCGAAAGCACACTTTCTAAAAATACATATCTCAGGCCCGCTCGCATTCCGTTATTGTGCAGTGCGGCCAGGGATATGTCAGAGGTAAAAGCTATTGAAAGGGCACTTATCCGCAATCTTGCCAAGCCTAATGATGGGTGGGTTTCCCGACACTTGAACCGACCTGTCTCTACCCTGTTCAGCCGCCTGCTTGCCCATACCCATATCACGCCCAATCAAGTAACTCTTGCTTTGGTGTTACCCAGCCTTTTCACAGGTTACATGTTTGCCCAAGGAGGCTATTGGGGCTTTCTGATTGGTGGGGCATTGTTCCACCTTACTTCCATTCTCGATGGGGTGGACGGCGAGCTTGCCCGGTTGAAATTCAAAAGTTCGCTTTACGGAAAATGGCTGGACTTTATGTGCGACAACCTCGCCTACCTCGCTGCTCTTGTAGGATTTTTTGTTGGCTTGTTCAGGGATGGTATTTCTCTCTATGAAAAAGTGGCCAGTTTGATAGCGCTCATTCTTACAATATGCATGATGACAAGCATTATTTTGTATTACAAACGTTTCAATAAAGATGGCAAATTATTGACCGTAGAGTACAGTTTTCGGGAAGGCAACGGTTGGTTGGATCGCCTGATGCAATGGGCGGAACTATTGGGCAAGCGGGAGTGGTTCGCCCTGATTTTTTTCACGCTGGCCATTTTTGGAAAACTGCAGTGGGCATTGGTTTATGTTTGCCTGGTGGCAGCAGGAGTGTTGCTGTTTTCTTTTGAGGCGCATGCGAAGGCGGCAAAAAAGGTATTGGGGAATTGAGGTATTAAGGTATTTGGTATTAATGCGAATATCATGTTAAAATTTGGTCTTGATTTTTCATCTATTTACGAGCAAATATTTTAAAATGCTATTTCAGCTCATCCCGTCCAAGTCCCGGAGGGACGAAATATTATAGCGAGGGATGTGGATCCCTCTAAAATGATCATAACCGTTTTCGAGGGATTCACATCCCTCGCTATAATATTTCGTCCCTCCGGGACTTGGACGGGATGAGCGGCCATGAGATTTACGCGTCATTCGCATTATTAGGGAGTTCTTTGAATTGTTCCATTAGCAAAAAAAGGGTTGAAAAAAATCGCCAAAGGATGGTGGCAGATATCATTTTAAAATGCTATTTTCAAATTCTTTTATCCAATGATCTTTATTGCAAAACCAGCACCCTATATTTACCCAAAAAATTAATTATGATAAAACCATCAACACTGTTCTCGTTATTTGCTTTCTTTTCGCTTGCCATTATTTTTTCCAATTGCGCTTCCCTTACGGGCTTTCAAACTGGCCGGACGGTCGGTGAAGGAAACGGTGAATTCATGGCCACCCTCAATGCTTCCCAATCGCCTGATTTCATCTTAGATTATGACTTTGACGACACAACGGATGTTGAAAACCTCTTTTTCCCCAATATTGAGGTAAGCGGTAGATATGGAATTGCTGAAAAATTCGACATGGGTCTCCGCGTGAACACAAATTTAAATGTTGCAGTGGATGCAAAATATCAATTGCTTGGAGACCAAGAATCCGAAGTGGCCTTGGCCATTGGTGCAGGGGTAGGTACTTTTAGCGCTTTCGTCGGGTTGTGGAATGTACAGGTGCCACTTTATTTTTCTCTGCATCCCAACGAATCCGTTGACATTTACCTGACCCCAAGATACATCTCCCAATTCGCAACGGGTGACCTCAGTGGCAGCCTAAACTATCTAGGGGGCAATGCTGGGGTGCTGTTCGGTGAAAGAGTGAAATTTGGATTGGATGCAGGCATTTATAATATTAGTGCAACTGGTGGGTTCGATGTGACGTCAATAGCTACGTTTGGGATTGGGGTGAAAATCCCATTTGATTAGTTGTAATTTTCGATTTTCTTAATTCGATCTAAAATATCGTATAATTCCGCTTTTTCATCTGAAGTTGAATAAGTAAGGTTGATAAACAATAATAAATCATTTGTTTTACGAACAAATGTTTCTTGCATAATGGCAGGTTCAATGCCGTGGTCAATCCACCATATCGCTTCGAATCGTTCACCGCCGATTTCTTTCCAATAAAACTCTTCTCCGGTTTCTATCTCCTTCCCGCCATTTTCTTTTTTAAATCTACGTATATCGAACAAATACCCTTTAGCCGTTTGGTCAAGTCCATCGCCTTTAACGTTTAAAACCGAAACCAAAAAAGAAGGATAAAAAACAAGAACATCTTCTATCTTGTTTTTATATAAAGATAATAAAGGCGAAGAATTGTTCATAGTTGTTTCGAGCATGTTCTGTGCGTATCTATTATATTCTGGCAAAAAATTTTCGTTTATTTTATTTTCCATTTTTTGCTTCCAATAAAACTCCAATTCTTCAGACTTGATAATATTCCAGTCCGGTGGAAATTCAATTTGCAGGTCGAAATATTTGTTTTTGTAAACGTTTTTTTCAATAGTGCCTGTGTCAAACTGAGCAGGGAGGTTTTTTTGTGGGGAGTAGCAAGAGGAAATCAATATTAGAGCAAATAGGATTTTAATTGCAGTATTCATCTATTAATTCTTTTGCTTCACCATTATTATACATTCTTTGATACCCCCTTGAAATGGCTATTTGAATTTCTTCACAACCTTTCAATGTTTCATTTATAGCAAAATAATATTGGGCCCTTATTTTATAGGCACTAGGGTGGTTGGGCCTAATTTTAATCGCAGTGTTCAGCAATTGCAAAACGGAATCTGTTTGGTTTAATTTTATATGTAAATAGGCCTTCGTTACCAAGGCATTGTATGAATTGGGATTACTCTCTAATAATTTATCCAAGATGTTCTTTGATTGGTTAAAACTGTCCAGTTCAACAAGGAAATATGCTTTTTGCGTGAGAATATAACTGTCATTTCCTTTTATTTTATTTGCTTTGTTTAGCATTTCCAAAGCCTTGTCCCATTGTTTAAAAATCCTGTAACTATCTGACGCATATACATAACCATATGGTTCTTCAGGTTTTTTTGCAATGATGCTCAAGCTATTGTTCAATGCATCTTCCTCTTTCCCCAATGCAGATAAAATTGCCGTTTTCAACATGTCTGTGCCATCGGTTGGCTCAGATTGTTGAATCATATTCATTGCTAATTTTAAATTTTTTAATGCGTTTGTTGAATCGCCAAGTATCAAATAACTTATTCCCGTGAAATAATAAATATCTGGATTTGAAAAGTCCTTTTGTATAATTTTTTCATACAGCTTGATAGCTCTTTCATAATATCCTGCCTTTGAACTGTACCTGGCTGCGGAAAATAAATATTCAATATTTTCATTATCCAATGATAGCGCCTTTTTTATATCATTTGTAGCTTTTTCGTCAAATGCTTCTATAGAATAGAACAAAGACCTATAGTAATATATTTCTGCTTTGTTTGGATCTTTTTTAATGGCAACGCTCAAATGTTCAAATGCACTCTCTACCTCTCCAATAAAATATAACGCCCGGCCTTTCATCATGTAATTAAAGAAATAATTTGGACGCAACCGAATAAGCTGATTGTAATATGGAATTGCCTCATTGTATTTTTTTTCATTAAATAATTCTTCTGCTTCTTTAGCAAGTTTAGGGTAACCATCCAAAGTTTGACCAAATGAAAAGGAAGGAATAATTGATAAAAGAAAAAGAATAACAAAAAGAAATTTCATGTTATATAGATTAGCTTGACATAAGTTACTATACACTTTTTTTGCCCACATCTGTTTTCAGGCAAAAGGATAAGAGACTCATAGAGAGGGGTGTGTTTTTTTTCATCTCCGAATATTTTAACATGACATTATCAAGTTAGAAATTATTCTGAAATGTTTTTTACATGTCGTTGCCAACTTTCCACCAAATGTGATCTATTATTAATTATCCAATTTTAGTCCAAAAATAAAAAAAGTTGTTGCTCCAATGAACAACAACTTTCTATTACTTATAAAATCATTAAATAGAGTTTATATCATCTGACTTGCCCTCTCTATCACACGGTCCAATCCATTCACATCCTTCCCTCCAGCCGTAGCAAAAAACGCCTGTCCGCCGCCGCCGCCTTTAATTTCCTTCGCTAATTCCCGCACCATATTGCCAGCGTTCAGTTTGTCCGTTAATGACTCACTGATGCGAATGGAAATGAGCGGCTTGCCACCGAGGTCGGCAGCGAAAACAAGGCAGGCATTGCCCAATTCAGATTCAAGCTGGTAAGCGAGGGTTTTGATGGCATTGGCATCTTGCAGGGGCAATTTAGATGCAAGGAAATTGATGCCTTTGACCTGCTCCACCTGGCCTTTTAACTGGCCTTTGAGGGCACTCGCCTGTGCTGCCAACAATTGCTCCACCTGCTTTTTGAGCGCTTTGTTTTCTTCCTGTAAAGAAAGGACTGACTTTACCGGGTCTTGTGTCCCTTTCAATGAATGACGGATTTCTTCCAATTGATCCAACTGCGAACGATAATAAGATTCTGCATGCTCGGCTGTTACTGCCTCGATGCGTCGGATGCCAGCAGCCACACCCGTTTCACTGATTATTTTGAACTGACCAATTTCGCCTGTAGCCCGAACATGGGTGCCTCCACAAAGTTCTTGGCTAAAATTCTTATCAAAGGTGACGACCCGAACGGTGTCTCCGTATTTTTCACCAAACAGCATCATCGCGCCCAGCTTTTTGGCCTCCTCAATGGGCATGTGGCGTACCTCGTCCAGGAAGATATTTTGACGGATTTTTTCATTGACCATTTGCTCAATGGAACGCAACTCCTCCTCTGTGACCTTTTGAAAATGCGAGAAATCGAAACGTAAACGTTTGTCATCTACATCCTGTCCTTTTTGCAGGGCGTTTTTCCCAATGACCTTGTGCAAGGCTGCATGCATGAGGTGTACGGCAGAGTGGTTGCTTGACGTGGACTGCCGTTTTTGGGCATCTACTTTTGCTTCCACTTTGACAGATAAATCACTGGGCAATTTATCCAACACATGGATGATGAGGTCGTTCTCCTTTTGTGTATCCACGACTTTTACCTGCTCATCACCAAAGATGAGCCAGCCTTTGTCGCCATGCTGCCCACCACTTTCCGCATAAAAAGGGGTTCTGTTTAAAACCACTTCATAGCGTTTAGCCTTTTTTGTGGTGACTGTTCGGTAGCGTAAGACCTTGGCTTCAGATACGGACAACTCATCATAGCCTACAAATTCGACTGTGCCTTCAGCAAATGTTTGCCAATCACTGGTTTCCTTGGCAGCAGCGGCACGGGCGCGGTCTTTCTGAGCCTGCATGGATATTTCAAAGCCAGCTTCATCCACTTTCCATCCTTTCTCCTCGGCCATCAGGCGGGTAAGGTCAATGGGAAATCCAAATGTGTCGTAAAGCTCAAAAGCATCCTCACCATTGATTGTCCTATCGGCCACTTTGAGCTCAGCAAAGCGTTTTAGACCATTATCCAAAGTGTTCAAAAACGCTTTTTCCTCTCCTTGAATAATCTTCGACAATTGCTCTTGTTGTGCTTTCACCTCTGGAAAAACATCGGCAAACATCTCGGCCAAAAGCGGCACAAGTGTATGAAGAAAAGGCTCTTTTATATTTAGAAAAGAATAATAATAACGTACTGCACGACGGAGGATGCGGCGGATCACATAGCCAGCCCCTGTGTTTCCAGGCAGCTGCCCATCAGCAATAGTGAATGTTACCGCCCTCACATGATCAGCCACCACTCGCATAGCAATGTCAGACATCATTTCTGCGGGTGGGCGGGCAGCAGGGTCATCAGGGTATTTCCCCGTGTATTGGACACCACTGACTTGCTCTACTTTTTTGATAATTGGGGTAAAAATGTCGGTGTCGTAAGAATAGGTCTTACCCTGCATGACCATTGTCAGGCGTTCGAAACCCATGCCTGTATCAACATGTTTGGCTGGCAGTTCTTCCAATGTGCCATCTGCCTTCCTGTTGAACTGGATGAATACATTGTTCCAGATTTCAATTACCATCGGATGGTCTTTGTTGACCAGTTCTGCACCATCGAATTTTGCCCGCTCCCCATCCGGCCGCATGTCAATGTGGATTTCGGAACAGGGGCCACACGGGCCTTGGTCGCCCATTTCCCAAAAGTTATCTTTTTTATTGCCGTTAATAATGTGGGAATCTGGTAGCCACTCTTGCCAGAAATTCCGTGCCTCATCGTCTGGCATGAGGTTTTCTTCATCGTCGCCCTCAAATACGGTGGCATACAAGCGGTCTTTCGGGAGGCCATAAACCGTAGTCAAAAGTTCCCAAGACCATTCGATGGCTTCTTTTTTAAAATAATCACCAACGGACCAGTTACCGAGCATCTCGAACATGGTATGGTGCGTTCCATCCCGGCCAACTTCTTCGAGGTCGTTGTGCTTTCCCGATACACGGAGGCACTTCTGGGTGTCGGCAATGCGGGGGTTGTCTGGTTCGGCATTTCCCAAAAAGAAATCCTTGAACTGGTTCATGCCAGCATTTGTGAACATGAGGCTCGGGTCGTCCTTGTTCACGATAGGTGCCGAAGGGACTATTTTATGGTTTTTTGATCGGAAAAAGTCAAGAAAAGTGCGCCTGATTTCTTTTGCTGTCATGATGATAAAGGTTCAAAAATTTGGTGATTGGGTTATTTTTGGGAAGAAAATTTTGCGGAATCAATTTGTTTTTTTCAAATGTTTAAACATTTAATTTTAACAAATTATAATATTATTTTTTTATAAGTGATTGTAAAACAAACATAATGAATAGGTCAACCTCTATTGTACGGCAATTCACATGAAAAGTTATCCACATATTTTCGTTGTTAGGAAATTATTTTCCATCTTTGCCGCTGCCTTATGAGGGCATCCGTTAAAACGGGACGATAGACACGAGAAAAAGGCAAACAAAATAAGAGAAGATTTCTTCTTTCTGATATTGATAAAGGATTTTGCGTTTATTTAAGTTCATAGAAAACAAGCAAATCGTTCGTCTTAGTCCAAAACACGTGAACATTTTCGTTTACTGTTTCCTAGGGAGGGAAACTCCTAACCCGTCCGCATTTTTAGTACCTGCTTCTTTAAGCGGTCATTTCAAAAGGCGGCAAAGTTAGGATATTGGCTAACAACAGAACAATTATGAGACGAGAAAAGTACTTCTACAATAAACAAACACTACAGTACGAAAAGGTCAAGCTCACAACGAAAGAAAAGGCGGGTCGTTTCTTTGGAATAGCTTCCGCCATGCTCATTTCAGGCGTCCTTTTCGGTTCATTACTCTGGCGTTTTTTCCCATCACCGCAGATTCAACTTAAAAATGATGAAATAGCCCGTCTTGCTTTCGAGAATATGGAGATGCAAGAACTGGTTGACCATATGTCCAGCACACTGGTAAACATTCAGGAACGCGATCGCTGGATACACCGCATGGTGTTGGAAATGGACCCGATCGATGAAAATATCTGGCAAGGTGGTGTGGGTGGCCATGAGCCTTATGCTGAATTACAGAATTTCCGTCAATCAGGCAAAATGATGGCGCTGCTGCGCCAAAAGGCTGAAAAGCTAAAACGGCAAATGGTCATCCAATCCAAATCGTTGGATGAAATAGAAAAAATGGCTGCTGATAAAGAAAAAATGCTTGCATCCATTCCTTCTATCAAGCCCATTCGTTCCGATAAGCTCAATAGAAGGGTTCAATTACTTTCTGGTTTTGGCTATCGGCTTCATCCTATACACAAGATTAGGAAAATGCACGCCGGAATAGATTTTTCGGCTAGACAGGGTACACCTATCCAAGCTACTGGAGATGGCAAAGTTGTAAAAGTGGCTCACAGCAAAAGCGGTTATGGCCGTCATGTCATTATTGATCATGGCTATGGTTACAAGTCGCTTTATGGCCATATGTCAGTAATTGATGTTAAAGTTGGCCAGAAGATCAAGAAAGGACAGGAACTTGGCAAAGTGGGTAGCACCGGTACATCCACCGCCCCACACTGCCATTACGAAGTCCACTACAAAGGAAAAGCGGTCAATCCAATTGACTATGTACTCGACGGCCTTTCGCCAAAAGAATATCAAGAACTGGTTCGCTTAGCTGAACTTGACAATCAATCGTTTGATTAATTGAAAATTGAGAATTAAAAATGACAAAATTCTCAATTTTCAATTAATTCGACCATATTTTGTTTTCCATAGTATTTATGTTTTTAATCAATATTTTAAAAGGCTTCCCTTCAGGAAGTCTTTTTTTTATCCAACTTTTTTTACTGAATGCTTTTTTGGCGGCCGGCCAAAATGATAACCTTGTCACGGTAATCGGTGTCGGGGATATGATGCTCGGCACCAATTACCCCTCTAAAAGCTATTTGCCAGCAAATGGTGGTGATGATCTACTGCGTGACGTTCAATCCATTCTTAAAAATGCCGATGTGACATTTGGCAACCTCGAAGGCGTCATGTTTGATGGGCAAGGAACAGCCAAACGCTGTCGGGACATGAGCAAATGCTATGTGTTCCGCTCCCCGGCCAGCTATGTAAAGCACTTTGTCAACGCCGGATTCGATGTGGTCAGCCTTGCCAACAACCATTCTGGGGATTTTGGGCCTGCTGGCCGGAAAGGAACAAAAGCGGTTTTGAGAAATGCGGGTATAGCATATGCAGGGTTAGCGGGAACAGATGAAACGGCGGTATTTGAAAAGAACGGAACAACTTTCGGTTTTGCCGCCTTTGCGCCCAACTCAGGTACTTGCGATGTACGGAATATCCCAAGAGCAAAGGATATAGTCGCCTCATTACAGTCAAAATGCGATATTGTAATTGTCTCCTTTCACGGAGGTGCAGAAGGGGTTAAACATCAGCATGTGGCTAAAAAGACGGAAACTTATTTGGGAGAGAACCGGGGTGACGTCCATAAGTTTGCTCATGCCGTGATTGACGCTGGCGCTGACATTGTTTTTGGCCATGGGCCTCACGTGACCCGTTCTATTGAGTTGTATAAAGATCGTTTTATCACTTATAGCATGGGCAATTTTTGCACTTATGGCCGTTTCAATTTACGAGATGCCGCAGGGATAGCTCCCATTTTAAAAATTACCACTAATAAAAGTGGCGCTTTTGTTAGCGGGGAAATAACGCCTGTATATCAGCAAAAAACGCATGGGCCAAAAATAGATCCACATAAACGTGCGATTGCGAAAATCAAACAATTGACTGCGACTGATTTTCCAAATTCGCTGCTTACTATTGACTCTAATGGCTTGATCACCAGAAAGTAAATGAACTATTCAAAATATTGATAGAAGTATTCAATATAGCTGGGTAATTTCAGATTACCTCCTAAATTTCAAAAGCTATTTTCCAGCCTTCTCAAAATATGAAAAACCCCCGGGCAAATCTGTGCATTTAATTTATGCAACTTCATATTTTTTGAAAAATCCAAATTATTAGTGTGGGGAAATTGCCGACAAGCCTTTGGCCTTATATCATAAATTAAACAAGTATTATCACTTTGTAAAAATGGACAGGGGGAAGTATTTATCACTGTGTCGCCATCTTCATCTACAGTTAAATATTGATTTTCAAATTCAGCGGGTTTTATCCCAAACTCCTTAGCAATACGGGCAGTATCCGTTTTTGTGACAATGGGCGGGATGCTCATGCAGCAGTTGGCGCAATCAAGGCAATTTATTTTTTTGAACACTTGGTCATGGGTTTCGTCCGCTAATTCATCGAGGCGTTTGCCTTTTTTCTTTTTTAGCTTTTTTAAAATAATTAGGTTTTCTTTTTTTGCTTCCTGATTTTTCCTTTTCCAATTTTCAATTAAATTCATTCGAAATTAAATCTTAATAAAAAGATTTTTAAACAAAATAAATTAAAACACATAGGTGCTGTGTCTTTAATTTATCTTGTTTCTTACTTCATTAAATATTTGTTCCATAGAAAGTTGTTCATAATTAGGCCGTTGGCAAATTTCCTTTAATAATTCATCCTGTTTCCTTCCTTTTTTCATGGCTACTGAATACGGCATGTTTTCATTAAATGTCACCAATGAATATTTGGAATAATAATCGGGAAAAGCCTGCTCTAATTGCATCTCCAATTTTCTTTTCGCAATAAATACCTCGTCATCTACATGGTCTCGCATTTCGTAAAAATTATCAATTGCAAGATCGGCGATGGCGTTAGTATTTTCTGCACGGGCATCCTGAAATTCGGTAAATATTTTTTTCCAGTCACCTTCATGCTGTTCCAATATTTCATCAAAAACCCGCACATCTTCAAAGGAAGCGTTCATGCCTTGCCCGTAAAATGGCACAACGGCATGGGCTGCATCTCCCATAATAACTGTTTTCCCAAACGCCTGCCACGGGTAGCATTTTATTGTGCCCAATGTGCCTGTTGGGTTGTTATTATAATCGTCAATAAAATCAGGCATGTGTGGAATCAAATCGGGGTATTCTTTTTCAAAATAATAAAACAGCTTTTCAGGAGTATCCAAAGTGTTAAATCCATTTTCACCTTCAAAAGGGTGAAAGACGGTAACGGTAAAACTCCCATCCAGATTGGGCAGGGCGATAGTCATATAACCGCCCCTGGGCCAGATATGCAATGCATTTTTTTCGATGCGCCAGCCTCCTCCCTCAGCAGGCGGTATGCTCAACTCTTTATAACCATGCCGTAAAAAATCCTGCGAATAATTAAATAATAAGTCAGGTGTGCGAGCCATCATGCTACGACGCACCGCCGAACCTGCGCCATCCGTTCCAATAACTATATCTGCTTTTATTTCTGATTTTTCTCCTTTATTATTTTTAAAATAAGCCGTGGCATTTTCCAGGTCAACGAAAATGCAATTTTGGTTAAATGCCAAGTCTAAATTTCCGAATTTTTCCGCTGCATTTAATAATGCAATATTCAGCCCCCCCCTCGAAACGGAATTAATATAATCCCCCTCTCTTCCGCTGTATTTTGACAACCTTTTTTCCCCATTGATGGAATGGATCATTCGGCCATGCATGGGAATGCACTCATTCCTTATTTGCTCGTCCATACCGATTGTTTTCAATGCTTTGAACCCCCTGTTCGATAAAGCTAAATTAATTGAACGACCTGCTGCAATTTCCTCTTGACGCATATCCGCCCTTTTTTCCCGCAATATGACTTGATAACCCCGTTGTGCCATCCTGACTGCCAACATGGTTCCGCATAAACCAGCGCCGATTATAAGTATTTTTTCTTGCATTTATTTTGAATGGTTTGAATGGTTTGAATGGTTTGAATGGTTTTTACATGTTAAAAAAAACCATTTAGCCATTTCAACCATTCAAACAATTATTTAATATTTCAACAAAATTAAAAACGTCTTCGAATGAATTATAAAACGGAACAGGGGCTACCCTAATCACATCCGGTTCCCGCCAATCTGCGATCACACCTGCTTCGGTTATTTTATTAAATAATGTTTTATCGGAATTTCTAACTTGAATGGACAATTGACATCCCCGTTGTTTTACATCTTTTGGAGTAATGATGCGAATTCGGTCGGAATTAATATTTTCCAACAAATATTCGAGATAACCCGTGAGCAATAATGTTTTTTTATTTAACGCTTCCATGCCTACTTCATCGAACAAATCCAAAGAGGCCATAATTGCAGCCAGCGATAAAATGGGTGGGTTGCTCAGTTGCCAGCCCTCTGCACCAGCTATCGGGTCAAATTCATCCCGCATACCAAAGCGGGTTTCCTTGTTGTGCCCCCACCAACCTGCAAATCGGGGCAGGTCAAAATTGTGGGCATGCCGCTCATGTACAAAACACCCACCAACACTGCCGGGGCCGGAGTTCATGTATTTATAAGTACACCAGCAAGCAAAATCAATATTATCATCATGGAGATTTAATTCTAAATTTCCAACTCCGTGCGCCAAATCAAAACCGACCATGCAACCTTTTGCATGCCCCAATTCAGCGATGCGCTTCATATCAAAAACTTGTCCTGTATAATAATTGACACCACCCAATAATATCAGTGCAATATTTTCTCCTTCCTCATTGATTGTTTTTTCAATGTCCTCTATGCGAATTAATTCTTCGCCTTCCCTCGGTTTTAATTCCAATAATGCCTCCTCTAATTTATAACCATGATATTTAATTTGTGACCCTATGGCATATCGGTCGGACGGAAAAGCATCGCTTTCCATGACTATTTTTATCCTATTGTTTTTTGGCCGATAAAATGAGGCCATCATTAAATGCAAATTCACAGATAGGGTATTCATAACCACCACCTCAATGGGTTTTGCACCTACCATTTTTGCCATTTTTCCTGTTAAAAATTCATGATAGGGCATCCACGGATTTTTGGCGTGAAAATGTCCTTCCACGCCGAGATTTTTCCAATCTTTTAATTCCTGTAAAATATAGGACTCCGTTATTTTTGGTTGTAGCCCCAACGAATTTCCGCATAAATAAACATGTGGCTCACCATTTTTTTGCAAGGGTAAATAAAATTGACCCCTATATTTCGCCAACGGGTCATTGGCGTCCATTTTTTTAGCGTAATCAATATTGGCTTGAAATTCCACTTAATTTAATTTTGATTAACGATTAAAAGAATAAGGATTAACGATTTTTGATTTGTTGCCAATCTCAAACCGTTAATCCTTATTCTTTTAGTCATTAATCATTTTGCATAATAATTCAAGAGAATTTAATCCTCGAATAAAATTCCTCTTTATCCCATCCATATAACCAATTGGCAACATTGTCGCACCATATTTCATTTTTGTCTTCTTCCGTAATAAAATCCCTTTTTACTGCATCGTCAATGACCTTTCCAGGGTAACTGCCATCCACGCTTTCCATTTCGCCTAAGGGGTACGGATCATCAAGCCCAGCCACTATTTGACTAACTCCTTGGCGGTCGACCAATAATCGAAAAGAATAAACATCGTGGACTAATGTATCGTAAAATATATTAGGTTTCCGCAATGATCTGTTTGGGTGGCCAGCGCCCTCAAAAAGATCGGGCCGTCCTTCAAAGCCTTGAGTCCGACGACCAATGTTTACTTGACCAAATTGATTGCCATGAGCAAAACAGGTGCGCATATTGGGGTATTTGTCGGGATAATTTAATAGTGTAAAAAAGTGATAGGCATCGGCCGTTTGGGCGCACATCCATACCAAATGAAACCGCCAAAAACGGTCCTTTAATCCGATTATTTTCTGCCCGTCATAGGGGTGTATTTCAACGGCCAGCCCATATTCATTGGCCAATTCAAAAATAGGCTCGACCGATTCGTCGGCTATAGTTGTCCACTCGTTTTTATTATTTAAAAAATGCGTGGGCAGGCAAAGCAAATTTAATTTATGGGAATTAAAACAACGCTCCATTTCTTTTAGGGCATCATCAATATAAGCTGCCTGCACCACAAATCCGCTCGTAAATTTTTCTGAAAAATTTTGCTGTATTTCCGCATTAAAATCATTTTGAAAACGGATCACGTCGCGAGCCATGTTTTGCTCCATGCCATTGCAGTATAATTGCGATAAATTCAAAATGACTTCATGGTCAATTTTATTTTTTTCCATCCACACCAGTTTTTCATCAATAAAAAAACTGGGGTCGGTCACTGGCCTTTTCCAATCTCCCTGTCGCATAAATTTCCGGTCATCGTCAATCCAGAATATTTTTTGCTCCCGCATAAAGGCAGGTATTTGTTCTGGATTGGGTAATAAGTGGCCGTGGCCGTTGATGCGGAATTGTTTCATTGAAAATTAAATGGTTGGGCCGAATTTTTTTTTCACGAAATAATTAAATGAGTTGAATTTAATATGGTCTTTTTTTCGGGTCTTGTCTATTGTCGAAGATGGTTAGTATATGAAGGGCATCATTTTCCACTTTATAAAAAATATGACGGTAGCTGTCAATATTGGCAAACCTGACAGATGGTTCATTGCTTTTTCGCCCTGCGGTGGGTTGTTCCACCAAAAAAGAAATCCTTTTGTCTACGGCTTTTCTAAAATTTTCGGCAGCTTTTTTTGAAAAATGTTTCTCTAAGTATTCATACGTTTCTGTAAAGACTTCCAGCGCCTTACTCTGCCAAAGAACCTTTTTAATCATGTCTGATATTTTTTCATGAGTTCCTCATGGGTCATTGCATATTTCCCCTCTTTCATTTCTTGAAGTGCCTCTTCAAGATCAGCAGCTTGTTCATCAGTTAACCATTCAGGAACTCTTTCCTTGGCTGCATTTGGCTTTGATAATTGGATTAGAAACTGATTGATCTTAGTCAAAACTTCAGTGTCCTGAATATTTGCCAATCGTTCAAGAATGCTCCCTTTTAACTCTAAAGTATTCATAATCAATTAATTTGATTTAAAAGCTTTGCACAATAAGTTTGTAATTTGATGGGCGGTTAACGCATACAAATTTACAAATTATTTCTCTGAATACAATTTCTTGTAATTGCCATTATCACTTCGGTGGCTCCATTTCCGCTCCACATTTATTACAAGTCAATAATTCCTTGTCACTGTAAAAACGGTCAAAAATAACCGGCATATCTGTCTCAATATTTTGCAGGGTAAATGGCTCCCGATAAAGTTCGCTATGGCAACTTTCACAAAACCAAGCCAAGCCGTCTTCCATGCCATCGGGCCTTTTCTGTTCGATCACCAAACCAATGGTATTTGGCCCCCGCTGTGGAGAATGTGGGATATTGGACGGCAATAAATATATTTCACCTTCCTTGATGTGTACATCTTTTTGCTCGCCCTCATCAATCACCTTTAAAGTAATATCTCCCTCCACCTGATAAAAAAATTCAGGCGTTTGATTCAGGTGATAATCCTTGCGGGAATTCGGGCCGCCAACGACCATGACGATGTATTCACCATTGTCCCAGACGCATTTGTTGCCAACGGGCGGTTTCAATAAATGACGATGCTCGTCAATCCACTCTTTGAAATTAAATTTTGGTAGTAGTTTAGACATTTTTAAATGGTTTAATGGTTAGATGGCTGAATGGTTTAATGGTTTTTGGCACCAGCCATATAGCCATTAAACCATTCAGCCATTCAACCATTTATTTCTGCGTATAATAAAAACCCAGTTCACGGCGCAGATCGTCCGGCAGAGGCGGGAGTTCCGAGCGGGGGATGAGCAGGGTAGAGATATTATGCAAGTCGGTAAATATATGATGTTTTACCGCAGTGGCGTGCAGATATTCATGGCCGGATGAACCGCCGGTGCCGATTTTTTTACCAAGCATCCGCAGCACCATTTGAGCATGGCGATAACGCCAGGTGGTGAGCAGTTCATCAATGTCGATGAGGTTGGTGAGGAGGCGGAAGGGGCCGTGGAGGATGGGCTCATCCCGGTAGAGGTTGATAAAGAGCGCTGCCAGGGTCGCCCGGTAGGAAAGCCGCAAAGCACCTTCTTCTTTCATTTTTTGGTGTACTTCCTTATTTAATACCGATTGGAAATAGGTGTCGGTGTTGCCCAGCATTTTCAAACGCATTTCTTTTTCTTTTTCGCTCAAGTACTGTGTCGAACGGATGGCAGCCTGTTCTTTGGCAATCATTTTTTCAACCGCCCTTTTATAATGTTCCAAAAACTTGAAATCGCCCCATTGCAAAAAGGGCGTGCGCTCCAACCAGGCCTCGACCAAATCGAACAGGGAACCATATTCAGTGGCTTTTTGCAAAGCATCCCTTTGTTCCTGAGGGAATACCGAGGCATAGTGATGGTTGTTGTAAGTCAGGCGTTTTTTCTCTTCCAAGCCGAGCATCACTTCCACCATGCGGAACTGGAAACTTTGAAACCCCGAAGCTGGAAAAAGGTAATTGCGGAAGTCGAGGAAGTCAAGTGGCGTCATTGTTTCCAGCACCCGGATCTGCTGGATGAGGAGTTTCATGATTTCTTCCACCCGCTCCAATCGGGCGCATGCCGTGCCGATGCCACGTTCGTTTACGCTGTCCTTGTGAAACATTTCCAGCACGGACTCCATTTCATGCTTGATCTGCTTGAACCACAGTTCATACACTTGGTGGATAATGATGAAGAGCATTTCCTCATGGGCAGGTTTCTCCTCCAAGTCGGCACTGCGGGGGTGCTGGGCACCGAGTATTTTGTCCAGGTGCAGGTAGGAGTGGTAATGGATGGTAGTGTATTTTAGGTCTTGGTCTGACATTGGTTAGGTTGTAGTGATTAGTCTATTGATGATTGGTGATCGAATGGAACTTCGTTCGACCACATTTCAGAAAGGCCAAAATTAGAAAGATTTGGGACTTACAACAGATAAAAAGTATAAGAAATAATGCTGCTTTTTGTCACTCAAGTAGGTGGAGGATCTGAAGAGAAAAACATAAATTGATCATATTAAATTAGCTGTAATTGTTCAGCATGGAGGCTGTCTCATAAGTCTCGATTTGCTAAATTTTAAAAATTTAGTAAATCTATAAGTCACTGATTTCAAATTTACTAAATCTTTGAGATTTAGCAAATTGATGCCCCGAGGAGACTCATGAGACAGACTCTAAAAACAAACCCTGCTGAATAGCTACAATTAGCTTTTATAAAAACATTAGATCCGTACATGAGTGGAAGAAACAAAAGGAGGCTGGAAATATTAGACTTGTTCGCAAATAAGGATTTTGAATATGAAAAAATCTTATTTACGAACAAGTCTATTGATTTCAAAATATGGAATATGCAGCGTTTCCAATTTTTTCTTTTGGAAATGTATGTTGAATTATCCTATCGTTTTGTATTTCATATTTTCCTTTTAACATAAACTATCTTTCAAGAAAAAACAACCTGAATTTCTCAAACTCCTCCATTTCCAATTTTACAAACCTGTCAAACAATTTCTCTCCAACCTGGTGCTTTAGAGCAGAAATGCCAACATCTATTAAACGGATGCCTTTTTCTGTTAAAAAAATATTGTCGTAGGCCATCCCAGGCATATTAGAAGGCCGCTGTAAATCCCTGTGAACAAATCCTACTTTGTGTAACTGCACCAATTCATCTTCAAAAACATCCATCCAAAGCAAACGACGTTCTTGCTCGTATGCCCTAAAGTCGAAAGGGTAAAGTCGCTCCATTACCAGCATTTCACTGTCATTTTCAAATACATCCAAACGAATAAATTTTACAACAAGATCGTTTACGTTGTTGGCAAATTTCATTTTTTCCGCTTCTGAACCAATGTCAGAACGAGTGTCTCCAAAAAATAATTTGCCTACTTCTGTATTGGAAAGTGCAAGAACAGTATTATTGGCACCACTTGACAAAGTTCTTGGATATCGTTTAGGCATAAAATTTATTTAGGTTAATTTTCGAAATATACTTTTTATCTTGACATAAGTTACTATACACTTTTTGAAAATGACTGGCTTTCATCTCTGAGAAGAAAGGTTCTTCAGAGAGGGAGGTTTCTTCACTTTTTGCCTGAAAACAAATCTAAATATAAAAAGTGTATAGCAACTTAATCTTGACAATATTAAATTAATCTTTATTAAAAAGTGAAACCCGTTTTTCCTGCCAGCCTGCCGACAGGCTGGCATGGTCTGAGAGAGGGTGGCTTCTGGAGATGAGGTGTGATTTTTCACATTATGATAAATCCTAATTTAATATTTTCAAGTTATTCCTCTGTTGAATTATTTTAAAATTGGTTCGTAAAAATAGCATTACTCCTTCAATTTCGTAATCACCTTCACCTCACTATGCAACGTCCGATGCACCGGGCATTTATTGGCAATTTCCAATAAACGGTTTTTTTGCGTTTCATCCAAATCCCCTTTTAATTCCAACAATCGGTCAAAATGATCGAGTTTGCTTTTTTTATCTTCCATATTTTCCATATCAGCCGCATAGTCTTTGTAATGTTCAAGATGGACGACGACCTCATGCAAGTCCCATTTTTTCCGGCGGGCATACATTTGCAACGTCATGGCGGTGCAAGCGCCCAGGCTGGCATTCAACAGTTCATATGGCGATGGGCCATAATCATTGCCACCGACAGTAACGGGTTCATCGGCAGTGAGGTTGTGGTGACGCACCATGACATCCGTCGTAAAGCCTTCATTGCCGAGGCGAACAGCCACATTTTTATAGGCTTGTAATTTTTCTTTTTTAGGTACGGCAATATATCTTTTTGCCCATGCCGCAATTACATCGCCCACATAATACGAGTCATCTTTGTTGCTCAATAAATGGTCAGCACCATCGAGGCTGACAAAGCTTTTTGGATGTCGGGCCGCTTTATACAAGCGTGCGGCATTTTCGACTTCCACCGTTCGATCTTGTGGCGAATGCAGCACCAATAAAGATTTTCCCAAACGATTTACTTTTTCATTTAAATCCTGATTTTGAATATCATCCAAAAATTGTTTTTTGACTGTAAAAGGTCTGCCTCCGATGGATACTTCTGCAATTCCTTTTTCATTTAGTTCTTCTATTGCCCCTGAAATTAAATGGCTTACATGGCCGGGATTATATGGTGCTCCTATCGTGGCAACTGCTTTTAATTCCGGCATTTGGGTTGCGGCACAAATTACCGCTGCACCACCCAGCGAATGGCCAATTAATATTTCTGGTGCTTCGTAATTATTTTTTAAAAAATCAGCCGCCTCTATTAAATCTTCCACATTGGAAGAAAAATTGGTGTCGGCAAAATCTCCCTCGCTCTCCCCCAGCCCGGTAAAGTCAAAACGCAGGACGGCAATTCCTTCCTGATTTAATGCCCGGCTTATATTTCGGACTGCCGTTAAATTTTTATTGCAGGTAAAACAATGGGCAAATAATGCAAAGGTGTGCGGATGTTGATTGACTGGCAATTCAAGACGGGCGGCAAGTGTTTCGCCATTTTTATTTTGGAAATTTATTTTTTGCGATGGCATAACCTGGAAATTAATCTATTATTTTTAGCAGAGTCGTTCTTAAATAGGAAATTGGATTTTATTCTTGGGCGCATCCTCCCCCCAACCCCCTCCAAGGGGGAGACAGATCCTGCTAAAATTTAGTTTTATTGCACATAATTAAATTAAAGAACGGGTCTGTCTCCCCCTTTGGAGGGGGTTGGGGGGAGGATGCATTTTAGGATTACTTATTATTTTAATTTTTCAACAAACTTAGATTAGGCAGAGTTTTACACTTCAATTTAATCAGCATAAAAATCCGTGAAACATCCGCCTAATCCGTGTCATCCGTATTCCCATTAATGTTTATTTTATTTCACTGAGTTAATATTAATCGCTCCTTCCACTAATCACTTTATCTCCTATTTTCAGTTCCTCCTATATTTTCACTCATCATCTCCTTTTGTAAAATTTGATTTCCAATTAATATTTTTATAAATATTTTATTTTTTTGTCGATTTATTTCCACTACATCGCCGATTAATTTATAACCGTCTTTGTCGGGACTTTTGCCGTTTGCAAACAAGCTCCATTGGTTTTCCCTGCTTTATTACTTTTCCCCTTTCCATGGAAAACACCATGTCTGCCATTTTAAACACCTCGCTTATTTCATGGCTCACCAATATGGTCGTCAAATTAAAACGACGGTGGACTTCCAAAATATAGTCCTGCAATTTAGAGCGCATCGAATAATCAAGCGCAGACAGCGGTTCGTCGAGCAGTCAGCAGTTCAGGACGGCGGACAAGGGCACGGGCGAGGGCGGTGCGCTGCTGCTGGCCGCCAGAAAGGGTTTCTGGCTTTGCGGTGTTGCAGGTCGCCGAGTTCAACCATTTCTATCAGTTCGTCAATAATTTGATTGTCTTGTTTTTTATCCAAAGCAAATTCGAGATTTTGCCGAACGGTCATATTTGGGAATAGTGCATAATCTTGGAAGACGAAGCCCATTTTTCGCAATTGAGGTTTTAAATAAATATCGTTTTGTGTATCCAGCCATATATCCCCATGCACTTCGATGCGACCATTTTCAGGTTTCATCAACCCAGCGAGCATGCGGAGGATGGACGTTTTCCCAGCCCCCGATTCGCCGTACAGTGCCAGCAACTGCCCTCTCTCAATGGCTGCCTCCACTTGCAGTTGCATTTCGCCGCCTACGGCTTTTAGTCTTTTATGTAAAACAAATCGGATCATCGCCAATACCTTTTTAAATATCCACCATTCACAATATAGACCGTCAGCAAAATGATAAAAGAAAGGGCAAACAGAAAAAGGGAATAGGCGTTGGCCACACCGTAATTCAGTGCCTCTACCTCGTCATAAACAGCAATGGATGCCACTTTGGTCTTGCCGGGTATGTTGCCACCGATCATCAGCACCACACCAAATTCGCCAATGGTATGGGCAAATGAAAGCACGATGCCGGTTAGCAGATTGGGTTTTATATTTGGTAATAACACTTTGAATAAAGTGGTTCGTTTCGATTTGCCCATCACATAAGCTGCTTCCGTCAAAGAGGCAGGCAGGTTGCTCAAGCCAGCTTGAATGGGGTGTACCATAAATGGCAGACTGTAAATCACCGACGCTAAAACCAGCCCCTCGAATGAAAAGATCAATTTTAGGTTAAACACCTCCGAGAGCATTTTCCCAAAAGCATAATTAGGGCTAAAAGCAACCAACAAATAAAACCCCAGCACCGTCGGCGGCAGCACCAATGGCATGCTCACCAGAGTTTCGATCACAGGTTTCATCTTCCGTTCGGAATAGGACAGCCAATAGGCCAATGGGATGGATATGACCAGCAATAGCGCCGTCGTGACAAGGGCCAATTTGAATGTGAGTATGATAGGTTGCCAATCAAGCATGGGCGTAAATGTAGCATGGAATTTCAATTCCATACTATGGAACACCATAGCCAAACCGTTCTAAAATAACCTTGGCTTCCTGAGAAAAAAGAAATTCATAAAATGCTTCTGCTTTTTCCACCTGCCCGTTTTTTACAACGACGACCCCTTGTGCAATGGGCGGATACGACTCCATCGGCACTTCTGACCAATCCCCTTGCCCCTTCATTTTTGGCGACATGACGACTGACTTCGCAGTAAAACCAACCTCAGCCGTTTTTGAAATGACAAATTGGTTGACTTGGGAAATGCTTTCGCCGTATACTAATTTGGATTGCAGGGTGTCAAAGAGGTGGTAATGTCTGAGAGCTTTTATAGCTGCTTCTCCGTAAGGGGCAGTTTTGGGGTTGGCGAGGGCGATGTGCTTGATGTGGGGAACATTTCCAAGCTTCTGTATCGAAGCTGCGGGTTGCGTGACCGTTATCGACCATAAAACGAGGTTGCCCAAGGCGTATGGTTTTGGAGGGGAGGTTGTGAGGCCAAATGAGTGGAGCAGTTCCGGGTATTTCATGTCAGCGGAGATGAACAGGTCATAAGGTGCGCCTTCTTTGATTTGAGCGGTCAACTTTCCGGAGGAGCTAATGATAACATCGCATTCAATGCCTGTTTTTTTGGTGAATTGTTCGGCCAATTCTTCCATGGCAAACTGGACATTGGCGGCAGCGGCAATGGTGAGTTGGCTGGCTGGCTTTTGTTGACAAGCGATTAAGGTAAAAAATAAAAAAACAGGTAAGATTGACTTTCGCATGAATGGCAAATATACACGGAAGGAAAACATTTACAGTACGATAGAACGCATATTTGTTAAAATTAGAAAAATGATGATTTAGGTTTTTGAGTTTTATTATTTTCGTTTTTCTTGAAATTCATAAAAAATTAAACCTATGCTAAACAGGCGGGATTTTGTAACCTCGCAACGCACCCATGTAAAATTTCTAAGTAGGTGCTGTGTTGCAAAACTCCCCATACATTTTGAATAATTCGAAATTGTTTTTGAATATTCCGAATTAAAAAAATAGCGCTCAATATGAAATATTTCTCTCTTACTATTTTTATTATTTCATTTAATATTTTTCCCATTTTTGGTCAACTCCAAAAGGGAGATATGTCTCTGGAATTCATCTCCTCTATTTCAAGGCAGACAGAAACCATAAATCAGTCAACAAATAAAAATTCCCACGTTTTTATTTCTCCTTCTTTTGGGTATATGGTGACGAATAGGGTAATGATGGGAGGGGAACTGTATTATGGTAGGTTAAAAGGTGAGACTTCTTATTTTCGAGATTACTACTTTAGTAAAAGGATTATTTTTGGCCCATTTGCCCGGTATTATTTTTTGCATCAAAATAAATTCTCACCTTACTTGTTCTTTCGATCCCGATTTACCTATACTAAAAATGAGGCTGAGTGGATTATAGGCACCAGAAGAAAAGATTGGGTTTTTTCTGCGGCTGCCGGATTTGGCGCACAGTATTTTATTTCACCCAACATTGCAGTGCAAGCTAATATCAGTACAACTATTTTTCAAAATGATTATTATGCCGATCTGGACGATTTATTAAATATAAATATTGGCATCCAAACTTTTATCAATGATCGAAGTGCCGTTGCCCAAGATTTACTGAACAACTATTTAAAAAAGGGGAATTACGTCATTTCTGGCAGCGGCAACCTGACTTTTGATGATAACCCAAATATAGAGCAAGACCCTTCCATTGTCCCTAATGCGAAGCCAATCCTCCATGTATATAACTTTGCTCCACGGTTAAAATATTTCACTTCAGAAAGCGTGGCAGTTATATTAGGCGCTGAATTATCAGGATACGGAACAGGCACCGAAAGCCTTTTTACAATTGGAACATCAGGTGGAGTCGAAAAATATTTACAGCTGGGAAAAAGGTTTTATTTTGTACCTTCCGGCACATTAAGCATCCGCCGTTCACGCAATTCTTACAAGGTTGCCATTAACTCAACATCTCCATTTCCAATAAAAACATCAAATGGAAGCACAGTGCATAATTTAAATGGCAATATCATTCTCTCTCTAAAGTATTTTTCAAAAGGAACGGGCATTTGGTCAGTAGGAGCAGATTATACTAATGCCAATCAACTTCAAAACTCGCGGGATAAACGCACTAATAAATGGTGTAATTATTTCTTGGAGTACGAATATTTTTTCCGTAAAAACCTTAGTCTAACCGGGAGGGTCAATTTTTTTACAAAAGGAAATAAATCCAATAGTGTTTTTATTTTGGGAAGTAATGGTGAATTGCCAACTTCTAATTTCAATTTTGGGCTTAATTATTTTATTTTTAATAATAAAAAGGAATAAATCCCAATTGATATAAATAAAGGGGGAATAAATAACACTCTCAATTTAAAATAAACTTTATTTTTTCCTATTTTTAATCTCGTAAAGTTCTTTAAAAAATAAATTTATTTAAACTCAATTATGGAACATCAAAATCCACGTGTCACCGCTGCCGGCCATCAAACCATCATGCCATATTTAATAGTGGAAAATGCAAATAAATTCATTGAATTTGCCAAAACCGTTTTCAAAATGGAACTCCAGGCCCTTACGTCCCGATCAGAAGGCGTCATCAAACATGCAGAGCTGCGGAACGAAGGCAGCACCATCATGCTTGCAGATGCTACCCCGGATTTTCGGCCGATGCCCGCTGGCCTTTTTATATATGTAAACGATACGGATGAAATCTACCAACTGGCTCTTGACAATGGTGCCACTTCTGTTATGCCTCCTGACGATCAACCTTATGGCCGAGCCGCGGGGATGAAAGATGCATGGGGAAATACCTGGTGGATTACGAGTTTTCCTGATAATGGGGAATTCGGAAATTAAGGAATTGAGGAATTAGGGAATTGGTTTTGCCACAGGTGCCTTCTGTACCAATTCCCTAATTCCTCAATTCCTTAATTCCCCAATTTCCTCCTCCATTCCCAATATCCCCATACCGACAACCCAAAATAAAACACCATCAACCCTGAGTAAAAATTCAATCCTTTCATGCTATATAGCCACATCGTTATTGCATTAATGACAATCCAGAACAACCACGAACTCAGCACTTTATGCGCCTGCATGAAGCTGGCCACGAAGGCAAACACCGTTGTATGGGCGTCCACCCAAGGGTAGTCGGCATCGGTTTTTTGGCTAAAAAAATAACCGAACAAAGCAGAACCGATTAACCCGGTGGCAATGGCCGCCAGATGCGGATTGATCCCCCACACTGCGATTTTGAATTCTTTTTCTATCCCTTTTGTGTGCCATACGTACCACCCATAAATACCTATTATCACATAAAACAAATAGAGGATAGCCTCAGAGTACAGCTTAGAATGAAACATCAAAAAAGCCCCCAATGCCGAGCCAATGATGCCACATATCCAGCACCAGATATTTTCCCGCATGAGCAAAATGATGTAGAGCAGGTTGAGGAGGACGGAAGCGATTTCGATGGCTTTGAAAAGGTCCATTGAAAGTGAAATAGTTAAGGAGTGGCAAATCAGGGCACAAAGATGTTAGTTTCCATCCCATATTCAATAAAAAGGACTGCAACGATTATTTAAATGAATATGAAAAGATTTGCTGAATCTATGGGATTTGACAAATCGGCCAAGGCTTCCCGTTTTGCTAAATCTCAAAGATTCAGTAAAACTTGCTCTCCCTAAACAATCAGAAATGCGAATGACGGGTTAAAAATGAAAAGGTATTGATAATCAAAAGATTAAATCATGGTGATTTTAAAAATCACCATGATTTATAGCTATAACTTATTGAAAACCAATGATCTGATTTAACCCGTCATTCGCGTCAGAAACAAATCCTCACTCCCCTTCCCACTTTCCACTAAAAATTACAGAAATTAGTGCCCACAAACAAAGACCAAAAACTGAAATCAATAAAACCAATTCCACCATGGTTAACATCAGTAGAAAACTCAGCTTCTTCCCGCTCCTATTTTTACTCCCAATATTCATCACCACCAACGCTTGTAAGAACAAGGAACCCGTTCGGGCCAAGGAAATCCCTGAAACGGTCAAAAGCTATGTGTATGCCTACACCGCAGGCGTCATTTCCAAAAACGAACCAGTGCGGGTGCGATTCTCAGGTGCAGTGGCTGGGGAAAAGATGATTGGTAAGGAGGCCGATAACGGTATCCTCGACTTCACCCCATCGGCCAAGGGCACTGCCTATTGGGAAGACGATCATACCTTGCGCTTTGAGCCAAAAAATGGTTGGAAGTCCGGCGCTGCCTACATCGGCAAAGTGGACTTGGACGAAGTATTTGACAACCTGCCGAAAGATGCACAAGGCTTTGAGTTCGACTTCCTCGTGCGGGGGCAGGGGCTAACGGTGGAAGTGGCCTCCTTACAGGCCCCTGACAACAGCGACCTAACAAAGCAAATACTCACTGGCCATGTTTTTACTAATGACGCCGCTGATGCAGGAGATGTGGAAGGGGTATTAACGGCAAAACAGGGCAGCAAAAAACTCTCCATTGATTGGACGCACCACGATGATGGGAAAGACCATGAGTTTACCGTGTCGGACATCCATCGGGGAAACGAGGCATCAGAAGTTACCCTCTCATGGGATGGCGATGACATCGGCGTGGATATGCAGGACAAAATGACTATTGCTATCCCCGCCCTCGGCGATTTTTCCGTTACCACAGCTCGTGTCGTAAATGGCGAAAACCAATATGTAGAGCTCCAATTCTCTGACCCGCTCGACCTGTCACAGAACCTCAACGGCCTGATCGCGGTGCGAAGCGGAGGAGGAAAAGATTTTGATTTCAACAACCAAAACATCAGCCTCAATTTCACCATTGATGGCAACCGGGTACTGGCTTACCCGCAGCGCCGATTGGCAGGTGAGCAGACCTTCGAGGTTCGCCCCGGTGTCCGCAACTCGGAAGGGGCGGGCATGACCAAGCCTTCCGTTTGGCAATTGGATTTTGAACAGGAAAAACCACATGTGCGGCTGGTCGGCAGGGGTGTCATTTTGCCTTCTTCAGACAAGGGGCTGGTACTCCCATTCGAGGCGGTTGGCCTCGAAGCCATTGAAGTAGAGGTTTTTAAGATTTATGACAATAACATTTTGCAATTCCTGCAAACCAGCGAATTGGATGGCACCAGCAATTACGAAATGCAAAGGGTGGGCCGGGTCATCCGCCGCCAAATGGTGCCTTTGCAAGGACTGAACCCCAGTGCCAGTGCGGCCAAGTGGTCCCGCTATGCACTTGACCTTAATAAACTGTTTGAGGCTGATCCAAATGCCATTTATCAGGTACGGATCGGCTTCCGACAAGAGTATTCGCTCTACCATTGTGGTAACCGCAAAGAAGGAGATCGGCTGAAAGAGATGAGCAACCAAAGCCATGTGGACGAGCATGGTGAAATCCGCAGTTTTTGGGGCGACTACTATGGCATGGACGGCTACTATGAAGGCTTCCGTTGGCAGCATCGGGAGAACCCCTGTTTCCCTGGCTACTATAATTACAACAACTTTGTTTCCACCAATGTGATGGCCTCCAACCTTGGCATTACGGCCAAAAGTGGTACCTCCGACAGTTACCGGGAGTACCCGCTTTTTGTCGCCGTGGCCGACCTGCGGGATGCGGAGGAAGTGAAAGAAGCGACCCTCGAATTTTACGATTTTCAGCAACAACTAATCTCCACGGCCGTGACCGATGGCGATGGCATTGCAGAGGTGGTTTTGAACAAAAAACCATTTCTCATCATCGCCAAAACAGAAGAAGACCGAGGCTACCTGAAAACAGGCGATGGCAACTCCCTCTCCCTCAGCCGTTTCGATGTGGCAGGCGCTGAAAAGCAAAAAGGGCTGAAAGGCTTCCTCTATGGAGACCGGGGCGTTTGGCGGCCAGGCGATAGCCTTTTCCTCCATTTTATTTTGGAGGACAAAGAGGCAAAATTGCCAGTCAACTACCCGATCTCATTTGAGTTGACCGACAGCCGTGGCCAGTTGCAGTACAAAACCGTCACCACGAAGAATGTAGAAAACCTTTATCCGCTGCCCGTCGTCACAAGCACTGATGCACCGACAGGAAATTGGCTGGCGGTCGTGAAAGCGGGCGGAGCTACATTTACCAAAAACCTGAAAATCGAAACCGTCAAACCGAACAGGTTGAAAATTGACCTTGATTTTGGAAAAGAAAAGCTCTCTGCCAGTGACGAACCATGCAATATCAACATGCAGGTCAACTGGTTGCATGGTGCAGCAGGGAAAGATCTCAAAGCCATTGTAGAAACGGAAATGCGGCAAGTAAATACGGAGTTTAAAAATTACAAAGACTACGAGTTCGACGACCCAGCAAGGCATATATATTCCGAACCTACTATTATTTTTGACGGGAAAACGGATGACAGCGGAAAGGCCAATTTCACCGCCAATTTATACAACAAATCCACGCCGTCGCCCGGCATGTTGCAGGCCAATTTCCGGGCGAGGGCATTTGAAAAAGGCGGCGATTTTAGTTTTAAAAATACCTCCATGCCATATAGCCCTTACGCCTCTTATGCGGGTGTTTTGATTTCCAAAAACAAATATGGCGAAAACCGGATGGACATCGGGAAAGATGGCCAAATCAAATTTACCGCTGTGGACGAAGATGGTAATCCATTGAGCAACAAAGATTTGGCCGTCGGCCTCTACCGGGTGGAATGGCGCTGGTGGTGGGACAGCGACGACGGCGGCGTTTCCCAATACAATTCCTCCAACCACTTCAACGCAATGGAAAGCACGGGCGTCCGAACGGCCTCTGATGGCACCGCCTCGTGGGATGTAAAAGTAAATTCTTGGGGCCGCTACCTAGTACGGGTCTGCGATACAGAATCGGGGCATTGTTCGGGTGATTTCTTTTATGCAGGTTACCCATGGTACGGTGACGATGGCAACAGCATTGCCCAAAGGCAAGAAGCGGCCATGATGACCTTTACAGCTTCCAAAGAAAAATATAACGTTGGTGACGACATCGAACTGACCGTTCCCGCCGGCGACGACGGGCGGGTGTTGGTGACCCTTGAAACCGGCTCGAAAGTGATCCGATCTTTTTGGGAAAATGTGGACAAGGGAGAAAACAAGATCGAGTTCAGAGCGACAACAGAAATGTCGCCTACAGTCTATGCCCACGTCAGTATGATCCAGCCACATGGGCAGACCCAAAACGACCTGCCCATCCGCATGTATGGCGTGCTGCCTGTTGATGTGGAAGATCCTGAAACCATCCTGAAACCGGTGATGAAACTGCCCGATGAACTCAAGCCTGAGCAAGAATTTACCATAGAAGTAGAGGAGGAAAACGACGAGCCAATGGCTTACACCATCGCCGTGGTTGATGAAGGGCTGCTTGGCCTCACTAATTTTAAAACGCCCGATCCGCATGCCGCCCTCTATGCCCGTGAGGCACTTGGCGTGAAAACTTGGGACGTATATGACCATGTGTTGGGCGCTTATGGCGGCGAGTTGGAACGCATCCTCAGCATCGGTGGCGACGGTGAAGTCAACGCCCCTGCCGAACGTAAAAATGCCAACCGTTTCCGCCCTGTGGTCCTGAATGCCGGGCCATATTATATGGATGGCGGTAAGAAAAAGCATACCTTCAAAATGCCGAATTATGTCGGTTCGGTACGGGTCATGCTGGTGGCTGCCAATGAGGATGCCGCTTATGGCAAAGCGGAAAAAACAGTGGCCGTGAAAAAGCCCCTCATGGCCTTGGCCACCCTGCCAAGGGTGCTGGGTATTGGAGAAACACTGCGCTTGCCCGTTAGCATTTTCGCTATGGATAAAAAAGTGCAAAACGTTGACATTCAGTTGGTTGAAACGACTGGACTGGTCAATATCACCGGTGGCCGCACCAAGCAACTCCGCTTCCGTAGCCCTGGCGAGGACATGGTTTATTTCAACCTAAATGTTGGGGATGCAGTAGGAATAGCCAAGTTTAAAATAACAGCTACAGGCGCAGGGGAAAAGTCCACCCAGGATATAGAAATTGATATAAGAAACCCGAACCCATTTGCCACCAATGTCTATGCGGGCACCTTGCAGCCGGGCGAAAATTGGCAACAGGAAATTACCCCCGTTGGTTCACCCGGTACGAACACTGGCTACCTCGAAGTATCAAGCATTCCGCCACTGAAACTCGGTGAACGGCTCAATTACCTGCTCCGCTACCCGCATGGTTGCATAGAGCAGACGACATCTTCTGGTTTCCCTCAGTTATATGTGGAAAAAATGACGGAGTTGACCAATGACCAAAAAGCGACCGTGAAGCAGAACGTCATAGCGACGATCGATAAGTTGAAAAATTTCCAAATGCCATCTGGCGGCTTCACCTATTGGCCGGGCAACGATTACGACTCGTGGGGCACCAACTACGCGGGGCATTTCCTCTTGGAAGCAAAAAATGAGGGCTATCCAGTCTCCCAAAATATGGTCGACCGTTTTGTGAAATTTCAGGCCAATACTGCCAAACAATGGAACCCTGCCCACCGAGGTACTGGTGGCCGCAGTTGGAAGGAAATAGACCAAGCCTACCGCCTCTACACCCTTGCCCTTGCTGGCAAACCAGAACAAGGTGCCATGAACCGCCTGCGTGAACTGCCCAACTTGAGCAACGAGGCCAAATGGCGGCTCGCCGCTGCTTATGCCCTTACAGGCAAAAAAGAGGTTGGCCAACAATTGGTTCAAGCCGTTCCTGTCAATGTAGCACCTTACGAAAACTGGGGCTATACCTATGGCAGCAGCCTCCGCGACGAGGCCATGATCCTCGAAGCCCAAACCTTGCTCGGCGATACCGAAAATGCCGCCGCTAACCTACAGCACATCGCCGAACGCCTCGGAGAAGACTACTGGTACAGCACACAGACGACGGCCTACTCCCTCTTGGCCATTGGCAAGTTTTTAGGAAAAAACAAAGCATCGGACGAATTCAAGTTTCAGTACCAACTCCCTAATGGTCAGGTGGTTAACGCTGGTTCAAAGACCCCCGTCATGCAGTTGGAAGTACCTGCCGACCAAGGTGGGCGCTCCCTCTCAGTTACCAACAACGGCGCAGGTGTCCTCTTCACCCGCCTCATCATGACTGGCCAACCACTGACTGGAGAAGAAACAGCCGCCAGTAACAACCTGAACATCCAGGTTTCCTACCGTAACAACGATGGCGGATCCATTGACCCGACGAGTATCCCGCAGGGCGCAGATTTCATCGCTGAAGTCACCGTCCACCACCCCGGCAGCCGGGCTATGGATTTTGACGAAATGGCACTCACCCAGATTTTCCCTTCCGGCTGGGAAATCCTCAATGCCCGCCTTTACAATTTCGATGCGTTCAGCAATACCTCCATCCCAGAATACCAGGATGTGCGGGACGACCGGGTGCATACTTACTTTGATATTCGTCGGGGACAACGGCATGTGTACCGGGTGCGGTTGAATGCGGCCTATCCAGGGCGGTATTATTTACCGGCGGTGAGTTGTAAGGCGATGTATGATGAGGGGATCAGTGCGAGGGTGCCGGGAGAGTGGGTGGAAGTTGTATCGGAAGTAGAGATGTGACTGGAATTTCTGCCAATAAAAAAAAATGCAGACCATGTTCATACATGCTGCATTTTTTTTATTCACCATTGGTTATGTCAGCCAGAAAAAAAGATTCAAAAAAACAAAAAATCACAATACTAATACCCCTCATCATCCAGTGGCATTTCTGCCATCAGGCCTCTGGGTACTACCATAGCTTTCATTACAGAAATATCTTCATCGTTATCGGAAATGTTGTTGACGAACGAGACCGTCCGCAATTTAGGAACTTCGGACAGGCCGAGAAAGAACAGGCTGCCGCCATGTTGGGTTTTGTTGTTCACAAACGTACAATTGAAAATTTTTGGGTCGGTGTCTTCTTCGGTACAGCTGTTGAAAATGCCAGAGCCAAAAGCAGCCTCGTTGCTGACGAACTGCGTGTAGGTGATGTTAGGGGTAGAGATACCATGTTCGCTATTGTTGTACATGGCACCACCACCATAGATCGCCCGGTTGCTGGTAAAAGTGCAGTCTTGAATATCGGGACTTGCGTTGCCGTAGCTGCCATCGTTGTAGATCGCCCCACCTTCAATAGCGAAGTTGTTGAGAAACAAGCAGTTACGCAAAGTAGGATTGGACAGGTTGCCGATGCCGGAACCGTCGTTGAAAAGGCCACCACCAGACCGGAACGGATGCCTGACAGGTTTGTTGGCGTCCGCTTGGCCATCGGCGATAATAAGCCCGTCAAGGATAGTGGCATGACTCACAGACTGGGTCATGACAACCGTATAGGAGTTGTCGTAAGGGTCGGGTCGGCCGATATTGCCGCTGAGTTGGGTCAAGTTTTTTCGGTGGTCACGTTGGCGGAGGCGTTTTTCATTGCCATCGAACCCGCCGTAGATTTCCACTCCTTCAGGAATTAGAAAAGATATGGAGCGGTCATCTTCGGTACAGGACGTACAAGAGGTAGGATAATAGGTGCCTTCTGCGATCCAGATTTTAGTGCCGGGCTTGGCTTTGGTGAGAGCAACTTGGAGATTCCCTGTCGCATTGGCCCAAGACGAGCCATTGCCTTTTGCACCTTGTTTTACATAAATAATATTTTGGGAAAACAATGTTGATTGTAAACAAAAAACAATGGTCGCAGTAAATAGTAAATGCTTGAACATAGTGCAAGGTGTAAGTAGGTTTCGGTTAAAAAATTGTAAGATTGGTCAATAGTGTGTTTTTCAGGTTTGGAAATAAGGAGGTTCTATAAAGGTCAAAAAAAATAAGTAAGTCAAGTATATGGAGGGGAGAGAATTTTAAAAGGAGGAGAAGGAGAAGTCCAGTCGAAAATTATGTACAAATCATGCTGCAAAGTTAGGGGCAGGATAGGCTCGTGTCCAGCATTTACCGAAAAAATGTCCCATATTTTTATTTATAATGAAATAAACTTAAATAGAAATGCCAGTATTTGCAAGGTTTTTAAAAAACACATTTCTATTTATCCCTGTCACAAAAGCGAGGTTTATGGCAAGGAAATAGGTAATTCGAAGCAATGTTTTTAAATCTTGTAAATGTGACAGGGTAAACCAAAGCGGTTTCCCAACAATTTGGGTGGGAAAAGAAGAGGATAACCTAAAACGGAAGATTCCAAAGAATAAAAAAGCGGCATTTCAAAACTAAATGCCGCTTTTTTATAAACTAGGAAAATGTAATAGATTACTGTTTATGAAAACATTTACCGGCTCAAAATATACCGGACTGCAAAAGATCCAAAGCCACCTCCAAAACCTGAACTATAACCATTGATAAAAATAGAGGGCACCCAATCGCCGCTGAGACTGATGGGTGCATCTGGAAAGGTGTATTCTAAGCCAAGGTATGCTTGTAAACCAAAAGATGTATTGTCGGCTCCATCAGCAAAGCCTCTGTCGAAATCCCAAAAATAGATAGTGCCACCCGCACCAAAATACCATTTCAAATTATCCACTCCTTCCAACGGCATATGAATAAGGTAGGCCCCACTCACATTAGCCCAACGGTACCGCTTGTACCATCGGCTGCCCACATAGGCTTCCAAAGCATGGCTATCATTGATGAAATGTTTGATCGAAGCCGATAAGGGATAGCCGAGCCTTGCGCCAATGGCAGTTTGGTAGTCTTGGGCCTGGAGTTGAAAAGTGGCCAAGGTAAAAATGGCAACTGTCGATAAAGTGAAGATTAGTTTTTTCATGGTTTGATGTTTTTAGATGTTTAAAAATAGTTTTTTGCAGGCAATTGCGGGATGCCCCCCTTTACTTTAAGGCCAAGCCCTATTGTTTTAGTCGGTGGCAATTACTTGCTTGTGATAAGGTGGGAAAATTAGGAAATGTTGACAATAAGACAGAACATTTTTTTTACAAGAAAAATACGCTCATCCCCATTAAAGGGTGAAGCAAGATTTACTAAATCTTCGAGATTTAGCAAATCGGGAAAGACCCGCTGGATTTGCTAAATTTTCAAAATTTAGTAAATCTCTTTTTAAATGCTATTTCACCCTTTAATGGGGATGAGCGGAAAAATAAGGGCATGCCATAGTGCCATGCCCCTTTAGGGTAATAGGATATTTATTGAAAAATAGACGGTAATAAAAAATGGTTTTCTGTTCTTATATTTTATTCTTTACAAATTTTCCGATCTTTATTTTATCCTTCGATTTTATTTTTATAAATAATATGCCGTCCGGCAATCCTATTACATTTATTTTTTCTGCCGTGTTTTTAATCGTTCCCGATTTTAATAATTGGCCAGTGGCGCTGTGTATTTGATAGGTTGTGTTTGGCTCGTTTTGGATGGTGAGGTGGGAGGTGGCGGGGTTGGGGAAGATTTGAACAAATTCCATTTGGCCCGTTTCAAAAATGCCGACCATATTTTCTACCAAAATATTTTCTATCGAAAAAACACAACCATTTGCGTCTGTCAAAGTAAGAGTATAAAGTCCTTCTGAAAGGTTGGCCGGGTCTTCCATAGTTGATATGGTCATATTTCCTAACATCCAATTAAAGGTATAATTGGGCGTTCCACCTTCAACCGATATTTCGATACTGCCGTCTCCCTGCCCATCTAATTCGTGGATTATAGTATCAACCATCGCAGTTAATTCTTCTTGATCATTTACCGTGAGACTGCTATTTGCAGTACAGCCCAATGAATCGGTAACGGTAACTGCATAATCGCCGGGGCAAAGATTTACCAAATCTTCTTGGTTACTGCCATTACTCCACTCAAAAGTGTAAGGGGGAGTTGCACCATTGGGGGTGATGTTGATTTTCCCGTCACATGTGCCAGCACAGGTGACATGCATGATGTTATTCAGCATTATTGACAGTGCTGTAGCCGGTTCCTCTACCATAAAGGTCTCTTGGGTTTCACATCCAGCTGCATCTGTCACCGTTACTTCATAGATGCCAGCGCACAAATTAAACTGATCTTCTGATGAACTTCCATTACTCCAGTTGAATGTATAAGGGGGAGTGCCTCCAATAAGGGTGATATCAATAGCTCCGTCACAACTGTCTAAACAACTAACATCTTTAAAAGTGGCTGTGGGAATATTCAATAGTGGTGGCTCCACGATATCAAAAGTGTCTGTTTCAGTGCAGCCCAAGGAATCGGTAACAACCACATCATAAATACCTGAACCGAGGTTTGTCAAATCTTTCAAAGTATCGCCAGTATTCCATTCACATTTCAAAGGTTCTATACCTCCCGTGACCATCAAATCAATTGAACCATCCATTTCACCAAAACAGGACACGTCCGTTTCAGCACCGTTTATATTTATTTCAGGAGAAACTTCCACTTTCAACGAATCCATTTTATTTAAAGTGGAGGGACATAATGCTGGCGACGTTATCACATATTTAAAAACAGAAGTATCATTAACGATCTTTTCTGGCACATAAGGGAAGCCTTCCCCATTTGTTTGCAAATCACCGAAATTCCCATCGTTGTTCAAGTCCCAATCAAAAACCACATTATTGGATATACTTTCTGAATAATTAAAAAATACTGTATCGCCAAAACAATAGCTCGTTTTATCGGTCGCATATTTTCCGTCCACTACATTGGCACAAATTAATTTACTAAAAGTCTGGCTCCATTTTCCCTCATTATCTTTGAACCGATAATACATCGTATGCTCGCCGGGCGTTAAATTAATGGGGGCATTAATAAAACCAGTTGCAGTAGTGATGCTTTCCATACTGTCCACGGGCAGTGGAAATCCTTCCCCATATTCCACCAATTCGTCAAAAAAATATTCCCCCTCCTCAATAACAATCAATTTTTCATGTTTTATAAAAACATTAAAATTCATCGTATGGCTCCATTTTCCGTCACTACCCAGAAAGCGGACGAATAAACGGTGGAGACCATCCGGCAGATTTTGGGTTGGTAGTTCCTGCAATACTTCCGTTATTGGTGCTTGGCCTGAAAGATTAAGTGCATCCCCAGTTCCGAAATCACCAACTGTATCAAAAAAATATTCCCCGGCAATTACATCCACCACTTTTTCCCTTTTTATAAAAACATTAAAATTAAATGTCTGCCCCCATTTATTATTGCTGTCTTTAAAGCGAACAAATAATCGGTGCAAGCCCTCAGACAGTGTATCGACCGGAATATTTAAATCAAAAAACAAATTATCCGATGGAGTCGAAATAGTAATCTGCGTTCCGTCCCCATATTCTTTTTTAAAGTCAAAAAAATATTCCCCTTGCACGATATTTTGCGCCATGAGCCAATTGCCCAACCAAACCGCTAAAATGGTTATGATTAATTTTTTCATTTCTATTAGATTTTAATGGTTAGGTCAATTGTTTACCCTTACTTTAAATTGTACCTGTATGGTCGTATCGCCACATGATTGCACGATAGGGCATTCACTAATAAAAGGCCATGATGATAGGTTAGGATGAGGCGGAGAAGGATATGGATCTGTACCCATTCCATTGAACGCACCATGAGTAGCGGTTTGATCTGGTGGTAATAATGTCCAATCATCAGATTCACAACTAAATGTATCGTCGTTATAAGGGTTGAAAACATTGGAAGAGCCGAGACCTTGGCAATTACTATCATCTAAAATATTATCGTGAATGGACATATTATCAGGTTCATCATCAATACATCCAACATAATTGTAGGCAATTTCACACCCTTTTATCCACAACTCGGAATTAGCTTTAAAAGTATTATTTATTACCGTTCCATTTAAAATATTTAAAGTAGACGTATTTGAACATAGAGATCGGATATCATTGCCAATTAAATTATTCTTAACTATCAATATATTAATTGTATGATAGCAACCTAATAAAATATCTTCGCATATTAAATTGCGGGTAATTTTAATATTGGTCGAAGTGAATATATTGGGAGAAGGCCCAGTAGGGAAACTTAATTCTTCCATCCTATTTCGGGTTATTGTTATATCCGAAGTTTCCTCGATGCTAATTGAAATAGGGCTTGAAAAATTTGTATCAAAATAAAGTCCCGTAATATAAGAACCATCGGAGCCTTCCTTTAAAGTGATACCTGGCTTGCCACCAATAATTGCATGAAGCTGATTGCACAAAGTTGGAGGATCATTAGCTTCGTCTAAAAAGTATCCGGGCCCCAGAATGATTAGCTTTTTAAATATTTCTATTTCGCCTTGATATGGCTGAGCAGAACCCTCTACATAAATAGTATCGCCCGATTTGACATCAAAGTTTTCCACCGCCTCCTTTAATTCATTAAAATCCACTTGTGTCGGTGCAGTCAAACCATTGTTCACCCGCCACTTTTTCGCAAAAGCGGAAGTGGAAAAAATTGTAATAAAAAAAATGCAAAATAATTTGGTTGTTAAATTCATGATGAGTTGTTTTTTGTAAACGTTCAGGAATCTATTTTGTGATTTTTGTACAAAAATCACAAAATAGATTCCTGAACGTTTATTTATAATTTGAATTTAATAGGCAAGTTAACTTGGACATTGACGGGCACTCCTCCTTGTTTTCCTGGATTCCATTTGGGCATTAATTCCGTTATCCTTATAGCTTCTTCACCACATCCGCCTCCAATGTCCCTGACTATTTCTATCTGCACTACACATCCTTCCGTATTTACTATATATTTGATGACTACCAGCCCCTCTATTCCTTCAGATTTAGCTTCCTCTGGATAAATCAAATTTTGAGAAATAAATTCCTCGACTTTTTCATCGGAACATTTTTTTCGTTCAGCTTTTTCTGTTATTCCTTCACATCCTGAAAAGTATGGAGGTTCTTCTACTACTTTAAAGACTTCTGGATGGTTGTCGGTATCCCAAATTGAATTTTGACAGTCAGTAGTCTCTATATTTTCCTGCATATAAATTTGATTGTCTTCATCCCTACACGCAAATACAGTGAGGGACAATATGATTAAGATTTTTAAATTCAATTCCATAGTTTATTTTTTTTTGCTTGCTTATAAAGAGGTTATTTGCTTTATTAATGTGTCAGCATTCAAAATTGCATTACCTCAACACGTACCTCACCCCCACCGACCCATACCCCCCACCAAACCCCGACCCAAACCCATTAAGAAAAACAGTTGGCACCCAATCGAGGGTAATGTTGAGCGGGATTTCATCAAACTCATAATCCAGCCCGATATACCCTTGTACGCCAAAAGAAGAGGAGGAATAATTTTCAGTATAATAGTCGTCGAAAGTCCAGAAATAAGTGGAGGCACCAGCCCCCCAGTACCATTGTAGGTTTTCAAGCCCGTCAACAGTCAAGTCCAGTGTTTGGTGCTTTTGGTAGGCACCGCCGATCACCCACCAACGCCAGCCGTATTCACCGAAACCATAACTGTACCTTTTACCATGTGTGCCCACAAAAGCCTCGAATGCATTCGACTCGCTGACGAAATGTTTAAGGGAAGCTGAAAACGGAAAGCCCAGTCTGACCCCAACTGCAGTGCCATAATTTTGGGCACGAAGGTCTGAGAAAAACCCTGTCATCAATATGAGGAGGAAATACGACTTTAAATTGCTATTTAATTTTTTCATGATAATTTTTTTGACGGTTTATTAATAATGCGAATCAGGGGTTGAAATAGTTAGTTGGTTGTCAATTAATTGGATTATGAAATCATGGTGGTTTTCAAAAATCACCATGATTTAAATCCTTGAAAATCAAAGGCCTTTAATTTTCAACCCTTGATTCGCATTAATATTTGGAATTTAAATCTGGGAGCGAATTGAAAATACATTTCTTATTTTAATTCCAATTGAATGGAATAATCATCGAAACCCTTCACTTCCAACGGCATCCCACTTTTTTCCACCATATCCATCATCAGCGATTCCTGATCGGCCGTGTAGGCGATGTTCAATTTCCCGATGTTGCCTTTTAGTTTTTTATCCACCTGTTTCACGTAAGAAAGGCCATCAAGGAATTTGGAGAGGCTCATCAGTGATTTGAAATCAGCATTTCGCAGGGAAATCCCCATCGGCTTTATATCAGCTACGGGTTCGTTGTAAGTAGCGCTGGGCAATGCATCTTTTTGCCCGACGATCAAGGCCACTGCTTCCAATATGGTCTCCTCAATGGCATCCTCCATAGCCTTGCTTTTATAGAATGCGCCCACTGCCGGAACAGGGAACAGGCCACCGCCTGCTACACCTATTTTGCTGACTTTTCTCTCCAGCGATTTGGAAACCAGTATTTCACCAGTAGTAGCATGGATCACTTTGATTATCATGCCTACATGGGCATCGGTTTTCGCCACGCCCCCAACCCCCAAACTTCTGGGGAAGCGTCCACCGACCAATGCACCGCCGAAACCGCCTGTTTTTTCCTGAAATTCCGTAATGTTACCCATCACCAAAAGCTGCGCCCCGGTAAGTTGGTTGACTTGGGCAGCCGTCCGTTGATCCACACCCTGGAGGGCTTGTTCCTGTTGGACTTTGTTGAGGCGGTCACGTTCCACCACCCGGAAGCAATTGCATTCCACAAGGGCATTGGACAGCATGTCGCTCATGCCCCTGCCGATTTTGTAAGTTGCCCCAGAGGCGGTCACGGTAAAGTCCACCACGCCTAGTATTGAGCGATCCTGATAAGGAACACCTTTACAAGTGACATGCGATTGTTCGACCTTTGCCTGCGGGCTGTCTGCTTTTCGGTTGCGGGTTTGGCCAAAAGAAAAAAAGCTATGGAGTAAAAAGGCAAATAGGAGCAGGAAAATCCTTTCCTTGAAGATGATGTTTTTCATTTTTATCGAATTTTAAAAGGTTAACAATTCATTGATTTTACCTTTTAGTACCCCCGCTTTTTTAGAGGTGCCCAGATGGTGAGAAAAAACTGTAAATCACTTCTGGGTATTTTCGAGGAACTGCAATTGGAGCACCTCCACCTTGATCGTAAATCTACCCCACTTGCCCTCTTGCATTCGAGCCAAGATATTTCCGTTTGTTCTGTCAACTACGGATTGTTATTCGCCCAATTTTTCCACCAAAACCTTGACAATCAGATTTTTAGGTTAAACGGTTGTCGCTGTTTTGTTCCAGCCCGTATTTTCCATTAGTTTTACCAGCACATCAATTTCCACTGAAAAAGCAGAAAAAATGAGCAGATACAAGTTATTTCGCCTTATGGGCACTTTGGACAAAAAGGAAATGAACAGGGCGGAACAACGCATTGCCAGCAAAAACCCCGGGCAGGTCAGCCATAGCCTTAAACTGTTCCGGGATATAAAAAAGGGGACACCTCATACAAAAGAAGGTGTAGAAAAGAAGCAATACCTGTTTTCGGAAGTCTTTCCGGATCAACCGTATGACGACAACAAAATGCGGAAACTCATGACCGGCCTGACCCGTGAACTGGAGGATTTTCTAATACAAAAGGAATTGGAAAATGATTTCACAAAGAAAGGGCTGCTGGTAAAGGCCCTATCTCACCGAAGTGATTATAAGCTCTTCATGGAAGCAGTTGAAAACCGCTTAAAGGCATTGGACAAACAGGAGAAAAGGGGGCTTGCTTATTTCAGGGAAAAATACCAATTGCTCCAATCCATTTATTACCATCCTGAAACGGCCAAGTTCACTACCAAAAATGATTATTTCCAGGAGGCCGCTTTTTATCAGGAATGCTATTTTGTACTGGGTTCTTTAATGACCGGGGCAGAAGGGTTGTCGAGGGTGAGGGCAATTAAATCAACGGATAAATTCCATTTATTGGAAGTCGCTATAAAGATCGCCAACAATATGGCGGATAAATGCCCTGCGGTTATTTTATTGTTTAAAAATTTGGTCGGGCTGCTCAGGGAAAAAAATCAAAAAGCTGATTTAAAAAAACTGAAAGAGCAATTATCCTCGGCTTTTGACAGGATGGCTGCGGAAGAGCAACGCATGGCTTTAAAGCTTTTGATTGTATTTGCGACCCCCCATTCCAATAAAGGGGAAAAGGAATATACCCGGTTTATTTTTGACATTTACAGGATGGGCATTGATCACCAATTGCTCAAAAATGGGGACAATCCAATTGAGGCCCTCTTGTTTTTGAATATTGCTATCACTGGGGCGACCGTTGGCGAATTGGACTGGACAAACTGTTTCATAAAAAAATACCACTCCGAATTGGCCACAGAAGATCAACTGCACGCGTATAACCTCTGTATGGCAACTTGGCATTACAAAAGAGGCATGATCGGAAACAAGATGAACGACCTTAGGGAAGCATTGCGCTTGTTGAATTTTATACCAACACGGTCAGAGGAAATACTTGACCTAAGGGCCAGGTCGCTTTCCTTACGGATTTATTTTGACCTGTTCGCCAGAGGGGAAGCAGCTTACGATGTGGTGCATGAAAATGCCCGGAACTTTGAAAGGCATCTGGCCAATAACAGCACCTATTCGACCCGGAAAATCAACGCCTATTTGGCTTTCATCCGCCATTGCCGGAAATTGGCCAAACTCCAAAATGGGGTGGAAAAAAATGAAAAGGCCATAAAGTCTTTTTTGAAATCCTTGCGAGCAGACAAGACCTGTGTCATCAAGCAATGGCTGCTGGAAAAAGCGGAAGAAGTGTTACCTCCCTCCGCTTTTGAGGGCTGACCTTCTAGGACTCTATAATGTCTTCAATGCCGATAAATCCACTCGTCCCGCAGTCGCATACAACACGCACATAGAAGGTGTGCTGCCCCGGCAACAGATTGTTGAAAGTGTGAGCCGTGGCAGTCGTAGTGACGACTGAACTTGTGAAACCACCATCCCGGACATACCATACTTCATAGCTGGTGGCCTCCGTATTACCAGTCCAAGTAAATGAATAAGAGGTGGCGGTTTCCCCCGTTTTTTGAAGGCTGGTG
Source organism: Saprospiraceae bacterium (assembly GCA_965222975.1). Taxonomy (GTDB): domain Bacteria; phylum Bacteroidota; class Bacteroidia; order Chitinophagales; family Saprospiraceae; genus UBA6168. The sequence goes on along the minus strand of CBDCVJ010000086.1, from coordinate 396,481 downwards.
GCTGCTGGACAGCCACAACCTTCAAACGCACCAACTGCTGGCATTGGGGCAGTAGGATAAAGGGGCTGCAAGAGCAGCCAGAAAACAAACATTTTTAACATAGCACAAATAGTTTAGGGCCACAGGCGCTGCTGTGGCAGGTTAAGAAATCAGTTGCATGATTGGTGATTTTGGTTGTTAGTACCTGCGGGGAGGAGAATAGTGCCCAAAGGGTGGGGATTAATTATTTACTAATTATTCCAAATGGAGAGAGGAAGGATCCCGAAATAAATTCGGGGCATTTTTTCTTTCCCTCTCCCTCCGAAGCTGGACGCTTTTTGAGACATATCTCAATTAAAGGCCCTGCCGAACAGTTGCTATAATTCATTTTATTTTTCTGTTATGTATCTTATTAATTTTTTGCTGGTTTTCCTTTTTATATTTATTAATATCCCTTTTTCTTTTTCTCAATTAAAAGATGCTGCTACTGCCAGTACCATGCTTGGGCAAGCCAATGAATTAATTGCATCGGCAAAATATGATGAAGCCCTGAAATTGGTACGTGAAGTCATGGTTTTTTGTGAAAATACGTTTGGGCCAAAAGATACCTTGACCGCCGATGCTTATCATAAAAAGGGGGTAGTCCTGACTTACCAGAACAAATGCCCGGAAGCGTTGGAATATCTACATAAGGCATTGGAAATAAGGCAAAATAGATTGGGTGAAAACCATAGAAAAACTGCCAATTGTTACCATAACATGGGAAGGGCACACCAAATCTATGGCAACTTTGATGCGGCTCTTGAATATTCCCAAAAAGCACTGGAAATCCGAACCCAAATATTCGGGCCCATGCATCCTGAAATAGCCAATACCTATGATGTTATAGGTGGCATTTATTCCACCACCGGCCAATTCGGTAAAGCAGCATCATTGATGAAAAAAGCCGTGGAAATCCATATAAATCATTATGGGCCGGAGCATCCGGAATTGGCGAACAAATACACTAACTTAGGCATTGGCTATATGCGGACAGGTGAATTAGATTCATCCTTTATTTATGCCAAAAAGGCATTAAACCTCCATACTGATGAATTAGGAAATATGCACCCAAAAGTCGGTTTTGACTATTTTTTGATTGGAACGATTTTCATGCAAAAAGATGAATTTGATAAAGCCGTCGAAAAATTCCATACAGCAGAAAAAATCATGCTGGAGAACAATATGCATGATGACTTGAAATTGGGGTATGTGTACAATGGGCTTGGCTATATATATTTACAATTGGCGGATTATGAGGAAGCACTTTTATACAATAATAGGGCACTGGAAATTTTTGAAAAAAAATTACAGGCATTACATCCAGACAAGACGGGTATTTATGTAAATGTAGGCATGATAAATTATTATATGGGGAAGTATGAGTTGGCACTGGAAAGATTTCACCGTTCCTTGAAAAATTTAGAGGTAATGGGTATGGGCATATCCCACCAGTCAGCATTGGTCATTTCCAATATTGGGCTTTGCCATTTCGGTGTGGAAGAGTATGAAAAGAGCTTGGATTTTTTTCACCATTCATTATTTATTCTATCAAAATTATATACAAGCGGCCATCCCGAAATGGCAAACATGCACATCAATTTGGGGAATGCTTTTGACAAATTAAATAATTATAATAAAGCATTTGACCATTATCAAAAGGCTCTCGCTATTTATTTAAAATCATTTGGAGATCAGCACGGGAAAGTGGGAGTTGCTTATTCCAATATTGGCACCACTTATTTCAATCTTGGTGAACTTGATTCTGCCCTTTATTATCTAAAAAAGGCATTTCACATTGATAGCACCGTTTATGGCCTTCATCACCCCAGCACTACGCTAATTATGACGAACATCGGTTCGGTATATTCCGAAAGTGGTCATTATGATAAGGCATTGGAATACTTGACAAAAGCACAAAATATCCATTTGGGGATATATGGAAACAACCATCCGGAAATTGCCGAAATAAAATATGCGATAGGGTTGTGCCACTTCAAAAATCGGCAATATAAAAAAGCTGTTGAATTTTTCCGATCAGCCCTGCATATTGAGGAAGGTTTTTTTGGCCCATTCCATCCAAGAAGCGCTTCACTTTATTATTACATCGGGCAGATCCACCATGACGAGCAACAGCCTAAGTCAGCCCAACAATTCTTTGATTATTCTTTGCAATGCATGGACAATATCAGGAAGACCTATAAATATCCTCTTTCTGTGGAGGCCCACACTATTTCCAACTTTCAGATTTATGAATTGGTCATTAAATCCATACTTGAAAAAAATAATGGGGAAAAGAAAAATATTGCCCCCCCCCCCATTCAAAAAAGGCATTTATCATTTCTGAAAAGGCAAAAGCGACCCTTCTTTTGGACGCCATCCACAATGCTCATGCAAAACAATTCTCTAATATTCCTAACAATTTAATTGAAAAGGAAAAAGGTTTATTGGAAGATATTGCTTATTATGAAAAAGTAAAATACGATCTAATTTCCAATGGGCGAGAACAGACTGATTCAACTATATTTATTAATAATAACAAATTGACCCAACTTAAATCGGAACACGAAGAGCTAATCAAAAAACTCGAAACCGGCTACCCCCAATATTACGAGGCCAAATACAATTTACCTTCCGTGGATGTCGCTTACGTCCAAAACCAACTCCTCCAGCCCAACCAAACCCTCCTCGAATACATGGTAGGCGACTCCACCATCTTCCTCTTCCTCCTTCAGCCTGACACCTTCGAAATCCACCAAATAAAGCACGACTTCCCCCTCGCCGAATGGGTGCAACAAATGACCAAGGAAGGCATCTATGGCTTTTATACAGTTCCTGATTCATTGCAGAACGATGATTTAAAAATAACCACTTTCATTAACTATACGGAGGCCGCCCAACAGCTTTATCAAAAACTCATCGCCCCCGTCGCCGACAGGCTGACCGACACCCTCATCATCATCCCCGATGGTGTGCTGGGCTATGTGCCGTTCGAGGCGCTGCTGTCCGAAAAACCCAGTGTGACAGGGCGTTTCAGCAATTACCGTTTCATGGTGAAAGACTACCAAATCAGCTACTGCTACTCGGCCACCCTGCTCAAGGAGATGCGGGACAAGCAGCACCGGGGGCAGCCGTCCGGGCAGTTGCTGGCCATGGCGCCGTTCTACGACGGCAACACCGGTGGCCTTACTTCCCGCATTGATTCAACCGACCTGCCAGTTGAATTCATCAAACGGGACTCACTGGGCGCTCTGCCGGGCAGCGGGGAGGAAGTGGCCGCTATCAGCAAACTGTGGCAAGGCACTTCCATCATCGGCGACGGGGCATCGCTGCCAGCATTCCGGCAGCAGGCTGCCGACCACCGAATCCTCCACCTAAGCACCCACGCCGAGGCCGACGACCGGGTGGGCGACTATGCCTACCTCGCCTTTGGCGTGCCCGGACAGCCCAAAGAATTCGACAAGCTCTACGCCCGTGACCTCTACAACTATTCCCTCAATGCCGACCTAGTGGTGCTCTCCGCCTGCGAGACGGGCACGGGCAAGCTGCAAAAGGGCGAGGGCATCATCAGCCTTGCCCGTGCCTTTGCTTATGCAGGAGCCAAAAGCATCTTCCCCACCCTCTGGCAGGTGAACGACCAAAAGACGAAAGACCTGACGATCGGTTTTCACCAACACCTGAAAATGGGAATACCCAAGGACGAAGCGCTGCGCCAAGCAAAGTTGGATTTTTTGGAAAACAATAGAGGACAAGGCGGCTATGACCACCCATTCTTTTGGGCGGGGTTGATCGGGATTGGGGATATGAGGGCGGTGAAGTAAGGTTAAGCGCCAAACCAATCCGGCTTGACCTTTGTTTTTTGTATGTTTGTAAAAAATTCGTGTGATGATCCAACCATTATTAACCGAAAAATTATCAGCGGTGATTGACTTGTTGAAAAAAAACAAAGTCAAGCATGCCTATGCTTTCGGATCGGTCGTTTCAGGTGATTTCCGTGCTGACAGCGATGTTGACCTATTGATAAAAATGGAAAATGGTTTGGCAGAAGGTGAATACACCGAATGTTTTTGGAACCTCTATTTTGGCTTGCCTGAAATCCTGGGACGGCAAGTTGACCTGGTCATGGAAGAAACTGTCCAAAATCCTTATTTCTCAGAATCCCTTAACAAAAACAAAGTGCTGATCTATGAGCGCCGAAGTGAAAAAGCACTTGTATGAAATCCTCCGTTTTATTGAGGAGCTGGAAGCTGTGATGAGCGAACATGACAGCTTTGGGAGTTTCAGCAATGATGCCAAGGCCGTCCGTGCTGCCGAAAGGCTTTATGAAATCATTGGTGAGGCCACTCGGAAGGCACTTGAAAAACACTCTGACCTTCCTATTTCCGATTCAAGGAAAATCATTGCCCTGCGAAATATTCTTGCCCATAATTATGAAAATGTTGCGGTTAAAATCTTGTGGGAGACTGCATCTATTGGAATTCCTATTTTGAAAAAAGAAGTCGAATCGCTTTTGAAAACAGATTGAACGATATTGACACTAAAATACTTACTGCAGCTCCAAATCCTTCCACTCTTTCAGTTCCTCTGCCTTCCCCTGAAAAGGATGCCCTTCCTCCCCAACGATCTTTCCCAACAGCCCATCTGCCTGTGCCTTGTTTTTCCCATAATCCGCCATCAGTGAGAGCAGCCAATACCATTCAGGTTCATCAGGGAGCAGGCTGGTTTCGGCCAGTACTCCAAACATTTCAGCCGCCTTGCCATACTGGCCGCTTTTAAAATAAACATGCGGCAGGATTTCAGCGGCCCGCTCATACAGGGCGTCTGTTCTGTCAATACTTTCGAGTTCTTTTATGGCAGTTTCATAATCTTTTTTATCAGACAAAAAGGCATTTATTCCACGGATAAGTGCATTGTCTTCCTTTGCATTGCCACTGCTGCGGAGGCTTGCGAGATCGGGAGGTAGTTGATAGGCTTCTGTTTCTACGTAAGCGATAAGGTCGCTGTAATCGGTGGCGGGGGATGGGCTTTGTGGCTGCTCTTTTTCGGGCAGTTTGTTTTCAGCTACATTTTCTTCTTTTGGAGTATCTTCGGTCGTTTGGGGATCTTCATTTGCGATGGGTCTCTCAGGAGCAACTTCTTGTGTATCTTCCTGTGCTGGGGCTTTTGGCGGTGCATCGGGAGCATTGTCATTTCTCAAAAAATAAAAAAGCCCGGCGAGCAGGGCAACTGCAATTAGGCCAAGCCACCACTTTGATCCAATGCCATTATTATTTCCTTTTGGCTCATCCACTGGAAGTGGGTTCTTTTCCCATTCGGCCACTTTGGCATGGAGGTCTTTGGCCAATAGGTACTCCCCGGCATCTTTTTCAAAACGCACCATATCAACGGCTTCCCGAAGTGCTGGCTCGGCAGCCATTTCCTTTTCAAAATCGGCGTGTTGTTCTGCCGTCAGGTTGCCCCCAAGGTAGTCGTCTATTTTTTCAAAAATGTAATCGTTCAGTTCCATAAGCCATTAATTCAACAAGTCTTTCCATTTGGGGTTTTCGGTCAGGTACGCTTGGAATTTTCTCCGGCAACGGTATAGTTTTTTCTTGGCCATGTCGGCGTTGGCCAGCCCCAATCTTTCTGCCATGACCTCATTGGAATAACCAAGTGCTTTCATCTGAAATACTTCTTTGCAGCTTTCGCCCAAAACCCCGGTCGCCCGTTCGAGCAGATTCCGCTTATCTTGGCGAAGGATATGGTCTTCTTCATTGGCCTCGCTACCGTCGTCCCGCTTCGGGTCTATTTGGACAAAAGCTTTCTTCCGTTTCTGCTGTTTATACCACTGCCGTTTGGCGATGGAAAAAAAATAGGTCTTCAACTCGCTATCCCCCTTAAAATAGCCGTTGCGGATGTTCCGGTCAAAATACTCCAATGCCAGCACTGCGATTTCAGCCGCATCATTTGGGTCGCCGCCGTTTTTCAGGATGTACCCCACCACCATCCCTTTCCAGTCTTTTCGTTCAAAGACATGACGGAGCGCCTTTTCACGGGTCGGCATGCCCTCTTTTATCATGGCCATGATTTCGTCGTCCGTCCAGTTTTGTGCTCGCATAAGTTAGTACCCCGTTTTTTGGTTGAGTGCCCAATGATAGGGAATTTTTTTTGAAAATATGTGCAATGCTTTATCATTGAAATATTGGAAAGGGCATGACGTGATCCACCCTGCCAGCAGCTATAAACCTAAGGCTATGCTGGCCTGAACAAATTACTGCCCGCTGTGTTTTCCATTTAATTCCCAACCTGCCTATCTTGGCGGGTCTTTTTTTAAAACTCCGCAGTTCCGCCGATTGCAGCATGGCGGTTTCAATGTTACCAAACCGAAAACCGCTCAACCGTCCGGACTGCCCAAAAATTTCAATCAAAACATGGCATTTACACTTCCCGATCTTCCTTATGCATTTTCTGCTTTAGAGCCTCACATCGATACCCGTACTATGGAAATCCACCACGGCAAACACCACAACGGATACACCAACAAACTCAACGCTGCCATCGCAGGTACTGACTTAGAAGGCAAAAGCATTGAGGACATTTTGGCCACTGTGTCGCAACATGGCGCAGGTGTCCGCAATAACGGTGGCGGCTATTACAACCACTGCCTTTTCTGGGAAATTATGTCGCCCGATGGCGGCGGAGAACCTACTGCACAAATGAACATTTCAAAAGCCATAGACCGTGATTTTGGCTCTTTTGAAAATTTCAAAAAAGAATTCTCCACGGCGGCAGGTACCCGCTTCGGCTCTGGCTGGGCATGGCTCTGCACTGATAGCAATGATAAATTGTTCGTTACTTCCACGCCTAACCAAGACAACCCACTGATGGACGTAGCCGACAAACAGGGGACCCCCATCCTTGGCCTCGACGTATGGGAGCATGCATACTACCTGAACTACCAAAACCGCCGCCCCGATTACGTGGCCGCTTTTTTCAACGTCATCAATTGGCACGAAGTGACCAAGCGCTACAACGATGCGAATCCCGGCGCCATGCAAGGGTGATTTGAACATTAAGTGCAGGGTGCTGTGAACAGAATGGCGAATGCCTGTACTTATCTAAAAAGCCTGTAACTTATTGAGTTACAGGCTTTATTATTTTCATTTAGAGCCCAATTATTATTTCCCAACTACTAATTTCCTACTGGCCTGCGCCCCATCTGCTTCCATTTGTACGAAGTACAGCCCATTTGGAATTCCTATTATATTGAGCCATTCGCTGTTCTTCCCAGCAGGAAGGTTTTCCTTCTTGGACAAATAATATTGTTTACCCAAAGTATCAAAAATTCGGAAGGAAACGTTCATGCTTTCAGGGAGATCGAATTGGACGCTTATGCCATCAAGAGCAGGATTGGGGGATAATTTCAGATTGCTTTTCAATTGTCGGATTTCACCTGCATAAGTCGTCTCAAAAGTTTCTTTGTCATACGAAACGTGCATAATGTTTTGTTCAGGCACAATAGTATTCTCAGGCGTCAAGCCTGCCGCAAAATCCTGCATATATATTAATTCGATTCTGTCTCCGATCCGTGAGGGGATAGAGGGATATTGCGCTTCGATAAAGTTGAAAAATTCGACCACATCTTCGTTGATAAGGTCAAAAGGCTCCGACCAAGTTTGACCGCCGTCAGATGATTTAACTATGAAAACATGGCGGAGGGTAATGTTGTCTACACTGGGTAAATCCTCTCTCACCGAAGTGTAAACCACATAAATATTGCCTTCATCGTCAATGGAGGAAGTAGGGAAACTGGTAAAATTCGTGTTATTATAACGTATGTCTCCAAAATCGCTTGCAGTCACAACACTATCACCATCCATATCAAGAGCAGTTGCAATAATTTCTACCTGATCTGTTTCAAACTTTTCGTTCCAGTAAGCAATACCATCAAAAACAAGGGTGTTATCGGTAAATTGGACATTTAAAAACCGATCTGCACCATTCGCGTAAACATACATCGCCCCATAGAAAACATGCACTTTACCATCATCATCCACTAATACCGACCCAGAATAATCAGAAGAAAATATGGAAATGGAATCAGGAACAAGCGGGTCAAAAGGCACATCGCCCGAGCCATAACCGGAGCCATCATATTTATCCAATGGATGATCTTTTACAATGAACTTTGTCCATGTTTCACCATTATCAATTGATTTGAAAACTGCGATGTCGCCCCAAGCGTCAAAAACGCCGATTGCTATCGTTTCGCCGTTGGCATAAATATTATATGCCTCCCCAGCAACAGAAGAATAATAATTGCTGTCCAATCCTGGGATGATCACGTCCACCTTGTCCCAAGTTACGCCAGCATCTGTTGAACGATAATATAAAGGGTGTTGATTTATCCCTTCATAGGTGACGCCCCCAAATTCTGGGTCTACCGATACAGCCACAACATGGATGCTGTTGCCATCTGAGCCGCCTGTTGCCACTTTTGCCCAAACTGGTCCGCCCGGCACGGTGGAAGGGATTTCCATTTCTGTCCAATCTGTTTCATCTGGCATTTTAGTATGTGCTTGCAAATACCATTGGGTAGCAGTAGTGTTTTTATGGGAAATGACAACCTCCAAACCATTGGGCGTATTGGTGAAAGAGGGATAGCCAGAGCGGGTGGCTTCCAAACTAAAGTCAGGGATACCATCCCAATTCGTACCATCAGATTGGTTGTAGGCAGTTCCCCGGTCAGGCCACCCGCCATTTTGGTCGAGTCCATGCAGCCATGCTGCGGAAATCGTCCCGTCAGGGAAAGTTGCTATCCTTCGCCCCATAGAACCAATACTCTGAGTTTCAAAATAGGTAAGGCCAATTTGGATTTCTTCGTTCCTAAAATTTATAGGTGCTGCATTTGATGATGGCATTGCAGAACCCAAGATGGGCGATGGGGATGGCTGTGGCAGCATTGGTACTATCTGGATGTCATCCATAACTTTGGGCAAGTGCTGCGACTGCGAAATCAATGAGATCAAACAAAACAGAAAAATGGGTAGTGCTCTTTTCATAATAAATATTTATACGAGTGAAAAATGAGTTCCCGACAAGGTAGTATTTTATGCTAATTTTGAGAAAAATTTACATTTCAATTTAGAATCAACATCAATGATTACCATAAAACAAATCGCTGCCCACCTTGAAACCATCGCACCTCCTTCCTATCAGGAAAACTACGACAACGCCGGACTCATCACGGGCGACCCGACGTGGGAATCAAAAGGGGCCGTAGTCAGTCTCGATGCCACAGAGGAAGTGGTGGAAGAAGCAATCCGTTTGGGTTGCAATATGGTCATCGCCCACCACCCCATCGTGTTCAGGGGTTTGAAAAAACTGAACGGTAAAAACTACGTGGAACGGGCCGTTATCAAGGCCATCAAAAACGATGTGGCCATCTATGCCATCCACACCAACCTCGACAATATTTATCACAAAGGGGTAAATGCCAAAATTGCCGAAACATTGGCCTTAGAAAACACCCGCATCTTGGCCCCGAAAAATGTTTCTAAAAAACTGCATACCTACATCCCCAATGAAACAGTAAATGGCCTGTTGACCGCTTTGCCAAAAGCAGGCGCTTCCAACGTCAATTATTCCAGTGACAACCAAGTGTTCATCGATGGAAACGAAACCATCCACGAAGGCAAAAAATTGGAGGTAACTTATGCTTCTGGCCTACAGCCTCAATTGATTTCCCTTATAAAAACCCATGCGCCCGATGCCTATATCGAAATACATCGGCTCGAAAACCCCACCACTGAAATCGGCTCGGGCATGATCGGTGAACTGCCAGAACCTATGGAGGAAATGGATTTTTTGCAAAACCTGAAGAAGACTATGAAAACGGGCTGTGTCAGACATACCCGCCTGTTGGGCAAACCAGTAAAAACGGTAGCAGTATGCGGAGGGTCGGGCAGCTTTCTCCTCCCCCATGCCATCCGCCAAAAAGCTGATGTTTTTGTTACTGCCGATTTTAAATATCACGAGTTTTTTGATGCCGATGGCCAAACCGTCATCGCCGACATCGGGCACTATGAAAGTGAGCAGTTCACCATTGAACTTTTACAGGAAATTATCAGTGAAAAATTTCCTACTTTTGCGCTCCATTTTTCAAAAGTGACCACCAATCCGGTGAAATATTTATAAATAGTAGGGTTTTTGGTTTTTGGTTCGGGGTTCTTGGTTAGGGCAAAAAACCAAGAACCCCGAACCAAAAACCAAAAACCAAAAACCCATCCGTATGGCAGAACTGACAGTTGAAGAAAAGCTCAAAGGATTGTTCGAGCTACAAACCATTGATTCCCAAATAGATGAACTGGAAATCCTTAAAGGTGAACTCCCGATGGAAGTTCGTGACCTCGAAGATGAGATCGCTGGCCTTGAAACCCGTTTCCGCCGTATCAACGAAACGGTGGAAGACCTGGAAGGGGAAATCAGCCGCTACCAGTCCAACATCGCCGAAGCCAATGCGCTGATCGAGCGTTATACCAAACAATCGGAAAATGTGAAAAACAACAGGGAGTACGAAGCACTGACCAAAGAACTGGAAATGCAGCGCCTCGACATCCAATTGTTTGAGAAAAAAATCAGGGAAGCCAATGTGGGCCTCGGCGCCAAACAAGAAACACAAAAAGGCACTGAAGAAAAACTGAATGCCAAAAAGACAGAACTGGAGGCCAAAAAAGTAGAACTGGAAGCCATTCAGGAAAAAACGGCCAAAGAAGAAGAAAAACTCCGCAAGAAAAGTGACAGGTCCAGAAAAAAAATCGAAGATCGACTGTTAAAGGCTTACAATAAAATCCGGTCTTCCTACCGCAACGGCCTCGCCGTGGTGACAGTGGAAAGGGCTTCCTGTGGAGGCTGTTTCAATAAGGTGCCACCGCAGCTACAGTTGGAAATTTCCATGCGGAAGAAAGTCATCGTATGTGAACATTGTGGAAGGGTATTGGTGGATGACGATATTATGCACAAAAAAGAAGAAGAGCCGGCAGCGGCGTGAGGATTTAATTGTAAATATATTTTCGAAAAGCCCTGAATAAAAAATTTTTATTCAGGGCTTTTTCATGGAGAATGTAACAAAGTCTATGAAATACAGTCGGACAATCAATAATTAGCCTTATTTATTTTGCTAGTGGTGCATCATTTCACTTTATGCTCATATCCAATTGATATTCCTACCATAGAAATATTCCCTGTAGCACCTTCGAAATAATATTCGTCTGGCAAAAAGAACAATTGATAACGCCCCCCGATTGATATTAAATTATTTTCGGTAACGGGGTAAGATAGATTCAAGCCCACGTAGGAGGCAATTTTTAAGTCTTTTGGCTTTTTTATTTGATCCAGCCCTTTATCTACTATAACTGGATCATTCGCCCCACCACCTGTTACTTTAGTTTCTGAAGAATAAACAAATGGTCTATAAACAATTAATCCGGAACTTGCCTGTATGTTAATCTTTTTATTGTAAATGATATATTGAGCTTCGAATGGAATTCCAATATTATTGATAGATATTCTTCTAGACAAAGAAGTCACAGAAGAATTAATAATATCATCACCCGTTATTATTCCTGTTACAACATGATTAAATCTAACTTGGGTGAAATTAATCCCTGCGCCCAGCCTAAAACGGGCCGAAAGATCCATAAAAACTAACCCTTCTCCACAATACCCCATTTTAGATCTAAATGATTCGGGAAAAGGAGACCACAACCCTTCTCTTGCCCTTTCAAAGTCAAATTTGCTGTTATTAACCCCAAAGTCAAATTTTATGGAACTGAATGTTTGACAACAAACAAAAACAGGCAAACAAATTAATAAAGAAATTATAGTTCTTTTTATTTTCATTTTTAATTAGTTTTAAAATGAATAATTAATTGCAAAATCAGTATTAAATGAAAATATAAATCCAGAGGCTATATCAGAAGACAAAGATTTTTTTAAAAAGCTCGAATAAAAATTAAAAGTAGGAGTAATTGAAACACCCCAATTAGGAGACAATTCGTAAAGCCCTTCTCCGCCTACCGAAAGCCCAATTCGCCAATAATCCCATTCGACGTGTTTTCTTATTTTCCTTACAAACCCACCTGTTGCTTGGTGGTACTTTGACGTACAACATCCTAATTCTTGGTTCAAAAGTGCTGTATATCTAAAGTCAAAAGCAATTACCCTATTGTAAATATTAAAAATCGGTTCTCCAACTAAATAGAGATTTATTTTGGGCTTCTTCTTAAATTGAAATTTTAGTGGGAAAGACATTTCATAAAAGCTGCCGACTATTCTCAATTTTTGAACATTCAAATCGGATAGACCAAGATTAGACCGAGATTGCTGCCCATATTTTCTATATCCTATTCCGATTCCGATTGCCCATTTCCAAGAAATACTTCTGAGGTATTTTACCCCATAACCAATATTGAAATAAAATTGATTAGGAGGTTCTTGCTCAATCAAATCTTTAAAAACGTGAGTTCTATCTATAAGGTTATCTTCAAAATTTGTTTTACTTATTAAAATAGATACACTAACATCAATTTGATTTTTATTGGAGTCGCAAAGCATAAAGACATTATCCGAAATATAGTTTTGCCCACTAATAAACACCAATGATGAATTAAACAGGTACAAGAAAAAAATTATTTTTTTTATGTTGTCTGATATGATGCTTTGGTTTTTTTTCATGAAAACATATTAAGAATCATTTAGCATGGCTTATTGTACAATAAAGAAAAACAATAAATATAAATGCAAGGATTTAATATAAGCCGAGGGACAAACAATTAAAAGAACACAACTGTAAATTTTAAATTAAATTTACAGTTGTGTTCTTTTAATTGAAAATCTGGAACATAAGGTCATCTAACTACTTTAATATAATTAGTCCCCATATATACCCCATTTTCACCTTCTGGTCCTGGGTTGTCACAATTTTTGAACCATAGCAACCACCAATACGTTCCTGCAGGCACATCTTCACCATTACCACTAAAAGTGCCGTCCCAACAAAGATCAGAATCAGGAAAGGGGATCAAATTATTCGGATCCCCAAATGCCTCAACCTCATATACAGTATCCCCCCACTGATTTTTTATTATCATCTTTCCATAGTAAGCATTATGGGTAAACAAAGGGGGTAAATCCACTGTTTCTACGCATGCTTCATCATTGACCCCGTCACCATTTGGTGTTATTACATTTTTGATCTCGAATTCACCAAAATCACCATAATACAAATTGGTAGGGCCAATTGTTGGAAAATCTGCAGAAAGTGAGCAATTGTTTCCAATAACCGTATTGTTTTCAGCACCGTCTTGGGATATAATAAATCTTACTCGCCAATTATCCACAACTCCTATATCAGTTGGTATCAATGGATTACTTCCTTTAAATATGAATTCTGTTCCAACAATTGGATCATCAACGATTATCCCATCATATTGATTTCCAGTTGTAAGATTAGTAAATACTGCGCTAACTAAATCACTAGATAATTCTTCATTAACAGTTAAGGCAGCAAACAACTCATAGCTACAATATTCGAATAGTTTAATTTCTACTTCCACATCAGCAGTTAAGTCATATATTTCCACCGTATCCCTATCAGAGCACCCATATTCATTACTGGCTTCTACATAATAAGTTTGGTCCAATGCGATACCGTTTATCGAACCTAAAATTGTGGGAAACTCTATAGTGGGATCATCAAGATACTGACTGGGGCTCCAAATGTAATCACAGTTATTGCATTGATTATCTCCTTCTATTGTGACGTCCACCAGATTTGTACTCGAACAATTAAGCATATCGTAATAATTCAAAAATATGGCATCTTCACAAGTATATAAAAAATCATGTGAGTAGCCAACAGCATCAGTGCATTCATTCTCCTGTCCTCTTCCCAATAAGCGCAACCACGGAAAATCAGAGAGTTAGCTGAATATTTTCTAACTTTCTAAAAATTTTAGTGATGCGCAAAAGTAGTTTTACCGAACCTCAACGCCTGGCGATCGTGGCAGAACAAGATGCCGGGCAAACTGTCGAAGAAATTTGCCGGAAACACCAGATCAGCCCGGCCACTTTTCACAAATGGAAAAAAGGCCTGGCTATCCAACAGGACGGGGACAAGCGCCGTCTAAAGGAACTGGAGGCGGAGAACGCCCGTCTCAAGAAAATGTATGCCGAACTGAGCCTGAACCATGAGATCCTCTCTGAAGGTTATGAGATGCTAAAAAAGTGGCAGGCCCAGGACGAAAAGAAGAAATGATAGATCATTTCAAAGAGCATAGACAGATAAGTGTCAGGCTGACCTGTTCCGTTCTGGGCTTTAGGCGCCAATCTTATTACCTGCGCAAAAAGGGTCACCGGCCAGAAGAGATGGATGCCCTGATTGCGGGATTATTGCACCAGGTCACCAAACGTTTTGTTGCCTGGGGGTTCTGGATGGTTTTTCATTTTTTACGTCGCCAGGGCCATTCCTGGAACCACAAGCGGATATATCGGATATGGCGACAAGAGGAACTTCATTTGAGGTTGCCCCCAAAACGACAGAAAATCCGCCGGGAATACCTGGGTTTACTGGCACCGGATAAAGTCAATGAAGGCTGGGCGATGGATTTTGTAAGCGATTGGGTTGTGGGGCCGGGCCAGGAAAAGGTCCGGATCATTAACATCATGGATGAGTGTTCCCGCAAAGCCCTATGGACAGAAGCCTACCCCAGTATTTCGGCCAAAACCCTGACCGAAGTATTGGACCAGGCCGTAGGATGGCGGGGTTGCCCATCATACATCCGCTGTGACAACGGCCCGGAGTTTATATCTGGAAAACTGGAAGAATGGGCTGGTAGAAACAACGTTGAACTTAAGTTCATCCAACCGGGAAAACCAAGTCAAAATGGCCTGATCGAACGGTTGAACGGGACGTTGAGAAAAGAGTGCCTCAACTTGGAATGGTTTGTCAGCATCCCCAAACTCAATGAGCAGTTACAGAAATGGTGGCTTGAATATAATTCACTCAGGCCACACAGTTCCATCGGATATTCTACTCCCGATGATTTTGAAAAAGCAAATCAGAATCTCTACTTTTCAGCGGTTGCGGCTTAGGGGAAGAGGACACTCCAAAGTGAGGGTAATCACATATGTTTTTTCACATTCAAATTGAAAACTACCACTAATATATAATTCATTTACATTTAATAGTTCAGTAATCAGTCCAGTTGTATATTGAGGTTGAAAAAAACAATTCACTAATTCTCCTGTTGAACTTACTTCACAAATAGACCATCTATATCTAATATAATCGAGACTTCCAGTACCATCTACTAAAATTTCCTGATTTGAACAATAGACTTCATTTACATCGAATACTACTTTTGGTTCTGACTCTGCTTGACTATTGCACAATCCATCAAGATAAGTATATCCATAGTGCTCTTGCAGTTTACAATCTGAATTTATAAATTCGATGCTGACTACATCTCCAATAGATGCTTCAGAAAGTAAATCAACTGAAACACACCTCCAATTTGTGTAAACAATATCACCATTTTGATTAGGAATTACTTCAAATATATCATTTCCGGTATCAGCCAATATTTTTTCATCCTCAATTTCTTCGCCAGTCGTTTCATTTGTGATTATATATCGAAAATATGGGTTTTCATCTGAATTATGGTCAGGGTCTTGCATAACCATTAAATAATTAAAAAATAAATCACTATTACATTCATCAACCGTAATATTAAATGTTAGCCTTTCTTTCTCTTTCCCATTTTCACAATTTCCAAGTCTTGCTACATACATGCCACTACTTGCAGATATAATTTCTTTATTAATAATAGGATCCACAAAACTTCCTGAAAGAATGGAATGTCTTGCACAACCGAATGTACAAGCACATAATCCAGACGAACTTGTGCTTAATGTCGTATTTGTGAACCCACCTCCGTAAGTAGAGCTAACCCCACCTGTCCAATTGGTAAAATCACCCAATTCAAAGCCACCATTTGCACAGCATTCGCTTGGGTCACCTTCAGGAGGATATAGATTAACTATAGTCTCAGAAATACATCCTGTAATGAAATTTTTTACAGCAACCTCATATTCACTTGGCAATAAATTTTCGAAAGTATTTTCATGCTGAAATGTTGTTCCCCCATCAATACTATATAAAAAATACTGAGAATTCGCTCCAGATGCTTGAATGAATATTTGGCCATCTGGGCAAATCCCGCATGATGGGTTAATAATATCAACATTTACTATCCTCGGCCCACAATCCTTATCATCACAATCTACAAATCCGTCACAATCATCATCTATCCCATTACCACAATCTTCTACATGCCCAGAAATATCTACCTCCAGCAAAGAAAGCCCTCCATTGTTTTCGTTTTGAACCCTGATATGCTGCACACCGGACATCTGAACAGGTACTGAAGTCCCAGATTGCAAATTTTGAAGGTAAAGGTATTCCACCTCCTCGGAAATAAGTTCCTGTGCCAAGTTTTCGCTTTCAAACGGGATATTGGAGAGCAGCACATAGGCATTGGCGAGTGGTTGGCTTTGTGGATACCAAATGGTCAATTCTTCCACGTAAGAAGGTTTTTCCAATACAATTTCAACCCAAGCATTGTTCTCGGAATTTGTCTGGGCAAGGCTCGCTTCAGAGTGGTCACCATCAATAACATGGTCAGGTATATATGCACCATCAACAGAGGATAACTGGGCAGTCGCAGCAGGGGCAAGATCAATGAGGGTAAGTGGAACCGCCGTCTCCGCAGGGGTCTCCCCCCTTCTGGAGATATTTGTGCAATTGATACGTTTTGAAAGGTCAATGCCAATACAAAAAGAAAGGCAATATATTTTATGTTAGACATGTCTTTAGTTTTTGAAAATGAAATAATTAGGTTGACAAAAGCAATGAAAGGCGCAGCCACATTTACCGAACTATGGTTATTTTTTTGACAACCAGTTCGGTGTTGTCAGCACCTTTCAATTTCAGCAAATAGATGCCTTCTGCTAAGTGGGGGATTTTAATCTCAAAAGCCCCTGTATCAAAGTCCCTTTCCAATAAGGCACGACCATTTAGGTTATAAAGCAATGCTGTTACCATTTCATAGTCAGCAGGAATGCCAGCGACGTGGATCACGTCTTTGGTGGGATTGGGAAATACGGAAATGCGTTTCGGAGCATTCTGAGAATCATTACCAAGAAAACCACTACAGTTGGCAACCTTAACGGCATTGGAAGAAAAACCATCGAATTTAGGGTCGAACCCTTTTTCGTGGGTATGGACTTTTGTCCTTACCTTTTTGATGGAGTTGTTGGCAATCGTAGTGACTCGGTAAGTTCCAGTGTTCAGGTTCTCAAAAAGAACCTCGGATGCATCTGTTTTGACCTGATTTACTTTTTTCCAGATGCCTGTGGCAATCTCTTTTTCAAGGGAGAAAGTCAACTGAGCATCGATTTTTTCAGAAACACTTCGGAATGTAGTTGTAGCGGTAGGAATTTTCAAAAACTGATCTGGGACATTTTCTAGAGAAGCTTTTAATGTCCCGCACGTAAGGTTTTCAAGGTAACATTGTGATTTTACATTTAGCGCAAATGCAAGAACCACAAACAACAAGGTTGTAATGGATTTTATGTTGTGAGCAAGGTTTTGGTTTTCAGAGCTGCTGTCTTCAATCATTTAATTTAACCCAATTAGAAGAGCAACAACCAGAAAGAGTGAAACAATACAACGAAGATAAGTGATCAAAGTCAAAACAAGGCAAATTTGCCTATATAATTTTTCCACACTCTCCCCATGTTGCTGCTGTGAAGTACACTCGTCACGAAGCGGCAATCAAAGCCTTCGGGCAGCACTTGCGGAAAATCAGGAAATCGAAAGACCTGACGCAAGAGAAGCTGGCTTTTGCCGCTGATCTGGAACTCAGCCAGATCAGCCGCATCGAGCGGGGTGTTATCAATACCAGTATCAGTCAAATACTACAGATTGCAAATGCACTTGAAATCCATCCGAAGGAATTGTTTGACCTAGACTTCCCGAAAGAATCTTAAAACAGTTTTCCATTCTTCCCTATCCTTTCCATAAAATCTCTAAATTCCCTTCTTTTGCACCTGTTATGCAAAACCAAAAACTCCGCTTATTTTCCTACATCGTTATGGCGTACATGCTGTTGGCATTTACGTGGTGGGCCTTGTTGTTGTTTACCAAAAACAAGGACGCCTTCCATGCCAAGCAAGAATTGGCACAGCTCGTAATGGCGGCAGAAGGGAAAATCAAAAGCAACAAAGATTTTGTAAATACAGCCCAATACCAAGAACTCCACAATGCCTATAAACGGCAGGAGCAGATGATCTTCGGCGAGGCCAGCGTTTTTGTATTGACCCTCGTGGCAGGCATTTGGTTCATCCATAAAAGTTATTACCGACAGGTGCAGGCGAACCAGCAGCAGCGTAATTTCTTGCTTGCTATTACCCACGAGCTGAAATCCCCCATCGCATCCATCCAGTTGGTTTTGGAAACGCTGATGAAAAGAGATTTGCCAAAAGAAAAATCCAACCAACTGGCTGGCACTGCCTTGAAGGAAAATGAGCGGTTGTTGCAATTGGTAGAAAACCTGTTGCTCACGGCAAAACTGGAAACCGCCTATCAACCGGATTTCGAAGAAATCAACCTGGGAGAATTAGTGGAGGACTTGTTGGCCAAGGCAAAAAACAGACATCACAAGGCCAATTTACATTTTGAAAAAAAAGGATTTTTACCTTTGCTGAAATTAGATCGGGCAAGCATGACCCTTCTGTTCAATAACTTGGTGGACAATGCAGTAAAGTATTCTGAAAATACTCCCGAAATTGATATACGCCTCGAAGCCAATGGAAAAAACGTTTCTTTGACCATTGCCGATCAAGGCGTAGGCATTCCTCCGAACGAGCGCAAAAGGGTTTTTGAGAAATTTTATCGGGTGGGCAGTGAAGAAACCCGTAGAACAAAAGGAACTGGCCTCGGCCTGTTCATCGTCAACCAGATTGTAAAAGCACATAAGGGGCAAATAAAGATTTTAGAAAATAAACCCCAAGGCACTGTTTTTAGAATTGAATTTGGAATTGGGAAATTGGGGAATTAGTAAATTGAGGGAATTGGGGAATTGGTATATTAGTCAAAAGTCCCCCCAATTCCTCCAATTCCCAATTCACTAATACACCAACCATGCGAATATTACTCGTTGAAGATGAAGAAAACATCAGGGACGTCGTGAAGATGAACCTCGAACTGGAAGACTATGAAGTGGTCGCCACAGACAATGGCCGCAAAGCCATCAAACATTTTGAGGAGGAACATTTCGACCTCATCATCCTCGATGTGATGCTGCCAGAGGTGGACGGCTTTCAAATCTGTGAGCAAATAAGGCTGACCAATATGGAAGTGCCTGTGATTTTCCTGACTGCCAAAGATGGCATGAACGACAAGATCGCTGGATTGAAACGTGGTGCCGATGACTACCTGACCAAGCCGTTCCATTTGGAAGAACTCTTACTGCGTGTGAACAACCTCATCCGCCGAACCAGCAAGGCGCCTGAGAACACACCTGAAATTTATGAATTTGGGAAAAACAAGGTCAATTTCCGCACTTACGAAGCAACGGGCGTCCAAGGTGATTTTCTTTTGACAAAAAAAGAGGCGATGCTGCTCAAGCTGTTGATAGACCGCAACAATGAGGTAGTGTCACGACACCAGATACTGCAATCAGTGTGGGGCTATGATGTTTTCCCATCTACCCGGACGATTGATAATTTCATCCTTTCTTTCCGTAAATATTTTGAGGAAGACCAGCGGAGCCCAGTTTATTTCCACTCGGTGCGGGGAGTTGGATATAAGTTTACAGGATGATTTTAAGTAGGTTGAATGAAATAATCGACACTTTTTATAAATGTCATTAGCTGTTGGCTTTTTGCTATTGGCTTTTAATAGCTAAAAGCAAAAGGCTAATAGCAATAAAGCGAAAAAGTGTCGATTATATTCATTCACCTACTTAACATCTGTAAGGCTTTGATTTACCGATTCAATTCGAACTGGCCTTTGTTTCTGGTGAGTTATTGAGCGCAGAAAGTGGATCATCTTCTGACATAAGCTCCAGGGCCTTTGCCACCACCGGATCAGTTTCATTCAATACCATGAAATAGCCCGTTTCTGACCAAAGTTGGTGGGCGATGGTCGCTTTGATATATTTTCTCATTTCTACATCCAACCTCCTGATAAGCCGATCCTGCTTCATTTTTGCTTTAGCATCAGCGTAGAGATAGAATTCCTTCATTAGATCATCCTCTACCGAGAAATCTTTTACGAAATCCAAAAGTTGTTTATCGGCCCAATCTTCCCGGTGTTTTTCAATATATCGGAATGCAAAAGGCTGTACATATTGACGCAGGGTCAAAAAATCCGCCCGCATGAGGTTGCTGTCGAGCGGGACAAATACATCGGGTATGATGCCACCGCCGCCATAAACGGTCCGGCCTGAACCGGTATAGTATTTCGTAGTATCAACAATTTCAAATTCTGCATTACCGTACAGTTCACCATTGATTGTCCGGTCGGCGAGGTCGCCGTCATATTGTTCTTTACTATCATAGGGTTTTTGAATACAGCGACCCGAAGGGGTAAAATAACGGGCGATGGTCAATCGGATGGCCGACCCGTCCCGCAGGCGGTATTGCTCCTGCACCAACCCTTTTCCAAATGTCCTTCGGCCAACGATGATGCCCCTGTCCCAATCCTGAATGGCCCCAGCCAATATTTCCGAGGCGGAAGCGGAGCCTTCATCAACCAGCACAGCGATGTTGTTCAGATCGTAAAAGTTGCGGCCCGTAGATTTATACTCACTGCGGCTGACGTTCACACCTTCCGTGTAAACAAGCAGCTTATCTTTTTCATTAAATAATTGGCTAAGAATATTGGTGGCTTCATTCAAGTATCCACCGGGGTTATCCCTCAGGTCAATTAGCAAGTGTTGAAGGGAATCGTTTACTACCAAATCCTCCAAGGCTTCCATAAACTCCTGATACGTACTGGCGGTGAAACGGTTGACCTTGATGAGGCCTGTTTTATCATCAATCATATAAGCCACCTCAATACTTTTAACAGGTATTTTATCTCGCGTCACTGTATAGTGCAGCAAGTCTTCCTCTCCCAACCGTCTGACGCCTACCGATACCTTAGTGCCCTTTGTCCCTTTTAGTTTGGCCAAAATGCCTTCGTAATCAATATTATCCCCAACAGTCAGGGAGTCTTCAATTTCGACGATTTTATCACCTGCCTGCAAACCTGCTTTTTCCGAAGGGCCATCTTTCATCGTTTTGACGATCATCACTGTATCGTCCACGACGATAAATTCAATTCCGATGCCATCGAAATGACCTTCGAGCTGGTCGTTGACCGATTTGAGTTGTTCTGCTGAAATGTAATTGGAATGTGGATCGAGTTGGAATAGGATATTGTCAATGGCTTCTTTGACCAGTTCGTCTTTGTTCACGTCATCAACATAACGGGCCTCGATATACCGGATCAATTCTTCCAATTTGCCCTGTCCCATGACGCTTGGTGGCAAGTCCTCCTTTTTGGGCATTTCAATGGTAGCTACCGTTGGCGGGTTATGCTGCATTTTCGTGCCAATCAACATACCCACTACCAGTACCAAGGAGAATAACAATGGCAGCCATATATTCAATTTCTTAGGTGCAGTATTTAATTCTTTGTCCATTGCGGGATGATTATATCGGTTTGTTCTTTCTTTTTGGCGTTCAGTCTCATTTGGAGGCGGCAGAGATTTGAAGGGCCAGCCTTTTCTCAAATTAATTTAAATCATTTTTGATCCGGCAAT
Source organism: Saprospiraceae bacterium (assembly GCA_965222975.1). Classification (GTDB taxonomy): domain Bacteria; phylum Bacteroidota; class Bacteroidia; order Chitinophagales; family Saprospiraceae; genus UBA6168. The sequence continues at coordinate 374,552 of CBDCVJ010000086.1, read as the reverse complement.
ACCTGTATGATCCCTGTCTTTTGATCCCAGACACTTTACTATAAAACAATATTTCCGCCAAAATAACGAAATGCTTTGTTCACATAAAAAGTAATTAGGGCAATTTGTAAAGATATGAACGGGTTTTGTGGGTTAGAAAAAATAACAATGTTAACTATCAATCGTTGCTTTAAAAGATAGGTATTTTCTTCAAGAGAAATACAAAAGCATAAAGAGATGCCCCGTTACCTAATATTTTATTTAAAGCCCATCTGGAAATCTATCAACAAAATGAGACATTTGTTTTAAAGTTGGTTGACGGCGGGTGGTTGACGGCAGTAGCCATCAACCACCCGCCGTCAACCGTCAACCAACTTTCCATAAATGAGCGGAATAGACAAACTCGACCGGCAGATCCTTTCTGCCTTAATGCATGACGCCGAACAATCTTATACTGATTTAGCCAAAAAACTATTTGTCTCTGGTGGGACGATCCATGTCAGGATGAAAAAATTGAGGGAAATGGGATTGGTGAAAGGTGCCACCTTAACAGTTGACCACACCAAGCTGGGGTATGATATTTGCGCCTTCCTCGGCATTTATCTCGATAAAGGCTCATTGTTTGATGATGTGGCCGAAGAGCTGAAAAAAATACCGGAAGTGGTGGAAGCATTCTATACTACAGGGCTTTACAATATTTTTGCAAAAATCTATTGCCGGGACACCAATCACCTGAAAGATGTGCTACATGATACCATTCAAAAAATTCCGGGCATCCAGCGAACGGAAACTTTTATAGCCCTTGAGGAAAGTATTGACAGGCCCGTTGACATTTTGGATGAAGATGAAAAGTTGTGAAAAATCAGTAACCTCCCTCTCTTGTTTGCGATCATATCCTAAGGAATGGTGACCAAATAAATATGCATTTATTTGGTCACCATTCCTAAGCCGATCTTTTACATCAGATATACCAAAGGAAAAGAATATGCAATCGTGATAATGAAGCAATTAAACATACTTTTATTGAGCTGCTTTTTTCTGCTGCCCGTTGCTCTTCTTGGCAATGGCTTTTCTGCTTCTAAGCCCCACATCAATGCCTCAAATAAGGACTCAATAAAATACCGAGGGTACCGTTTGGAGTTGACTGATTTCAGATTGATAAAAGAAAATAAAGATTGGGTGAAAATCAGTTTCACGGTTGTCAATTCAGGTAGGATGAATGTGGACATGGGTCGGGAAGGTACGGAACATTGGGTCGTATTCAATTTTGATAAATCCATCTTTAAGGCAAAACTCGGTGGCTACCGCGGAAATATCCAACGTCAACTGGCCAAAGAAAAATTTAAATTGGAAGCTGGCAAATCCATCAAAGGGATGGAATTAAAAATCCCTAACGTGCTGCCAACCCCTCCGAAGAAAACCACGCCCAAACCACCTGTCGCTGCGCGACCAGAACATAAGAAATCCGAAGAATCGGCCAATAGCCTGTCATGGAAAACAATGGAGGCACCTTCTTTGCCCAACAACGAATGGAGCGAAAAAGGTGGCCAACCAATACATGAACCTATAAAAGAAAAGGCTCCTTGTCCCGACATTTTAATCACTGATATTAAAATAATCAAAGAAGACGATAAATGGGCCACGCTCCAGTATTCCATAACCAACCAAGGGGAAGGCACTTTTTATCTCTTTGGAAAAACGTCCGACAAAAACGACAATCTTGTTGTCAGTGCATACATATCAGGTGTCACTACGCTTACCCGGGGAGCCATACCCATCGGTAGGGAAGCCATCACAGAAGAGGTCAGAAAAGTCAACGAATTGAATAAAGGGGAACAGGTCACTGCCCAAATCAAACTGGATATCCGCAAAAAAACAAGGTACATGAAAAGCCTTATCCTTTCCCTCGAAAGCCAACAATTTGCTGATGAATGTGACCGAAAGAATAATAGCATGGGAGTAGTTTTGAAATGATTAATGGTGAGAGGTGAATGGTGAATGAAAAGAGGCATAAATGGTCCATTCCATTTATGCCTCTTTTCATTCACCATTCACCTCTCACCATTATCAAGCTCCTAAATAATGCTTCAACAATTTGCTGCGATTGGCCGAGCGGAGTTTGTTGATGGCCTTGTCTTTGATCTGACGCACCCGTTCACGTGTAAGGCCAAATTTGTCGCCTATATCTTCCAACGACATCGGATGCTCGATACCTATTCCAAAATACAATTTAATCACGTCGCATTGGCGGTCGGTGAGGGTACTGAGCGACCGCTCAATTTCCAGACGCAGTGATTCGGTATAGGCCAATCCTTTGTCCGTGTTGTTCGTATGGCTATTTTCCAAAACGTCGAGCAAAGAATTGTCTTCACCGTCCACAAAAGGGGCATCCATGGAAACATGTCGGGCTGCAACCCCAAGTGTAGTCTCCACTTCCTCAGTTGGTATCTCCAATAGTGCCGCCAATTCTTCGGCAGATGGTTCCCGCTCGTAGTTTTGCTCAAGTTCGGAAAAAGCCTTATTGATTTTATTTAATGAGCCGACTTTGTTTAAAGGAAGCCGCACGATTCTGGACTGTTCGGCCAATGCTTGCAAAATAGACTGGCGAATCCACCAAACGGCATAGGAAATAAATTTGAAGCCCCTCGTTTCGTCAAAGCGTTGGGCTGCTTTGATCAGGCCGAGGTTGCCTTCATTGATGAGGTCGCTGAGGGAAAGACCTTGGTTTTGGTATTGTTTGGCTACCGAAACGACGAAACGGAGGTTAGCTTTCGTCAGTTTTTCAAGGGCAGTCTGGTCTCCCGATTTAATGGCCTTGGCCAATTCGACTTCTTCTTCGGGGGTCAAGAGATCAACTTTGCCAATTTCTTGAAGGTATTTTTCAAGGGATTGGCTTTCCCTGTTCGTAATTGATTTTGTTATTTTTAACTGTCTCATTAAGCCGCTTCTTTAGTGTTCGATGAAAAAATAGTTTTTGCTTTGCAACATTAATAAAAAAAATGATTTATGTAATCGGGAAATTAGGAGTGGATTGTCGAAATAAAAAAAATGAAAATGTAAGTGAAGGACATGTACAAGGGTAGAGGCACGGAACTATTAAAAAACAACGGGATGGGGCAAATGGGAAACTTCCGAGGAAAATACGTGCAAAAATAAAGGGATTCTGATTGAAAATCAACACCTTAGCAGTTTGGCCAAACATATCTCTTTTCTATTTATTTAAAAAAGGTTGACTCTTAATCGTTTCAGCGCATTGGCCAGTCCAAAATTTATGAAAAAAGGATTTATCACTACATGGCGGTAGATTATTTGGGTTTGTTGCTGAAAACGGACTATTTTTTTTGAAAAATACAGATTTTATCCTTTATTGCGGGTGCAGCATCTGTTTAAGATGTGAAGAAGTGCCAAGGGGTATTAAGGTTAAGAAAAAGAAGATCCATCTTGAACCGAGTAGTTTTGCTGTTTTAGTGGCCTGGGTATATAAGGCAAATCTTTCTTAAAAACGAATAGATTTTGCATTCTTGCAGATGCGCACTTTTGCAGTCTTTTACTTTTAAAATCAAATTAATTATGGAAAGAGTTAAAGTCAACATAGATTTTCTGATGAGAGCATCCCCATCTTTGTTGTATCGATATTTTACCGCTCCCGGCGACATTATCCGTTGGTTTTGTGATGGTGTGGACGTGATAAAAGGCGTTTATACTTTTGAATGGAGCGGGGCTGGCGAAGAAGCGAGGTTAAGCGAAAACATCGAAAATGAACGAGTACGATATGATTGGCTCGATGAAGACCGGGCGGGGGAGTATCTGGAGTTCAAAATATCCAAAGGAGGGGTCACCAACCAAACCGTTCTTGAAATCACCGATTTCTGTGATGACGACGAAGTGGATGAGCACAAAAAACTCTGGGCCACGCAAATTGATGCACTGCGGAATGCAACAGGGTTGGGGTAAATTTGTGATTTACCGAAATCTTCGAAGCAATTTGTTTCTCATGATAACAACAGCAGGGTGTTTTCCATTACTTGGAGAGCACCCTGTTTCCGTAGTTGGGAAATCCGTTTCCCAAAATAATATCAACATTGGGAAATAAATTTCCCAGCTACATTAGCAAAATTCAAGTATGAAATTAATATTTGGTCTCCGCCTCGAAGATTTGGTAGTTCCACGTATGGACAGTAAAGAAGGTGGCGTTCACCGCTGTGGCCCACGCTCCTTGCTAATTGTCATGGAAACCCACCTTGGTCTTTCTGGCCATCCCGACGATATTGACTATTTAAGAGTCGAACAATACAGACAAGCTTTGATCAGTCATCAATCGGTTGATGGCAGTCCACCCTTAAGCAATCAGATAGAAATTGATTTTGGAGCCGACCTCGATTCACCAGTTACCAGACAGCGACCCGTCTCGAATTCACTTCGGGATTCACCATTCTATAAAAAATCTTTTGAGGCAGATCAATTTGCAACGGCTTCTGAACTACTGTCACGACGGGACGAGTTGCTACTTGGTGGTTGGGATTTTTCCATCAACAAAAACACGCCGCCAAGGCTTAAAACTTTGGCCGAGGTGGAGGCTCTTTTCTACAAAGAACCAACCGAAACAGTGCAGCAATTGGTTCTTTCCCCTGGCTTTGCTGACCGCTTTGCTGTAGTTTTGGAATTATTGCCTGAGCAGGGGCATCCATTTACGGAGGTGACAATAAATGAACCAATGGAATTGTTGCCTTGCCACTTCGGCCGTCTTTTCAACGTAATAGGAAAAACAGGAGCAAAACCAATCATTAAGCAGGTTGGAACAAAACAAATTGGTAGTTCAACGGAGACCGATCTTGAAAAATTTCAACAGTTATTGAATGGCACCAGTATTTCTAAAAAACAAAACCTCGTTGCGGACGGAAGCCTTCTACTTCTGCATGCCAAACGAGCAAATGAAGCAGCTGCATATATAGCACAGCTTTTACGTCTAAACCCAGATTTCTGCCCTGCCTGTCTGATACCAGAAAAAAGCCGGACGCTCGAAATTGCCCTGGTTAAAGAGGGCTTGCCCAGCCTGGGAATCCTTTCTGCATCGTTGGCCCGTCCAGCATTGCAGATTTTGAAATTGGCGCCCACCTTCCTCTGGAAACCCATTGACCCATTTAAAATACTCGAATTTGTCTCTCTCGCCTTAAAACCCCTACCTGACGAACTCGCTACTCAGATCGCCTTTCAAGTGGCCCGTTCGCCAGGTACGCAGGGAGAAGGTTGGTATGCGATGACCAACCGATACTTTTCCGAACTAGAAGAAATAGAACCGCCCAAAGTGGTAGCTGAACAAAGGAAGCAATACAACTTCTGGTTTGAGCGCCAACGCTATGGTATCGACAAATCGGTGCCCAAGGCGGACGTCCTCGAAATTTATGATTACCTCCGCGAGTGGGCCATGAAAGTGTTTGAAGAAAATGGGAGCAAAAACAACTCGCTCATCGTTTTGAGCGGTCAGGCCAAACGCATAGTAGAGCTTCTGCAAGCGCTGCCCGAACCCGAATTGAATTACCTTCAATTGGAGCGTATCGTCCGCACTATTTACGAACCATCGCCCGTCGTATTTCAGGAGCGGGAAGTGGGGCACCTACCTTTTGCCATGCACCCAAGTGCCTTTATCGGCAAGGTGGATGAAGTGTTGTGGTGGGATTTTGTACAGAATGAACCGCCTCATTTTTTCTCCCGGTGGTACCCCCACGAAAGAGCCTATCTCAATGGGTTGGATATTCACCCAGACACCCCTGAAGTGGAAAACGCCCGAATGTTATGGCAGCGCACTCGTCCAGTCTTGATGGCGGAAAAGCGATTGGTGTTGGTCATACCCAAAGTGGTAGATGGTGCGGAAACACTTTCCCACCCGCTCCTCGGTGACCTTGAAGCAGCTTTCATTGGATTGGAAAAAATCACGGTTGACGTTTCCCAAAATAAACCTTCTTTACTTGATAATTTATTTAAGCTGCCCATCTGGGAGGTGGTTGGCCGCCGTTATCTAGGCAAGCCAAAAGCATTTCTCAACGTGCAAAACATGGATAAGCTGGATCGTGAATACGAAACGCTGACCAGCCTGGAATCCCTGTTCTATTACCCTTATCAATGGTTTTTTCGCTATAAAATCAAGTTGAACAAGTCGGCCATTCTCAGTGTGGTAAAAGACAATGCCCTCATGGGCAACCTCGCCCACCGTGTCTTTGAGAAACTGATGAAAGAGGAAGGCATTTATACCTTTAATAAAAATGACATCAGTGACTGGATCGAGCAGTATTGCCGCCGACTGCTGGTCAGGGAAGGTGCAGTGCTACTCATGTATGGCAGAGAACCCGAACGGATTGCGTTTATCAATAAATTGAAATATGCTGCCTGGAGCCTCATTTCCCATATCCGTGACAACGGCTGGCGGATAATGGATACCGAAAAAGATCTGATAGGGCAGTTTCCAGGGAGTAGTGAACAGGCAACAGTTGGCAGCCTGCAGTCAACAGGCCATTCTCAAGTAGACATCAGAGGCATCGCCGATTTGGTGTTGAAACGGGATGACGAACTCGCTATTATAGATCTTAAATGGCGAGGTGCAACATATAGGGCCAATGTTTTGAAAAATGAAGAAGACCTTCAATTGGTACTTTACTCCCGCCTACTGGCAGAAGGTGGCACATGGGCACACACTGCTTATTTCATCATCGAAAACGGGAAGATGATAGCCCGTAACAACCTCGCCTTTAAAGGCATCACACCGCTCACGCCCGATGCCGACCATTTTGAGGTCTACGGCCGCATTTTGAAAAGCATGGAAGCTACTTGGCACTGGCGCATGGCGCAATTGGCCAAAGGCCAGATCGAAATCCGCACCCGCCAAACACTCATGGAAATTGAAGAAAAATACGCTGACGATGGGCAAGGTGAATTGATGCTGGAAATTTTGGAAATGAAAGGTGAGGATGCGAAGTGGGACGATTACCAGACGCTCATCAATTTGATCCAATAAAAAAGGCGGCCTTCTGACCGCCCTCTCATCAAAAATAGGTTAGCTGGGGATGGATTTGGATATATGGGGAATTAACGAAGGCAGTTGAAAAACTGAGATTGTTGATCGCCTACCCTGTTCGATTGTTTTCTTGCTTATGTCAACGTTCACCAATGTTTGGAAATGTGAATGCGGTAAAAAGATGAGAGCATCTCTTTTTTTCCATACATATTGAAGTGTTTTTTTAGATCTTAAATAAAAACAGCAAAATCACTATCACTTGACAAGGCTCTGTGTGTATAACAAATTGCACGGTCAAGCGGCGGCGGCGATAATTTTTTTTACCATCCCCCAGGCACCGCTCTGTTTGTAGCACCGGAGGTTGGCAATGGCCTGTGCCCCTGGGACAGACCACTTTTGCCCAGAGAGTTTCATCCGTTGCTGGATGACGCTCCTGTGCGCTGCCTCAATGGGGCCCGAGCCGATCATCAGGCCTTTTTCCCGGTACGTTCCGTACTGCATCCGGTCGTCATGCTCCACATAGTAGTCGATAGCTTTTTGTTTGGCCTGCCTGGCCTCGGCGTTCTTCGCCCGGCACGACCTGAGGGTCGCCATGACCTCCTCTAGGCGGTCGTCCAGCAGTTTGTCCGACTGCTCTTTTACCCAGTCCTTGCGGGCTTTGTCCTCTTTGTACTGGTGCCGGGCAAACAGTACGAGCTTTTCCCTGGCGTGATAGAAGTCCAATATCTGCAGCGCACCGGGGTAGTTGTCCTCGGCCCAGTTCCATATCCATTTTGCACCGTCACCGATGATCACCTTGTCCCCATACCCTGTCAGGTGTCGCTCAAATTTCGGGAAAAAACCATCGACACCTCCCAAGTGGGCCACATATACCGAGCCCATCACCTCCCGCCTGTCCTTATGAATGTCAACCACTTGGCCTGCATGGAATATCCTGCCCAGTTTGAGCTCCCGCCACTGGTCCTCCCTGGTGTACACCATCGACCCGTCCACCATCACATAGACAGGGCCTTTGCCGCCACGGCCTTCCAAGCGGGGGATGACCGCCTCGCAATTGGACTCGACCAGCGGCTCGAACGCATTCCCATAATGGGTGCACACCCGTTGGATCTGCGGTGCAGAAATTTCGACCCCCATCATTTCACCGAACAGTTCACAGGCCCCATCATATACCACTGACTGCCCTACAAGGCACATCAGGCCGCGCATCCGTTCACTGATGCCAAACCCTGAGGTCCCCTTGGACAGGGCATGTCCTTTCTTCACTTCAAGCCTGCCGAAACTTGTCAGCACTTTTTTTTGAATTCCGGCTCTTGGGCATCTTGCCCATCGATTTGGAGATGATCCCTGCCCCGAACTGTTTGGACAGTTCAACAACCCGCTCCTCATATTCAACGGATGACGTGATTGCACCCTGGGCCTCTACAAATTGGGTAAGCTCTTCTCTCATCGATTCAAGTATTGAATCCACTATTTGTTTTGTTTCCATGTTGTGTGTATAATTGGTTCGCCACAATTTACAACTTTGTGCATTTTGTTATACACACCAAGGCTCTCGCCGAGCAATCGTTTTCAGCCAAAAAAGCTATATTTGTATCAAACTTAATGATTATGGCAACAACGCCCGAAACAGAAATGAAGCATATGGGACACGGAGGAATTGCACCTAAAGAAGAAGACCTCTCCCAAAAGATTTCATGGGAGGATTTTGAGAAAGAATATCTCAGCAGGGAAGACGAGTTCACCTATGAATGGCTGGATGGTTATGTGCAAAAAACAAAACGTACTATGAATAAATACCAACTTTACATTTTGAACAACCTGCAAGACCTCTTTATTTCTCTCCTAACAAGTGGAAAGACCTCTGGAAAACTCGTTGCTGAAGCTGATCTATTTTTCTTGAAAAAGCATCGAAGACCTGACCTTTGTTGGATAACCAAAGAGCAATTTATTAGCCTTGCCAATGGAAACAACGATGTACCAGCTTTTGTTATAGAAATCATCTCTACCAATGACACACAGGAAAAAATGAGTGACAAAATGGCCGATTACCGTGCAGCAGGAGTACAGGTCGTTTGGCATATTCTTCCCACTTCAAAAGAAGTCCATGTGTACAAAGGCAATAATTTAAAAGAAATGACTATATACTCAGGTGATGAAATCTGCTCCGCAGCTCCTGTCCTTCCCGACTTTGAAATGTCTGTCAATGATATTTTAAAGAAATAAAAAACTGTTAAAGACCTCACCTTATTGTGGTGAGAAAAGTCTCCTTTCAAATCCTTCCTTTCTTTCTATTTTTGCGTCCGTTCCAACCGAGCTTTTATTCAATGAGAAGCCCAGTTAAACATATAAGAGATGAACGAATCGATGCGACTTAGCGCAACCTAAACTTATCACTATTCAACTAATCACCAATCACTAAACATGACTTTCAGAAAAGAAAAAGATTCCATCGGCTACATCAAAGTACCTACTGACAAATACTGGGCTGCACAAACCCAACGTTCTAAACAAAATTTCAAGATCGGTGGCCAAACCATGCCAATTGAGGTAATCCGGGCATTTGCCATTTTGAAAAAGGCGGCAGCGCAGACCAATGCAGAAGCTGGTGTTTTGCCAAAAACAAAAGCCGCTTTGATTGGAAAAGTGTGTGATGAAATATTGAAGGGGAAATTGGACGATCAGTTCCCGCTCGTTGTTTGGCAGACTGGTAGCGGCACCCAATCCAATATGAACGTGAACGAAGTGATTGCCAATCGAGGGCACGTCATAAAAGGCGGCAAATTGACCGATGAAAAAAAATACCTCCACCCCAACGACGACGTGAACAAATCGCAATCCTCCAACGATACCTTCCCGACGGCCATGCACATCGCTGCCTATACTGCTTTAGTAGGAACAACAATTCCCGGCATTGAAAAACTCAGGGATACGCTAAAAGCCAAATCCAAGGCATTTAATAAAGTTGTAAAAATCGGCCGTACCCACCTCATGGACGCCACACCGCTCACCCTCGGCCAAGAACTTTCTGGCTATGCCGCCCAACTCGACCAAAGCATCAAGGCTATCAAAAACACCATGAAACATCTCTCGCAACTGGCACTCGGTGGCACTGCAGTTGGTACAGGGCTGAACACCCCTCCTGGTTATGCAAAAAATGTTGCTGCAAAAATTGCTGAACTGACGGGGCTACCATTTGTCACTGCACCCAATAAGTTTGAATCGCTCGCTGCCCACGATGCCATCGTTGAGGCACATGGTGCCTTGAAAACCGTAGCCGTTTCTTTATTTAAAATTGCCAACGACATCCGCCTCTTGGCCAGCGGCCCACGCTGCGGCATCGGCGAGGTCATTATCCCCGCTAATGAACCAGGTTCTTCCATCATGCCAGGCAAGGTGAACCCTACCCAGTCAGAGGCCATGACGATGGCAATGGCCCAAGTGATCGGCAATGATGTAGCCATCAACATTGGCGGCATGAATGGCCATTTTGAACTCAATGTGTTTAAGCCAGTGATGATTTACAATTTCCTCATGTCTGCTCGCCTCATCGGTGATGCTTGCGTCAGTTTTAACGATAATTGCGCCGTCGGTCTTGAACCAAACCTGCCTCGTATCAAACAAAACCTCGACAACTCGCTGATGCTCGTCACAGCATTGAACACCCATATTGGCTATGACAATGCGGCGGCCATTGCCAAAAAGGCACACAAGGAAGGGACTACCCTGAAACAGGCTGCACTGAAACTGGGGCTGTTGACGGAGGAGCAGTTTGAGAAATGGGTGCGGCCAGAGAATATGATTGGGGGGATGAAGAGAAGCTAATATATTAAAGCTGGATTTTAATCAGTTGTTTTCTTTCGAATTTGGGAAGGCGCTCAGAAATTATAATTTTCTACGTTTGACAAATTCATTATTAGAACAAAGGGCTTTCTTGTAAAAATATTAATGCCAGAAATTTTGGCATTTTAGGTAGCATTCCAACGTAGGGGATTTCCGACTAAAAAGGTCTATTTGATGTTTTTTAATTTTTTTAGGAAAGCCCTTTATTAGAATTTTAGGAAATTGGAATTTAGGAATCTGCAATTATTGATTTTCCAAAAATCCAACTTTTTAATTTCTCTTTCATTAAAACAGATGGATATAATTAGAAATAAAATTGAAATACGATAGAAACAGTTCAATACCAATGGAAATCAATACGTCGTATTTATTTCTATTTACCTCTATCAAATTAACATTAAAATATAAAACCTTAAAACATGCGATCTATAACATTATTTTTTTTATTGGTGTTTTTCTCTAATCTAAATGGGCAAAATGATTTTTTTGATACATTTTTAGAATTTAATAGGAAACAAGATATTGATAAAAATATTAAATCAATAATTGAATATGAGTATACTAATATTTCTTTAGATCAAGATGCTATTCCTGACACTATATTTACCTATAATGGAGATGAGGTAAAATTATATCTAACTTCCAAAGCAACGACCAATTACGAAAACCCTGTCAAACAAATTGAGAATAGATACAATAAAGAAGGGGAATTGAAATTAACATCTACTGTTACACTTGATGATGAAGGACGTACCTTATTTTGGGAAATGGACATGGGTGATGGGCCAGCAGCAGCTCTCATGAATTCCACAAAACATTATAAGTACGATGAAAAAGGTAGAATTTTATCTGTTACAGAAAATGGCCAGGAAATAATAAATTTAGGCTATACAAAAGATGGATATATTGACCAATTACTGATGGATGCTGGTTTCGGAAAGATGAAAATTACCAGTAAAGACACAGAGAATAAGATCAGGTACGACATGGAAGTCGACGTATCCTCTGTCGAAGAAGGTTTCGCCGCATTATTTGCAGAGCAACTAAAAGATAGCCCAAAGGAATTTATTGAGATGGAACATGGGAAAGAAACAGACACATATACTGGCTTTAAGGAAAATAAAGAATCGGGGAAATTTGCAAAAAAATGGACTGCGGTAAGGGATAAATCCTTTCTTATGATAAGCAAAATACAATATGGGAATAACGGCGAAATTATTTCCCACAATGAATTTAAATATAATAAAAATGGCGACTTGCAAGAAACTAAAAACATGATAGACAGTACTTCCTTGGTGAACGAATATGATGAAGCAGGCAACTTAATAATCGAAGATGGAGAATACATAAATTCTTACCATAGCTATGATGACATGGGAAACCTTGTTAAGACAATAACCTTGGTGGGCAATGATGAAAATGCTTTTATTAATTCCCTTATCATAAGACATATTGAATATAAATAGGCCATGCAACCTTAAATCCAATAATTCATTTTTACAAATAAATTCTTGAAAGAAGTAGAACGATAAAAAAACAAGAATAGGGGGTATCCTATCCTACAAGTGCTGGACTTGGACTCCATGGCGACAAGGGGATCCCATTCATTTATACTGAACAAACGGGCAATCAATTGGCCTACACCATTGGCAATTACATTGAGCGGGCGGGTGGGTCTGCTTACACCCCTGGCATGCCCGGCTCGAGTTTCGGTACGCCCGGTGGTACTTTCCCTTGCATAAAGTGACTTTCTTCAGGTTTCTTCCTGACAAAAGGTAGTTTGCATTTGGACGGCCTTTTTTACATTTTGCACTGAATGTATCAACCAAAGATCTTTTTAAAAAAACTTTAACCCTCTTAACCAAACCATAACTAAGGGAACATCAGTTTATATTGGTACATGGTAGTGATTAGTTGATTAGTGATCAGTGATTAGGAGGAGATGAGGAAAACCATACCTGTAAACTTGAATGATCACACCACTACAACTGATCACCAATCAACTAATCACTAATCAACCAATCACTAATCACCATATCATATTGAAGAGACATCAACGCTATTTTCACTAAAACCTTTACGCCATGCGAAAAATAGCCCTATCTCTATCCAGTTTATTGCTACTGGTTTTATGGTCTCTACCTATTCAAGCACAATACTTCGGAAGAAACAAACCGAATTACGAGAGCTTTGACTTCAAAGTACTCCAGACTCCCAATTTCGAGATATACCATTACCTCGACAACCCGGAATTGGTGGAGTATCTGACCAACCAAACGGAGCATTGGTACCAACTGCACCAAGCGGCTCTGGCTGACACATTTACACAAAAAAATCCCCTCATTTTTTACAACGACCATGCGGACTTTCAGCAAACGAATGCTGTTGGCGGAAGCATTGGCGTTGGTACAGGCGGTGTTACGGAAGGGTTGAAGAATCGGGTGATCATGCCTATCGCCATGTCGAACGCACAAACAAAACATGTGTTGGGGCACGAATTGGTGCATGCTTTCCAATACCACATGATTATCCATGGAGACAGTACCAACCTTCGCAATCTGGGGAATATCCCTCTTTGGATGATCGAGGGGCTGGCAGAGTACATGTCCATCGGCCGGGTGGATGCGAATACCTCTTTGTGGATGCGGGATGCCGTACTGAACGACAAAGTGCCGAAGTTGAAAGACATGAGCAACCCCCAGTATTTCCCATATCGATGGGGGCAAGCATTTTGGGCATTTATCACTGGCCTGAAAGGGGATGAGATCATTCGTCCACTCTTCATTTCCACGGCAAAATATGGTTTGAAAGAAGCCATCAACAAGGAAGTAGGCATGGACGAAAAAACCCTGTCCGAACTTTGGGTAAATACCATTAAAAACCACTATAGCAAATTCTTGGGAGACAAAAAAGAAGACCTCGTTGGGAAACCGATTATTTCTACTGAGAAAAACGGTGGGCGCATCAACATCGGTCCAGCACTCAGCCCCAATGGAAAGTATGTGGCGTTCCTTTCGGAAAAAGATTTGTTCAGCATAGATCTGTTTATAGCAAATGCGGTTACGGGCGAAATAGAAGGTAAAATCCACAGTGCTACCAAAAATGGCCATTTGGATGATTTGAATTTCATTGAAAGTGCAGGTACTTGGTCGCCAAGGAGCGACCGTCTGGCATTTGTTGGGGTGAAGAAAGGTTCTAACGTATTGGTTATCAAAGACCTTAAGGGCAAATTAATAGAATCTTTCGAAATAAAGGGGCTGCCCGCATTCAGCAACCCTGCATGGTCTCCAGATGGTAAAAGCATTGTGGTAGCAGGTTTGAAAAACGGACAGGTGGATTTGTATCAAGTTATTTTGAGAAATAAAAAAGTGGTGCAACTCACCAATGATAAGTACTCCGAAATGGCCCCAGCCTGGAGTCCCGATGGTAAATTTTTGACCTTTGCCACAGATCAGTTGAGTATGGACAGAGGCGATGCCCGCTGGACGTTTAATTTGGCCATTATGGATTTCAGTGTTTCGGTAAATGGCCGCCCAGATGTGCAGCAAATTGACATCTTCAAAGGTGCTGACAACTTGAACTCCATTTTTGATAAAGATGGTAACATCCTTTTCCTCAGCGACAGGGATGGCTTCCGCAATATGTACAAATATGAGCCGGCTACGGGAAAGGTTTTTCAACAAACAAAATTCCTGACGGGTATTACAGGCATCACGCCTTATGCGCCAGCCATTACTGCATCGCAAAGCGGTAAGCGGGATCGTACTTTGTTTACCCATTATTCCAAAGGTGGGTACAATATCTACCGGGCAAAATCAGAACAATTGTTAAATGAAGAAGTCCCAATTGACAGTGTTGATTTGGCGGCTGCGACTTTGCCTAAAGTTGACCCAGATGCAACAGATGTGATAGCCATTAATTTGCCAAAACTCGATAGGTTAAAAGCCATTCCTGCAACTGAGATCAAATCGCAAGAATACAAGCCTAAATTCAAGCTCGACTATATCGGTGGCAGTGCGGGCGTAGGGGTCGGCACCAGTCAGGCGTATGGAGGTACCACCACTGGATTGGCAGGAGGTGTGGACATGCTCTTTGGCGACATGCTTGGTAATCATCAGTTATTTTCAAGTGTTTTTCTCAACGGCGAAATTTATGACTTCGGTGGCTCGGTTGCTTATTTGAACAAAAAGAAAAGGTTTAATTGGGGAGTTGGTTTTTCACACCTTCCCTACTCCAGCGGCCGTTTTGGTTATATCGGTCTTGATCCCTTGCCAGGGAGTGATAACCCTGACCTACAGTTCGATCACTTTGTGCTTGACCGTATCCGGACATTTGAAGAAAAACTGAGTGTATTCGCTCAATACCCCTTTTCCAAAACCCTCCGGCTTGAGGGTGGTCTCTCGGCAGCTACCTATTCCAACAGAGTGGATCGTTTCGACCAGTATTATGATGCTTTTGGGCGGCTGATTTTCCAGGAAAGGGAAAAGGTTAACCCTTCGGATGTTGGCCTAAACCTGTTCAGTGGCCAACTCGCTTCCGGTAATTTGGCGCTCGTTGGCGATAATTCTTATTTCGGCATTGCGTCACCTATCAAGGGCTACCGCTATCGGATCGGCGTTGAGCGCTATGTGGGTGATTTTGATTTCACCAGCCTGACAGTGGATGGCAGGAAGTATTTCCACCTGAAACCTGTGACCTTTGCTGCGCGTGCCATGCACATCGGGCGCTACGGCAATGACGCCAACTCATTCACCGATATTTTCATTGGATTCCCATGGTACATGCGCGGGTACGACTTCAACACAGCCAATGAGATTTTGCAGCAAAACAAACGCTCTATCAATGAGCTGTTTGGCAGCAAAGCTTTATTGACCAATTTTGAGGTGCGATTGCCTTTCACTGGCCCTGAGCGTCTTTCTGCTATCAAGTCGCAGTTTTTCTTTTCCGAACTGGCCTTGTTTGTGGACGGAGGGCTGACCTGGGACACTTTTGATAAAAACAGTGATAGCAACTTGCGGGAGTTTGATTTTGACCCATTGTTCAGTGCAGGTGCTTCGCTACGGATCAATTTCTTCGGTGCAATGGTATTGGAGCCTTATTATGCCTGGCCATTGATGAGCGAGACGAAAGGAGTGTTTGGGTTGAATATTGTGCCGGGGTGGTGATTGCTCCCATGACCTTAGCAACCCACGGTTTCAGTCGTGGGGATGTAGAGGTGATACCCCACCTTCCTCTTCCCTACCCCCACGACTGAAGCCGTGGGTTGCTAAACTTCTGGGTTATCCTCTATCCATTCCAATCCGTACAAGGCCCAGAACCGCTTTAATTCTTCCTCAAACGTCTCCGTTTTATGATGAATCTTTTGGTTACGAATATACCTCTCAACAGCAGGCAACCTATTTTTGCTAACGGAAAAAGCACCGTACCCAACCTGTTACGAATACCTTTTGGGTGTCAAACCCATTTGATTGATTTTATGGGAAATGATTCCTTTGGTAGTACCCATCACATCTGAGACGCACTTTGTTTTATCCAATAAAAACAATGCGTGAACATGGTTGGCAGTTCCGTTGATGATACGTACTCTGCTTTTTTGATTTTCCAATTCTTCCTTAATCATGGAATGGACTTGAGGCTCAATGGAAGGATGAATGAGGTTGTGGCGATATTTTGTTCCGAAAATACTGTGTACCCAGATTCGGCAAAGGGAGTGAGACATGATGTATGGTTTTCGTGATAGTATGATTAATTAGAAGCAAGGTATAGAATTCAAAGTTATCCCTGGCATATTCTCTCTATTTATTATTCATGAGGCAGTGACACTCTCCCTTTATGGGTGAGACAACAACCCACGGCTTTAGTCGTGGGCTGATGTAGCTGATGGAAGGTAGTGCATTCCCCTCCTACCCCACGACTGAAGCCGTGGGTTGCTATATTCTCATCAGAATTGAACCCTCCCCCTTCCTTGGTGTACAACCCCACATATTTCACAAAAAAAGAATCAACATGAAATACCTCATATCCTTCGTCGCTCTCTTATTTTATTTAATAACTACTGGTTTTGCAGCACCAAAAAGTGTAGACCCAGTCGAGATTGTACCGATCACTAAGGCTGCTTATGACTATGCCTTTTACAATGAACAAGCAGAACTGTGGAAACAAGAAACCGAAGTGGACAAAGAAAACGCACATGCCTGGTACAACTTCTATAAAGCAGCCCGCTATGCCAATATGCGGTCTGATAGCCTTAGCAAAAAATACGACCTTGACGCCATTGTAGGTAGCCTGCCGACATCCCTGGCCAATACATTTGAATTCAACTACATTCTATATATCCACGAAAACTGGAGCGACGACCGTTTCGACCATTTGCTGAAAGCACATGAAATTGAACCAGAACGTATTGATGCTTTCTACCCCCTCATCACTTATAACCTGACGAACGGTAATCAGGAGCAGGTTGACTTTTTCTGTGAAAAACTTTTCAAGGCAGGAGAATTTCCTCCCTCTTTGATGGCTTGGAATTACAATACCCTTCACTCTCTGGAAAAGAACGGCATCCTGCTCACGCACGGTGACAATGACACTTATCCGGCATGGGTCATCCAATCCGTGAAAAAGGTAAGACCTGATGTTAAAGTGCTGAACGTCAACCTTTTGATATACAACACTTATCGAGAGCGGGTTTTTGAAGAAATGGGTTTGGAAAATTTTTCTTCCAGTGAGTTTCCCGATTATAAAGACATGTACCTCGCCATCACCCGGCAGTTTATGCAGCAGGCAGAGCGCCCAGTTTACGTTGCTACTTCTGTCCCAGAATTTATCCGAAATGCACTGGGCGATAGCCTGTATCTTGTCGGGTTAGCGTTTAAATATTCTCCCGTGCCATTCGATAATGTGGCGTTTTTAAAAAACAATTTTGAAAAGAAATTCCTCAAAGACCATCTCCGCATCCAACTGGAACCCGACACCGGCTCAAATGTAATGGCCAATATGAACATGCATTACCTGCCTGCCATCATCACATTGCGAAACCACTACAAGGACAGCGGAGATCAGACCAAGGCCAACGAACTAACCCCAATGATCCGCCAAATAGCCGAGGAAGCAGGAAAAGAAGCTTTCATTTCCCAATATCTTGGGGAAGAACCTGATTTGCCAGCAGACTTTGTGTCAACGATTTCCGTTAGAACCCTGCAAAAAGGAATGATGAAAATTAGGAACGACTTCTACGCCGCCGCCACGGAAGTGACCAACGAACAATATGAATTATTTTTAATGGATTTATTAAAAAACAAGGAATATGAATTATTAGAAAAATGCAAAGCACCCAAAACAAATTGGCGCAGTTTATTGCCAGAGCATTTTACCCAATTATCGGATGCACAGCTTTTTGTGAATGGCCATCCTGATGACCCAAAGGCCCCCGTTCAAAATATCAGTCACGAAGCAGCACAGGAATATTGTAAGTGGATCACCAAGGTTTACAATAGCTCAACCGACAAAAAAAAGGAGTACTTAAAAGTCGAGTTTCGGCTTCCGACAGAAAAGGAATGGGAACATGCTGCTCATGGCAACCACACTGCGCCTTATCCCTGGGGCGGTTATTATTCAAGGAATGCAAAAGGATGCTTTTTGATGAACTTAAAAGCAGATGAAGAAGACCCATGTCTGGATTGCCCAACCAAAGGAAAGGACCAAGCCAACGATGGTGCTTTTTTTCCCGTAAGATCAAATGCGTATTTTCCCAATGATTTGGGACTCTACAATTGCAGTGGAAACGTGGCGGAGATGATTGACGTAAAAGGTATCGCAAAAGGTGGAAGTTGGGAAGACAAACAAGATGAATGTATAATCACTGCCAGAAAGGAATATAATTCCCCCAGCCCCGCGATCGGGTTTAGGGTGTTTATGAAGGTAAAATAACCGTAGTTGGGAAATTCATTTCCCAAAATCAATAAATATTCGGGAAATAAATTTCCCGACTACATTATCAAAGCACATAATCAAATACACGACGAAGAATTGATGCGCCGCACCGCTAAAGGGTGCGAAAGGTCGTTCAGTGTTTTATACGATAGATATGGACAACGCATGCACAATTATTTTTACCGCATGCTATGGCAAGATGTACATGTAGCCGAAGATTTTACCCAAGAATTATTTTTAAAAATAATAGAGAAACGTGCCTATTACGACCCCGAAAAACGTTTTTCCACCTGGCTTTATACCGTAGCAGGCAATATGGTGAAAAATGAATACCGAAGAGTAAGCCGAAAAAAACCATTACCAGAAATGTCTGATATATTGGAAGAAAATTTTTCCGAAAATATGGACGATGAAATTTTTGAAAAACATTTAAATAAAGCACTCGAAAATTTAGATGAAATTCAAAAGCAATGTTTTATTCTGCGGTATCAGGAAGAAATGAGCATGAAAGAAATAGCCGAAATTATTAGGTGTCCCGAAGGCACTGTAAAATCACGGCTCTTTTATACAGTTAGGAAATTGGCAAAAAAACTCCGGGCGTTTGCAGGGGTATTTTAAAAAAGCTATTAGCTGTTAGCTATTGGCAGTTGGCCAATAGCTAACAGCTAATAGCTAATAGCTTTTTTATCATGGAAAAAAAATTAGAGCATTTATTATTGGAAAAAAAATTCCAACAGCTCACCGCCGAAGAAAAATATTATGTGACGGAATCCATTGGGGAGGAAGAATATGGACGTTTGCATATTTTATTAAATAAAAGCAAAAAAGCGCTTAAAAATAATCCGGCATTAAATCCAGCCATAAAAAACAATTTATTGATGGCCATGCGGAAGCAGCAAAAAAACGGGATGCAGAAAAAGCCACCAATCATCGTGCGGATGGTGCGTTACCGTTTGCCTGTATGGCAGGCAGCGGCGGCGGTCGCTTTATTATTGGGTTTGCATTTTTGGATGCAAGGAGAGCCAGAAATAATTGAAAAAACAGAGACCGTTTACGTCCATTCAACGGACACTATATACAAAGAAGTAGCGATGCCTGCTCCTTCAATTGAGACCTCTACTGTGACGCCTCCTGTCCGCATCAATGTAAAACCCAAAGTACGGGTGCCCTCCATACAGACTGAACCTGCTGTAGTGGCCTCCACCGATTCCTCCGCCCGGAATTATGAATTGACACAAATGCCAGATTCGTTCAACGTATTGGTTTCGCAACCAAAAGGGCAATCCGTTACGCAGTCAGCGGATTTGTGGAAATTGCTGGAAGAAGTGTATTGATTTTCAATAAGAAAATATGAAGAAGCCCAGTATGAGTTTTATCGTTCTGGGCTTTTTTATTAAGGATATACCTTTTTCAGCAACAGGGAATTCTGGGAAATGGCCTATCGGTACTTACAGGATAATTTCATTTTGAACCCAAACGAACCTAGGGTGTACTTCATGCCGTAAATGTCATAAAGGTAGTCAAACTGCACCCTAAGTACATCGGGACATACTGCCAACTGCCAACTGATTTTTTTACATTTGCGTTTCTTTGAAAAAACGGGTGTACATAACAGGAAGCAGTATTCCATAAAATATTGATAGTCAATTTTTTAACTATCAAATCCCGTCGTTTTAAAAATTTACTTCAAACAATATTTCCAGAAAAAATACATGAAATGAAATGGTGCAGTTTGGATGTGGGGCAAGTCAAAAGAAAGTCGCAAAACAAATTCACCATTTACCATTCACCATTTACCATTAAATAAATGCATTCATTTAAATCAGTGACCAACATAACCGGCTGGCTTGTATTTGCCGTAGCAGCCATTGTTTACACGCTCACCGCCGAACCGACCGGTAGTCTTTGGGATTGTGGGGAGTTCATTTTGGGAGCCTATAAAATGGAGGTAGTTCACCCACCGGGAGCGCCTCTGTTCATGATCATTGGACGGATGTTCATCTGGGTGGCGGAAATATTTACCGATACGGAAGCAAACCCCGAAAACATTGCTTATGCTGTCAACCTCATGTCTGGCATTTGCACGGCATTTGGTGCCATGATGGTCTGTTGGGTGGCCATGATTTTAGGCAAAATGACGTTCGTAGGAAGAAATGGCAGTACGGATAGCACCCAGAATATGGCACTCGCAGGTGCAGGGTTGGTGACTGGATTGGCCACGACTTTTGCATCATCAATCTGGTTTTCAGCGGTGGAAGGAGAGGTTTATGCGATGTCCACTTTTTTCACCTGCTTCACTTTTTGGAGCATGATAAAATGGTATCACTTGCCCGACACCCCTTCCAATGACCGCTGGTTGGTGTTCACAGTGTATATAGCTGCCTTGTCCATTGGGGTTCACTTGTTGAGTTTGCTGACCTTTCCGGCCCTTGCTTTATTTTATTATTTTAAAAAATATAAAAAGCATACGTTTTGGGGCATGGCAGCCGCAGCAGGTGTGGGTGCTGTGGCAATCGTTGCCATCCAAAAGTTAGTGATTACTGGCATTGCCGAATTGTGGAAAACGATGGAAATTCTGACCGTCAACAGTTTCGGGCTGCCGTTCCACTCTGGCCTGGTCCCTACCCTTGCAATTATTGTCGCCATTTTCTATTTCGGTTTGCGCTGGGCGCACCAACGGAATCATGGCCTTGCCCAAATGGTCTTGGTATCAGCCATGATGTCCATAGTGGGTTTTTCTACAATCGGCGTCATTCTCATCAGAGCCAATGCTGCCCCTCCAATAAATATGAACAGCCCTTCTGATCCGATCCGCCTGCTTTCATATGTCAATCGGGAACAATACGGGGAAAGACCATTGCTATATGGCCCCAATTTCGACGCCCAGCCCTATGACAATGCAATTGAAAAACGCTATGGGCAAGTCGTCAAAATGGAGAATGGCAAAGAAGTCCACAGGTACGAATACACCGACGAAAAGCTGTCCTACAAATACCATAGTAGCGATAAGAGTTTCTTCCCCCGCATGGGCGATGATACCCAGAACCGACCGGAGAAATACCGCCAGTGGATCAACAAACCCAATGGATCGCTCACCTTTTTTGACAATATCAAATATTTGGTTCGTTACCAATTTGGGTGGATGTATTGGCGGTATTTTGCCTGGAACTTCATCGGTCGGCAAAATGGGGAACAGGGGCATTATGCCTGGAACAAAAAAAGTGGCCATTGGGCTTCAGGGATAAAATTCATTGATGAGGCCCGCTTGTTCAATATGGATAAAATGCCCGACTCTATGAAAAACCACCGGGCTCGCAATCACTATTATTTCCTGCCTTTTATATTTGGACTGATAGGAATGTTTTTTCATTACAAAAAACGACCGAAGGAGTTCATGGGGCTATTGGCATTGTTCATAATCACTGGGCTAGGCATCATCATTTATTCCAACCAACCTCCGAGCGAACCACGAGAAAGGGACTATGTGCTGGTGGGATCATTTTTCACCTATTGTATTTGGATGGGGTTTGCCGTGCTCGCAATTTTTGGATGGTTAAAAGACAAAGTGGGCGGTGTGTCTTCTGCTGGCATAGCTACATTATTGGTCATGATTGCCCCTGTACTTATGGGCAGCCAAAACTGGGACGACCACAGCCGGGCCGGCCATACAGGTGCTCGAGATTATGCTTCCAACTTCTTGGAAAGCTGTGACCCAAATGCCATTATTTTCACTTATGGCGACAATGATACTTATCCCCTCTGGTATGCACAAGAAGTAGAAGGTATCCGCCGCGATGTACGGGTCGTCAACCTTTCACTTATTCAGGTGGATTGGTATATCAATCTGTTGAGGCGGAAAGTAAACGATAGTCCCCCCATCAAACTGACCATACCAGCTGAAAGCTACCGGGGCAAGAAGCGCAATGCTGTTTTCCACTACGACCCCAATGAAAAGAACACTCGGTTAAATGCTGTTGACGTGCTGAAATTCATCGGGGAGGAGCATGAATTGAAAGCTTCTCAAGGCCGTACCTTGGAAAGCTTTTTACCAACAAAAAATCTTTTCTTGGAAATTGATAGTACCAGAGCGGTGGCACAAGATGCCTATGATCCAGCTGACAGCCTAAGATACACCAGGCAGATTCCGATCAAAATGCCAAACCGCCAATACATCACCAAAGACGAATTGGCCATCTTGGATGTCATTGCTTCCAATATCAATGACCGTCCAGTCTATTTTGCCGTCACTTGCCGACCGGACAAAATGTTCGGCCTCAACGACTATATGCAATTGGAAGGGCTTGGCCTAAGGATCGTTCCAGTAAAATCTCAAAGCGAACAAGGGCTTTACGTCTATGGTTATGGTCGGGTGGATACGGATAAAATCTATGACCGAGTGATGAACAAATGGCGGTGGGGCAATTTCGACACCCACGAAACTTTCATTGACCGCAGCTACGGCCCAAGTATTCAAAGCATGCGGGTAGTCATTTTGCGGGCGGCACGAACTTTAAATGCCGAGGGGAAAAAGGACAAAGCAGTCCAATTAATGGAAAAATACTTAGCGTCTTTCCCCCATTTTAATTTCCCTTATGACTGGAACACCATGCAGATGCTGAACGTGATGATTGAAGCAGGTGGCTATGATAAGGCTAAACCGCATCTGGAAACATTGGCCAACGAAACGTTGCAAAAACTTGAATTCTTTAACTCGCTCGATGCCCATTTCACCGAGCGTGGCGGCGACTTCGACCAAGATTTTGCACTGGCGATGAACACCAAGGATAACCTCGTCCAGACGGCCAAAAGACAAAATGATGAAGCGTTTACTCAACAGTTGGAGGAAATGTTCAAAGATTTCCCGTCTGGCCAAAGGTTACCTAACTAATTTTTTATTACCGTAGACTTTTTGGAAACGGTAATGAATATTCAATTTAGCGAAGGGCTTGGTTTCGACCAAACCCTTTGCTAATTTCTGACTGGGGCAAAATCTAAAGGCTAAATTGGTGCTGTTGGAACTCTGACTTCTGAATTTCTACCTCTTTTTGAAATCTTCCCTTCATTTACGTATTTTTGACGCCAACAATACACCCCTCTATACATCCAGAAACAAACAAACATGAAGAAACTCGGTAAGCCTGTACCCGATTTAACTAATGTAGAAAAAATGGCAAAAGCATGGCGGTCATCTGATTCCCATATCCCGGTGGACTTTTCCAACACGGAGATTGCTTTTGCCGATAAATCCGATAAAGAACTCAAGCATACTGCGTGGTTGTTCAAAATGATGAACAATGCTACCCTAGTAAACATCGGAGCCAAACTGGCCATGCTCGCCGTGAAACTCCGTCTTCCGTTTTTTGAAACCATTACCAAGAAAACCATTTTCCCTCAATTCTGTGGCGGTACGACCCTGCTCGATTCGCAGGAAAGCATTGACAGGCTGTTCAAGCTTGGCGTTTGCTCCGTTTTGGACTATGGCGTCGAAGGCAAGGAAGGCGAGGCCAGCTTCAACCAGACAATGAACGAGAACATCCGAGCCATTGAGTTTGCAGCTGACCAAGAAAGTGTTCCCATTGTCAGCACAAAGGTGACTGGCTTGGCGAGGTACGATTTGTTGAAAAAAGTAAGCAGCTCTGAAAAATTGAATAAAAAAGAACAAGAGGAATATCAAAATGTGCTAAAGAGGATTGATTCAATATGCCACAACGCCGCCCGTCTTGACGTAGGTGTTTTCATTGACGCGGAGGAATTTTGTACGCAAGAAGCTATTGACAATATTGCGAACCAGATGATGAAACGTTATAATGGTCAAAAAGCCATTGTTTACAATACCTTCCAACTCTACCGCCATGACCGTTTAGCTTACTTAATGGAGTCATTCGACCGCGCAAAAAAGGAGGGCTATATGTTGGGTGCAAAACTCGTCCGCGGTGCTTATATGGATAAAGAACGGGAACGGGCAAAAGAATTGGGCTACCCCTCCCCTATCCAACCAACTAAAAATGCCACCGACCACGACTTCGACCTTGCCGTTCGTTTTTGTATTGAAAACTATGACAAAATGGCCAGTTGCTTTGCCACCCACAATGCAGAGAGCACCCGCCTTGCCTCTGAACTCATAGCTGAAAAAGGCATTCCAAAAGGTCACCACCATCTGTTGTTCTCACAGCTCTATGGCATGAGTGATCACCTCACTTTCAACCTGGCCAAGTCGGGTTACAATGTTTCCAAATACCTCGTTTACGGGCAAGTGCGGGACGTGATGCCCTATCTCATCCGTCGTTCTCAAGAAAACTCATCTGTTACAGGCGACATGAGCAGGGAACTGGGATTCATTATGCGGGAAGTGAAAAGGCGGGGAATCTAAATGGTTCATTGTTTCATGGCTTCATGGCCCCACTGAATGTGCCATGTCAGTATAACAATGAAACAATATAATAATGAAGCCATGAGTATAAAAGACCTCCATAACGACCCATCCTATTCGCTCCTGCTCATGCTCCACCATGACGAAATTTTGCCTTTTGTAGAAAAGCAAATCACAAGCAAGACTGTCACTATCCGTACTTATTTGGGGTTGAACATTCTACTGCTGGCAATCATTTTGTTGGTCGCTACGTTGGACATTTGGCACGGGCAAGCAAGTTTTTGGGAGGTCATGAAATTTTTCGGCTTAGGAGCAATACTTGTCTTTATCATTTTGATCCCTGTTCACGAAGGCCTGCATGGGCTTGCTTATAAACTGGCCGGGGCACCCAAAATCTCTTTTGGGGCAAATTGGCGGATGTTTTACTTTTATGCGGTGGCCGATCAATTTGTTACCAACAAAAAATCTTTTATATTTATAGCCCTGTTGCCTTTTGCTGTGATCAGCATTTTGACATTATCATTTTTGTTTTTTGTTCCGATAGCTATGAAATGGGTTATGCTTGGTGTTCTTTTTATGCACACGGCAGCTTGTGCCGGCGATTTTGCCATGCTTAGTTTTTACGAACAAAACCGACATGTCAAGGAACTATTGACTTATGACGACGTAGCACAAAAACGCTCTTACTTTTATGTGAGGGAATGATAATTGTAAAGAAAGGGGAACAAACTCCAACCACTATTAAGGATAAGACAAATTCAAACACCCCATTTCCGTGTTACAACCAATACTGATACTGAGATAAGTGAAAATTAAATTATACATCCCGTTCAAAATTCATTTTGCCCTACTCATCCTAGTAGCCCTGCTACCTGCTTGCCAAGAAAAAAAGATTGAACCTGTCCCTATCAAGCCTGCTTCAACTGAATTTCGGAGTGTCCCTGCCGTGAACCCTTTCAAAGGTGTGGACTATAAGCAGGTAGATGCTATACTGGCTGGGATGACTTTGGAAGAAAAAATTGGTCAACTTATCGTTTGGACGCCTGACCTCTCCGAGGGCTTTAAGCAGAAAGATGCAGTAGAAGTTGTCAAAAAAAGAAAAGTAGGTGGCCTGCTCATGAACCAGATGGAAGTGGATGATTTCCTTTTCTGGTCCGATAGCTTGAAGCGGACGGCTACCATTCCACTTTTGGTGGGAACGGGAGAAAAAGTAGCGTTGCATGGCCAATTCAAAGGAACTGCACATTTCCCACAGCCAACAAGTATTGCAGCTATTGATAGCGCTGGCCTGCAAGATTTTTTAGAAAAAGAATATTACCAACAATGCCAAACATTGGGCATCCAATTCTCTTTTCGGCCTGACCTTTCACTTTTCCCTGTCAAGGCCCAAGTACCTGAAGAGTCTCTTTTCGAACATACTTCGCAATGGGCAAGCGATCAATTGAAAAAAAACATTTCAGGCTTGTCTGCCAAAAACATGATTGCTTTTGCAGATGGTTTTTCAACCGAACACATTCAGTTGAACGATTCGCTCAGGATAGCCCAACTCGGATCCATTTATAATATTACCAGCAATGGATTGCCCGGCCTGTTTTTAAAAGAAAACATTTTTGAAAATGAGGTTATCAAAAAAAGTGAGCCGGGATTTTTACAAAAATATTTGGCAAATAAAATGGGCTTTCGTGGCCTGTCCTCAGCCCGCCTGATGGAAAGCGAATCCCCGGAACTGAAATTGTTACAGGGTGTTGACCTGTTCCTCACCCCCGATGTTGACTACTTTTATCATCATGCCCTGAATCTCGTAAAAGAAGGTCATTTACCTGAAAAAGAACTAGATGCAAGGGTTCGGAGGGTGCTTGCTGCCAAGGCATGGGTACATGGTGGATGCCTTCCGGTAGAGCTGTCGTTGATGCCAAAAGATACGAGTAGTTTGGCCGTTCGGCTGGTGTCTTTTGTAAATAAAGATGCTCCTAAAGTTATCTGGAAATACAGGCCAAAAGCTTCCGATTTTGCAGAACAGTCAGCAAAAATATCGGCCTATTTCAAACATCCGGCATGGAGACATTTCACCAGAGGGTTGTATGAAAAATCGGTGTGCATGTCAAGTGACCTGAACAAATTAGTGCCGCTTCAAAACCTATTGCAGAAGCAGTTCAACATCATCGAATTTGGTAGCAGCAACTTTAAACAGTTCAAGTATTATTTTTCCAAATATGCCGATTTCCGTTCGGTGAAATTGGATATGACGACCAACGGGCAATTTCCTACTGTCCATCTCAAAAACCCAGGACAAGACCCTCTCTCCATCATATTGCTCGATACGTTTGCCATTTCACCCAAAAAAGATTCGCAGTTCATTAATAGTGTCAATCGTTTAGCGCAGGAGAACAATGTGGTCTTGGTAAATTTTGGTGACCCGCAAGCCCTTGGATTTTTTTATAAAACCATCACTTTTTTTCAGGTATTTGAAAGAAACGAGTGGACAGAAAGCCATGTGGCACAAGCCCTTTTCGGGGGAGTTGCAGTCAACGGAAAATTACCCGTTGCGGTAAACAAAGACCTCCCAATAGGAGCATCGGAATACGTCTATCGCGACCGGGTAAGCTTCAGTGGCCCGGAACAAACCGGCATAGCCCAGGAACGGCTTGTGGGGATTGATGCCATTGCCCGCACCGCTATCAGGAATAGGGTGTTTCCTGGCTGTCAGGTGGCAGTTATAAAAGACGGAACCGTTGTTTATTCAAAAGCATTTGGCCATCATACCTATAAAAAAGCAAGGCCAGTTCAAACCACCGACCTTTATGACATAGCTTCTATTTCAAAGATCGCCTCTACCACTTTGGCCATCATGAAACTGCATGAGCAGAATAAGATTTCGATTTTGGGGAAAATTGGCGACTATGCACAATTAGGGCATCAATCAACGGTCAAAAACATTAAGGTCAAAGATTTACTGACGCATTATTCAGGTCTGCAAGCTCCCATGCCGATCTCGAAATTTTACAATTACCGAAGTGTCCCTTCCAGTGGTTGCAATGAAATATTTTGCAATACCAGAAAGGATGATTGCTTTGTACAAATATCCCCTACCTTGTTTTTCCGTGAAGATTTCCAAGATACCATTTGGCAGCGGGTGAGCCATTTGGGAATTTCCAAGCGTAGGCGTTTCCGGTACAGCGATGTCAATTTTTATTTGCTACAAAAAGCAGTAGAGGATATCAGCAGCTTTTCGCTAGACGAATATGTCAACAATCATTTTTACCAACCCATCGGATTGAGGCATTTACTTTATAACCCTTCTGAGCGCTTTGATAAAAAGCGGATCGTACCAACTGAACAAGATCGGATGTGGCGGAAAACCCTGGTACATGGTTTTGTCCACGATCCGTCGGCAGCACTCATGGGGGGCATAGGTGGTAACGCTGGCATTTTTGCCAACGCTGAGGACATGGCTGTACTGTTCCAAGTACTTGCCAACGATGGCGTTTATGGTGGTATCCAGTATTTTGACCCGAAAACCATCCAGACTTTCACGGCTGCCAAATACAGCCACCACCGGGGGCTTGGCTTTGACAAACCAACCAGTAACAGGAAGTACCCTACCTACTCTAAGCGAACTCCCTCAACAGGCTATGGCCACAATGGCTTCACTGGCACTTGTGTTTGGGTAGATCCTGAGAACGACCTCGTCTATGTGTTCCTCTCCAACCGCATCCATCCTTCTTCGCAGAACAAAAAGATATTCATTGAAGGTATCCGCAAGCGCATTCACGATGTGGTGTATGATGCTTTCTCGTCTTTTGATGCGGAATTGCCGGAATTGGGGAATTAGGGAATTGGGGAATTGGGGAATTGGGGAATTGGGGAATTTATAGATTTTGTTATGGAGATGATATTTTTACATTCTAAAGTATCTTTTTAAAATTTCTTATCTCAACTTGGGCAATTCCCATTTTCGTTTTACTGCCAATATTCTAATGACAACAATAAAAGTTATGGTAAGCAGCATATTCAGGTGGTAATCCATTCCCGTTTGGTTTAACATCAGGAACAAAACCCCACCAGCTAAACAAGCAGTAGCATATATTTCCTTTCCAAAAATGATTGGCACTTCATTGCACAAAATATCCCGTACCACTCCACCGAACGATGCCGACACCGTTCCCATTATTAAAGCAATGACTGGCGATAACCCCAATGAAAGTGTTTTGGTCAAACCTAAAATGGTAAAAAGGCCTATGCCTATTGCATCAAATAAGAACATGGTTCGTCGCAGCTTCATAATTTTTCTCAAAAAGAAAAAACTGCTCACAATGGCCGCCCCGATTACCAGCAAATAATTACCATCCATCATCCACCCAACTGGTTGGCTGCCTATCAGGACATCCCTAATTGTACCACCGCCTACTGCCGTGACCAGTGCAATGATGCTTGCTCCGAAAATGTCGAATTTCTTTTCAGTCGCAGTTGCCATTCCACTGATTGCAAATACGAATGTGCCAGATAAATCAATGGCGTATATCAAATCCATGCGTTTTATTTAGGAGGCAAATATGAGAAAAGAGGGTTATTTATGAGAACATCATAGCAAGGGAGGTTTCACTTCAACAATTCAAGATCAGGGAGTATATGCAAATAGTTATGTTTAATGGACTTTTATTCGGTTTACCGGTACAACGGTGTTTTGTTATACCGGCCATGCAAAATATTTTAAAATAAAGTCTAATTACTGCTAAACTTTTGGCACAATTATTTTCGGAAATACTCCTGCTTACCTTTACTTTTGTGCAAACGATGGGTGACATTCCTCCATTTAGAAATTATTATTCGGTAAAGCCTACATTATATTCACATTTTACCATTTATTAAATGAAATACTGCCTCGCACTGGCTATCCTCTTTTTAACAGCCTTCTATGCTGATGCGCAACGCATCCGCCGACTGTTGATCTTTACCGACGATTCCATCAACGTGAATATGAAAACGCAGCGCCAGTGGCTCGAAGCCGATAAAAAAGGCATTGAAGACCGGGACATCTGGATTGCTGTTTTCCACGACCCCAAAACTTTTCGCCGCATGTACGAACACTATCACGTTGGACGTGCTGAATTTTTCCTCATTTTGGTGGATAAAGACGGGACGGAAAAAATCCGTTCGGAGAAGTTGGTGCCATTAAAGGAGTTGTATGAAGCCATTGACGGGCCGGTTGTACAGCAGATCGGAGGTAAATAATTCCATTTTTCAAAAAACAAAAAACGCCATCGGATTAAAAACCCAATGGCGTTTTTTTGGTAAATCAAATCCACCTATAACACTATCTTCCTCAATAGTTTACAAGCTATACCTAGGATTGTAGACTAAATGAAGCCTATTGGTTTTTCATCCTTTTTTCCTTGCCAACTTTTTTAGGAATCTCTATCACTTTCCCTTGTTCCATTTTATAGATGTTCCGCGGCACTTTTGGTGAAGGTTTTACCCTTCCTGATTTTGGATACACCAATTGCATCTCACTGATCAAATGGTGGGCCCCGGCATATTTTTCCACAATGAAAAGCACGTATCGGATATCCACCATGATGTTGCGGCAGAGCTTGATGTCATAGTTGTAATCGCTCATGGTACCTTCCCACGCCCGATCGAAGTTCAGGCCGACGAGGTTACCGTTGGCATCTATGGCCGGGCTGCCTGAATTGCCGCCCGTGGTATGGTTGGAGCCGATGAAGCAGACAGGCATTTTAGTGCCATCTTTCGTTTTTTCACCATATCTACCATAGTTTTTGGTGTAATAGAGTTTTTGCAATTTTTTGGGCACATCGAACTCATAATCACCAGGCACGTATTTTTCCATCGCCCCATCCAGGTAGGTCATATGCTTATACGATAGGGCATCCCGCGGTTCGTAGCCTTCCACTTTACCATAGCTCACCCGCATGGTGCTATTGGCGTCGGGATAAAAACGATCATCGGAAAAAACTTCCATAAGTGCTTTCATATAAACCTGTTGGGTTTCGTCTATTTGTGCTTTGAGTTCATTGTATTTGTTGACGATGTGGTTGTCGTACATCTCTTTGAAGGCATTTGATAAAATAAAAGCTGGGTCGCCCTGAACGGCTTTCATTACATCGCCAGAAGCCATTTCAAGGGTTGCCAAGGCCTGCTCCTCATTGTCAATAAATGAATTGGTGAAAACGGTATTGGCCATTTTGTCATAATCGCTGCCAAAGCTATCGAGCATCTTTGTGAAATCAACTGGATGGAACTGCGGATCCACCTCGGTTTTCATTACTTCCATCAGCACGGCAAAAACTTCTTCATCCATTTCGGGACGATAGTCTTTGTAATATTTAGCAAGGCTTTTTACCCTTATATTCCGCTCTAGGGCAAAACCTTCCTCGCCTTGATTTTCGTAAGCCCTGACCAGCTTGTCAAAAAGGGCAGCCAATTTGAAAAGCTCCACATTGCGTTTTGTTATTTCATCAAAATAATCCTTGGCGAGTGCGTATGGTTCGATCTCCTTATACAGTTTTTCTAAAGTCGGTAATACATCCCGGTAACGCTCATATTTTGGATTCACGGCAACGATCTTCTGAAATTTCGCCTCTTTTTCTCTTTTCTTTTGGATGCCGTCGGAGGACCGGAGACCAAGCACTTCTCCTTGCCACTTTTTCCAAGCATTTGAAAGACTGCTCTGTTTGGCTGCATATTGGATTTTCACTTCGGGGTCGGCTCGCATGCCTGCATTCCAGATGTCGAGTGTTTTATCCCTAACACTGATCTTGGCGGGGTCGAGCACATCCCTGATCTGCTCCACAGCAACGGCAGGCAGGTACTCATTGGTACGCCCCGGAAAGCCAAAGACAAGGGTGAAATCACCTGGCTTAACACCATCGAGGGAAATTGGCAGGAAATGTTTAGGCTGGTAGGGCTTATTGGTCTTTGCATATTCTGCCGGGCGATTGTTCTCATCAGCATAAATACGAAACATGCTAAAGTCACCCGTATGGCGAGGCCATACCCAGTTGTCTGTATCTGCCCCAAACTTACCAATGCTGGATGGTGGCGCACCAACTAACCGCACATCTTTAAATGTTTCAGTGACAAACATAAAATATTGGTTGCCATGAAAAAACGGGCGGATCATGGTCTCTTGCCACTCTTCAATCGTTGCCGATTTTCTGATTTGGCCAATATTTTTATCAATGGTTGATTGGCGGGTGCGCTTATCCATACCATCGGTCACGCCCCTCAGGGCTGCCTCGGTCACGTCGTCAATGCGTACAATAAGAGTTGCTTTTAAGCCCTCATTGGGCAGTTCCTTGGCCCGGTTCATCGCCCAAAAGCCCTCTTCGAGGTAGTTGTGTTCGAGCGAGGAATGTGACTGGATCTGACGATAGCCACAGTGGTGGTTGGTCAGCAAAAGGCCGCTGCTGGAAATGATTTCCGCCGTACAGCCGCCCAGCTTTACAATGGCATCTTTGAGCGACCCGTTGTTCACACTATAAATATCTTCTGCCGTCATTTCCATGCCCATTTCCTGCATTTCGGCTTCGTTGAGTTGAGAGAGCAAAAGTGGCAACCACATGCCTTCGCCTGCGAAAATGGCAAAGCGGGTGAAAAGGACAAGTGCCAATGAAAAGATCAGTTTCTTCATGTTTAAATTCTATTTTTATTAGAAGGATTGGTATGATTTGGAGAGGTTGCGAAGATAGGAATTGTTGAATTTTTTGGCATTCTGGTTTTTAGCATAGTTGGTCGTATGGTTGCGAGTAAATACATTATTCTATACATCAACGATCAAAATCCTTTTTTCCTCAAAATGTAGAAAACCGTCTACCATGCCTTTTATCACTTTTTTGGTAAAATAATTTTAACAAACAACAAATCCTTGACACTTTTTTCCTAAAATTGCCTTGTTTAAATCATCAAATAGTGAAAATACTATTTGGCCAAAATCCAATCACCTTCAACCAGATAAAATGAACAGTATCATTACGCAGCGTTTCATCAAGTGCCTTGACAAACTTAAAGAAGATGGTAAAATCAGGTCTTCCCGCCAATTTGCCTTATCGCTGGACTACCTGCCCCAAAGCCTCAGTGAAATCCAAAAAGGTCGAAGGGACGTCACTATTGAGCTAATCAGAAAAGCCGTTGAAACGTATGGCATGAACCCAATTTACCTGTTCACTGGGGAAGGCACTACTTTCATGACGGGCGACGAGAATACTGGTTTTCGATTGCTTACCATTGTCACAGATGGACAGGACGATGAGCGCATTGTACATGTGCCAATTCCAGCACAGGCAGGATACGCCGGAGAGGTTCTTGATCCAGAATTCGTCCAATCTCTACCATCCTATACATTACCCGATTATAAATATAAAATAGGTACCCACCGCTCTTTCGATGTATCAGGCGATAGCATGGAACCAACCCTTTTCGAGGGAGATAAAGTAATCTGTAGTTTTCTTGAACCAAGCCTATGGGAAAGCGCCGTCAAGGACAACTATGTGTATGTAGTGGTGACCCGTGGCGATGTATTGGTAAAGCGGGTTTTCAATAAAATAAAAGAGGAAAAATCATTTTACCTCGTTTCCGATAATGATTTCTATGAGCCTTATTCCATTCCAATGGAAGATGTGCGGGAGATATGGTACGTGCGGGCAAAAATCAGCCCTTTCCCTCCCTTCCCCCAACAATATCCAGAACATCGTGCGAGCAGAAGTAAAGGAACTCAAACAGACCATTATGAACCAAGGGAGGCTGGTGGAAAACCTGTATAAGACGATTGAGAAGCTGGCAGCGAAGTGAATAAGATGTATATAGCCATTTAACTCCTATCACAGGGAACAATCAATTTTTAGTCCGAAACCCACAAAAGTGAATACTAACAGAAAGCTATTTCAAAGAATTGTTTTTTTTATGAAAATTTGACCTACAACAACTACATCATTGAAACTTCTTCGATGGTTGTTTATTATTATCTTTGTGCAGAAAGTAAAAAATAAATAGCCTTTAATGAAATCCATCACTGGAAAAGTAACCCACATCCCCCTCGCTACTGGCTTCTGGGGCATCGTTGACCGCCAAGGCAATGAATGGCGTCCTGTCAACATGCCCGAACAGTTGAAAAAAGAAGGCAAGCAAGTAACCGTCACTGTCAAGGAAGTGGACGAGATGTCCATTTTCATGTGGGGGAGGCCTGTTCGCATTTTGTCTTTCCATACTTGATGCTCCATTATTGCGTTTTCATCCACGGAAAAAGTATTGCTTGCCACGTTCACCTAACACCCAATTTCATGTTATGAAAAAATGGCAGCAACTCTCGTTTATCTTTTGCTTCACGACCATTCTCTTACAGCAAGCTCCCTATGCTCAAAAAAAAGGGATTTTTTTAACTTTGAACAACCACCTTCCTTTGTTCGATGCACCGATTTTACTTGGTTATGAAGAAAGTGCCGACAACCGCTTTATTTCTTTTTCTTCTTTGGGCTTGGCCATGCATTGGGAGCAGGAAAACGAACTGTACCATGAACTGGAGGCTTCCAGAATTTCCTTCTTGCGAATTAACGATGGGATTGATACCGATTTTATTCCTGAAACATTCACCTTTGGTTATGAATTCGGTGCTTTGCTTCCCAGAAAATACAACAATATAAAATTACGCATGGGAGGAGGGATCAGGTACTATTATGGCTTGCAAACGATAAATGACATTTTTAACCCCATTGAGCGAACGATACATGGAGTCATTATCTCCAGCAACCTGCATATAGATTGGCGGATGTATAAAAAATGGTACTTTATGATGGCTCCATCCTTCCATTTGTTAAATGGAAGTTTCCGGCTGGAAACTGTTTTCGATCCTTCTTTTCAACTGACAGATGAAGAAACTTCTGCCATTGATTTCTTCTTCCGGCCATTTCAACTCTTGCTCAAGTTTGGGGTGAGTTATCGCTTAAAATAAACTTCACTTGCTCCACCAGCTTGTGGTGCTTTTCACTGGTTCTTTCAGTCTCTTTTTTTCCTCCAAATAAGAATAAAGGGCAATGGCAGCAGCAACTTCGCTAAGTTCTTTTTCTTCTTCTTCCAAAGCTGTCGTAGAGAAATATTTTTTGACAAAATGAGTATCGAACTGCCCACTCCTGAAAGCCTCATGCTGCAAGACAAATTTCCCGAAAGGCAACGTGGTTGATGCCCCCTTGATTCGATATAGGTCAATAGCCTCTATCATTTTTCGGATGGCTCGCGGGCGATCCTTGTCCCAGACACAGAGCTTGGCCAGCATGGGGTCGTAATAGATGGGAATGTCCATACCTTCCGAATAGCCATCGTCCACCCGGATGCCTTCTCCAACTGGTGGTCGGTAAGTTTCGAGGTTGCCTATGCTCGGAAGGAAGTTATTGTATGGGTCTTCTGCATAAACCCGCAATTCAATGGCATGTCCATTTATTGTTAGATCGTCCTGGGAAATGCTCAACTGCTCGCCCCTTGCTATCCTGATCTGTTGCTCCACAAGGTCAATCCCCGTAATCATTTCTGTCACAGGATGTTCCACTTGTAGGCGGGTGTTCATTTCAAGGAAATAATAATTTAGGTTTTCATCTACCAAAAACTCCACTGTACCCGCTCCCTCATAATCACATGCCTTGGCAACCTTTACTGCATCAGCGCCCATTGCAGTCCTGATCTCAGGAGTCAGAACTGAACTAGGTGCTTCCTCCACTACCTTTTGGTGGCGCCGCTGCACACTGCATTCTCTTTCAAAAAGATGAATTATATTGCCATGGCCATCGGCCAATACCTGAATTTCGATATGCCTTGGCGAACCGACGTATTTCTCAATAAAAACGGCCCCGTCACCAAAAGAAGAAATAGCTTCGCTGATGGCCCGTTCCATTTGATCGGCCAATTCCGCCTCATTTTCCACTATCCGCATGCCTTTGCCGCCACCGCCAGCCGATGCTTTGATGAGCACTGGGTAACCGATTTTTTGGGAAATAATTTTAGCCTCTGCCACATCATCAATGGCATCTGGGGTGCCAGGCACCATAGGTATATCGAATTTTCGTACAGCCTCTTTTGCCGCCAACTTGCTTCCCATTACTTCAATGGAATGCGGTGATGGGCCAATAAAAACAATGCCTGCGTCCGTAACAGCCTTGGCAAAAGCAGCATTTTCACTCAAAAACCCATAACCAGGATGGATTCCGTCCACACCGAGTTTTTTTGCTTCTTCAATTATTTTATTTCCTAAAAGGTAGGACTGGTTACTGGGCGGAGGGCCAAGGAGGATGGCCTCATCAGCAAACTGGACATGAGGTGAATACCTATCTGCCTCTGAATAAATGGCGACAGTTTGTATTCCCATATCCCGGGCTGTCCGCATTATACGGAGAGCGATTTCACCACGGTTGGCTACCAATATTTTTTTCATTAAAAGTCGTTTTTTCTTGAGGGAAGCAAAGGTATCTTCTTTTTGAGAGTAACCAAATTTGATGAATGCTCCTTTTTAAGGAGTTTGTTGTTCCTTGAAACCGGAACCCAAAATCTATATTTTTGAACTTTTCTGTCCTTTTTTTAAATAAAATTCAAAAAAAAATCCTTTCTACCAATCCTACTATTTTCAACTTTTTCTTCTGCTTAACAGGTTTTTCCAAAATTTCCTATTCCTACGCTTCACAAAGAACAAAAGTGATTTGGATTGTTCAGATATAAATTATTGAAAACTAACAAGTTACACAAGAAAATTATTACCCATGAGCCAACAATTTCCACCAACTTTGCGTTATCAAAGCAACCTTGCATAAACCAAATCGTGGACTTTCAAAATGAACCCTATTACATATTTGAGAAAATTTATAATCGTAAGCAACTTTTTTTCAACAGCTTGCGTTATTTCGGATCAATTGTTGATATCCAAAACGAAGTTGTCAATATCCAAAGCGAAATCATTTTTTTCCCGAACGAATTCATTCTTTACCAAAGCAGCATCTAAATATCCAAAACCGTATCCCATGAACAATTTCAAACCAGTACTGGTACTGGTTGCCATTGCCGCATTTGGCATTTCTTTTCAAAATCTTGGCGAACCCGAACCAGCACCTGCCCAAGACCTCATCCAACTTCCGACAGAGGACTTTTCACCTACAAAAAGAGATGGAAAATTCGTCGATGCCTTTCAGCTTGACGACGTTTACACCAAAGCCAATTGGTCTGACATCGGTTTACCTGAGATTACTGATGATCTGACCTTGGCTCTGAAGCACCACCGTCACGTCCTTAAGAAAGGAAAATTCAAGGATGGGCGAAAAATCGGAAACCTGAACGTTACTGCCGCCGATTTTGAAACGGTCATTGACCTGCTCATCAACAGGGAGGGCATGCGCCCAGATGACCTGCACCAATACCTTGAAGCCCATCAAGTATGGGGCAACGATAAAAAAGGCCATGTGCGCTTTACCGGATATTATACACCGGTTTTGAAAGCCAAAAAATCCCGTTCAGGAAAATATAAATACCCCATCTATTCAAACCCAGACGCGTGGGAAGGACGGATGCCGTCGAGGCAGGAAATAGAAGCAGAAGGGCACTTGAATGGGTTGGGCCTTGAACTGGCTTATTCAGACAGCCCCATTGATATTTCCATCATGCAATTGCAAGGCTCTGGCTACGTTGATTTTGTTGATTCTGGTGAGCGGCGCTTGTTCCGCTATGCGGGCCATAACGGGCATCGTTACCGCAACATCCAACGTTTTTTTACGGAAAGGGACGACATAAAAATTCGTGATGTCTCCTTTGCCGGGATCAAAAGATTTTTACACAAAAATCCTTCTTTGACTGACAGCGTTCTCCATTACAATCCTTCCTATACTTTTTTCGAGTCGAAAAAGGGACTTGTAAAAGGGGCTGGCGATGTGCCATTGATGAAAGCCATTTCCATTGCTGCCGACCCAACCTACTTCCCTGCGGGCAGCGTATTGTTAGCCTCCTTTCCCATGCTTGAAGAAGGCCGTATCACGCACCACGAATACCGCATTTTGTTACCACAAGACGTGGGCGGGGCAATTAAAGGTGCTGGTCATGTGGATGTGTACTGCGGCGTAGGGAATGCCGGTGCAAAGATGGCTGCCAACCTCCACCACTATGGAAAGATGTGGTTGCTGAAACCGAAAGAGAATAAGCAAATTGCTGAGGCGCTTTAAAAAGAAGACAGAGGTCAGACAGCTTCGCTGACAGAATCAGATACAACTCATCTGATTTCTGTCAGCGAAGCTGTCTGACCTCTGTCTTCTTTTATGACCCCTTGACTAATTTGCCAGCAAAAATCCCCTCCTCCGTTTTCACTCTTATCAAATACTGACCGTCAGGCATGCCCGTCAGGTCAAGGCTTCTTTCATTTTTTCCTTTTATAAACCGTTGGTTGTCAATGGATTTTACCAAACGGCCATTTAGGTCGAGCATTTGAATTTTCCCAGAAATAGACCAAGGCAAGTCAAAAGACAAAGTTGCATTCTGGCCGGCTGGGTTGGGGAAGATGTTCAAGGTCTGCTGTAAAGCCAATTCCTCTTTGGTCGGGACTAAATCCAGTTGGCTGATGTCAAATTTCAGCATTGAGCGCCCATAAGTGGCTGCCAAAAGTAACTGCTCCTCCTCATGCAGGTCAAGGTCATTGACAACCGTAAACGGCATGTTGTCACCTACCAATTCCCAATTCCCTCCTGCCGTATTGGAATACCAAACCCCCATATCGTTGGCTATGATCAAGAGGTTAGGGTAAGAGGAGTGTACAAGCACATCGTTGATCGGAATTTCAGGAAGGTTGGATGAAATATCTTCCCAACTGTCTCCTCCATTAAACGTAACCAAAATATGAGGCTGATAATCAACAACCCGATAGCCTGACAACGTTACAAAGGCAGTCCTGGGATCATTGGGATGCACTGCAATGGCAGTAACAAACCTGTCTGGTACGCCTTCTGAAATATTTTTCCAA
This sequence comes from Saprospiraceae bacterium, assembly GCA_965222975.1. Taxonomy (GTDB): domain Bacteria; phylum Bacteroidota; class Bacteroidia; order Chitinophagales; family Saprospiraceae; genus UBA6168. Next base: position 335,429 of record CBDCVJ010000086.1, on the reverse strand, counting down.
AACCCTCCTCCATCAAATGTGACTTGTACATTGCCATCGTCCGTGCCCACATAAATAGTTTGGGGGTCAGAAGGCGCAAGTCCGATTGTGGTGATAGTGCCGTATGATAAATTGCCATTTGGATAAGGGCCATTAGTCAAGTCCTCACTAATGGCGAAAAAATTGTCTCCTCTGTCAACGCCTTTATAGAGTTGTTGTGCCCCATAATAAATAGTGGTGGGGTCGGACGGGTGCATAGCTATCGGAGTGTTGAAATTAGTCCTTAAGAACAAATAATCATCGGGTTCGCAATTGTAAATGCACGCCATATTCGCCCCCCCTTCTTTAGACCGGTACAATTTTCCAAACTGCTTTTCGGCATAGACATATTTGTTGTCGGTCGGATCGACGATGACATGAAAACCATCCCCAATCAGTATTTCCTCAAAATCATCAATAGCACCTGTGGCGGTCCGTAGAACACCCTGATCCTGTGTACCACCAAAGATTCGCTCAGGCTGAAGCAAATCAATTTCGCAATTGTAAAAAAGGTTGTTGGGAATGCCCATCGACTTTTCCCAATCGAACCCGCCGTTGTGCGAGATATAGACTCCGCCGTCATTTCCAGCAACCAAAAAATCAGGGTCTTGCGGATGGAATTCTACTGCATGGAAATCCACATGCATATTAATAGTGGCATTTTGCCATTCCTTGCCCCCATCCTGAGACCGAAGCAGGGCGATTCCTAAAAGGGAAACATCGTCGCTATTGGTAGGGTGAACCCGCAGGTTTCCAAAAAACCAACCAAACGTATCGTAAATCCAGTCAATGGGGGAATCATCTACCCGACTCCAGGAAGTCCCTCCATTATCTGATTTATAAATACCATCGAAAAAATTGAAAACCGGATGGCTCGTGTAGCCAGCATAAAGAACATTGGGTTCGGAAGGGGAAATCGCCAAACTGATCCTACCTGTTTCCGGGCTGTCAGCTGGAAGGCCATCTGTAAGTTGGCCCCACTCTACGCCGCCATCCAATGATCGGTAGATGCGGGAGGTGACTCCTCCATAGCGACGCCCCCAGGGCATGCGGATACGCTCCCAAGTAACCGCATATAATATGGACGTATTGAGAGGGTTGATGATCACATCAATGCAGGAGGTGGAATCAGAGACATAAAGAACTTTCTCCCAATCGTCTCCCCCGTCAAGGGTTCGGTAAAGTCCCCGTTCTTCGTTTTTGCCATATAAAAGGCCAGCGGCAGCTACAAATGCGCGGTTAGGGTTTTGAGGGTCAACGACAATACGGCCGATCTGGTGGGAGTTTTCCAAGCCTTTGAACTCCCATGTCTCGCCACCATTCATAGACTTATAAACACCATTCCCAGCAAAAGCGCCCGAAATACCCTCCCCATTTGCCTCTCCAGTTCCCACATACAGAATTTTTGGATTAGATGTGGCAATGGCAATATTACCAATGGACATGGCTCCCTTTTCTTCAAAAACAGCCTCCCACACAGCCCCACCGTCAGTAGATTTGAAAACACCCCCCGCAGTGGTTCCAACATAAATAATGTCCTTATTAGTAGGATGGAGTGCAATATCTGTGATGCGTCCTCCAACATTGGTCGGGCCTGCCATCTCCCATTCACCATTTGAACGGTCTTGGGCATTGACTTGAGCATCCTTGGTGATGCGATAGGCTTCATGAATGGCTTTCCTATCAATGTGATTGTTCGGATAGGCTCGCTGGGCATACATCCAACCGTGGGGAAGCATTTTTGAAGAAATGCCTTCTTCCTGCTCAAGTCCGTATTCAAATGATGTCTGCTTGCAATCCCAAAATGCGAGAATTAAGGCGAGAGCAAATAGCATAGGTATGCAGGGGAATAGTTTTTTCATAACAATTCAATTTGGATCAAACGCAATGTAGGTATAGAAACCCAAACAACCCAGATCTGGTTTTTTAGGATGCTAAGAAAGTAATTTAACAGACTTATCTCAACAATTTGTGCAAATTGTTGAATAGTGGGTTTTCGAGCCAAAATAAGTGGAGAAAATTAATGGAAAGTGATCGGGCAGCCTATTCTATTTCTTTTCCTTAGACAAGTTCAGGCCAATGCGGATGCCATAGGTAAACAATCGCCAATCCACCCGGTCGTATTCATTTTGGAAATCACCTTCAGAAATGATTTGGGAAAAACCTTTCCATTCGAGATTCGGGAAATACCTGATGCCAGCAAGTGGAGTAACGGTGAGCAGGTCAGTGAGCCGGATGTCCATAAGCAGGTTGATCCCCCCGTTCACAGCTATTTTTTTATTGGATAAATGCTCTACTGTACTGCCACCTTCAAGGTCAATTTGAAAATACTTCATATTGACGTAATCAATGCCCGGCGAGAATTGGAGGTAAAGAATTGCCCTTGGTATTTCTTTTAGCTGACTTTCTTTAAACGGAATGAAATTGAAATTGCCCTGTAGCCCTACTGTTGTAACACTAAATTCGTGCTTTTTATAACTAAATTGTGAACGCATGGCATGAACAGCTGGGCTGAGTTGCCATTCAGGTGCTTTTAATTGGAAGGTATAGTCAAGTGTCGCAGTGATGCCATATCTCAAAAAATCGGCTTGCCTGCCTGTCACATAGTTTTCAACCAACACTTGCCATTCACTTGCCAGACCTTGGGTCGGGGCCACCTTAAAGCCCAATTGGGCGTATGTTCCAACGGAAAAGAAAAGAAGAAAGGCAATCGGTGACAGGCATTTTTTCATACAAAGGGATTATTGTTTTATGGGGTGTTGAACGCAGGGAATAGCCGTAAGGTATAATTTATTTTTTCTTAACGGTTTTTATTCCACTCCCTCTTTAACATCGCATATTGATATTCGCTCCCCCATTTATTATTGAACCAAATATTTTCTATAAAATGCCCTTCTTGCCGAAAACCCAAACTCTTTAATAAATTAATTGCAGCTATATTTTCAGCATCCGTTATTTCAACGACCCGGTGGACTCCCCTTTCTTCAAACAACCATCTCATAATACCTCGCATGGCTTCTTTCGCAAATCCTTTTTTTTGAAAAACAGGAGACAGGGCCATCCCGATTTCAGCAATTCTCGGATCAGGTGATCGCAGGCGGATGGCGCAATCACCAATTAATTCATCATTTTCTTTGATAGCGATTGCGTATTGTACCCAATTGCCTGGTTTGCCAAATTGTTCTATTTTATATTTTTCAATAAATGATTTGCAGGCTTCTCTGTCCATTATATCGAATCCTTGATACAATGCAACTTCGGGCAAACAACGATAGGAATGAAAGCGGGTTAAATCTTTTAAGGAAAGGCGGCGGATGAATAGTCTGTCAGTTTTGATCAATATTTTTTCCATTTTAACGAAGGCATATATCGTGGGAAAAACTTGAATGGCTATTTGAAAACCTCCTAAGTCGGGGGATAAAGGGCTCTTATTCTTTTTCTAAAATATCCGCACCCAAAAACTTATCATCTTTGTTATAATACCATTTTCGGATTTTTGGAAAACGGATATTATTTATTGTTTCTTCCCCATCCAGTGTAATATATTCTCCGTCGTTTTTCGATTCATCATGGTAAAAGCGATAACCCACCAATGCATAATTATTTGGGGTAAAATAAAAATACCATGTATCATTTCCGACAGCTTCATCATAGGTGACTTTCATAGACAACACTTCTTTTCCTTGAAAATCTGATTTCTCAACCTCATCGTGGATATTAGTTCCGGGATCAGTTAATTTCATGGGCATGCCCCATAAATACAAATAGTAATTGCGGAGCAGGCTTGTCCGGTCGCAATTCAATTTGTGCTTTTCTCGATCTTCATCAGAAATATCACGGGACTTATTCAGCAAATGAAAACATTTGCCATTTTCTAACACATGCACCAATTCATTTTCTTCCATCGGTGCTGCATTAATTCAAAAAATGAAGTTTTATTGTTGAGGTGGACATGTGTTTTACGGTCAGGGCCATCAGGTCGGGTTTCGGTGAGGTGGAGGCCTCCTTTGAATGTTGACCATTTGCCAGAGGGATCGTGGTATTCGATGCTTTTTTGTAAAAGCTGTTTGCCGGTCTGTTTTTGGGAAAAACCATTTAATGAAAATAAAGTGACAAAAAACAAAAAGAAGAAAGGTCGGTTCATTTTTTCAATTTAGCAGCGCAACTTGAACGGAAGTTCGGACAACACAGGCTCGAACTTCCGCTTGAGTTACTTTAAAACAATCAATTTTTCAGAAGAGATAGGACGCCCATCAGAGGACATAATTATAAAATAAATGCCAGTGGGCAAATTATTTATTGTTGTTTTTCCTACATGGTCTTTTATTGGAAATGAATATTGGAGTTGACCAGTGCTGTCGAAAATTAATATTTCTGCGTTTTTAAAATGACGGGGCAGGTCGTATTTTAATTGAGCACTTGCATAAGAAGGGTTTGGGGAGATGGAGAAATAATTGTTTGAATATTCTTCATCAGTGTTATTGGGAATACAGGGGATATGGCTCCACACAATGCCTACTGAGCCTGTATATTCAGACCAGTAACAAAGCGTTTCAATTGAACAATGGCTCGTAGTACCAAAGGTTGGATGAAATAGTAAGATATTTCCCCACCTTCCGCCGATGCCTTCGTATATCTCATATTCGATACTGCTAAACCATCCTGTTGAATCATTGTCACTTACTATTTCCAATCTTTGCTTAACTGCTGGTATAGTGCCATAATTTATATTTTCTGCTATTAAAATATTTACAGTTGCCGAATCTGCTTCAAATAAATCATAGCATAATTTAATTCTGTAAGATTCACCCTCCTGTTTTGAAAAATCATAAACTAAATTGAATTCCTCATTAACATCATCATAAACAAAAACTTTTTGGCTGTCAGAATGCACAAGCCTACTAAATGAACAATTATAAAAGAATGCATTTTGGTTTATTTCTGTGCAGTATTTTCCTTGTAAAACAGTATCAGCTGAAACTGCTATAAAGCTGAATGAAGGTGAATAAGATGGAGGACATTCAGTTTTGATGTAGTGTTTCGCCCCAACAGGCGCAAAAGGAATTTGACTATTCAATAAATTAATAGAAAATAAAAAAAGGAAGGAAAATAAAAGAGCTTTCATACTGCTATATTTTTAAATGGAGAGGAAATGGAATTGCTAAAGATAGGCGAAAAGAGAATTAAACTCTAACCACCTATGATTTCTGTCAGAAGGATTGCGAAGGTTTTCGATTTTTAAGCTATACCTCTAATAAATATTTTATCAAAAAATAAAAAACACCCGCTGCCACTGCCCCACCAACGAGCAACTCTCTCACGTTTCTTTTTCTCATCTCGGCCAAATAATTCAAATTTATGCTTTTAACGGGCAACAATTTATGCTTTTGAATTTTAGGTAAAACAGTTTTTCTTTCTTTATCCCATTTTGGTTTAAAAGCTTTTTCTTGATAATAATTCAACCTGTGGCGAAGCCCCATATTATATTTGATGCTATTCCGCATATCTTCTGAGAAACCCATAATTTAAAAATTTTAATTAAAAAAGATGTCTGAATTTGTTTCATTAAACAATCAAATCCTATTTTCCTCGACAAAACAATGACGCAATTCGGCGGAAGAAAACAGGTAAAGAGTTGTAAGCAAGTGAACGTTCGTCTAAAAAATTCATCCGTTCGCCAACCCATAATTATAATTGTGTCACTTTTATCAAATAGCCAATCCGAATATTTAGCTCCAGCCGTCCGACCCCTGATTCCTGGCTTCTTTTGTAAAACGAAAATATCAACCCATATGCAACTAACAATCCGCAACCTTTCCAAAACCTATCCCAACGGCGTTAAAGCCCTCGACGACGTTTCCCTTAATATCCCAACGGGCATGTACGGTCTCCTCGGCCCGAACGGCGCGGGCAAAAGCACCCTTATGCGAACCCTCGCCACCCTGCAAGAGGCAGACAGCGGAACAGCCACTCTGGACGACATCAACGTATTGGAACAAAAAGACGAGGTGCGTCGCCTGCTTGGCTACCTGCCACAAGAATTCGGTGTCTATGCCCGCATATCTGCCAAAAAAATGTTGGATCATTTGGCAGTGCTGAAAGGCATCACCAAAAATAGCGAGCGCAAAGAAATGGTGGATGCCTTGCTCCAACGGGTCAACTTATGGGATCATCGGAAAAAAGCCGTTTCGTCCTACTCAGGTGGCATGCGCCAGCGCTTTGGCATCGCCCAGGCGCTGCTCGGCGACCCCAAACTCATCATCGTGGATGAGCCGACCGCTGGCCTCGACCCCGGTGAGCGCAACCGTTTTTACAACCTCCTTTCAGAAATAGGGGAAAACGTCATTGTTATTCTTAGTACCCACATCGTGGAAGACGTGAAGGAGCTTTGTTCCAACATGGCCATCATCCATGAAGGAAGGGTACAGTTTGAGGGTCAACCAAGTGCTGCCATGTCTGAACTGGCTGGCAAGGTCTGGAAGAAAGCCATCGCCAAAGCGGAAATGGAAGATTATCACAGCCGCTACCATGTCATCTCATCAAAATTGGTGGCCGGCAAACCGATCATCCATATCCTAAATGACGGGCATCCCGGCGATGGTTTCGCCACTACCTCACCTGATCTGGAGGACGTTTTCTTTTCAAAGATTCTTTAAATGGTTTGAATGGTTTAAATGGTTTGAATGGTTTTTATTGCCATCTTAATCATTTAAGCCTTTCCAACCATTCCAACCATTCCATCTATGTTTTCTACTTTTTTCAACTTCGAAATAAAGTCGTGGCTCAAGGCGCCGATGCCTTGGATATTTATGATTCTGATTGGTTTGCTCGCCTGTTTGGGAACTGTCTCAAATGATGTGACTATTGGGAGCAGCTTCGGCAACATTTATAAAAATGCCCCACATGTTACGCTGACCTGGTACATGACCTTCAGTCTTATCACTGTATTGCTGGTTGCGGCATTCGTCAATACAGCAGCCATACGTGATCATGAACGCAAGACCGGGCAGATCGTTTTTTCCAAACCTATTAGCAAAAGCTCCTATTATTTTGGCCATTTTTGGGGCGCTATTTTGGTATCCATGATTCCGTTGTTGGGCGTTTCACTTGGCATGTGGGTAGGCGTTGCCCTTAATAGCATTTTTGAATGGACAGACCCAATTCGCTACGGGCCTTTCGAAATTAAGAGCCACCTGATGGCATGGATTATCTTCGTGATCCCAAATACTATTTTCGTGGGAGGTATCCTATATGCGGTGGCTACTAAAACAAGAAGCACCATTTATCCATTTGTCGCTGCCGCAGCCTTATTAGTGCTTTATGGCCTTAGCCGGAGCTGGTTGAGTGATATTGAGTACGAAACCATTTCTTCTTACCTCGATCCTTTTGGCAATAAAACTTTTGCTGTAGCCACAAAATACTGGACAGTCAGCGAAAAAAACACGACTGTCATGGGGCTCACCGGTATTCTATTATTCAACCGATTGATATGGATGGCGGTCGGTATTATCGCCTTGCTGATTGGGTACCGACTGTTCAGTTTTGAAGAAAAAGCAAGCAAGAAACGCAAAAAGATCACTGCCCCTGAAACAACCGGATTGGCAATCAAACATCTGGGTGCGTTGCCAAAGTTTGCGCCCAAAAAAGGATTTGGCGTGCAGCTTTCGCAAATGTGGAGTCAATATAAAACCGAAACGCTTGGCATCATTAAGAGTGTTGCTTTCCTTGTGATTGCCCTTCTCGGTATTTTAAATACTACCCCGAATCTCTTCGACGCCAACGACGCTTATGGGACGCATGAACTGCCCACCACCTACACCATGATCAATATGATAAGGGGAACATTTTATTTGTTTTCCATCATCATCATGGTTTATTTCAGTGGCTATTTGGTATGGAAGGAGCGCAACGCAAAAATGGATGAGATTTACGATTCGCTGCCCATGAAAAACTGGACTATTTATTTGGGGAAATACCTCGCCGTGATGACGGTCATGTTCCTGCTTTCGGTTTTGACAATCATTTTGGCGATTTTAGCACAGACGAGTTTTGGTTACGATCAGTACAACTTTTCCACATACGTCCGGGAACTGCTCGTTGTCGATATGTTGGGTTTTGCATTTATCATGGCCCTCTCCATGCTAATCCATTCGCTGTCGAAAAATATGTACCTCGGATTTGCCATCGTGATTGGGATATTATTTTCATCCAGTATTATTTTGGGCGCATTGAAAATCTCAACCAATATGTTGGATTTTGGATCAACACCTAATTATACATTGTCCGATTTTTATGGATATGAGCCTTTCTGGAAAGGCCTGAGTTGGTTCAATGGTTATTGGATGGCTTTCAGCACGCTGTTGGCATTAGCGGCATTTTTATTTTGGAACAGAGGAAAGGAATCTGGAATTAAAAAAAGATATTCCATCGCAAAACAAGAATGGGGCGGTTATAAATATTTTGGCGTTGGTACTTTTGCGATATTTATTTTAATCGCAGGCTGGGTTTACCATAATACTTTTAATATTAATTCTTTTAAAGACAGCAAGGAACAAGAATTATTACAGGTGCGGTATGAAAAAGATTATAAAAAATTGACCAATACGCCGCAGCCCAGAATTATGGATGTGAAATACGACATTAATTTAATTCCAGAAAACAGAACCATGACTGCCAATGGCCGATATATGGTTAAAAACATTTCTGGAAAAAAAGTTGATTCATTATTGGTGAGCGTTCCAAACAATGGAAAATTTGAAATAAATAACGACCGATTAAATTTATTAAAAAACGATTCAGCGGCATTTTTCCGAATATATGCCATTGACCCGCCGATGCAGCCGGGTGACTCGATGTATTTGGATTTTACCACCCGATTTATTCCACGAGGATTTGAAAACGAAGTCACTTTTGCAAAATTTGTTCAGAACGGTGCATTTTTTAATAATACGGATATAGCGCCATTTTTTGGTTACCAAAGAAATTTTGAAATATCGAGTAAACAAAAAAGAAAAGAATACGATTTGCCAGAACGCACCCGTTTCCCAAAACTCGACAGGACAGATACTTTGGCCCGTCGGAATTCCTACCTCGCCTCCGATTCAGACTGGGTGATGGTGGAAACAAAAATATGTACGGAACCAGATCAGATCGCCATTGCTCCTGGGTCTCTGCGAAAAGAATATGAGGAAAATGGCCGCCGCTGCTTTGATTATAAACTCGATCAAAAGGCTTGGAATTTCTATAGCTTTATGTCAGCCCGATATGAGGTGGCAAGAAGGGAATATAATGGCGTTAATTTGGAAGTATATCACCATCCCAAACATGATTTCAACGTGGAACGGATGTTACATGCGATGGAAAAATCACTGGAATATTTCACCACCAATTTTGGCCCTTATTACCACAAGCAATGCCGCATCATTGAGTTTCCACGCTTTTCCAGTTTTGCCCAAGCATTCCCCGGCACGATGCCTTATTCGGAAAGTGTTGGATTTATCCAAGACTTCAAGCCAGAAGAAGGTGATCTTGATATTATGTTTTATGTAGCAGCTCATGAAATCGGTCATCAATGGTGGGCGCACCAAGAATGTGGCGCTGCCATGCAAGGAGCCGAAATGACCACCGAAACTTTTGCGCAATATTCCGCCATTATGGTCATGGAAAAAGAATATGGACGGGATGCCATGCGGAAATTCATGAAATATGAAATGGATAAATACCTACGTGGCCGTGGCCAGGAAACGGAACAGGAAATGCCATTGTCGAAATGTGAAGGGCAGGGTTATGCACATTATAATAAAGGCTCGGTGGTAATGTATTATTTAAAAGAAATGATTTCAGAGGACAGTGTTAATTTAGCATTGCGCCGATTTTTGAATAAATTTAAATATGAAAATTCCCCCTTCCCCGTCAGCCTCGATGTTATCGACGAATTTTATGCTGTCACCCCCGATTCTCTGGATTACATTGTAAAAGATTTATTCGAGGAAATTACCATTTTTGAAAACCGTTGCGAAAATGTGGAGGTAGAAGAAATGGAAGATGGAAAATATAAAGTAACCATAAATGTTTCCTCCAAAAAATATAAATCGGATGAATTGGGAAAAGAGACGGAAGTCCCGGTTAATGATTATATTGAGATTGGTGCCTTTGCAAAAGCAGAGGACAAAAAAGATTATGGCAAAACGCTTTATCGGAAAAGAGTAAAAATAAATTCTCCGGAAAATACCTTTACTTTTATTGTGGATGAAAAACCGCAGGAGGCTGGCATTGACCCGTTTTTATTGTTGATAGATAAAGAGCCTAAGGATAATTTGAAGAATGTGAAGATTTGAATTATGCGGCGGTAGTGATTGGCTAAACGGCAATAGCTGACGAATGGAGGCTATTGCCGTTTAGCCTTCGCTGCTTACAGGCTCATTCATTTTTCTCCCCAACAATAAATAGGTAATCGCCCAGTTCGTTTTCGTAGCCTTTCATGATTTCAGTTATTTTCCCAGTATTTATATCTTCTTTCATTCGTTGTAAACCTAAATTGATTTCACCCTGATGTCCAATTAATGAAAAAGATGAAATTCCATTCCGAACCTCTTCTCTAAAATACATTTCAGGATTATGCTTGCCACAATAAAGAAACCAATCTTCTAAATCAGGTTTGACAAAATAGGGTTCTTGTTTTATTATTTTGAGTCTTGCTTTCTTGAAAGCATTCTCAATTTTTTCTAAAGTAGGCAAAACCTTAATAGAGTCTTCAATCATTTTAGGGAAATAATGGCGCAGCCAATAGGATCTTGTTTGGTCGGGAAGAGTTGTGAAAAGCACGACTTTACCTTTCTTTTTCAAAACTCTTTCTATTTCTTGAAATCCTTTCTCTAAATTTTTCCAATGATGAATTGTTAGGCTTACTAAAACGCCATCAATAGTTTCCGAATTCAAATCAATATTTTCTGCTGAACCTTTTTTCCAAAGAATGGAACTATTTTTTTCTTTGGCCTTATTTAACATTTCACTTGATGGATCAATTCCAATGAACTTTAAACCTTTTTTATTTAAGGCAGAAGTGTAATTTCCCGTACCACATCCAACATCAAGATATAAACCATCCCCCTGCTTAGAATTTATAAAATGAAACATTCTTTGGGTTAAATAATTATCTGCTTTACGAGTAGAATCATAGCCAATACCTATTTTGTCATACCTTGCCTTTTTGGATTTATTATCTAATTTCATTTTTTATCAAAAATTGCTTTCGCACAATGGCAGTTCGTAAAAAAATCTAAACTTGATCTTTATATCAACGGTTGGCACACACGCAGGGTGGACGCATAGCCCACCTTGCCGTGTATGCGTTGTTGGCATCAGCCTTTATCCTACTTTATTCTATTACTTCAACCCAATTACTGATTTCTGGCTTTATTCGAGTGGACATTTCTAAAATACCAAAAACATAGTGCGGTTATCACAATCAATAATAAAATAAATGTATCAGAAAAATCTGACAACTTGAAAGTTAAAGATGCTACAATGATTACAAAAGTATCGACAGTTCTAGTCCTAATATCTTTTCCCCAATTATTGGTAAAGAAAATGTACGTAGCTAATGCTAAAGCGAAAACTCCGATTGATAACATATTCATAAAATTAAATAGCCAAAATAGCTCCACCAATTGCGTCATTTCTAACGTCTTTCCAGAATTCTTCTTCATTAGGTATTCCTTCTCCTGTTATAGCGCCAATTTGTGCCTCAACATAAATGCCTACAAGTGCACCTACTATCGCACCTCCAATATGCGAAAATATTGCTTCAGGTTCTGGTTCCCCAAGGTAAGGAAAGGCAATTGAACTTTCCATAAAAGCCTGTACAGATGAAGCAGTACTTAGCAAAACAAAGGAAAGCTCTTTATTATTACCTTGTGGTGCTTCCAATTGTTCCCAAGCGTCCCAATAAATCTCATAGTTTTGAATTCCACTTGAATCAGAAGCATCAAGAATAAAATTCCAAATAAACAATCGTTCTTGGTCACTAATTGCTTCTACAGGAATTTCATCATCTTCATACAAAACCTGATTCAAAAAACTTAATTGAGAATCTAAAGTCGTATAAATACAATCAAATGATAAGACTTCTTGCATTTCTTCACAAGTCCAAGTTTGCCAATAATAGGTGCCAAATGGTTCCGTGACGCTTGGGTTATTAACCCAGGTCTCCTTTACGGCATCCATAGCATCACAATCGCAGGAACACAGTATTTCAAGGCCGAAAGAATCCAAAGCATATTCCCAAAGCGTAAACAAACCTTCTTCGATGCTCCGTTGTTCAACAGCAGTATCAAAATTGATTGAAGGAGTTTCAGCCTCTAAAATATTTTCTGGAGCTGATAAATCGTTTTTGCAAGTACAGAATAGTAAGCACACAAATGCTGCTAAAAAAAACATGTTTTGCATAATAAAATAATTTAAAATAAACCCTCTTTTGTTTTTGGTAGTTTCGGGTTATACTACCTTTGACATTAGACAAACCCCAAATAATTAAACACTAATTTTCAGGAGAAATAACTATGCATTTTACGTTCCTTTTTAAAATTAAGGGAGTTTTATACTCCTGTTTTCCGTCTTTTATCTTAGTTTGGTTGATACCAAGCGACCATATTCGCGCAATATTGCGTGAACTTCGCCATTCTGTTATTACGCATTTAATGTTTCAAATTTATAAAGAAAAACAATATCAACTTTTTAGAAAACTAAATTCTTTATAAATAGATCGACAAGATTAGTTTTTATTTTCTTTCGACAGGATTAACAAGATATACATGATCATAAAGTGTTTAAAGCCAGAATGTTATAATCATGTATATCTTGTTAATCCTGTCGAAAGAAGAGGCAAGACGTTTTGAATAATCATAAAATGGTGGAGAAGGTCGCCTGATGGCATCTCCTTGAATGTTATGGGCAAAAATATACTTCCAAAAAAGAATTTCCATTCCTTAGTCAATCACCACTATCCGCTTCGCCACTTCCGTTTCCCCAACCCTGACCTGCAACAAATAAACGCCAGCGGCTTCATTGGACAAGTCAAAATCATAGCGACCTTCTACTGGAATATCAACGAAGACGGCCTTGCCCGAAATATCATAGATGGAAACCGAGGCAGGACGGCTATTAGGCAAATCCAGAAACAGCGAGAACAGGCCCGATGTCGGGTTGGGTGTCAGGTGGATATGTTGTGAAAGGTGGCGCTCTTCGGCGGAAGTGACACTTTCTACGGTTATGGTCAGGGACGTATCGCAGTTGTTTACATCGGTCAACATTAATGTGTATTCCCCTGCGAGGAGGCCGGTGGGATCTTCTTCTACTGAAATAAGATCATTACCTAAAAACCACTGGTAGGAATAGCCCGGTGTGCCGCCCGAAACGGAAATGTTGATAGCCCCATCAGCATTGTTGCCGATGGCTGCAATGACCGAGTCTGTGACGATCTGTATTTCATCCGGCTCACTAACTTGGAAGGTGTCAACGATTCCACAACCGTCGGGATCGGAAACGGTAACATAATAAGTCCCGCCTTCCAGCATCCAAGCTGCAGATTCATTTCCTGCAATGTTGTCGCTCCATTCATAGTGATAGGGTTCTGTTGTACCAAATGGTGATAGATCAATGATTCCATTGGCAGTCCCGTGACAACTGACATCCACTACAACTGCATTTAGGAAAAGCTGAAAGTAGTTTTCAACCGTATCCATTGCCATCGTATCACAGCCATTTTCATCGGTCACTGTCACGGAGTATTCACCCGCAAACAAGTTATTAATAAAGGCTGTTGTATCTCCGGTGTTCCACATGTAGGACAGGTTGCCTGTACCTCCCGAAGCGTTTGCCGTCATAGCTCCATTGTTTACCCCTTCACAACTTGCATGCGAGTCCATCAAAGATAAATGCAATGGTGGAGGATCAATCAAATCAGCCACAGAAGTGGCCAAACATCCATTGCCATCGGTCACTGTAACTTCATATGAACCTGAACCAAGATTCTCAATAAACGACGCCGTATCGCCAGTACTCCAGAGGTAGGTAATGTTGCCAAAACCGCCAGTAGCAATGGCTTCTACCGATCCATCCATAGCATTGTTACATCTCGGGTCTGCAATGGTTATTTCAACACTTAGGGTTCCCGGCCCGAATAGTTCTACTATTGAAGTGGCCGTACATCCATTGATGTCTGTGACCGTAACCTGATAGTTGCCAGGGCCAAGGCCATCAATAACCGATGTTGTATCACCATTGCTCCAGAGATAAGCTATGCTGCCAGTTCCGCCCGACACCATAGCTTCCGCAGAGCCGTTCAAGGCATTGATACAGGAAGGATCATTTGTTTCGACTTCAACCGAAAGCATTGCAGGGTCAGTTATATTAGTCGAGGCGGTTGCTGTGCAGCCACTTGCATCGGTCGCAGTCACACTGAATGTTCCTGTGGGCAAGCCATCAATGGTAGGGGTTGTTTTGCCGTTGCTCCACAAATAGGCTATCGTCCCTGCCCCTCCTGAAAACGTGACCGTTGCCGATGCATCATTGCCGCCATTGCAGCTGGTGAAAGTGGACGTTACTTCCAATTCCAGCAAAGGAGGTTGAACCACTTCAACCGCTTCTGTCGCCATGCAATCGTTCCCATCGGTGACGGTGATGGTATAAATCCCAGCAGTAAGGTCAGCAATGTTTTGTGTACTATCTCCATTGCTCCAGGCGAAGATCAGTTGGCTACCTGTACCGCCGATGGCATTGGCCATGACCGAACCATTATTTCCACCAAAACAAGAAACGTCGTTCTTCGCTGCTGTTACGGTCAACTCCAATGGCTCGGTTACTTCATAACTTCGGGTCAATGTGCAGCCATTCCCGTCGGTAATGGTAACAGTATATTCACCGGAAGGGAGGTTGTTGATTTTTTTGGTTGTTTTCCCATTGCTCCACAGGTAGTTATGCTGGCCTGTGCCACCTAAAGAAATTACTTTGGCAAATCCATCTTTCATCCCAAAACAAGAAATGGCACTGCCCTGTATGCCTGCACTGATGGCCGGAGGTTGCCCAATAGTGGTACTGGTCGCTTGCGCTGTTCCATTGGCATCGGTAATGGTAACAGTGTAACCACCAATTTCCAAACTATCTATGGTGGCTGTTTCCCTTCCATTGCTCCACTGGTAGTGATATGGCTCTTCGCCGCCGATCATTGCGACAGATGCCAAACCATCATTGCCCCCGTTGCATTGGACCGAGGTAGCTTCAATAGAGGCGATGGTCAAAGGATGGGTCATTTCAAAAGCAAAATAGGAAACCTGCTCTTCGTCGTGTGAGCGTTCTTCATCTTCTATCTGATCCTCATCAATGGCCAAGTACATGAGGTTGCCCCGATGTGGCTGTGGGCCAAAAAGCACGGGCCAACCGCCATTGGCACTGTTCATGCCCGCCATACTCAAAACCGAATGGTTGGCTGCCCCGAGGTTAAGGCTATAGATCGAACCTGTTTCTGTGTCTTCTGTACCCTTTATAGAATTTTCCCCCAAACGAGCCTCAAAGCGCAGGCCATCCATCGAATAATTTCCCGCCTCTATCACAAGAAAGCCGATGGTTTCATTCAGTCGTGTGGTAGAAGTATCTTGAGCTATCTGTTTACTCGCAGACATGCCCGTTGGATCGGCAGGTTCCTCCCTAACATCGTGGCGGGACGACCAAAAGACCGACCAACGGGGATCGTTGAATGTCATCACCTGCCCGACAACGACGGGGCTGGAGTAGGATTGCAGGTAAGCTCGAGGCTCCAGTTCATAATGGTGGGCCCAAGCCGTTTCAACGGAAAGTTCCTTTCTGGCTTCCATCTTAAAACCATCTTCTGACTCAGTGTAAATGCCCTCCTCAGCCACGACATATTGCACATTGTATTTATCCGTCACCGGGCCACTGGGGTTCTGTACCCGCAGTTTGAATTTCGCTCCAGATGCTTGTTTGATCCGCGTCACAACGGGCAACTGGTCTTTATTTTCCAAAATTACCGTTGCCACCACTACCATGGACTGATAGGTATTTTTTAAGTTGATTTTCAGCCAATTATCCCCCACCCCGCTCACTTTCCCTATTTCTATTTTTGGAGAAATAGGGATGTTCCCATCGCAAGCATCGGGCAGGCCGTCGCCGTCATTGTCAATGGTATCGTCGAAGCCGAGACACTGATCAAGCGCAAAGCAAACATTATCGCCGTCTGAATCGAAAAAGAAGCCTGTACAGTCACAGTCAGTTTCTACTACATCGAGCAAGGTACAGGGGTCGCCATCATCGCATGGCCTGCCGATCTGGCGTTCGTCACAGGTGTCACAGGCATCGGGAATGCCGTCGTTGTCAGCATCGAATGCATCATTTCCCGCAGGGCAAATATCGAAGTCATCGCAAACGCCATCGCCATCCGAATCATCACCTATGAATGTGCCAAGGCATTGACAACCAGTGATGTACAAGTCATTATCAGTACAGGGATCGTTGTCATTGCAGGGTGTGCCAATGAGGGCATTATCGCAATTGTCGCATCCATCAGGTATGCCATCACCGTCCGTATCGGCAAGGTCGTCATGGCCTTCACAGGTATCCGACTCATTGCACACGCCATCGAAATCGGAATCCTCGTATCTACCGCCGCAATTGCAGTTTGCATCAATCACGTCGTCAATTGTGCAGGGGTCGTTGTCATTGCAGGGAAGGCCCGTTTCGGTGCAGCCGGAACAAGAAGAAAGGATGAGTTGATCCACATTACTCCCATTCTGACCGATGGTTGTCAATCGGATAGTATGTGTCCCTGTATTGATAAATTTAACAATTGAAATAGTGTCCCAATTCGCCCAAGAACCAGTCACCGGAAATTCCAGAGCTGGGTCAGCAACATTGCCATCAATGGCCAGTTCGAGCGGGCGGTTGCCTGCTTCGAGAGCATAACGGAAGGCCAATTGGTGCAAGCCTCCATTGGTTACATTTACTTCAAATTCGATGAAATCATCCGTGTTGCTGGAATACTCCGCAAAGCCTGAACCAGAGTATTGGGGCTCGTTTTTTTCAATAGAAACTCCGCTCAACGTCGCTTCTTCTGCTTCATATACTTGATCCAAACAAGCATCCACCCCATCCAAAATACCGTCCGCATCCGAATCAAGGTACTGCCCAAGGCAATGGCAAAACACATCGTAGCGGTCGTTTACCGTATAAACATTGCCATCGTCGCACGGCTTTCCCGACCCGATACAATCACAATTAAGGATATTGATTTCGTCAATAATTGTTGCTTCGGAAACGACCACGGCTGCTGTCCCGTCATTGGAGTCATTGGTGTTAAATTGGGTGTGGTTCAGATCGAACCTAATATTTGGCGAAGCCCCCTGCTTCACGATGTCAAAGCAGATTGTGCCGATTGCTACAAGGTCGTCGCCGATGAACGGGCAGGCATTCCCATCTTCTTCCAGCACCAACGTAATTTCTATTTCGCCCCTTCGGGAAATGGCATCGTAGCGATGGGGCAACCAGCCGTTGCAAGGGCTTGCGTCGTCGAAATTTTTGGAAAGGTAATTTTTGAAGACTACCACATCGGCATCGTAGGTCAGCAACATAGAGGAGGTGCCGATGGCCAAACTGATACCAGCCATACCGCCACTTTTCAACTGAATATCAATGCAGTAGCTGCGGTCGGTACAGTTTTTTTCGGCTGCAAGCTGTAATTCTATCGTCTGGCTGATGGCGGTAGCCGAAACCAGCAAGATGAAAAGAATAGATGTAAAAGGGTTTTTCATAATAGTTTTTTGGCAGCTCGGATTTGGAGATCCGAGTTACAAAGTATTGAACTCTGGCGATCGACAAACTGCTTCAAACAACGCCGTCAATGCAATCTTCACTGCCTCATCGTTCCCGGTTTGCAAATAGGCCTCCCACTCGAACATCCAATTGACGGGGCTGAGGCCACCTAACAGGATGTTGAGGAAATAATTGAATCGGTCTTCGTCTGGTTGCTCCGGCAGGGTCATTTCCAAAAATTGCCTGACTACTTCCGAGGCATAACCCTGGTTGGTAAAATGATCGGCGAAAAATGGGACAATATCTACTTTGAAAGGAATGGGATTGGTAGTCATTGCACCTTTACCCTCAATCAGCACTTCGGATAATTTATAGCGGTAGGCAATGTTCGTTTGGTCGAACCAAAACTTGCTGAATGAAGGAGCTTTAAAAACACCGGGATAGCCTTCCACCGACATGGGAATTTCCGGCATGCCCATGGGCTTCAAAGTCCTGCTGATAACCCTGGATGCCACATCCTTATAAAAATCAAAATTCTGGTTCAGGTTTCCTAACTGGTTGGCATTGAACAGGTTGACACTGGAAAAAAACAATTCGAGCGGCGGCTTTATTTTTCCACCAATTATCTCATCCGAATTGTCGCTGTCATCTTCATCGTAAAAATGAATGCTCTTCAGGAGCAATTTCAAAGTATTTTCCACCCCGAAATCATCAGCTCTTAATTGTGCAGCCATAGGAGTAATAATGTCCCGTTCTACCTCATCGGTTATCCGGTCGCTCACAAAATATATGTACATCCGGCGGGCATAGGATCGGGCAGTCTCCTCTTGGTTGAATACCATATCGACAAAGTCCTGCAACTCACGGTACATATCATTTGCATCTACCGCCCCTTTGATGTTCAGATGACCAAATGCCGCACTGAATTTTTTATCGCCAATGTCGTGATTATTATAGTCCGCATAGCCTGTGGCAAGGCCTGTATCAGGGTCTTTGTTATCGAAGTCTGCGTCATTGAAACCAGTCAATACCCGGGCAGTTTGAACAATGTCGTGTTCCGTGAAATGGGTATAATTGCCGAGCCCGATCTGATCTCCTTTTAAAATGGTGAACAATTCCAAAAATTCCCTTGCGTAATTTTCATTAGGGCTGCTTTTAACATTTTCCGTGTTGTCCAAATATTGGAGCATTTGGTTATCAAGGGTGATTTTGTAGGCCAGGACTTTAACTGAACCAATGGCCAATTGTTGGAACAAGCGCCACTGATCAAACTTACGCCAGTCAATGTCAACATCCGAGACAAAAATAGAGTGCCAGAAAAAGACCATCTTGTGCCGGATGGAGGAGTCGTGCAGCAATTCATTGTACAACCAAAAACGGACGGAACGGTGGCGGACGCTGATACTGCCAGGGCGGTTTTCATAAGGGCCAATGGTCAGCCAGGCAGTGACACCATCATCGGCGTTAATGGGGCCTTCGGGGTGTACGTAGGGTGGCAGGACGAACAGTTCTTCTACTGCTTCCTCTGCTGTTTTCAACGAAAAATCCAAAATCCTGTGGGGGGTAACCTGGAAGGTCGAACGCCTTAGTAGGTGGGCAGCCAGCCGTTTGCCAAGCGGGCCTTGCCGTTTACTGATAGATGCCATAGGATATATAATATGTTTCAGTCGCTGCTATTTCATATTTTTAAAAATATGAAATGTTGGTTTTTTAGTTGTTTATATTTTGAAAAAAATAGTCCAATACACAAAAAACCATGCTCAATGCTGGCATTTTAGGGGTGCTAAAATACTAAGTTCAAAGGTAACTGTTCGGCATGGAGAGGGAAAGAAGAAAAAATTACATTTTTTCTTCTTTCCCTCTCGGGGGCGGTTTGTTTTTAGTGAAAAATTTTCAATTTTTCACTAAAAATAAACCCTGCTGAATAGTCACGTTCAAAGAACATTAATTACACACATAAAGATGAAACAAATATTAGATATTTGCGAAACTCGGTTGAGTTGGATGTTTGATTAAGCACATATTCAAATTCCATCCAAAAAATCATTCCACTACCACCACCCGTTTAGTCACTTCTTCCTCTCCGATCTTAATCCGCAATAGATAAACGCCCGGAGCTTCATTGGTCAGGTCAAAATCATAACGCTCTGCCACAGGTATTTTAGAAATAATCGCTTTACCTGATATGTCAAATATAGTTGTTGTTATATTTTTTTCATTTGGCAAATCCAAAAACAGCGAGAACTGACCACTCGTAGGATTCGGTGAAAGATAAATATGGCTCAAATAGTTCCTGCCCTCTACCGACGTGACACTTTCAACAACAACGGTCTGGGTAGTTTCGCAACCATTCCCATCAGTCAAGATCAAATTGTATTCACCTGCTACCAAGCCAACAGGGTCTTCTTCTTCAGAAATCAAATCATTATTCAAAAACCACTTAAAGGAGTATCCTGGCGTACCTCCTCCCACGGAAATGTCGATTACTCCATCTGCATTGGTGCCTACCGCAGCGAGAACAGAATCAATGGTTATTTCAAGTTGGTCAGGCTCTGTTATAAGAATGGTTGCCGTAGTGTCACATGCATTTACATCTTGAACGGTAATTGTATATTCTCCAGCAGTCAGATTTGAAATTTCAGAAGTGGTTTCCATTGTGCTCCAAAGGAATGACAAATTGCCCGTGCCGCCCGAAGCATTAGCAACTGCCGAGCCATCTGCCCCCCCAAAGCAAGAAACAGATGAATTGTCAGTTTGTAATACCAGTTCATTTGGCTCATTGATGGTAAAAGTGTCCATGAATTCACAGCCCTCCCAGCTCGTTACTGTCACAGTGTAAACGCCTGCTGGCACTTGCCAAATAGATGATAGGGTTGATCCATTGTTCCAGTTGAAATCATAAGGTGGAGAAGCCCCAAAAGGTGTCAGGTCAATGACCCCATCAGCCCCTCCAAAACAATTAACATCAGCCAAAGCAGCTTGTGCAGTCAACGTTCCTGTATTAGTAATTTCTACGATTGAAATCGCCTTGCATCCATTTTCATCTGTCGCAGTGACAGAATATTCACCCGCCAACAAATTGGAAATAGTTGGTGTCGTTTCGCCATTGCTCCAGAGGTAAGTCACATTGCCTGTTCCGCCGGTATGGCTTGCCTCTGCCATGCCGTCGCCCACTCCGTCGCAAGAAGCGTCTGTTGTTGAAATGGCGACATCCAACATGGATGGGTCTGTTACATTGGCTGAAACGGAAGTTGTGCAACCATTGTCATCTGTTATAGTGACAGTGTAGGAACCCGTACTCAAGCCGCTGATACTTTCCGTTGTTTCGCCATTGCTCCATAAAAAGGTTGCCATGCCAGTTCCACCCGTATATGAGGCGGTTGCCGTACCATCATCCCCCCCATTGCAACTGGTGAAAGTTGTAGTAACATCGGCTTGTAACAATGGAGGCTGTTCCACTTCAAAGGCAGCCATAGAAGTGCAGCCATTGCCATCAGTGATGGTAACCTCATAATTGGCAGCCGGGATATTGGGCAGGTTGGCCGAAGTCGCCCCTGTATTCCACAAGTAAGTCACTTGGCCCGTTCCACCAGAAGTACTGGTACTAACCAAACCATCCAATCCACCAAAGCAGGATACATCTTGTGAAGAGCCAGAAACCACTAATTCGGCTGGTTCTGTTACTTCATAATTTCCGGTTTCAGTGCAGCCGTTTTCATCTGTAATTGTTACATGATAATTTCCGGGCGGAAGGTCTGTTATCTCGGCACTTGGTACTCCATTGCTCCATTGATAGGTATGTTGTCCTATACCTCCAAAGGAAATGGCCACGGCATACCCATCATTTGTGTTATAGCAGGAAATAGGGCTGCCTTGCATGCTCAATTCAAGCTCAGGAGGTTGGCCAACCGAAGCAGTAGCTGTCATGATAGTACCGTTGGCATCGGTGACGGTTACGGCATAATTGCCAGCGGTCAGGTCATCTATGCTGGCTGTTGTTTCCCCATTGCTCCATTCATATTCATAAGGCATTTCGCCACCAAATGGCGTAACGGAGGCAAAACCATCGTTACCGCCAGCACAGGAAACATTATCTGATTCTATCCCAGCGATAGATAATCCATAAATAAACTCAAACGCCAAATATGAGACCTCTTCTGTAGTATGCCAGCGATCCGTATCCATAATCTGATCCTCGTCAAAAGCAAGGTACATAGTATTATCGCGGAACAGTTGCTCACCGAACAACACTGGCCATCCCCCATTTCCGCCATTGATCCCTGAAGTGCTCAATACTGCATGGTTGGGCTTGTCGAGATTCAATTGATAGGTATAACCCGTTTCAGAGTTCCACACTCCCTCAATGGTATTTTCTCCTAATCGGGCCTCAATCTGCACGCCATTTCTTCCATACCTGCCAGATTCCATGACGATGAACCCGATCGTTTCATCCAAGCGAGTGGTAATGGTATCTTCGGCCACCATTTTGCCCGCTGCAAATCCAATTGAGTCAGCGGGAATGCTTCCACTGTTGTGCCGGGACGACCAAAAGACCGACCACTTATCGTCATTGAAAGTCATCACCTGACCAACAATGACCGGGCTCGAATAGGGTTGCAAATAAGTCCTCGGTTCTCTCACAAAGTTGGTCGCATCTGCCGTTTCAACCGACAATTCCTTCCGTGCTTCCATTTTTATTCCGTCTTCCGCTTCAGTGTAAATGCCTTCCTCCACCACTAAAAATTGGACTGGATAAAATCCTTTGACTTCTTCGCTTGGGTTTTGTACCCGTAACTGAAATTTATTGCCTGCGGCATTTCTGACCCTTGTCACTACGGGCTGCAAATCGTTGTTTGGTAAAATGACCGTTGCGATAACAACCATAGATTGGTAGGTATTTTCCAAAAAAATAGTCTGCCACTCATCATTGAGGTTGTATGCCTTTCCAATTTCCATTTTTGGCGAAATAGCCACGCTGGCATCGCAAGGGTCAGGCATTCCATCGCCATCATTGTCAATGAAGTCATCAAAGTCTTCACAGAGGTCCAGTGTTGTACAAACGCCATCACCGTCAGAATCATAATAAAATCCAGCGCAACCACAATTTGGAGTTACGACATCCAATAAGGTGCAAGGATCATTGTCATTACAGGGCGACCCAATGGTTCGGTCATCGCAGGCGTCACAGGCATCGGGAGTGCCGTCGCCATCTGCATCAAGGGCATCATTCCCATTTGGACAAATATCATAAGCATCACAAATGCCGTCATTGTCGGAATCAGCACCTTCGAACGTTCCAAGGCATTCACAGTCGGTGATGTATTTGTCATTTACGGTGCATGGGTCACCATCATCACACAGCGTTCCAATGATAGCGTTATCGCAATTGTCACATCCATCGGGCAGGCCGTCGCCGTCGGCATCATTTGCATCGTCATGGCCTTCACATGCGTCCTTGACATTGCAGATGCCATCAAAATCAGTGTCTTCGTATTTGCCGCCACAATTACAATCCAAACCGATGGCATCTTCAGTGGTGCATGGATTCCCGTCGTCACATGGTTGGCCCGTTTCGGCGCAGCCGGAGCAAAAAGAAAGAACCAATTGGTCAATGTTAGGGCCACTGGAACCAATGGCAGTTAGACGGATGAGATGTGAACCTGCTGATAAAAACCATTCAGTGGAAACTGTTCCCCAATTTGTCCAAGCGCCCGTAGCTGGAAAATCAAACTCGGGATCTTTTACATTGCCATCGAGGCTCAATTCAAGCGGTCTATTGCCTGTTTCCAAGGCATACCTGAATGTCAGTTGGTGCAGTCCATCTTCAGGCACATTTACTGAAAATTCAATGTAGTCATTAAAATTGTGGAGATAATCAACAAAGCCCAAACCACAAAATTTGGGTACATTGTTTCTTAAAGCAACATCAAATAACTCCGCATCTTCCGCTTCATATCTTTGGTCAAGACAAATATCCACGCCATCCAAAATGCCATCCTGATCGGTATCCGCATATTGACCAAGACAATTACAATTGACATCATAGCGGTCGTTTACCGTATAAATATTTCCGTCATCGCAAGGATCACCCGTGCCTGAACAATCACAGACCAAAAGGTTTTTTTCATCAATAAAAGCGGCATCCGAAATAGCGATCACTTCCGTCCCATCATCCACATCATTGGCATTGAACTGTGAGTGGTTTAGGTTAAACCGAATATTTGGCGAAGCCCCTTGTTGTAAAATGTCAAAGCAAACTGTACCGACTGTAATAGGCGCATTGCCAATGGCCGGGCAGGCATTGCCGTTTTGGCTCAACACCAGCGTCAGGTCAAATTCACCCTGTCGGGAAATGGCATCGTAGCGTTGAGGCGACCATCCATTGCAAGCGCCATTTTCATCAAAGTTTTTTGATGCATAATTTTTGAAAGACAAAACAGCTTCGTTATAATTCAGCAAAATGGACGAAGTGCCGATAGTAACGTCCTGTGCGGAAAGACTGCTTTTTTGCAACTGGACATCTACACAATAACTGCGGTCGTTGCAATCTTTGACAGGGCTGAGTTGGAGTTCTACACTTTGACCAGAAGCTGTGATAGCGAGAAAGAATATGGAAAGAATGTATGTAAATGTATTTTTCATGATCGCTATGATGATCCTCCCCTTTGAATTCTATGATAAACACAAGAGATTCAAAGGGGGCATTCGTTTGATTCAATTATCTTACTTCAACTCGCCCAACTTACTCCGATTTCCAAACCACAAATCATAATCTGCCGTATCCACTTTACCATCGGCATTCACGTCAGCGGGGTGATAAACGGAAGACTGTCCATCGTTTTGTTCCCACATATTGAAATCCCGATTGTCGATTAAATGATTGCCATCAGCATCACCAGCGAGCAGACACCAAGTGGTGCCAACTTTTTTCAATTGTGATTCACCTTCGGCTGTGTAGGAAGATTGGGTAAAGTCGTAAACAAAACTCGGTGCATTGACTACAATCGGATCACTGCTGATGACCCCAAGGTGGTTTCTATGGAAAACAGCCAAGTGGTAAGAGCCATCCGCTAACCCTTCGAAAATGACGCCCGGTGTGCCATCTGCTTCCATCACAAATCCATTTTTCTGCAACAAGACTGCTTTGCGGGCAACGATATTCGACAAGTCTTCCGCATCTCTCAGTTCGAGCAATACCCAGTCAACTGAATCAGGCGGAAGGTCGGTAGCACTTTCTGTACCTGAATGGAAGAATGGAGCTATATTATAAGGTTGTTGCAGTGGAAGTAACCCATTGTCCTTTAATGAAGTCCTCATGCTTTGCGAAGCAGGATCGTACATGCCTTCGAGCCAAAGTTTCACTTGAACACAGGCGCATACGATGGGTGTTTCAGGTTCATAGTAACAACTTGAAGGGACAATATTATCTGCATTTATGACAGCAGGCAAACTCGCATAATAAGCTGAGGACAAGAAGGTTGCGTCCAAAGAAGCGTTATTTGCCCCAAACCAATTTTGCATGAGCGAAGCAAACACCTGCCGATAATCATGCTGTATTTGAGAAGGATGGGCCGCCCCTTGATTGTCTTGATCGTCGAGTGTAATATTGTCGCCGATGACGCCTCCTTCCACACCTTTTCCAATGACCATCATCGAACTCAAAGTACCATGGTCGGTACCAAGGCTGTCATTCTGGATGATCTTTCTGGCGAATTCAGAGAATATGACCGTAACCACATTTGAATCAAGAGTTAGTGCAGCCAGGTCATCTTGGAATGCCTTGACCGAGTCGCCAATGTTTTGCATCAAGTTGGCATGGTTGCCAGTGGTTGTTTCGCCTCCCACTACCTCATTTACATGGGTATCAAAGCCACCTGTGGTTGCCATGAAGATTTTCGTACGGCTGCCGCCATTGAGCATACGGGCAATGGTGCGCAGTTGATTGCCGAGGGATGTATCTGGATAGGTGACAGCACTGTTAGTGCCTGCATTAAATGTCTCTGTAATGCGCTGGGCATAGACATTCACGCTGTTCTCTATTTCAGCAATATGTCTGAGCATCTCTCCTTGCTCGGTATCGGGAATGTTCACGATAGGTGCACCACTCAATGAAGAAATAAGAGAATAGAACCCAGCAGGGTCTTGCCCTGACAAATTGATTTCAAAACTATGCTCCTCGAAAGTATGGAAACCCGTTTTGTTCATTGAGCCAAAGAGGATGCCCAGCGGGTCAGGCTCACCCAAAAATGGATTGCCATTGTAGCCCGAGTAACGGTCGTTCAAAAAGCGTCCGATCCATCCATCTTGCAAATTCTGAATGGCGCCGCCACTTCCCGTGAGCCAGTTGTCCAATGCTTTAAAATGCGACTTGTTGGGCAAATCATATCCTACCCGTTGCACGATGTTGAGCAACCCATCATCATAGAGGTTTTTCATGCCTATCAAGTTTGGATGCATCCCCAACTGCTGATTGTCGGGCAAAGTCCCATCCAAAGTAATCAAGGAACTTTCCGGCAAACGAATGTCAGGCCGATGGTTGGCATACTCCGCCAATTGGTTGAGTGGCACTAAGGTATTCATGATATCATTGCCCCCATTGAGATAAATGATGACCATCGTCCGATCAGTCACTTCGCATGGATTGAACACAAAAGGACTGGTCGCTGCTAAGGTGCGAACAGGTAGGCTGCCTGCAATCACAGGTAAGAAACCAAGTGGGGCCGATGCTTTTAAGAATTGACGTCTTTTCATAGAAAATGAATGAATGAGAGAATGAATGGATGATTGAATGGCTTGGGCGTTGGTTCAATTATATGTTCATCTCTCTATGAATTATTTTTTCTTGCTTTTGCAATTATTTTTAGTATCACTTCTGCTTCTTCAAGCAGTCGTTTTAATTCCGTTTTATCGCATTTAATATTAGATCCTTCAATTACTTCTAACCAATATTGGCTTTCATCGCATTCTTCCACGGTGATACTTATTTTAGAGTGGAATTCTGCTTTTGACCTGCCCCTGCAAGCTGCTCTATAATTTGCACCAGTAGAAGTGGCTGATTTTATTAATTGAAATGAAATTGTTCTGCATGCTTGTGTTTTTGGAAGCGTATCGCAAAAATGAATTACATCTATTGCAAACCGCTTTGTCTTTGCCTTCATCCGCTTAATAAACTCCTCTTTTTCTTGACGTGTATAGTTACTCATAGTCTTTGTAAAATGAATGAATGGTCAGTTGAGAGTATGTTTTTAGTAATAGCGAATTATTCAATCATTCACTCATTCTATCATCCATTCATTATTTCTAAAAAGTGTTGTATTCAGGAGATCTGGTAACTGCTTCAAATAAAGCCGTCAGTGCAATTCGAATGGCTTCATCATTGCCACTCTGCACATAGCCCTTCCACTCAAACATCCAGTTGATAGGGCTAAGACCACCTAATAGAATATTTAGGAAATAATCAAATCGGTCTTGATCAGGCATTTCAGGAAGGGTCATTTCTATAAACTGCTTCACTACCTCAGCCGCATATTCCTGATTGGTAAAATGGTCGGTGAAAAACTGAACGATGTTGGCTCGAAAAGGGATAGAGTTATTCGTCGTCACCCCTTTTCCATTGATCAATACATCAGGCAGTTTATAGCGATAGGCAATGTTCGATTGATCGAACCAAAATCGGCTATACGATGGCCCTTTAAAAACACCCGGATAACCTTCTACCGACATCGGGTACTGTGGCTGGCCAAATGGTGCTAATGTATTAAGAATCAATCGGGCAGCAGCAGCATCATAATACTCATAGTTTTCGTTTAATACTCCTAATTGATTGGCATTGAAGAGGTTAACACTGCTGAAAAAGAGATCGAGGGGTGGTTTTATTTTTCCTCCGACGATTTCGTCGGCGTTGTCGCTGTCGTCTTCATCATAGAAATGGATACTGGCGAGCAACATTTTCAATGTATTTTCAACTTCGTATCCATCATTGTAAAGTTGATCCGCCAGAGGTGTTATAATGTCCCTTTCCACTTCTTCCGTTAATCTGTCACTGACAAAGTAAAGGTACATACGACGGGCGAAAGAAACAGCAGTGGCTCGCTGTTCAAAAATCATATCTACAAACTCCTGCAACTCCCGGTACATATCCACAGCATCGGATGCCCCTTCAATCTCTCTATAACCAAAAGCAGCACTGAATTTTTTATTACCAGGGTCATGGTTTACAAATTGCGCCCAGCCAGTGGCAAGACCTGTCTCATCATCCTTATTGTCAAAAGCTCCGTCCCTAAAGCCAGTCAATACCCGCGCTGCTTCCTGAATATCATACTCCGTGTAATTGGTATAATTACCGGCGCCAATCGTTTCTCCTTTTAATATGGTAAACAATTCCAAAAATTCCCGAGCGTAATTTTCATTTGGACTGGCTTTGCGGTTTACATTATTATTGAGGTAACGGAGCATTTGGCAATCCAAAGTGATTTTATATGCAATCGTTTTCACATTGCCCGTAGCAAACAACTGAAACAAACGCCACTGATCGAACATCCGCCAATCCGCGTCCACTTCTGAAACAAAAATGGAATGCCAGAAGAAGGCCATTTTGTGCCGGATGGATGTGTCGTGCAGCAGTTCATTATAAAGCCACATCCGAACAGAACGTTGACGCTTGCCACCACTCTCTGGTCGGTTTTCATAAGGGCCAACTGTCAGCCAAGCAGTAACGCCGTCGTCAATGGAAATAGGCCCTTCAGGATGCACATAAGCAGGAAGATCGAAAAGTTCATCAACAGCTTCCGATGCTGTTTTTGTGGAGAACTCAGTGAGCCGGGCGGGAGTGATGTGAAAAGTGGAACGTCTGAGCAGGTGGGCAGCCAGCCTTTTGCCTAGCGGGCCTTGCCGAGTATTGAGTGAAGCCATGCGATTATGTAGATTGGTTTCAAAAGCCTATTTCATATTTGAAAAAATATAAATCAAATGCTTTTGAGTAATCAATGTTTCAGGACACAAAATTTGTTCGCATAAAGATGCGGAAAAATTATATTCTTTGGAAATTTCATGAGATGGGATGCCTAGCTTACGTCAGAAATTAAGCCAAAAAAGTAAGGGTTCAGAGAAGGGTACAAGGGTTGAAACCCCATGTTGTTGGAATAAGGCAGCGCATTGTATTAAAAAGCTGATCTTTTACTTTTCATTGAAAATGCTGTTCGCTAATTCATGACGGCAGCCTTTTTCAAACAAACTTACGTGGGGAAAACCTACCCACACCTTATTTTAACAAAGCGGGGTTTCAACACCTCTTACCAAAATCACTTAATCAGGTGTACATTCCCTTTCAGCAGTTCTTCCCGACCATCCACATATTCTACCGTTGCTACCCATATTAGTATCGTTGGATTTAAAAGTTCGCCTTTAAACTTCCCATCCCAACCATAAAAAGGATCATTGGCAGAAAACTCCTCTCGCTTATAAACCATCTCCCCCCACCGATCAAAAACTAAAAACTGTTTGATTTGACGAATTGAATTGCCCCCATAAATAATCAAAAGGTCATTGATGCCATCTCCATTGGGGCTGAATGCGTTCGGCACATATACCTTTCCATTTTTATTTACGAAAATGGTGATGGTCTCTGTTTTCATACAATCATCTTCATCCGTTACAGTGAGGGAATAATGAGTGGTTTCCATCGGGCTTGCCCACGGGCCTGGGCAATCTGAGCAATTTAAAAATTCTACTGGCATCCACTCATAAGTCATCGAGTCGAAAGAACTTACTTGTGAATTTAATTGTACCGAATCGCCCAAATGAATAGTTAAATCATTAGGCAAATGCAAATCAAAACTTGGCGTTTGTTGAACACTAAAAGGTTGGCTAAAAATGCATCCTTCCGGGCTTTGAAAATTCAAATTATATTCCCCTACCGGCAAATCCACAAATATTGGGTCATTCTTAAATGGCTGCCCATCTAAACTAAATAATGTACCAATCGGATAATTTGAAACAGTAATACTTCCGTCGGTCACCCCATCGCAGGAAACATCTTTTATTTCATAGTCAAAAATAATTGGCGGCAATGTGCCAACAATTGTATTTTGGGAATAAGAACACCCATTTGCATCAGTCACAGTCAATGAATATTCACCTGCATTTAATTCATTTATTAAAGAACCATTTTCATTATTGCTCCATTGAAAATCAAATGGTTGTATTCCACCATTTACGACTGCCTTTAAGGCACCTGTCGCTGCATCAGGGCAGGAATCTTCTATATTTATTTCAAAACCAACTGGAGGACTTATTTCTAAAAAATAGCTCATTAAAATATCGCATCCGCCTGTATTGATAAAACCTGAATATTCGCCGGGCATGGTTTCATAATTTCCAAATATCAATGCAGAATCGCCCTCGCAAATAATAATTGTTTCAGAAGTAACTTCGAGTTGTGTGACACTTAAAACAATTAAAACAGATGTATCGCAGCCATTTACGCCGGGCAAAATACCTTCATAACTTCCTGCCACTGTTTCATAATTTCCTAAAATCAAAGCAGAATCGCCCTCGCAAATATTTATATTTTCAAATAGGAAAATGGGTGGTTCTATTTCAAGGGCAACAGTTAATACGGTATCACAACCAGCGATGCCAGAAATAATGCCCGAATATTCGCCAGCCTCATTTTCATAATTTCCAAAAATAAATGCTGAATCACCAGTACAGATATTTATCGTCTCATATTTTTCTTCCAGGTTATTTATTATTAAGTCAATATTCAAAATTGTATCGCAACCTATTGTTCCCGGCACTATGCCGGAAAATTCGCCAGCTTCGCTCTCATAATTCCCAAAAATAAATGCTGAATCACCTGCGCATATATTTATCGTCTCATGTTTTTCCTCTAAGTTATTTAGTTCCAGAGAGATATTTAAAATGGTATCACAGCCAACTGTGCCAGAAACAATTCCAGTAAATTGACCAGCCTCACTTTCATAATTTCCAAAAAGCAAAACCGAATCGCCAGCGCAGATATTTATCGTCTCATATTTTTCCTCCAAATCATTTATCACTAAATCAATATTCAAAATAGTGTCACAGCCAATATTACCCGAAACAATTCCAGAAAATTGACCAGCCCCACTTTCATAATTTCCAAAAATCAAAACCGAATCACCAGCGCAGATGTTTACTGTCTTGTATTTTTCTTCCAAATCATTTATTTCCAGTGAAACATTTAAAATGGTATCGCAACCAACGTCACCCGAAATAATGTCTGAATATTCACCTGCCTCACTTATATAATTTCCAAAAAGCAAAATTGAGTCACCAGCACAGATATTTATTTGCTCATATTTTTCCTCTAAATCATTTATTTGTAATAAAACATTTAAAACCGTATCACAACCATCTCCACTGGGAATAATACCAGAATATTCACCCGCCTCACTTTCATAATTTCCAAAAATCAAAACCGAATCGCCAGCGCATATTTTCAAAGTATCATATTTTTCCCAAAGCCAGCCATTATAATCCAATATTGCATCATTGGAAAAAACAGTATCGCAATAAATTGAATGCACCGCCAGCCGATAATAATTTCCCGTCAAACCATTAAAATCAGAAATAAATAAAGTATCGGAATACACACCCTCATATGGAAAAATATTTTCCAAATTATTCCACGAATTTCCATCTTGGCTGCATTGCCAATTGTAATTTAATTGGCTGCCGTAAGTATTAGCAGCAGTTGCATAAAAATAATAGCCATCACTTTGACATTCGACAATATCATTGGGCTGTGCCATGAAAAGCAGCGGGCCATCCGTCGGGATTTGAATGTCTATTTGGAAGGAATCCAAATCCATCTCACATATCTGCCCAAGTGTCACCGAGGCCAATTGATAAACGGTGGTGTCGGGGGCGATATGGGACAATAATAGTATCGCCAATAAAGTAATTATCAGAAAGGAAGAAAACACTATCGCTGTCGTTAATATGAACACTCAACGGCCCAGACCCATTTGGCAGAGCCCCGGAAGATGGGTCCGTCAAGACGACCTGTAAGAAAACGGAGTCCATTTCATCTGCGCAAACCGCTTGCGCATCTCCCAACAATTCGAGGTGGCCGATCAGACCAGGATAAAGTGGGTCGCATGGATCGCACATATCAGAAGCATCCAAGTAAGGGTCATAAACACCGTTGCCATTGGTGTCCTCATCAATATCCAAGATGCCATCTCCATCGCAATCATTACAATTCCATTCATTAGAACCATAAAGACCTGCAAAATTGTAAAATCAATACCCCCTCCAAATTGGATCACACTCAGGTCATTGCCTGGATTCGAATTCAAAGAATTGGGCGGGCAAAAGGGATGAGGCATGACACCTTGGACTCCACAATTAATGAGTTCCATAAATTCAGGACAATCATCGCCTCCAACGCCGCTTTCTGCACAAAAAGAAAACAGCAAAGTTTCTTGGCCTGCTTGATAAATTATGGGATTACTCGGTTCTGCTGACAGAAGGCCAAATGAAACGATTTGGTTGTCAGGGGCATCTGATGGCCCATAGACAGTGCCTGCTGCTGAAGACCAAATGCCGCTATAAGATGTCAAACAGCACCATGTAAAATCAAGCGGGAAGATCAATGTCACTTGCCCTGAACCTGTGATGGTATTACTGTCAGGGCTCACTCCTACAGGTTTTACATACACCCCCCAGCAGCCATCATTCATCAATTGAACTGAGAGGTACAGGCCATCTTGTGCTGAACTGGCATTTAGGAAAAATAAGAATGGTAGTATATATAAAAAACGTAAAAGGCGATGACTTTTCAAGAGCATGGGAAATATGGTTTCTTGATTATTATTTGTTGAAAAGTGGCAGTGGCTTCATTGGAAAAGAATATGCCCAAGTCCATTCATCAACAAATCAATAAATATGAAAAAGAAAATCTATGGTAGGGAAAAGTGCTTGAATAAATAGGTCTTGGTGAGCAAAAAGAAATTAATACATCAACGATCATTTGCTGTCAAAACAAAAATCATGCGTATTTAATTGGATTGGGCACAATTCAAATAGTTTGTCAAATCTGTTAGAGCTTCAATTGCTATCAAGTCTTTTGCTCATATCCATGCAACGCTGCGTAAATTTAGGGAGCTGGCCAATATTCCGGCCTCGCTCCCTTGTACTTCACTTTTTATTTGAATAGAGCATTAGTAATTTTGGATTTTCTTTTTTAAAACTAATTCAAATTCAACATGAAAAAATTTTCCACCCTACTGTTCTTATGTTTATCAACCATTGCGATAAATGCGCAAAACCGAAATTCTGAACTACCTTATTACCAGATTCCCGATTATCCAGAAAAATATACCAACATGACCGTAGCTGCCAGAATGGTTGATGGACTTGGTTTCCGGTATTATTGGGCCACCGAAGGGTTGCGGGAGGAGGATCTGGCTTATAAGCCCAGCCCTGAAGCGAGGGACACCAGACATACCCTGGAACATATTTATGGTCTATCAAGGACGATAATAAATGCAGCTAAAGGCCAGGCCAATGAGGGGCCATTGGACATGGATATTTCTTATGAGGAAATGCGAAAAAACACTTTAATAAATATTAAATCCGCCAGTGACATATTAAAATCCAGTAAGAAAAAAGACATGAAAAAAATGAAAGCTATTTTTAAACGAAAAGACCGCACCTCCGAATATCCATTTTGGAACATGATCAATGGACCGATCGCCGATGCTATCTGGCATTGCGGACAAGTAGTGAGTTTTAGGCGGGCATCGGGAAACCCTTTTAATTCGAAGGTAAGTGTTTTTCAGGGAAAATTGAGGGAATAAAGATTGTGGATCAATATGAAAATGCTTCATTATTTCATTGTCAGCCATGAAATAATGAAGCATTTTCATTTTGACTTATTCAGAATATAATCCGCAATTGCATCTGCAACTATTTCATTCCCCAGAGGCGAATAATGAAACCATAAATAAAAGTCATCATTTTTATATTTTTCGAAATTATTTTCAAACGATTCTTTTGTGTCCAATAACTCAAAATCGGCATTTATTTTTTCCAATAATTCCAAATAAGGTAAAGTTCCATATTTCCGATAATAGCCCAACCCCCAAATATGCGGCAAATGAACCAGCAATAAATCAGCACCATTTTTATTCACATCTTTTTTTAAAGATTCCAAAATTTCAAGCGTAATGTTTGCAGGTTCTTCGTTTAAAGGGTAAACACCGGAACGAGTACCGTAAGGATGCCTCAAAATAAGTGATTTATCAGGGTCTATTGATTCCCTTATGAACGAAATAAATTTGCTTTTTAAAAATAATGAAGGCTGATAATCAGCTGAATTATAAAAATATTCATAAGATGATAGTTCCCATTTTTCAAAATCAGCTAAAACCCCGGGCACTTGTTCAGGAGGAACTGTCGGCATATTAATTATTTCTAAATCATCGCCATCTAAAATATACCTCGGCTTGGAAAATACAATGTTGGCAGTGGGTGTATAAACAGAACGCATTAAATTCACATTCCGCCTTACATTTTCCATTTGCAAGCCAAAAATCACTACATCAGGGTTAAACAATTTTCCCAATTTTTTCCATCTCAAAAAGGCCTGATCCATCCCATAGCCGCCCACCCCCAAATTAATTACTTGGGTGGGCATTCCGCTTTTATTCAAATTAACTTCCAATTTGGCCGCCCATGTATTTTCATATCCTACCTCTTCGCCATGCGTAAATGAATCACCAAGAAGAAGAATTCTCAACGTGTCAGTTGGTTTAGGATAATTAAACTCTATTTTAGATGAAGGCACTCGAATTCCCAGCGAATTATAAACATACATGCCATCAGCGGAACGATGATTTGAAGCATTCGTCCATCCAAGTAGGGAATCATAAACAACCCTTGCACTATTTTTTTCTTTTAAATATTGATTTATATTTTTTTGGGCTGTATTTAAAGGTAGGCGATATGGGCGCAACGTTCTTTTTCCAAAATGGAAATTTCCATCAAAGTCATATTCACCAATAATTCGAATTGTTGTTTCACCCACAATAAGCAAAACAAGCAACAAGAAAAAAAAGAGGAAAATATTACGAAAAATTCTTTTCTTCATTTTTCTATTTTGGTTTTATCAAATTCAGTTCGGGGTTATTTTGTTTCGATAGGAAATTTTTAAAACTGAATGGACTGTTCTTTGTTACATACCCTTATAATTCCAAATGGCAAAGGTTAGAAACGAACCACGACTTTCCAAGTTTTCAAAACTTGGAAAGTCCATCCCCATGCGGTTACATTTGCCTAAACTTTCTAAAACAATGACCGAAATCTCAAGAGATGTCCAAAAAGCGACCACCACCGATGCAGACATCATCATTATTGGTGGTGGCGCCACTGGCCTTGGCTGTGCCGTGGATGCAGCCACGAGGGGCTATAAATCCATATTGATCGAAAAGGACGATTTCGGCAGAGGTACTTCAAGCAAGAGCACCAAACTCGTGCATGGTGGAGTACGCTATCTGGAACAGGGCAATGTTTTTTTGGTGCAAGAGGCACTTTTGGAAAGGGGTCGGTTATTAAAAAATGCGCCACACCTCGTTCACGACCTTTCATTTGTCATTCCGAATTATTCCGCTTTTCTCGGCCCCTA
Organism: Saprospiraceae bacterium; assembly: GCA_965222975.1. Taxonomy (GTDB): domain Bacteria; phylum Bacteroidota; class Bacteroidia; order Chitinophagales; family Saprospiraceae; genus UBA6168. The sequence continues at coordinate 299,920 of CBDCVJ010000086.1, read as the reverse complement.
TTATTTAACAGGATTAAAAGCATACGATTTATTGGCAGGTAGGAAAAGTTTTGGGGCTTCCCGTTGGCTATCAAAGAAAGCGGTCATTGAAGCCCTGCCAAATATAAAAAGGAGAGGATTAAAAAATGGCGTTTTATATCACGATGGCCAATTTGACGATACTCGTTTACTGGTGAGTTTATTGAGGACATTTCACAAAAACAATGGCATTGCACTAAATTATGTAAAAGCAATAAATTTTATAAAAAATAAAAAAGGTAAAATAATAGGAGTATTGTGCCGGGATAAAGAAACCAAAGAACATTTCGAGTTAATGGGAAAAGTCGTCATAAATGCCACAGGCGTTTTTACCGAGCAGGTACAATTAATGGACGATGAGGATATTGATATAAGTGTCAGCCCCAGCCAAGGCTCTCATATTGTAGTAGATGGAAAATATTTAGGAAAAGATAAAGCTATTATGATTCCCAAAACTCCCGATGGCCGAGTGTTATTCGCCATTCCCTGGCATGGAAAAACATTAATTGGAACAACCGACACTTTTACCGAAAAAATAACCAACAACCCAAAAGTAAACCCCGAAGAAATTAATTTCATGCTCGAAACGGCTGGCCGTTATATGGAAGACAAACCCACCCACAAAGATATTTTAAGCACATTTGCTGGTATCCGTCCATTGGTGAGCAAAGGAAAAACATTGGACACTAAATCCATTTCCCGCAGCCACGGCATTTCTGTTAGTGATTCAGGATTAATTAGCATTACAGGTGGAAAATGGACAACCTACCGAATAATGGCAGAAGACACCATTGATAAAGCTATTTTAGGCAGCGAATTAAAATTCAATAAATGCAAAACCAAAAAGTTAATTTTGGATGGCGGCGAAAATATGCCTAATAATTTACCTGATCATTTAAAAGTATATGGCAGCAATATTTCCAATATTCAAAAAATAGAAAAAGAAAATCCTTTGTTAAAAGAAAAACTGCATCCTGCCCTCCCCTACTCTATTTCGCAAGTCGTTTATGCTTGTAAATATGAAATGGCGCATACTGTGGAGGACGTTTTGTCCCGCCGATTAAGGGCTACTTTTTTAAATGCAAAAGCCGCTATTGAGTCAACTGAAAAAGTGGCGGCTGTGATGAAAAATATTTTACAAAAAAGTGATCCGTGGGAGAAAAAAGAAATATTGAAGTATAAAAAGGTGGCCAGTAGTTATGTGGTGAAATAATGGCTATTGGCCTTAGGTTTTTAGACAACAGTTAAAATATCATACAAACAGAAGGTATTCATTCTATTTTAATGAATTAATTCCATTTGAAAAGTTTAGGAAATGGTTTGCATAAAATTGAAGTGCGTAATTAACTATAATAGCAAATTTAAAAAATATTCAAAAATAAGTAATCCTAAAACATGTCCTCCCCCAACACCCTCCAAAGGGGAGGATAAAGCCTGCAAAAAATTTAATATCATAGCACATTATTAAATAAGTGAACGGATATATCTCCCCCTTTGGAGGGGGTTGGGGGGAGGACAAAAGCAGGAAAAAAGCAGGAAAAAACTACGATTTTTTATTTTTGAACATCAATATAGAGTGTTTATTTTTTTAGGCATCAATTTTTCTTGTTAATTTTTATCTTCTCTTTGTTTTAAAGCTGCAAAATTATTTTATATGAAAACATCGCTTCGCTTATTATCCATTCTAACTATTTTCACTTTTACCATTCCTAAAATAGTAGCTCAAAATTGTTCGCCGGAAATTTATTCCGTTCCCATTTCAGGAGATTTAGAACAAACGACAGATGGTGGCTATATCATCCTTGGGGGCGTTTACAACGGGCCAGCCACTAGACATGACATGGTGGTTTCAAAAGTAGATTTCCTCGGCAATGAAATTTGGACAAAAGAATTTGGCGGCGATGAAGATGAAACACCGGGCAGCATCCGACAAACCATGGATGGTGGTTATGTATTTGCCGGGGCAACTAAAAGCTTTGGTGCATCAAATGCTGGCTACATTGTGAAACTCGACGAGAATGGTGACGAAGAATGGTCAACATTACTTTCAAATGGGAGAATCATTTCAGATATAAGACAATTGCCGGATGGCACCTATGTTCTGGCTGGGAAAATTGCAGGCTCTTTTTTCTCGCCAGGCTCTGGTTTAATGATAAAACTTGATATTGACGGAAATGTAGTGGCTGAAAATACGGTCAACATGTGGGCTGACCAATGGGATGAGAGCAGTTGGTCTTGGGTAATGGCAGGCATTGGCAGCGGATCTTTCGAAGCTGTCAATATTACCAATGATGGTGGCTTGATTTTCACTGGTTCCCTTTGGGCGCCTACCAGTTTTTATCCTTTCCCTGGCAATTTGTTTGCTGTGAAAACGGACATTGACCTGAGCGTCATTTGGCAAAACAATTACTTCCAAAAAGAAGGGTGCGAGGATATTAGTACTGGTATTGCGGTCGTACAAGATGACGAGGACAACTTTTATATAGCTGATAAAACTTCCTTTGGTGGTTTCGATTGTGGCAACCTTCCCGGCAAAATTGTTAAAGTCAGTCCAGATGGAGAATTCATCTGGCGGAAACCGTTGCCTAGGGGCTATATCTTTGCACTGACTCTCACCGATGATGGCAACATAGCTGGTGCAGCAGCAAATTCAATTTATAAGATTGATACTTCCGGCGTTTTGCTTTGGCAAACGGAACCTGTATTGCCAGGCTTTTTCCGTTCAGATGGTTATTGTATGGTACAGACGGCTGATAAGGGATACGCCTTTTGCGGAAGAAGAACGGGGTCTGGTCTTAGCGAACATTTAATTATCAAATACGACTCCCTTGGAAATGTGTGTTCCAATTTTATCGAAGGCCGATCCTACTTTGACACCAACAACATATGTGGCATGGACAGTGTGGATTTGGCATTTAGGCATCTCATAGTCGAAGCAAACCCAGGGCCTGTTTTTACCAACACCAACAATACTGGAAAATACCGCTTTCAATTGGATAGCGGCAATTACGAAGTGACGATTCATCCACCAAACGACTTATGGGAGATGATTTGCTTGCCCGATTCCACTTCTTACCAATTTGATAGTGTTTACCACATAGCTGACAATCAAGATTTTGGGTTGCGCCCTTTGGCCGACTGTCCGTTGATGAAAGTGGATGTAGCGCTGGGTCGAACGAGAACCTGCTTTGATGGAACTGCCTATGTTTATGCCTGCAATGAAGGTTCAGAGACAGCACAAAACGTCACAGTAGAATTAGAATGGAATAATCAACTAATTGTCAATAACAGTTCGCTTCCATACACCCAAAATGGTAATATCCTTCAATTTGACCTAAGTGAAATGGCCTTTGGCGAATGCAAAACCATAGCCATTGAGTATTTAGTGGACTGCGATGCAGTCATCGGTGATACTATTTGCCTATCTGCTCAAATTTTTCCGAACAATGATTGCGGCCCTCTGGCGGCTGAAAGCAATGATATTGTGTGCCAGTCAGTGAGAAACTCGTATGACCCTAATGAAAAACAGGCCAATGTCAACAACCTTTTAAACTGTTGGTCGGCTGCCTCGGACAAAATCGAATACACCCTTCATTTTCAAAATACGGGAAACGATACCGCCTATCGGGTTATGATCATTGACACATTGCCCCCTGAGTTGGACATTACTACTTTACGAACAGGTGTGAGTAGTCATCCTTATGGATTCCAATTAAGAGAAAGCAATATAGCCATATGGATTTTTGATAATATTAATTTAGTGGATAGTACCACTAATGAGGCAGGCAGTCAAGGTTTTGTTCAATTTTCTATTCAACCTAAAGTGGAGCAGGATAGTGCATCCATCAATAACAGGGTTGGCATTTATTTCGATGCTAATCCTCCTATAATGACAGAATGGAACATAGTCTCCTTTTGTAATCCGCCAATGAACTTGGAAATTGTTAATGTAACCGCAACGAATGCTACATTTTGTAATTCCAATGATGGAAGCATTTTTATAGAAGCAACTGGAAATGGGGTTTTGGATTATTCAATTGATGAGGGAGTTAATTGGCAGACTTCACAAAGCTTTGATTCTTTGGCTCTTGGCTCCTACAATTTGGTGATCATGGGCACAACTGGTGCTTTGGAAACATATCCTTTTAACCCTATTACGATTGAACCTGAAGAAATGCCAATGATCACTGACCTTGAATTTTCCGGCCCTAGTGATTGCGACACGACCGACGGCTTTATTGAAATTGAGGCATTGGGTGGCGATACCTTGCTTTTCAGTATTGACAATACCCTTACTTTTCAAATAGAAAATCTTTTCCAACAACTGCCCGGAGGAACTTATACAGCGATTGTTCAAAATGAATGCGGTCAGCTTTCTTATGCAGAATTGATAGAACTTGAAACCCTTGTTTTTCCGATCATTGATACCATTAAAGTTACCCCTGCTTCGTCAGCTAACGCTATGGATGGAATGTTACAAATAGACATCCTCGCACCTAACCAACCCCAATTCAGTATTAATGGGGGCATGAATTGGCAGAACGCTTCTATTTTTTCAAACCTCGCTCCCGGTTTTTACGACTTACTCATCAGTTATCAAGATGGGACTTGTCAAATTGAAGAACAGAACATCCAAATTCCTTTCCTAACAAGTACCAATAACCCTAAATTGAAATGGGATATTCGACTTTTCCCAAACCCAACCTCCGATAAATTAGATTTCGTCTTAACTGATCTGAATTTATCTGACATAAATAATGTGGAGGTGTATAATATTTTGGGGAATTTAGTTTTTCAACAAGGGAATTTGCAAAGTGAAAGAATGGACGTTTCGTATTTATCAAAAGGTCTTTATTTTTTGAAAATCGAAACCAATGTGGGAAGGAAAATTATTCGTTTTGAAAAAATATAATAGGGACAAAAAATCAGAGGCTCTAAATGATTTCATTTGGTCAATATTTTTTAAGAAAAAGATTTACTAAATCTTGAAGATTTAGCAAAACGGGACGGTGGCGACTGATTTGCTAAATTTCAAAAATTTAGTAAAACTTTTGACCAAATGAAATCACTTTAAGCCAAATTAGGTTTAGGTTACTGGTGAAAAATAAACTATTTAATTTAAGAGCGAAAAACTTAGGAGGTAACTTGAAATTACCTCCTAAATTAGGTAAGCTATTAAATTCCGACTCTTTTAAAATAACACTATTACTTTATCATTGAAGTAAATTCAGAACAGGGAGTCCAAATTTATTTTGTCAGCATCCATCAATTCGCCATCGCCGCCCGTTTCGCCTTCATCTTCGCTTTCAATTCCTGATAATAATTCCGCAACAATTTTCTCGAAATCATCAATTTCATAATTTCATTCGTGCCTGCATAAATTCTCGAAACCCGGGCATTGGCAAAGCGGCGGGCGATGGGGTATTCCCACATATAGCCATAGCCACCAAATAATTGCAGGCACTCGTCCATCACTTTACCTTCCAATTCGGTTGCGCCGTATTTCGCCATTGAGGCGGTTTCGGGCGTCAGTTTTTCATCATTCAATAATTGTACGCATTTATCAATAAAGCATTGGTAGGCTTGCAATTGGGTGGCGAGTTCCGCCAATTTAAATTGCGTATTTTGAAAAGCGGCGATGGGTTGTTTAAATGCTTTGCGCTCCTCCACATATTCGATGGTTTCTTCGATTGCCCCCTCAATTGAGCCGAGCGATTGCAAAGCGACAATCAGTCGTTCTCTTGGCAATTCCATCATCATATATTTAAAGCCCATGCCTTCCTCACCAATTAAATTTTCTTTTGGGATTTTTACATTATCGAAAAATAATTCGCAGGTGTCGCTCTCCTTTAATCCGATTTTATGTAGCGGCTGACCTTTGGTAAAGCCCTCCATATTGGCATCAGCTATTAAAAGGCTGATCCCTTCCTGAGGTGTACCCGGACGGGTTTTGCAAGCCACTATGGTAAAATCAGCAATGTAGCCAATGGTAATAAAAGTCTTCGAGCCATTGAGCAGCCAATGGTCGCCCCTGTCCACCGCATTGGTTTTGATGGCCTGCACGTCGCTGCCCGTTCCGGGTTCTGTCATGCCGAGGGAGCCGATCCATTCGCCTGTAGCCATCTTGGGAAGGTATTTCATCTTGACTTCTTCCGAGGCATAAGTCTCTATATATTTAGCGACTATATCGGAGTGCATGGAAATGCCGGGTGCGGCTGCGCCCAATTTTGCTTGTTCTTCGAGGTATATGCTACAGAAGGAAAAGTCGAGTCCGCCACCGCCGTACTTTTCCGCAACATTAACATTGAGCAGCCCCAATTCGCCTGCTTTCAACCAAACCTCCCTTGGCGTATAGCCCATTTTTTCCCATTCCTCCCGAAAGGGATTGACATGCTGTTTTATATATTGCTGTACGACTTCCCGCAGCATTTGGTGTTCTTCACTTTGGTAGAGGTTACGGGTTATTTTTAAATCTTTATACATAGTGATTAGTTGATTAGTGAACAGTGATTAGTTGGGTCAGGTCGGGTTGTAAAAGTAAAATCATTTTGATAAAAAATTGGAGGGGGAATGCATTTCCTTACTTTTGGCCAATCTCTTAAAAAATAGAATATGGCAAACGAACAAATAATTGTAGAAATACAAAACCAAATTGCATGGATTAAACTCAACCGCCCTACTAAATTAAATGCCCTTACCCCCACCATGCTCAGGGAGTGGAAAATGGCTATGAAAGCTCTGGAAAACGACCCTGGCTGCCGGGTCATCGTGGTAACAGGCGAGGGGCGGGCCTTTTCCGCAGGCGTAGATTTAAGTTTTTTCAAAAATGAAAAAGTGGAGCCGGGTAATCCATTCCATGCACTTGGCATGGAAGTCATGCACCTCCTCGAATCTTCTTCCAAACCCAACATAGCGATGGTCAACGGCTATTGCTTCACCGGGGCAATGGAAATCATGATGGCTTTTGACCTCATCGTCGCAGCGGACGAGGCCAAAATCGGCGACACCCACACCAAATGGGGCATCCCGCCCAAGTGGGGTATGACGCAGCGGTTGCAAAATGCGGTGGGCGTTCGCAAAGCAAAAGAACTGTCATTTACGGCGGAAGCCATTTCTGGTAAAGAGGCAGAACGGATTGGACTGGTCAATAAATCAGTGCCTTTAAATGATCTTATAAATGCAGTTGAGAAAATGGCCGAGAAAATAATTAAAAACAGTGCCCAGGGATTAGCGGTGGTGAAAAACATGTACCAATACGGCAACCTGCATACCCTGAAGGAAGGCATTCAATATGAGCTGGATTATGAGGCGAACATTTCTGATAAAAAGGATGCGTTGGTTGATTTTAAGAAGAATATTTGAATTAACGCAAAGGTGCAAGGAAAAATAATAATAGCGTTCCTTAGCGTCCATTGCACCCTTGCGCTGAAAAAAGAATTGATCACATAAAATCAATAGCCACCGAAACGAATATGTTCCTCCCCGGCGCATAAATCGACCGTGCCGCTCCACGCACCGACCTGCTCAAATGCTCATAATACGCTTTATCAAAAATATTTTGCACCCCGGCAGAGAAGCTCAAAAATCCAGTGGCCTGATAAGTTGCACTCAAATCTATCAGGGTGAAAGAGGGCGTTTCCGTTTCGCCAAAAATAGTTGAAATGCGGTCTTGTTTGATGACATGCCTGAAAGTGACTTCCGGCAGCAACTTATCATTCAAAAAAGTTCCCGTCAAAGTATAGCGAAAATCAAGCGGGGCGATTTCGGGCAATGGTTCGTCCCTAACCTGATCCTGTCCATACGTATAGGCCAGACTCATCTGGTGTTGCAAGCCTTTTACAATCACCTGATTCCAACTGATCTCAAAACCTGTCATCAGCGCCTCATCAATATTTACAAATTGGCGGACACCTGGACTATTTGGCAAACGTGGGGTCAGGTCATCCTTGATTTCAGAGGAAATATAGTCCTGCAAATACGAAGCAAACAACCCCACATCTATGGTGGTCTTCGATGACTTATACCCAAGCGTCAAATCTACCTGGTTGTTGACCTCTGGGTCCAATTCGGGATTGCCCAACATTTCATAAGGATCAAGCCCGACGGGGAAGTAATTGATGTACCGTTCAGTAATACTTCCACTCCGTTGCGCCCGACCGAGCCAAAGCCCTAAAGAGAAGTTGTTTTCAAAATTATTGATGCCGCCAATGCTAAGGCCGGGGTTGATCTGGGTAACGTCTGTATCTTGGTAAACGTCCGTAAATTCTGATGCCCCGTCTGCGATACTTGCCCTGTTCATTTCCACCCTACCTGAAAAAACAAACTGCATGGATTGGTGGCGGAGGTGGTACTCGGCAAACAAACCAGTGCGGCTGACCTGGCCATTTTGCCAGGCATTATCGGTTAAAATTTTTCCGGCATTTGGCCCCATGAGGAACTCCCTGGTGCGTATACCTTCAGCTTCTTCTACCCTCAGGTCTGCCCCTCCATAGAGCTTTCCTTTGGCAAAATTCCAAGTACCCTCTGTGCGTCCGCCATAGGAGAGGGTTTTGGCATCTGTATCGGCATTCATCATGCGGGGGTCAAGTGGTTTCATGAGGTTGTCCATCAGGTGATTGACCAAGGTAGCATAGACCGTTGTGCTCCATGACTGCAATTTTTCCTGATCCAAGGAAAGCTCGTGACGGGCGTTAAATAACCAGGTGTCGTCTTCCCGCAAATCCATCGGCAAAGCGGGAAAATCAGCATCCCTGGCAACATTACGGGTGGCCGAAAGCACCATGTTTTGGTTCTCGGCGATGTTCAGACCGAGGTTGGTGCCAAAGCTGCCCCTGAGAAATGCTGCTTGGGTTTTCACGCCTTCCCCATCTTCATAATCCTGTCCTTGCGACCAGGAAGCAAATAGTCCCAAATCATATTTTTTTCCGCTAAAACCCAAGAGGCCCTCGCTGCGAAGGACGTCGCCATTACTGTCATAATTGCCTGACCAACGCCCATAGGTTTCAGGGTCAGTCGAAAAACGGGGCGCACTCGAAACAAAATTGATCGTACCGCCAAAGGAATTGCCATAACGCAGCGAATGTGGCCCTTTCAAAATTTCGATCCGTTCCATCATATTCGGAGCCACCTGACTGGTGGGTGGATCCATGCGGTTGGGACATGCGGCAGTCGCACATTGAGCCCCATTGATGACCACGTTTAATTGATCGTATTTAAAACCACGCATCACCGGATCGAAACCATAGCTGCCACTTTTGCGGATGCTATTGATGACTGGCAACCGGTTGAGAATAGCCGCCCCATCATGTGCCAATCTGTCTTGGCTTCGCAAAGAGAGGGTTTCCCTTTCATCCGTTTTTGGGCGTAAGGCAAGGATAGTGATAGGCTGCATGGTGGCTACCGACTCTTCCCGGAAAATAATTCCCTCCTGCAATGCTTTTTGCACCTGTTGGCCAGTCAAACTCCACTCCCCGTAGCTGACATGTGACAGGTATAACATTTCACCTTCCACATATCTAATAGAAATAATTCCAAATTCATCAGAAATACCAGATTGGGTTTGGTATTGGTAAGTAGCACCAACAATTGGGTTTTTGTCTTTGGCATCCATTAATTGGATTTGTTGGGCTTGAATAAATGATGAAAAAGATAATAAAAATATTAAAACGCTCCATTGATATTTAACCAATGAAAATAAATAATTTTTCATGATAAAAAATTAGAGGTGTGCTGCTTTATCAAAAGCATGACGGTGACATTTCCAATGCCTCTTGTCATTTCGGCATTCAAGTAACAGTAGCATCGGAAATGACACCGTTACAAAACAGAAAAAATAAATTCTTTATGACGTTATTTTGAATGAAATTCAAAATATTAATTTATTCAGTTTAGCTGTGATTATAGAAAAAATAAAAAATAAAACAAGTAATATGTAGTGATAACTCATTGGTTGCCAATACCTATTTCAGTTTATTTTTTATTTTAATTTTCCACGAAGCAGCACTACCAATTTAAATAATTAATGGTTGAAAAATTCTTTTCCAGTATTTATTGGAAATGATTTATGAAATAAATAATCAAACTTGAGGCGGGCGAAAAACTTCAGATAAATAACCATCCAAGGGGTGTTTCTCGGGTTGAATAAACTGGCGGTTATGAAAAATTCGGTGATTTAATTCCGGTAAATATATATCGGAAAAAGTAAAAAAGACAGGTTGTTGTTTATTTTCAAAATTAGGAAGGGGAAGGCCATTTTCCGCATCCTTTTCTTTATTCAATTGAGTATTTAGAAAACATTTTCCATGACAAGCAAGCTCTGGCCGGTCATTATTCACACAATGATTTGCTGCTATAGATTGTTGATTGGCCTTGAACGAAATAATAACGACCACATCCCGGAAGGCAGTGACCACTACCAACAATGAGAGAAATATGGCGATAATACTTTTCACAGTTGCGAAAATCATCCATTTTTTAGCAACGATTCGGTGATGTTAATCACTTTCTATACTGACAAGTTGCAGTTGTTAATTTCCCCAAGTTTGTTAAGCACTGCCTATTTGCTCAAGCACCAAAATTATTAAAATATTCTACTCGCTAAAGTTTACACCAATAAACATTTTGCTTTTCCTTTATTTTCCGATATTTTGCAGCTTTTCTTTTCACACCTAAACAATAAAAAGAATGAGCAAAGAACCTTTATACGAGAATCTCCGAACGCAACTGGATTTATTTTACCAATGGGAAAAAACGCAGCCCAATAAAGTTTTCCTCCGTCAGCCTTTCGGCGATACTTGGAAAACGTTGACTTATGCAGAGGCAGGGCAAGAGGCTCGCCGCATGGTGACTGCGTTGCAAGGCATGGGCTTGCAAAAAGGCGATCATATCGGAATTGTTTCCAAAAATTGCTACCACTGGATATTGGCGGATTTGGCTATCATGATGGGCGGGTATGTGTCCACACCTTTTTACGCCAATTTATCAAAAGAGCAAATGGCGGAGGTGTTGGAATTGAGTGATTGCAAATTGGTATTTGTTGGCAAATTGGATGCATGGGACAATATCAACCAAGGCATTCCTCAGGATTTTCCGATCATTCGTTTTACCCACTACCCTGGCAATGCAGAAGTGACGAGGGGCAAGGATTGGGATGAATTGGTAAAAAACAATGAGCCGTTTAATGGCGAGTTTATTCCTAATTTGAAAGACACTTGGTCTATCTTATTTACCTCAGGCACAACAGGCACACCAAAAGGAGTAGTGCATACTTATGAAAATGTGGCCTTAGTCAATCGTAACGAAGAACTGTACGATACCCTAAAAAGCAATTCAACCCCAGACCCTACGTTTTTCTCTTTTTTGCCGCTCAATCACATCGCTGAAAGGGCGGCAGTGGAATTAGGTGCTTTTATGACGGGTGGTTCTATCTCGTTTGCCGAATCGCTCGAAACTTTTGCCAAAAACTTGCAGGAAACTCAGCCCACCCTCTTTTTTGCCGTACCGCGCATTTGGACGAAATTCATGCTCGGTGTTCTGCATAAAATGCCGCAGGAGAAGCTTGATAAAATGCTGAAAATCCCCATCGTTTCTGGTTTGATCAAAAAGAAAATCAAAAAAGGGCTGGGGCTTTCGAGAGCAAACCTTGTCATGACAGGTGCTTCCATCACACCTGAATCTACCAAGCAGTTTTTTAGAAAAATTGGCGTCAATCTACGGGAGGTCTATGGTATGACCGAAAACTTCGGCGGCTTTACCCTGATGCCCGAGCATGGCCACAAACCAAATACGGTCGGCGTACCTTTCCCCAATGCAGAAGGCCGCATCCATCCCGATACGGGAGAGATTTTGATGAAAATGCCTTGGATGATGGAAGGCTATTACAAAGACCCCGAACTTACCGCAAAGACGTTGGTGGACGGGTGGCTGCATACAGGGGATAAAGGGATAATGGACGAGGATGGTTATTTCAAGATCGTCGGTCGGGTGAAAGATGCGTTCAAAACGGCCAAAGGGAAGTTTATTGTTCCGACTACCATTGAGGAAAAATTCAGCAGTAATAAATTGATCGAACAGATATGCGTAGCAGGAATCGGTTGTCCGCAACCAGTCGCTTTGGTCAACCTTTCAGAGATTGGTTTAAAAAAGCCAAAAGAAGAAGTGACCCAGAGCCTGAAAGAACAATTGGCCGCCGTTAATAAAGCTTTGCACGGGCATGAGGTTGTATCCACATTGGTGGTTGCCAAAGAGCCTTGGTCGCCCGATAACAATTTGCTCACACCGACACTGAAAATCAGAAGGGGCAGCATTGATGAGCGGTACATGGCAAAATATGCGGAGTGGCATGAACATCAGGAAAATGTGGTTTGGGAGTGATTGAAAAGTTGGAGTGAAAGTGAAATAATGATTTTTGCCGGATCATCTGTTTTAATTTATCAACCGGAGGGAGGACAAATAAAAAGTAGAGCCGTTCGTAAATAAGGAATCCTGATGTATCCCTCCCCCCAACCCCCTCCAAAGCAGGGGTGATTGGTTCTATTTTTTCGCAAAATTTTATTCGTTTCTCAAGAGGGTTAATGTCTTTCTCAGGCGAATCCCCCTTGAAAATGAAGCATTTTCCAGAGGAATTAACCTCACTGCAAAATATTGTTTTGCGATTTTTCATAAAACTCGTAGAACCAATCACCCCTGCCTCCAAAGGGGGAGATAAAGCCTGCTAAAATTTGGAGTTTATAGCACTTTATTTAACAATTGAACGGGTCTGTCTCCCCCTTTGGAGGGGGTTGGGGGGAGGGAACATGAGATAACAAATTCCAAAATTTTATTTACGAACAACTCTAATTTCTATGAAGAAAACATGTATGTGGCCGATTCCACTATTTTGAAAATATTTACTGACCAATCCGTTGGATGCCTTGCGAATAGAATAATATCTACTGCTAACTTTTGGGGTTAGTAATCTTAAAAATTACTGATCCTGAAAGTGCCATTTATCATCCCTCTTTATATTAGACTTGTTGCCAAATAACAAACACTCATCTGAGAAAATCTTTTTGCGCTATTTTCCCTGAAAAAATAAGCCCGTAGCTACGGCTATGCACTGATTTTTTAAGGAAAACTATCACAAAAATCTAATTCTCATATAAGCATTTCTTATTTAGCAACAAGTCTATTCTAAATAAAAATTACATTTGCCGCCACAATTGACATTAGGGGCAACCATTTGTTAAAAAAATTGCGGGTTGAGGCCCGCTTTTTTTATTGCCCTAAACAATGAAACCATACAGCTATTAAACCACATAATCATTTAAAAATCAACCTAACCATTAATTCATGAAAAAACTATTAGTACTTGGATTGGGGAAAGTCGGTTCGCTCGTCGGCGTACTGTTGAACCACCAATTCGATGTAACCGGCGCCGACAAACAGAAGCCACATTATGATTTCGAATTGCCATTTCCTGTCTTGGAAGTGGACGTGACTTCTGACCAATTTCTAAAAGAAGAACTGCCTAAATACGATGCAGTCGTATCTGCCCTGCCCTTTTTCCTGAACAAAGAAATTGCCCAGGCAGCCCACGACATTGGCATGCACTATTTTGATTTGACGGAAGATTTAGAAACCACCAATTTCATTCGTGAACTAGGCAAAACCTCCAAAGGGGTGATGGCTCCGCAATGTGGCCTGGCCCCTGGCCTCATCGGCATCGTCGGAGCCAATTTGACCAAAGATTTCACCAAGCTGCGGGATATTGAACTGCGGGTGGGTGCGCTGCCCCGCTATCCCAACGGTTTGTTGGCTTATTCCTTCACCTGGTCACCCGCCGGGGTCATCAATGAATACATCTGCGATGCGGAAGCCATTGCCAATGGCAAAAGGAAAATGGTGCCTTCCCTGCAAGGATTTGAATACATCAACATCGAAGGACAGGAGTTCGAGGCATTCACTACCTCTGGTGGACTTGGCACCATGTGCGAAACATATGAGGGCAAAGTGGACACATTGAATTATAAAACTATCCGCTACCCAGGCCACGGAAAATTGATGCGTTTTCTGATTTACGAACTCATCATGAAAAACGACACCCAACAATTGGAGGAAATATTAAAAAACGCCAAACCGCCGGTAAAGGAAGATGTCGTTTATGTGTATGCCGTAGTAGAAGGCTGGCAGGAAGAGAAAGTATTCCGCAATGAATATTTCCGGGCCTTTTACCCTATCACCATTGATGACAAGCAGTGGCGGGCCATTTCCTGGACGACCGCTGCTTCTGTCGCGGCCGTGGTGGAAATGGTTGCAAACGGTACTTTGCCCGATAAAGGATTTATCAAACAAGAGGAAATTCCTTTTGATAAATTTTTGGAAACAAATAACGGGTCATTTTTTAAAGATTAATGTAGTTGGGAGATTTATCTCCCAATACCATCCTCCTGACGGGAGATAAATCTCCCGGCCACTAACGAAAAGTCGGCAGGTTTTTGCACCCTGCCGACTTTTTTATTGATAAAAATCATCTTATTAGCTGAAACTGATCACCACTGCATTTTTTGCTTGCTTGTAATTTGGCAGTTAAGTAAAAAACAAAAATTTATAAATATGCCCACTTTCAATATTTCATTGACCGACAAAGAATTCCACCATAAGGAACATAAAGAGTGGCTCAGTAAGCTGAATTTTTATCAGGATGAAATTAAGTTTTTCCAAAATGAATTATTAGTTGTATTGCACGAACACAATGACCATTTGTCCATAGTGGAGTTAGTAGATGAGTACAGGGATATACTAATGAAAAAATTGCGTTTAATAGATGAATTGCGGATGCACATTATTTTGCATGAAAAATCATTGGTAAAAATGGAGGTGGCCAATAGTAAAGAGTTATGGGAACACAGTGAAGTACGGGACAAATTGAATGAATTTATCGAAGAATTTGAATTATTTAAAAAGAATTTTAGACGGTTTGCAGCGCATAATGATTAGGATGGTGGACGGAACGTAGTTTATTATTTCAACTATTATAAGTTTTCATAAATAAATTAATGGCTTAATGTCATTCCAAACAATTCGAATGGCATCCGCAAAATTACCATCCGGCATTTTATAGCTAACTGTTTCTTTTTCTTTTCCTCCTAATTTTAAATAAAACTGAAAAGCAGATTTATTTACCGCCAAAACCCACAAATAAAATTTAGAATTTGGGTCTTTTTCAAAAACCCATCTTGCGGAATGATTCATTAACTCTTTTCCAATACCTTTTCCTTGATGATTTTTATAAACATGCAAGTTATCGAGCAAAGCACCACATATTGGGTCTTCATTTAAATAAGTGCAGGCAAAGCCAACGAATAGATTATTTTCTTCGGCTACGATGACATGCTGGTCTGGATTGGAAGTCGCAAAACGTTTTTGCCAAACATTTAAACGATCTTTTTCTACAAAATTTTCCAAATAATTCTTACTGAGCGCTTTATGATAATTCTGTTGCCAACTGACGGCGTGAAGGTGGGCAATCCTTTCCAAATCTTTTTTAATTGCAATTCGGTATTGTTTCATGCTTGAATTAAGAAAATTGATCTATTAAAATAATAACACCAAATATCCAAAAATTATAAATTAGGGTATAAACCAAGCCATACATTGAGCTTTTACCAAAATCACCTTTGCATTCTTCAGAATGTCGAAATGCCAATCTTAATGCCCTAAAAAATATCCAATACAGCATAGCGGCAAACCCAATTATTATTGCCCACAAAGCAAAACTAAATATCCAAATAAATAAGGCCAAGATAACTGCGGCTACAATCCACAAAAGAATTCCAACGATAATGCCTCCTATACCGTCACCTGCACTAATGTCAGGTATATCAAAATTACCTAAAGAGGAGGTGTCTGGCAAATAGTCAGTATTTATTTTTTTTGTTAAATCACCCACACCATCTTTTATTTGAAAACCACGATACAAGCTAACGGCAATAAACAAGAAAAAAACAGAGGAAAGTATAGAAGTAGATGTTATTGAATTTTCAAACAGCGTATTTCCTTTTCCTATTCCAAATAGCCAAACTCCAACGCAGGTCAAAACAATTACTATTATTGATGTAATAGCCGCATTCTTCGAATTGATGTATGCTATTTTACTTTTCATTTTTACAGTAATTCAAATTTTCATTTCAAATAACAACTCTATTGGATGAATTGCCTTCCTCCCTACCCCATCCCAAATCTGATGCCGACAACTCGTACCCGGTGCTACAATCACGGTATTCTCAGGTGCACTCCTCAAAGCGGGAAATAAAACCAACTCTCCTATCTGCATACTTATTTCATAATGTTCTTTCTCAAAACCAAACGACCCCGCCATACCGCAGCAGCCAGAAGGAATTATTTCCACCGTATTGTTTTTTGGCAAGCTTAAAACAAATGCTGAATACTCCACGGAGGAAAGGGCTTTTTGGTGACAGTGACCATGCAATAAAATATGCTGCTTTTTGTCAGAAAATTGATCGGCAGTGATGTTTCCTTTTTCGATTTCTTTGGCTAAAAACTCTTCGACCATCATGGCATTTTTGCCCAAATCAATTGCTGCATCCTTATTTTCTTTTTCTACCAATTTCGGATATTCATCCCTAAATGACAATATAGCTGATGGTTCAATTCCCACAAGTGGTGTATTTTCGGAAATAATATTCTTAAATATAGAAACATTTTCTTTTGCCAACTTTTGTGCATTATCTAAAAGCCCTTTTGAAATATGGGCTCGGCCACTTTCGGTATGTTGAATAATTTTAACGCCATATCCCAAATAAAATAATAATTGTATGGCTTTAATACCTATTTTCGTGTCATTATAATTGGTAAATTCATCGCAGAAAAAATATAGTTCGCCTCTTTTTTGGCCGTGTATTTTTAATTTATTTTCATTTTTTTGAAACCACTTAAACAAGGAAATATTATTCAGCTTCGGAAATGATCTCTCCGAGGCAACACGTAAAATATTTTTTAAAATGCCACCTGATAATTTATTCCCCAGAAAGAAATTAACCACACCCGGAGCAATCATTCCCATTTTATTTAAAGAAGCAATATTGGCAACAGCCCTACTCCGCAACGGCACACCGTGCTTTTTCTGATAATGATATAAAAATTCCGCTTTCATGGTGGCCATGTCCACATTGGAAGGACATTCGGAAGTACAGCCCTTGCAGGAGATGCACAAATCCATTACCTCTTTTAATTCAGGATGTGCGAAAGGATTTTCATCTTTTGCATTGCGGGTCAAAAATTCCCGGAGGGCATTGGCACGGGCACGGGTGGTATCTTTTTCGTTACGGGTCGCCCGATAGCTCGGGCACATAGTTCCACCGGAAAGACTTAAACGGCGGCAGTCACCAGAGCCATTACACTTTTCCGCCGCCCTTAAAATGCCTCCTTCTTTGGAAAAATCGAATACGGTGTCGGGCTCTTTGGTTTCCATTTCTGGTTCATAACGCAGGGACGTATCCATTGGGGCGGCGTCCGTTATTTTTCCTGGATTAAAAATATTATTGGGATCCCAGGTCTTTTTTATTTCTTTTAATAATTGATAATTTTTTTCTCCAATCATTATTGGCAAAAATTCAGCACGCACCCGTCCGTCGCCATGTTCGCCACTCAAAGAGCCATTGTATTTTTTTACCAGTCTTGCTGTAGTGGTTGTTATTTCCCGAAATAATTCGACATCCCTTTTTTTCTTTAAGTCCAATATTGGGCGCAGGTGCAGCTCCCCTGCCCCGGCATGTGCATAATAAACTGAACGCTGCCCAAACTCCTCCATCATTTTTGTAAATTCGGAAATATAATTGGGCAGGTCTTTTATATCAACGGCGGTATCTTCAATACAGGCCACAGCTTTTTTTTCGCCGGGAATATTAGCCAATACACCAAGGCCAGCACTTCTTAATGCCCACACTTTTGGCACATCTTCATCGAATATTTTTGGAAAAGCATAGCCATATCCAGCGGCATGCATCTCTGCAATTAATTCATCAACCCTATTTTCTGCATCGGATATTTTTTCCGTATTAAATTGGATCATTAAAACGGCCTGCGGATCACCTACCAGAAAAAATCTGTTTTTTTGTTGCTCAATATTTTCTTTGGTACAATCGAGGATTGTTTTATCCATCAATTCACAAGCATACGGTTCGTATTTCATGGCAATCAAAACCGCTTCCAGCGATTCCTGCAACGAATTAAAATGGGGGCATACCACTACTTGTCCACCGGGTGGCAATGGTGATACATTTAGTTTTATTTCCGTTGTAAATGCCAATGTGCCTTCTGAACCAGTGAGCAATTTGCACATATTAAATGCTTCGCCGTTTTCTGAAAAAGGATGGGTATTTAATAAAACATCAACGGCATATCCAGTATTTCTTCTGTGAATAGTTGTTTTGGGAAATTCTTTTTTTATTTCATTTTGAATAGCTTTTTGAGAAAGCGAATTAAAAATTTTCCGATAAATTTTATTTTCTAATTGATCACCTTTTAATTTCTGATTAAACTCCTCATTATTTAGATTTTTAAAAACGACCACTGAACCATTACTCAAAATCGTTTTTAATTCAAGCACATGATCCCTTGTTGTGCCATATTTAATAGAAGTCGTCCCACAGGAATTATTTCCCACCATGCCACCGATCATGCAACGGTTGGCAGTAGAAGTATCGGGCCCGAAAAAAAGGCCGTGTTTTTTTAAATAAAAATTCAATTCATCCCGAATGACGCCCGGCTGCACCCGCACCCATTTTTCTTTTTCGTTTATTTCTAAAATACCGTTCATATATTTGGAAACATCTACGACAATGCCGTTTCCGACACACTGTCCAGCAAGCGAGGTGCCCGCTGCCCTTGGTATTAAAGAGGTATTATTTTTTTTTGCGAAAGCGATTAATTTTTTAATATCGTTTGAATTTTTTGGCAATGCCACTGCAAGAGGCAACTCCCGGTAAACAGAAGCATCCGTAGCATACAAAGCACACATGAGGGCGTCGAAATGGAGGTCGCCTTCGAGGGTAGTAGCAAGATTTTGTAGCTTTTTTTTCAAGAATTGAAGATCTTTATTAGTGCTGCCAGCGCTTCTTATGTTGGAAACACTGTTCGCCCAAAGTTATTTAATTTGGCTCTTCCCCACATTTCTAATTCATGAAAAGAATAATGATAATCGGCTGCGGCGGTTCTGGAAAATCCACTTTAGCAAAAAAACTCCATAAAATAACTGGTCTGGAGTTAATCCATCTCGATCAAGTGTTTTGGACACCGGGATGGATCGAACTGCCACGGGAAGAGTGGATTGAACAAAACAAAAAAATACTGGCCGAAAAAGATAGTTGGATCATTGACGGGAATTATGGCAGTACCATGGACATGCGGTTGGAAAAAGCAGATGCCATTGTTTTTATGGATACACCTACCTATTTACGCTTATTTCGGGTAATCAAAAGAATGATTAAATATTTTGGGAAGACCCGCCCCGATATGCAGAAGGACTGTCCAGAAAGGATCAAATTACAATTTTTGCATTATATACTATTTTACAATAAAACGAGGAGACCTGCCATTCTAAAAAAGCTCAGATCATTAGAAAATGAGAAAAATACCTTTATTCTTAGAAGTGGGAAAGAAGTACAGTCTTTTTTAAGAAAAATAATTGCCCTCTACTAAAGAGGTCACCAATTCAATACAATAGCAAGTGTCTACTCGTAGGAAAAAACAATATTTTTACAAAATAATCAACAATACAATTACGGCCCATTATTGAATGCAGGTGCAAATCGCTTTCTTAATAGATTCTCTTTTGACAATTTACTTAGTTGATAATGAATGCCTTATATGTTTTTTTTAAAATTTTAACTATGAAACTATACCCTTTTAGGGTTATTTTCTCCATATTTGCAACTTATTTACGAGTAATCCGTAATGACATTTACTCGAAACATATAATTAATTATTAGATGTGTTGTCGTCGCTTTTTGACTTCTTTTTTGTTTCCGTTTTAGACAACCAGCTCTAACAAAAAATTGGGATAAGGGTAAGTAAATGGTTTAAGGTTGAGCAGTCGAATTATTGTCTTGCTATTATTGCTATTATTGCTATTAACTCTGCATAAGCATTTGTATCCTCGCCATTTATTACTTATTCCTTTGTAGATTAAATACTCTCACGCAGTTAGATTAAATTAGAATTGCTCGTACATAATTGAATGGATGGGCTAAAAGCAAATTATAAACCTAATCTCATGAATAAAAAGCAAACTAACCACCATAGCTCGCATTACGTCGGGCCTACCGTCCAAAAACGGTTTCACTTCATACTTCTTTCCAAATGGCCTATACCTATCGTTATTGATAGTTGATTAAGGTCGTAATTTCCATTAACCGATTTTAAGAGCTAACAAGTAAACACATCATTTAGAACTATTTTGGGAAATCACCAAACTGTGAATTTCAAATAAAAAAATTCACAGAAGGTGGATGTGGACATTGGATAGATAAGTCCATGCACTATTGTGAGCCTGGTTGATCTATTCAAAAAAAATTACTGGAATATTTAGAGTTTAAGTCTGTGCTGACTTAGCTGAAGGTGTTTAATTGTCAATGGGAAATGCTTCTCATTAGAGGTAGGATTTTTATGCCTAAAATCTGATCAAACATAAATCGCAATTATTGACAATTAGAAATGAGGAATTTGAAGAAGAGTATTTAAACTGCTAATATTTTCAAGGATCGAAAGACCATCATAATCATAAAAAAACAAAGGATTAAAGAGGTCTAAATTCTTTAGCAGCTATTGCAATTTCTATACCATAGAAATTGCAATAACCCACAAAAACCAATTTCTAAATAATCGTGAAACACTATTCTATAATCCGTGCAAATAGACTTGTTCACCACCTTTTTGATGAATAAGCCTCGTAAGAAAAAACGAACTTCTATTTGATGCAAATTATTACACCATGAATTTCAACCTAAGCCTCCTATCAAAAAAAATTTCCATTCTTTTTGAGGGTACCGATTTATCTCATGCCTCTCTATGGCAGGAAAAATCATTTTCTAATAAAAAAGACAAAAGGACTATTAACAAACTTGATCTCATGAAAAAACATTACCCATTTTTTAATCAGCTGGTTTCTTATCTGGTAAATCCTTTTCAATTTATCAATAGACATTATTCTAAGAATTTATTATTCTTATCCTGCTTAATGGTATTTATTTTATTAGGGATGAAGCCGGAGAGAGTGGTAGGACAGTGTGAATTAACAATCACCTTGGTTGATTTAGAGATGCCCAATAATTGCAATGCAAGTAATGGTCGGACGGAATTCGAATTAGCGGATAATGATCATGCCTCTTGTGCCGGACCTTATACCATCCAAACCGTTGGGGGCCCTTCTAACATTATTGGAGCGCCGAAACCTGGTTTTCCAGCTGTATTAACTGGTGTACCTTATAATGAAGGCAGTATTGGTACAACCAATACTCTAAAAGGAGGGGACTATACTTTTGTTTTTACCGATAATAATGGAGATGTCCTGACAACAACTGTATTTGTTCCAGTGGTAAACGGTGACCCTGGATTCCCACCAGGGCGATGCGAACCAGAATGTACTATATCTGCTTCTCCTGCTAATGTGATGCATGAATCATGTATTGGAGGAAATGATGGGTCATTTACTATTAATGCAACAGTCGGAGGTAGCGATGGATGTACTGGCACTTTGGAATACTCCATTGATGGTGGAAGTACTTATGGTCCGAGTAATTCTTTTTCCTTATTACCACCAGACACGTATATAGTTGTTGTAAGATGCTCTAACAATACTATATGCTTAACAAGTGTTTCAGTTACAATTAATCCAGGCGTAGGATCTTGCTGTGAAGCTGAAGGAGGCACTTTGGACGGAAACCCAGTAAGTGGGTGTGAAGACGATGATCCTTTGACTGCTACAACAACCATTACTGGAAATCCTCAAGCAAATAATGCAACTTATGGATATGACTTTTTGGTTTATGATGGAACAGGTTTAATTCATTTAGTCGTTCCAGTTCCAGATGTCAATGCTCCTCCAGCGGTTGATTTGACAAGCCTTGCTGTAGGTACATATACCATGTGCGGGTTTTCTTATTTAGAAGCTGATTTTAACCCCATGGTAGGTGATGATGTAGATGATTATAATACTGCTATAGGCCCTCCAGATGAAGACTGTGGTGATTTTTCTGATGGTTGTAAAACGGTGACAATAGAAGCAAATCCCACCGCATTCACTGTTACGGGCGGGGGGACATACTGCTCCGACGACGTAATGGCACAGGCAATTGGACTCAATGGCTCGCAAGCTGGCGTAAACTATGCCCTCATCCGGGACGGTATCACGACGGTAGAGACCGTAGCAGGAACTGGTGCGGCGCTGAACTTTACACCACAAACGACCGCAGGTACATATACAGTTGTGGCTACCAATGCAACACCACAAGCATGCGAAACAGACATGACAGGTAACGCTGTAGTTGCCATAGAGACAGCACCAACTGCGTTCACTGTATCGGGCGGGGGGACATACTGCTCCGATGACATAATGGCTCAGGCAATTGGACTCAATGGTTCACAGACCGGTGTAAACTACGCCCTCATTAGGGATGGTATTACAACAGTGGAAACTGTGGCTGGGACTGGTGCGGCGCTAAATTTTACGTCCCAGACTGTTGCTGGCACATATACCGTGGTAGCGACAAGCACAACGCCACAGGCATGCGATACAGATATGGACGGCAACGCAGTGGTTGCCGTAGAGACAGCGCCAACTGCGTTCACTGTAACGGGCGGCGGAACTTACTGCTCTGATGATGTCATGGCTCAGGCTATCGGACTCAGCAATTCACAGATAGGAGTAAACTATGCCCTCGTTCGGGACGGAATCACAACAGTGGAGACCGTGGCAGGAACTGGTGCACCGCTGAACTTTACGTCCCAGACTGTTGCGGGTACATATACAATTGTAGCGACAAGCACAACCCCACAGGCATGCGACACAGATATGACAGGTAACGCCGTTGTTGCCATCGAAACAGCACCCACTGTGTTTACTGTAACAGGCGGCGGAACATACTGTTCCGATGATGTCATGGCTCAGGCCATCAGCCTAGGTGGTTCACAGACTGGTGTAAACTACGCTCTAATCCGGGACGGAATCACGACAGTGGAAACCGTGGCTGGAACTGGTGCTCTGTTGTTTTTTACGCCACAGACTGTTCCGGGCACATATACCGTGGTAGCGACAAGCACAACCCCACAGGCATGCGACACAGATATGGACGGCAATGCTGTGGTCGCCATAGAAACAGCCCCAACTGCGTTCACTGTAACAGGCGGAGGAACTTACTGCTCTGACGACGTAATGGCCCAGGCCATTGGACTCAGCAATTCACAGATAGGAGTAAACTACGCCCTAATCCGGGACGGAATCACGACAGTGCAAACCTTGGCAGGAACTGGTGCGGTGCTGAACTTTACACCTCAAACGACCGCAGGTACATATACAGTTGTAGCGACAAACACAACCCCACAGGCATGTGACACGGATATGAACGGCAACGCTGTAGTCGCTGTAGAGACAGCACCAACTGCGTTCACTGTAACTGGTGGCGGAACTTACTGCTCCGATGATGTCATGGCTCAGGCCATCGGACTCAGTAATTCACAGATAGGAGTGAACTATGCCCTCATCCGAGACGGAATCACGACAGTGGAAACAGTGGCTGGAACAGGTGCCCCGCTGAACTTTACGCCTCAAACAACCGCAGGTACATATACGGTCGTAGCGACAAGTACAACGCCACAGGCATGCGACACGGATATGAACGGCAATGCTGTGGTCGCCGTAGAGATTGCGCCAACTATCTTCACTGTAACTGGTGGCGGAACTTACTGCTCCGACGACATAATGGCTCAGGCCATCGGACTAAACGGTTCGCAGTCAGGAGTGAACTATGCCCTCATTAGGGATGGCACTACAACTGTGGAAACGGTGGCTGGAACTGGTGCTTCACTGAACTTTACGCCACAGACTGTTGCAGGTACATATTCGGTCGTAGCGACAAGTACAACGCCACAGGCATGCGACACGGATATGAACGGCAATGCTGTGGTCGCCGTAGAGACTGCGCCAACTGCCTTCACTGTAACGGGCGGCGGAACTTACTGCTCCGACGACGTAATGGCTCAGGCCATCGGACTAAGTAATTCGCAACTTGGCGTGAACTACACTCTTATTAGGGACGGAATCACAACAGTGGAAATATTGCTTGGAACTGGTGCACCATTGAATTTTACACCCCAGACTGTTGCAGGCACATATACCGTGGTAGCGACAAACACAACCCTACAGGCATGCGACACGGACATGAACGGCAATGCCGTGGTCGCCGTAGAAACAGTGCCAACTGCATTCACTGTAACGGGCGGCGGAACTTACTGCTCCGACGACGTAATGGCGCAGGCTATCGGACTAAACGGCTCGCAGTCAGGAGTGAACTATGCTCTCGTTAGGAATGGTATCACAACAGTGGAAATCGTGGCAGGAACTGGTGCAGTGCTGAACTTTACACCTCAAACTATTGCAGGCACATATACCGTGGTAGCGACAAGCACAACGCCGCAGGCATGTGACACGGACATGAACGGAAGTGCTGTGGTTGCGATAGAGACCGCACCTACAACTTTCACTGTAACGGGCGGCGGTGCATATTGCTCCGACGATGTCATGGCTCAGGCCATAAGTCTTAACGGTTCACAATCAGGAGTGAACTATGCCCTTATTAGAGATGGCATCACAACAGTGGAGATCGTGGCAGGAACTGGTGCGGCCCTAAACTTTATGCCCCAAACTATTGCAGGCACATATACCGTGGTAGCGACAAGCACAACGCCACAAGCCTGCGACACTGACATGGCTGGCAGTGCAATCGTAACCATAAACATCAGTCCCTCAATCAATGGAACGACCTCTGTATGTGTTGGGTTAACGACAATGCTTACAGGAACTGGAATTCCCGCAGCTATAGATCCTTATACTTCCTCAAACACAGCGGTCGCTACCGTTAATAATTCTGGACTCGTCACAGGTGTAGATGCAGGTATCGCCATCATTACCTATACTGACAATAATGGCTGCACAGCTACTGCAACAGTCACCGTAAATGACAATCCAATGCTTGCCGGCATTACAACTGTTTGTGTCGGCCAGACCACGATGCTAACAGGAACAGGGACACCTGCCATTAGCGACCCCTACACCTCATCAAACGTGTTGGTCGCCACTGTCAATAACTCCGGGCTCGTCACAGGAGTAGGTACTGGTGTAACTGTTATCACCTACACTGACGCAAACGGTTGCACTACTACCGCTAATGTCACTGTAAACGCAAACCCAACAATCACACTTGGAGCAAACCCTGTGGTTTGCCAAGGGACGACAAACGCCACCCTTTCATATTCGGGTACAACAGGCAGTCCGGATGAGATAATGATAAATTATGATGCAACGGCTAATGGACAAGGATTCACAGACGTTGCTTTCACAGTATTAAATGCCAGCCCTATTTCTTTAGTTATCCCAGCAGGAGCAGCCCCAGACACCTATGATGGAACCATCAAAGTACAAAACACAACCACTGGCTGTATTAGCTCCGAAGTAGCTTTCACGGTAACCATAAATGATAATCCATCCTGCTCCATCATCAACGGCCCAACGAATATTTGCGCCGATGATACTGATCTCACTTTCGATGCCGATCCAACAGGCGCAGGCCTTACCCATAGTTGGAGCATCAGTGGAGCTGGAACTATAACAATGGGCATGAATTCTTCTACCGTTACTGTTGATCCAACAGGTGGAGGAAGCTTTACTCTGACATTGACCATAACGGACACCAATGTTTCACCAAATTGTAGTTCAACTTGTTCTGAGACATATACTGTAAATGCATCGCCAGGCGTATCTCCTCCACTTGGAAATGTTGGGCCTCTATGCCCTGAAGCAGGTGATATAGTTCAGCCGATACCATTATCTTCAATTCCTCCCGATTTTGCTACGATCTATATGTGGGAGGTGTTAAATGATCAACCACCCGCACTCAACGACATCATTGTAGATGCCACAGAAACTGGTTCAGCTACTGGGCCAGATCCTTTCATTACTGGACTTGAATTGACTGGAAATGAGGGCACCGTTACCGTAAGGGTAACCCCTACCTTAAATGGTTGCCCAGGCATCCCAATTGAATTCGATATTGTTGTGAATGATGACAATGGTTTGCATTTCACAAATTGCCCCATCTTCCCCGTAATGAAACCAAATGATCTCGGTCTATGCAGTGCCGTCGTCACTTGGGTGCCACCTACTGCCATAGACGTTTGCAGCGGCGGTAGTGGAATAACTATTTCCCATACAAGTATTCCATTAAAAGATCCGGGAACCAACACGCCTTATGGCTCAGGGGATGCGTTTCCAGTTGGCACCACAACTATTATTTACACTGCCGATGATGGTAATGGCAATACAACTACTTGTTCATTCGATGTTATAGTGATGGATACAGAAGCTCCCCAAGTCACTTGCCCAGCAAATATGGTTGTTGATGCAGATGCAGCGGATTGTGTGTGGGATGCGATGGGGTTAGGAGCAACTACTTCTGATAACTGTGTATCACCCTTGGTATTAAATCATGTCATTACAGGAGCTACCACTGGATCAGGATCAGGCAATGTTGCAGACGGTACTGATTTCAACTTAGGATTCAGTGAAGTATGTTATACAGTTGCAGAGAGCAATGACCCGAATGCCTTGTCAGCGACTTGTTGTTTTAAGGTTAAGGTGCAAAATCCGATCACAGCTACTCCAAGCATGTTGATGGAGTGTTCAACTGACCCACAGGGAACTTCGGCCACTTTTGATCTGACGACTGCAAATGCTGCCATTATTAATGGACAAGCAAATGTTTCCATCTCTTATCACGCTACCTATGCTGATGCGCTTAGCGGTACTCCTGCGATTGGTACACCAGCGGCCTTTGTTTCTCCAAATAAAATAATATACGCAAGAGTAGAACATGACGTTACTGGCTGTTTTGCCATAGCTGCTTTGGAATTGATTGTAAAATCAAGGCCACAATTGATTTATTCAGTAGTGGACGAAAGTTGTGATGGAGCAGATGATGGTGCAATTACATTAACAGTGATAGGCGGAGATGCACCTTATGTGTTTAATTGGGATGATTTGGGACCTCCCCCTCCAGCAGAACCGCAAAATCGGACTGCATTAGCTGATGGTACTTATGATGTTACTGTTACTGATGCAAATGGATGTACTCACTCCGCTTCTATTTCTGTAGGTTCTCACCCAAATCCAAGTGTAACAGCAACCTCCAACAGTCCTGTATGTGAAGGTGATGCGATACAACTCACTTCAACAGTAAGCAGTGGTGTTGCACCATATAGCTATGCTTGGAGTGGTCCAAATTCATATGTTTCGACAAATCCAAACCCGACTATTTTATCTGCTACTTCAAGTCACGCAGGTGAATATACTGTAGTTGTTACTGATGTAAATGGCTGCCAAGGAACAGGCACGACAAGCTCTGTTGTTGTCAATCCCAATCCTGCTTGTTCTATTTCCAATGGCCCACAATCTGTTTGTGACGGCACTACTGGACATACATATATGGCGCCACCTGGCATGGACACATATACTTGGAGTATCAGTGGAAACGGCAGTATTGATGGCTCCAATACAGGTCAAACTGTAACCGTAGATGCAGATGCAGGTGTAGGCCATTATGAATTGACCTTGACCATTGTCCTTGACAACTGTGCAAGCACATGTTCCCAAACAGTTGTAGTTCGGGAAAATCCAGTTTGCAGTATTGCAGGAGCAGATGAAGTTTGCGCCAATTCAACTGGGCTTTCTTTTGTCGCAACTGGTGGCATGATGACCTATGCGTGGTCAATTACAAATGCAAATGGCGAGTCTATCGTGGCAGGTACAGAGGATGACCCAACCGTCATGGTAAATGCAGGCACTGGTGATTTTACTCTTACGTTGACTATCACAGATGGCAACGGATGTTCCAGCACATGCACTAAAACCGTTCAGGTAAATGCCAATCCTACTTGTACTATCAATGGCCCTGCTTCCGTATGCGCCAGTTCAATGAATAATGCATACACTGGCCCAGGTGGTGGCGTATTTTACGCATGGAGCATTCTTGGGGGTGGTAATGCCACCATCATGGGTGCAGCCAATATGCAAACGGTATCAGTAAATGCCACTGGTGTTGGCAGTTTCACTTTACAACTTATAGTTACTGATGCAAATGGATGTACTTCCACTTGCACTGAAGATATTGATGTAACGCCTAACCCTGTTGCCAATGCAGGAGCTAACGTAGAAATCTGTGAAGGCCAAAATACAGTCATTGGTGTTGCCCCTGTGGGGGGATTCACCTATGCATGGACGCCAACTACAGGCCTAAGCGACCCTACCATTGCAAATCCAACAGCAAGCCCATCTATTACTACTACTTACACAGTGGTGATGACAAATGGAACAACAGGCTGCTCGGACAGTGATGATGTAACGGTCACAGTAAAACCTGTTCCAGTCGTCACACCAATTCCCGATGTTGGCACGCTTTGCCCAAATGCTGGGGACATGGTTCCCGATGTTTTACTTTCAAGCATTCCTCCTAATTCAGGAACAGTATTTAATTGGACTACTAATGATCCAAGTAATGTAGTAATGGGTGCAGAAACTGACAGCGACACAGGTCTTAGTCCAACGGTTTCTGGCCTTACATTGACAGGTAATGAAGGAACAGCTACAGTAACTGTTACGGCAACTTTGAATGGTTGTACAAGTGCCGCCGTAACATTTGACATCATAGTAGATGATGCTAATGGATTGCATTTTGTAAACTGTCCAAATCCTTCGATAATGAAACCGAATGATTTAGGAGAATGCAGTGCAGCAGTAACTTGGACTCCACCGACGGCTATTGATGATTGTACTCCCGGTGGAAGCATCAGCGTTACGCATACCAGTAATCCTTTAAGGGATCCGATGAATAATATTCCATATGGCCCAGGTGATGAATTCCCAAGAGGTACCACTACTATTACTTACACAGCAATGGATGGTAATGGTAACACCGCTACTTGTATATTTGATGTGATGGTAATGGACACTGAAGCACCAACCCTCGAATGCCCTCCAAGCATGACAGTTGAAGCAAACAGTAGTGGCTGTACTTGGAATGCCATGGGACTAGGGGTTACAAGTAATGATAATTGTGAAAATACAGTCTTAACTCATGAAGTTTATGGCGCAACAACTGCAAGTGGGAATGGAAATGCCAATAGTGTAAACTTCAATATTGGTACAAGTACCGTATGCTACACTTTGACAGAAGCAGCTGATCCAGGTGGCAACGGCCTCTTATCAACAACTTGCTGTTTTGATGTAACAGTCATCAACCCTGTTTTTGCAAACCCAGGTATGCTGATGGTCTGCTCTAACAACCCTCAGGGCAATTCAGGTACATTCAATTTGTTTGCTGCCAATATACAAGTTAGAGGCCTCCAGCCGGGCACGATCGTTACTTACTATCCGACATTCGTAGCTGCGCAAAATGGTTTCCCTCTTATCCCTATGCCAGCCAATTTGACTTCTATTAGCAGAACAATATATGCGAGAGTATCCGATGTCAATGGCTGTTTTGCAGTTGCCCCAGTACAATTGTTAGTAAAATCAGGTCCACAGATTTTATATGCCGTAGAAGATGAATCTTGTGAAAGCGCCATGGGAGGGGCAATGGATGGAGCCATTTCTTTAACAATAATTGGTGGTAATGCACCTTATACTTTCAACTGGGGAGATTTAGGCCCACCTCCACCAGCAGAGCCACAGAACAGGACTGGATTGGATGATGGTACTTACATGGTAACTGCAACTGATGTTAATGGCTGTTCAGATATGGCTACCATTGATGTTGGTACAAATAATCCTCCCACTGTAACGGCAGCAAGCAATAGCCCCGTTTGCATGGGAAGCCCAATTCTATTGACTGCAAGTCCTTCGGGAGGAACAGCACCTTATAGTTATGCATGGACAGGACCAAATGGTTTTGCATCCGCAAATGCTGATCCTTCGTTGATAGCAACTGGCGCTGCAGCTGGTCCTTATACGGTTATAGTAACTGATGTAAATGGTTGCACTGGTAGCTCAACAACCACTGTAGTTGTAAATGCTAATCCAGCATGCGACATTGATGGTGACGATGAAATTTGTGATGGTTCAACAGGCAACACTTATGATGCCCCTGTAATTGCAGGTGCTGACTATGATTGGAGTATAATTGGAAATGGAACGATCCCTGGTGCAACAAATGGTTCTTCGGTTGATGTTTCTGCAAATGGTGAAGGCAACTTCACTTTGATTTTAACTATCACAGAAAACGGCTGCTCTTCAACTTGTACCAAAACAGTTGTTGTAAATGATAACCCACTTTGCATGATTGAAGGTGACGACGAAGTATGTGATGGCTCTACTGGGAATATTTACACCGGGCCTGTTGGCATGGCTTCTTACCTATGGAGCATCGCTGACAATGGAACTATTGTAGGAGACGATGATGACCCTACGGTAAGCGTTACTGCCACGACGGCAGGCACATTCACCCTGACATTGACGGTTGTTGATGGAGAGGGTTGTGAAAGTACCTGTACCAAAACGGTAACAGTTGGATCTAATACAACTTGTGACATTACTGGTGACGATTCAGTATGTGAGGGCTCAATGGGCAATGCATACTTTGGCCCAGGTGGTAATGTATTTTATGATTGGAGCATCTCTGGAAATGGATCAATAGTAGGTGCCTCCAATATGCAGACTGTTATAGTAGATGCTACAACAGCGGGCACATTTGAGCTTACCCTTACAACTATAGATATCCTTGGGTGTGAAAGTACTTGTATGTATGAGGTGGATGTTACTCCCAATCCAACTGCCAGTGCAGGAGGAGATGAGTCCATTTGTGAAGGCGATGACGTCCAAATTGGAGGCAGCCCAACAGGAAGTGGAGGAACAAGCCCCTTAACTTATGCTTGGACACCAACCACAGGCCTAGATGATCCAACCATTGCCAATCCAACCGCAAGCCCAACCACTACGACTGAATACACAGTAGTAGTCTCCGACGATGAAGGTTGTAGTGATAGTGACCAGATGACTGTAACTGTAAATCCAGTACCAATTGTCATTGCCATTCCGAATGTGGGGCCGCTCTGTCCAAGTACCGGCGACTTTGTTCCGGCCATCGTATTGGCAAGCATCCCACCAGATGCAAACACTGAATTTGACTGGGAAGTTACCAATGACCCAGATGACATCATTGATGATGGCTTCGATAGTGGCACTGAGACTGGTGCTGATCCATTGATTACTTCAATGTTGTTATCTGGTAATGAAGGTGTAGCGGTAGTTACTGTCACCCCAACTTTAGGATCATGTGTGGGCGACCCTGTAACCTTCTTAGTGTTCGCTTCAGATGCTAATGGTCTCCATTTCGTCAACTGCCCAGCCACACCGATCATGAAGCCAAATGATCCAGGATTGTGCAGCGCCGAAGTAGATTGGACGCACCCAACAGCTATAGATGATTGCACTAGCGGCGGACCAATTACTGTTTCTCATATCAGTAATCCTGTAAAGGATGCTGGCCCTCCAGTAGAATATTACCAACCTGGAGATGACATTCCAGCAGGTACGCCTGTTACTATCGTTTATACAGCTGACGATGGCAATGGCAACCAAGCTATATGTTCTTTCCAAATCATGGTCATGGATAATGAAGCGCCCACCATTACTTGCCCAGCAAATGTGACAGTGGATGCAAATAACAATGGTTGCACTTGGGATGCAACTGGTTTGGCTCCACTTAACACTGATGATAATTGTGAAAACCCAATCTTAAGCCATACAGTGAGTGGTGCAACGACAGCGAGTGGGAACGGAGATGTCAACAATGTAAACTTCAATGTTGGAACAAGTACCGTTTGCTACACAGTGACAGAGGAAAATGATCCCGATGGCAACGGCAGGTTATCTACAACTTGTTGTTTCACAGTAACTGTTGAAAACCCTGTTGATGCTTTTTCTGAAATGCTGATGGTTTGTTCTGACAGCCCGCAAGGTGAATTAGGTACATTCGATTTGACCAATGCGGAAGGAACAATAATAGGAGGACAAATAGGAGTAGATGTTACCTATCATGTTTCAGTTGAGGCTGCAATTGCAGGTACACCAGATATTATAAATGAAACAGATTTTGTTTCTACATCAAAAATAGTCTTTGCAAGAGTTACCAATGCCAGTGGATGTTTCGCTGTAGCGCCAATCCAATTGGTTGTTAAATCTGGCCCTCAATTGCTGTATGCGGTTGAAGATGAATCTTGTGATGGCGAAAACGATGGTTCCATTACTTTGACAGTTGTAGGTGGTGATCCAAATTATAACTATGACTGGGCAGATATGCCAGGCACGGATAATGATAAAAACAGGGCGAACCTTGCACCTGATACTTATACTGTTATCGTAACGGATGGCAACGGTTGTTCCGATACTAAAGCAATAACCGTTGGTTCGAATCCAAACCCAGATGTTTCAGCAGGTAATGATTTTGCTGTATGCGAAGGTGACTTGATCCAACTAAGCTCTTCTGTTACAAGTGGCACTGCACCATTTACTTACAGCTGGACTGGGCCAAACGGTTTTGCATCATCTGATTCTCATCCAACGAGATTGGCAACTTCTGCCGCAGATGGTGATTATACGGTTGTAGTTACAGATGTGAATGGCTGTACAGATAATGATGATGTTACTGTTACTGTAAATGCACTTCCAGTTTGTGAAATAGATGGCGAAGATTCCGTCTGCAATGGTACTTCTGGTAATACCTACACCGGTCCAGATAACATGAGTATATACAGTTGGAGTATTATAGGAAATGGAATGATCGTAGGATCAACGAGCAACCAAACTGTAGAAGTAACTGCTACTGGCTTAGGTAATTTCACCCTGACATTGACGATAACTAATTCAAACGAATGCTCAAGTACCTGTTCAAAAACAGTAACCGTAGATCCAAATCCAATGTGCATCATCGAAGGCGATGATGATGTTTGCGATGGATCAACAAACAACATTTACACTGGTCCAGCTGGCATGAGTTCTTATGATTGGAGCATCATTGGAGACGGTAGTATTGTTGGCGTTAATACGAACCAATCGGTCAATGTGACTGCTACTGGTCCTGGCGCATTTACGTTGACGTTGACAATTATTGATGCAGATGGCTGTACAAGCACTTGTACAAAAGTGGTTGAGGTAAATCCAAATCCAGTCTGCAATATTGTAGGACCAAATGAATTGTGTGGAGGAACATCTGGCAATCTCTATTTCGGCCCAGGCGGCAACGTCTTCTACGATTGGTCCATAGTTGGAGCAGGAACTATTACCAGTGGCACGCATGATCAAACTGTAACTGTAGATGCAGATGCAGCAGGTGGTGTTTACACATTGACACTTGTAGTGACAGATGCAGAAGGTTGTTCCAGCACTTGCGATTACCCTGTGACGGTAAATCCAGCAGTCACTGCCAATGCAGGAGACGACGAAGCGATTTGTGCTGGAGAAAGCACCATGTTAAATGGATCTGCCAGTGGTGGAACGCCAATGTATTTCTATTCATGGAGTCCATCTACTGGATTGAGTGCTACCAATATAGCCAACCCAACTGCATCACCTACAGTGACTACGGTTTACACATTGACAGTGACTGATAGTGAAGGATGTACTGATACAGATGAGGTTACCATAACTGTTAAACCAGTACCAGTGGTAGTAGCGATACCAAATGTAGGCCCGATCTGTTCACCAGAAGATGGTGATTTGGTACCAGCTATTATTTTATCAAGCATACCACCTAATGCAGGCACTGTATTCAACTGGGAAGTCACAGATGATCCTGATGATATTATTGATGATGCAACAGATGATGGAATTGAAAGTGGTGCTGATCCTCTGATTACTTCTATGTCACTTACAGGTAATGGAGGAACAGCTACAGTGACCGTTACAGCAACTCTTGATGGTTGCGAAAGCGATCCTGTTACATTCACTATTACTACCGACGACCTTTCTGCCAATATCACAGATGTTGAAAATGCAGATTGCGCCGGAGGTGATAATGGTTCTGCCACAGCAAATGGAATAAATGGTCTACCACCCTATTCTTATGCTTGGAGCAATGGCCAAAATACACAAACGGCTACTGGCCTCGCAGCAGGTGGTTACAATGTGACAGTAACAGATGCTAATGGCTGTTCAGTTGTTGTAGCAGTAACTATCACAGATCCGACGTTGCTGATTTTGAAAATTGATGACATTATAGATGAGACTTGTTTCCAAAATAACGATGGCAGTGTGACTGTTTCAGTGATTGGAGGAACAAGTCCGTACACCTTCTCCGCACCTCTGTCACCCACAGGTCCAACTGCGCTTACAACAGCAACGGCTTCTAACTTAGCAGCAGGCACCTACCAATTTATGGTGACAGATGCTAAAGGATGTACAGCTATGGCAACTGCAACTGTCGATCAGCCAACTTTACTGATTGCAGAAATGATCCACAAAACTGACATTTTATGTCATGGCGATGACGATGGAACTGCTACTGTGAATGCAACTGGAGGTACCACTCCTTATACCTACTTGTGGTCGGCAAGTGCTGGCGGACAAATGACTGCCACAGCCATCAATCTTCCACCTGGCAACCACATTGTTACAGTTACAGATGCAAAAAATTGTATAGCTACTGCAACAGTCAATATTGCTGAGCCAGATGAATTGAAATTATTACTACAAAATAAGATCGATGTATCTTGTAAAGACGGTAGTGATGGGTATATTTATGTACATACGATGGGCGGTACAGGGCCTTTCACCTATGATTGGTCTGGAACAACGCCAGTCCCTATTGACGATGCAGAGGACGCTCAAAACTTAGGAGCAGGTACATACCTGTTGAAGGTAACAGATGCCAATGGTTGTGAAGCCACACTTGGCCCAATTGAGATCGAGGAGCCGCCTCTTCTAACAGTTTCCATACCTACATGGACAGATGCAGACTGCGCTGGCAATGAAACAGGTTCCGCTACGGCAGAAGCCAATGGTGGTACGCCAGGTAGTGGCTACACTTATGCATGGAGCAACGGCCAGACAGGTCCAAATGCCACTGGACTGCATGCAGGCGGCTACACTGTAACAGCTACTGACGCAAATGGCTGCACTGCTGTTGCAGCAGTATTCATTAGTGATCCAAACCTTCTTGTTTTAAAAATTGAGGACATAACAGATGTGTCTTGCAATGGTGAAGACGATGGAATAGTAGAAGTCTCCGTAATTGGCGGAACGCCTCCTTATACTTTTGCATCTCCATTGTCAATGACTTCCCCAACAACTGCTACAGCCTCTGGCCTCACAGCAGGTACTTACTTATTTATGGTCACTGATGACAATGATTGTGTGGCAATGGCCACAGCGACTGTTGATGAACCAACGCTATTGATTGCAGAAATCATCCACCACACAGATGTCTCTTGTGAAGGTGAAGAAGATGGTACCGCCACCGTAAATGCAACGGGCGGAACTACACCTTATACCTACTTGTGGGATAATGGAGAAACAACTGCAACTGCATCTATGCTCGACCCAGGCACTCATACTGTTATTGTAAAAGATGCCAATGACTGCGAGGCCACGGCTGAAGTAGAAATAGGAGAGCCGGAAGAACTGCGCCTCAATTTGCATGATGTAATACATGTATCCTGTCACGGAGGTAGGGATGGTTTCATATACATATCACTCGATGGAGGTACTGGTCCATTTAATTACAAATGGGAAGGCACCGATCCAGAACCAATCGACAATGGGCAGGATGCCCAGAACATTGGTGCAGGGTTCTATACCCTGTGGGTTATGGATGCAAATGGCTGCGTTGATGACATAGGCCCAATCGAAGTCACCGAACCTCCACTGCTTACGGCCAGCATTTCCGATGTTGAGGATGCTGACTGCGCTGGTAATGAGACTGGTTCTGCCAAAGCCAATGGTCATGGCGGCACTCCTGGTTATACCTACTTATGGAGCAATGGCCAGACCAGCCGAACTGCGACAGGTCTTCATGCCGGTGGTTACACCGTGACCGTTACTGACGACAATGGCTGTACGGCTGTGGCTGCAGTGACCATCAGCGACCCGAACCAGCTTGTTTTGAAAATAGAGGATATTGAAGATGCCCGTTGTGATGATTATGAAAGTGGAGAAATTGAGGTCTCAGTTATCGGGGGAACCCCTCCTTACGACTTCTCATCTCCCCTTGAGGCAACTGGACCAAATACCGCTGAAGCTGATGACTTGCGAGCAGGTACTTACTTATTAATGGTGACGGATGCCAATGGCTGTGTTGCAATGGCCACTGCCACTGTCGATGAACCTACCTTGTTGATTGCAGAAATTATCAGCCATACAGACGTCACTTGCGAAGATGAAGACGATGGCACAGCAACTGTGAATGCAACAGGTGGAACGACTCCTTATACCTATGAATGGGACAATGGCGCTACAACGGCCACAGCAACAGGCTTAAGTCCAGGTGTTCACACTGTTACAGTGACGGATGACCATCGTTGTGAGGCCACCGCTGAGGTGATAATCGAAGAGCCGGACGAGTTAAAACTAAACTTATCCTATAAAATAGATGTATCCTGCTACGGAGGTAGCGACGGGTATATCTTCGTGTCCACATCTGGCGGTACTGGCCCATTCACTTACAAGTGGTCAGGTACCGACCCTGATCCGATCGACGATGCACAGGATGCACAAAACATCGGTGCAGGCATTTACTATTTAAGGGTAATAGATGCGAATGGCTGTAAGGACGATCTGGGTCCAATTGAGATTACTGAACCACCCCTCCTTACTGCCAGTATTTCAGATATCGTTGAAGCCGATTGTGCAGGAAATGAAACTGGTTCAGCTAAAGCAAATGGGAATGGCGGTACGCCAATTCCAGGAACAGAATATACTTATCGCTGGAGCAACGGCCAAACCACTCAAACGGCTACTGGTTTAGCGGCAGGTGGTTACACGGTGACCATCACCGATGACAACGGCTGCACAGCAGTTGCTGCCGTGACCATCAGCGACCCGAACCTACTTGTTTTGAAAATAGAAGATATCACTGATGTTAGTTGTTATGGAGAAGATGATGGTGCTGTTGATGTGTCCGTTATCGGAGGCACGCCACCATACGTCTTTACGCAACCACTTTCGTTAACGGGTGCAACTATCGCTACCGCAAATGGATTGACAGCAGGAACTTACCTATTCATGGTAACAGATGACAATGGCTGTCAAGCAATGGCCACTGCTACCGTTGATGAACCAACACTTTTGATTGCTGAAATCGTTGCCCATACAGATGTAACTTGTGAAGGCGAGGACGACGGTACTGCAGTGGTGAACGCCACTGGTGGAACGACGCCTTATACCTATAGTTGGGACAATGGTTCAACTTCAGCGCTCGCTACTGGCTTAACACCTGGTACGCACATGGTCACGGTGAAAGATGCTAATGATTGCGAAGCTACAGCAGAAGTTATAATAGGAGAACCAGACAAACTGGAACTGGCATTGGATTTCAAAACAGACGTTTCATGCAATGGCGGAAATGATGGATTTATTTTCGTCGAAACGACTGGAGGTACTGGGCCTTTCAACTATGTATGGACCGGCACTAATCCAGAACCAGTAGACAATGCAGAAGATGCCCAAAACATCGGTGCAGGCACTTATAACTTAGACGTTATCGATGCAAACGGCTGCGTTGCCAGCCTCGGTCCTATTGTAATCAATGAGCCTACCCTGCTCACGGCAAGCATCTCAGGTATTGTTGATGCCGACTGTGCTGGTAATGAAACGGGTTCAGCAACTGCAAATGGAACTGGTGGCACACCGGATTACACTTATGCCTGGAGCAATGGCCAAACAACACAAACTGCAACTGGCCTGACGGCTGGTGGTTACAACGTGACCATCACCGATGCCAATGGCTGTACTGCTGTTGCCGCAGTAACCATCAGCGACCCGAATCTTCTTGTTTTGAAAATAGAGAACATTTCGGATGCAACTTGTAATGGCTATGATGACGGCTCGGTTGATGTTTCTGTGATTGGAGGCACACCACCATATAACTTCACCTTACCACTTTCTGCCACGAACCCATCCACTGCAACAGCTGACGGATTGGTAGCTGGAACCTACTTGTTCATGGTAACGGATTTCAATGGTTGTGTTGCAATGGCCACAGCAACAGTAGATGAACCTACCTTGCTGATAGCTGAGATCATTGACCATGAAGGTGTTTCCTGTGAGGACGAAGACGATGGCACAGCTACCGTGAATGCTACTGGAGGTACGACACCTTACACTTATGAATGGGACAATGGCTCAACCTCTGCCACTGCTACTGGATTGACACCTGGTACGCACACGGTTACTGTAACGGATGCAAATGGCTGTGAGGCTACTGCTGAAGTTACGATTGAGGAACCTGATGAACTAGAATTGAACCTGAGTTCCACCATCAATGTCTCTTGCTATGGAGGCAGCGACGGTTACATTTTCATTTCCCAATCAGGTGGTACTGGGCCATTTACTTATAAGTGGTCAGGTACTAACCCCGATCCGATTGATGACGCTCAAGATGCGCAGCATATTGGAGCTGGCATTTACAAAGTTGAGGTCATAGATGCAAATGGGTGTAAAGACGTTATTGATGACATTGAAATTACGCAACCCACCTTGTTGACCGCAAGCATATCAGATGTAGTGGATGCTGACTGTTCGGGCAATGAAACTGGATCAGCCAAAGCCAATGGCGCAGGAGGCACACCAGGCTACACTTATGCTTGGAGCAATGGTCAAACCTCTCAGACAGCAACTGGCTTATCAGCAGGGGGTTACAATGTGACCATTACTGATGATAATGGTTGTACTGCTGTGGCTGCTGTAACGATCAGTGACCCATCGGGCCTTGAATTGATCATTGAAAATGTGACGAACGAAACATGCAATGAATTTGATGATGGTACGATCGAAGTTTCTGTTATTGGTGGAGTTGGACCTTATACTTTTGATTTACCATTAGTAAAGACTGGACCAAATACCGCAACGGCCTCTGGTTTGGCTGCTGGTACTTACTTGCTAAGAGTAACAGATGACAACGACTGTGAAGCGGTAGCAACTACAGTTGTTGACCAACCGACCGAACTACTGGCAGAACTCATCAGCCAAACTGATGAAACCTGCAATGGTGCGAACGATGGTTCTGCCACAGTAAATGCAACAGGAGGCACTACACCTTACAGCTATTTGTGGTCTGCAAGTGCTGGTGGTCAGACAGGCTTCACTGCTACAAATCTCCCCGCAGGGCCACATTCCGTCACGGTAACAGATGCGAATGGATGCAGCAAAGAAGTAGCTCTTGTGATCGGTCAGGGTCAGTCATTTGATATGGATGATTTCAATGATTTAGGCACACTATGCCCTGGTGTTACAGTTGACAACATTTTGATCTCCTCTCTTCCTCCGCTTCCAAATGCGACTTACTCATGGACGGGTGGTGCAGCAGTTGGCTTGGTTGATGGAAACACCACTGGGTTGACGCCATACATCCCAAGTTTTACTACGACAATTGCAGTTGATCCTGCGGATTATCCGATCATGGCCACCGTTACGGTAACAGGCACAGTGAATGGTTGTACCGATGTTGAGACCTTCACAATTATCATTGATGATGATAACAGCTTGGCATTCATTACATGTCCTGCTGATATTATTGTTAACAACGATCCTGATCTGTGTGGTGCAGATGTGAATTGGACGCCACCACTCGCCAGTGACAACTGTACACCTATTGGTAATATTGTCATCTCGCAAACTGATGGCAGTGGGTTGTCTTCTGGCGATTTCTTCCCAGTTGGCACAACGGCGATTCAATACACTGCGGATGATGGCAATGGCAATACGGTTACTTGTGACTTCAATGTAACAGTGGCTGACGAACAAATACCAAATGCAGTTTGTAAAGACATTGTAGTTGAATTGGATGCAGACGGTGAGGTAAGTATCGTAGCCGCTGATGTAGATGGTGGTAGTACGGACAATTGTACTGATCCGGCTGATTTGGATATCAGCATTACAAACGGCGACTTCACTTGCGCTGAGCTTGGTCCAAATATGGTTGTGCTATTAGTGGAAGATGAAGCAGGAAATCAAGCCATTTGCCAAGCAGTAGTGATGGTAGTTGATAACATTGCGCCAACATTTACTTGTCCAGCCAGCCCAATGTTAATTCCTGGTTGTGATGGATTGGTACCCGACCTTCTGACCGGAATACTAGACGAAGATGACAATTGTGGTTCAGTTACCTTGACGCAAAATCCGCTTCCTGGGGTATCCATTGGAAACATGGGTGGGAATTCGGTAGATGTTGTGATCACTGCTACCGACCCATCTGGCAATACCACCACTTGTACAGTGACTGTTCAGATTGAAGATGACCTTGACCCATTCTTTGTTAATTGTCCTACTGGCATTACAGTAGCAAATGATCCAGACCAATGTTCTGCCATAATTAATTGGCCGGATCCGGTTGCAATGGATAATTGCGATCCGCTTGTCGTGACTCAAACAGGAGGGCCAAGCTCTGGCGTTACGGTATTGGTAGGTTCACCTCAGACGGTTATTTACGAAGCTGAAGATGGCTCGGGCAATACCATCACTTGTGAATTTGACATTCAAGTGGTTGATACACAGAAGCCCGAATTTGCAACCACCATGCCTTTGGATGAAACAGTTGAATGTGATGCTATCCCTGCAGTATTTGTTTTCATGCCAATGATGCATGCTTATGACAATTGCACCGATCCTGAAGATATCACATTTACTTTTGAAGAAATAAGTGACCAGGATCCAGATCCTGCTACTTGTGGGCATTATACCTATCTCATCCAGCGCATTTGGACCATCGAAGACGAGGCAGGCAATACCCGCACTTACACCCAGAAGGTGTATGTGGAAGACACCACTGCCCCAACCTTTACGGTACCTGTTGACATCACGCTGGAATGCGATGAAGATCAGACCACTATGGTCACTGATGCTGCTGACAACTGTGCTGCGACTGGTTTCCTCACCATTGAATTTGACGATGTGAGCACCCAGTCCAACGACCCAAGTACTTGTGAATACTACAATTACACTATCACCCGTACCTGGACAGTAAGTGACCCATGTGGTAACAGTACCACTGGTGTGCAGACGATTACTGTTGAAGATACAACTGCTCCTGATGTGATTTGCCAAGACATTACAGTTGAACTGGATATGAATGGCATGGTCATCATCAGCGCAAATGATATCAATGCAGGAAGTTCAGATAATTGTGCAGACCTTGCCAACTTGACACTTTCCGTAGATGAATCGCAATTTGATTGCGATGACCTCGGCGAAAATGTGGTAACGTTGACCGTAAGCGATCCATGCGGTAACACCTCAACTTGCACTGCTACCGTGACAGTTGAAGACAACATCGTTCCAGTGATCACCTGCCCAGCAGATCTCACGATCAACCTCGACCCAGGAGAATGTGAGGCCAAGCCTAAGCACATGGCGACTGTCATTGACAACTGCCCGGTCGATGTGGTGTCTGTACCACCGAGTGGAACTTTCTTACCAATTGGAACGACCGTAGTAGTTTATACTGCGACCGACGAGGCAGGTAATTTTGCTACTTGTTCATTTAACATCACAGTAGTTGAATACCCTGCAAGCAACTCAGGCCTTACCTGTAACGACCTGGTACAAGTATCCTTGGACGCCAGTTGTGAAGCCCTCATTGGTGCGGACATGATTTTGGAAGGCACTGGCTATGGCTGTTATGATGATTTCCAAATAACAGTAATGGAGCAAAACGGCGTAACCATTCCAAACAACCCACTTGTTACCAGTGAATACATTGGCGAAACATTGGTGGTAATGGTTTACGATCCCGACTCTGGTAACACTTGCTGGGGACAAATATTGATCGAGGATAAATTGGCACCTGAAATTGAATGTGCCCCAGACTTGGTTCTCAACTGCAATGTTTCCTCTGACTCATCTGTAACAGGTATCCCTCAATTGTTAAGTTGTGAGGATACAGTGACCATTACCTATGTAGATGAATACTTCGATCATGGATGTGACAACATTGTACTGGATATTGTTAGGACTTGGACATTCACCGATGGTGAAGGAAATGCATCTTCCTGTGAGCAACTGATTTCTTACAAGAAGCCATCGCTTAGTGAAGTTGAATTCCCTGCGAACCGGGATGAAGTTTCAGGAACTGCATTGGATTGTAGTGACGTTGCTGAAGATCCAAGCTTGCCATATCCTGATGAAGAAGGTGGCCGCCCAACACTGGACGGCTTACCGATTATTCCCGGATCGGTTTGTAACTTCTCAATCGGTTATTCTGATGTCATTTTGGAAATTTGCCAGGGAGGCTTCAGCTATGAGATTTTGAGGACTTGGACGGTCAGAGATATGTGTCTACCACTTGAACCAGGAGTCAACCCAATCCAACATATTCAATCTATCAAGATATTGGATATGACTGGGCCAGAGGTTGATTGCCCACCAACTGCAACAGTGAGCACCACCGGCACCAGTTGCGAATCGTATTATGTCCTGCCTTATATAGACATTCAAGATGATTGCTCTGGTCTCGATACCGTTATCATAACTGGGCCAATTAGTGGGCCCGATACCAACAATCTCATTTTGGACCTGCCAATGGGCGTGCATGAGATCAATTACACGGCTTTCGATTTATGTGGAAATATTTCAACTTGTACTACTGAGCTGACTGTGGTTGATCAAACCGTTCCAGTTACTATTTGTGATGAAATAACTGACGTGAATCTTTCGTCTTCTGGCATTGCAACTGTGTTTGCTGAAACCTTCGACGATGGAAGCTACGATGAATGTTGTTTAGATCGTTTTGAAGTTAGGAAGATGGACGATGAATGCGGTATTTCAGGAAATACCAGCTTCGGGCCAAGCGTGACCTTCTGCTGTGAAGATGCTGCTGCCAGTCCGATCATGGTTGTGTTCCGAGCAGTGGATTGTTTAGGCAATACCAATGAGTGTATGGTCGAAGTGAATGTCAATGACAAAACACCGCCAATTCTTACAAGCTGTCCAGCCAACGAACGTGTATCCTGCGACTGGTACGCCGAGTTCCTCGAGACCCAGCTGGCCAATGCCGCACCTGAAGACCAGTGCGACATCCTCAACCAGTACTTCGGCAATGCGGTCTACCAGGACGACTGCAACCCGGACGTGACCTGTACGGTCGACATCGACCTGGACCAGTGCCTGGAGGGCGAGATCGAGCGCCTGTGGGAGGCCGAGGACGGTGCGGGCAACTCGAACAGCTCGCAGGACTGCCGCCAGCGCATCTTCGTGGACCAGGTCTCCGACTTCGTGGTCGAGTTCCCGCAGCACCGCAACGACGACCTGCTGGGCGGCCACCTGCCCGCCGTTGAGTGCGGCGACACCGTGCCCGACTTTGGCGAGCCGAAGATCTTCTACGAGACCTGCGAACTGGTCGCTGTCTCCTATGAGGACGAGGTCTTCACCGACGTGGACAGCGCCTGTTACAAGATCGCCCGTGAGTGGACGGTGATCAACTGGTGCGTGGTGGGGGATGAGATCGACCAGGAGGTGGAAGAGGACTCCGAGCTGGCCATGCGCCTGGCGGGCTGCCTCTCCAGCCTGGGCGGCGAGTGCGACCTTGACGGCGACGGCGACTGCGACGACCGCACCTTCCGTGACAGCTGGGCGGTCTGCAACCTGCCGGATGCGGCCCATGCCAACCAGGACACGGACCCCGATACGGACCCGGATTCCGACCCATGGGACGGTTTCATCGAGTACACGCAGGTGA
This sequence comes from Saprospiraceae bacterium, assembly GCA_965222975.1. Taxonomy (GTDB): domain Bacteria; phylum Bacteroidota; class Bacteroidia; order Chitinophagales; family Saprospiraceae; genus UBA6168. The sequence continues at coordinate 255,698 of CBDCVJ010000086.1, read as the reverse complement.
TCAAGGTGAAGGATTCTGTTGACCCGGTGTTCACCGATGGCTGTACGATACCCGATGTCTGCATCACGGACAACACCTGTGCCGCTACTTTCACCTTGCCGACCCCAGTTATTGCTGAATGTAGTTCGTTTATCACCTTCTCCGTGACAGGAGACCTTGGTACCGGCTTCGGTCCATTCACGGACATCGAACCAGGTGAGTACGACGTAAGGTACGTTGCCATGGACAACTGCAACAACCAGACTGCTTGTGAAACGACCGTTAAGGTTGTGGACTGTAAGAAGCCGACTCCTTACTGTAAAACTGGACTAAATGTAGAGCTGATGGTAGTTGTCCCTGCTATGGTAGAAGTTTGGGCCGCTGACCTTGATGACAACAGCTTTGACAACTGCCCCGGCGATTTGATTTTCTCTTTCTCTGCTGATACAAGTGAGACGAGCATCATCTTCACTTGCGACCATGTTGAAGATCCTGTCGGAGTGGAGATTTGGGTAACCGATGCTTCTGGCAACCAAGACTTCTGTACTACTGCAATTGACATACAGGCCAATATGGATCAATGCGACGATTCGCTGTCGGTCTTTGTAGGTGGAGTCATCGAGACAGAAGAAAACGAAGGTGTGGAAGATGTTAACGTACAGTTGAGCGGCTCTGGCCAAATGTCGGTAATGACCGATATTAACGGTAGCTTCGCTTTTCCTGCTTCGTTGGGTGGTGACTACACCGTTACACCGTTGAAAGACGATGACCACCTGAACGGTGTCACTACTTACGACCTTGTCCTCATCACCAAGCACATCTTGGGCGTGACCCTGCTGGACTCGCCGTACAAGCTGATCGCTGCCGATGCGAACAAGTCGAACACGGTAACGACGTTCGACCTCGTACAGATACGCAAGCTGATCCTCTACATCAACGACCAGTTCCCGAGCAACACGTCCTGGAGGTTCGTTGATAAGGGTTACGTTTTCCCGAACACAATGAACCCATGGCAGGACATCTTCCCTGAAGTTACTAACTTCAACAACGTAACCCAAGCGATCCTCGACGCCGACTTCGTAGCCGTCAAGATCGGTGACGTGAACGGCAGTGCCGCCACCAATTTAATGGGGAGCGGGAACGATGACCGGAACATGGTCGGTTCGCTGGTGTTCGGTGTGGAAGATGAGCGCCTAGAGGCAGGTGAAACCTACTCGGTGGAATTCAAGGCAACAGACTTCGGTGTCCAGGGTTACCAGTTCACGCTGAACTTTGACCAATCCAAAATCGGGTTTGTAGAAGTTGCCCCTGCCGTTGCGGGAGCAGAGAACTTTGGCCTGACTTTGCTTGAGGAAGGGGTAATCACTGCGAGCTGGAACGAAGATGATGTCAAATTGGTCGGCGACCAAGTGATCTTCAGCCTTGTGTTCAAAGCCAACCAAAATGTGAAACTGAGCGATGCGATTGCTGTCAACAGCCGCTACACGGTGGCCGAGGCTTATACGCCCAACGGTGAACTGCTCGATGTCGAACTTGCTTTCAACGGCAACACCCCAGTTGCTGTATTCGAACTTTATCAAAATACACCGAACCCGTTCAACAAGCAGACGATAATCAGTTTCATGTTGCCCGAGGCATCGGCTGCCACTTTGAAGATCATGGACATTTCTGGCAAAGTGGTGAAAGTGGTGAAAGGTGAATTTGCCAAGGGTTACAACGAAGTCACGGTGAAGCGCCGTGAATTACCAGCTACCGGCGTTTTCTACTACCAGCTTGATACGGATAAAGAATCAGCAACCAAGATGATGTTGCTTATAGATTAATCATGAGATTGCATTTTAATGCAAATTAGTCCAAGACGCCTTCTACAGGTAACACTGTGAAGGCGTCTTTTTTTTTATAATATATGCGAATCAGGGATTGAATTAGTTGACTGGTTTTCAGTTGATTGGAGCATGAAATCATGGTGATTTTCAAAATCACCATGATTTAAATCCTTGAAAATCAATGGTTTTTAATTTTCAACCCCTGATTCGCATAATATTATTATCTCGTTCCAAACTAATGTAAAAATTACTTCAAATTAAACTACTTAGGCCATCTACCTCCATCACCTTCTCAAAAGGCAGCCCTTCCTTCTTTTCTCCATACTGGTTCACCCACACACTATCCAGCCCAAAAACGCTTGCCCCTGCCACGTCCCATTGATTGGAAGAAAAGAAAACAAGTTCATTCATTGGTTTTTTCAAATTATCAACAGCCATTTGATAAACAGCGGGTTCAGGCTTATAAATGCCTATATCATCCACCGAAAAAATGTAATCTACCAAATGGGAAATGCCTGTTTTTTCAACTCCGTTATGGAGCATAGCACGAGTGCCGTTGGAGAGGATGCAGACGGTTTTTCCTTTTTTCTTTAAATTATTCAACAAATCAAATGCACCATTAATTAAAGATGGACTATCGTATATGGGCAACAATATTTCAGCAATTCTTTCATTCGAAAAGCCATGCAATCGCAAACTGTAATCCAACGCTTCCTTGGTTACTTGATTGAACGGGACATAGCATTTCATCTGATTCCGCAACCAAGTGTATTCCAATTGTTTGCGTCGCCAGATGTTGACGAGGCTTTTCGTTTTTTCGCCAGCGATTCTTTGCAACTCCTCCCCTATTTCACTGGCTTTGAACAGCGTACCAAAAGCATCAAAGAGGAAAACGGATTTGTCTGAGAGGTTCATTTTTTTAAGTGATTTACTGATGTTACGTATTAATGGACTCTTATGATAAAAATCATTTTTCAAGGCATCAAGAATCACGGTATCGGTAGTAGTGTTCAACTAATTTTAGGATTCCTGTTAGGCAAAGATGTCAAAAAGGAAAGGGACGAAAAAGCCGATGTACACTAAATGAAAAATGCGACTGCTTTTCCCCAAAAACCCAATCACTAAATACCCACCTAATGAATAAGCTAAGTTATTCCTGCGGCACATCCGAAAAACCTTTAATCGGCATTACCGTCGGTGAAATGCTGGACATGACCACGAAAAAATTCCCCAACAACGAGGCACTTGTTTCCCGGCATCAAAATATTCGATATACCTATCGGCAATTCAATGAGAAAGTGGATGAGTTTGCAAAAGCCTTATTGGCCATAGGTATCCAAAAAGGAAATCTCGTCGGAATTTGGTCACCGAACTGTGCCGAATGGGCCATTGTACAATTTGCCACCAGTAAAATAGGTGCCATCTTAGTCAATATCAATCCAAGTTACCGCTTGCACGAACTGGAATATGCCCTCAATCAATCTGGCTGTAAGGCTTTAGTGACGGCCACGGCATTCAAGTACTCCAATTATGTTGAAATGCTTTATGAGCTTTGCCCGGAACTCCGTTACTGCCTGCCTGGGCAACTCCAGTCCGCTAAAGTCCCGCAACTGACCACTGTCATTAGGTTACATCAGGAAGCATCTCCTGGCATGTACAGTTGGGACGATCTCCTTTCATATGCAAAGCGGACAACGGAAGAAGAATTGAATGAAGCCCAAGTAAACCTTTCATCCGACGACCCCATCAACATCCAGTACACCAGTGGCACGACGGGCTTTCCGAAAGGTGCTACCCTGAGTCACCATAACATATTGAACAACAGCTACTTCGTTGCAGAAAAGATGCGATTTACCGAAAAAGACCGACTGGTAATTCCAGTTCCATTGTATCATTGCTTTGGGATGGTTTTGGGCAATTTGGGTTGTGTTACGCATGGCGCTACCATGATTTATCCGAGTGAAAGTTTTAATCCAGAATTGGTTTTGCAAACAGTGGAAGAAGAGAAAGCCACTGCCTTATTTGGTGTACCGACTATGTTCATTGCAGAACTGGAATGCCCCAATTTTGAAAAATACGACCTCACCAGTTTACGGACAGGCATCATGGCGGGCGCACCATGCCCAGTCGAATTGATGAAAAAGGTAAATACCTTGATGCACATCACGGAAATGGAAATCGCATATGGCATGACGGAAACCAGTCCCGTCAGCACCCAAACCGACCACAATGCTCCTTTCGAAAAGCGGGTCGGCAGTGTCGGTAAGGCATTGCCATATACTGAGATTAAAATAGTTGACCCGTCAACTGGCCTGACATTGCCGATAGGCGAAACAGGTGAGTTATGTACTCGTGGCTACTGCGTCATGCTCGGCTATTGGAAAGACGAGGAAAAAACCCGTTCTGCTATTGACGAATCGAGATGGATTCACTCTGGTGATTTGGCAACGATGGATGAGGAAGGATACATTAAAATTGTCGGGCGTATCAAGGATATGATCATCAGGGGCGGGGAAAACATTTACCCAAAAGAGATCGAGGAATTTTTATTCACCCATCCCAAGATCAGCGATGTAAAAATAATTGGTGTCCCCGACATAAAATACGGCGAGGAAATCATGGCCTGGATCAAATTGAAGGAAAGGCAATCGGCCACTCCTGAAGAAATCAAAGACTTTTGCAAAGGGCAGGTCGCTTATTATAAAATACCTCGCTACATAAAATTCACTGACCGCTTTCCCATGACCGTTACAGGTAAAATACGGAAGGTGGAGATGAAGGAAATTAGCATCAAAGAATTAGGACTGGAAGAGGCGGCGGCGGTGAAGGTGGCGTGAGGTTTCTAAAATATCAGTAAAAAAAGCGGTGCCCCATTAATAAAGTGAAGCATTAAGTTAGTGCGACACTTACGGGTTTTTGCTTTACGCATTTTATTGACGATTAAATTTTTTCGAACTTGCTGATTTGTAGTGAATGATGGGCCTACTGAACACTTCAATCCATTGTGGGAAGTAAGAATATACCCAGATTGAACTTTCAGAGGAAAGGTTCAAAAAGTGTCCATCTATATGGAAAATAAAAAATTATAATTGGCGGATATTCAATGATAGGATCGGCGGGTCGGTATTGGGCATCGGCGATATTTGAACACTTCTATCATTAATGTTTAAACGAATTGTTAGGTTCTACTCAATCATGCAACCTGTTAAAAAACTGGGAACAAAATTGGCCCCATGATAAGTGCATTAATAGAAAATCGAATACATAAAGAAATAGCTCTTTTTGCAAAATCAGGGTTTTAAAACCACAAACCTTTCCAAATGCAACACCTGCCCGTTTTCCAAATACTGCAAAAAATAAATCCCAGCTGCCCAGTCATACACAGGCACTACATGTGTCTCTTTCGGCATATTGCTCTCCATTTCCCTTAGCCAATGAATAATAACCCCACGCCGGGATAGTTTCCGCTTGCGTCCTGTTCCGTGCAACACTATCTTCATGCTGGGCTTTACAAGCCGCGTGAAGACTTAATTATTAGCATCAGTTTTCATTTGTTCTATTCTTCTACCTCGAACCCGAAAAAACCTGCAAATTCAACTGAAATGCTTCCTGACCCCAGAGCTCCCAACGCATTTCTATTGTATCTAAGCTTACCCCTGTACACCTCTTCATCCAGATAGACCAGTTCCCCCACGAACTGTTCCAAGTGGTCATCCCCTTCTATCATGCTGCATATATAATACTTCAGCGTGGGGCACTTTCCCTCGAAGGTGATGGCGTCCGCCTCTGCGTTCAGTTCTGGGTTGCCACTTGCATTGTGGTCCTGGTATATGTCTGAGAAAAGGAGGATATACCTGCCGGGTTCTTTCAATACCAATCGGCTTTCAAACCTGTATTGATTATTTCCGTAATCCGTGTATGCCCTGTACCCGTCTGCATAATTTGAGGAGTTGAAATAAACGGGGTTGTAATCATCATCAATACTAAATTCGTTTACACTGTAGCCAGAGTCATATGTATCACTGCTCGTAAATCGGTACAACAGGGACAATGGCTTAAAGGGGAACCCCTCAATCCTGAAAGTCTGCTGTGTGCCGAGGTCATAGATCGAATCGGGAAAAACGGTATTGATGAAAATGGTATCACCAACGGAATAGGTCAGCTTATGGGGGGCAATGGTGATGGGTACTTTTAAATAATGGCCGGGATAGTCCAGTTCATAAGGGCAGGTTTTCTTGAAATCTTCGCTGTCACGGCACGAGAACAGTACGAGCACGGATAATAACATTAGGTATTTCATGGTTGCCAATGTTTTGAAAACAGGGGGGCGGCACATGTACCCCCCCTTGTTGCAGGTTAATTGAACACGTCGTAAAGATCCACAAAGGTATTGTATGCGGGGGCACTGTTTGGGGTATCGGACAGGTGCAATACCCTCAGGCGGTCCCGGAAGTCCCTGATACTGTTCACGTCAGGGGTCAGCCCATTGAAAATCATGTTTGGGGTGAAGCCCGATATGGTGTCGAACCCAGTCAGGGCAGGGTTGTTCGGGTCTGTCACCACATCTACGTCCGTGTCCATCGACTTTCAAATAGTGAAATAAATGTAATATTTTACAATGTCTGCCTTTTCCATGATAGCTGATCCATTTTGACAGTGAGTTGCCAAAGCACTAAAACTGCGGTTGATTGGATAGCCCTACCTAATACCTCCCCACTATTCTTATTTTCAAAAAGTGATTTTTGTTTTGGTTAAGCCATGTTTTTTCCCAACAAAACCAAGAAAAAAACTAATTTGGCGAAACTTTTAACTAAAAACAAATTTCTCACCCACATGAAAGTAAAAATCTCAGTTACCGTAAATGGGACAAACTACGAAAGGGAGGTTGAGCCGCGCATGCTCTTAGTGCATTTCCTGAGGGAGGAACTCAGCTTGACGGGCACCCATGTTGGTTGCGATACCAGCAGTTGTGGTGCCTGCACCGTTCACCTCGATGGGAAGGCCCTTAAATCATGCACTATGCTCGCCGTACAAGCCAATGGCCGTTCTGTTACTACTATTGAAGGCATGGCCACCAATGGGGAACTCCACCCACTGCAAGAAGGCTTCCACCAGGAGCACGGACTACAATGCGGATTCTGCACACCCGGCATGATCATGACTGCCGCCGATCTTTTAGCCAATAATTCCAACCCAACCGAACACGAAATAAGGGAAGCATTAGAAGGCAACTTCTGCCGCTGCACAGGCTATCACAACATTGTGAAATCGGTGCAGCATGCAGCAAGCAAAATGGCCTAAATGGTTTAAATGGCTCAAATGGTTTTTCCCTTTTGATGTGTACTCGTCGCTTGTGAAAAAAACCATTCAAACTATTTCAACCATTCAAACCATTCCATCAATCATCAATTAACCTGTCTGCCGATAGGCAGGCAATCAACAACTCAAAATATGGGACTCATAGGAACCTCTGTAAAAAGAGTAGAAGATAAAAGGTTCACCACGGGGCAGGGTCGTTATACGGACGACATCAAGCTACCGAGGATGACCTATGCATGCATCGTGCGCAGTCCGCACGCCCATGCGAAAATCAATAGTATCAATACCGACGCTGCGGCAGCTATGCCGGGCGTGGTAAAAATATTCACAGGCGCCGATGTCGGTAACTACGGAGTGCCCTGTGGTTGGCAAGTGAACTTTAAAAACGGTGATACCATGAAAGAGCCGCCCCACCCTTTGCTCGTGTCAGACAAGGCACGACATATGGGCGATGCAGTGGCGATGGTCGTGGCCGAAAGCTATGCCGAGGCCAAGGACGCTGCTGAAGCAGTCAGGGTAGATTGGGAAATCCTCCCCGCTGTCGTAGATGCCAAAGCCGCTGTAGCAGATGGCGCACCGCTTGTCCATGATGACGTGCCCAACAACCGAGTATTCGATTGGGCATTGGGAAATGACAAAGCAGATGTGGATGCCGCTATCGCCAATGCCCACCACGTTACGACTTTGGAATTTACCAACCAACGACTGGTAGCCAACGCTATTGAACCACGCAGTGCCATCGGCCATTACGATTCGGCTTATGACAAACACACCTTATATACCTCATCGCAAAATCCGCACTTGACAAGGTTATTGCTTTGCGCGTTTGTCTTGGGCATCCCAGAGCATAAAGTAAGAGTTGTTGCGCCGGATGTCGGGGGTGGTTTTGGCAGCAAAATTTTCCATTACACCGAAGAAGCCTTGGTTACGGTGGCGAGCAAAGCCATTGGCCGACCTGTGAAATGGACTGCCGAGCGTCGGGAAAGTTTCCTCACTGATGCACATGGCCGTGACCACGTTACCAAATGCGATATGGCTTTCGATGCCGATGGGAATATCGTTGCATTGCGTTCAAAGACTTATGCCAATATGGGTGCATACCTTTCCACTTTTGCCCCGGCAGTGCCTACCTATTTGCATGGCACGTTGCTGCAAGGTCTTTATAAAACGCCGCTCATACACGTAGATGTGGATGCCGTTTTCACCCACACAACAGCGGTAGATGCGTATAGAGGAGCGGGACGTCCCGAAGCTACGTATTTGATCGAAAGACTCATAGATACGGCTGCTTTAGAGATGGGAAAAGATCCTGCTCAATTGCGCTTGCAAAATTTTATCGAACCATTTGACGGGGTAAACCAGCCGGGCTATCAGACCCAGGTAGCATTGCAATATGATAGCGGTAATTACCATCCAGTCTTGGAAAGGGCACTTGAAATGGTCGGCTATGAAGATTTCCGGGCCGAGCAACAGGCCGCCCGTAACAGTAGCAATGGCAAGTTGTTGGGCATTGGTTTTTCAACTTATATTGAGGCATGTGGCATTGCCCCGTCGGCTGTGGTCGGAGCGCTTGGAGCAAGGGCAGGCCTGTTCGAATCGGCTCAAGTCAGGGTGCAGCCCACAGGTAAGGTGAGCGTTTACACAGGCTCCCACTCGCACGGGCAAGGACACGAAACGACTTTCGCTCAGGTGGTGGCGGACAAGTTTGGAATTCCTATTGAAGATGTGGACATTGTTCACGGCGACTCTGATTCCGTCGCTTTTGGTATGGGTACGTATGGCTCCCGGAGCTTAGCTGTAGGAGGCTCCGCCATCATCAAGAGCATTGAAAAGGTGATTGAAAAAGGCACAAAAATCGCCGCCCACAAGCTGGAATGCTCGGAAGCCGACCTCGAATTTGCCGATGGCAAATGGACGGTCAAAGGTTCTGACAAGTCCATTGCATTCGGCGATGTTTCCCTGACAGCCTATGTGCCTCACGACTACCCAGAAGGTTTGGAGCCAGGGCTTGATTTCTCCAGTTTCTACGATCCCGCCAACTTTACTTACCCGTTTGGCGCACATGTCGCCATTGTTGAAATTGACAAAGAAACAGGCAAAGTGACTTTGAAGCGTTTCATCGCGGTGGACGATGTTGGCAATGTCATCAACCCAATGATCGTGCAAGGACAGATCCATGGTGGAGTAGCCCAAGGCGTTGGTCAAGCGATCTGCGAAGGTGCTAACTATGATGAATCCGGCCAGTTGCTCAACGGCACTTATATGGACTACGTAATGCCCCGTGCTGACGACCTTCCAAGTTTTGAAACCGACCGCACAACCACCCCTTGTCCACACAATCCGCTGGGCGTAAAAGGGGCAGGGGAAGCTGGAACGATTGGCTCTACGCCCGCAGTCGTAAATGCCGTCATGGACGCCCTATCGCCCTATGGCATCCACGACATTCAGATGCCAATAACATCAGAGAAAGTGTGGAATATAATCAATGGATAGCTGTTGGCCATTTGCTATTAGCCGTTAGCCTAAAACGCTGGCTGCCAATAGCTAAATGCCAATAGCCAAAAGCTAAAAAAATGATACCTAACAAATTTTCATATCATAGGCCAAATAATGTGAACGAAGCCATTCAGTTGCTTCAAACCCATGGGGACGATTGCAAAATACTGGCTGGTGGCCACAGCTTGATCCCCGTTTTGAAACTCCGTCTCAACGATCCGGCACATCTCGTCGACATTTCCGGGCTTGACGAGTTGAAAAGCATCAACGACAATGAAAAATCAATTACCATTGGTGCTTGTGCGACGCATGGGGAAATTGCCCAAAACGCAGCCTTGCAGCAACATGCACCCATGGTTGCCCAGGCGGCTGCCATGATCGGTGATATTCAAATACGTAATTTCGGTACTATCGGTGGCAGCATCGCCCATGCTGATCCCGCAGCTGATTGGCCAGCGGTTTTACTGGCAGCCGATGCCGATGTTGTTATCAAAAATGCGAATGGCACACGTGAGGTGGACATTGACCAATTCTTTCAAGGCCTTTTTATGACGGCCTTACAAGATGGTGAGATCATTTCAGCGATCCGCATCCCAAAAACTGCTTTTAACGCCAATTCGACTTATGTGAAATTTCCCCAACCCGCTTCCCGTTTCGCTTTGGTCGGATGTGCAGCCGCAGTGGCCAAGGATGGGTCGGCAGCACGGGTTGCTTTCAACGGGGTAAGCAGCAAGCCGTTCCGCGATACAGGCATTGAGAATGCCTTGAAAGGCAATGCCCTGAACGCCGATACCATCGCTACAGCTACTGCAAATGCAGCTGATGGGGTCTCTGTTATGAGCGACCATTTTGCTTCAGAGAAATACCGAAGGCATTTGGCGGGGGTTTATGCGAGGCGGGCGTTGGGAGCGCTTTAGGCTTTGTTTCCCGCAGAGGGAAATCTTCTTGCGTACATTGCCAGGAAACAACTAATTACAGAAAACTATGTCTATTTTTGTTTAAAATATAGGTCATGAAGTTTTTCTGCAATTTACTGATCCTTTCTTTCCTGTTCATCTTCCCATTGTATGCACAAGAGGTTGTTTATCTAAAAAACCCATCGTTTGAGGGCGTTCCCAAATATGGCACCTTGCCGGGCGCTTGGCGCAACTGTGCTTTTAACAATGAAAGCCCTCCCGATCTCCACCCAGTAAAAAGAGGGTCTTTTGGGGTGACCCAAACACCCATGGACGGCAACTCTTATATTGGGTTGGTAGCGAGGGACAATTCCACTACAGAAAGCATTGGGCAACAATTGCTTACCCCTTTAAAAAGTGGCCAATGCTATCAGGTCACCCTTGCTCTATGTCGCTCCGAGAAATTGACCAGCAGAAGCAGGAAGACAGGGAAAACGGTAAACCTCAATTCCCCGCTGACCTTGAGGGTTTGGGGCGGCATCAGCCCATGTGGCAAGAAAACATTGTTGGCCATTTCCAAAGCTATAGACAATACAAATTGGGAAAAATACACCTTTCAGTTCAAGCCAGAAGAGAACCTCACTTGGATCAGTTTTGAGGCCAACTACGCAGAAAAACAGAACGGTGCTTATAACGGAAATCTGCTCATAGATGACGCTTCCGCTATTGTCCCCATTTCCTGTGAGACGCAAACGCCCTTAGTGGCCGAAACATCCATCCAGCAACCTGAATATAGTTACGTCAACCCCGCCAAACTGAAAAACGTCAGAACGAGACCTTTTTATTCCATCCACAAAGGTTCCGATTATTACATGGACTATCGGGTCGTTGACAGCCCAACTGAAATCAATGCCCTAATCGTTGATAACTGTCCCAATATGGGGTTCCAGTTTGGCAGCTACCTTTTTACGGATGAATTTGGATTGGCACTCAAAGAAATAGCCGTGAACGTCATCAAACACAAAAGCACCCTGCTTCTGCTTGGCATTCCCAATGCTGGAAAAGAATTGGTGGCGAAACGCAAAAAGACACTCAAACGCATTTTCAGGGAAATAAGCCTTTCAAAAGGCCAATACGAAATTGTAGTGCTGCCGCCCAATTGGGAAGAGGATGGATGGATGTGCGGAGGACAAGAATTATGGATGAGACTTGAGGACAGAGGCTTTTCAAATTAGTTTTTATAAAACACCTTAAACCAGACAAACATAATTCCCAGTAACCCAAAATAAATTAAAGCGATCCAAAGATTATAAACTGTCATCGCCACAAACGCCACCAAGGCAATCACCAATGCGAGAATAGGAAACATTGGATACATCGGCACTTTGAATGGGCGCTCCAACTCCGGCTCTTTTTTCCGCAAAACCAGTAATGCCACCATGGAAACGATATACAAGGTCAGCGCCCCAAAACAGGCAATAGTAATAATCTCACCCGTTTTCCCAGTAAACAACGCAACGATGCCAATGGCCATATTGACCACCAACGCATTGGCGGGTGTACGGAACTTCGAGTGGACGTCACCTAATTTTTTCGGTGCAAAACCTACCCGTCCGAACTCAAAAGTAGAGCGGCCCGCTGCCAAAATAATACCGTGGAATGAGGCGATCAGCCCAAACAACCCTATGGATGTAACCAACGTATATAGAATATGCCCCTCACCAAACCGCTCTGCCAATGCCAACGGAAGTGGAGAATCGGAGGCCTCACCTGAAGCATCATAAACCACTGACTCCCAACCACCTATACCTATGGAAGAAGTAAAAGTCAGTATGCAAAGCACCACCAATGTCAAAATGGCCGACCCAAAACCGATCAGCACATTCCGCTGAGGGTTGACAGTTTCCTCCGCCACATTTGCCACTCCTTCAATGGCGAGAAAAAACCAAATGGCAAACGGGATCGCCGCAAACGCTCCCGACCAACCATGCGGCAGGGCATTCTTTTCGAGGTTGGAAAACTCAAAGGCAGGAAATGCCGCCCCGGCAAATATGAGCAATTCGATAACGGCAATAATGGTAATAATCAGTTCGAAAGACGCTGCCGCTTTCACCCCATAAATATTGAGTCCAGTGAAAACCACATAAGCAATAATCGCTATCGCTAAAATAGGAATGGACGGCAAGAAAATATTTAGATAAGCTCCAATGGCAAAGGCAATAGCGGGTGGCGCAAATATGAATTCAATGTTCTGCGCCATGCCTCCGAGGAAGCCCCAGTTTTTACCCAATGCCCGGATGGCATAATCAAATGCCCCGCCTGCTTTTGGGATGGCGCATGCCAGTTCCGTATAACTGAACGTGAACGTGACATACATGATTATGATGAAAAATGTGGCGACTGCAAGCCCAAGGGTGCCGCCTTTTTCGAGGCCAAGGTTCCAGCCAAAGTACATGCCGGAGATCACATACCCGACGCCGAGCCCCCAGAGCATCAGGGGGCCAAGGGTCTTTTTTAGTTGTTGTTCGTTTGCCATAAAGTCGAAAGTAGAAAATTACTACGTCTATCATCGTAGCAAGAAAGGCTAAAGTAAAAAGGAAAAAGTGGGAAGTAAGGAATTGGGCAAAATTCTTTATGATTATTAGAGGTGTTCATAAATAAGGAATCCTAAATTGCATCCTCCCCCCACCCCCCTCCAAAGGGGGAGATAAAACCTGCTAAAATTTTATTTTATAGCAATCTATTAAATTAAAGAACGGATCTATCTCCCCCTTTGGAGGGGGGTGGGGGGAGGATATACCAAGGAACAAATTCCATGTTTTTATTTATGAACATCTCTATTGTCCTTAAAAAACTTATAAGTTGCTATACACTATTTATAATTAAATCCGTTTTCAGACAAAAAGTGAAGAAACCAATAGAGAGGGAGATAAAAAATTGAAAATTTTGTAACTATCCAGCATTCTTGTAATATTTCCCGCAAAGTTACGCTAAGGTTTCGCAAAGTCACGCAAAGTAATACATGCATTCGCCTTACTTAGCGCAACTCTGCAAAACCTTAGCGTAACTTTGCGGGAAACCCCTTTTATTTTGCACATGCTGAACAGTTACGATTAAATTTTAATTTTTATTTCAAAATATTTATTTTCTTAAAATACCGCTCTTTTTCATTTTCTAAAACCAAAACGTACAATCCATTTTCGAATCCTGATATATCAATTTTTTTGACGGATTTATTTAAATTTAAAATTATTTTTCCATTTAAATCAAATATTTTTAAAGAATAATTTTCCAAAATTAATTTACTTTCAATATGCAATTCACAATTTGCCGGGTTGGGGAAAATATTCCAATATAAATCAGCAGGTAAATTACCAACACTATTTATAATAACTGGATCATCAATAATACATTTTGTGAACTCGCCTTTCAGAAAACGCTCCTTTGCCGGATTACTGCCACTGTTTAAATTATTGGGAGGGCCAATGGTTGGTATCGTCCAATTTATTTCTTCAAAATAATCAGGAGGTGCTGTTAAATATAAAGAATTGGAATTTATCGAATTAGTGCCAGTAGGTGTAATATTCCCTTTTATATTATTTCCATGTTCAAAATGATCACTGCCAGCCAGATCGTAAAAGCCCAATAAAAAATTAGAGGTAGTGGTCTCATTACCAATAAATGACTGGCCATCTGTTGGCATATCATCATTCATAAAAATGCCGTAATGCTCTGCTCGGTTACGGTAAAACATATTGCCCGGCCCATTGATCCCATGCGAATCATCTATCACAATATTTTGGACGATGTTTCCTTCAAATAAATTGAGGTATGGATAATTGCCGTGCAGCACTAAATCGCCTGCGGAATCATCCGGCAAACTAACATCTTCCCAATATGGCTTGATGGAATAATTATAACTGAGCACGTTCCCATTCGCTCCCGCCTGCAACAACATGGAGTGACGCAAATGATCAAAAATATTATTATCAATTAAACAGTCGCCTGTATTGTATTCCAACACAACACCATAGCCCTGGCCTCCATTGCCATAAGCATGAGCATCCTTAAAATAGCAGCCAGTCACATGGATATGCATGCTATTTTCGACATCAACGTGGGCAAAATTAGTGTTATGCGAACTAACGCCTTTTACCCAGCAGTTTGCTGCAAATTGAAAATAAACATTTCTCGTTTGCGTGGTAGTGGCATCTTGCCTTTCAATGTGCAAACATTCTATACCTGCATTTTCAACTGGTCTTATTTTTTCAATATATGGGTTTTCAGAAAGGGAGATAGCACGGCGTAAAGAAGAAGCTACAGTTAACTTTTTGCCATTTTTATTTATTATCTTCAAAATCTGCCCTGTGCTTTTTTCAGCCCATGATGAAGTGACCAATTGCATGTCATCAAATTGAATTCGGATGTAATCATCAACATTAAAATTATTTGAGTTTTTAACAGAAATCACGTTAAAATCTTTTGGAACATTTTCTTTGATATTGGTTGTTGCAGACGCCAATTGCCCAAACACTTTTATCAAATGATCGGCTCCTCCCAGATTAAATGTAAAAATAGTCTCAAATGCAGAAGCTCCTTTTAATATCTGGTTACTTTTTAATTCAATGGATTTTTTGAAAAAATAATCTCCTGGTGGAAAATAAAAAACAGTAGGTGACGAAATGTTAGCATTCAATAATGATTTTAATGCGGCATCATTGGGTGTCGAACCATCAGCCTTGAGGCCATTGGCTAACACATTGATTGTGTCAAATACAGGCAGTTGAGCGGACAACCCCGCATTCGACCAATCTGTCAATTTTTCTTGTGGAATATTTTGTGAACCACTAGGCAAAGAAAAAAACACTACTAAAATGTAGCATAAAGTATATTTGAAATTGGGCATTACAAAAAATTATTTTTTTTTGAAAGTGTGTTCCTGGTTTTTAGTCTTAGGGAACAGTGAAAAATAACTTACTGATTTCAAAAAAAGATTTACTAAATTTTTAAAATTTAGCAAATCGGTTAGCCTACCCGTTTTGCTATCCCGATGATTCTATCGGGATAGTAAAACTCGTTTATTACAATAAAGCTAAACAAATCGGAAAGTTATTTTTCACCGCCCCCTTAGTAGTTTTATGGGCAAAATATGGGGGTAGGCTTTCTAAATAGGGTCGTTCCATCCACTTATACAATCCATGATTTTATTAGTAATTTGTTCATCATGCAAAAAATACCAATCCAGCGTTTTATAGGTGAGTGTATTATCTTGATTAAAATGGAAAAAAACCACTGATTTTAAATTTGGGTATTTTTCCGGCATATCACAAAATGCAGTTTCATACCAATCTACCCTATTACCCCCTACGGCAAGGCAACCAAACTCGGTTGCCATGATGGGTTTTCCAAAGTTATTTAGTTCTTCATAATAATTACCGAATATTTCATCGAAGCTCCACCATTGCGACCAAGAGGCAACCGTACCATAATTCAGTGTCCCAACCCCAACCCAATCCACATATGCATCACCAGGGTAATATTCATTGAAAAGGCCATAGGCAATGTGTGGTGACCAAACCCATACAACATTCTCAATTCCTTCATATTTAAAAAAATCAATTACATGTCTCCACGCGTCAACAAAGTCTTCAGGCATATTGTTCTGTGGGCCCCATGCATATCGGTAGGGGTCATTCATTTCATGGCCGAGACGGATAAAAACAGGACGGTCATATAATTTAAAATCAGCGACCCATTTTTCCAGATAAAAATCATACATTCCATCTGCTATATCCCTCAGCCCATTTTTATCCCTTGTCTCTTTTTCCTTTATATGCGGGTGTTCGTTTTTATCAAAATCAACCAACCAAGGTTCCCAAGTTATCATAGGTACGGATCCCAATTCATAAATAGCAGTAACTTCTGTCAACGGAAATCTTTGATCGGGTTTATCTCCCCATGCTGAATAAATATGAATGATTGGAAATTCTGTATGCAGCGCATTTTCCAATTGGATAATAGGCTGAAAATTTTCCTTATTCTGATTATCATAAGCACCCATTAATATTTTTTCGGGATGCAACAATTTTGAAATATCTTTCCGGTATTCACTGAACCATCCCATTTTTTTAGAGCGCCTTTTTGTATTTGATTTATGAATAAAATATCCTTCAATAGAAGTGATATAAGAACCCGTCCGAACGAAAAAATCTTCTATTGGACCTTTTGATTTATTGCCGAATAATGTAAAGGCACTAATAAGCAAAACTCCAAAAACGATGGCTGCCATTGTACTTACAAAACGAAATAAATTATTTCTCATAGTTAATTATATGGCTATTCAAAGCGCCGTTTTTTTTAGAGGAATAAAAATTTTGAAAAAACCTTTATTCCTCAAAAAAACGGTAAAGAGGTGAATAAGAAAAATAATCCCGAAGTGAATTCGGGACTAATTTTTTATTTTTCTCATTTATCACTCTAATTGATTTTTTTTCTTTGGCTACAGAAATTTTTATATTTTCCAGCTCCACTTTTTCCCATGCCTCTTCAACTGCTAATTTGAGTGATTCACGTGCAGCCATCAATCCACCTATTACCAATATAATGGCAACCAGAGCAAAAAACATCATACCCCAAGTCTTCTCACTGGAAAGGATTAATTCACTTTCAGGCAGAACATATATTCTTTTATAAATCACATATCCAAATGATATTAAAAACAGCATTATTTGAAAAAACAATGGCTTTGCAAAAGGAGATACTTTACCTGTTTCTGCTTTTTTTGCAGTAGGTATATATGGAATATCCTTATTAAGGACCGATAAAAAAAAACCCAGAAAAAATACCGGCCAGCAGGCAAATTTTAAAACCATGCCCCGCCAGTGCAATCCCCGTTCAGCAGCAGGGTGGCACAACCACTTTTGGACAAATAAATAAATAGCCAATGCAATAATCCCGACTGGAATTACATGCAATAAAAAATCGGCAAAGTGCATTTGCGCTGGCAGGACATCCATCCAAAAAAATAAATAGGGAATTAAAAAATAGAAAAAGGCAGTTGCCCCGACGAGGTAATAAGTGCCAATGGCCGAATAGGATAGTTTTTGCCAAAAAGTCAATTTATTAAAAAGCCGTGGCACTTCCGAAAACAGCACTTCGTGTACTCCTCGTGCCCATTTTAATTGCTGCTTGCAAAAAGACCCAAAATCTTCTGGCACTAACCCACGACTGACAATTACCGGATTAAAGACCGACTTCCAACCTGCCGCATGCAAGCGGATGGACGTGATCAAATCCTCCGCCAGGCCGACCCCATGACCACCAATGGATTCTAATGCCTTGCGCCGGAAGGTACAGTTGGCGCCGATGGCCACAGCATTGCCATAGCCGTGCATGCCCATTGACACAGGGCCATAAAAAGCATAAGTCTGCTCAGCAGCGGCGGCGGCAGTAAATGAACGGTATTGATTATAATAGGCTTGTGACACTTGCACAAAGCCTATTTTTTCGTCACGAAAAAAACCCAGCGTATTGTCAAGGAAATTGGGAAATGGAATATGATCGGGGTCGAGAATTAAGATAAATTCCTCGTCGGTCATTTCGATGGCTTTATTCACCTTCCCGGCCTTCGCACCGGGCAAGCCAACGAGTTCAAGCCAAACAGCACCGTATTTTTCAGCTACTTCTTTGAAACGCCCATCTTGTGTGTCATCCAAGAGATAGGTTGTGTGTGGGTAGGAAATATTTGCACAGGCTGCCAGTGTTTTTTCAAACATGGACAAGGGTTCGCCGGGCGAACTGGTGGTGAAAATAGCCACGGAAAGCCCATTTTCTGGCTTAGGTATTTCAGGTCTTTTAATACCCAAATAATTGACCCATACAATGATCAGCCGCAGCATGCCGTACCAAAAAATAAATGACAATAAAATATACAATGGCAACGATCCGATGTGTTCTTCCCTAAACCACCAATCCGCCAACTGAAAAATACTGATACACCCAGCCACCACTAGAGATAGCAAAACAAACCGATCTACCTCTCCAAATGCCTGGGCTCGGCGGTACTGCCAAAGGTCTTTTTTGTTTTTGCTCATGGAGTAAGGTTCGTTGTCAGGCCAAAGTTTATTTGATGGGCATCATAAAAGAAATTATTGAAATAACCGTATTGCATTTTCAAAAACGTCTTGCCCGAAATTTGGATATTTAATTTACCTTTTAAGTCAAAAGTCGTTTTATGTACTCTGTAAACCTTCTGATAAATCCAATTCATTATCTATCAAATCAAGGAATAGGTAGGGGATATCCGACTTAGCTAAAAAGCCCACATTGCCATTACATTCTATATTTATTTTTTTTGAAAAGCTTATTTTCAAATAAGCCAAAGCAGCATGAATTTGTTGGTTTTCAGGTGTAAAATATGGATTGTAGATTCCAGTAATTTCCTGCTCTTCCTGCCAATTATCTATAATATGTGAAAGTGGAGATTCGCTCTGAAATCGACTTTCTTTTGAATCCGCAAAACTGAACGCATAACCAATTCTCATCTGAAATATGGAAGCCTTTAAGACAGGGCTCATCCCCCATGCATAAACTGAATAAATTGGATTTTTATCACCATGATTTCTATGAACAACAGCGGCCTGCCCCATCCAAGAATCGCCATTCATAAGTTGAAACTGGATTGAATGTTCATCCATAAATACCAATTGTTCGAGGGAAGCAAGGGTTGTTGTATTTGGAGTCCGGCCTGTATGAATGGAAAGGACAAGCCCTTTTGTCATTTGCTTTTTTAAAACAGCTTTTCCTATCCAGTTTATTTTTTCGTCAAAATGATTGCGATAAACTCCTCCACTTAAGGCAAGATCGAATTTTGGTTTTTTAAAATAAAAATGATTGCCCAATTCCAAGTGTTGAGCCTGCCTGTTCCCATTTTCTATTTCAAAAAAACAAGCTTCCCCTTTAATGGATGGGTGAAGCCATCGGTTGTGGTATTGCGATGCCTTAACCGAAGGGTGAAACGATTCAAGAAGCTGGGAATCCGTCCGATAATCGCCGTTTATTTCTAAAGCGACTGAGCGGAGTGCCTTAATATCTGCCAACATCTTAGTCGCTTCCGGCTGTCCGGGGTGGTTTCTCAAAATTTGCTGGAAAAAGTTCTCCGCAGTTTTATATTCTTCTTTCCAAAAATGAATGTATCCGAGATTGAGCAAGGCTTCCGCATTGGAAGGATCGGATTCTAAAAATTGTGAAAACAGGGATTTGGCCTTGTCAAAATGTTTAGTTTCAAAAAGCATTCGGCCGTATCCCAATTTCAAATTTGACTGTCGGGGGTGTTCCTCCATTGCTCTCTCAAATGTCTTTTGGGCCAATTCCACATCGCCATTCCAATAATATATATGTGCAAGCAAATCTTTGGCATCGCTGTTGTTTGGGTGATTTTTTCCATAAGGCTGCAACATTTGGATCGCAGTTCCAAAATCCCCATTATCAACCGTTTGACGCGCCAAAGCCAATGTGTCGAGTGTTTGGTTTTCTTGTGCCAATAGATGCCCAACCGTCAGGCAGAAAAGAACTGACCAATACAAGGGATGAGTCCATTTTTTTTGCTCAAACATTTAAACAGTTGAAATTCAGGCGGTAATATTTTGCTGTTGGGGAGGAATAAGATATAGCCACATCTATGCCTATTTAATGGATTGCTTCTATTACTTGGGCGAAGTTTGATAAAAAAAGAATGCATAAGAACCGTTAATACTTATAGGATTTGATTTTTTTTTTTTGCAAATGGAAAAAGGCATAATTTGTGACAGGTGATTCTTATTCTTCCCAAAATAGCTTGTTCTTATCATAAGAATTATAGCTTCATCTCATTTTCCCGCAAGTAATCAGTCCCTCCTTTCAAATTTATTTTTGATTGACCCAGTCTCTCAAATAAACAATCAAAAACGGATGTTTCCAGTGCTTTATAGTAATAAATGCGCTTACTCCATTTTAGCCTAAAATCAAAAAATTATGAAATTACTTCTCACATCTTTAGTCTTTATTCTCATATGCTTTGCGTCCAAGGCGCAGAACTGTGGTGATATCAATTCCTTCACAGCGGAAGTTATCGATAACGGCAATGGAACTTCTAATTATACTTTTACGGCTCATGTTATTTCTACAAGTGGTGGTGATAAAAGCCTCAATATTAATTCCATTACTTGCGGAGCATATACTTTTGCACCTGTTGGTACCGATCCTGGCCCTTGCATTAACTCTTTCACCATCGGACAAGATTATACCTTTGGCCCTTACCTCAATGTTACAACTTGCGTCTCAACACCCGTCGTTAACTATACCGGACGATCAAATGCCGGTTGTGGAGGAGCCAATTGTACTCCGAAAAATGTCTCAGCAGTGGTCCTACCCGTTGAGCTTTCATCTCTTCGTGCAGCGAAGAATGACAATAAGGTGGTAATAGATTGGGCAACTGAATCTGAGCTTAATAATGAAAAATTTATCATTGAAAGAAGTGAGGATGGAAGGATCTTTAAATCTATAGGGGAAGTGGCTGGCAACGGCACCTCTTACGAGCAAAAAGAATATCACTTCATAGATGAAAACCCTTTGCAAGGCTTTAATCACTATCGCCTCAAACAGGTGGACTTTGACGGTGGCCATGCATACTCCAAAATTGTCATTGTCGACTTTGAGCAAAAAGGAAATGGTATTAAAGTATTCCCGAACCCATTTAATGGATATTTGCACCTTGTTCCTCTTGGATCAAGTGGTGATTTTTCTGACGGTTTCATGGAGATAAGTTTGCGCAGCACCAGTGGAAAACTCATGAAAAAGGTAGAAGCCAACGCAGAAAATAACACCATCGACCTGCAAGATATTCCTTCCGGCATCTATTTGCTGGAGATTCGTTTAGGCGGAAAGAAATTTATCCAAAAACTGATTAAGGAATGAGGGAACAATAAATAGATGGTAACTTTTGATTTAATCGTAAAAAGACCCGATAATATATTGTATTATCGGGTCTCTTTTGATTGCTGTGAAATGTCTCAGCATCAATTGAGTACTTTTCAATTTTATCCCACAATTACCGAATCAAAGTCACATCCCCCCTGAATAGCTTCACTACCCCATCCGCAAATTCCACTTCTGCAAACCAAGTAAATACACCCGGCTGTAATATTTCGCCTTTATGCCGCCCATCCCAACCGAATGTGAAGTCATTGGGCGGAAAATCAAAGTATTGAAAAACGGTTTCACCCCAGCGGGAAAAGACCAGCATGGAATTGACCCTGATCACGTCCGGGCCACCGAACAGAATCAGCACGTCGTTCATTTTATCATCATTGGGGCTGAAGGCGCTCGGCACAAACACATTGTGTTCCTTTTTTACAAAAATGACCAACTCGTCCGTATCATGGCAGCCGTCGTTGGTGAATGCAGTCAACTGGTAAGTGGTCGTTTGCAGGGGGGCAGCAATTGGTGAAAAACAATCGGTGCAGGACAATTCCTCTCCTTCCCATATAAAGCTGTCTGCGAGCATGGGCAGCACCTTTGGCCTAAGCAGCACTTCATCACCCAGGGCAATAGATATGTCATCACCCAGGGCAACAATAAGTTCGGGGGCAGGCTGCAAAACGATCAAAGTATCTTTTTTACAGCCATTACGGTCCGATATCACCAAATCATATTCGTTAGGCTTGAGCGCCGGGAAAATGGGAATGTCTTGTATCAACCCATTCAATGAGTAGCTATAAGGCAATGTCCCACCCTGTAAATCCGCTACTTGGATGTTTCCTAAAGTGTCATCGCAGCCCGGTTGCTGCATACCCACCAACCACTGCAAGGCGGACGGCTCCAGCAAGGTTTCCACTAAAACACGGGTACAGCCATGATCGTCGGTGATGGTCACTTCATATTGACCTGCGCCGATGTTTTGGAGGCTAGGGCCTTGCGTGCCATTTTCCCACAAAAACTGGTATGGAGTGACACCTCCATTTGCGGATGCGTTTAAAAAACCGTTTTGGTCGCCGTGGCAGGGAAAGTTGAAACTGCCGAACTGGGAAGCGGTTAGTTGCCCTTCTAAAATGGGCGGCTCTTCCAAGTCAATAATCTGTAGAAAAATGTAACCATTGGCATCCGTTAGGGTAAACTGGTATTGGCCGGACGGCAGGCTATCAACAAAAACGAGCTGCCCCAAGCTGTTCACTGTACCATTTCCAAATTGGAACGGATTGCTTGTATGCCCCCATTGGTAAGAAATCGGAACAGCCCCATTTTCAACCATAAATTCAATAAAGCCATCATTCCCTTCGAAACAATTGACATCTTTGGTGGTAAATGCCGCAAAAACATCGCAATCGAGAACTGACAGATCAAGGGTGACCACACTATCACAGCCGCTCATAGCCGTCAATACTACCTCATATTGTCCATCCTGTATAAACTGCTCATTACCAATGGTGTAAACCTGACCATCACAAATTTCTTCTGTCAGAAATGCCGTTTCGATAGGCATCACTTCCAAATCCAAAATGACCGTACTGTCGCAACCTGTGCTTGCTACTAAAGCAACTTGGAAAATGCCTGTCATGTCAAACACATCATTACCTACTTGGTAGGTTTCGTTTTCACAAATGCTTTCTGTCAGATAGGTCTGCCAGTTTTGCAGCACTTCGAGGTTGAGGAACACGATGCTATCACAGCCGCCCGCGGTGACAAAACCAACTTGGTACAACCCTGTTTGGCTAAATAACTCACTGCCTATTTGATAAGATTCGCCGTCGCAAATTTGTTCAGTCAAATCGGTTTGTAAGAAATCGGAAATCTGTAGGTCAAGCAGCACAGTGCTATCGCAGCCAGCGGGCGATAGTAGGTCAATCTGATACTGGCCAGGTTGATCAAACACCTCATTTCCAACCGTATAACTCGTTCCTTGGCAAATATCTACTTGGAGGTTTTCAATAATGGGCGGCATCACTTCCAAATCCAGTTGAACCAAGCTGTCGCATCCAGAACCCGCCATAAAAAGTATTTCGTAAAAACCTGTTTGGTCAAAAATTTCAGTACCGACCTGATAGGTTTCACCACTGCAAATAGTGATCGGGAGCGGCGTCTCGGTCACCTCGATCACATTGAGGTCGAGCATAACAATGCTATCGCAACCACTTGCAGTTAACAAATCAACTTGGTATTGGCCAGATTGGTCAAACGTTTCATTTCCCACCTGAAATGTTTCCCCTGCACAAACGCTTTCTGTCAAATTTGTTTGTAAAAAAACCAACACTTCGAGGTCGAGGCTGACCACACTGTCACAGCCCGTTGAGGAGAGAAGTGTTATTTCAAATAAACCTGTTTGATCAAACACCTCTGTGCCAACGGTAAAAGTCTCGCCATCGCAAATTTGTTCCTCTAAATCGGTTTGCAAAGCAGTCAGTACTTCGAGGTCGAGATGGATAGTACTGTCGCAGCCATTGGTGGCGGGGATGGTTATTTCGTATTGGCCGCTCTGCATAAATGTTTCGTTGCCAGCGGTATAGCTTTCGCCATCGCAAATTTGTGGAGCTAGGAAACTTTCGGGGTTTGGTAAAACAGAGAGGTCTAAAAACACGGTGCTATCGCAACCAACGGCGGTGGAAAGGACAATTTCATATTGGCCCGTTTGATCAAAATTTTCATTCCCTATCATGAAGGAATCGCCATTACAAATAGAAATGGGCAATTGCGTTTCTGGCTGCAGATTGACAGTCAGGTCAAGGTACACGATGCTATCGCAGCCAGCGATGGAAGTAAGGGTGGTTTCATATTGCCCTGTAGCAGTAAAGGTTTCCGTGCCCACTGCATAACTGCTCCCCTCACATATACTTTCAACAAGATTGGTTTCCAAAACCGTTACCACATCGAGATCGAGGAAAACAATGCTGTCGCACCCGGAAGCAGCGGGAAGAGAGATTTCATACTGCCCTGTCGTATCAAAGGCCTCATTGCCAACGGTGTAACTCTGCCCGTCACAGATTTGCACGGGCAATTGGGTTTCCAATGCCTGTACCACAGATAAGTCGAGGTTAACGGTGCTATCGCAGCCATTCGTATCACTTAAAATAGTTTGGTAAATCCCTGTCGTACTAAATGTATCCGTTCCTACCACATAGATATTGCCATCACATATTTCCTCCATCAAATTGGTAATTGGCAATGCATTGACCGATAAATCCAAAAAGACACTGCTATCGCAACCAATGCCGTTTTCCAAAACCACTTCGTAATTGCCAAATGATAAGAAAGACTCATTCCCAATGACAATGGAGTCTCCCTCGCATATATTTTCGGTCAAATAAACAGAGTCGGCTGGATGCACGGTCAGATCCAAAATAATGGTACTATCGCAGCCATTTGCAGAGGTGTACTCCAAAGTATAAATCCCCGTTTCAGTGTAAGTATTGGTGTCCAATAAATACACCTCCCCTTCACATATTTCTTCCTCGAATGTGGCCTCTGAATTTAACTCAAGAAACAAGGTCAAAATGACTGTACTGTCGCAGCCATTGGGCGCTTGCATGATGACCGTATAAATACCCATTTGACTGAACGATTCCGTTCCAACCATGTAAGTTTCACCCTCACAAATCGTCGTTTCGATGAGAATGGTAGGTTCCAATATCATATCAATATTATAGTTGACCAAGCTGTCGCAACCCTGGTAAGAAGTGTAAATAACAGGATAGGTACCTTGAAAGCAAAATACATCCCCGCTAGGGGCAGTGTAACAATCACCTATGCAAATAGTCTCATTCACCTCGGTCGGGGCAATGGCCGCTACGTCCACCATGGTACACAACGATTCAGGTGGGTGGCAGACATTCGATGCCTCCACACATACCTGCGCTTGTCCTATAGTTGGGAAAGAGATGTCAACATTTTCTCCCGTACCGACTGGTGTGCCATCCAGTGTCCACATTACATTCGATGCACCAAGTACGGGGTCTATGGAAAAAGGAAGGGTGCTGCCCGGACAAGTGGCCGTTGGCCCAAAAATGGCAGGGATTGGATCAGGAGGAGGAACATTGGTAGATCCACCAACCACACTTATTGAGAAATCGCACGCATTTCCCCCGTTACTATCCATGACCAACCAATAGTACTGGCCGATTACCAGTGGGACGGTTGTTGTAAGTACTACGCTGGTGTTATTGAATATAGCCGTTTCGCAATTGGAAATAAGGTTAAAATTCTCGCAATCAACCCCTTCATAGATGCCCGCCTCCAACCCGTTGCCGTTCCCGTTATCGCAATTGGATACTGCCACCTCCAACGACAAACTGGTCGATCCTGCCATGAACCCGATCCATTCCATGTGGTGAATAGCAGCTGTACAATATCCCGGAGGCGCCTCACCGCCTTGGTTTCCTTCGTTAAGACCACTAAATCCGTCAATATCACAGATGACACAGGCGCCAACACAATTGGGGGCCATTTGAGCGCCCGGCCCACAAATTGATGGTTGAGAAAATAAGAGGGAAGAATACAGTAAAGCGAATAGTAAAAGGAGTAGCAGGTGTTTCATCTCAAATGTTTGTTTTGCAAGAATGCCTAAAGGTAAGGAAAGAGGTGCGAAGGGAACGAATTGGATTAAAAGGGTTCTTTTTTGGCTTGGATCAATTCTAAGGTTGCTCCAAATGCCCTCATAATCTGAAGCTTTTCTTCAGAAAAAGCATCTGACGAAACAAAATAAGCTTTGTAGCCTTTGGCCCCGAACAAATCATTGTATGTTGAATTATCTCTCCCCCCCCGTATTGTTTCTCATATTGTTGACTAAGTGACTGATCGTTTTGCCAAATAATTGATTACGAATATTGTTTCCGATATTGGTAAGCAATACTTCTGGTCTCGTTTGATTAAAGGTCATCCAAATTAATATATCACTTTTTACTTCTGCTAAATTAGGTTTTTCAAAATATGGCCTTGATTTTTCCGGCCCACTGACATGCCTTCTTGCTGGAAAAAAGGTATTTATATTTCAAAAAAATAATAGTGACAATTGTTGCTGAGCAACCAGGAAAACAAATAACAATCATAAATATTTTTTCAAAAGTGTAATACACTGTTAATCAATATTTTAATATCAAAAAAATTCAACCATAATTATCAAGATAACTGAGCCCATTTACTTATGTATCTTATTCCTTATTTTCCCGTCTTATTTGTATCAGGTTAATACATTAATAATATTCTTTAACCATTTTTTATAACGCTGTTATAAAACTACTTACTTTTGTTCAACACCAGAAAGCGATAGAGATTCATGAAATTATATTGGTTATTTGGTCGAAATTTAAATGCGTGGGAACAACACGTGAGATGGCAACGCTTGATCATAGCCAGGAACGTAATAATTATAATGGCTGCAATTTGCAGTATTACGTTTGTATTCCTATACGAGACTGGGAAGTGGGACAAGATGTTTTCGAAAAACAAAAGAAAAAAATATGTGCAGGTTGTTCAAAGGCAAGAAGTTGACCCGGCCTCGTTTTCGAATTCGAATACAGACACATTGCTGGAGGAAGATGAAAACCTGCTGATAGATACATTGATAGCCCTAAGTGACACAAACGATATTCTGGTGCTGCCTGAACAAAACTACTTGTTAATTGCAAATAAATTGCTGGTGGAAAACAACAGCTCAAATGCAAACCCTCCACCCTCGTACCAATCCGATACTTTAATCGCAGACAATAATCTTCATCCTGCTCCCGCTCCCGATACCTCAGTGAAGGCAGTGCTTGTAAAGAACGTAACCCCTAAAGTTGATACACTCCTCAAAACGGTCTATCCCATCTGCGGAATGCCATTCGATAAGAATGAGAAAAAATACAATAGGACACCAGAAGAAGATTGGTTCTCCTTGCTCATGGATCTCAACTATGCCGATAAATTCAGGGCCCGCTACATCGGTTGTGTGAGCGAATATTTGGAACAACCATATGCCACGTTTGCGATGGCTGTTTCAACCTTGTATGCCTATGAGCAGGATGACTTGTACAATTTCAATTTTTTAGGGGAAAGGATTTGGGGTAAGAAGAAATTCAACAATGCCAGTGAATATTTCAATGAATTTGCCCGGATTTTTAATCCAGATGACATTGAAGATGAATACTTCGAGGATTTTAAAGAGATGAATATTTCTGCCGACGAGCAACGCTGGCGGGCTTACATGAAAAAGAATTTCCCCAATGCCCCTCCGAATACCATCAGGACGCTAATGCGGAGATGGGGATATGGGTTTACGGAGACTTAAAATTTAGAAGCATTTTCATTAGCGGATATCAAGTATACTCAATTTCCCAGCCTCCTAAACCCTCACACCTCGCTGCCGCAATAAATGATCTGCCACGACCAATGTTGCCATCGCCTCAACGATCGGCACAGCACGGGGCAGCACACAGGGGTCGTGACGGCCTTTACCTTGCACTTCTGTTTTTTCACCTGCTTCATTGACTGATTCTTGAGATTGTACAATAGTAGCGACGGGTTTGAAGGCAGCCTTAAAATAAATATCCATGCCATTGGTTATGCCGCCCTGTACACCACCGGAGCGGTTGGTGCGGGTTTTTATTTTACCGTTGTCATTGTATAAGACATCATTGTGTTCTGAGCCACGCATACTTATTCCTGCGAAGCCCGAACCATATTCAAAGCCTTTGCAGGCGTTGATGCTGAGAATGGCCTTGCCAAGGTCGGCATGGATTTTATCAAAAACGGGTTCACCCAATCCTGTAGGGCAGCCTGTGATGACACAAGTGACACATCCGCCTACGGTATCACCTGCTTTTCTTACTTTTAAAATAAGGTCGATCATTTTTTCAGCCATTTCCAGATCGGGACAACGGACGGGCGTGGATTCTACTTGGGAAAGGTCTAGGTCTAGGTAATTTTTTTCTACTTCTATATCCCCTACCCTGCTCACATAGGCTTTTACATCAATGCCGCTTTTTTTCAAAAACAATTTAGCGATAGCACCTGCAGCTACCCGTGCGGCTGTTTCACGGGCAGAGGAACGACCTCCACCTCTGTAGTCGCGGATGCCATATTTTTCCTGAAAAGTAAAATCCGCATGAGAAGGGCGAAACTTATCGGCAATGTGGCTATAATCTTTGGATCGGGCATCGGCATTGCGGATGAGGAGGGAAATGGGCGTCCCGGTCGTCTTACCTTCAAATACGCCAGAAAGGACTTCGACAGTATCACTCTCTTTCCGTTGGGTAACCAATTTGGATTGCCCCGGTCGGCGGCGATCCAATTCTTTTTGGATAAACGCTTCATCAAGGTCAAGGCCTGCCGGGCATCCATCTACTATGACGCCAATGGCAGCGCCATGTGATTCGCCAAAGGTAGTGATGCGGAATAGTTGACCAAAGGAGTTGCCGGGCATTTGTTTTGAAATTAGGAAATTAGAAATTGGGAAATTCTAATCGGTTATGGCTCTTGATGAATTTATTTGGTCGGAAATTTTGAGGAATGAGTTTTACTAAATCTGCGAGATTTAGCAAAACAAGAAGGCAATGACCGATTTGCTAAATTTTAAAAATTCAGTGAACCTTTCGACCAAATGAAATCACTTAGGACCTCGGTTATTCAGTCTAAGGCTTTCAATTTTAATAACTAATGCGAATCAAGGGTTAAAAAATAAAAGAGTATTGATTATCAGGGTTTTAAATCATGGTGATTTTTAAAATCACCATGATTTCATCTTCTAAACAGCTAACTATCAAACAGATAATTTAACCCTTGATTCGCATAACTATTGGAATTAGAGCAAAAGTATGATAAAGGTAATGACCAATTGGTAGGCAATATTAAGGCAATTTGTAATTTCTTAATTCCCTTTTTCATTCAACGCAACACTCTAGCAATTTTTCATAGTCGGGTCTTTCAGCAGCATGGCGATGGATGAACTGTTCTTTTATCACTCCATCCATGAGGATAAAAACCCCGGGCATCTGGGTGGAATCACCGAGTTTTTTTGCCAGTTCGAGTTCGAAGTTTTCAACTCTTTTCAATTTATAACCTCTTATCCAGGTCTGTAAGCCATACAGCTGGGTAAAGGTACCCCTGAGCAATCCAAATGCTTTGTAAAAACGTTGGGAAGGGTCGTTGATAAATTTGATGCCAGAGAGATTGAATTTTTTGAAATACTCTCTAGCTGTAGCTGTATCTGACATATGTATGAAAACGATTTCGAACCCCTGCAATTCAAAATCCTTTCTTTTTTGTGAAATATCTTTCATCGCTTCTTTGCAGAACACGCATCCAAAGTGGCGTAAAAAAATGACCATGACAGGAGCTCTAAAAGTCAATTCCATTAGAGTTTCCCCTTCATTTGTAACCATTTCCTCCAATATCTTGAGCTCAATTTTAGACATAGATGCCATCAGATTTTAGATTGATCGAATAGGGTAACAAAGAAGAAGATAAAGGGTTTATTTAGATTGTTGCGTTGTCAGAAATCAGACCGTTTCACTTTTAGACGACAGACGGAATGTATTTGGCTTTTGACAATAGAGCGGCCTTATATCCCTAGCCTTTAAAAAAAGAGCATCTCCGTATGCGGAGACGCTCTTTGAAATAAATTTTGGCTAAAATTTTTATAAGTGTCTAATCTCAGATCTTTACTAAACGGATCACTTCATTTTTGCCATCGTTATAAATAAGGCGCAAAAAGTAAGTCCCTGACCGCCACGAAGACATATCAACGGTGTGGCCTATGGTGTTTTCTGGAATATTTATTCTGCTAATAACCCGCCCGTTAGCCGATAATAGTTCAGCTTTTATGGCAGTCTGGACATCTTTGCTGATCTCAACTTTCAATTTATCGGAAACCGGATTGGGGTAGGCGACAAACATTTGTGCCCTTTCAAACCATTGCATATGCAGTTCATTCGAGAATGATACCTGTTCTCCATCCTTCATGATCTGAACCCGATAAAAAACATTTCCTGCTTTTGGCGAATTGTCCATGAAAGTGTACTTGTTCATTCCATCGTTTTGTGCTTGTGGTACAGTAGCCAGCACTTCATAATCCATCCCATTAGGGGAACGTTGGACCTCAAAAGAATAGGCGCCTTGTGCTTTTTCAATTTCCCAGCTTAATGCAACGCCATCTTCCATGTTGTTACCAGTAATGACCAAGTTGCTACCACAAATAAGAGGGCTATTTGAAATGGCAACGCCCAATTCAGTAGTAGAAGTACAATTGCCATTTTCCACGGTCAGGGTGATAAAAACTACTCCAAATTGGTTCCATGTCACTGTCGGCATTTGTTCAGTGGATGTTGAAGGTGTCGCCCAAGGGCCAAAGTCCCAAGAGTAGGTCGCACCTGACGGATTGGCTGTTGCGGTATAAGTAGCCTGATCGCCTACACAGACGAGATCTGGCCCAGTGATTTCAGCAAATGCCTCCATACCGACTTCGATGGTAATTGAATTTGACTCCAGCCAATCAGTACAGGCAGATGCTCTTGCACAACGGATAAAATAAGTCGTTTCCTGTAGTGGCCCCGGGTCATAAGAAGCGGAAGTCGCACCCGGAACGGGCGACCATAAATTGGGGTTGAAAGGAACATTAAGAGTAGAAGACATCCACATATATTCTACTGGGCTGCTTCCACCTGTTGCAGGTGAAACACTCGTAATTGGATCAGGATCATTGCCAGGACCACATAAGAATTGGTCGCAACAAATTTCCCCTGGGTCAGTAATGTTTGGGCAATCGTCGTAAATCCCTGCATCTACAGTCACATTACATTGTCCAACACCTAGGTTGATGGAGCCGGTGCTGCCACTTGCATTGACATCGCTATCAGAAAAATCATCAACGCAATTATTAGCAGGCGAGAAGGCAAAATTGTTAGGCAGACTAACTGAAACGGTATATGTGCCTTCTGGAAGGTCATCAAATTGATAGAACCCATTTGGTAATGTAACCATTGTTCTATTCACCGCATTTCCATTGACATCAGTGCCACTCAACGTGACTGTTACACCACCAACTCCAATTTCGCCAGGGTCTTGACAACCATCCCTATTTGTATCTTCCCATACCCGATCACCTATGCACCCCAGTTGTATTAAAGTAACGGAAGCTGTTCCAGTACAGCCCTCGGCATCCGTAACGGTAACCGAATAAGTGCCACCAGAAAGTCCAGTCAAAATTGGTCCGGTGTCGCCAGTACTCCACATATATAAATAAGGTGAGACACCCCCACTGGCAGAGGCTTCCAATTCACCGTCGTTCGCATTACTATTGCTGATGGGGTTCGTGATTTCCACAACAACATCCAATGAACCACCTCCTGTAATAGAAACGGATGCTTCATCTGTGCATCCATTAGCATCCGTGGCAGTCACTGTGTAAGTCCCGGCGGTAAGGCCAGTCAGGGTCTGTCCAGCTTCGCCTGTACTCCATGTAAAACTATAAGGAGTGGTTCCTCCACTTGCACTTGCTTCAGCAGATCCGAGAGAATTACAACCTGCATTTACACCATTGACAGAAGCATCAACACCTGTGGGCTGACTGACAAACGCATTGGTCATCGCAGTACAACCGCTGTCCATATCAACCACAGTCACAAAATAAGTACCTGTTGGCAAACTGGTGATTGTCTGTGTATTACCACCATTGCTCCACATATAAGCAATTTGGCCAGTAGCTCCCGTAACATTGGCTGTAGCAGAGCCATTGTTTTCGCCAAAGCATAGATTATCGGTTACTGTGGTAGTTACCGAAATATCGGAAGAACCACTCACAGTGATCTGATCGGTAGCTGTACAGCCAGCAGCATCTGAAACTGTAACACTATATGAGCCGGCAGAAATATTATTGATAATAGCAGTTGTTTCGCCTGTACTCCATTGGTATTGGAAAGGAGGTGTACCTGATCCTGGTGTAACCATCGCATTGGCAGACCCATTTGCGGCACACCCAGCATTTACGCCTGTGATATTAAGGTCAATAGCAGGAGTACCTGTAATTGTAACAGAAGCAGTCGCCCCACAACCATTGGCATCTGTCACTACGACATCATAGCTGCCAGGGGCTAGGCCAGTTATATTAGGAGTAGTGCCCCCATTACTCCAATCAATGTCATAAGGACTTGTGCCTCCAGTGATTGTTAATGAGGCAGCCCCATCAAGAGCTCCACACCCTGAGGAAGGCGTCGGGTCAATATCCAATGTTATTCCAGCTTCTTCTACAATAGCAACAGATGAAGATTCCGTGCAACCGAGGAAATCAGTTGCCGTCACAGAATAGGTGCCGGGTGCCAAGCCAGTAACAGTTGGACCAGTTGCCCCTGTACTCCAATCAAATATATAGGGTGAAACCCCACCAGTAGCAGAAGCAGTTGCAGAACCTGTACCACCAGAAGCACATGGAGGATTTGTGACCATGACGTCTATATTGATCGGGATTGGGTTCCCTACTTGTGCAGAACCGATAATGGTACAGCCAACTGCATCAGTCACCGTTACGGAATAAGTGCCAGGGCCAAGGTTCTCGTTGACAGGATCGTCGGCGCCATTACTCCAGGTATATGTGTAAGGTGGTGTTCCACCTGTTACAACTGCCTCCACACTGGCATCGCAGAAGTTGAAACAAGCCAATCCCTTTACCACCATATCAATGGTAAGAGGGCCCGTAACCGTCACACAACCTACTGATTGACAGTTGCTTGCATCGGTGACAGTCACACAATGTACACCAAAACTCAAGCCTGAAGTAGTTGGGCCTGTGTCGCCATTACTCCATGCATAGGTGAAATTGCCCGTACCTCCAGTAGCAGAAGCAGTTGCACTCATGGTGCCAGCGCAGCCACCAGTTGCAGTGACAGTTACAACAATAGCATCAGGTTCAGTCAAAGTATAGGTAGCAGAGCCAGTTACATTGTTAGCGTCTGTCACCACAACAGTATAGGTGCCTGCCCCAATACTGGCGAGGATGTTGCTGCCTGTAGGGCCGCTGCCATTCCAAGCATATAAATATGGCGGAGTCCCATTAGAAACCGTAGCCCCAATACTTCCATTAGTCCATTCATTACAAGTTGGGCTTATGCCGGTCAGGGTTATATCTAATTGTGCGGAAAGAAGGCAGGGGAACAATAGCAAAATAATTACCTGGAAAAGTCTTTTTGCATTTTCAGCAAAAAATTCAAGGAGTCGATTTGGGTTCATAGTTAATAAGATTGGTTAAAAATTGTAATGTATTACGATTTTTATGTTAGTGTGTAAATTCAATTTTTTACTAGACGATCAGGGGGTAGTTAGTTAGGTGTTGCTATTGAGGGTTTAATAACAAAACGAGGTGTTTCTTATCAGTTTAGCAAGATTAGGGAGTGGACAGCGAAATTTCAATATGGAGCAAGATCAGAATTTCTGGTATTGAACAGATAAATACTTAAATCGGGCAGGGAGTCTAAAACGGGGCTAAAATAAAACTTTTTTCGTCGTATTCTAAAATTGGCGTCAGATTATTTGGTAGAAAGAAGAAAACCCACAAGGGATTTAAAAAAATAAAACCGCCGTGTATAATTAAAATCAGGTTCATAAATGAGGTATCACTGACTGAAAAATTGCCGCTTGCTTTTTGTTAGTAAACCATTTTAATCGCCCTTGCAATGGCCATCCAATTTTTTTAACAATTTTCTTTCAAATAAAAGTTCTGATAAAACGCTGTCCCTGCCTTGGAATGTTTCCCAAAGTCTCTGTTGGGTAGGATCGAACCGCAACCAAATTTCGGATGTGTCAGGCTCTTCCTTTGAGTCTGCAAGTTTAAAAACGTAAGAAGTATCAACGTTAATGTCTAGTTCGGGCATTCCAAAAGGGCTACTTACGGGATAAAGCTTCAACAGCTTACCATCTTTTTGACGATTCTCTCTCAATTTAGAAATTCTGGGTGCGGATTCAATGATTTCTTTGACCACCAAATTGCAGGTAATTATATGCATGGCTGGTGATTTTTCATCCAAAACAAGTTTGTAAAGTGAATCGATGTACAATCCTTTATTTTCAACGTACTGCATTGGCTCATAATACTCTACCAATGTGGAAAACCCCTTGAGGTTGTATGTCCTCAAGCTGTCCAACCAACTCAAAGACCTGAAAACACATCCGCGCAAATCAACATTGGCCAAGGTCGCTTCCTGTATCATAATGCCTTCTAGATTGCAGCCCCTGAAATCACCTTCCAGATAGATTTCACTGAGATCGGCCATTTCCAGGTTACCGTTCCGAAAGCTAATTCCCTCCATATAAGACTTTCTCAAATTGGCATAGGAGAGGTTTGCCTTATCCATTTCAGTGTCAGTAAAAGTAGCTTCTTCTAAATAAGCGGAAGTGAGATCAGCTTTTTCGAGATTGGCCTGATCAAAATTGGCTTTATAAAAAAACGAGTTGGCCAGCTTTGCGCCCTTCATATAGGCTCTCGAAAAATTAGCCTCTCTGAGGTCGGCATAGTTGAAATTAGCCCTTTTGAAAATCTTGTCGTAAGTCTCTTTATGAAGATTGCTGTTGATGAGGGAGAAAAGCAACTGTCCTCTTTCGGGGCTTAATTGGCGGGGTGTTAATTGGTCATTTTCGAGGTAACGGTAGGGCCGTAAAGCTTGGCTCAGGGAGACAATCCGTCCGACCAGACCATCGCTGAGTTTGCGGTTTTTGCTGTTGCGGAGTTCATCATCTATTCGATCCATGATATTGCTCATGAAAAAAACGAGAGAACTCCGGCGGCTGCCTTCTTCAAGGTTGATCTGTTGATCGAGTCGGTTGTTTTGCCGCGAGAGGAGTTCATTCTGCCTGTCTAGTTTATCGTTTTGACGGTTTAGTATATAGGTCTGAACGATCATGATAAGGAGAGGGGCCGCAGCAACCATAATTGCAAAAGTTCCGATACGCGTAACTCTCAAGACGAGGTTGACCAAAACATCGGAAACCGTATCCTTTGAAGGTTTGCCCGGTAGCTCATTGACCAATTGTTTGACGCTGTTTTTTAATCGGGCACCTGCAACAAGCCTTGTAGTTGATTTCGTAAAAGCCTTACCAATGGCAGACTGGGTTTCATTGCCCACTTTTCTCGCTTTCAGTTCAGCTCTCAATCGAAGGTTTTCCAACTCCAACTGCCTCAACTGGTTTTTATAATCCTCATTTGTTTCGCTCATTTGGTATTTGTTTGGCTCATATGTTTTGAACGTTTAGGTTTCAGGAGTCAGGAGTCAGTAACCAGGTTGGATCACCTGATCCCTGAAACCTGACTCTTGCATTAATCGCCTCCTATTTCTTGTGTCCAGTTGTCATCACTTTCTGCAATCTTTTCAACCATTGCTTCCAAAGATTTCAATGTATCGGGCGCACCATAATAATCTTTGATTGTCTTACTCTTTTCTCCTAAATTAAAAGTGACCCAAGTGGTGGGAAGGTCCGTTACTTGTGCAGTATATTCATCCTCAAACTGCCAAAAATTAGCGTTTTCAAATGCGCTGAATAATTCATTGGTTTCCTCCGGCGAAAGCACTTGATTCCATGCTCCAACCTTTGATACATTTTTTTCGCCATCGTAATTAGCATTTCCTTTACCATCGATCTTAACGGAATAAACAGGACAAAACCCAAAGCAGGGATCTTTTTTCAATTCAATATAAGTCGTAGCGTCATAATGATAAGGGTCGGGAGGTTCGCAGGAGGCAAATACCAGCGCAAAGGCAAATAGAAGATAGGGAAGTTTCATAAGATTTTGTTTTGATGTGAGTTTTTAGCCTGGGCTTAAGGGGAAAGTCTTTTTGCATGAGACATACTGCATGCAAGTTACTACAAATGTCATGTTTGAAAAAAAACCTGTGGGAAGTTTTCTGAATGGTATGGCTTGAGGATGCGGCTGATTTGAACCTTGAAAGGGCTTGTCAATTTGATAATAAATCAATGACAAGTAATTTTTGTGATAATTTTGCCCATTGATTTCTGCCTTTCAGATATTGTAACCAATTTTAAACCCAATCATTATGGAAGAAATAAAAGGCTTATTGGTCAAAGAAGTCCGCAGGAGGCTAATGGGCGAAGGAGTTGTACGAATCAAATTGTGCCTTTCCGAACTGACCGAAGAAGAAATCTGGTACCGTCCAAACGGAAACAGCAACAGCGTTGGCAATTTAGTGCTCCATCTGTGTGGCAATGTCCGGCAATGGGTTGTCTGTGGTCTTGGAGGAAAAGAGGACACCCGACAAAGAGCATTGGAGTTCAATGAAAAAGGCCCTGTTCCGAAGGAAGAGTTGTTATCCCGATTGGAATCAGTGATGTTGGAAGTAAACGATGTGCTTGATCGATTGACTGCCGATCAAATTTCTCACCCCCTTGTTGTCCAAGGCTTTAATGAAACCGGATTAAGCGTACTTGTCCATGTAGTGGAACACTTTTCCTACCATGTAGGACAAATCACCTATTATGTGAAGTGGAGGAAAGATATGGATACAGCCTATTATGACGATGCTGAATTGGAGGGATTTGGGTCAGGAAATTAGAAATTGAGTAGCTGGAAAAGAAAAGAAATAAAATGTAAAAGATAGGAGATAAATCCAAATTAACTCGTCCAGTTCTTTGGAATCACAAATTGAAAGGTGGTGCCCAATTCTTCTCCAGGTTCAACCCATATTTTCCCACCTAAATTGTCTATGATTTTCTTACATGTAGCGAGCCCAATGCCAGTCCCCTCGTACTCAGACTTACCATGCAGGCGCTCGAATATGTTAAAAACCCTTCCGCAATCTTCTTTAGCGATACCGATGCCATTGTCCATAAAATAAAAATGATGATTGTCGCCTTCTATTTGATGTTGGATTTTTATCACGGGGTTTTCATTCTCTCTGCGGAATTTAATGGAATTGGAAATCAGGTTTTGGAAAAGCTGGATCATCTCCGTAGACGTAGATTTTACAACGGGCAACTCATTGCTCAAAACAGCGGCCTCGTTTTCTTTCATGGAAGCTGTCATATTATTGATAACAGCTAACAGTACATCGTTCAGGTTAGTGTCCTTAGGCTGGCGGTTTCCTCTTCCTAAACGAGAATATTCAAGCAGATCTGTCAGGAGACGTTCCATACGGGTCACTCCATCGGTCACAAAAGCGATGTATTCGAGGGATGTTTTGTCCAACTGTTCTTTTAACCGCTTATCAATAAACTGGGTGTACATTTTGATCATCCTCAATGGCTCTTTGAGGTCGTGCGATGCTGCATAGGCAAATTGCTCCAATTCTTGATTGATGGCTTTAAGTTGGATTTGTGCTATCTTGAGAGATTCAGTTTGGTTGAGCAGCTCGGTTTTTTGTTCCGTAAGTTCTTTTTGATTTTCGTCCAGTGCATTAATCATCATTGACTGACCTGAAGCGAACAACAAAACAATACCTACTACAGCAATAAATAAACCTATGTAGTTTATCATGTAATATTGTGAACCATTTTCTTGAACATTTGAACTAAGGAAGGCGGGAGAGTTATATCCATTTTGATTCAAATAAAAAACAAATACAACTATAGCGCACAACCATAAAAATCCAGAAAGCCTGTTTGCAAACAACAATGCGAGCAAAGGTGAAAGCAACATGAACAATAGGTTGTCAGAAAACAGCCCCCCAGTATCGAAGACAGCAAACATCAGTACAAGAAAAACCACACTTGCTAATAAGTTTCCCGATAAAGCAAGATTACCCCACTTTTTAAAAACAAAAATCAACGTCAATACTATTAATACCCCAATTATTAACTCAGGAGGGTTTTCGACAGGTAAAATAAATCTATTAACTATTTCAAATACTACACCTACTAATAGAATAAAAATATGTACAGAAACAAGTAGCCT
The DNA here is from genome assembly GCA_965222975.1 of Saprospiraceae bacterium. Taxonomy (GTDB): domain Bacteria; phylum Bacteroidota; class Bacteroidia; order Chitinophagales; family Saprospiraceae; genus UBA6168. The sequence continues at coordinate 217,290 of CBDCVJ010000086.1, read as the reverse complement.
TGCTTTCCAGTGATCAATCGGATTATACGATGATTTGTTAGAAATAAGCCATTTATCTATAAAAGGGCCAACTTTTGAAAAATTTATATATCTAAACATTGAATTCCAATTCTATCATATATCTCTTTCCAAAATATTGCCAACTAATCAGCTAATCTATACACTAACAGCTATTTCATGGTATGTTCCACGATGTACAAGAAGAAAAATTCAGAATAACAAATCCCTTTGAGTAGGCAGTTTAAAAAATGGCCTGCTTCTCCTACAAACATATCAATGCTATTATAGCATATCGAATTACCAGTAAAATAGGCAAGCTGAATAAAAAAAATGGTTCTTTGACAAATCCCGTGGAGACATTACGGGGTCACTTCAAGTGCCCCCGTAATTTAGTTCAAATTAGCGGGGCACTTGAAGTGACCCGCTAATCCCGCTGGCCAATTCCACGGGATTTGTCAAAGCTGAATAAAAAAAATGAATGATGAATTGGAAATTATAGCTGATTTTAATCAAGCCTAAAGGTTAGACTAGATGAATCGCCAGTTAAACAAATCTCTTATTTTCATTGAGCTAAAAATTTCAATCTGTTATTCTCATTGCCAGATAATGCCACGTTGTGATCATCCAATTTGAACCTTCTATTAATTATTGAAAGGCTAAGGTTTTCTTCCTCTAAAGCAATGGGTAACTCTTCTGCTATAGCCTGTAACAAATTGTCAATATCTTCTTTTGTATGGTGGATGGTCAGTAAGAACCGAAGACCTGTCCTCTGATAAGGTACACTTGGATAAACAGCAATACAAGTATAGAATCCTCTATCCATCAACCTTTTAACCATCTTAAATCCTATCTCTGGTTTTCCAACACATAAAAAGAAAATGGGTGATTCACCCCTCCCAAGAATAGGCAAATTCAACTGTTTTGCCTTATTGTAGAAGTATTCAATTTTATTCTTAAGTGTATTTTGAAGGGAAATAATTTCATTATCCAAATGAATTTTCGCCGATGCAACAGCCGCCCCCAAAACCGCAGGCTGAAGCGGACCAGTGAAAATCAGCGGGCTTCCACAATTCCTTACTTTGTCCCTCAGTTTTTCGTCGTAAAATACCCCAACACCTCCAGACGCACCAAATGCCTTTCCCATAGATGATACCACTACCATTCTAGGATGAGGGGGAATTCTTTCAAAAACTGTCCCTGTTCCATGTTTTCCGGTCCAACTCATCCCATGGGAGTCATCAATATAAACATGGAACTGTTCATATTTTTGCATCAAATCATGCAGATCAGTCATAGAAGCAATATTGCCATGCATTGAATAGACCCCATCTGCTAAATACCAGATTTTCTGATGGGTGTCTTTTAGCTTCTTGATTCTGTTTTCAAGATAATCCATTCTATCATGCCTCACCATCTCGACATGCGCCCCATTAACTTTCAAAATTTTTGTTGTCATTTGAACACTGGTATGTACCTGATGATCCATGATGACAGCATCATTTCTTCCCACCAGGACAGGCAAACAAGTCATATGACTTAGCATAGTAGTAGGCATTACTACAGTAGGCAGGCCAAACATTTGATCCAACAATGATTCAAGTTCTTCGTAAGGCTGCAAAGAGACATAGGCCCTTACAACATAAAACTGTACCCCATATTTTTCAATGGCTTGAATAGCTGCTGATTTCAGGCGAGGGTCAGCTTCAAGGCCAACATAATTACATGAAGCATAATTGAGTATCTCCTTACCTTCTATGTGGAGTATTCTCCTGTCAGGCATAGGATTCCCGTCCGTAGTGAGGTGAATAATGCCTTTTTCTTTTATTCCACTGATAAATCCGTCTAAAAAGTCTACCTGCAAGCTTGGATTAGCATTCATAATTTTGGGTTTATAATCTAAAAATAAAAAATCCTCTAAGCCCATCATGAACTTAGACTATTATTTAGAGGCAGGTATACAAACTTATTTAGAGGCAGGAAAAATCTTGGTTTTAAAGAGAAGTAGGACGCAAACTTAGCTCAATGGCTGCTCCTACCCATACCCTCAAAAGGGAATTTAACAAATATTGTTTCTAAAAATTTAACTATAGATAGCAAGGTGTGGAGTGTTTTAGTTCATCAGGGCACTTCGTTAAGATATACAAAACCTTTCTCGGAAACGTCAAAATTTAACTGCAAATGTAAGGTTCATATCTTATCAATGAAAGTATTAAATAGTTTTTTTGTACAAAAGCATACATAATAAATATATCCGAAGTTTTTCTTCACAGATTATCAAAATCCAAACTCCATCACCGTACACTTTTGAAAACGGCCGATTTTCAGGTCTGAGAGAAAAAACATTTTAGAGAGAGGTGTCTGTGTTTTTGACCTGAAAACGTGTTTAAAATAAAAAGTGTACGGTAGAGGAGTCCAAACTATAGCCCTATTATCCAAGAAAACCCCTCCAAGGTTTTCATTAGGAAATTTAGATTTCTATTTTTGGCATTCCTGAAACCAAAACCATTTTAAACTTCATCTAAAAACTAACACAATGAATTCAAAAAGAGGTATTGCCATTTTAATACTGCTACTGCTATTGCTATTGATGTGGGCTGGCTACACCGCCTATTCAACAAATAAGGCCAATAAAGCCTTGTCCGTGCAAAACAATGAACTGAATGCCCAGGTCGATGACCTCAATGGCTTGAAAAACAAATTGGCTTCGGAGGTTGATAGCCTGCAATTAGCTTTTGAAGATTTGGCCATTGAAAATGAATCTTTACAAACCAATGCCGAAGAGGCGGAAAGAAAAATAGCGGAAAAGGAAGCTATCATTAGGAGGCTTTCAAGGCAGAAAAAAAGTGAAGATAAAAACCTTAAAGTTCAAATTGAACAACTTCTTGCCGACAAGGCCCAGTTGGAAGCTTCTATCGGCAACCTTCAATCTGAAAATGATTCCTTGCGAATGCTGACCGGCCAACTCACCGCCGACCTTGCCGCTTCAAAATCAGAAAACCAAGCACTCGCTGACCTGAACGCTACTATACAACGTGAACTAAAACGGCTCACCCTAGCCAATTTTAAAGCAAGTGCTTTCCGGGTTGAAGTTGAAAAAAGAAAACCAAAGGCCACTGCAAAATCGAAAAGAGCAAGGCGCATTCATGTAAGTTTTGACCTTACTGGCGTTAGTCCTGAATATCAAGGTGTCCGAACCCTTTACATGGTCATTACCGATGACAAAGGTACACCGATCAAAAACTCCAACCCCATCAATGCCCAAGTAACTGTAAACAACCAACAAATGGATATCCAAGCTGTAAAGACCCAAGAAGTGGACATTGAAGAAAGCCAACGACTGTCCTTCAGTCACGACCTTGAAGAAAGACTAAGAACTGGTTATTACCGAGTGGCTGTTTATTCTGATATTGGCTTGCTTGGTGCTTCCAGTTTCAGGTTGAGGTAATACTTCTTATTGAATTTAACTGACTTGATAGCAGCACCCACAAATTGTAAATATGGAAAGTGGCAGCAACAACTTATATCGCTTGCTACCACTTTCTCAATCCTTTTTACCATGAGTAAAACTTCTATGCGTTCATTTTTTTCCCTCCTGCTGATTACCTCTATCTTTTCTTCTATTTCATGCGTCGGCAAAAAAAAATTCTTGAACGAGGTTTCCAAAAGGACTGCATGCGACAGCACACTCCAAGCCCTCAATAAACACAACCTGAGCCTTAATAGCGAAATTGCCCAATTAAAATTAGAGATTGCAGAAAAAACCGGAGAAGGAAACGCATTGCGTGAAATCAAAGAGAAACAAGACAAACAAATAGATCGACTAGAAAAAGAAATCAAACAACTCACCAACCAATCCCTCAACCAACAGCAGTCACTTGACGGCGCACTCAAGCAAAAAGAACAAGAACTCCAATCGAAGAAAGCAGACATTCAGAGTTTTAAAGACGCCATAACTGCCCAAGAAAAAGACCTGAACGAGCTGATTGGTAAAGTTGCTTCCAACCTTTCTAATTACTCACAAGAAGAGCTTTCCTTGGAGGTGAAAAATGATGTGGGCTTCATTCGGCTTTCCGACCAATTGTTGTTCCGTAAGGGTACTCAAAGATTAAGCAGCAGTGCTTACGATGTTTTGGAAAGTATTGCCCGGGTTTTATTAGAATATCCCCAGATGGATGTCTTGGTTTTAGGCCATACTGACAATCAGCCTGTCAGGGACAGAAGGTTAAAAGACAATTGGGATCTAAGCGTATTGCAAGCCACTCCGGTTGTCAGGATGTTAACTGATGAATTTGGCTTGAACCCAAACCAAGTGACTGCTGGCGGTAAGGGGGAATCAAAACCAAAAGCATCCAATGACACACCAACGGGACGGGAACAAAACAGACGGACTGAAATCGTAATTTACCCACCATTTGACAAGATCCTGAAAAGGATTATGGACTATGAGTAAGGGTCGTGTAGAAAGGGAAAAAACTTTCCCCAATTCCCCTACCTTTCCCATCCTGAACCTTTACTTTTGCGGCAATTTCCGACACCAGGGCATACCCATTTCCCAATCACTAAACAAGGTTAAACTATGGATATCACCTTTTATGGACAATCGTCTTTTCTGATCGAAATGAATGGCAAAAAACTGATGTTCGACCCATTTATTTCCCCAAACCCTAAAGCTGGCCACATAGATGTCAGCAGCATTAAACCGGATTATATTCTTCTTTCTCATGGACATGGCGATCATGTAGCCGATGCAGAAAGCATGGCAAAAAATAATGGTGCTAAAATCATTTCAAACTATGAGATCGTCACTTGGTATGGACAAAAGGAAGTGGATGGCCACCCGCTGAACCATGGCGGCAAATGGAAATTTGATTTCGGAACAGTGAAATATGTAAATGCAGTCCATTCAAGCGTATTACCTGACGGAACTTACGGTGGCAATTCTGGCGGATTTGTGATTTGGGATGATAACATTTGCTTCTATTTTGCTGGTGATACCGCCTTAACATTGGACATGAAATTGATCCCCATCACCTGCCCAAAACTTGACTTCGCCATTTTACCCATTGGAGACAACTTCACCATGGGCTACGACGATGCGGCAATTGCAGCAGAATACATTGAATGTGATACCATTATCGGCTGTCATTTTGATACTTTTGGATACATTGAAATAGACCACGAAGCAGCAAAAGCGGCTTTTGGAAAACGTGGCAAGAATTTGATTTTACCTGCCATAGGCAAAAAAGTCGAAGGCATATAATTATAAAAAGTTACTTCCTTTCCGATGGGAAAAATAATCGCTATAGCAAACCAAAAAGGCGGGGTGGGAAAAACCACTACAGCCATTAATCTTTCAGCCTGCCTGGCCATCCTCGAAAAAAAAGTGTTGCTGGTGGACGCAGACCCACAAGCCAATTCTTCTTCAGGGGTAGGTGTTTTTGAAAATGATATTGATAGCAGTATTTATGATTGCCTTGTCAACGATCTTCCTACCAATGAGGCCATTTATGAAACAGATACCCCCAACCTCCATTTGCTGCCTTCCCATATTGACCTTGTGGGGGCGGAAATAGAGTTGGCAAGAAACAGGGAGATGCAGTTTGTATTAAAAAAAGTACTGGCCCAGGTTAAAGACGATTACGACTACATTATCATAGATTGCTTGCCATCGCTTGGCATCATCACCTTGAATTCGCTCGCTGCCTGCGACACGGTACTCATACCGGTGCAATGCGAATACTTTTCATTAGAAGGGCTTGGAAAACTGATGCGTACTATTGGAACCGTCCGCAAAAATTTCAATAAAAACCTTGAAATAGAAGGTATCCTTTTATCCATGTACGACCGTCGTCTGCGCTTAGCCAACATTGTTGTGAATGAAGTTCGGGGCTTTTACAAAGACAAGGTGTTCAATACCATCATCCACAGAAATTCAAAAGTGAGCGAGGCCCCAAATATGCACCAGCCCGTCGTCATGTATGATGCGGGCAGCACCGGTACAACTAATTTCCTAAATCTGGCAAAAGAGTTTTTACAAAGAAACAATGATGCAATCGCAGTGGCATGATTCACTATTCAGCCATTTAACCATTTAACTATCAACCATTTAAAATAAAATGGCAAAGAAAGTACAAAAGAAACAATTAGGGCTTGGCGTCCGGGCATTGCTGTCGAATATAGATGCAGGTAATGAGGCAACTGAGGAAGTCGTAAAAGAACTCTCAGGATCGGTAGCAATGATTCCCTCCAGTGAAATTGAAGTCAACCCTTTTCAGCCCAGAAAAGAATTTGACGAAGAAGCACTAAAGGAACTGGCTGAATCCTTGAAAACTTATGGTTTGATCCAACCCATTACTGTCCGTAGACTGAACGACCATTCCTATCAGCTCATTTCTGGTGAGCGCCGCCTCCGTGCGTCGAAAATGGCCGGGCTGAAAGAAGTGCCTGCATATATCCGTTTAGCTGACGATCAGGAAATGATCGAAATGGCATTGGTCGAAAACATTCAACGGGAAAATCTTAACGCCATTGAGGTGGCCATCACTTACGAACGCCTTATTGAAGAGTGCAACCTAACTCATGAGAGTTTGGCAGAGAGGGTTGGCAAAAAACGGAGTACGGTCTCCAATTCACTTCGGCTACTCAAATTGCCACCCAATATTCAGAAAAGCCTAAAAGAAGGCAACATATCGATGGGACATGCTCGATCATTGGTCGGTTTAGAGGATGATGTGGCTTTGCAAAATATAATATTTAAAGAAGTTATCAATAAAGAGCTTTCTGTTAGGGCCACTGAAAATCTAATCAAAAGTTACCGGGAGCCTTCTGCCAAGCCCTCTGCCCGACCCGCTTTGTCAAACGACCACCAAAATGTTGAAAACAACTTGAAGAACTACCTTGGGGCAAAGGTCACTCTAAAAGTAAAATCGAATGACAGTGGCCAGATCAATATTCCATTCACCTCCACCAAAGACCTAAACCGCATTCTCGACCTAATAGAAGGACAATAGCAACCCACGGTTTTAATCATAGGGAGCGACCTCAGTGAAGCCTATAATGTTAAAAGAAAGAAAACAACGAACCTGCCCTTGATAAACCCACCGTTCAAAAGCTATGAAACGGAAATTTCATATCCTTATGTTTTTATGGCCAATATGGCTTTGTCCAATTTTTGGCCAAGCCCCAGATAGCATTGCCAATAAAACAGACGGGTTAATTTTGAACGATACCATTTCAACCGATCAACCCTCCTCCTATCCTATCCTTTCAGATTCGATTGCAGCCTCAAAGAAAAAACGGAATTTTATCGGAAGACTTCTCTCAAAGGAAGATTATCCCAATCCAAAAAAAGCCTTGTACCTTTCCCTTGCCTTTCCTGGCGCTGGGCAGATGTATAATAAGAGATGGTGGAAATTGCCATTTGTTTACGGAGGGTACGTGGGTTTGGCCTTTGCTTTGGATTTTAACACCAGTGGTTACAAACTATACCGTGACGCCTATATTGCTGAACTGGCGGGTGAAGAGCACCCTTTATCGCAGTCCAGCTTAGATGCCAATGACATGCGACGAATACGGGATAATTATGATAAAAACAGGCAGCTTACTTATATCGGTTTTTTTGCTTTGCACATCATCCAAACAGCAGAAGCATTCGTGGATTGCCATTTAAAAACCTTTGATGTAAGTGATGATTTGAGCCTGCGGGTGGCTCCAAAGATGGGTCTGACGGGAGACGGGAGTTCTTATTTAGGTGTTGGCTTCACTTTTCAACTCTCCGATTGATGTACTGGGAATAATTTAAGCTCCTCCTTTTTTAACAACCTGATCACCCCTTTTCCACCTCCCAAATGTCCTGCTCCGACTGCCGCAAATAAAGTGGTCGTTTTGGCTAATTCATAGATACGTTCTGCCATGACCTCATTGCGGTGATAAAGTAGCAATTTCCTCAGCCCCCCTGCATTTTTTTTGACCGTTCTCGAAAGCCGCTGGAATTCCCCCTGCTGATACAAATCTGCTGTTTTTAGTGCATGCTGTCGGTATCGCTTAATGTTCGAAGTCAAATCAAGCAGCATTTTGACTTGGGTTTTCAATGGGATTTTTTCCAAAACCCCCATTTGCTCTTCAAAAGTTTCAATGCCATGCAATGACTTGGACTCGGATTTGGCAAATTTCCAAAGATGCTCGTCCAGTGAATTGGCCATCTCTTTCCCAAGTATCTGGGCGCCGATCAGACCAGTAAGCATAAAAGGCGAAGTCTGGACAAAATAGTCAATGTCCATATTTATGGATTTCAATAAAATGCGCCTGAGTTTATTGTACTTTTTTTCACTGATCAAATCCCTTAAAGAGACATCTTGGGGCAAAGACATCTTACTGGCAGCTATAATGGACGTGTTTTCTAAATGAAATTCTGCGGCAAAGGCATCACAAGCAACAATTTTTTCTTTTATCAATTCCAAATTGGCAAATGCCCGTATGTCCTGCACATGCATGGTTCCAAACAAGTAGGAATTTCCGGGAAGGTCATCGCCAGTAATACGCCAAAGGAAAGTTTTTTTTGAAGGCAAAATAGAAAGGGGAAAAACAACTTGACAGAAACGTGCAGGGAATGCTATTTCTCACACTCCCTGCGCGTTTTGCCTTAATCGTATTCAAAGGGTAGGACTTTAGAATTTTTGACGGTAGAAAGGGTCATCAATGTTTTCAATCGCTCTATCTCCTCAATTTGGGAAAGTGTTTTGAACAACAACTGCTCATAAGTGGGAATGTCCTTACAAACGATCTTGATAAGAAAATCCGCCTCTCCTGTGATAATGTAACATTCTACTATTTCATCAATGCCTTTTAATTTCTCCATAAAATTGTTCAGTGCATTTTCTTTCTGCCAAGCCAGTGAGACCTGCACAAAAGTCTGGACATTGAGGCCGATAGCTTGGGGGCTAACTTGAGCATGATAACTCTGTATATATCCTGATTGTTCCAATTTTTTCACCCGCTCAAGCGTAGGCGCAGGTGAGAGGCCAATTTTTTTTGAGAGGTCAAGGTTTGTGATCTTGCAGTTTTCCTGCAAGATCTGAAGGATTTTCAGGTCGGTTCTATCTAATTTTTCAGCCATTGTTTGAACATTAATGTTTTATCAAAAATAAAATAGCGCGCAAGATAGAAAGATAACAAACAAACAGCAATCAATTTGCCGTTAAACCTTCAATGATTTTTTTTACCCGTGTTTTTTAAACGCCTTTAACAATAATATTTTGCGGCCATTGGGTCATACGTCCCGATATTTACGTTTGCAGGCAAAAAGGCATCCTCGGTATTAATGTTTTATTATTTTTGCAACCTTTCTGAATCATCGGTTGTTAAAAGTGCCGTTGATCAAATTGAATATCTTTAAACACAAAAATTTTAGCAGTTATGGCTTTAGAATTCACAGACAGCAATTTTCAAACTGATGTCGTAGATAAAGGTGGCGTTACCGTTATGGATTTTTGGGCGCCTTGGTGTGGCCCTTGCCGCCTGATCGGCCCTATCATTGAAAAATTGCATGAAGAATATAATGGCAAAGCACAAATAGGTAAAGTCAATGTAGACGATAACCCCGAAGTCGCCATGAAATATGGTGTCCGGAGCATTCCGACCATTGTGATCCTAAAAGACGGCGAAGAGGTAAAACGCCACGTTGGCGTCACGACCCAAGCCAATCTTGCCAAGCTCATAGATGAGCATTTAAACTGAGAATGTTTTTCTCCTATCGAGCCCTCAATCAACTTGTGTTGATTGAGGGTTTTTTAATTGGGCATTGCGGTATTTAAGGTATTAGTTATTGGGATATTGGGAAATGCCGTTTTTGCCCGAACAGGTCAATACCATAATACCCAATACCTGTAATACCTTTTATCAATATGGCACTTATCAAAAGCGTAAGAGATTTCACTCCGAAATTTGGAAACGGCTGTTATCTGGCTGAAAATGCTACTGTAATTGGCGATGTCATTATGGGAAATGAGTGCAGCATCTGGTTTCAAGCAGTGGTGCGTGGGGATGTGAACAGCATCAGGATGGGCAACCGGGTCAATGTGCAAGATGGGGCGATTGTCCATTGCACCTATTTAAAAGCTGCCACTGTTATTGGGAACAATGTAAGCATAGGGCATCGGGCCATTATCCATGGCTGTACTATCCACGACAATGTCTTGATCGGCATGGGAGCTATCGTTATGGATCGAGCAGTAGTGAATGAAAATTGCCTGATCGCAGCCGGAGCGGTTGTTTTGGAAAACAGCCATTTGGAAGCAGGGCATATCTATGCTGGAGTACCCGCTAAAAAAGTCAAAGCCCTTTCGCCCGAAATATTTAAGGAAACGGTGGAGCGAATCGCCAATAATTATTCGATGTATGCAGGTTGGTACAAGGAAAAGTGAACAAGTTCAGGTATCAATTCAGTGAAAAAACAGGAGACTCTCCATTCACGGCATTGTAGAAGGTCAACATGTTGATACTGAAATCCATGAAACGGGTAAGGGGCAGTTCGAACAGCACATCCTTCACTTCCGATTCAGAACCAGCAGCAACAACGGCCCACATTTTAGAATGATCAAGTGAAAGAGCATAATTGATGAGCTTGCCTTCCCGGAAAAGTTTGTTGATCTTATTGCGTTGAAAAGGTATAAGCTTTAGGAAGTCTTCGGAGAGGATGGTAGGCAATCTAAAGTCCACCATATATTGAAATTCCTTTTGCATCAGTGTTCAATTTGTAAGTTAGATGGTTAATTTGAATGGTACAGTGTTGTGTCCATCTATAGTGTTTGAAGTGTGTGTAATTTTCTTTCGTGCGGCAAATGTAAAAGAAAAATCAATTTAAAAAGCGAATAGTGGTTCAAGATTTTGAATTAAAATAATTATACTTTTTTAAAAGATTGGTTATCAATATTTTATTGAAATATTTTTTCTATTTTACCCGATTTTAACCAGCTCCCTTTAATATCATATTGTCAATTAGTCTTATCGTTCCTAACCTTACCGCTGTACATGCAACAGCCATTTCCACCTCCTCAAATTGCTCAAAGGGCTGCAAGGTCGTTCCATCCACAATTTCAAAATACTCAGGCTCCATGCCCGGAATTGCGAGCATCATAAGCGCCTCTTTTTCTATTTGTTCAGGGGAATGAGAATGGGTTTTTTCCTTGGCCACGTTGAGCGTACGGAAAATGTTGGGAGCGACCAGGCGTTGTTCTTTACTGAGTCGTCTGTTTCTGCTGCTCATAGCCAACCCATCACCTTCCCTGATGATAGGACACATGGTCAATTGCGTACTAGAATTCATTTGCCGCAACATTTCTTTTACTATCGTAAATTGTTGGAAATCTTTTTGGCCCATAAAAAGGCTATCTGGTTTCACAATGTCCAACAAGCGATTAACAACTTGCGCCATACCCTGAAAGTGCCCTGGCCGATGGGCACCTTCCATTGATTGGTCGAGGTGGCCAAAATCAAACTGTTGCCCCTTGGTTTTGTATGAATTCGGATAAACCTCTTCGACGGAAGGCATAAACAGTACATCACAGCCAATGCCTGTCAGGAGGTCTATGTCCCGTTCAGGCGTTCTTGGATATTTTTGCAAATCACTTGCTTCATTGAACTGAGTTGGGTTGACAAATATGCTGCCCACGCTGATATCCGACACCTCCAAACATTTCTCGAACAAGGAAAGATGCCCCTTGTGCAAGGCTCCCATAGTCGGCACAAAACCGACTGTTTGATCTTTTTCCTTTTCAGATTGCAGATAGGATTGCAGATCATTTATTCTTTTGAACAATAGCATATAAAGAGTAGTAAATGTGTTAAAGTTTGCTGGGCGAAAATAGATCATTTTTTGGGTTTTGTACCAAGAGGAGAAGGCAGTTTGACAATTTCAGACCTATTGAACAGACAAGGGTTTTTATAGGTTTTAGAAAATTAAATGTGTCCAGAGCATTAATAATTCAACTAATTTTTTTAGTATCTTTGCACACTATTTTGAAAAAGTCAAAATATTTTTTTCGTAAAAAACAATTGAAATCTGATATGACAGATAAGAAGAAAGTTCTTTTCGTGACCCAGGAAATGGATCCGTACACCGCCCTTTCAGAAATTTCCACGGTAGTAAGGAAATTGCCTGAATATGCTCAAAACAACCAAATGGAGATCAGGGTGCTGATGCCCCGATATGGAACAATCAACGAAAGGAGGCATAGGCTGCATGAAGTAGTAAGGCTTTCAGGAATGAACATTATTGTGGATGACGATGATTTCCCGCTCATCATAAAAGTTGCTTCCCTGCCCAACGCACGCATGCAAGTGTATTTCCTCGACAATGACGATTTCTTTAAGCGCAAATCTGTTTTTACGGACGAAAACGGAAAACCCTTTACCGACAACCCGGAAAGGATGATTTTTTTCTGCAAAGGGGTCATTGAGACCGTCCGTAAATTTGGGTGGCCTCCCGATATCGTTCACTGCCACGGTTGGATGACAAGCCTTATCCCGATTTTCATCAGGGAAGCTTACAAAACAGAACCATTGTTTCACCATTCAAAGATTATCTACTCTGTTTATAACAATTCAGTGGAAAAAAGCTTTGATATGTCTTTTGCTTCCAAAGCTTCCATCAACAACATGACGGAGGAAGACCTTGATGCTTACATGAACGGCAAAGGCGTTACGCTCGACAAGGGCGCTGTCCATTATTCAGATGCTTTGATCAGGGGAAATGAAGAACTAAATGATGAACTCGAAGAATTGTTGGCGACTGTTGACAAGCCCATTCTGGAATACCAAAACGAGGAAGAACTCCCGGGCGCTTATCTCGATTTCTACCTTTCGTTACTGGAAACAGAAGAAGCCGTTGAACATTGACTTTTAGTAAAAAAAAGAGCAATTGACTATTGGACAACACCTTTTAGTCAATTGCTCTTTTTTACCATACAACTCTCCACTCGACTTTATACTCCTTTCCTTGATATTCTTTTCCATCAAAATCTTTTAGGAATTGAGAAAAAATAAAATGGGCAGCCCAGTTTTATAAGCAACTAACTTTCAATCCAGAATTTATCAATTGCCTTTTTTTACTTTTTACTTGTTCTTTAGATGTCTTTCAATGAAACATTTTCGCCTTTTTACTTTCGTAATATTTACCATTGCCGCTTTTATGCACAGCGCCTGTAACGATCCGACGGTGATCGGTTCCGATCTTTTGTCAGGAGATCAGTTGGACATTGAATTTACAGATACGGTTACCTTTCGCACTTATAATGTGACAGAGGATTCTATCCTTACGTTTATCCCCAATTTCAATGGCAATATTGAAAGTTTCCCATTGGGCATATTTGAAGATCCGATTTTTGGTACGGCCAAATCTGGGGTCTATTGCCAACCAACCCGACTTTCATCCCCTCCAGATTTCAATGCTCAAAATTCCAATTTGATTCTTGATTCGGTCATACTTGTGCTACCCTACAATGCAAAAGCTTCATATGGAAATTTATTAGAAACTTATTCACTTGAAGTTTACAAAATGGCTGAAAGCTTTCCTGACACCCCCATACTGTATTCCAACCGAGACTACTTGACGGATAAACTTATTGGAACAATAGATTACACGCCCAATGTGGAAGATTCCGTACTCGTAAAGGTACCAGGGACAGAAGACTCAACAACTCAAATTGCCCCCCAGCTTCGAATACATTTAACGGAAAACGAATTTGACGAAGACCTTTTCAATATTGATACGCTGGACATCTCCACCGTGGAAACCTTTGAAGAATATTTAAAAGGGATTTATATCGAACCAACTTCTGTAAACAAAGGCATGCCATCTTTCAATTTCAGGTCGAGCCTTACAGGGATCAGGGTTTTTTACCATACGTTGGATTCCACATATTCCCAATACCTTTTTCCAATATTTCCGCTTAATGTCGTCACAGCCAGATATGAGCACGACCTAAGCACGTCCACCCTTAATCTTGAGAATGATTTCATAGGCGAAAATGCTACATATACAGATAGCCTGTTGTTCGTCCAAGGCATGTCAGGTACTAATTTTGTTGTGGAAATACCTTATTCGGAAAGTTTAGCTGATAAAGTCATCAATAAAGCTGAAATAGTATTCCCAATCCAGATGTTGCTAGAAGATGACCCCCAATATTTTCCGGCTGAACAACTTGTCGTTTCAGAAATAATGGATGATGGGACGATAAGTTTGATAGATGATTACCGACTTGCGAGAACCGCAAAAGGCGACGAATTCGACGACCTATTTGGAGGTAATATAGGATCCGATAATACATACAGGGTCAATATAACTTCCCATCTGCAGGATATGAGTAGAGGGCTGGTCACTGAAAAAATGATGTTTTCTTTATTCCTCAAAGCAGAACAAGCATCCCGTGCCGTTTTAAGCGGCCCGGGCAATTCAGTTTCCCCTGCTAAATTGGAAATCACTTTTACCAACTTTTAAGAGAATTATTACCTTCGTATTAAATAATCCTCTAATAGCAGTTTGAACTTCTCATATTTGCATCTCATTCACTAACCAACATCCGATTTAGATTATGTGTGGAATCATTGCATACATCGGCACCCAACAAGCTTTCCCTATTATAATCAAAGGGCTTCAAAGGCTTGAATACAGGGGATACGACAGCGCAGGCGTTGCACTGTTGAACGGCAACCTCAACATTTACAAGAAAAAAGGTAAAGTCAGCGATTTAGTTAGTTTTACCAAGGATAAGGCCCTTGATGCCACTTCTGGTATTGGGCACACCCGCTGGGCAACCCACGGTAAACCTGATGACATTAATGCCCACCCCCATACTTCCGGTAACGGGAGGCTGACCCTCGTGCATAATGGGATCATAGAGAATTATGCTTTGTTAAAAGAAGCCCTCAAAAAAGAAGGCCACATTTTCCAGACCCAAACTGATACAGAAGTTCTTGTACACTTGATAGAAGAAGCCCAAAAGAGGGATGTGCTCCCAATTGAAGAAGCAGTGAGGGAAGCCCTCACCAAGGTTGTCGGAGCCTATGCCATTGTGGTCATTGATAAAGATGACCCGGACAAGCTGGTTGCAGCAAGAAAAGGCAGCCCTTTAGTTATTGGCCTTGGTGATGATGGTATTTTCCTTGCCTCCGACGGTACGCCGATTGTCGAGCATACAAAAAAGGTGATCTACTTAGAAGATGAACAGATTGCCACCGTACACCGCAATGGCAAATATGAAATCCGAACCATTGAAAACGAGGTGCATACACCTTTCATTGATGAACTGACCATGGAGATCGAGCGCATGGAAAAGGGCGGATACGACTACTTCATGCTAAAGGAAATCCACGAACAGCCAACTACCATTGCCGATGCCATGCGGGGTAGGTTGAACGCAAAGAAAGGGTGGATTCGCTTGGGAGGTGTGGATGATTTTGGAGACCAGGTAAAATCGGCAGAACGATTCATCATAGTAGGATGTGGTACTTCTTGGCATGCAGGCCTAATCGGGGAATACTTATTTGAAGACTTGGCAAGAATACCTGTGGAAGTTGAATACGCCTCTGAATTCCGATACCGCAATCCAGTTATACGACCTAAGGACGTTGTCATTGCCATTTCCCAATCTGGGGAAACAGCAGATACTTATGCAGCTCTTGAGTCAGCCAAAAAACAAGGCGCTTTTCTTTACGGCATCGTAAACTCCGTTGGCTCGTCCATCGCCCGCCTAACGGACGCTGGTTCTTACATACATGCTGGGCCTGAAATCGGCGTGGCATCAACCAAGGCATTCACCGGTCAAGTGACTCTACTTACGCTAATGGCCATAAAGATCGCTAAGGAGCGCGGAAAAATTTCCAACGAATACTACCATCAGCTAATCACTGAGTTTGAAAAAATACCTGAGAAAGTAAAAAAGGTAATGGAGGTTAACAATCAGGTGAAATATATTGCAAGTGAAATAAAGGACTCCCCAAATGCGCTGTACCTTGGTCGTGGTTACAATTTCCCAGTTGCTTTGGAAGGAGCTTTGAAACTCAAGGAAATCTCCTATATCCATGCAGAAGGGTATCCTGCGGCAGAAATGAAACATGGCCCGATAGCGCTGATTGACGAAAACATGCCTATTATTGTAATCGCAACCAATAAGAGCCTCAACGAAAAGATCGTTTCCAACATTCAGGAAGTAAAGGCCCGTAAAGGTGTTGTAATAGCGATTGTAACAGAAGGTGATAAAGAAATCAGCAAGATTGCAGATTACACCATTCCGATCCCTGATACGGAAGAGCCTTTTACCCCATTGTTATCAGTCGTTCCATTACAATTACTTTCTTATCACATTGCGGTCATGCGCGGATGTAACGTTGACCAGCCCCGCAACCTTGCAAAGTCTGTTACCGTTGAGTAAAACGTTACTTGATTAATACATTTATTTCGTTTCTGTACACTTTTTTATAAAGAACAATTTCGGGCTTGATGTTAAGATCAGATTAGAGGAGGAAGTGTCTTTGGGCTTGAAAACGAGTTTGACACAAAAAGTTATGGTAGTGAAACATTTTTTAAAAAACTTGGTCGGATTGTGAGTGCTACAATTACTCCTCCCATTCACAATTCACCATTTACAATTCACCATTCATTAAATGGAATATAATTCAAGCAAAGAAGAATTGATCATCCCTGAATATGGCCGCCATATCCAGAACATGGTCAGGCATGCCCGGACCATCGAAAACCCGGCTGAACGGCAACAATTTATAGAACAAGTTGTCAAATTAATGATGCAGATGCACCCCCAGAACCGAAACCTTGACGATTATCGGGATAAAATGTGGAAACACGTTTTCCGAATCGCTGAATACGATTTGGATGTTATGCCCCCCAATGGGGAAAGGCCTACTTCAGACGACCGGAAGAAAAGACCTGATAGAGTTCCTTACCCAGTGAAAGGAACCAAATTCCGGCATTATGGACATAATGTGCTGACGCTTATAGAAAAAGCCAAATCTATGAAGGAAGGCCCAAAGAAAGATGGCTTTGTACAAGTAATTGGTTCTTATATGAAACTGGCTTATAAGACCTGGAACAGAGAGCATTATGTAAGTGATGATATCATCATCCAAGATTTAGAAACCTTGTCAGGTGGAGAATTGGCATTGATTGAAGATGCCTCTTTGGATAATCTTACCCGTTCTAACCAAAAAAGGCATTCTGGCCCGAGTAAACGTTCTTCAGGTGGAAGGGATAGTCGGTCAAATGGAAAAAGTGGAAGCCGATCTTCACGTGGCAGAGGCCATCAAGGTCGGAGGAGGAATTAACCCCATTCTATTTTCACAATACATCCAAGGAAATCGATTTCCTCCGTATGTAACTAAGGACGGCTGCCAAGTAACATGGCAGCCGTCCTTTTTGTATAAGTTTTCTCTTTCACAAATTGGTTCCAAATTCGGTATTATTCAAAATCCAAAAATTTCCTCACACCTAATAGCAAAACATCCAAAGCAATTTTATTT
The DNA here is from genome assembly GCA_965222975.1 of Saprospiraceae bacterium. Taxonomy (GTDB): domain Bacteria; phylum Bacteroidota; class Bacteroidia; order Chitinophagales; family Saprospiraceae; genus UBA6168. Next base: position 199,761 of record CBDCVJ010000086.1, on the reverse strand, counting down.
TGCCAAACAAGAATATCATTGCTAAAACTCAGCAACAGATAAAGGCATTCAGGCGAGGTAATGAAAAGGTAATTTTCTCAAGGTAGGTTGCATAGTTTAAATTCTCCATGTACATTAGGGCCGAGAAGTCCAATGGGAAGGATTTATCAAAACTCGAAGCGGGACAAATATAAACTTATTGTAATACATACAAAACGAAAATTCCAATGTCAACCTTCTTAGCAGAATTCATCGGCACCATGCTACTCATGATCTTGGGCAACGGCGTGAATGCAGGCGTTGCCCTGCATTCCTCCCATTCGAAAAATTCCGGTTGGGTCGTCATAACAATCGGTTGGGGCCTTGCCGTCACGATGGCGATCTATGCAGTTGGAAGCATCAGTGGGGCGCACATCAATCCAGCCGTCACATTGGCCTTCGCAGCCACCGGGGCCGGGGGTTTTCAAATGGCTGATGTACCAACCTACATAACTGCCCAAATGCTTGGCGCAATCACAGGGGCAGCCATCGTTTGGCTGCATTACCTACCCCATTGGAGGAAGACCGAAAACCCAGCTGACAAACTAGGGGTCTTTTCTACCAGCCCAGCTGTTCCATCTCGTTGGGCAAACCTGTTAAGTGAAATGATCGGTACCTTCATCCTCATTGCAGGACTGTTGTTCATCGGCGCAAACAACTTTACAGAAGGGCTTAACCCAGCTGTGGTCGGCCTACTCATCATTGCCATTGGTATGTCGCTCGGAGGAACGACTGGCTATGCCATCAACCCAGCAAGGGATTTAGGGCCAAGGATTGCACATGCCATATTACCAATAAAAGGAAAAGGTAGTTCCGATTGGGGATATGCTTGGATACCTGTCGTCGGGCCGCTACTCGGCGGCGTGATGGGAGCATTTTTCTATCAGGCTATTTTTCAAGGAAAAATGGGAGTGGGTTTTTGGGCCATATCGGCGGTTACCCTAGTGGTAATCGTTTTAGCAATAATGGAGGAAGGAAAGAAATGAATTGGTAAATGAAAGAGATTTTAGCAAAAAACTTAACCGAAATAGACGCTGCTGCCAGAGAACTCCTTCAATATGCAGCCAATCAAAAAGTTTTTACCCTATCAGGAGACCTTGGAGCAGGCAAGACGACCCTTGTCCAAGCCATCTGCAAAGATTTAGGCGTGCGGGAAAACGTTACCAGCCCTACTTTTTCACTTGTAAACGAATATACTTATTTAGATAAAAACGGAAACGAACAGCTCTTCAGGCACCTCGATTTGTACCGCCTAAAAAACATCGAAGAAGCCCTCGATATTGGTATAGAGGATTATCTGTTCGATGGCAATTACTGTTTCATTGAATGGCCCGAAATCATCAAACCGCTGCTACCAGATGATACCACTAAGATAAATATCACTATTCTCAATGATTCCTCAAGGAAAATTCTAATTTTGTAGGAATTAAATGGTTAATGGCTGAATGGTTTTTATCCAGCCACTCAACCATCAAACCAATCAGCCATCTAACCATTTTTCTATGTCAGGCACTACAAAGAAAAAAATCCCTATCCCGAAATCGCTGGTCGAAAGCCAATACTTGCCACAGACTGAAATGTTGGCCGTGGAAAGGAAAAAAGGTGGGATGTTCATCGGCATCCCTAAGACCGATGTCATGCAAGAGAACAGAGTGGTCATGGTACCCTCCGCAGTGGCCACCTTAACAGGGTATGGGCATAGGGTTTTAATGGAAACCGGCGCAGGCGAAAAATCCAACTACAATGACCACCGCTATTCCGAAGCAGGTGCAGAAATAAAGTATTCCAAAGAGGAGGTATATAAAGCCCACATTATCCTAAAATCTGGCCCAATGACGCTTGAGGAGGTGGAAATGATGCACCCAAATCAAATTGTCATTTCCCCGCTTACCCTACCTGCGATGTCAAAAGAACTCCTTCAAAGGATTCTTGAGAAAAAGATTATCGCCCTTGGAATGGAATACATTCAGGACGACAGCGGATCATTTCCTTTTGTACGGGTGTTGAGTGAAATTGCAGGAGTCAGTGCTGTTTTAACTGCAGGTGAATTGCTTACCTCAGCTAACGGTGGAAAAGGGGTGTTGCTTGCTGGCGTTTCGGGAGTGCCTTCGGCAAAGATTGTTGTTCTTGGTGCTGGTGTGGTAGGTGAATCAGCCACCCGTGTAGCACTAGGTCTTGGTGCCGACGTCCGAATTTTTGACAATAACGTATATAAATTGATGCGGCTACAACGTCATGTAGGGCGACAGTTGAATACTTCCACCATGAACCCCTATCAGGTGGCCAAAGAACTGCTCAATGCAGATGTGACGATCGGCGCTCTTCACTCAAAAACGAGCCGGGCTCCAGTCGTTGTCTCCGAAGCCATGGTCATGGACATGAAGGCTGGCTCAGTCATTATAGATATCAGCATCGACCAAGGTGGTTGTTTTGAAACTTCTGAAATGACCAGCCACCACCGCCCAACATTTGTCAAGCATGGTGTAATCCACTACTGCGTGCCCAACATTGCCTCCAAAGTACCCCGCACCGCATCTATTGCAGTCAGCAACATATTAATGCCGCTGCTCGTGTCGGCAGGAAAGGTTAATGGATTGGAAGAATACTTGTATGAACACCGAGGCCTCCGCAACGGCGTTTACGCTTATAAGGGCCGCTTGACCAATGAATATCTTGGCCGACGATACGAGTTGAAACATACAGATTTAGACTTGCTTTTGACTTCCAGAGCTTAAAAAAGGTTGCAGTACCCACGTCCCTCTTGACCAATATACCAATTCATTTAATATACCAATCCCCAATGCTCACAAAAGACAGACTATGGAAAGCTATTTTGGAAGATTTTTTCCCTTATGCCATCCTTTTTTATTTTCCTGAATTTCATCCTAAAATAGACTGGAAAAAAGGGTTCGTCATGCTTGATAAAGAATTGCTGGAGCTTTTTCCTGAATCAGAGCAGAACGAGCGTCGTGCCGACCTGCTTGCTAAGGTTTGGCTTCTGGACGGATCAGTGCAATGGATACTCATTCATGTAGAGGTGCAGGGTTATAAAGATCCGAATTTCCCAGACCGGATGTTCACCTATTTCTACCGCATCAAAGACCGTTTCAATGTTCCCATTTCGGCCTTGGCCATTTTGACCGACATCAATAAAAGCTGGCGCCCCGACCGTTATATGGCAACCTGCATGGGCACTGAAATAGTTTATAAATACCCGTTGTTCAAATTGATTGATTATAAAAATGAGGACTTTGACGGCAACAAGAACCCTTGGGCTGTTGTTATGAAAGCGGCCCTGATCGGCCTGAAGGGCAAATGGACGGACGATGCATTGTTCACGGCCAAAGTGCAGATATATAAAGAGTTGCGGGAAAATGGCTATGCCATTAAGCAAGTCCGTGATCTTTTGCAGTTCCTCAAATACCATGTCCACTTTCAGAAAAAGGAATATTTCCTTAAATTTGAAACCGAAATCAAAAAAATTGATAAAATAAAAAAACAACCGATGGGAATTCAAGAATTAGTCAAAGAGCATATTATTGAAGAAGCCAAGAAAGAAGGCATTGAGCAAGGTATAGAGCAAGGCGAAAAAAGAGCTGCCATTAAAAAAGATATCATCCACGTTAGGAGGATGCTACAAAAAGGGCTGGATGACCTTGCCATCATAGACCTTTTGGGAGTAGAAAAAAACTTTGTCAAAAAAATAAAACAATATTTAACCAAAGAGGAAAAAATCATTTCCCAACTCAAAAATGACCCTACCCCTAAAATAGAGCAGATGGCTAAAAAATTCAAAGTGCCTAACTTATTCGTAGAGGTTTTGCAGGACTCTTTAAAATGAAATAAAAGATAAATTGCAACAGGCAGTTGTTCCGATAAAATGGGACAACTGCCTTTTTTATAGCTAAAAATTTGAGGATAGAATTTGTTTGAGTTTATTTTGTGCAAACCAGTCATTTATCAAAAATTAAATTCGGAAACAAACACCATTCAAAATGAAAACCTACAAACTATCCCAAATCCTCAAAGAAGAAACAGAACTGATCGAAAAACGCAGGGAAAAACTATTTGGCCCTGATGCAAAAGAAAAACTCGCAACCGAAAAATTCGGTATTGCCCTCTCCGGAGGTGGCATCCGCTCCGCTACCATTAATTTGGGTTTTTTGAAAACGCTTAATTTGTTCAAGATTTTGGAAAAGGCTGATTACATCTCCACCGTTTCTGGAGGCGGTTATACTGGAGCATACATTCAAGCATCAGTAAAGCAATTGAACGGGTACGATAAACTTTTTCACGAAGAGAAAATAGAACACCTCCGGAATTACGGCGACTACATGATACCCGGGCAAGGAAAGTTGGACAAACTTTGGAATACTATCCTGCTAATGTTCGGTTATCTTGTCAGTTGGGTGATGAGCCTGCTCAGTCCTATAGTAACAGGCATCATATTTTATATCATTTTCAAATCTATTACTTCTCGAACTATACTTGAATTTCAGGGTTCCGCACTTGATTGGGGCGAACCTAACAACATGGTCATGAACTACCTATCTCCTGCCCTTTGGGTACTTGGTGGCATCGTGCTAGTACATTTTGTGCTGAACCTGACCATGAATTTCAACCTAAACGTCTCAAAGGTTTTTACAAAAATTGAATCCTTTATCTTTCTGGCCATATTGATTTACCTGACAGTTGTAGGAGTTGTGACATTGGATACCAGTGGCGATTGGACTGGTCAACAGACCATTATCGCACTGGCGATAGCTGTAGGGTTGTACATTTTTGGTTTTATCCTAAATCCAAATTCATTAAGTTTTCACCGCTACTACCGCAAGCAATTGTCGGATGCGTTTTTGAGCCAAACGGGAGATTGCAGCAATATGTACCTGAAAAATGTTTTTAAATTGGATGAGGAAAAAAAACAAGGGTCAGCCGAGGGGAAGTACAATGTGCGGCGCAATTACCTAGCCCCATACCCCCTCATCAACACCTGCCTCAACTTGCAAAATCCTGGCGAGGAAGACAAATTCAAAGGGGCAAAAGCAAGTGATTATTTCCTTTTGTCTCCCACATTTTGTGGTTCCAAATTATCAGGTTATGTCAAAACAGCAGCTTTTCCTGGGTTTAAACATATGACCTTGCCCGCTGCCCTTACTATTTCCGCAGCAGCAGTGAACCCTGGTATGGGCATTTATTCCAACAAGTTGCTGAGCATTATGATGACCCTCTTCAATGCCCGGTTAGGTTTTTGGGTCAACAATCCAGATTTTAAAACTAAAAAAGAAAAGAAGGCCGAAGAGAAAGCCGCTAAAGGCTTAAAGGTCGGGAAACAAGCATCCGCTGTATCACCTTTAAAGTACGTCGTTTGGTGGCCGTCTTATTTTTTCAAAGAATTGTTTTCAAAAATCGGCACTACCAACCGCAAACTCAACATCTCCGACGGTGGCCACATCGAAAACCTCGCAGTGTATGAACTGCTCCGCCGTCAATGTCGCCTCATCCTCGCCGTGGATGCAGGTGCCGACCCTGCCAGCACCTTCGCTGATCTCGAAAACCTGTCAATTCGTGCCCGTAATGAACTCGGAATAGACATTGCCTTCCGGCAAGGCCATGACCCTGTGGATACCATTCGGCCAAGGGCCTCTTCGGGCTATGCCCAAAAGCGCTTTTCCGTGGCCGACTTGATGAAAGTATGGGAAGAGTTTGATGTGACGGATGAGGACGACCAACCTATCATATTTAAAAGGAGGATTGTTGAAAAGGGGGCGATAAAGGAAAAACCGGAAAAGCTCGAAGCACTTGTCAATTATTTTTATTCCAAAAAAGATAAAAACATCCTCAAGTTCAGGGTTGACCTAAAAGCTGAGCGGGGTGTAGATTTCAAGGAAGAACGGTTCGATGAGTTACACGCCAAAGCCGTCATCTCCACTATGAACAGATTGAACGAAATGACCAACAAGGTCGGCAGCGATAAGATAAAAATAGGCACGCTGGTTTATATCAAATCTTCTGTCACTTCACCCAGAAAACTTTTCGTGCCAGAACACAATGCCGACGGTTCAAAAAACCCACAGTTCGATACATTTAAATACAAAATATACCACCCTGATTTCCCGCATGAATCCACTGCCGATCAGTTTTTCGATCCGGTGCAATGGGAATCTTATTTCCAACTTGGCCAATTCATCGGCACCGATGTGCTGAACGCACCTAAAACGCCGGGCGAATATTTTCGAGGCGAATATGACATCACTATTGACCAATTGGTAAAACATTTTGACGAAGGGGAAGAATTATTCCAATTCAGTGAAAAAATGGGGTTCTTGGTTGATGTATCTCATGTTGAACCTCAACCTGAAGCGCCTCTACCAAAAAAGTCCCAAACTGCTGAAGCTCCGCCTCAATCTGAACCAGCCGTCATTTATGACCCTGAGCTGGAATCAATAAAAGAAGAGAACATAGCAGAGCAAATGCAGTTTAAGATTTAAAAATGGTTGAAATGGTTTAATGGCTAAATGGTTAATATTGCAGTGTCATAAAACTATTTAGCCACTAAACCAATCCAACCATTCATTCTATGATCTACCAATCCAGAAAAAGGAAATATACCAGCCGAAAAGAGAAGCTGGACAACAGCAACCGATTTCTCAAACGGATGGTGATATTTATACTAATCGTCAGTGTTTTATTACTTTTCTTCCGTCGGCAAATGGTTCTGGATTGGTTGAAGGTTTTTTTCTACTAAAATGAGTAAACCCCTAAGTATATTTTCACTTTTCGCCTTCTATCTTTCCCACTTCCTCGTCTTATATATTGAGCAAACGCACCAAAATAAATTTCACCCAAAACATGGGCAATTCAGGTTCAACAGGTAAACCCTCTCATTTTGCAGAAATCCGTCCTCGCCCCGTTTTGCACGCCATACTTGCCTTTATGACAAGGACGGATTTCTTCGAAATGACAAAGAGGATGGACGGGAAAACTTATAAAGCCTCCAATTCCAAAATCATTTCCCTTCTGAAAAGCACGGTATTCAGCATCTCCGTCACCAATTTCTCCCAATTGTACCAAAGTGGAGCTGTGGTGCGCCAACCCTTCTCAAGGAAGGAAAACAGGGAAGGTGAGCAGCGTAGGGCTGCCATATCGAGAAACTGTTTATAATGCAGGGCACTCCAATCCATCGTTTTGGCGACGGCGATCCATTCCTGCAAGCAGCTGATAATCAACTTGGTGAGGTCATTGTCCCACGGGGAATCATTGATGAGAAGCAGTTGAAAAACGGGCGACTCCTCCTCTGGCAATCCTCTTCTCTCATCTAAATATTTAACACACAATCGGTTGACTGTATCGGGCGGAGCCATTTCGAGCAACCGCTGGCCAACCTCATCGTTCCATAGGGGCGAGTTTTCATTTTCAAACCAATAAGTGACCATTGAATCTATCCATTTATCATCTTCATGGAAAACAGCAGCGTTAGCCAATGCCCTGAGCAGCACATTTGACCAATCGGTACGGGCGAATAATTTAAGCACTTCCTGTGGTTCGGCCTCAAAATGCAGCTCCCAGCGGCTGGGTGGTATTTTTGAAAAAACCTGGCTCAGATAGCCCGCCTTTGCGCCACCTTTCCACGAAACATCTATGGTTAAAATTCCATCGGCGACGGCCGCATTATCAGGTTCATCGGGTATATTGAAATGCCATTTGCCCTTTTCATAGAACATCATGTCCAATGCCCGCTGGAACATGCGCTCGGAATATTCAGACAGCGGCAGTTTTGCCAACAATCGGGCAGCTTCCGTTCGGACTTCCTTCCTACGGTCGGCAAGGGCTTTCCCCAATATCTCTTCATCCGCAGGAGAGAGGCCAACAGATAATTCCTTTATAAAAGCCTTTTTATCCCGGTAGTTTTCCGATTCCCAAGTAGCAGTCAAATGCTCGGTGGCAGCTTGTGGGTCATTCATCCGCCAATAGCGGAAAAGGGCCATCCGCTGCAATTTATCACCCACATCCCATAGTCTTTCTGAAGGCTGCTCCACCCGAATGCTCCATTTTGGGTGCTGCGCCCAACAGCCATTTGCCTGTTCCACTGAGCGACACGTCGATCAAATGCCACCATTCATTGATGTCGTCCCGTGCCATGAGGACGGGCAATAGAGAAGTCGGCAGGTGCTTGCCATTTTCCAACAAGTGGTGGAGAAACTCAGGGAATATAGCTGAAAATTTCCCATCTAAAATCAACTGCAAATGCCGGACGGATTTAAAAGAACAGGCATTCTCCTCTTTGCCTGTGGCTGCTTCGGGCAATTTCCCTTTAAAGTCCTCTAATTTAAATCCCGCTTTTTTTATCTGGGAAAATGCGGCTGCCGCTTCCGCCAAGAGCAAAGGGGGATCTTTTTCAATATCCAAGCCTCTTGCCTTTATTTCTTTTAATAGCGTTTCAGGGAAAACGGCGTTTTCCGTTCCGAGCAAAGCAATTCTGGCGAGTTCTTTAAATGACATTTTTGGAAATTAGGAATTGGGGAATTGGGGAATTGGGGAATTGGGGAATTGGGGAATTGGTTAGCAAAAAAAATAAAAATGTTGCATTGGGGATAAATTAATTTCAGTTAAATAATTTTTTATTTCGCCTGGTCATTTGGAGCGGCAACGGCAATGATTATTTGTGGGTTATTTAATTTTTGTAAAATATCAAAATGACGTAGCTCTACACCTCGTACTTCATGACTGATTTTTTCTTTATTATTAGTCGCCCATCCGAAAGAAATATTTTTTTCGTTTAACATGCGAGCAATGCGTTTCCCCTTTTTTCCAGCTCCCCAAATTACCAATGGTCTTCCTGAATCATAGTCGCTTTTTAAAAACCAATTTAATTTTAATTGTAAATAAGAATTATCGGCGTATTTTTTATCTGTGCGGGAAGTGCGGTCAGGGTGGTCACGCCAGCGGTGCAATGTTTTATCAGAAGGAATTATTTTAAAACCAGCTTGTCGCCAGCGAAAAACGAGGTCGTAATCTTCTGGGTAAATTTCTTCCTGAAATGCACCACATTCTATCAGGTCATTTTTAAAACACATCCAGCAGGGGGAAGGAACGGTGCATTCTTTGTGTATTTCGGAAAAATTATTTCCAGTGGCGGTCAATTTATTAAGCCAGTCTGCATATTTCCGATAACCCTCCCCTATCCCAGTTTCGGAAAAATATTCGACCTGTCCAGTTGCGATGTGTGCCTGCCCATATTTCAATAAATTATTTTTTAATTCAATTAATTTATTTGATAGCATAATATCATCGCTGTCCATACGGGTAATTAATTGCCCATTACTTTTTTCAAATGCCACCTTTAATGCAGGGGCAATTCCTTTTTTATTATTTTGAAAAACTTTTATTCGAGCATCTTTTTCCGCATATTTATTTAAAATATTAAAACTATCATCAGTAGAAAAATCATCAATCGCCAATAGCTCCCAACCTTCTTCTTTTTGTTCCAAAATGGAACCCAAACATTCCTCCAAATATTTGGCGGTATTATAAACTGGCATTAAGATGGATATTTTCATTGAATAAAGGCAACTGTTCAGCATTGAGTCGAAATCCTATATTGAACAGAAATGAATAATGCTAATAAACAAAAGTGGTGTTAACACTTGAAGTGCTAACACCACTAACCCGCCGCAAATGTCGGAAAAATAAATCAATCTTGTATCCGCCAAAGCACACCATCAGAATCCTGAAAAGCAATCAGGCCAACCTCCCAATTATAATAATATTTAAACGGCTTGGGGTCGTTAAAAAAACTAATATCGGAACTTATCACATCATCAAAAGATTCTCCGAGCAAGTCAATAGCACCCAGGTTTTCTTGGAAAGGTGACGGATCATTACCAACATCCCGCTCATTTACAATGACCGAAAAATCCAATACAAAAGTATTATTTCCGGCAGCTCTTGATATTTCAACATAATCTGCGACTTTGCCTGATAACGGGTCTCCAGAACTTAATTTTGTGTGTAACTGCAAATTTAATTCAATGGTCGAATCCAATGACCTCATTTTCATCAATGCCGCCTCCAAACCGATACAAGCACCAATATTTTTTGTTGAATCATTTTCACAAGGCATAAAGGTATTTCTAAGGGAATGGGTATTAATGAAATTCTTGAGAACCACCTCCATTTCCACTTTCTCACCATTTGCATTTACATAAATATCCCTATCCCCTATTCCCCGGCAAAACTGCGGCAAGAATTTCCTGCTCTCTTCTTCCAATGTATAATCCCCTACATATACAGACTCGCATATCTGTGGATTTAATGGAAAATTGTCACAATCGGATTGAACAATAGGTGTGCTTGCATCTCCAAGGCAAGAGAGTTCATTCAAGGGAGTCCCCATTTCATCATCAGAGCAACCATAAAACAGGAAAAAAAAGAAAAAAAAGAAAAATGTGTTTTTCATTTATTGTTGGTTGTTTTATTCACTGGAATTTTGAAATTAGATGTTAGACAATAGATTTTAGGAAACTTTGTGTAAAAAAAATTATATAAACAACTGACAATCAATATTAAATTCGAGTGATTTGTCCATGAATCTAATGTCTATTATCAAATGTCAAAAGTCCAGTTTATTCATATTGAGTGAAATTTTTATTAAGAACGCATTTAGTACTGGATTAGCTTCTTTCTGTGATGCTAAAGGCCAAGCTGTTTACACATAACCCAGCAATTATTTAACTTTATTGCCAATTTCAAACTCTCAAATCTAACATGATGAAGAAGATATGTTTCTTTCTATTGACCCTTTCCAACTACTTTTCCCTTTCAGCCACCCGCATTATCGGCAGCTCCATTTCTTACGAATATATCAGCGACGACCAATACAAAGTCCGATTGGAAGTTTTGAGGGACTGCCATACAAGCGTTCGATGCAGGAACGGAAAGCCGTGAAAAGAATCATTAAGCGATAATGGTAAATATTGTTTGAGAATCCCAAATCAAAAGCGATGACTTTAAAATGCATTTCATCATTTTAAATATTCATTTGTACAAAGAATTGTTTTTCTTTTTCGCAACTGTTCAGCAAAAAGATTTTGAGGCGAAATCTTTATATTGAATAGCTACAAAAAAAATCTTGATAAATATGAAAATAGTTAACCTATTACTATTTCAAATAGCGATTGCTGTAGTTTGCAATGCTCAATCTTATTCAATCGATCATTTTCAATCCAGTTATGATACAATGATCAATTACAACTCCGTAAATATTGAGTTAGGATTAGCAGGTGAAGACCCGTACTATTGGGAAAAGAGTTTCGACTTTGGATTTGAATTTCCCTTTTACGGTGAAAAATATAATAAAGTGTTTATTGATAGTGATGGAGTAGGCTATTTTCCAGGATCACCCGAATTCAATATTTATTTGTTTGCCGGTAGCTACACTGTAGGAGAAATTATTGATACATCTTATTTACATTCTGAAGTTAGATATACATCAACATCCTTAAATAATATAGAAGCCCTGGTTATTGAATATCATAACGTGTATAATGACGATGAATATGATGAGAATGGTGCAAACCACTCAATTAATTTTCAAATATGGTTTTATGAAAACGGAGTAATTGAGCTTCGATTCGGCGCCATGGACTTAACTGATTGCTCATATTATTTTCCTGGTCAAGGTTTTAGTTTTGACAATGTTGATCCAACTAAAGAAATATACGGACCTTGGGTTTCAATTAATAATAATGATTTTAGTGAGAGTGCTTGTTTTTTCGGAGATCATTCAAACCCCACTATTTTATATGACGATGATAATAACTGTGGCGTCCTAACATCTGTTCCCCCTGATGGTTATGTAGTTCAGTTTTCACCATCAGATATTTCGTCATTAGAAGAATTAAATAATGAAATAGAAAATAAATTTCATTTGATTCAACAGCATGGGAAGGTAAAAGTAATGGGGGAATTAGATCATTATAAATCATGCAGCATCTATGATTCCATGGGGAGAAAAATCGGCTACACGGAGGATAACGAATTTTTTATCAACTTAAAAAATCCTCAAATATTTATTGTGTTGATAGATAGTAAATTTGGACAAGAGTCCCATAAATTAATAGTAAAATAATTCAAAAAGTAAAACCCTTAATCCGTGACAAATATTTAGAAAAATGAAAGAGAAGCTAAGAAGAAGGGGTGAAATATGGCTATGGGTAGATGGCTTCATCAGAAAATTTGTCAACCAATCAAATCAGGATTTTCTAATAAAAATGCTCACTAATTAATAGACCAAAATTCAACAGCCTAAACTTTGTCTATATTTGTTTGGAAAATAAAACAAATATGTCAACTGCTATCGCAAAAAAATAAAAGCAAGAAGGGATTTCTAAGACCGCTCCGCTCCTTCGATGACCTGCTCCGTGGCAGGCTGTTCATTATGTGGAACAGCCAACTGTTGTATAAAAACGGGAAAGGATATGTACTCACCGACATCAGTTCTGATCAGGAATATACCAAGGAAGATTACATGCAACTGCCAGAAGGGGCACCTTTTCAACTCATCCAGGGAAAACTTATACACATGCCTTCAAAAGACAAACACCAAGAAATTTCAATTGCACTTACTTTTTACCTATACAAGTTCGTCAAGGAAAACGATATTGGCGTCGTTAGAAATGCCCCTTTGGACGTACACCTTAATGAGAAAAACATCTTCTAACCAGACCTGCTTTTTATTTCCAATGAAAGAAAAGAAATCTTAAAAGACTGGATTTATGGCGCTCCTGACCTAATGGTTGAAATTCTCTCCAAAGGCACAGCAAAAATTGACCTCAATCAGAAAAAGGAAGAGTACTGAAAGCATAATGTGCTGGAATATTGGGTCATTGACCCAGTAAAAGAAACGCTGGATGTCTATGAAAACCAAGATGGCAAAATGAAGAAAACAGCCTCGCTGAAAAAAGACAACACCTTGAAATCCAATGTTTTAAAAGGATTTAAATTGGAACTGAAAGAGCTATTCTAATTTTCGTTTTTCCTTAATCCCTCGCCTCCACTATCTGGTCAAACGCCAATCCACTCGAACCTTCCCCTTTCCCTGTCCGTTTCCGCTTACCGATCCAGGTAAACGTTTTGCCATTGTACCAACGGGCACGCTGGTAGCTCCGGCAAACGATCGCACCTGAGCGGGGTACTTCTTCTTCCCTCACAAAATAAGGCGCTGGCTGTTCCAATATTTGGCTGCGATGCCGGACGGGCCCAGGCATTTTAGATCGCTGTAATCGAATTTGGCGGAAGCTGCCAGGCAGTTGTACGGGAGCGAATGGAATCCAATTATAAGGGACTTCTGTGCCGAGTACATACCTGATTTTTGCTTCGGTGGGCGGAGGAGGTGCAGGCACATTGTTTTCTGCTTCCCTTAAACGGCTGGCTGTTTCATGGCCGCTGATGCCCGTGCCCAATTGGGAAGGCAAAGTGGACTCAACCGCCCAGACCATATTGGCCATTTCATCCCGCAGGAAATTGACTTTTTCGAGTGGCTCACTTTCCAGTATTTTGTCCACCACGGGCGGGAGAAACAGACGGTGGTCACTCTGGTCACCTTCTTTGGTGGTGTGGAGGTTGTACAAATTCCAGCGGTGGAAATCTTCATCCGGGCCTTGCCCGGCAGCAGTAATCAGTACTTTTTCGCCAAAAACGTCCGTCACCACGATGCCTTTCACTTCGACGATGGTGCCTGTTTCCAATTTATAGGGTACAATGACCCAATCATCTGCGTGGATCATGGCAAACTCTGAAAAGAGCATTTTGGCCAGATCAGTGGTGTTCGCCGTGATGTCGGCAAACTCAGTCTTGTAATTTTCCATTTCCCAGTAACGGGACTTTGGCATGCCTTCAAAAGTGACGGGAGCGGGCAGGAAGGACATCCGCACTTCGCCCTGCTTGGAGGCGGGAACGTTGGCGTTTGGTTCATCCGTTAGGTCAGCATCGTCGTCGTTATCTATGTCAAAGGAGTACCAATCGAGATGGCCTTCGGCAAATTCTTCGGCACATAACAGCGTCCGTTTTGCATTCTTGTCTTCTGCTGCCACATCAAATTGGTATTCCAACTGAGAAGGCCGCCAGGCATCTTTATCAGGTGAGCTTGGCTGCGTGAACAGGCTTTCAAAATAGTCTTTCAGCCTGCTGCCTGCTGCTTTGATGCCATCATTGATATTGTCCACCAAGCCACTGCCGTTTACCTTTGTCTCAAAGTCCTCATCCCGCTCCAATTGATAAACCTCAAACCCATCAAAAAGCGTCGCCATAGCGAGTTCGTGCATTTGGGTGGACTCCCGATGTAACAGAAGATCAAGATTTGGATCAATAGCGAACTCCTGCCGCAGCCATTTTTTTGCTTCCGTGAAATCGGCGGCATTCAGTGTTTTTTTCAAATCCTTCAGCAAGTGCCTGGCCAGCATGATCTGTGTTCCAAGGTCATTTGGAATAGCTTCCCTTTCCACCTGCGCCTCCAAAGGGATTTCGTCCGAATAGGCCCTTGCCCCGTCCCGCTTGATGGCATAGCGGTTCAAGCTGTAATGCTCCGTCAGGACATCCACATTGATGGGCGACCCGGCATCTTCTCCCTGAAACTCGCCGAACTGCCACTGGCGGGAAAGCATCCACAGTGGGTCACGGATTTCGGCCCGCATACTGCGGTCAAAGTCTGCTTTGCGGGGGTTGCCTTCCAGGCGGTTCCATCCCCTGATAGCTGGCTTGTGGACTGGCTTCACCGATGGCGCAAAAGCATTTTCAACGGCTTTGGCTAAATCTTGAAATGGTTTTGAAAAATTGAATCCCATGTTTTGGTAAATTTGTGAATTGGTAAATTGGTTGATTGGTCTCCAAGACCTCGCCCCCTCACTCTATCATTAAAAAGTTTCCGGGTCAGGCGCTATGGCCACCCGTTTGATCACATTGTTTTTCAAATTCGTACTAAAATTAAACCTCGTCAATTCCGACATCACGGCTGGTAAAACCTGAAAGCCTACCGAACGCATCAGATGGTTAGGCTCCAATGCCCGCAGCTTCGCCAAGTCAATCGTCTCATGGATGATGTCCACCAGTTCATCGTAGTCCCATTTCCCATCCAAAGTAGCAGGTACAGCCATTAGTAGCGATTGCGGAGGCATGGCGTTCGGGCGGTTGTAATGGAACGTGATACCAGCACTCACCTCCTTTTCAGGAATCACCTCCGTCCATTCGTCCACCAAAATGCCGCAGAGAGTGGCATCAGGGTCAAGGGCAGTGGATTGGTGCAACATCAGTGAAACCGTATCATTTTCTGGGGAGTACCCTTCGGGAAATTCATCGCCAACCCAATGGCCATTTTCATTGAAAGGCAACTGAACGGGCGAGAGGTCGAATGCCTCGTCGAGAAGCATATCATGGGTAGTGGCCAAGGTGGTCAGGTTGTCTACTTTTTCCCTGACCTTGCCAGCGCCTTGCAGCCACTTTTCGATTTTCAATTCGCTTGGTTTCAAGCCTTCCGGCAGGATGTTTTTATCCAAACTATCTTTCAATTCTTTTTTGTTATTTGCTTTGAAAAATGGCACTGCAATAAAGCTCTCATTGAGTAAGGTCTTGGCTGCTTGGGTCAAATTGAGGATCGCATTTTCCAGCGCCGTGCCCTTGTCTTCTTCTTTTTCGATGGTATTAAAATCAGGGATGACCAGCAGTTCACCCTCATCCACCTCCAGTTTTCTTTTTCCAAAAATATCCAAAACGGAAATGACCTGACCGACCAGCGCATCCACTTCTATTTTTGTAAAACCAACCAATGACGACGGCAGCGCTTCCGGCAAGGCAAAAGGCACTAATGCCGCTAATTTTGGCCGAACCTGATCCAATAATCCTTCCCAAGCAGGAACGACTACCTGATCGGGGTCTTCTGCCAAAGTGGTGTAAAGCGCTTCGATTTCTGTTTTATAAAAATTCATTAGACCCGTTCCACTCTCGTCCAGTTCGGCAGCTATTTTATCATAAATTGCCTGCACCTTCGCCTTAAAACCGTTCAACCCATCAAGGTAGCCCTGCGGGTTGGCAGCATTGGCGTCTTGTCCTTCGATGCCCGTCATAAAGTCCTGAGCATGCAGCGAGCGGGACTCCGTGATGACCCGCCGCAACGACCGCATCAATGGCTGCAAAAGAGACAAAGGTGTTTTGCCCGAATCAGCTTTGTTAAATACGACGGTCACTTCCTCAGCCTCATTTCCAGGTTTTGATTTTATTTTATGGATCAGATAGCGCTCCAGTTCGCTCGACAGGTCGCCAAGTTGGTTGCCAGATATCAAAACGAAGTCAATCGGCTGTAAATCAAAGGCTTCTGTCAAATCCATCGGGGATGGTATGTTGCCGACCACTGCCTGAAAACCTATCGTGGTTGGATTGGGCAGCGCCTTTGCCAGCCAATCATTGACGGGAGCATTTGCTTTTGAACGAACGGTTTCAGCACCCCAATTGGCAGCCGTAGAGCCAGCCGTCGGATCGAAAGTAATGCACACCCGTTGTGTGATGACCTTGCCGTTTCGGGGTGTTCGGATGAAGTCAGGTTCAGGTGGTGGCGTACCTTCAGATAAAGCTTTTAACATCCCTCCCGTCCGATCAAAATTGCCTTGCACCGCTTGATAAACACTCTCCGATGTGGCAAGGTCACCAACCGCATCAAGGGTGTTCGCCAACTGGTCAATTTCCCGGGCGATGATCCTGCCTTTGGGCGTATTGGCCGCAGGCAGGTTGTCATCTCCCGTTGGAAGTCCATAGGGATAGTTTTTATCTTTAGTGAAATGCAGCAGGTCGTACCCGTTGATCACATTATTGGCTTCAATGACCTCGGCGCTGCCATCGTCCGGTACATCTATCAACTTGCCGGAAATGAGTGGAAAACGCTCCCGTAGCACATAGATGAATTCATCCAATTCTTCTTTCTCTGGATTGTCGTGCAATGCCCTTTCCAATTGATAGCCCAGCAACGCCCCCATGCTCTGTCCGTTTCGCAGGCCATCAAGTACTTTGAGCGCTTTCCGCACCCGACGGCTCGAAAGGTTGACGGCAAATTGAGAATCATTATCGGAGTCGGCGTGGCTCATGTAGGCATTGAGCAACACTGCCGAGGTGACGGCATGGTTGAGGGAAGGAGCAAGTACGTAACCACCATTGTTGGGGTCTTTCACAATCGTTTCGCCGGGCGTTCGCATACTTTCCGGCACTTCACTGTCAGAAGCAGGTTGGGGTGCTTTTTTGCGGGGGCGGAGGTTTTCTACAAAGCCATAAGAACCGATGTAAACGCCTCTGTTGTAACGTGGTTGGCCTTCCGAAAACTCACCAAAGTCATCGAACGAACCATCTTCATTTACCCTCCCGGCTTGATTGAACCGCATAAAGTCGAGGCGGGATTGGAATAGCCCAGTCACCCATGCATCCAGACGATAAGAACAGGTATCCATATGCTCTGCAAAAAGGCGTTCGAGTCGGGCGGTGGGAAGGTCGGCCAATTTTTCCAAAGCACCTCGCATTCGCAGCATTTTGGCCATGAGCGCAAAGTCTTGGGGATCGGGTATATCAGGAATAGTAGCCGTCCTGAATTTTCGGTGAACAAAATCGCTCACCTGCTGGTCTTGCCCTTCCAGGTTTACATCTACGTTCCATAGGTCTTTATCAGCAAAGTGTTTGGCCCCCCGCATATTGACCATGGAAGGGTTGGTCGGCATCTTTTGTATCTGTTTTTTTACCCGCAGAAAGCCCTTAGCAGCAGTCGTCATTTCATTGAGCAATGCTTGTCGGAGGTACATATATAAGAGCGCCCTTGGAGGGGAAACGCCTTCATTGCTCTCATTGATAAACCGCTCGATTTTCAGGTCTTTCTTACCGGCCTTTAGCAGCCAGTGGATGTAATTCCTTTCATCGCCTTCTTTTTTAAAAAAAGGCGTAATGCCCTTTGTTTCTGAAAGCGGCAATTTTGGATCACCATCAACGACAGGACCGTTCAACTTACTTCTTTTATTGAAAAAACTAATGTCCCGGATTTTCAAATCCTTAAAGTTGCCCAGTTTCATGGCCGCCAGTTGGAAAAATTTCTGGGCCTGCAAAATGTGCCAGGTAGGACTTAAAATATCAAAACCAAAACCATGATAAATGAAGTTGTTCATGTAAAATTCATCTGCCAAAGCCCTCCTCGAAAAGTATTCTACCGAACTGGGGTGGAGGCCAAGGATGTCCAGCAGCCGTTGCTTGAAATCGGCATCGTCGCCTACGTGCTTGGCCTTCCTGCCTATCTTTACCCACGAGGTGTAAAAGCCCCGCAAGAGCGCAGCAAAATTTCTGTGAAACAAAGCCTCCCTACCCACTTCATCTTTGTTCATCTTCCACCTTCTCATGGAAGAAGTAACCAAAACACCATAGGGTTGGTCGCCGACCCGGAAGGAAGGGATGAAGCCCCGTCCCGACACATTTTTCAAGAAAAAACCCTCCATCAAATCCCTCGTTTTTTTGTCAAATGCAGCGCCGAGCCATTCTTCCAGGTAATTGCCCAAGGTTGCTGGATATAAAGCTTTGTTCATGGCGAACGCTTCTGCAACATCCTCCTGTTCAGCGTTTTGCACGGGGTAGATGGTTTCATAGCCCAGGCCAAGCGCCTCTGCAAAATGCTGCCCGTCCGCTTTATTTTCTTTTTCCAAAAAACTGTCCCACGAAGGAAAGTCCAAGTTGTTGACCAAACCCTCAAAACTCTTTTCACTGCCCACATCCTGCGTGTCCAAACCAGAAGGCACTTCCTCTGAATTATTGGTCGGTGTGCCTTTCGGCAAAAAGGCCATGCCATCTGTATAGCGATGGCCTTCCAGTAGCCTTTCCACTTTATTGGCCGACTCAAATTCGTCGTCGGTCAGCCGCATGCCGATCACCACCAACCGGTCAAAACCATTGATGGCTTCGCCTCGGTTAATGGGCATTTTCAAACCCATCCCCACCTCAATGGCTTTGTCAAAATTGACCATCCACTCCATGCCGGGGTCAACGGTGAGTTGGCCTGTTTCCTCATCCCTTTTAAATTCTTCCTCCAATTGTGAGGGGTCAGGGCCGAGTTCAAGGGTGTCGGGGATGAGGTTGCCGAACGCACTTTTGGCCAGTACGAGCTTATTGTTTTCTTCATCAAATTGATAGGCCAGCACCTCAAAGCGGTCGGGCATAACAGAGGTGGAGGGGGGTGCCGTCCAGCCGCTTTCTTTTACAAAATCGAATTCGGGAAATTGGAGCTCGTCCTCGCTATTGGCAAAATTAATATTGAATGGCCGATTGCTCTTGGCGATCCAGTGACCCCGGTTCGGGCCGTGGCTATTGACTAAGCGGTTCCATACCCCTTTGGCGATCAGTTCTTGCTCCTCCTCCGTTTTTGCTTTGGACTCGAAAATGTCCCGCCATAATTGCCGCCCTTCTTCTATTTCATTTTCGGACATAGCCTCCTCGTGGCTCTCCGCTGCTACCCTATCAGGGAAAAACCGAACCCACAACTCTGGTTGGCCCTCACTGTTACGGGCAAATTTGGTTTCTATTTTTATGGGAAATAATAAAAACGGCGTATGGTCTGGTAATTCGTTCAACCAGTCCTTAGGAGTCTTTTCTTTGAGCAAATCCTTGATGGCCTGCAAGTTCAGCTTTGCCCGTTGCCACTCCTGCTTCCTTTTCGGCAAACTTTCATCCACCTCTTTTTGGCTACTTAACAATGCGCCCAATTCATCGGCATTTTCGCTTGTCACATCCTGCCGCTTCAGCTTCGCAATCTTTTTCTCTGCTTGCAGCAAAAATTGTTTGCCAAAACGATAGGACTGCTCTTGCCCCTCCTTGGAGGTACGGGCGTCAATGATCTGGCTTTGTATTTCTCTTAAAGTCGCCATAGGCTGTTTTTATTTTTTTTAAAAATTTGGTTTTCGGGAAGAACATTAAGGTGGCATCATCTGCTCATTTAAATATTCTTCAACATTTCCCTCGCATGAATCGCAATCATCACTGGTTTTTGGTAGAGGATGTATGCAAGGTCGGCGGAGTTGGTGTTCCAATTGACGTTGTCGGGGTTGTCCAGCCCGTTGAGGTTGGCGGGCGGATTCTGGTTCATGCGTAGTGCTTTCACATTGCTGCCGAAACCTTCCCAAGAGAGGTTGTCCCATTTGAGGCCCTCTGGGCTGTCGGGTGCATCTTCGTCGAGGCCAAAGCGAGGTTCGCCCGGCACTTCTTTGATGACAAAAAACCACCCATGCTCATTGTCGCCGAAGTCGCCATTGGCCTCTTCGATGCTCAGATCGAAGCCCAAGAAGGTGATGTCGGGCTTCACTTCTGCTTTGTAGATCGGGAATTTGATGTTAGGCGAATCAATGGTCAGGTTTTGACCCGATTCATCGGCAAGTTCCAATTCCAAGCCTTCGCCTTGTTTGGCTTTCATGGCATAAATAATGGTGTTGGGGTATCGTTTCAGGAGATCGCCCCGGATGGTCAGCACGAGTTGTTCGGCATCGCCGTCGGCTTCCCGGTGGTTGTGCGTGCCAAGGTCGGTGCGCCTACCCCAACGATGGACTTCGGGGATGTCTTTCAGTTTTTCTTCAAATTCCTTTGCTGGCAAATTCTCCCGGTTCGGCATGGTGCTGACATCCCAGAACTGCCTGAAATAACTGCCCCGCTGATCGGTTGGGTACTCCCGCCACAATAGTTCCCTCGACATTTCGTGGTTCAGTCCAACCATATAGGATTCGATGAACCGCTGGTTGGTAACCATCAGGGAGATGGAGTTGGGCGGGATCAGGTTTAGGTTTGGTACAAAGAGGTCGGGCGAGAGGTCACGTAGGGCTTCGTACATAGGTTCCTTGAAATGTGGGTAGGCCATCACTTCCACGATGCGCTCAATTTCCACCAAAATGCCTGGAAGCGGTGTTGGTGTGGTGCCATCTTGTTTTTTGAATTTTCGCCAATCAAAATAGCGAAGCACGAAATCGTTGTAGTTGAAACCAAAAATATTGACCCTCGGCCGCAACCGCCTCGGAAAGGCATTGGTCGGAGTGACAGCCTTTTTGATTTTAGTAACCGCATTGTCAATGTCAAGGGCAGGCTTGCCGGGTACTTCAGGAATTTTATCGCCCAACTCTTCTTTTAAATCATCAAGGGCCGTTTGAAAATCCTCCTTATCAGTCGGTGGGATGGAAGAATCAATCGGATCTTCCGGTTCATCATCCCCCGTACCCTTTGGATGGGCAAGGATAAAACCATCAGGCGGTCTAACATTGATGGGTATGCCATTTTCCAAAATATCTGGATCAAAGACGTCTTTGATTTTCTTTTTTTCCTCGTCGGTCAAGTCTATATCTGAAGGGTCAATCGACGGCTTGGGCGGTTCGGTCGTTTCCCCATCTCCGATGTTGCCAGGATTGAAATCGGGCAGATCAATGTCCTCATCGTCCAAGCTTCCATCGTTTGGCAGAATGCCATCTTCTGCTGGTGGAGGAGTACATTCGTCATCATCGGGATCAGGGTCAGTTCCGCCGCCGGGGTCGGTCGTTCCACCATTTCCATCATCAGGGTCAGTTGTTCCGCCACCATCATCAGGCTGGTCATCATTGCTGGGGGTGTCATTTGTTTGGAAAAATTTCCTGAAATCCACAAAGGCCAAAACAATGATCAACAAACCGAGGAGTGGTATCCAATATTCATTAAAAAAGAAAAGCAAAATCATTAAAATGATGGCCAATAAAATCAAAACCCAATTGGGGACTTTATAGGAGATACCATCATCTGGCGTGGGTTCGGGTTCAGGTGTCGGTGGTTCAGGCTGTGGTGTGAATTCATCCACGATGATGCCAGTGGTGGGAGCAGCATCGGGTAAGACCAAAGGTGGAGCAGCACTTATTTTACAATTATTCAGGTCGTTGATGATGCTGTCAATCGCAGCGTTTTTGTTTTCTTCGGGGAGCAGGCGTTTTGCCATCAGGCTTCTTGGCCGCATCAGTTTTCTAAAATTTCCAGAAAAAATTGCCTTTGGCATCCTGCTCGTGCGGATCAGATGACGGATGGTGGTGGGACTGCCTTTGACCTTATTGTGAACTGGAAAAGTGACCTGCAATGTCCGGGTAGGGATCATCTTTTTCAGGTTCTTGTCAAACATCTTTTGAGTCACCCACATGGACGCCTGCGTATGGCGGATGAGGTTGTTGACGGACAACACATCGCCAACCTGCTTCCAGGCTTTTTCCATCATGGGCTCCTGATTTTTCTGCACCACCGATGTCCCAATGCCGGAAATAGCCCTGAACCGGGGGTCTTTGTTCAGGTCATTCACCCAGCCCTTATCGCCCTCTTCAACTTCCAGTTTTTTGGCCAATGCATGCCATTGACCGTAAAGCGGTGGCACAATGACTGGATCGCCGCCTATGTCTGCTTCCTCAATGCCGTCGTTGATGACTGTGGCTACTTTTTTATCGAAACGGCCCTCTTCATTCAGGTAGGCAGGTGGCACTTCCCTCGTACCCGGTGCTTTGAGCGCGCCTTCCAAGCCGACCACACCTGTCGGATGGACGATCTCCTGGCTGGGGTTGATTTGGTCGGTAAATTGGGTTTGGATGCCATTGACACCAAAGCCCGGTTCTTGCACATCCATGTTTCGGATACCCACCCGTGAGTCCATCGTTTTGGGTTTCAGACGGCGCACCAACGTTTCAAAATCGCCTGACTCGCTGGTACCAAACGACCATTCATGATAAATGGGAAATTCGAGTTGTCCGGCAACCCACGAGGAAGCCAGTCCTGATTCATTTGGGTCAATTGGCATACCCAAACCTGCTTTTCTTCCTACTTCAAATGCAGGTATCAGGAAAGCAGTATAAAATGTTTTTGGCTCCAGCCGTCGGGGCGATACCAATCTCGAAATGCCTTTATCGGGATTGTTTTTCAAAATGCTTTCCAACGCATTTTTGTCATTTTCTGAAAAACTATGATTGCTGAGGTCGTTATCATTGATGCGCTGGTTGATGTGGACATGGGAGAATGCCCACGTTTGGTTATGGTCAGGCATGATGGCTGTGGCCGACGCATTCAACTTAAAAGAAGCAAGCGGCCTTCCCGGTACATTGATCCGCTTAAATTCATTTCTTTTTAAAACCATCAAAGCGAGCCAAGGCTTGAGGCGGTGGTTAGGGGTGGGAGGCTCTGGCGTATAGCGCCACGGAAAATCTTCGTCGTAAAACTCAATGAAAGCCAAGTAGTTAGGCTCAAAATCGGTGACCTGATGCCGAGGTTCGGCCCGCACCACCATACGGTCGTTGATACCAATAACATCACCAGGGCCGATGAGGCTCATGGTCTGTTTGACATCCTCGCTGCTGGTGTTTGCCGCTCCTTTTTTCTCTTTTGCCACGACGGTTAAGGTCACATCCAGTTTTGCACGGGCAGCGTTGCCTTCCGGCGCATTGATCTCGTTGACGATACCCCGGCGCAGCCAGGGGAGAAAAGAATATCGGGCTAATGCCATGTTTTTATTTTTGCTGTTGGCTATTAGCTGTTGGCATTTGGCTATTAGCCAAATGCCAACAGCTAATAGCTTCAGTTCAGTTGATATTTTGGCATCACTGCCAATTCGGTCACTAATGATGGATCGGCGGCAACCATCTCTTTATAGGCTACATCGGCCTCTGCTTCGCTCGCAAATTCCAGATCGTTGCGGTGCATGGTCAGTGTATCGGCGTTGGCGATGACGAACGGTTCGGTACTGACCCGCATGGTCGGTGCATCCAAAGCAGATGCCCGTTTGGGTTCATGCGAAAGAGCAGATTTCGAAGCAGCACTGTTTTTCAAGAAGGTTTCGATCAAAAACTCCAAGATCATAAAGACTACAATCTGACGGGTGTCGGGCACGTAGCTCAACTCATAAGCGGCGTCCATAGCAGCAATGTAGCTGGCTTCCAGTTTATCCGAGCCTTTGACTTTCACACCGCTCCTAAATTTCTCAAATGACTTTTTGGACAACTTTTCGGCATCCGTCATTTTGTTGAACTGGGAAGGAGCGAACTGCTCTTTCAGATCGGATGTATCAAAGGTGTCGTCGCCAATTTTTAGGGCTTCTATTTCAAAATAGTTTTGTCCAGGTTTTGGCACGTTTTCCCCAAACTTGTTGATGCTCAAGTGGAGCGGCACTATCTTCTGGGAAACCTGAATGACGCCCGATGGGTGAAGGATCAGGTCGTCACCCTGTTCCTCTTTTGATATTTGCCGAAGGCTGACCATGAGATTGGTACCGGGTACGCTTTGTGCTTCCCAATTGCCCTGATGGCGAAGTGCTTTGACCAGTGGTTCAAACACTTCGACTGGCGGAGCAATCTCTTTTTTGTCCTTGCCAAAGGTGACATCGAATTTGACCGTGACATCAATGGAGAAAAAGAAGAAACTGATAGAAATGGTCGCCTTGCCCCAAGCATGCCACGGTGCCGGGCCTTCCAGCGACATCTCTACCCGTATGCTCAGCAGGTCTTCCCCGAAAATCCTGACGGCCAGCATCGCCCCAAATGAAACGAGGAAGTAAAACGGGTTGAATTGGATCAAGGCATCCAAGGATAGGTACCCATGCACTTCGGCAGGGCCTGCTTTTGCGCTCAAGGATAATTTTGCTCCAAACTGTACAGTGTTGGAAGTAACTGCAAAATAGGACTCTGCCCGTATGTCGGGATTGCCACTGAAAATGATCAGGCTCAAGCGTTTCAGCGCAGGCAAGCCAAGTGGCGGCGGCTTATATGCTGGGTGGAAACCGCCAACCGTAAAGAGGAAATTGGCATCGTCGCCCCAGTAAATACGAATGGCCATATCTCCCGTCAAAGTAAAGGTGAGGATGCGGGAATTGATCAGCGAGGCATCGAGTGTAAATTGTTTTTTATCAAAATCAATCGTCGCCAGGAAATTGATCTGGATGTAAATGATGGCCAGTTGTTCCGTCGGCAAATTCAGCCGCATGACCCCCAAAATAGCCAGCCGAACGGGGTTTGGCACTTCGATTACCAGGCCAAGTTCCAAGCTGATGAGGGTAGGTGTGCCCCACCCCAATTTGGCCATTGGGCCGAAAATGAAATTGCCTTCATAAGGTGGGAAAATGCGCTGCACATCGTTGATGATGCGGTTCGCATTGGCGACCACGTCTTTAGGGAAAAGGATGCTGTTGAGCGAACCGTCGTAAACACCGAGCCGGAGTGGTTCGAGTTCCATCGTCCTGTTCAATCCCAACAAGCCGCCGACACCAATAAGGGTAAACCCAAAGCCCAATTGAATGGGCACGAACTCAGCAGTGATGATAATGATAAGCGAAAAACCATCGCTCCCATCTGGCATTTTGGTATTCAAAACGCCAATAGCTTTCAGGGCGATTGTGCCTTTAAATTCCAGTTCTAGGCCGCCCGCATATTCTCCTTTGTCAAAATCGAGGAACAAAAACCCGCCGCCGACAAAGCCGCCACCATCAATGGAAAGCCCCACGCCAGTGGGCGGCAAAAAAGCAGGCGTGAAGTCCATTTTGCCATTGGCAAATTCGCCGCCGCTGTTGGGAAAAGAAAAAATGCCTTTGAAGCCCATGCCGTTAACTACGGCGTCCATCGGCCCCAAAGTGCCTTTTATATCGGCGCTGATGGAGGTGGAAAATTCTTTGCCTTCGGGTTTGGCCTTTAACGTAAGTCCCTGAATTTCAATAGGCCCGATCTGAATATGGGTAGGAATGGATATTTCAAGGCCACCGCTGCCCGGGAACAAAATACCTTCGATTCCCCAAGCAATGGGCAGTTCAAAATTGCTTTCGATACCTTCTTCGCCGACCAGTTTTTTCAGGAAATTGTCGTTCTTGCCAGGCTTGATGACGATTTTCCCGTCCTTGACACCAGCTTCGTAAACCAGTTCAAACTTGCCTTTGGTGTTGACTTTTCCAATAATCGCGGTTGAGGCTGAACCAAACTCGATGCGGCTCTCGTCCCCCATTTGCAGCAACACAATCGGCTCGTTATTTTCTTTCTCGAATTTAAGCCCAAATTTTAATTGAATACTCGATCCTGGGCCACCGCCATTTGATTTTACCAGATCCAATTTATTGGGCTGGATGGTGACTCCAAGCCCCTCATTTATGTTTACGCCGACATTGAAAATAAGGGATAGGACAATATTGTTAGCATTGGGTTGGTTGCCCTGTACGATCGGTACTTCTACATCATTTGGTAATGAACCCTCAATAAAAAGCGATATGCCAAGGCCGGGATTGGGAGCTGGAATGCGGAATAAATAAAACCCAAATTTTGTCTGAACGTTTGACACCTCCTGATCCAGTAAAATAAACTTTTTGGGTGTTCCCAGTATGTCCAAGTGGTTTTTCACCCCTTCCTGTATCGCTTCATCCAACACCTCGAAATCGAATGCTTCAACGAAGTCGCTGATATTATCAGATAATTCCTCGCTTTCAAAATCTGGAGCGCCCCATTTATAGGCTTTACTCAAAACCGCTTCCGGGTCGTTAAAAAACTCCACTAAATCATCCCAATGCACATCCCCGTTGCGGGCAATGCCCAAAGCCGTCAGCAGGCGTCCGAATTTCTCAAAATTGTCAATGAGAAATTGCTGGCTAACCGTTTTGTTTTTCAGTTCGGATGTTAAAAAATCGAGGGTTGACTGAGCCATAGGATGCGATTAGTGATGATGAAATACCAGTTAACCCTTTCACCGTGCTAAAGGCGAAAGCGATATTTAAGCCCTTCTTTATTTGTAAATTAATTAAGCGTTCAAAAAAGTATTTTCGAATTAAACGCTTATAAATGGTAAGTCTCTCTTAGTATTTTAAAAAGCAGAAATTGAATTGACTGTTGGGTCAATAAAAAAGATTTAAAATGTAACAGAGCAAAAAATGCGAAGTGAAAAAGTAGCGGAGATAGTAGTAAATTCTGGCATTTCCAAGGGAGGGGGGAAATTAGGTGTGCGGCTCTCCTTCTATTTTCATTTGGCTACAAAATCGACTTCGACTCATAAGGGTTTGCTAAAAAAAATCAGCAATTTAAAATTAAAGTCAAATTTTTTGGGGCTGCAATTTATCACAAAAAAATTTATATCAAAATATGTTGGTACTTTTTTTTAAATAAAAAAGAAGGAATCCCTATAATTGGGTATAGCTGCTATTTATACTAAACCATTATAGATTTTATGGAAATCTCTCTTTTGGTTGAGATAGTTGAAGAGGTTTAGATGGTTGAGTTCTGTCGGGTATCTTATAATTTGAAAAATAACATCAACTCAAATGTCCTTTGTTTGAGCAGCATTGCAGTATTCGGTCTAGTTTTTTTATTGTGGACATTATTTGTTATCCCATCTGCCATTAGGTGCGCTACCGTTTTGATCATTGAGCCAAAATAAAAGATGCCCGTTTGAATGGCTGGCCATATAAGTTTGACCGCTTTGATAGAGTCTTTGAACTTGTTGGCAATAATGAGAATGGGCATTAACAGCGGCAGTGAATGTTTTGGCATTTATATAGCGAATAGTACCCCTTGCGGCGAGCTAATCCATTATTTTGTTTACTATCCAAGGTTTTCTCAAAGTTTATTAAAACGATTAATAACAAAACCGTACTTTTAGCATCCCTGAATTGTAAATAATTATAAAAAGCTTTTTAAGAGGTACAACAATAATTATCTTGTTCCAAGAATATTCAAAGTACAAATATTTTCTATAGCCATTACAGATAATTTATATCGGTAGTTTTGTTATTTTTTAAATTGAAAGCAACACAGTGACAAATTTTCACCAAAACCTGAAAAAACTAAGAATGTTAAGAGACTATAGCCAAATTGAAATGGCTAAACATTTCGGGGTGGCCCAAGGCTCGTACAGCGGTTGGGAAAATGGGGCGGAACCGGACTATGACACATTGATAAGAATCGCCAAATTTTTTAATATAAGCCTGAACGACCTCCTCATCACCGACCTTAACAAAAGGAGGAACAATGCTGTCGCACTTCAAAAAGAAAAGAATTTTGAGAACCTGCACGACAAAGTGGAAAACCTAGTGAAGGTTGTCGAGGCTCTTGCAGTTAGGGTAGGGGTCGACATAGAAGAATTGAAAGACTAAAAGTCTGTTTTCAGACTTCGTAACCCTCTGGGAAATCGTCCTCGACCAACTAAAATAAAGCATCTCTTTTGTCCCTACCCCACCACTGCCAATCCCTGAAATGCACTTACCTTTGCCCTCAAAACTGAACTTCCCCGCATGTCCATTCTCGTTAATACCATTTTTGCGCTTTACGCTATAACACTGCTGATGATAACGTTCTATTGCCTTTTGCAATTGAACCTGTTGTATCAATACAAGAAATCCCATTGGAGAAAGAAAGTATTTGCAAACCGTAAAGAGGCGAGTCCATGCCACCACCAATTTGACAAAGAAGAAAATGCGACAATCCACCTTAATCCCAATTCCCCAATTCCCCAATTCCCCAATCTCCAACTCCCGTTTGTCACCATCCAACTCCCTATTTTCAATGAAAGATACGTAGTCGAGCGGCTGATAGACAATATTATGCTGCTGGACTATCCAAAAGACCGATTTGAGGTACATGTACTAGACGACAGCACAGATGAAACGGTTGAGATCACTCAGCAAAAAGTAACCTCCTACCGGGCACAAGGCTTCCAAATTGAACAAATCCGACGCAAAGACCGCAAGGGCTTCAAGGCTGGGGCATTGAAAGATGCGATGCCGTTGGCCAAAGGCGAATTCATAGCCATATTTGATGCGGATTTTTTGCCGAAAAAAGATTTCCTAAAAGATACGCTCTGCCATTTTGAAGATAAAAAAACGGGCGTAGTGCAGACTCGCTGGGAACACCTCAACGAAAGTTACTCCCTTATCACCCGATTGCAGGCGCTCCAACTCAACGTGCATTTCAGCATAGAGCAACAAGGACGGCAGGGTGGCAATTACCTCCGCCAGTTCAACGGCACGGCAGGTGTTTGGCGGAGAGAAACGATAAACGATGCAGGCGGCTGGGAAGCGGATACCCTAACGGAAGACCTCGACCTGAGCATCCGGGCACAGTTGAAAGGTTGGAGGATCCTTTACCTTGAAGATATTGGCTCACCTGCCGAACTGCCCGCTGAAATGAACGGCCTCAAATCGCAGCAGTTCCGCTGGATGAAGGGCGGCGCAGAAACGGCCCGCAAGATGCTGCCGACAATCTGGCAATCCAACCTGAATTTTGGGCAAAAATTCCAAGCCTCAATGCAACTATTAAGTAGTTCCATCTTCGTCTGCATTTTTATTATGGGCGTAATGAGTGTGCCTGCACTGTTTCTTTTGGGTCATTGGAAATTTGGTACGGAGTTCATGAGTTGGGCCTTATCGGGCTTTATTGCTTTCCTATTGGTACAATACGTCGCTAATGTAGAAGTGCAGGCAAGGAAAGGGGGGTATTGGAAAAAATTGGTCAAATTTATCTTCCTTTTTCCACTGTTCCTCGCCCTGAGCATGGGACTTTCCTTGCACAATACGGTAGCGGTAATACAAGGGCTGGTTTGGCAAACAATCGGCATTTGTTCGCACACCAAAATTCAACATCAAAGGGTGGAAAGACAATTTCAAAAGTCACCAATACCTCGCCACTAAAATTACATGGACAACGGTTTTTGAAGGTGTATTGACCCTTTATTTTCTCGCAGCAGTCGTTTATGGCTACAAAATGGACAACCTCAATTTCCTGATATTGCACGTGTTATTGGCTGTTGGGTATGGAGCGATATTCTATTACACGTTGCGCCATCTGAAATTTAAGTGAAAATCATTTTGAACGCATTTCCTTCCACATCAGTTACTTTTGCCATCATTGAACTATTTTATGCTTTTGACAGATTGCAACAATCAGCATTCAACAATTAACAATCAATTCGTTTGGAAAAAGGAACAGTCATTAAATCCACTGGAAGTTGGTACACGGTGCGACTCGAAAGTGGGCACATCTGGGAGTGCCGGATCATAGGTAAGTTCAGGCTGGGCAAATTGAAACTCACCAATCCCCTTGCTGTCGGCGACCAGGTAAAAGTAGTGCAGGAAGACGAGGGCAAGGGTTTAATAAAAGAAATCCTCCCCCGCCGGAACGTCGTTGTGCGCCAATCGCCCCGACGCAAGCAGAACCTCCACCTGCTGGCAAGCAATATTGACCAGGCCGTTGTCATTGTCACCATCATTTCGCCCAACCTTAAGCAGGGGTTCATTGACCGTTTTTTACTGATGACAGAGCCGTACAACATCCCTTCCTATATTATTTTCAATAAAGCGGATATTTATTCAGAAGAAGACCTTGAAGTTTTTGGAGGTTTGAAATACATTTATCAAAAAATAGGCTATCAGGTGCTGCTTGTTTCAGCCACTAAACCAAAAGGGATCGATGCATTGAAAGATTTATTGAAAGGCAAGATCACCCTCATCGGCGGGCAATCGGGTGTAGGCAAATCAACCCTTATCAACGCCATACAACCTCGACTCGATCTTCGCACGACAGAACTTTCCGACTTTTCGGGCAAAGGACAACACACAACTACTTTTGCAGAAATGTTCCCTTTGAGTTTTGGAGGTCATATCATTGATACGCCCGGTATCAAAACCCTGTCTTTCAGCAACCTTGAACCTATGGATGTGGCACATAACTTCCGTGAGTTCTTCGAAATGTCCCCTAACTGCAAGTTCGGTGGCCAATGCCTCCATCGCGACGAGCCAAAATGCGCGGTGAAAGCAGCCATTGAGGAAGGCGAAATCAGCGAATTGCGCTATTTGAATTATTTGACAATATTAGATGAAATAGAAGAACAGAATTATTGGGAACGGCACGAGATGTGAGGGCGGTGGGCCGTTTGCAGTAAGCAGTGGGTAGCAGGCAGTGGCAATTGACCAAAAGCCAATAGCTAAAAGTCATTTCAATTCAACATTTCAACTTATTAGCCAATGGAAAAAATTGTACCTTCACCTCTATATGTGTAACCGGCCGAAAGCTTGCTTTCCTCATCATCAACCAAATGTCAATCAATCAAAACCATGCGTAATTCAATCACCTATTCCTTTTATTTATTACTGTCAGCTACTTTTTTATTTGTACCGTCAACAGGAAACTCTCAGGAAACAGACTCCATCACTTTGCCTGGCATATTTGACTTGCTGTACGCCTACGAAATTGCTGAGATCAACATTCAAGCTGACCTTTCCTACCTTGTGGAAAACAAGAAAACCTTTGACGAATACATAGATGGAAAATTCACCTTTGAACCAAGTGAGGGGGTATCACAGACCCTCCCGGTCAAAATAAAATGCCGTGGCAAGTACCGCCGCATGAAATGTGAGTTCCCACCTTTCAAGCTCAAATTCAGGAAAGACGACCTCACAGCACATGACTTGAACGAGTTCAATGAATTAAAATTGGTAACACATTGCATAGGTGTGAAAGAAAAAGGCAAAGACCTCATCCTACGGGAATTTCTCGCCTATAAATTGTACAACATCCTGACCCCTTATAGCTTCAGGGTACAGTTGGTAAAAGTGAACTACCTCAACACCAAAGGGAGACCAAAAAAAATAAAAGGTTGGGGCATCCTCATTGAGGATTCCGACGAATTGGCCTATCGAATGGGAGGTGAAAAATTCATGGAGATGGGGCTTCCACCAGAAATCTACAATCCAGAACAGGAAAAAATCACGGCTCTTTTTAATTACATGATCGGCAATACAGATTGGAGCTGCCATATGGCCCGAAACCTTGAATTCATCAAGTATTCCGACACCAATATTATGGTCGTTCCCTACGATTTCGATTTTGCCGGGCTGGTAAACGCTCCTTATGCCATCCCCAATTATGAGTTGGGCCAAAAGACCCTTCAGGACAGAGTCTATATGGGTCAAAAATGCAAAGCATCGGATTTGGAGGCCACCTTTCAACATTTTATCAAAAAGAAAGAAGAAATGACCTCCCTCATTGAAAATGCCAACATGCTACATTCACAATCAAAAGTTGAAATGAAGAATTATTTGACGAGCTTCTTCGATATCATTGAAATGGAAGAAAATGCTCAGGATACCATATTTATGGGAAGATAGCCTTGCTTAAAGAGAAAAACAGTAACTATTCAGCATGAGGTGCGAAAAACAAAAATATCCCGAAGCTATCTCGGGATATTTTTAAAATTCTTTTCTCTACCGTACACTTTTTATTTCAAACACGTTTTCAGGCTAAAAGAGAAGAATCCTACAGAGAGAGGTGTGTGTTTTTTTGTCCCGATTGGCATCGGGACAAAAAACACACACCTCTCTCTAAAATGTTCTTTCTCTCAGGCTTGAAAATTGGTCGTTTTCAAAAGTGTACGGTAATGAAAAATTCTTGGTTCTTTGACAATTTTCGTGGAGCGAAAAAAAACAGGAAGAGAGGGAGATAAAAAAATAAAAAATTTTCAATTTTTTATTTTTTTATCTCCCTCTCTATCAGAGTATTAGGGGGAAAGAAAAATTTTTTCAAAATTTTTCTTTCCCCCTAATACTCTGATATTCTGAGTGGCTTCCACGGGATTTGTCAAAGAACCAAATTCTTTAACTGAGTCAGCTTAGAATTTAATCTAAGATTTTTTAAAAGACAGACCGTCTACCATCTAACAAATAAAACCTATTATCATTCAGCCTTAACTGAAGTGGTTGTTTTATCTGTAGGCGGAGTAGTCTCCGAAAATTTTTTCCCGCTCCAACGGCCTTGCCACTCTACAGTCTTCCCAAGTGAATTATATTTTTGATATGCCTCACTTGCAGCTTCTTTGGTTGTACGAAACATGGTGATATTATTTGGTGTAGTTTTAATAGTAAAATAATATTTACCTTCTGCGTAATCGAATTTTTTTCTTGATCTCATATTAATGTTTTTAGTAAAAAATAACCGGCTGACGATTCGACAGCCAACAGGAAAGCCTCAATATCAATCAAGGGATTCTGCCTTTTTCTGTTTATATACCGCTTTTAAGATTTCGTGCCGTCGCTTTACGGAAGGTTTGGTAAATTGCTTCCGCGCACGGAGTTCGTTTCTTAGTTTTGTATCCCGGTGCTTCCTACGATAACGGCGCAATGCCCGCTCGATCCCCTCTCCACTTTTCACTTCGATAATCAGCATATATATTAATCATATTGCGACCATATGAATTCCTTTATTTTCAACTATAAAGAACTCCAAATGTGTCAGGTTAAAAAGAATGTGAATCACCGGCAACTGCCAAACAGACTCACAGCCAGATGTGTCCTATTAAACCTACACCCAGAAAAAAAATATGATTTGCAGTACTTTTTGAAATTGACCTTGAAAGAAAAATCAGTGGGGAAACAAAAAGGGGAAACAATTCACATGTAGAATACAGGGTACATGGGCAAAACTGAGGTAATATAGTGTGGTTGCCCAGTTAAATTTTCAGAACAGTTGCAAATGTATGAAAAATAAGGCGAATCGTTGATTTCGGTCACAACCCATTAATATTCAATATTTTACGCACTTAATCTCTTTAAAATCCATGGTTGTCACGAATAGTTGCCCCTGATATCCAAAATCTTTTAACTTTGCCTGCAAATCTTCCTAATTTCACAAACTACACACTCATATTCTAAAAGAATTCCAACATGTTAAGGCTCTATACCCCTATCCTCATTCTCCAAGCATTTTGCCTCTACCATGCTTATAAAAATAACACTCAACAAAAATGGCTTTGGCTCATAATCATCTTTCCATTTATCGGATGCCTAATTTATTTATACTATCATTTCTCTGGAAAATTGAATATTGAAAACCTGACCGAAGGTGTAAAAGAAGCATTGGACACCAACTACAATGTGGATAAGCTGGAAAAGGAAAACCGCTTTGCCGACACCGCTGCCAATAAAATAAAACTCGGTGACCAATATATGCAAAAAGAAAGGTACAAAGATGCACTGGAAATGTACGAGTCATGCCTCAATGGTATCTATGATGACGATCCCGAATTATTGCGGAAATTATTACAATCCAACTTTATGCTCGGCAATTATAAGCAAACAATTAATTTCGGAAAAAAACTGGAACACGATTATGGCTTTAAAAATTCGGACGAAAGGATTGCCTTGGCTTGGGCTTATTATCACCATAACGAAAAAGAAACTGCCGAAAAAACTTTTCAGGCAATGGATATGCAATTTGCCAATTATCCCCATCGCATTGAATACTGTAAATTCCTATTAAATGAAAATCGCTCGGAGGAAGCCAAAAATAAATTGGCCAATATGATGGAAGAAATTGAGCACATGGACAGCTATGAGCGAAAAATGAAAAGGGCACTTTATGGGGAAATAAAAAGGATGTATGGGGAAATTGAATAATGGCTTTATTGTTTAATAATTTAATCGTTAGTTGTTAATTAATCAAATCATGAAAAAATATTTTTTTGCTTTTTCTATTGCAACATCCGTTTTATTGTTTTCCTGCATGACAGGCTCAGCGGAAGATAAAAATTCCGGTCCCATCATCATGCCCATCAATCCCAATGGTGATAGCGAACTTGCCCTATTAATGCGGGACATGTTCGAGGATGGTATGAAAGCTAAAGAAAAAATAAGAAAAGGCGAAATGCCTGATCTAATTCTCGATTTTGAAAAAATACACACCGCCGAAGCGACCGAACCAGAAAAGGCCGCCTCGCCTGAATATAAAGTTCATGCCCTATCTTATTTACAGGCAGTAAATGCCTTAAAAAATGCGGATAAAAATAATTTGGAAAAATCCTATACCAATATGGTGGACGCTTGTATGAGTTGCCATAAGGCGCTTTGTCCGGGGCCGATGGTGAAGATTAAGAAAATGTATTTGTGATTTTATCCCATTTTTTAAACAATTTAAACAACAACCAAATACAAATAATCAACATAATAACATTAGACGGCACCCCGCCCCAATAAACACCGCTCACTTCAAAATAAATAGGTAAAATAATTACTGCCGGAATAAATAAACCCAAATCCCTTAATATGGTCAAAATGCCTGCCTCTTTCGCTTTTCCGACTGCTTGGAACAAAGTGGTACTCATAAAAAACAAAGGGAATAAAGGCAGCGTAGAAATCATCATCCTGAAATTAAAAAGATCGTTAGGGTTAAAGTCGGCATCTGGCAGCATAAGGGATAAAACAGTTTCTGGGAATACCATCATAAACGACCAACAAATAGCAATGAGCATCGTACTGGAAAACGTAAATATTTTAAATGCTTTAATTACCCTGCCCAATTGTTTCGCCCCAAAATTAATTCCTACCACCGGCTGCATCGCCATCGCAAATCCAAACCCTGGAAAAAGCATGAGCAATAAAACACGGTAACTCGCCCCCATCAATGCGATGTCCCAATCGGTACCGTATACATCGATTAATTTAAAGACAACGGACTGTTGCAAAAAAAACATGATCTGCAACATCATCGCCGAGATGCCTATTTTTAAAATGGGCGAAATAATTTTTCTCTCAAGACTGTATTTTTTTAAATCAACGAAATAATTCGACCGACCTCGATAAAAATAGATAACGCCAATTAAAGTAAAAACGCCCATAGAAACTACTGTTGCCCATGCCGCACCTTCCACGCCCATTCCCAATACGCCCATAAAAATTCCATTCAAAAAAATATTCAAAACCGCCGCAAAAATAGAATGGGACATTGCTTCTTTTAATTTCCCCTCTGCCCGTATTAGCATATTTAAATCCACAGCATATATCCTGAAAAAAGCACCATATAAAGTAATGCGGTAATATTTAACGCCCATATCCAATATATCGCCCTCGCCACCCAACATGCCAATTAATTCGGGGGCAAAATAAATTCCAAAGCACATTAGGATGGCGGCAAAGATTGCAGCTAATATAGTCACGCTGCCAAATACCTTTTCCAATTTATTCCTGTCCTCTGCCCCAATGGCCATGCTCAAAACGGAAGAGCCACCCACTCCGATCATGGCCGAAAAACCGCCTGTAATAAATACCAAAGGAAATGCAAGGGAAATAGCCGCCAACGCATCTTGCCCCACAAATTGCCCAACAAACAAAGCATCGAAAAAGGAATTGATCCCATTGATGGACATACCGATGATGGCTGGCAGGGAGAGCTGTCGCATCAGTTTCCAGAGGTCGTCCTGTAGGATTGTTTGGGTTAGTTTATCTTTGTTAGAATTGGCCATTAGAGGTGCGAAGGTAAGTTTCGTAAATGATTTCTCTACATCTATCTCTGCGCATTCAACAAACTGCCATATGGCTTTCAGGCAGCGTTACAAAAAGATCAATAAACAATATGAAAAGCACCATAGTACTCCGCATCATTTTCTTCCTATCAATCACCCTGTTCCCCATTTTCTTATTAAACAATTCATTAACGCCTTATTTTCAAAAAGGGTTGACATTAATTATGGCAGCCATGACTTTGCTTTGGTTATTCGGTCTTTTGATAAAAGATGCCAGCATCGTGGATATATTTTGGGGAATTGGATTTGTCATTATTATCTGGTTTTACGCTTATATTATTGGATTTGAAAAAATGGATACCTGGCAATATATTTTTCTCGGCATGGTCACAATTTGGGGCAGCCGCTTGGCTATTTATTTGGGTGTTCGAAATATAGGTAAAGGTGAAGATTTTAGATATGCACAATGGCGAAAAGAAAATGGGAAAAATTGGTGGTGGATTTCTTTTTTACGGGTATTTGTTTTGCAAGGTATTATTTTATGGATTGTTTCTTCTGTTTTCGTTCCCGCATTATTGGCAACTAATGAGATGCCTTTTTTAAATTATATAGGAATAACACTTTGGATTATCGGTCTATTTTTTGAAGCGGTTGGTGACTACCAATTGATGCGATTTAAAAATAATCCTGAAAACAAAGGAAAAGTATTAGACACAGGCGTTTGGCGATATACCCGTCACCCCAATTATTTTGGTGATGCGCTTTTGTGGTGGGGGTTTTTCTGTTTTGCTTTGGCACATCCCAATGGGTGGTTTTATATTTTCAGTCCAATTTTCATGACATTTTTATTATTGAAAATATCGGGCGTGGCAATGTTGGAAAAAACGTTGAAAAAAACAAAGCCGAAATATAAGGAGTATGTTAGGAAGACTTCGGCGTTTATTCCTTGGAAGCCCAAACACTAAAACCATTTTTATTTATTTAACGATTCAACCTAAACATAATCGTTAGAATCGCTTAACATAATCCAGCGAGACATATCCAAACACGCCTCTTTAAAAGTTTCTAAATTTTCTGGTCGCACCGTTTTATTCTTTTTGTAAAACAATAAATAATTTTCGTCTCCTTCGATGTTCCATTTTGTCTCGACGGATAAATATTCAAGCAGTTCCCGTTTCATAACATAATCGATACTATCTACATCATTGCCTTTTACTTTATAATGTTGAACGAATTCAGGGAATTTGTCAAATTGACTTTCTTCAATAAAAAACAATTTAGCAAGGAGGCTAATGGCACTTTTTGGTTCGACGTGAAATTTTGGAAGATCGAACATTGCTGATTCCACCAAAAGTACGGTTGTCCTTTTTATATCAAAACCATCGTCTGAACAATGAAAATCAAACACTAATATATTGCTCTGTAAATCGGCCTCCGAAAGGGTAATTATATTCTTTACTCTTTTTTTTGACTTGCTTTTGAAAATACGAAATTTTTGAACCGTTCTTGGAAGGCTTTTAAACCGTATTTTTCGCTCAATGGGTGCTTCCCACAGTTCGGCTATTCGTTTTAATTTACCATACCTGCTCCATTGGTCAAAAAATGGCATGGATTCTATTTCAATATTTAAATGCATGAATAAATAATTTTTTAGAACAGGATAGAGGGGCAATTCGTAAATCTATGACAGTTTTCCCCGGCCGCTTTGTCATTTTGGAAGATGACAAAGCGGCCGGGGAATCATTCCAATAGCAATATAAGAAAGGGTTGTATTAAACGATCATTTTTTTAGACAGAACAACTTCGACAAAGGACTTTTGCAGTTTTTTATGTATTGCCCATTTATTTTTGAATTGTTAAGTCACTTGATCAAAATACCTATTAATAAAGGGCTTTCTTATAAAAACATGCTGCTATTCTTTCGCTAATAAAAACAATAGGTTTTTAATAAACACATCATTTTGCATATTGGGAATATTGGTTGGTGCGCCCATTAAAAAATTAAAATCTCCTGCAAACATCACTTTTCCTGCGCCATAATTTTTTCTAATAATTACTGGCTCATTTGGTGGTTCGGCTTCTGCATCAGATTCTAAAACGGTGATCCAATTTTCGTCCGAAACGGTATAATAAGTGGCAGTGGGCACATAAATATTTTGCACACCCGATTTAGCCGCAGCATCCAAAATATTATCCGCATGATAAATAACATGTGTCTCCCAATTATTAAAATTACTGGTTGGATGTTTAATTTTACCGAAATTGTCCGCCACACCAAAAATGGCCAATGCGGAATCAACATCTGGATCAGACCATGCACCGTCATGTTCTATCAAAATAAAAACGGAACCACCCTGAGAAGCATAATTTTCAATGACCGAAAATTCTTCATGGGAAACAGTGGAAATACCGATCAAATACCACACATACAAATCAAATTGATTTAAATAATCCAAAGTCAACGGCGTCCCATCTTCTACTTTTTCGGTATAGTCATATCCCATTTCGGTCATGATTTCCCGAAAATGGTCATACTGCGTCAGGCTGCCATCTGGGTGTGTGGGATTATTATGTGGATCATCCCTTCTATTTTCCAATAAAACTTCAAAGCGCCTGGCACATAAATTATCAATCCATAATTCCTGACCACCGATGGCAAAACTTTCTATATTTCCCGTTGCAGTAAATGAACCCACCCAATTATTGCCGGCTTGGGTGGCTTCCACTTTAAATCCTACATTGTCAATTATGGTATTTTGCAATTCGGGAAAATCCGAAAAATTATGAGCGATGCCATTAACGATAATTTTATTCACGCCACCCAGTTCAGCAAAATCAAAAGAAATACGGTTGACGGATAATTCAATATTCAAGTATAAATTAATATTGAATAAACGGAGGTTTTTTTCTTCCCCGACATAATTCACAGTGTCTATTTTAGCATATCCGTCTATTGTCCAATCGTCCTTTTGAGCGATTAAATTTGTATTTGGAAATGATTGACCATCATTGATGGAAAGGCCCGCTTCTAAATTATTAAATGAAAAACAATTAGGATCAGGTTGTTCGATTATTGGCTCGACCGGGTCGCATTGGCAATATAAAATAGTCAATAATAAAAGGAATAAGAATTGGTTTGAATTTTTCATTTGGAAATAGTTGTTTTAAGAAATTGAGTGCGTATTTCTCAAAAAATAAAAATCATTTTCCACCTCCAAACAACCTGCGGAAAAATCCTTTTATCACCGCCCACATCAGTGCAAAAGCATTCAATGAATTATCTTCCTGAGCAGCAGGTGGAGGGGAGGGAGCTGCCTTGACTGGTTCTGCTTCAGCAGCAGCCACTGCTTTAGCAGCTTCTTTTGCAGCAGCTGCTTCTATTACTTCAGAAATTTTCGCATCACTCGGAATATCGGCTTTCAGTTTGTCTTTAAAATTCTGCACAAACTGGCTTACTAACTGATCTGCTACATCCGCTATCAAGCGAGATCCAAACTGTGCCAGCATACCGATGACAGATACTTCCATGCTATAGTTTATTTCGGTGCCGCCGTCTATTTCTCTCAGCACCCCGTTCATCACCATATCCGCACTGCCTTTGCCTTTGGTATCAACACCTTTGCCTTTAAGAACCATGCTGCGATTGGCTATATCCAATTCTTCAATGGTAACCTCACCATCGTAAGCTGCTTTGACCGGACCAAACTTCAAAGAAACTTTTCCCTTAAAATTCCGGTCGTCTATTTTTTCCGTCAAAGAAGCACCTGGCACACAGGTCACTATTTTGGTGGGATCTGATAGGTATTCCCATACCCGTTGGATGGGCTCTTCGACTTGAAATATTTTGTTGATTGTCGTTTTCATAAAAATAAATGGTTTGAATAGTTTAATGGCTAAATGGTTCGAATGGCCCGTATTCGCATTACTGGAAAAACCATTATAACCATTTAACCGTTCAGCTATTTAGATCGGCTTCCCTCCCAATATCCCTTTCTCCTTCATTACCTTCCACAAAGTATAAGGTGTTATGGGAATTTCCAAGTAAGTAACGCCATAAGGTGACAGCGCATCCACAATAGCATTGGTTTCTTTAAGAAAAGGTTCTATTTTCTTAACCCACTTATTATTTTAGATTCAAATGAATTGATCAATTTTTCTTTTTCGGTATCGCCTCTTACGGGTGATTTTTTCCATTCATTTTTTCGGCACCTGTGAATAAAGCGATTCAAATTTAAAGTTGATTTTTGGTCACCCCCGCTTATTACAATTTCAGCCCCATATCCATTAAGACAAAATTCTTCATCCACATCTAAGTACATTGAATCTTGAACAAATCTGTATATTAATTCTTCTTCCGTCCAAATGGTATCTTGTTCACTCATTCTATACACCCAATATACCCCTGCCGAATCCCTTATGCATGTATTTTTAACTTGTTCTTGAATGGTTGGCAAACGAAAAATACGACCTACTAAAGTGTCTTTTGGAAAATCAAATGAATATTCTTTTTCCACTTCTATGTCATTAAATGGCAATGAGGTTGCGAAAAAAGAAAACAGCGTTAAAACAAATGGAATAGCTGGATTTAATCTTATTCTTTCGCTCATCCCCAATAAAGAATGAAATAATTCTGAAATGAAATTTACTAAATTTTGAAAATTTAGCAAATCCAATGGCAATCGTCCCGATTTGCTAAATCTCAAAGATTTAGTAAATCTTGCTTCACGCTTTTCTGGGGAAAAGCAAATTCTTTTTATGGCGTCAAATTTATTTTCATATTGAAAAGCAATCGGCAAAACAAGCAGGGCCATTAAATCGGTAAAATCAACAACCCTTGTTATTTTAAAAAACATAAAACAATTCCAACAGTCAATAAAACATTGGCTGTATGGCGATTTCCAAAAAACAAAAAACAAAGCTGTGAAAAAAAATATCGGCTTTTTATATTTTGAAAAAACAGCCGTCCAAAATAGTGGAAAAATAAATAACCCCGCAAAATCAGATAATTTTCCTGCCACCCAATTCCCATACATTTCTTTAAAAATAAAATCATTTAATAAAAGGACAATTAGTCCGATTAAGAACCAAAAAGAGGTTAATATTTTTAAATTGCTTTTCATTGATACGTTTTCACAAATGTTATTTATTGGCACAGAAATATCAAAAATATATTTGACGATAATAGGAAATTGCCACATAATCCACCCTCGCCAAATTATTTGCAATACACTCCCATGACGCCCCGTCATTTTCCGACAAATACAAATTCCCCGTCGTCGTCCCAAAAACCAGTAGGCCATTTTTCCGAAACAAAGAATGCCGGAACACAATGTCAAAGCAAGTATTTTGGGGGAGTCCTTTTCGCTGCGGCTGCCAAGTTTTCCCACCATCCTTTGTATGACAAACGACGAGCGACAAATCAGGCGCTACCCGCTCCACATCACTCACGGCAGGGATGACCCAAGCCCGCAACGGGTCGTCATCGTCAATGGCAAGGGCGAAGCCATAGTCTGGAAAACCATTTTTTCCGGTCACGTCATCCCAAGTTTCGCCGGCATTTTCACTTCTGAAAATGCCACAGTGGTTTTGTTGCCAGAGCACATCGGGGTTCGATTTGCAGGTCAACAACAAGTGGGGGTCATGGCCTACCTCCACATTGGGATTGGGGAGGTAGGCAGCTTTCAGCCCTGTATTCCTTGGCAGCCACGTTTGGCCGCCATCTTTTGTTTCGAAAACGCCCGCACAGCTCACGGCGATGTAAACATGGTTGCTGTCCCTCGGATCAACGACGATGCTGTGAATGAACGGCTCGTCCCGTCCAGCACCAAACCACTGGTGTTCGTCCATGCGACTTGGGTGATGCCAGAGGCTTTCCACGAGGTGAAAATGTTGGCCGCCATCATTGCTGCGGAAAAGGCCGCCGGGTTCTGTGCCGAGCCAAAGTACATTGGGTTGGTCATGCCCGCCGCCAGCCATGCACCATATTTTTTTCAAAACCGCCAGTTTGCCCGGCTTCAGTTCAGCTCCATCGGGATAGGTCGGCATGGGCACTTCGCCCCATGATTTTCCTTCATCATCGGAGAAGTGCAGTTTTTGCCCCCAATGTCGATGCGCCAATCCAAGCCACCAAGTGCCAGTGCGCTCATCCACATAGACCATCGAAACGGGGAAACCGAGGAAATGCACTTGCTCTACTTGCCAAGTTGAGGACTGAAATCTGTTAGATTTTGTAAATCTAATAGATTTTCGGATAGTCCTGTGATAAACGACCAAGCCTTTGCTTGTGCCGATGAGTATTTTCATGTTCAGTGTTTTGGGGTGTCTCGTATTGGGTCATTTCGCTAACAGCAACATCCTCCCCCCGACCCCCTCCAAAGGGGGAGATAGACCCGCTCATTGATTTAAAATTCTTCGTAATAAGTTTGTCTGAGGTATTGTTGGCTGAAAAAAATTTTATAGAAATAGCTGAAGCTGCCATTCACCCAGACCCCAAACAGTAGGCTACCGACTCCCCAATAATAATAAAACCTACCACGATTTTTTATCTTGTGGCCTTTGCGGCAACGGCAGGAACTGTTGTGAATTTTCATTAAAATACCAACTAAACGAGGTGTATTCTTAACTTGGATTTTTGTAGAAGAAAGGTTGAACAGGATAGGGCGAATTAGGTTTT
The DNA here is from genome assembly GCA_965222975.1 of Saprospiraceae bacterium. Taxonomy (GTDB): domain Bacteria; phylum Bacteroidota; class Bacteroidia; order Chitinophagales; family Saprospiraceae; genus UBA6168. The sequence goes on along the minus strand of CBDCVJ010000086.1, from coordinate 156,785 downwards.
CGCAAACCTAAATAAAATCTTGAACCTGCCCACAGATTGGAAATATTCTTTTTAAAAATAACCGATAAATGAAAGATTTACTCGAAACAATCACCATTTGGACAAACAAAAACAAACCCTTCGCCATCGCAACCGTCATCCAAACATGGGGCTCGTCGCCACGCCCCGTTGGCTCGACCATGCTAATCGCTGAAGATATGGAAATGGCTGGATCGGTGAGCGGAGGTTGCGTGGAAGGAGCCGTCATCAAAGCCGCTTTGCCATTGATAAAAAATGGGGTTGGTCAACGCCTCGCATATGGTGTCACAGATGAAGATGCATGGGCAGTCGGCCTGAGCTGTGGTGGCAAGATGCAGGTATTTGCTGAGCGTTTTTTGGCTTTCGATGAAAGGGCAGAAGAACGAGCAGCTTGGGAGCGATTGCATAGTTGTTTAGAAAAAAACGAACCGTGTGTGCTGCTCACTAAGACAATGGGCGGGCAAAGTGCGCATACCGTCGTCTCGCCTGATGGAAAAACTACAGGGCAGCCGATTTCAGATGAGCTGAAAAATGAAACGCTTCGGGCATACAAAGAGCGCAAAAACCAGGTGATCGGGGAAGGTCAATATTTTGCGCAAGTATTTCCACGTAAAAGTCAAATGCTCATCATCGGGGCAGCACATATTACGGTGGATTTGGTGAATTTGGCAGGCATGTATGGTTTTGAAACGGTGGTTATCGACCCACGGGGCGTCTTCGCCAAAAAGACCCAGTTTCCAAACCCACCTGACCAACTGCTTGAAAAATATCCGTCGGAGGTGTTGAATGATTTTACGCTCGATGCCTATACTTATGCAGTCATCCTTTCCCACGATCCGAAAATTGACGACAATGCGCTGCATATTTTATTGAAATCGGATGTGGCCTATATCGGTGCGCTCGGCAGTCGAAAAACCCATGCGAAGCGGGTGGCCCGTTTACAAGCAGCAGGTTTTTCAGAAGATGAAATTGTAAGGGTGCATGCACCAATTGGGGTGGATATTAAGGCGAAAACCCCAGCAGAGATCGCGCTGAGTGTGATGGGAGAAATTATTAAGGTAAAGAATGAGTATTTGTAAAAATTTTATCCATTTACATTTTTATAAGAAAACCCTTTATCCAGGCACTCTTCCCAAGTAGCCGGAATCTGCACAAGCCGATCTCCCATCTTGACCTTTTCTACAGTTGTGGTTGGAATTTTACTGTTACACTCATTTTCTGCTTAATTATGTGTTCACAAATATTACAGCAATTCTCGCTATTAAAAAAATTGAAATATGTGGAGAAGAAAACACACCTCTCTCCAAAACCCCCCTTCCCTTTGGCCTCAAAGAACGGCTTTCATATTTCAAAAAAACTAATAGTGAGAATTGCTGCAAATATTATGGTTATTTGAACAAAAATTTGCCTTTCAATTAATGGAGAATTATGACCCAGCCCACCCTCTATACCCTCCCCGGCCTTGGCTTCGACCACCGCATTTTCAGCCGCTTGGATTTGCAGGGTTATGATATTTACCATTTGGATTGGATGGATCCATTGACCAACGAGTCAATAATTAATTATGCAAAAAGATTTTCTGAAAAGATAATTCATGACCACCAAAATTGTATATTAATCGGCCACTCGTTCGGTGGAATAATAGCTCAAGAAATTGCAGCACATATCCCTATTAAAAAAACCATTTTAATTTCTTCGATAAAATCGGAAAAAGAAAAACCAATTAATTTTAAAATGGCTGCACCACTTGGTTTCCACTATTTATTTACCAAAAAATTGACTCTAAAAACATTTGATTATTGGGGGAAACATTTTGGATATGAAACACCGGACTTACAGGCACTATTCAAGAAAATGGTCAGCGAAAGGAGTGATAAATATTTGCAGTGGGCGCTTTTTCAATTGTCAAAATGGAAAGGTGTTAAAAGCAAGAAAATTAATTTGGTTCATATACACGGAGAACTTGACAAAACATTTCCAATAAAATTAATTAATGACCCAGTTGTTAGGGTAGCACGAGGAACACATATGATGGTTTACAATAAACCAGAAGTATTGAAAAAATTGCTTGAAGAACACTTGAAGCAATAATTTCCATTTGGATACCACCTTGAAAAAAGAGCGCCAACCAACAGGTCGGCGCCGCTTTTAGGATGTTCCGAGGTCAAACTAAAGAGAGCGTGCTTCTTTACAAAATGTGAAAGTCCAAAGTTTTTAACACCAAATAATTATGAAGCAAATGTAACTTATATGATTTCAATTATGCAAATTATTTGGTGTATATTTTTCAATATACAGTAAATTTTAACATTTTTATAAACATATAGTTGTCATATTTGTAAAATCAACCATCTCTTGTAGATAGTAGCAAAACCACCCAATCCTTCCCCGAGCGGTACTCATGCACATTTTCAAATCCTACTTTTTCATGTGCCCGCATAGAACGGGGGTTCCGTTTGTCCACTTCAGTGATGATATAATCGAAATGGGGTGACATGCGGCGCTGCATTTCTTTGTACAGCCCTGCAAAAATGCCCTGCCCACGGTATGCCTTGTCAATACAGATTTGCCCCATGATGAAGTATTTGGCATCGCCTAATATTTCTCCCCGGTAAATAATGGCATCTATTTCCTTGAACATAGGCACCAGCACAGGGATGTCGTTTTGGAAAGTGCGTAACATGACGAGCGCATAACCAATAATTTGTTCCCCGTCCCGTGCGACAATGTGGGGATAAGGCGAATTCATTTTTTTCAATAAATCGAAATTATGGTGGACTGTGACGAAGCCTTCGGATTGGGCTTCTTGATCAGAAATATTAGAAGGTAAATTGCAGAATTGCAAATCGAGGATTTGCCGCAATTCATTATCGGTTTGGCATATGCTATAATTAATCATGATGAAAACTATTTCGTTCTGTGACAATAAAATGGAAGGTTAAAAATAATGTGAATAACGGGTTTAATTTTTTTGGTTCTTTGACAAATCCCGTGGAAGCCACTCAGAATATCAGAGTATTAGGGGGAAAGAAAAATTTTGAAAAAATTTTTCTTTCCCCCTAATACTCTGATAGAGAGGGAGATAAAAAAATAAAAAATTTTCAATTTTTTATTTTTTTATCTCCCTCTCTTCCTGTTTTTTTTCGCTCCACGAAAATTGTCAAAGAACCATTTTTTTAAAATGACACGAACACTAACTTGAAATCCAAGTTCCTGTTTGCACTTGGAAAATAGTCTCTGATTTACATATAACAATTTCTTCCTATCTTCAACCTCAAATCAGAAATTCCTTTTATTAGATTTTTGAACGATGAAAGTCATTTTCCAAAACTAAAAAAGAAGAAGACCCTCGGAGGGAGGTGTGTTTTTTAATTTTTAAAAAAAATAAAAAAAACACACTTCTCTCCTATTGATATTTAATCACAACCCCTCCACGAAATGAACAAACAACAACTATTGGATAAAGCGAAAGCACTCGTTGCCAATTCGAGTATAGGTGAGGCACTCGATCTGGTCAAAAATTTTTTACAAAACGACCGTAAGTACAAAACGCTGCACAAAGAAGCCCTCCGCCTCCTTGCATTTTACAACAAAACAAAAAGGGAAGAAGAAAACGACCTCATCAGTTTTGACAATGCCAAGATCAGTTATAATCAAACGACCGATCGGCTGCTCAACTTGCTGGGGTTTATTGAGGCAGACAACCTTTCGCCGGATGCTCTCAAAGAACCGCTTACTCCTTGGCAGATGTACTACCAATCGCACAAATGGCAAGTGCTGTCCGCCATTCCCACCTTATTGATTGCTATTGCTGTGTTGGTATGGGCATTGAAAAAAGACAGTGTTACACCACAGGAGGATACGCCGATTACTGAAAGTGACTGCCCATTTGTGGACGACTCAGATTTCAAGATCATGCTCTTGCGTTTCTACATTATTGCCGGAGACAACCTTGCACCAGAAGGACTCATCGCTGAACAACTAGAAACGTTTTGTAGCCAAAACAATATTGAGGCGGAAATTGAAATCATGCAAAAACCCAAAAAACCCGATCGACTAATCAACTATGATGACGCCAACGAACTCGGCAAAATGTGCAAAGCCAAACTGGTCGTTTGGGGACGGGCGGAAAAAAACGGAGCGGTTACTGAAATAAAAACCCGATATCGTTACCTCGGCAATGAAGGCGATATCGAATTCAGTCAAATCAAATGGCAGGGTGAAGATCAGATCGGGGCAGAAAAAACTTTTTCAACCCTCGTTACTCAAGGAGAATTGCTTGATGATATTGAAAATGTAATATTACTGGTACAAGGCATCATCGCTTCCGATGCCGATGACTCTCAACTCGCATTGGCCAATTTGGAAAAACTGGAAACTTCAGACTCCACTGCCATCCTCCTGAAAGGAATGGTAGAAGCTGAAAACCACCTCAAACAAGGCAACAACGAAAAAGCCATCGCTGCTTACGACGACGTGCTGAATACCCACCCCAATTACTGGCTGGCCCGAAACAACCGGGGTCTGTTGGAAATGGAAGAAGGTGAAAACCTCAAAGCCATCGAAGATCTCTCTGCTGCGCTCGAAAAAAGGCCCGATGATGCTGACATGCTCCTTGCCATTGGACACGCATATGAAAACTCCGACCAATTGTACCAGGCCAAGGCTGCCTACGAAAAAGTTGCTTTGATGGAATCGGATAGATCGGAAGAAGCCTCAAAGTCCCTTAAAGCCACCCAAGTAAAAATCGAAAGACATGAAAGGGCTATCAAACGGGTAGAACAAAAGAACGCCATCCAGCGATCCCGACAAGACACAATGGCTTTGTTGGATGCCCACCGCAACCTCGGCCAGACTGAAAAAACGGCCGTCCTACTCAATAATACAAGGCTGTTTCGGCCGACAGACCCAGCCGTCGTAGCCAACCGAATTGAAATCCTGTTAAGGGAACGGAAAAAAGATGAAGCGAAAAAAGTGTTGGATACGGCTTTACGGCAAGGAGTGAGAAAGGAAGATATTGTCAGTAAGTGCAAAGAGCGAACAGTGAAAAGTTTTGTGCTAAAAGGGAATTGAAAAGCTATTTGCTATTGGCATCTTTGAGCCAATGGCAAATAGCTAACAGCCTATAGCAACCCCATCACCACATCCTCCCATTCGTCTCCAAGCACCGCTCTGCCATGCGCAGGTATTGGCCAGTCGTAAAGCCACATCTGCAAGGATAATAGGACATGATGTTGCCGACATCGGGGCGATAGTATTGCCCGTTGGCATCTTGATCGGTATTGATAAAACGGCAGTCATTGTCCTCATCAACGTAAAGGTCGACGGCATCACCAGGTTCATAATTGTCTGCAGGAGTATCGCAGACCAGATCTCCTTCCGTGTCGCAGTTGTCGCCGTTGACGAGTTCTGACCCGTTGCCTTCAAAGGTGTGCAACAGGCCAAAGTAATGGCCCATTTCGTGGGTAAAGGTGAAAGGGTTGTTGCAGTCCCCTTTTTTGATGACCACTCCTCCGTCCTCCATCAACCCTATACCACCCAGCGAGGCAAAGCCACAAGCCTGAACAGCCGCACCGGTAATGTCCTGTACAAAGAAGAAGTTGATGCGGTAGGCTTCGTGGTTTTCGACGATCAACTGCTCGAAGTCGTTACCGTCCAAGGTGTCCAAGTGATAATTGGGGATGCTTTTGAATTCGCATACTTCAAAACTGACGCAAATCAATTCGAAGTATTCGTTCATAGCAGCCACATTGTCAAGGATTTCCTGTTCGGTGATGTTCCAACTGCCCGATGCATCTTCCACGACATTAGCGACGATTGTGAATTTTTTGTTCAAACACGGAAGGGGTTGCTCGTAGGTGAGCAGTTCCGTTTGGGCAAAAGAACTGATGGTGAAAAACAGGAAACAGGACAAGAGAGGAAACTTCATTTGAAAAAGGATTTGGTTTTTGGTTTTTGGTTTTTGGATCATGGTTCTTGGTTTGTGAAAACCAAGAACCATGATCCAAAAACCAAAAACCCTTTTTCTTTCTGCCAAATTAGCACGAAAAATCAGATTGACAAAAGTCTGTATTTAATCTTACGTTTTTGACATCTGTACGTTATTAGTCTGCAACATGTTGGCAAAATAGTAGTAAAAAATTAGATATAATTTTCAATAGATGTAATTTTCTGCTTTTATCAACTTGCATTTAATGAAAGTAAAAACTAAAACAGTTACCATCACCATGAAAAGATGCCTCTCCATCTCCCTTTCGTTTCTCCTGTCATTTACCATATTTGCCCAAACTGCAGACCAGACAGAAGGGTGTGCTACATTGAAGGTCGTTTTTTCTCCTCCGCCTGGCAGCACCACCTTTTTCTGGGACCTTGGCGAGAACAATGCAACTTCAATAGAAGAAAATCCAGAACACAACTACAATGACCCTGGAGTTTATGAAGTGACGTTCAGCGAAACCCAGGGCGGGCCAGTAATTGGCACTTTGACCATCAATGTTTATGAAAGGCCTGTCATTGAGATAGCAGCCGATCCTGCCTCTGGTTGCTGGCCACTTGCTGTTGATTTTACCAACAACACTATTGTCGATCCTAATATCCCTGTTTCAGGATGGGAATGGACCTTTGGTGACGGGACTTCTTCAAGTAGTCAAAATACTTCCCATACTTATACGAGATACGAACAACTTTACGGTCTCACTCGAACTGATGTCGGATTTGCCTACTTGCAATGTGACAGGACAGTTCAATGACTTTGTGCAGACCTCTGATCCTCCGCTCGTCAATTTCACTACCAACCCCAATCCTCCGACTTCTTGCACCGCTCCCTTGACGGTTGATTTTACCAATAATTCAGAGGCTGGACTATCCTTTGAATGGGATTTTGGAAACGGAACTACCTCTACGGATGAAAATCCCCCTTCCGTTACTTATACCGACGAAGGAATTTACGAAGTGACCTTAACAGGCACCAATGCGCTGGGATGTGCCATCACTCAATCTGGTTTGGTTTCAGTTGGGCCACCTGTGGCTTCGTTTTCTATCCCTGATACAGTTTGTGTTGGCTCCCCTTTATTTGTGGGCAATAGTTCATCACCGGGTTCTTATCAATGGGATTTTGGTGCTGGAGCGGACCCGCAAACGTCGACCGCTTTCCAACCACTGGTCAACTTTACCGAAGGTGGAGCGGCCACTGTTAGCTTGACGGTCACTTCCCTTTTAGGTTCTTGTCAATCTGATACGACCAAAGAAATTTTCGTGGAGGCGCTCGACTTAAACGTAGCCGCCGATCCAATAACGGCTTGTGAACTACCCCTCGACATTCAGTTGTCAGCTGCCGATATACCCGGCATTAGTTACAGTTGGTTTTTCCCCGATGGTTCTAATACCGATGAGCAAAACCCAGTTTATTCAGTGCCCTGGGTGAACCAACATCCTTATTATATAGAAGAAGACTCCAGTACCTATGAATTCTATTTGGAGGTAACGACCGAAGCTGGCTGCACTTTTCTGGAAAATATAGTGGTGAAATCGTTTAGGCCCACTGCTTTTTTTGAGGTGGACGTTGCAGCAGGATGTGCCCCGCTCGCGGTGACTTTTTTGGACAGCAGTCTCATTCAAAACGACCTCGTTGAGTGGGAATGGCATTTTGGCGATGGCAACATCGAAACAGTAACGGACAATGACCCAGTCACCCATATTTACCAAGACGATGGCGATTATGAGGCTTTCCTTGTCGTCACCAATGCGGCTGGCTGCAAGGACACTTCCTACTTCCTGCCCATCCTTGTTGGGACGCAATTGATGCCGGATTTCACGGTGGACAAAACAGAGGTATGCCCCGGCGACACCGTCAATTTCACCTCACTCATCAACGATCCCCGCATTGATGCCTGGCACTTCGAATCAGACCATGGCCGCACCTGGCACTGTTATCAAGAAGATGAATTGAGTTGGTCCTTCGTCGCTGAAGCAGGCGAGCCGATGGATGCCTCACTTATGGTTGAGTACAATGGTTGTTTTTCGACCATCGAAAAACAAGATTTGATTACGGTAAATGGACCGATAGCAAGACTTGATTATTCGATGGACTGTGCCAATCCCTATGATTATATATTTGCCGATTCGAGTTATGATGCCACTGGGGTAACCTGGTTTTTTGGCGATAGCACACAAAGCAATGAACCATTTATCACGCATACTTACTTGGAGCGGGATTCCTTTACCGTCATTTTGGAAGCAGAAAATACTAATTCTGGCTGTCCAGTTTCGAGAGACACTGCGGTTATATATGTTAGGGAAATACAAGCCATGTTCAATCTCGACACTATACAATGTGCTGGCGTTTCAGCCATGTTGAATGGAAGCTTATCACAAGATGTGGACGCCAATTGCCATCGGGGATATACATGGCTGTTTTCGCATGCCAGACCGATCACTACGCAAATGAACGTCACGGAGCATGCCTTCAACGGACCTGATGAAGATCAGTGGGTTGCATTGGAAGTGACTGATATCAACGGCTGTCGGGATACCACTTATTTGGATATAATAGTCTATGAAGTGTTTGCGAATTTTGACAACGACATTGATCGGATATGCTTCCCGGACACCGTTTCTTTTACCGACCTCAGTACGGGCGACCTGCCGATTGTCAGTTGGGAATGGGATTTTGGTGATGGGGAAACGAGTATGGAGCAAAATCCTATACATGAATACGTAAACAGGCCAGATGAGCCAGATGGGTCTTTGTCAGTTACCTTGACGGTAATGGATTCAGTTGGTTGCCCGGGAGTTGCCTCAACGGCAATTGAGTACTATACACCAGTTAGTACAATTACCGCTGACCCTGATACTAGTATTTGTGTTGGCGAAACTATTGTCTTTTCTGCTTCGGATTTTACCCTAGGAGGTTCCAACCTCACTTGGGAATGGGATTTTGGAAACGGGGAAACAGCATCGGGACAAGAAGGGAGTGCCACCTATACTCAAGATGGGACTTTCATCGTGAATTTGTCTTTTGAAGAAATAGCGACTAAATGCGTCAGTACAACCACGCAAGAGATCACCGTCGAGTCATTTCCAGATGCAGCATTTGTAAGTGACTTTGACATTATCCCTCCACCTATTTGTTACCCTCAAAACTCTAATTTTATTGATGCTTCTATCAGCAACTACCCCATCGTGTCGCAGGTATGGGATTTTGGAAATGGGCAGGTGGCCACAGGTCCAAGTGCTGCGGCGAGTTTTGGGAAAGGGACATGGGAAGTTTCCCTTATTGTTTCTACTGATAACGGCTGTCAGGATACCTTTATGAATTCCTACACCTTGGTAGGGCCAGAGGGTGATTTTGACCTTTCTGAAACGACAATTTGTAAAGAGGGAGAAATCACCGTCACCCTCAAAGACACTGTTGATATTAGTTCTTATGAATGGGATTTTGGAGATGGCGTAGTTATATCCAATGTAAATCCAGCTACCCATACTTATGATGAATCCCAAACTGGAGACAAGACCATTACTTTGACCTTGATCGGTGAAAATGTTGCCTGCGACTTTAATGTAGAACAAACCATTTCCATCGTTACGCCCGATGCAGAATTTACCGTTACAGATCCCAACAGTGCTGTTTGTCTTGGGGAAGCATTTGTTTTTGTAAATAACTCTACACTGGCCGATACTTACGAATGGGATTTTGGTGATGGCAATTCTTCGACTGATATTAACCCAAACCACACTTTCCCTGACATCGGTACTTATAATGTGATACTAACAGCCATCAATACTTCACTTGGTGACTGTAGCAACACTGACACCGTGCAACTGCAAGTATTTGATTCGCCCCAGCCCATGGCCGAAGGAACGGAACTGTGCAATGGTGATAGTACCACTATAACCATCATCGGTAGCGCAGGCAGTAGTTTCGTTTGGTCACCTGCGAGCTTGATTTCAGGTGGCATTGGAATAGGGCCAACGGTTACTACCGTCCCACTGACTGAGGATGCTACGATTTCTGTCACCGAAACAACCTCCGATGGGTGTGTTGGGGAAGTACAACTCGACATTATCATTGTTCCCATTTTACCAGTCGAGAAAGATACATTCAGCACTTGTTTAGATGAACCGACCCCGCTTGCCGTGCCTGCCAATGAATTTTATACTTACAACTGGGACCCTACTGATGGCCTCTCTTGCACGGATTGTACGGAAACGATTTTTAACGCCCACTGTTACCACAACCATCCATGCCTTCCCTGAAGATATTTATGGTTTGGGCTGTACCCAGGACACCTTTAAGTTCCACGTCGTCGTGCCAGCAAACGACTTACAAATGCCCAATGTCTTCACTCCAAATGAAGACAACACCAATGATTTTTTCAACTATGTGGCGCCAGAAGGCATAGGGGATGACATCATCGTAACCAAGTTCAACATCTTTAACCGCTGGGGCAAAAAGGTCTATAGCAATGAAACTCCGAATACAGGCTGGGATGGGGAGCAAGGTGGCAAGGCTGCTGCCTCGGATGTTTATATTTATGATATTGAAATATCGCTGGAAGGGTGCGTGTTGGGTAGGTTTAAGGGGGATGTGACGTTGCTGAGGTAGGGATTTAAATCAAAATTAAAATAAGAAATCAAAATCAAAATCAAAAACGCCCGCTCCTGAAATCAGGAGCGGGCGTTTTTGATTTTGATTTAAATATCTTTTCACCCCTTAAAACAATGATTATCAAACGAGTTTTTTCACAACTGGACAAATTTCAAAGTCCGTACAACCTTGTCATCCATTTCCAGAACAATAAAATAAAGGCCATTGGGAAACTTCGGCAAGCTCATTGTTCCCGTGCCGCTCCCTGTTTCGTAGCTCCCCATCAAGATGCCCATGCTGTTGAAGACCCTTACGTGTCCCTCATGGAGCAAAGGCAGGTCGTAGTCAATGGTACTGCCGTAAGAGGCGGGGTTAGGGTAAATTGAAAAGTCAAAGTCCGATATGGTTTCTTTGTCGGAAACCAAGAAAATCAGTACAGTACAGGTCATTTTCCGAATCCCTATCTATTTGCTGGTTGGGTAATGAAGACCATATACATACCTCAAAATCTTCTTCTGTTGGAGCTTATCTTCAAAAACAACCATAAAATCCTCCCAATAAAAATCCATGGATTCCCCCGGCATCAGGGAAACCCCCGTATACTTTTCATAGAAAAGCGGGTAATATGCTAAATGCAAGAACCTATTTCACTAAAAGAAGGGAATTGGACATTGAGCCTTAGACTGTCAACGACATTATCACCATAATTATGGACAGTTATCCTCAAAGAATCATAAACAAGCTGGTAGCCCCCAAAAGGTGGTGCGGTCTCAGATGGAAGGCCAATTATTTCAATACCTGTTACCCCAACATCCTCTGTATCGTAAAAAAACGCCTCCATTTAAGGGGTATTCCTTTACCAAGGGGGAGAGGTTTTCCTATTAGAGCCCATATCACCGCCATAATTTGTTATGCCTGCCACTAAAAAACTTCCAGAAAGAGCCTCCAACCATGCTACTTGGGAGGAAAGAAGAAATGGAGGTCCAAAAGGGTATTCACCATTCATATATAACTTGTTTTGAAGATGGAGGCTGTCGTCATAAATATATATTTTGTTTGACCATGTTAGAACGACCAATGCACTGTCCGTTAATGCGAAGTCTCTGACCCAATCACGATAGGTCAGGTTGTCTATGATTGTATCGGGAAAGCTTACATGGCCGATCACCGAAAAAGCAGGGGTAAGGACAAAGACCGTATCATCCTTTTGCCCATAATAATTACCATTGGAAGCTTGTTTTACATTATCAAAAGTCGGTGACTTAAAAGAATGGACGAAATCCCCCTGACCGTTTATAAAATGGACACTGTCCCAGCTGATAAGGGCTGTGGTGTCGCCCGACAATGGCAAAAAATCCCTGATCGAACCTTGAAGGTGGTACGGCAATATTTTGGACAAAATTATATTCCCATTGCGGTCCCGTCTTTGAAATTCAGTAAAGGGGAATTGATACGAAAGCCAAATAAAAGTACTGTCGGGAAGGGGTGCTAAAAAATGATAGCCAAACCCCGTATTAGGTGGAACTTCAAAAATAGGGTCGTTGATATCCAATTCATTCCAATTTTGGTCGAATTTGATTAAACGGTAATGTGCGTTATAATTGTTGGGCAAACCACAAAATTCTTCTGTAAATATGAACAAGTAGGTAGAGTCCGCCATTTCAATAAAATCTTCTATCCGCCGTACATGGCCCTGTCCCTCAACCGGGTCTGGATTGAGGTGGTAAGGGTCGGAATAGTTGAAGATCAGGTTTCCGGTACTGTCCAGTACTGAAAAACCCGAATCGTCCTGCCCGACCCTTGCTACAACGAACTGGTTGTTCTGTGTTTTGTAAAGTCCATTTGTCCTACTTGAAAAACCAAAATCCCCCACCCATTCAATTTGAGCGTCCATGGTAAATGTGGTAAAAAAAGCAATAAAGAGAATTAGTATTTTTTTCATGATGGTTGGATTTTTAGTTTTTGATGAATTTTTCTGAAACGATGAGTTGCCCGTCCGAAAGGTACTGGAGAAAAAATATGCGAACGGGCAACTCCTTTTTTAGAGTTGCCCGTTTTTTTTAAGTTATTCAGCCAATTCAGGATAAAATTTTATTTCTATGACCCTTTCAATATTTTAACACCCACCCTGCCACCTTCCGTAGCAATGCTCAACACGTAATTGCCAGCAGGAATGCCGCTCGGCCAAGCCAGTACTTCTGCCTGCTCCCCCGCATTCCGTTTTTCATTTGTCAGGTAGGAGTGCAACAGCCTTCCGTCTATGCCATATAGTTGAACGGAAATATTTTCAGGGTGGGTCAGGGTATATTTCAGGGTGGCGGTTTCTTTGATGGGATTGGGATAGGTGAAGACCTGATTGTTGGAAACGGAAAAGTCTACAGTGCCGACGTCTAGGCCGGATAGGTAGCGCAGGAAGGCAAAATCCTCTCCCCAAAATGGATTGATTGCATGATATCCAGCCACCAGTATCTTACCATCATGCTGTACAAGCACATCCATTGCACCGTCCTGTTCTTCCGGGTTCAGATCCTGTATTATGATTCCATCCCAATGAAACTCGTCGTCAAGGAAACCTTCCGTAGTAAACCTTAGAACAGTGGTCTGCTCAGGCAAATAAATAGGTTGACTTCCCGATGAGAGTCCGCCAACAGCAACCAGTTTGCCATCGGGCTGTAGTGCAGAAGCAACAATGAATGTACTTTCCCCTCCTGCGGATACCACCACCTGACCGCCGTTGCCATAGCTATTGTCCAATTGCCCGTTCGTGAGAAACCTTTTCACTTTTGTCTCGCCGCCCGAGTTTCCAATTACAAGGACTTTTCCATCAGCTTGCACAGCAACAGAATGAGAAAAATACCCGGCGTCCATCACGCCACCGTCGCCAAATGAGGTATCATAAGAGCCGTTTGGGTCAAGCCTCGCAACCCTTGTGCCCCCTACCACCAGCTTCCCGCTCGGCAAAAGCACCATGTCAGAGATCCGTGCATGACCTTCAGCATTGTTGAATTTAACAATTTGATACCCGTTCTGGCCAAAAGATGGATCTGGTTCACCTGACTCGAAGAACCTGGCCACAAATCCTTTCCATGCCCCATCATGTCCGCTGCCAGCAACCAATATCTTTCCGTCTGGCTGTACTACTATCTGCTCGGGGTCGTGGGTGCCGAACATTTCCCCAATTTTACGGAAATCGAGCCATATACTGTTGAACTCTTCATCTACACTTCCATCCGAGTGGAAGCGTACCATCCACATCGTAGGTTCGGTGCCGTCGTAAAAAACGCTTGCCCCAACTACCACTATCTTTCCGTCTGGCTGCATGGCCATATCATAGAGGACGTCGAAGTCAAAATAAAAATCAAGGGATGTTTTGCCATCTGTGCCAAATGTATCGTCCAACGAGCCGTTACCGTACAACCTTGCGACCATGATGTCTCCTCCCGCATTTCCAGCAAAAACAATCTTTCCATCGGGCTGGTGTGCAATGGCCATTGCTATACAGGAATAGGATTCGTGGTAATCAAGAGAGGTGATCAGGATGCCGTTATCTGCAAAACTGTCATCCAATGTCCCCGGCTGTGCAAAGAGCAATAAAGAAGTGATCAAAGCTACCAATGAGGATAGTATTTTTTTCATTTTTGAAATGTTTTGAAAAGCAATGCCTTAATGTGAAACAATGAATTTTTCCGAAACGACTACTCCGCCTTCCCAGTCCAGATACTGCAAATAATAGACCCCCGCTGCCCAGTCCCAAACGGGCAGGATAAAGGTATCTCCTGCATGGCCATTGAAGGGAAATGCCTCGGCCAGCCGTCCATTGGCATCAACGATCTGGAATGTCCCTTTTTTTGAATGTCCGTTATTGCGGAGCTGGAAGTTGAGGTAGTCCGATGTTGGGTTGGGATAGATGGCGAGTTTTATAGAAGGTTCAAGGGTTTCGCCCACACCGTCCAGAAGGTGGCAGCCGGGTACCAGGCAGCCGTGCTGGTCGAGTTTCAAGAGCCAGGCCTGTTGGGGGGGAAGGGTTTCTAATGTGCCGTCCCGTGATTCCCCTGCGAGGACAAAACCCCCGTCAGGGCACTCCTTCAGGTCGTAGACCTCGTGCTCAGGGTCAACTTCCGTACCCAGTCCAATGTATGCCCTTTCCCATACCTTCTGCCCTTCGAGGGAGATTTTGCTCAGCCAGCCCCGTATATGGTGATATGTATTGTTCACATAGTCGCCCTGCTGCCCTGCCGCTACAAACCCACTTCCATCTATTAACTCAATAACATTTGTCATTTTGCTCTGGCTGTTAAAATCTGGATCAGGGAAAACGGTTTCCCATACAATGTCACCGTCAGGTGATAGCTTGAACAGCATTTTTTCAAACCAGATGGTGTTGCCAGCTGGCCGGTCAATCTCCGTCCCGACGCCCGTGGCGATGACCAGGCTGCCGTCGTCCAGCAGCACCATGTCGTTCGGGGCATCGCGCAGCCCGATGCTCTTGGGGGTCGTGTACTCCCAGATGGTTTCCCCTTCCGGGTCCAATTTGACAAGCCTGACCTGGGAGGTGAAGTTTTCCCAGACCTGGTTGAGGTTGGTGGTAAGCCACCCGAGAACGGTATTGCCGGAACCGTCCACGGCCATTGAAGATGCCCGGTCCCGTTTCCAGTCGTCGAATATCCGGTCCCATATCATGTTCCCGCCGTTATCGATCTTAAAGGCATATATGTCCGTATTTGGGGAGCTGTCCGGGCCATTATCGATCCAATTGGAAATTATGAACCCACCGTCGGGCAAAACAACCATCCCCCCGCGGGGCTGGATAAATGTATAATCTGGGGAAAACGGGTTTTGGTATCTTTTGGTAAAAATGGTATCCCCGCTTGTATTATAGGTAACAAAAATTGTATTTCCTGTTGTATCATAGGATTCTCCGGCAATTACTAGGGTAGTGTCAGTAGAAAAAACTAGGGAGTTCTGCCATGTCTCATAAGTTTTTTCGGTACTGCTCAGGATTTTTGAAAACAAGGGCTCCCCATTGAGGTCGAATTTTGTAAAAACATTACTGGTTTTGTAAGGAGCAACGGTATCTGCAACAATCCCTACAAAATAATACCCATCCTCAACCGGGATTATGTTGGTTCCGACCGAAGCCAAAAAGTCGAAATGATACCGTTTGTTGAAGGTGACCTGTGATCTTAGCCCGGACAGAACGGCCACCAACAGTAAAGTAATTATGAAACGCATAATAATGAGTAAGATGAGGGGACTCTTGCCACAACCTCGTTTTTTTTCACAACTGTACAAATTTCAAAGTCCGTACAACCTTGTCATCCATTTCCAGAACAATAAAATAAAGGCCATTGGGAAACTTCGGCAAGCTCATTGTTCCCGTGCCGCTCCCTGTTTCGTAGCTCCCCACCAAGATGCCCATGCTGCTGAAGACCCTTACGTGTCCCTCATGGAGCGAAGGCAGATCATAGTCAATAGTACTGCCGTAAGAGGAAGGGTTTGGGTAAATTGTAAAGCCAATGTCCGATATTGTTTCTTGGTCGGAAACCAAGAAATCGGTGCAGTACAGGTCATTTTCCGAATCCCTATCTATTTGCTGGTTGGGTAATGAAGACCATATACATATCTCAAAATCTCCTTCTGGCACTTCTCTGAAAGCTATCATGAAATCCTCCCAGTATAAATCCCTGGATTCCCCTGGCTGTAGTGAAAGGTTATTGTATTTCTTATGAGGTCTTTGGTAAAAATAACAAAGGCCAAGGTTGAGGTCTATGCTTTGAAAAGAAGAATTCAATTTCAGGCTATCTATGGTATTGTCCCCAAAATTCTGGACAGTTATCTTTAAAGAATCATAGGTAAGCTGGTATTCCCCAAAAGACGGGACGGATGGTGTTGGCGAGCCGATCATCTCTATACCTAAAACACCAATATCCCCTGAATTATCAAGAACATCCCCGCTATAAGGAATCTCTTTAAGGAAGGGGGACCAACTTCTACCTGTATCCCCCCCAAAATCTGTTGTGCCAGCCGCTACTATACCCGAAGGAAGGGTTTCTATATATTTCAAAGGATAATGGCCGTCAACCTGAAATGAATTCAGGAGGTTGAAGCCGTGGTCAAGGACATAAACGGTGTTGGTGGATGTCAGGACGGCCAAAGTGCTGTCGGAAGAAGCAAAATCCCTGATGATCCCCGGAAGGCCCGACCTGGCCAACACCTCGATCGAAGGTGTCAGCAAAAACAGGGAATCGTCCAACGATCCATAAAAATTGCCGCCGGGTGCGGGTTTTATATGGTCAAATATAAGCCCATAGGTCTCGATCACATTGCCCTGCCCGTCCAACATATAGGTATTTTCGTAGGTGGCCAAGACAGTAGTGTCACCCGATACCACTAAAAAATCTTCTATGCCCTCTAAGTAAAAAG
This sequence comes from Saprospiraceae bacterium, assembly GCA_965222975.1. Classification (GTDB taxonomy): domain Bacteria; phylum Bacteroidota; class Bacteroidia; order Chitinophagales; family Saprospiraceae; genus UBA6168. The sequence continues at coordinate 139,759 of CBDCVJ010000086.1, read as the reverse complement.
GAAGGTTCTTTGACCAAATAAGCTCCCCTTGGGGGTCCCTCTTTTGCATTTCTTTGGAACCGCTGAACAACATAAGGAACGTCCCGTCCGGAAGAGGGGCCAAAAACCGTACAGAAGAAAAAAATAAAGAAATGGTCGGTACACTGAGGTCTATTTCATCCCAATTTCTATCAAACCTGAGCAGCCTGGAAAACCCATCGGCATAACCGGTACCTTGGCAGTCATATTCGTATTCCAAAAGTATGAACAGGTAAGAGGAATCTGCCAGTTCCACAAAATCAAATATTTCATCTAACCTCCCCACTTTGCCAGACGGCCCAGGGTTATAGAGGTAAGGGTCAGAATAATTAAAGATCAGGTCTCCGGAGCTGTCCACTACCGAAAACCCGGCATCATCGTCTGTATCCCTTGTTATGATGAACTGGTTGTTGCTTGTTTTGTAAAACCCACTGGTTCGGCTTGACTGCCCAAAATCCCCCACCCATTCAAACTGGGCGGTCAAGGTAAATGTGGTAAAAAAAGCAATAACGAAAATAAATATTTTTTTCATGACAGTTAGACTTTTAGTTTTTGATGAATTTTTCAGAAACAATGAGTTGCCCGTCCAAAAGGTACTGGAGAAAATAAATGCCCACAGGCCAATCAAAAACAGGCACGACATAAGTATCCCCGCTGCGGGTTTCGGAACGGTAGGTTTTCACCAACCGCCCCTTGGCATCCACGATGCGGAAAACCCCTTCTTTTGACAGGGGACTGCCCCGGAGCTGGAAGTTGAGGAAGTCCGATGTTGGGTTGGGATAAATGGCCAGCCCTATTGGCATTTCGGCAGCCTCGTCCACATCGTCCAACAGGTGACAGCCGGGAACGAGGCAACCGTGCTGGTCGAGCTTCATCAGCCATGCCCTGTTCTGGGAAACAGAATCTGGCCATGTCCTCCCACAAATGATGTATCCCCCGTCCGGGGTGTTTTTCAGGTCATACGGCTTTGGTTCGCTCTTTACCCCGTCCAGGAAGGAATAGTACCTTGCCCAAACGCTGTCGCCCGTCAAGGATGCCTTTACGACCCAACTGCCCAACACTTCCTCCCCTGAAGAAACATCCTCAAGGATTTGGCTGATGCCAACGTACCCGCTTTCATCTGTTGCAGGGACTATTTTTACAATTGACCCAACCGTTGTGTGCCTTGTCCCCCTGAACTCCCTCCCCCATACGAAATTTTGATCAGCATCAAGCTTGAACATATACGGAAACCACCTCAGTGAATTTGCCCCTGCCACCACATAATGTTCGATGCCCTTCCCCGTGGCAACTACGATCCCGCCACCATAGGCCCTTATCATGTCGTTGGCGCGATCGTACAAATTGCCAGTAGGGGACAAATACTCCCATTCGACGTTCCCCAAAGTGTCCACCTTGAACAGGTGGGTACGGCTGAAATAGTTCTGGCTGGCCGTATTGGTGTTGTCCTTGTTCGAGCCGATGACAACACCGCCATCGTTTTCCAAAAGCAGCGACCTCGGAATCTGCCTGCTCCCGTCCCCATAAATATACTCTTCGAGGATGTTCCCGTCAGGGTCTATCCTTAACAGGTAAATATTCCCGTCCGCAGGGGCGGGGTCAACGCTTACGTCGATCCCGCACAACATGTAGTAGTTGCCATTGCCGTCCGGAACGATGTCCGCAGAGGTGATAAAATCTTCGGCCGGGTACATGGGGTTGGTGAACTCCCTCGTGAACAGGGTGTCCCCATCGCCGTCGTATTTTATGACCACGCCCCTTACAATAGAATCCAGGGCCTCACCGATTTCAAAGAACCCCCCGTCAGGGGTAGGCGTCAGATCCCCGCTCCAAGTTTCATAATACTTTTGCGGGTCGGAGATTTTTTTAAAATATTCCACTTCCCCCTCCAGATCGAATTTTAAAAAAATATTGCCGATGGCGAATGATTCACTGGTGTCAATTATAACGCCGGTAGCATAATAGCAACTGTCGGTGGGCAGCACGCTGGTGATCGTCTGGAAAGGGAAACCAAGGCTCACCTGCCTGTTGAAGGTATCCTGACCCTTCAAAGTGGCGGCCGCAAGCAGTAGTAATAATAATAATAGGCTGTTTTTCATGTTGGAAGGTACTGTGTTCGGCGGGCATTGGTAAATGCCCACCAAACAGTTTTTAAAAGTTGTTATTTGAGCAGGACAAGTTTGAGGGGCGGGCCTGTTTCCCCCATCTGGTCCACCTTGCAGTAATAAATGCCCCGCTTGACATTGCCTGTGTTCCATTTGACAATGCCCGATTGCCCCTCTATCTCAATGCGTTCGACCATTTGGCCGTTCACATCGAACACCCTGATCTCGGCATTGCCCGCTTCCCCTTTGAGCTGGTACCGGAAGGCCACTTGATCCCTGGCCGGGTTGGGCATGGCCCGCAACGGCTGATGGGCATTGGCCATGACCATGTTGTTGCCAGGTTTCTTGACAAGCTGTGACGACTGGTCGCCCACTGGTTTTGGCACCGGTTCATAGGTATAACCGTAGTACGTATTGAGCAACCCCTTGGCCATCGTGCCAGCAATGCCTGAACTGCTGTCGGCCACTGCCTGCACCTGCAACACCCTCACAGTATCGTAAGCGGCATAGTGGATTTCGTTTTCGATGGCACCGATCACGATCTCGGTCAGGTTTACATAATGGTTGTGTTCGGCCAGGGCATTGCCAGTCAAGCCGAACTGGACAGGGATTGAATCCCTGACCTGCCTTGCGGTCACAAAATCCTCCTCCATGATATAGGAGCTTGCCAGTGCGTACCATGACTCCAAGCTCCCCTTGTTGTCGGTCCAGAGGCGGTAGTTCGGGAGGTCGAGGCCTGTGGTGTCTGCCAGTATGCTGATCAGCATGCGGTTGGCCGACCAGTGCATGTCCATCCTGTGCCCGGTGAGGTCGGCCTCTATTGTGGTGCGGGCGGTCACCTGGCCCTGGTTCTGGAGAATGCTGTCGGCAAGCAGGCTGTCCAGTTCCCCATAAAGGAAAGCATGGAAACCGGGGTTCCTCAGTTCGTCCGGGTTGGCGGACAGGATGTCATGGATGTCGCTGTCCGAAAAGATGTCGCCCCTCAAGGCCACGGCCTCCAGAACACCGTCCGTAAGGTAGGGGGAAATCCCCAGCAGGTCTTGTTTCAGGGTGCCTGCATCCGAACTAGTGGCAGTTTGGACTTCGTCCGCCAGTACGGCCTCACTGTCCCCTCCGTTGAGGAGGGACGTATACGATGTTTTTAGCAGAGAGTAGGCGTCCTGTGCATCCGTGAACATTTGGGCCACGTCCGATTCTGAGTTTGGTGGGAGTATCCCGTGGTCATCGTCCTCAATGATGTCCGCACAGTTGCCCCCGTCATCGAGCACATCGTCTATGAAAATGTTGTTGTAGTTCATGGGAATTTGGCCAGTTGCGTTCAAATAGTAATATATTATGCTTTCATTGCTCTCATTATTGAAATCACCATCCGTCATGTTGAAATGGCAAAACGTGTTTTTTGCAGCATTCTGGTTGCCACCCTGATATGCGGCGACACCATTGTCCAGAACGAGGAAATCGTAGGTGTTGCTGTCGAGGTTTTCGTTGCAGAGGTATTGTAGGCCATCCTCGGGCTCGTTCCCCCTGTTGTTGTCCTCTGCCCGGTTGGCCTCGCCAAGGTCCTGGAACTTGTTCCGCTTGATCTTGTTGGATTCCGATCCCGTGTTCTTGGCCCAGATGCCGAAAAGGCCGCTATCGGTGCCGTCAGTACCGTAGAATTCGTTGTCCTCCACCGTGAAGCCCGTGCAGTTCCAGAGGTTCAGCCCTATGTCGTTGCCTTGGTCGGCGTGATTGCCAATCCCTTCGATCACGTTGTCCGTTATGACCACGTTGTTGTTTGCCCAGCTCGTTATGCCAACATGGTTGTCCCGAAGGGTGCAGCGTTTAACGGTGAACGTCCCCGCATGGTTGTTGAACCAGGACCGCCCTTTTATCCCTACATTGTAGCCCTCTATGGTCGAGCCGAGCACCCGGAAGGATGAATCGAACCCACCGATGGCAACCCCGTTGCCGCCGCCGTTCCCAAGGTTGACGGTGTTGAACCTGCATCCCGATATCTCTGGGGATTTAAAGCTATGGAAAAAGACCTGTGCCGGCCATGACCAGGCACCGATGTCCTCAAACCCGCTGTCACGGACAAAGTCGCAGCCAATGAAGCGGGTGAAGCTGGAGTTGGGGTAATCATAAAAAACCGCTGTCCCGCAGTTGAGGAAGTCCATTGAGACCGCCCTGACCAGTCCCCCTTTGTTCACGAAGAGCGGGAACCTCGCCCGTTCGATGACCGTGCTTGGGTCTAGGAAAACGGTTCCTTGCCCAGAGACAATGGGCGGGAACTGGCTGCTGTCGTCAGTCCCATATACCTCTATCCCACGCCAATAACCACCGTCACAGTTGTTGTTTATCCTTGCCCCGTCGACCAACAGGAAGCCGCCCGGCTCCACGGTGATCTTCCCCTCGTTCGGCATGCCGATGTCGCAGGTGATGGTGAGCTTGCCGCCCGTCTGGACGATGATGTTGGAGCGGATGCTCTTGGGGCCTGCCCACAGCACATCCGCACCGTCGGGGATGACCATGTCGGGGTCGACGATGTTACAGTTTCGCTCGGTACGGGAATAGATGGGCTTGCCAATGGAATCATAGCCGACCAGAAACCGTTCAAACTCTGGTTTGTTCCTTTCTATGAAGCGATGCATTCTTCCAATCTGGCATTGGGAAAAGGCACACCTCGTACTTATTTGACAACCCGTCAAGGTTTGGCCATCAATGCTAATTGGGGTATCATAGCAGCCATCGGCCGATCCAGGCAGGCTATCGTGTAGATAATGAGCCTGTAGAGGGGAGGTGTGATCAACGCCCAGTAAGTGGTATATTTCACCCAACATTTGTTGCCCCAAAGCAGCTGTATCATTTTGGGTGGTATCATCCTCTAAAGTTAAGAATGTATTGTAGTTGCCGTATATTACCGAAGTAGGGGAATTAAAATCACAGAATTCGGAACCGACTCCATAGCCCCCTGCTCCCGAACTGCCATTCCAATTATTGGCTATAAAAACATGATGGGCATTTAGTATATTACTATCTAATAACGCCCAATAATATTCGCTGCCAACCACACTGGAGTCTGGGCTTGTCACATAATCATCTTTTAGTGATGAAAAATCCAGATGTGAACCACGCCAACCCAGATTGTCGGGATGAAAAAACACATCATATCCCTCCGTCCCAGTGTTCACGACCCTAAGTCTTGCATCTGTCATTACAGGCGTTATCCCCGGATCCTGACATAGGTCACTCCATTGTTTGTTAGTCCCGTCAGGGTCGGTAAACCAGGATTGGATAATATCCATGTGGTCATCGGCATTATAATTCTCTGGATCGGTGGGATGGACTTGTCCTGGATTATCAGGATCTTCCTTTTGAAATATGTGCAACACGACCTTTATATACTTGATCGGAGTATGTTCTGGAAAGTCTGGGTCTGGGCCGTAATTGGTAAAATCTTCACATGGGCTAATTGTACTTGGGGATTCTTCAGGCCAACAATTGGGAACAGCGGCAGTCGGAGGGCCAAAACCAGTAGGAAAATTACAAACGGAACATTGTAACTGAGTTAGAGAAAATAGATCAGGGTTATTTGGGTCATATCGCCATCCTGCATTAGGATTGGTAAAAGTACAACCATCGATCGGGTCAGTAAAAGTAGCAGTTAAACTGATCGTGTCCCGCACCGTTCCAGCCCTGAATTCCACATCACCAAATACATAAAAGGAATCAGCGAGTATTTCGCCAACCGGTATTTCTTCGAAAGGGTTTACCAAGTGCGGTCCAGTCAATCGTAGTACACCGCTATCAGGCTTGCCGGTAAATTTAACCGTAACGTGAAGCATGAAAAAATCATCTGTCCAATCGTCAGTTCCATTACTATCGCATTTATGTTTATTACCAAAACCTTGACTGGTAATATCGGTGATAGAGCAAGCCAATGCTGGCGGCGGTTCGCTGTTCAAAGTCATACTGCAAAAATTCTCCATATCTCGAAAGGAAAACCCTTTTGCAACAACTTGTAATAAAAGCAACAAAGCCAATGTTGTTAACATAGACAATTTGTTTTTTTTCCAAAATAAGAATGCTCTAATGAAATGCTTTGCATTTTTCATAATTTTGAATGATTTTGTTGGGTCACAGACCTGACTCCGGGCGGGCATTGCTGCTACAATGACCCGCCCTTCTTTCGCCATCCCTGCGACGTAAGTGTTAGAAAAATAATTTTAAGAAAGCGGTACACACAAAGACAAAATGTCCTTGAGCGCTACCAATATTTTTATTGAATTCTCAGTATGAAATGGCCTTGTTCTGGTTGAATAGTCAAATACTGCTAAGAAGGGAATCGGGTGTATATTCTTCTTGTGTCCTATTAGATTTTGTGCTGGATTATCTTTTGCTTTTTACATATAATTCAAAATAAAAACTTGCCCCTTATAAGCTGGATGAAACAAATATACATTGATCAGTTGTAAATTCAAAATTATTTTTTGCCCCCCCCTTCATCATTTTTATTGGAAATACTGATATTTTTCCTAACCAATTTTATATGAAATGCCGATAAATCTTGTTGGCCAATGAGATAAAAGAGCATATTGGTTCTATCAGAATATTCAATAATCTTTTTGATGCACCAAATTGCGATTAATAGTTCTTAGACAAATCCTGTGGAAAATTCGAAAGTCCGTCTCCGGCGAACAAATGAAAAGGGCGTCGAGCCCTTTTCATTTGTAACAAGGGGTTTAAGGGGGCAGTGCATAAAAAATGGATTATCCATTTTTTATGCACTGCCCCCTTAAACCCCCTGATCGATTTTTGTTGGCTCGATGCCAACAAAAATCGAAAGTCAAGCTCTTCTTTTGAAGTGTTCCGCAGGATTTGTCTAAGACCCCGATTAATTAAACCCATCACGATCACAGACCACAGCACCTAACAAAAAAAGGGGCAGCGCAAGCGCCACCCCTATCTCTGCTAACGATCCCTACCAAAAAGGCAGAGTCTCTATTCTTTAATAATTATCATCGTAATCATAATCTTCTTCGTACTCTTCCATGAGCGCCTTGCGGTCACGGTAGGCATTGTGCGATTCCGTACTGGTCACGAATAGGTCGTCGAATTTCCGAATGCCTGTTCCGGCAGGTATCCGCTTACCAACGATCACGTTCTCTTTCAGGCCATAGAGCAAGTCAGGCTTAGCATTGATGGCAGCTGAGCTGAGTACTTTGGTTGTCTCTTGGAAGGAAGCTGCAGAGATCCAGCTTTCCGTACCAAGCGATGAGCGGGTGATACCTTGCAGCATCGGACTTGAAGTAGCGGGCACGGCATCCCGGAACTGTACCAGTTTGCGGTCGTTGCGCTTGAGGAAAGAATTTTCTTCCCTGACCTGGCGGAGCGAAACGAGGGCACCTGCTTTCAACTTGGAGCTGTCGCCACCGTCGGTCACGACTTTCTTATCATAAATCCAATCGTTCTGTCCAATGAAATTCCACTTTTCAACGGCTTCTCCTTCAAGGAAGGTTGTGTCACCGGAGTCTTCTATGGTCACCCGGCGCATCATTTGGCGAACGATCACCTCGATATGCTTGTCGTTGATGGCGATACCCTGTGAGCGGTAAACTTCCTGAACGCCATTGACCAAGTATGCCTGCACAGCAAATGGGCCCTTGATGGCGAGAATGTCTTTGGGCGTTACCGTTCCGTCGGACAAGGCTGTACCGGCCCGGACGAAATCACCTTCTTGTACCAAGAGATGCTTCGACAATGACACGAGGTATTTGCGAACCTGACCGTCTTTCGCCTTAACCGTTACTTCTTGGTTGCCACGCTTGATTTTTCCAAAAACAATTTCTCCATCTATCTCTGAAACAACTGCTGGGTTGGACGGGTTACGGGCTTCGAAAAGCTCTGTTACACGTGGCAAACCACCCGTAATATCCTGAATCTTACCAAGCTTACGAGGTATTTTTACGATCTTCTGCCCAGAAATTACTTCCTGTCCATCTTCAATGGAAATGTAGGAACCCACAGGCAAATTGTAGCGGCGCAATTCCTCTCCATCTGGTGATATAATGCGGATGGTCGGTATCTTTTTCTTGTTCTTGCTTTCCACGACTACCTTTTCGGCATAGCCAGTTTGGTCGTCCCTTTCCAAGCGGTAGGTTACTCCTTCTTCTATACTTTCGAACTGAGTAACACCTGTAAATTCTGAAACTATTACTGCGTTGAACGGATCCCACTCACAAATAGGGTCTCCTTTGGTCAACTTCTGCCCATCCTTTACATGCAGCGTAGATCCATAAGGAATATGATGGGATATGTACATTTTTGTACCATCTGGATTCATGAGTCGAAGTTCACCGGTACGGGACAATACCACGTTGATCATATTGCCTTCCTCATCTTTATAAGGTGTGGTGCGAATGCCGTCAAACTCGACTTTACCGTCAAACTTCGAAGTGATCTCACTCTCTGCTTTTGATACGGAAGCGATACCACCTACGTGGAAAGTACGCAGCGTCAATTGGGTTCCAGGCTCACCGATGGACTGCGCAGAAATGATACCTACAGCATCACCCATTTCGGCAATACGCCCTGTGGCCAGATTTTTACCATAGCATTTGGCACATACACCCCGCTTGGTTTCACATGTGAGGACAGAGCGGATGGTTACAGCCTCAATGCCTTCATCCTCAATGTATTGTGCGATTTCATCAGTGATATACTCAGCCGCTTTGAGGATAAGTTCATCCGTTACAGGATGATAAATATCGTGCAAGGTATAACGGCCACGGATACGGTTGTTGAGAGGATCAATGACTTTCTCATTGTCCTTCAATGCCATCGTCTCAATTCCACGCAATGTATCGCAATCTTCTTCGATGATGACCACGTCCTGAGCAACGTCCACCAAACGACGTGTTAGGTAACCTGCATCAGCCGTTTTCAAGGCCGTATCGGCAAGTCCCTTACGTGCACCGTGAGTAGAGATAAAATATTCAAGTACTGACAGTCCGTCCACGAAGTTGGAAAGGATTGGGTTTTCGATAATCGCCCCTCCAGAGTCACCTGATTTTTTTGGCTTGGCCATCAATCCACGAAGTCCGCAAAGCTGCTTGATCTGTTGCTTCGAACCACGTGCACCGGAATCAAGCATCATGTAAACAGAGTTGAAACCCTGCTTGTGCAATGCCAATTCTTTCATCAGCGCATCGGTGATACGGTTATCGGCGTAAGTCCACTTATCAATGATCTGATTGTAACGCTCATTGTTGGTAATCAGCCCCATGTTGTAATTTTCCCAAACCTCATCCACTTCTTCTTGAGCAGAATTCAAGATTTTTTCTTTTACCGATGGGGTAATCAAATCACCCAAATTGAACGACAGACCACCACGGAATGCCCATATAAACCCAAGCTCCTTGATCTTGTCAAGGAAGATGGCTGCTTCTGCAAAAGAAGTCCTATTGATGATGCCTCCGATAATCTTCTTGAGGTTACGTTTAGTTAGAAGCTCATTGATAAAAGGAATATTTTCTGGCGTAGCCTGGTTGAAAAGAACTCGGCCAGCAGTAGTTTCGATCACTTTATGTACCATCTCGCCTTTATCATCTTCTGTACGAACCCGGCAGTGGATGTTGGCATGCATATCAAGTCTGCCCTCATTGAAGGCAATGTTCACTTCTTCTGGAGAATAGAATTTACTTCCTTCTCCTTTCACAACATTTTCGGACGTTGATTTTCTGCCTTTGGTCATGTAGTAAAGCCCCAATACCATATCCTGTGAAGGCAGGGTGATCGGCGAACCATCTTGCGGGTTGAGCATGTTGTGCGATGACAGCATGAGCAACTGTGCCTCTAAAATGGCCCCGTGGCTCAATGGCACGTGGACAGCCATTTGATCCCCATCAAAATCGGCGTTGAATGCACCACAAACGAGTGGGTGCAACTGAATTGCCTTCCCTTCTACCAACTTCGGTTGAAACGCCTGAATAGACAAACGGTGAAGAGTCGGTGCCCGGTTTAGCATAACTGGGTGACCTTTCAGTATATTTTCCAAAATATCCCAAATGACTGGATCTTTCCGATCAACGAGTTTTTTAGCAGACTTAACGGTTTTAACGATGCCCCGCTCGATCAACTTCCTGATAACGAAGGGTTTGAACAACTCGGCTGCCATTCCTTTCGGCAACCCGCACTCATGCAATTTGAGTGTTGGGCCAACCACAATGACCGATCGGCCAGAATAATCAACACGTTTACCCAAAAGGTTTTGGCGGAAACGGCCTTGCTTGCCTTTTAGGATATCGCTCAATGATTTGAGCGCCCGACCTCCTTCGGCCTTAACGGCGTTGGATTTACGGGAATTGTCAAACAGGGAATCCACTGCCTCTTGCAACATCCTTTTTTCGTTCCTCAAGATTACCTCAGGTGCTTTGATCTCAAGCAAACGCTTTAGGCGGTTGTTGCGGATAATGACCCTACGGTAAAGATCATTCAGATCAGAGCTGGCAAAACGCCCACCATCTAACGGTACTAATGGACGGAGTTCTGGTGGCACAACCGGCAGGTACTGAATAATCATCCATTCTGGCTTGTTTTCCATTCGCGTCTGACCATCCCGGAAGGCTTCCACTACTCGTAGCCGTTTGAGGGCTTCGCTTTTGCGCTGTTGACTGGTTTCATTGGCAGCTTGGTGGCGCAAGTCATAAGACAACTGGTCGAGGTCAAGGTTCATGAGGAGGTCACGAACTGCTTCTGCCCCCATCTTTGCGACGAACTTGGTTGGATCGTCATCTTCCAATTGTTGGTTCTCAGGAGGCAAGGACTCAATGATGTCCATGTATTCCTCCTCAGTAAGCAAAGCCAATTTTTCAGAATCCTCCGTTTCAGCTGCCCCCCAATTAATTACTACATAGCGTTCGTAATAAACAAGGGTTTCCAATTTTTTGGAAGGAATGCCCACGAGGTAGCCGATCTTGTTGGGCAATGATTTGAAAAACCAAATATGAACGACCGGGACTACCAATTTGATGTGGCCCATCCTTTCCCGGCGTACCTTTTTTTCTGTCACTTCCACACCACAGCGGTCACAAACGATGCCTTTGTAGCGGATACGTTTGTACTTTCCGCAATAACATTCGTAGTCTTTGACAGGTCCAAAAATACGCTCACAAAATAGCCCGTCACGTTCTGGTTTGTATGAACGATAGTTGATCGTCTCTGGCTTTAGCACTTCGCCATAGCTCCTTTCCAAAATATCATCAGGAGAGGAAAGGCTTATGGTGATGCGATCAAATTCGGGTGCAGGGGTGTTTGATTTTTTCTTAAATGGCATATTAGCTATTGGCTATTGGCCACTGGCCATTGGCTATCCCCATTTAGAAGGAAAGCCAATGGCCAATGGCAGAGATTAATCAAATTTTACATCCAGAGCAAGGCCACGTAATTCGTGGACGAGTACATTGAACGATTCAGGTATGTTAGGCTGAGGCAATACATCCCCTTTCACGATGGCTTCGTAAGCCTTGGCACGGCCGACAATATCATCGGACTTGAGCGTCAGCAATTCTTGTAGGATAGAAGATGCACCAAATGCTTCCAAAGCCCAAACTTCCATTTCACCAAAACGCTGGCCACCGAACTGGGCTTTACCGCCCAATGGCTGCTGCGTAATGAGCGAGTATGGCCCAATGGAACGGGCGTGCATTTTGTCATCAACCATGTGGGATAATTTCAACATATAAATAACACCCACTGTTGCTTGTTGGTGAAAGCGGGTTCCTGTATCACCATCGTACAGCCAAGTTTGCCCCAATGATGGAAGCCCTTCACTCTGGATATAATCCTCTATTTCTTGCTGGGAAGCCCCATCGAAAATAGGGGAAGCAAACTTGACCCCTTTCTTCATGCCGGCCCAGCCCAAAACGGTTTCGAAAATCTGTCCGAGGTTCATCCTTGAAGGCACGCCCAATGGGTTCAGTACAATATCAACTGCTTCGCCATCTTCCGTAAAAGGCATATCTTCCAAACGGACAATCCGTGCCACGATACCTTTGTTACCATGACGTCCTGCGAGTTTATCGCCCACTTTAAGTTTACGCTTTTTTGCGATGTAAACCTTGGCCAGTTTCAACACGCCTGCTGGTAATTCATCACCAATGCTAATGTTGAATTTTTCCCGCTTATAGCGTCCAACTTCTTCATTGAGTTTAATGATATAGTTGTGCAACAATCTGGCAATCAGTTCATTGGTGCTGGCATCATCTGTCCAGTTGCTGTAATCTATTTGCGTGAAGTCCAGCGTACGTAACAATTCTGTCGTGAACTTTGTACCCTTCGGAATCATGGCCTCGCTGTAAATACTCTTCACTCCTTGCGACAATTTGTCTTTTACCAAAATAAGGAGCTTATCAATCAAAATAGTTTTCAGTTCGTTGGTAGCAACGGCGTGCTGATCATCCAGTTTTTTCAGTACTTCTGCCTCTTGCGTTTTCTGGACGTTGCTCTTCTTGGCACGGGCAAACAACTGCTTGGCAATTACCACCCCTTTGGTCGAAGGCGGTACTTTCAAAGAAGCATCTTTTACATCACCTGCTTTGTCACCGAAAATGGCACGTAGCAGTTTTTCCTCTGGAGTCGGATCTGTTTCACCTTTAGGGGTGATTTTGCCGATCAGGATATCACCTTCCTTTACCCAGGCACCGATACGGATGATGCCGTTTTCATCCAAATCCTTGGTGGCATCTTCACTCACGTTCGGTATATCATTGGTCAATTCTTCTTCGCCCAATTTGGTGTCACGAACATCCAAATCAAATGACTCAATGTGGACAGAGGTAAAAACATCCTCCCGCACGACCCTTTCAGAAAGCACAATGGCATCTTCGAAGTTGTAACCTTTCCAGGGCATGAAAGCCACTTTCAAGTTTTGTCCAAGCGCCAATTCGCCCTTATCGGTAGCATACCCATCACAAAGTATCTGACCTTTTTTCACCCGTTCTCCTTTCCGGACGATGGGTTTCAAGTTGACAGAAGTAGCTTGATTGGTACGCAGGAATTTGGTCAACTTATAAGTTTTGCGGTTGTCTTCAAAAGAGACTAACTGTTCTTCTTTGGAACGGTCGTAGCGAATGACAACTTCCGTTGCATCCACATATTCAACCACACCTTCTCCTTCTGCATTGATGAGCATCCTAGAATCACGGGCCACTTTACCTTCCAACCCAGTTCCAACAATTGGTGATTGTGGGCGGATCAATGGAACTGCTTGACGCTGCATGTTCGAGCCCATCAAAGCACGGTTTGCATCATCATTTTCCAAAAACGGTATAAGTGATGCGGACACACCAACGATCTGGTTAGGTGCAACATCCATGTATTCCACTTCCTCAGGAGTCAACACCGGGAAGTCACCATGTTCCCGCGATTTGATACGGTCATTAACAAACTTCCCTTGGTTATCAAATGGAGCATTAGCCTGAGCTACTTTCTTAAAATCTTCTGCTTCTGCAGAAAGGTAAATAGCCGGACGCTTGATGTCCACTACTCCATTGTCTACTTTTCTGTATGGGGTTTCGAGGAAGCCCATTTTATTGATCTTCGCATGCACGCATAGAGTGGAGATCAAACCGATGTTCGGCCCTTCTGGTGTTTCAATGGTACAAAGCCGACCATAGTGGGAATAGTGTACGTCACGTACCTCAAAACCTGCCCTTTCCCTGGAAAGCCCCCCTGGCCCAAGCGCTGAAATACGACGTTTGTGCGTGATTTCAGACAATGGATTGGTTTGATCCAGAAACTGCGATAACTGACTTGTACCAAAGAAGGAGTTGATAACAGATGAAAGCGTACGGGCATTGATAAGGTCAATTGGAGTGAACACCTCGTTATCCCTCACATTCATCCTTTCTCTGATGGTACGTGCCATCCTGGCAAGACCTACACCAAACTGAGCATACAATTGCTCTCCTACAGAGCGCACACGCCGATTGCTCAAATGATCAATATCATCAATCTCAGCCATTTGATTCATCAAACGAACAAGGTATGTAACAATGGCAATGATGTCTTCTTTCGTCAAGACAAGTGTGTCCATGGATGTCTCCATTTTCAACTTGCGGTTGATCTTATAACGGCCCACCTCACCGAGGTTATAACGCTTATCCGAGAAAAACAATTTATCAATAATGCCCCTCGCCGTTTCGTCATCAGGTGGTTCGGCACCACGCAATTGGCGGTAAATGTAGTTCACCGCTTCCATTTCCGAGCTGGTAGGGTCCTTCTGAAGTGTGTTATAAATAATGCTATAATCCTCTTCAATATCTTCCCGCTGGAGGATCACCGTGTCGAGACCCGATTCCAAAACTTGTTCAATATTATCCTCATCAAGTATAACATCCCTTTCCAAAAGAATTTCATTCCTTTCAATGGTAACCACCTCACCAGTATCCTCATCCACAAAGTCCTCCGTCCAAGAGCGCAGAACACGAGCGGCAAGTTTCCTACCGATTGCATTTAAAAGGCTATCCTTATCATTGTTCACCTCATCTGACAAATTGAACAGCTCAAGAATGGCCTTATCAGTATCGAATCCAATGGCCCGCAGGAGGGTAGTCACAGGGAATTTTTTCTTACGGTCAATGTAAGCGAACATCACATTGTTGATGTCAGTTGCAAATTCCATCCATGCCCCTTTAAAAGGGATGACCCTTGCAGAATAGATGGCTGTCCCATTGGGATGGTAGGTTTGGCCAAAAAACACGCCCGGCGAACGGTGCAATTGCGACACAACCACCCGTTCAGCACCATTGATAACAAACGTGCCTTTTGGCGTCATGTAAGGGATGTTGCCAAGAAACACATCCTGCACTATGGTTTCGAAGTCAACATGCTCTTCATCGTTACAAGACAACCGCAATTTGGCTTTCAGTGGGACACTGTATGTCAGCCCCCGCTGCATACATTCTTCTATGGTATAGCGGGGCGGGTCAACATAATAATCAAGGAATTCGAGCACGAAAATGTTCCGGGCATCCGTGATCGGGAAATTTTCCATAAACACCCTGTAAAGCCCTTCGTTGGTCCTGTTCTCAGGGGTCGTTTCCAATTGGAAAAACTCTTGGAAAGATTTCAACTGGATTTCCAGAAGATCGGGGTGATAAGAAGGAAGTTGGATTTTGCCAAAAGTGATCCTACCTGTTTCTGTATAGGTGACATTATCAAGTGATGTCATATGAGGAAAAAGTATTTATAGTTAGTTCCTTGACATTGTAAAATTTTAATTCTGAAACCTGAAAAAGTAAAGCTTGGCGCGCTGCCTTGCTTTTAGTGTTTATCAATATAAACAGCCCTCTTCCAAAGCCCCCCTGCTCAATCGCAAAGAGAAAAAGGGTTGTATTTCAAAGTAATTAACTTAACAATGTCAAAGTAAAGTTGCTGTCTTAAAAAAATTAGGGTTGGCCGCTTTTGACCGAACCATCCAAGAGGTGTTTGCAAAAGTGGAGTGGCACATTTTTAGTTTAGCTGTATGGACAAAAACATTTCGCTTTGAATCCAACCATTGTGCTGAATACTCCATGTAGAAAATTACCCGACGCCTGCCTTTATCTCTTACTAAAATATTGCAAGCCCAATCTCAAGTTGTAAAACGACAATAGGCCTAGCTACTCCGATGACCGGAACAACTAAGCCTCCTTTGCCTAAAATTTGTATGTAGCAGAAAAGTTGTAAATCGACATAGATTAAGTTTAGTAGAAATCCGCTTTTCTGCCCCTTTTCTGTATGGGGAAGAAATTACTTCAATGCAATCTGGGCGCCAACACCTTCCAAATCAGCCTTGATCTTCTCAGCTTCGTCCTTGGAAACGCCTTCTTTGATTGCACATGGTGCGCCATCTACTAATTTCTTGGCTTCAACGAGGCCAAGACCTAGAAGATCTTTAACAGCTTTCACAACCTGAAGTTTAGTGCCACCAGCAGATTCCAGCATCACCGCGAATTCAGTTTGTTCAGCTTCTGCAGCATCACCACCACCGCCACCAGGGCCAGCAGCAACAGCCACTGCAGCAGCAGCCGGTTTGATACCGTATTCTTCTTCCATAATATTTGTCAGTTCAGTCACATCTTTGATAGAAAGATTAACCAACTGTTCTGCAAGTGCTTTCAAATCAGCCATTTTAAATTAATTTTTAATTGTTTTGTTAAAAATATATGCGTTAAAAACTTGGAAGCCATATTTGGTTTCTGGTTCGTGGTTTTTGGTTCGTGGCTGTACCAACCAAGAACTAAAAACCAAATTATTCCCCCTTTTCTTCGAGCGCTTTCAACAGCCCCATGACATTGCTGCCACCAGAACCCAACGCTGAAAGGAGGTTGCTCATTGGAGAATTCAACAAGGTCATCAAATTGGCCAACAAATCTTCTTTTGACTTTAACTGGGCCAATGCGTCTAACTGTTCGTCTCCAATATATATCGCTGAATCAATGTATGCTGCTTTGATAGCAGGCTTTTCACTTTTATGTTCTTTTCTGAATTCCTTAATGATCTTGGCAGGGGCATTGGCCACGTCCGTGAACAACAAGGCGGAAGGGCCTTTCAGCGCCTCATACACTTCAGTATAATTTTTATCTTCAGAGGCGCTTTCAAGAGCTTTGATAGCAAGCGTGTTTTTCACTACTTTCATCTCAACGCCTTTCTCAAAAAAGCTACGCCTTAAAATATTGACTTGTTCGACGGTCATGGCCGAAGAGTCAGCAATATAGAAATAAGATGAATTGGAAAATTTTTCCTTTAATTCTTCAATGACAACGGCTTTTTCTTGCTTGGTCATTATATTTTATTTTTGATCGCCCCAGTTAATTGATTAACTAGGGCAGAAGGATTAGCGGATGGTTTTAGTGTCAACTTTGATCCCCGGACTCATAGTACTTGCCACAGTCAGCGACCTCATATAGATGCCTTTAGCCGAAGATGGTTTCATTTTGACAAGTGTCGAAAGCAGTTCATTGGCATTGTCAACCAATTTATTTGGGTCAAATGAAACCCGGCCAACGGATGAATGGATAATGCCATATTTGTCTACACGGAAAGCTACCTTACCGCCTTTGACATCTTTGACAGCAGAAGCCAAATCCATGGTGACCGTTCCTGTTTTGGGGTTTGGCATCAAGCCACGAGGGCCAAGCACACGGGCAATACGGCCAATTTTAGCCATCGTCTGTGGCATGGCTACCGCCACATCAAAGTCTAGCCAACCGCCTTGAATTTTGGTAATTAATTCATCCAGTCCTACGTAGTCAGCACCAGCATCCAAAGCTTCTTGCTCCTTATCAGGTGTACAAAAAACGAGTACCTTTTTGGATTTACCAGTACCATGAGGAAGATTGCAAGTGCCTCTGATAGCCTGATCTGCTTTACGGGGATCAACCCCTAAACGGACGTGAATGTCAACAGAAGCGTCAAACTTGGTTGTATTGACGGTTTTTACCATTGACATAGCTTCTTCCAAGCTATAGAGATTATCGCTATCTACTTTGTTGTTTGCAGCTTTTCTTTTTTTGGAAATTTTTCCCATTCTAAAAAAGATTGTGAGGTAATAACGCTCCAGCATTCGTCCATGCCAACAGCTTCCTCGTATTAATTTTCATGTTTGAGCAAAAGTGCTTAACAGAGTGAAATCTTAATTGGGAGGCGTGCCACCTTCTACTCTCAACCCCATACTCCTCGCCGTGCCAGCCACCATTTTCATAGCAGAATCTACAGTGAAACAATTCAAATCCACCATCTTGCTCTCGGCAATGGTCCGAACCTGATCCCAAGAAACCTTTCCGACTTTTTGACGGTTCGATTCAGGAGAGCCTTTTTTGATCTTGGCTGCTTCCATCAATTGAATAGCGGCAGGAGGCGTCTTAATGATAAATTCGAAAGATTTATCTTTATAGACAGAAATCTGAACTGGAAGCAACTGCCCCATCCTGTCCTGTGTAGCAGCGTTGAAGCGCTTACAAAACTCCATAATGTTCACACCTTTCGCACCCAATGCCGGCCCAATTGGCGGCGAAGGATTTGCCTGCCCACCTCTCGCTTGTATTTTTATAAGAAATTCGACTTCTTTAGCCATTGTGAAATACTGTTTTATGAACGCTGCCAGTCAATTGGGAAGCTCCCGATGTAAAATCGGGACAACCAACTGGTTATTGTGTTTTTTCTACTTGCATGAAATTCAACTCTACCTCCGTACCCCTTCCAAAAATCTTTACAATCACTTTGAGTTTTTTCTTTTCTTCATTGATCTCTTGAACATCCCCTACAAAATCAGAGAAAGGTCCATCAATTATTTTGATCGTCTCTCCGACTATATATGGCTCCAGCATTTGTTCGCCTGCATCCTGAGATTCATCCACCCGCCCCAACAATTTATTAGCTTCGACTTGTCTCATCGGGATGGGAGTATTCCTGCCTAAAAAATGGATTACATTTGGAATATTGGCAATCGTAGTCACAATCTCGCCCGTTAGTTTGGATGGTTCCGCCTCGATAAGGATATACCCCGGCAAAATATTACGCTCTGAAATTACTTTTTTGCCATTGCGTATTTTATAAACCTTTTCCGTAGGCACAATCACCTGCGTAATGAATTCAGTCCAATTGCTGCGCTGAACTTCTAATTCAATGCGCTCTTTGATCTTTTTTTCTTTCCCGCTGATGACCCTGAGTGAGTACCATTTTTTTACTTCGGACGTAGATTCGGTCATGGATTTGTTTTTGTTTTTTTAGCCTGGATAGATAATGTCGTTCAAAATAAACTTTGAAATCGCATCCATGATAAAAACAAGCAAAGTGAAAATGCCCAGACCAACAAGTACTACAACAGTTGTTTGCTGTAAATTTGGCCATGTCGGCCAAGTCACCTTCGTCATCAACTCATTGTAACTTTCCTGGACGTAGAGTTTTATGCTTTCCATTTATTTTGGTTTTTGGTTTTTGGTTTTTGGTTTTTGTTCTGGCTGTGTCTTAGCCAAAAACCAAAAACCAAAAACCAAAAACCATCTTCGCTGCACGGGCGGAAGGACTTGAACCCTCAGCCTACGGTTTTGGAGACCGTCGCTCTACCAATTGAGCTACGCCCGTAAATAATAATACTAATGTATAAACGGCGAAAAATTAAGCACCCCACTTAAGGAGTGCTTAATTCTCGTTTGTACACTTAATATGTCAAGTGTTTTATTCGATTATCTCAGTAACCTGTCCTGCACCAACAGTACGTCCACCTTCACGGATAGCGAACCGGAGGCCTTTTTCCATTGCGATAGAGTTGATCAGGCTCACTTCAAGCGTAACGTTGTCTCCAGGCATTACCATCTCCACACCTTCAGGGAGGTTTACATCACCAGTCACATCCGTTGTACGGAAGTAAAACTGAGGGCGGTACCCGTTGAAGAATGGCGTATGGCGTCCACCTTCATCTTTACCCAACACATAAACTTCACATTTGAATTTTTTATGCGGGTTGACAGAGCCTGGCTTGCAGATTACCATTCCACGCTTGATTGATTCTTTATCAATTCCACGGAGAAGAAGCCCAGCGTTATCACCGGCCTCCCCTCTATCAAGAATTTTGCGGAACATTTCCACACCTGTCACCACCGATTTCAGAGGTTTTTCACCTTCTTTCATCATACCTATGATTTCAACTTCATTGCCAGTATTGATGACCCCTCTTTCAATACGGCCAGTAGCAACTGTACCGCGGCCCGTAATAGAGAATACATCCTCAATTGGCATTAGGAAATCTTTATCAATATCACGGACTGGGTCTGGAATCCAGTCATCAGCAGCAGCCATCAAATCTTTAACAGCTTGCACACCAGCATCATCCCCTTCCAAAGCTTTCAATGCCGAACCACGAACAACAGGCGTGTTGTCACCATCGTATTCATACTGGCTCAACAATTCCCTCACTTCCATCTCTACCAATTCCAACATCTCTTCATCATCAACGAGGTCAACTTTGTTCATAAATACAACCAATGAAGGAACACCTACCTGCCGAGCAAGAAGGATGTGCTCCCGTGTTTGGGGCATAGGTCCATCAGTAGCTGCAACAACTATGATCGCGCCATCCATTTGGGCAGCACCAGTTACCATGTTTTTCACATAGTCGGCGTGACCAGGGCAGTCAACGTGTGCATAGTGGCGTTTACCTGTTTCATACTCAACGTGAGCAGTGTTGATAGTGATACCACGCTCTTTTTCTTCGGGCGCAGCATCAATACTGTCGTAAGATTTTACCTCCGCAAGACCATCTTTGGAAAGAACAACAGTGATGGCAGCCGTTAGGGTGGTCTTGCCGTGGTCAACGTGTCCTATTGTACCAATATTGACATGCGGTTTGTCTCTTTGAAAAGTTTCTTTTGCCATCGGAATAAATTTTTAAAACCTTGAAAAATTGGTTAATAAATTAGAATTAGAAGTAAATAAAACACATATAATTAATATGTGTACGGAGCCAATGAAGGGAATTGAACCCCCGACCCCTTCCTTACCATGGAAGTGCTCTACCCCTGAGCTACATTGGCAGTTAGTCCATTTCAAGTCGCCAGGGAAGGGACCTGAACCTCGACCCTCCCGACGTGAAGTCGGGATGCTCTACCCCTGGGCTACATTGGCAGCTGGCATATTTCAATTCGCCAGAGTAGGGAATCAAACCTCGACATTCCTGGCTCGATGCCGGGATGTTCTGCCCAACTACATTGGCAAGCTCTCAATTGTACGTTAGTTTTATTCTTGATGTTCAGTTTTAGCAATTTTTTTCAATTCTTGCTAAAACATTTTCTAACATACAATAGAGCGGGAGACGAGACTCGAACCCGCGACCCTCAGCTTGGAAGGCTGATGCTCTACCAACTGAGCTACTCCCGCCTTTGTCAAAAAAGGAGACAAAAAAAATCAAGTGGGGGCGATAGGAATCGAACCTATTCAGTCATAGACACTAGATTTACAGTCTAGCCCGGCTCTCCAACTCCGGCGCGCCCCCTTGTCGTTTCGGATTTTCGACTTCTGCTTTCACTCTGAAGTCCAAAATCCGAAATCGAAAGAGCCAGTAGACGGACTCGAACCGCCGACCAGCTGATTACAAATCAGCTGCTCTACCAACTGAGCTATACTGGCCTGTACGCCCCTTTTTTGACCAAGATTCCAAAGAACTTTTACCCTCTAAAAGGTACGTTTTTTAAAAACGCCCGCAAAGATAGATTTTTTAGCGAAAAACAGAAATTTCAACTCCATTTTTTACCTCTATTTTTTGGAGGCGCAAATGTATGTTTTTCAATCATAAATGCCACTTTAAAATCAAGTAATTTGAAAAAAAGTTCCTGCACCTATTTTTTTGCCTAAAAACAACCAAGGCCTTCCCCAAAATGAGGAAGGCCCCGTTGCTTTTTTCTATAATCGTCCTTTGAGTTTAAGGCGGTAAAAAGCACTAAGCCCTTATCTTTTCTTTGTATTTGGTCAATTGCCGTTGCAGGTTGTCCACTGCTGCTCCGACTGACCGTTCAAATGATTTGCTGATTTCTTTGGCAAAAAGAGTTTGCCCAGGCACGTCCAATCGAACCTCTGCTACTTTGTCTTTGACCTGACCCGAATTCTCCAATCGAAGCTTCACATCTACATGGATAATACGGTCGAAGAATTGCTCCAACTTACCAACTTTGCGGTCAATAAATTCTACTAATTTCTTGTCTGCTTTGAATTGGACTGATTCTATGTGAACATTCATAGACGCTAATTTTAAAGGTTAAAAAATATCAGTTTAGGTTTTTTGTCTTGGTTATTTTGGTCGAACAGGGCAAGTCCCTTAAACCAAGAACCCCGAACCAAAAAGCCTAAACCGATTCATGGTGTCTTGGCCTTTGGGTGGGCTTGGGTATATACTTTTTTCAGCTTTTCAATAGAATTATGCATATATACTTGAGTAGAAGCCAAACTCGAATGCCCCATTAACTCCTTGATTGCGTTCAGGTCAGCTCCGCTATTGGATAGGTGGGTTGCAAAAGTATGGCGCAGCACATGAGGGCTACGCTGCTCAAGCGTTGTAACTATGGACAGATATTTTTTCACCAATCTATATACGAAACCTGGATATAGCTGCCTCCCCTTATCGGTCAATAATAGGCTGTTTTCCCCTTCTTCCACATCTTGCAACGCCCGCAGGTGCTGGTAGGAATCAATCAAGGTTGCCAAATGTCGTGCTATGGGAATCAGCCGTTCCTTGTTTCCTTTTCCCAATACTTTTAACTGACTGTTGGAAAAATCAATGTCCTCCGTTTTAAGCTGGATCAGTTCAGAACAACGAATGCCGGTGCAGTAGAGCAATTCCATCAATAAGCGGTTGCGTGCGCCAGCGAAACCTACTCCAAAATCCACTTCTTCAAACAAGAGTTCCATTTTATCCTCATTGACAAAAACAGGCAAGCGTTTGCCCATTTTCGGGGCGATCACTTTGGCCATAGGACTGTGGTTTATTTCACCTTGTTTCTTTAAAAATTTGAAGTAGGTCTTCAGGCAAGACAGCTTGCGGTTGATGGAACGCGTCGTGTTTTTCCTTCCCAATAAGTCAACTATCCATGAACGGACGTGCGTGTGATTGACATCAGCAGGTGTTTCAATTTCAAATGTAATTTTCAAAAATACTATAAACTGCCCAAGGTCGGTCTGATAGGCGGTGAGGGTATGCGGTGAAAACCGCTTCTCGTATTCAAGATATTGAAAAAATCGCTCTTGCTTCATTCCCTTTTGTCGAACCTTAGTAACGGAGGTGGTTAGAATGCTAAAGTTATGGCATGGAACGGATAGATGCAAAGCCAAAAGCTTTATTTTTTCAATAAAAGCCATTTTTTCATATTATAAAATTTTAACTTGTATGTGGCAGCGGCTTATTTAGTTCACCGGATCAACACCAATGTCCTACTTTCGCTTTAAAAAACTATCCAATGTCAAGATATATCTTCCTGTTCCTAACCATTATGCCGTCTTTCATGAATACACAACCCCCTCCTTCCCTTTTGACAGCCTTTGAAAAGGACAACAACACTACCTCCACCTATCATGAAGCTATTGGTTTTTATAAAAAATTGGCTGAAAGGCACGACCAATTGCAACTTACTGAGTGGGGCACGACCGACTCGGGCCACCCGCTTCATGTAGCCGTTTTGTCCAAAAACAAAATTTTCGAAGTGAATGAAATAAAGCAACAAGGCAGATGTATCCTGCTCATCAATAATGCCATCCATCCAGGCGAACCAGAAGGTGTAGATGCAACGATGATGCTTGTACGGGATTATCTTGAGAACACTGATTTAAATAACCATTTAGAAAACGTCGCTCTTGTTGTCATACCTTTTTACAATATTGGGGGCGGTCTCAACAGAAACCCTTCCAGTCGGGCTAATCAAAACGGACCTAATGAATATGGCTTTCGAGGCAACGCCAAAAACCTCGACCTGAACAGGGACTTTATCAAATGCGATTCTAAAAATGCTCAGGTATTTAACCAAATATTCAACCACTTCCAGCCTGATGTTTTCATAGATAACCACACCTCGAACAGCGCAGACTACCAGTACACCATGACACTTACTACAGGGAAACCGCTTGGCTGAACAGTTTGAAAACCAACGATTGATAAGGAATACCAGGTCGGGCATTGCCCTTTTAAAGGCCAATGCAGAGGGTATTTTGGCGATCAATATGTTGATCTATTTAACAATGGGGAAGATTCGGTGAGGATATGGACGAAGGAATGGGGAATGTTTAATATGGGGGGAATAAGAGCCGTTGGTAATGCCGATATCTTCCGGGGCAGTGTGGAACGAATGATGTTATTGGGCACTGACCAAAACCCTTCCCTCAATAAGGCTATTTATTTGGCCGATCTCAACCGTCCATTGACCCTAACGGGAAAACCTATCATAATTGGTTCTTCATCCTTGCCCGAAGCTGGAGTGAAACGGGGGTTCGATAAAAGGCAAGGCCAATACCCAAAAAATATTGATTAATGGAGTGGTCAAAGAAAGCACTCCATTTTTACCAAAGCTCAACCGGGCGAGGATTTCTCAAATATATTCGCTGTTCAGGTTAACAGCTGATATGGATCGAATCCCAAATGAATTTTTCCAATCTTTTGCTGATACTACAGCCATCTTCCACCTTGAGTCTGCCAGTTTAAGGGACAATGATATTTCAGGACAAGGCAAATACTGCCATCTCATAAAATCAAAATCCCACCACCTTCAAAAACCCCACCCCTACCAACCCCGCCATCCCCATCACCAACGACTGTACCGTAAAAGTCCGATAAAGCACATTCGGTGGCACCTCATGCAAACGGTTGAGCAACCAGAAAAAACTGGAATTGGCATGGAAGACACAAAAAGAACCACAGCCAATCAAGGCTGCTGTCATTTCGGGTGAGACGGGCAGGCTATCCACCATCGGCCCGAGCATGGAGGCAGTGCCGACCAACGACACGGTAATAGAACCTGTCGAAATAGTCAAAATAGAAGCAACAATAAAAGGCAGCATAATGCCCAAAAAAGGAAAGGCCGCAAATACATCCACAATTTCATTTTGAATGCCCGTCTCCCGGATGACGTAACCCAGCGAGCCACCTGCACCAGTAATCATAATGACCAGTGCCGATTTTAATATGGCCTGTTCCACTAATTTATTGACAGTACTGCGTTTGTCGGGATTTTTTAATTGAAAGATGGCGATGAATGCACCGATAAATACGGCTACCAATGGCAGGGAAATAAAATTAAAAACAGCACCAATAATAGTTCCCTTATCAAATTCTATAAATGCACCCGAGCCGATTAATAAAATGGGAGCGAGAATGGGCAGGATGTCAAAAAATAAATTACCGGAATTTAATTTAATAGATAATTCGTAGTTGTCAAAATTCGTGGTTTCTTTTAATTTATCATCATATTCCAACCATGTATTTTTCACAAAATAAATGACAAATAAAACACCACCCGTCATTGCAAAAATGGCCACAATTAAATTGATAAAAAGCATCCGCCCAATATCCACTTCCAATAATGAGGCGACGGCCATCGGCCCCGGCGTCGGCGGAATTAATGTATGTGCAACCGTTAAACCTGCCGCCAGAGAAAGGCCAAGATATAAAATCGGTTTTTTACTTTTTACCGCTAAAGACTCCGTGACGGGCTGTAATAAAATATAAGCCACATCGACAAAAACAGGTATGGAGACAAGGTATCCCGTAAACCCCATCGCCCACGGTAATTTTTTTTCACCCACCCATTTTACAATGCGGTCGGAAATGCGGAATGCGCCGCCTGTCTCCTGTAATACTTCGCCAATAAATGCACCCAAAATTATAATGACGGCAATCCAGCGCAGCGTTTCCGAAAATCCCTTTAATAATACTTCGACTGTTTTTTCGCCGCCCATCCCCAGTGACATGCCGAGTGCGAGGGCAATTAAAATTAAAGCGATGAAGGGGTGTACTTTCCATTTGGAAATGGAAAATATCAGGAGTAATAAAAAAAATAAAAGGATGGATAAATTTATAAGCATTAACGGTGGAAAATTATTTCATGTTATTCAAACAGACTCAGATTTAATTAAATCAAATTTCCCTCCTCAGTGAGCATCCTTTGGGTACTCGTCTGGGCGGGTTGGGAGCGGCAAAATAGGTGGGTGCGGGAGCGGCATGGAGTAGAGCATTTATTTTGCCTTGATTTTTTTGTTTCTTTTTTCATCAAGGAAAAAAGAAAAACAAGTTAGAAGAGAAACTATAAAATAAGACTACAGTTAAAAGTTTCTCTTCTCTCATCCCTGCCGGGGGCTTTCTTTTTTTCAGCGAAAAAAGAAACAAAAACGCATGTCAAAAAAAACTCGCTCCGCTCAAACAGTTTTTTGACGGCCCACCCGCCTATACGAGTACACAAAGGATGCTCACTGAAAGGAATGTACTATATCTTAAAAGCATAAGGTTTTATTTTGGGTGTGCGTGATTTCGATTTAAAATAACTATTTCTTTATCAATTTCGCCTCAATTTCCTCAATGGACAAATTTTTAGTCTCAGGCAAAAAGCGGTACAAAATTATTAACCCGATGCCGACCGTCACGGCGTAAAATAGAAATGTCGAACTCCCGCCCATGGTAGAGAGCTGCCACGGGAAAAATTTCTGAACCAGATAGCTGACCAAACTGGTGATTAAAGCGAAAAAGGGGATGGCAATTCCCCGTAGTGAAATGGGGAACAATTCAGAAAATAAAACCCACATAATTGGGCCGACGGAAAAATGGAAAGCGGCGATAAAACTCAATATGCCAATCAAAATTAGAACAACAGGCATCTGCGCCGATTTTTGCAATAGCAAACCTGAATGATTGCGGGCATCCTCCTCTCCAATTACTCCTTTAAGTGCATCTTTAAATTCGGTATCGCTTTGGTATTCCGTCCCGACGAGGGCTGTGAGCCGTTCCGCATTGGGGATTTCAGACATCTCGGTAATTGCTTGTTCCGTCAGGTTGTAACGGGCTTTATTAAAACCATAGGAACAAAGGCCGAGGCTCGCAATTATCCAAACCATCCCCCACAATATCATGGGTCGCCGGCCAACTTTATCAATCAATAGTAAGGCAAGAATTGTAAATAATACGCTCGTTAAACCTATCCAAATAGCCTGCATAAATGCGGCATCCGTCCCCATTCCAATTTGTTCAAAAACGGTTGGGGCATAAAAAAGAATGGCATTGATTCCCGTCGATTGTTGGGCGATGGCGATGGTCAGCGCAACAATAAAAATGACCCGCATCGGCTTGCTGAAAATTTCTTTTAATTGCGTTCCTATCGAAAGGTCGTCAGTACTTTTTTCAAGGCTGGCTTTCATTTCATCGAGTACAGCTGGAATTTCAGGGCTCGGATAAACTTTTGCTAAAGAATTTTTTGCCTCTTCCAACCTTCCTTTATAAACCAACCAAGATGGGCTTTTCGGAATTAAAAACAAGAGCGCAAACCATATCAGCGCAAAAATAATTTCAGAGCCCAACATCCATCGCCAGGTATGTTCTTTTACTCCAAAATCCGTTACCCATGCGGCATCTGAATTTGTCCATTGCAGAATTAAATAATTAATAAAATAAGCTGCCGACAAACCAATTACAATATTGATTTGGGTCATGGAAACCAATTTGCCCCGCCATTGCGGTGGTGCAATTTCACCAATATACATGGATGCCAGTGTGACGGAACTAAAAGCCAAGCCCCCTAAAAAACGGGCAGCCGTCAATGTCCAAAATGATGGGGCTAAGGTGGAGGTAATTGCCGAAATTAAATATAACGAAGCGATTATTTGGAGGGTCTTTTTCCGTCCCAGCGCATTGCTGGCCCAGCCTGCTAAAGGCAATGCCAAAAATACGCCCAATCCCGGGGCACTTACCACCGTTCCCAGCTGCAGATCGGTCAAACCAAATTCCTGTACCAGATATTTTACTGCCCCTGAAATCAATGCTGCATCAAGTCCAAAAACAAAGCCGCCAAAGGCGACGATAGTGGAATATGTAAATGCTCTTTTTTGGTAAGAACCCATCGTTTTGATTTTTTAAAAATTATTCTTCAATGATTACTCTTCTTTAATTTCAAGCAACAATACTCCCATAGATTTTAATTCAAACTCCGAACCCAAGACTTTCCCGGTCATCATATTCGTACATGTCGCCTTTTTTCCATTTTTAAAATTGGTTCGAATTTTTGCCGTATTTTTTCCCAGATTAAGAACAGTCATTAAATAACCACCCCCATTAGGGTTTTTTACCACACGCCAAGTACAACCTTTATCTGATGTACCATTGGATTCAGTCAGCACCACGTCATGGATATCATCAGAAATAATTTCAAGTGTTTTATTTTTAATTTCAGCAATATTGGCTCCTTCTTCCATTAAAATAATTTCGCCTTTTCCTTTATTTAAATTTTGTTTGCGTAATTGACCATATTCATTTTTGGTCAAACTATTTTTATCAATAATTACCGTTCCGCCATTATTCAAATAATTTTGAAGTGCGCCAAATTCCGCTTCTGTAACGAACGGCGTTTTATAAACTACAATAACGTCCCAATTACTATGGTCTTGTTTTTTGATAATTTTTTCGGTAGCATATCCTATTGGGAAACCTTCAAAATACAACGATTCATAGATTTCAAGCTGTTCTTCAACGTACGATTTATTATTGATTGCTGTCGTTTCTGTATAGAACAATCGAACTGGTTTTCTCTGCTTACGCAAGGCCATGATTTCCTCCGAATAGCTGTTCATATCCATATATACCTGAGCGACTTCATTAACCGTTTGTGGTTGCATATTGGCAGAACCAGCATACGAACCCGCCAATGCAGGGTCAAAGAAATCCAATTCGCCTTCCAACCTATCTTCAGGGGAACCATCCGCATCTCTTGCCCAAAACCAAGATATGCTAACATCCATTCCATGAAGAGTAGCCAACCAAAAACAGTTTCGCACATAATCTGGGGAGGTATGTAAATCTCTCCATTGAGAAGTTGATAAAAAATGTGCCTCAGAATTAATATGAATTTTATCTGGAGCTACAGATTCCATAAAATCATAAGAAAGGGCTAATTCATCCCAGTAATAAGCATATTTGGCTTCCCATTTTTCGGGTTTATTATGTATTAAATTTCTTCCTCCCGTTGTCTTGGCATCATCACCAATCATTGTAGTTAGTTCAGATAGAGCTTCCAGGTCAATTCCATGCGAACGCTCATGTTCCGTAATATTCTTTGCCATAATCTTGATGTGTGTATCGGCATCAGAATTTACAGCATGCAATTCATTTTGAATAAAAGTAAACCATTCAATTCCCCTGTCCATATTGAACCGACACCAATCATACCATGGAGGCGAACCTCTTAGAACTGTATCCATTGGTATTTCAAATTCGACATTATTAAAACCATCAAATGAACTTTGCCAATTATTATTCAATGCTACTATCTGGTTATTATATTTTACGGAAAGCCAATTTCTAAACTTATTTAAGGTATAGAATGAAATACCATTCATCTCTTTGTATTTGTGTCTCCAGTTTCCTAATTCTGAATACCAATGTGGTTCATTAGACAAAATATACCCCAATTGGGTAACTTTTTTCCCTTTTGTCAGCTCACCTGTTTTGCGAACAATCTTGCCCCATACCTCACGCACCAATGGATTATCAACATCATAACCAGTAAAGAGAGAACGCCCCTTTCTAACCTCGGGCTCTTTTTTTTCGACCCATTCCGGAATACCCAAATTCCAATACAATAAAAATCCAACATTCGTATCCGAAATATCAGTAACCTCTTTCATCAATTCTTCATCAAACGTACCGTCTTCATTCAATAGAAAAGAGTTAATTGCTCTATCATGGTCAACAGGGTAAAGATTTTCCCCTCCGTGATAAATTGCTCCTAAATGATCATTGTAAATACTCGTATTGGTAAGTGGCGAACCAACTGTTTTTGAAAAATAATCAAATAAAAAAATGGGTTTTCCATTGCTCAAAAGCATATCTTCACCTACTTCGATATTTTGCCAGTCTATTTTATTTACAGATCTTCTTGTCACCCTTCCGTCCAAAATCTGTTTTAGATTTTCAATGCCTTTATCCAACATTTCAATCACCTTTTGTCTTTCCAAATCGGGTAGTTCTTCAGCGTATTTTGTTTTGTCTTTTTCATAAGGGCCGTAATAACCAAAGAGTTTTTCAACTGCGTCTTTATTCGCTTCATCCCAATCAGCGAATTTTAAAAACTCTTTTGAAAACCAAAGCAGCGTTTCCTCACGTGTAACATCTATTGATTTTCCCTTCGCTTCAGACATTAATGTTTCAAGGGTATTTATTTTTTTCAATGCCTCTTGTTCATAACCAACTTTTTCAGTGCAGGCATTAAAAAAAATAAGAAGCCAAAGGCTCAATAATATTTTCACGAAAGTTGGATTTTCTTTTTTATTCATTGGTGTTTCCTGATTAATTAATCAACAGCTTATTATGGAAATTAAATCTGGACTTCATTTTTTAAGAGTTACTCATCCGATTAAAATTCAATTTTTAATTTTTGTGCATTTCCTTTTTTTGCCGCTATGCCATAGAATTTTTTTATATTTTTTCCCTCTCCGACTTCGATCGTATAATTTCCATTTTCAAAAACTTTGGGCTGATAAATTTTCCCTTTGATCCGAACAGCAGAAATGACTTCGTTGGTGTAATTATGGCGAACGGTCACGACTTGGTCTTCTTTCGATATTTCCAATATTGGCAAATCATAGCCCTCTTCGATTTCAAAATTATCCATCTGGGAAATGGTGACTGGCCAGCCCATATATTGTTTGCTTTTTGGGTCGGTGATGTCCACATTTCTCGGCCAACATTCAAAGGTGATGGTGCGGGCGTTTTTATTATATCTGACGACGCCGTATCCTGCTGCTCTGGTAGATAATTTTCCACCTTCTCCAATTTCAGTCACGGAAGGATTGGCGACTGCCAACACTGTCATTTTATTCTGAAAACCATCCAAAAAGTCACCTGTATAATCGGGAGCATTAGGAGCTTTGTTTTTACCGGGTTGTTTTGGGTCCCACCAACGCAGCCAATAATTGGCGATAGCAGGGGTTGCAAAAGAATATCCTGCATCGCCCCAATTTTTCACACCGTGTTTTACGACAGTGGCCAAATGTTGGTCGCCCGCTACCATCGGGGAAAAACTTTTTCGAATGACGGATAGTGCTTTATTTCTGCCCGATTGGGGCCAACCATTTGTATCAAAATCGTTTATTATTTCTTTGTCATGCTTGCCCGTGTAATTATTCGCTTGTGCAAAAATGGTTTGCGACAAAACTGTTTTCATTTCGGCATCCGACCAATCGGTTGTCCATTTTTCCAAAAATTCCAACTGACGGTTTCCCAACAAACTCACGCCTGGTATATCAAATTTTCTCGCATCCACATTTGGATCAAACAGTGCTTCAGTTGGGCCTTCCTTAAAAATGTCAGGATTGGCTGCTGCTACTTCCACCAAGCCTGATTTGAATTTTCGGTCTTCTAAAATCGCAAAGCCAATTCCGCCCCATTTTAAATCAGTATAATAAACGCCAATTCCCTGTTCAATAGGAGTGGGATCGAATGGGTCGGGCAGATGGCTGGTCTGCGCTCTCTCTACTTCCTTAATGTATTCAACTGGCATATAATAACCACCTAAATGGCCTCGTCTTTCAACCGCTTTTTTGCCACCCGCTCCCCAAAGATTTCCTTGTCCAATATCGTGGTCATCAGGAATACAGATAGTTGGTGTATTCCGGATGATGTCACCAAAATCACGTCCGAATTTTAACCAATAAATTAAATGTTCACTGTGGTGATAAACCTGATCACCCGCAAAAAACAGCAGGTCCGGTTGCAGCTTTTTCATGTTGTCCACAATATCCATTCGTGAAATATCGCCACCATGATTGGGATAAATTGAATTGCAGGAAAAAACCGCCATCACAAATTCGTCTTTGTCAATCGGATTTTTTTGGATCACGCCTTCATAAAATGCAGTGTTGTTGTGGACGACTCTATATTTTACTTTTTTTGTGTCGTCCCAATTTTCTATTCTAAACGGGACCGTGTAACCAGGGTAAATTATTTCTGATTTTGCTACCTGTTTCCATTCACCTTCATTTTCAATTTCCAACGTTGCTTCAAAAGGTTCATAATCCCTTATTGGATAAAATTGGGCGGTCAATTTGAGCGTTTTTTCATGGACGGTATATAATGCAAAACAGATTCTGTCTTCTGCTTTTATGTTGAATATATTTTCGTCTTGAGCAAATAAGTAATTGCTAAAAAATATTAACGCTAAAAAGCAATTGTATTTATTGAAATTAAACTTCTTCATTTTTGACTTTAAATTAAAAAGGTCAATATAAAACTGGTAGATTTTAAAAATCTAACAGTTCTCAATTCCAAAAAATCATTTCTTCACTTTCCGAATTTCTATATCATCAATAAAAAACTTAGCTGCCTTTATTTCCGGCACATCTTCTTTTCGGATTTCAATTTTAAATTGGTCATTTGGACTCGATCCAGTTGGTTTGATAAACCTATGCTCAATAGTGACCCATTTGTTTCTTTCCAATCCCTTTAAGTTAATGGGTAATAGTACTTTGGGATTTTCAAAAGACACAAACATTTGCTTTACGTCTCTTCCTTGCTTTTTGAATACCTTCATGGAAAGGACATATTCACCTGCGGGAATATTAACCGCTCCTTCCGGCGATAAAGCCACGACCCTATCCGTTTCCAATTTTTCATTTTTTCCAAAACCTGTAAATTCCAAACTATTTACGCCTGTCGCATAATCACCTTCGTTGATGACAAAGTATTTGGCGGAAGCCGTATCAATCAACCAAAATTTTTGATAGTCGTTCGGTATCGAACTTTCAGGCACCATCTTTAATGGCCGTGGATTTTCTTCAAATAAAATCGGGCCTTCAAACCCATAGAATTGTTTGGCCAATAAATTATCATCTGGCTTTTGCCACACCCGCATATATTCTATTTCAAAATCCGCAGGCAATTCTTCTTTATGTGGAACCCCCAGCCATTTAAACACTTCCGAATCCAACCATATTTCCATTGGATTATTTAATACCCAATCCGTGCCCAATTCGTCTTGTGTGAAATGAGCTGTCAGTTTTCCATCTCTATAAACTTTTAAATAATCCACTCCCCATTCCGCTGCATATATATGAAATTCATCGGCGGTATTATACGGTAGATTTTTTTCATCATAGCCAAATGCCTTAGTAGGTCTGACCGCCGGTGGACTCCAATCATGCACAGCCGTCCGAACGGAATTGGCTTTAATTGTTCCATCTATTTTTGGAGCGCCCATTTGTTCATATACATCCAATTCCTGCTCATAGCCAATCGCCCAAAAAGCACCTGTCATATTGGATTTTCCGACTTTGGACTTGACTTCCATATAGCCGTATAAAAACCGTTTATTGGTGATGACGGCGGCGGTGGTAATGGGACAGGGCTTGCCGTCAAATTCACCGTATTTATCTGTATGCTTGCCATCCGCATAATCCTCTTTAGCAAAATTAAAATCTGGCTCCCATTGTGTTCTGATTTTTAATTTGCCATCTTCAACAATAGCATTATGTGGGGCAAACTGTGAAGGTGGACGACCTTTCCAGATATAATAATCGCCATTCTGCCCTTCGACAAACCATTTCTTTTTATCTAGTTCTGTTCCCTCAAATTCATCGCTCAATTCTTCATTGAGTACCCAGCCGCCTTTGTTTGTCGGGTCGGAAGCGGGATAAATACCCGCTTGTTTTTCTACCTTTTGTTTTCCTTTTTTTAATTGCTGACAATTCCCATTGGAAAATGCAAAAACACCAATCAACAGAAAAAGAAAATATTTTTTAAAATCATTCATTTTGCTATATTTTTTAATTATAGGGTTTCCGAAAAAATTATATTGCGCAAAAATTCGTGGTTAATAAAATTCGTGGTTCAAAGCCCATGTGTACAATAAAAACCACAAATTTTATTAACCACGAATTTTGCTTGATTTAAATATTTTTTTGTTGTTTTTTCGTTCATTAAAATTTTCAGGGGTGAGAAGAGGGTGGCTTTGCTCCAGTCCCTACTATCTACCCACCAAAAAGATATCGCCCCTAACCCTTTGCGGGTTTTCCCATACCACTGGCATAAAAACCGTCATCTCCGCCATGCCCCGATTGCTCCATGCGAAATAAGGAACTAACTGTGTAGGGTAAATTTCCCACTCCGGTTTTTTCAGGGCACTGTACAACCCTTCTTTTTTATCTTTCCGCAAAAGCAGGTTGGCTTTAATAGCAGAAATGCCTCCCAAAAATTCAGGCAGGTGTACTACATTTAAGTGGTTATTTCCAGAAATATATACGTCCAAAATATTTGTCCCTTCCGGCAAATCAGGTGACTCGATGCAATAAACTACCGGGCCTCTTTTTACCGCCACTTGATTTCTCACTTCTTCAATTCTTGGGTGTCCTTCCACCATTTGTATATCCATTGGGAAATCAATTTTTATTTCATCATCCGTTTTCCATGTTCTATTTATTTTAAAATATTTACCTGCTGTTATTTCTGTATTTATTTTTTCATCATTAATTAAAATATCGGTTCCGCTTGCCCAATCTGGTATTCTCAACAAAATTTCAAAAGATGAATTTTTGCATTCTTCAATAATTATTTCCACAGAACCTTCCCATGGATAATTCGTCTCTTGTTTTAATTTAATTTTTGTACCGTCCAATAATTCCGTATTTAATTTATTTCCACCATATAAATTAACCGCCACGCCATTTTCGGAAATACTGTAAGCCCATTTCGAAGACTTAGCAATCGTGCGAACTAAATTGGGAGGGCAGCAAAAGCACTCTAAATAAGGCTCTCGTTCAGGAGACTCCGTATCATTTTCATGCGCTTTATAGACCCTCGAATTATGAACCATGCGGAGCGGATTGGCATAAAAATACTCCTTGCCTTCGAGGCTGATACCCGACAGCCCACTATTGAATAAAACCAATTCCACGATGTCTGCATATTTTGATTCGCCTTTCACACCGAGCATCCGGTAGCTGAACATGGCATTGCAGAGATTGGCGCAGGTCTCATTATAGGCGGTCATGTTGGGCATCATGAAATCGTCAATAAAACCTTCTTCGATTTTATCCCGGTTGGAAGATGCGCCGTAATGCGTTTGGCCAACCGCCCCTGTCACATACATTTTTTTCTGTGTGACACTTTCCCACAATCGGTCAAGTGCATTTATCAATGCCTGCTCGCCCGTTTCGGCATACACATCCGTCGCCCCTGCATAATAGTACAGTGCTAATACGGCATGCCCAGCCGCCTCATTTGCCTCCCGCAACGGAATACGCTCCTGCACCATATCGCCAATGGGATAGCCTTCCGTAGTGGGGTGATGCACTACCTCATATTTTCCCCGGCGGTTGATGAAGCGCTCAGCCAAATCAAGGTACTTTTTGTTTTTGGTCACTCGATACAATTCCACCAGCCCCATTATTTGGGTTTGGTTGAAACCGAATCGTCCGAACTGTTTTGTTTCTGGAAAAAAAATGGTGTAGAGCAGGTCCGCATGTTTGATGGCAATGTCGAGGAAGTTGCGCTGGCCTGTCACCTGATGATGGACACAGGCACTTATCAATAAATGGCCTGTGTTGTACATCTCGTGATACTTGCGGTTTTCGTAGCGGTCAACATCGGGGCGCAATTGGATTTGCGTTTGCAGATAGCCATCCTCTTCCTGCGCCTGACCGATTATCGAAATATATCCGTCTATTTGTTTGAGTAATTTTTCATCGCCATTTTGGGCATAGACATACATGGCCGCTTCTATCCATTTATAAAAATCGCCGTCGTGCCAGAACATGCCTTTGTGTTCTCCATCTTTCAGCCCAGCTGCTATTTTGAAATTATTTAAAGCGTGGCCGACATCACCACAAAGTACTTTACCCATGTACGGCAGCATGGCTTTTTCGCATACTTTGAATTTATCTGCCCAAAAACCTTCTGTCCATTTGCAGTCACCGATGGGGATGGGCTTTAGTTTTGTGAAAGGGCTGTTTGAATGACTTGTCATCTCATGTATTTTCTGATAAAAATTTCTGTAAAGGAAATAGAATTGGTGGGATTAGGATAAATTGAATTTACCCTGTTTTTACATTATTTTACCATTTACATTAATGGTTTCACAACCTCGCCTCATTTTTCATTCGAAATGCCTCTAATTTGCTTTCCTGATCGCCGGAGAGATTTCTTTCCTGTAGAAACCAAAATACCCGACGGGCAATTAAAAAACTATCGCTGTCCAAAAGCGGCATCAACTGCGAAATTATTTGAGGCGACACCGCATTTTTATTTTCCAGAATATTAAAAAAAAGGTGGATCTCCTGATAGGTGTGAAAGTTGGAAATTTGAAAACTTATTTGTTCGTAAAACACTTGGGGCAATTCATGTTTGGTTTTTAAAATGGCATTTAAACATTTTAAACGATTTCCCTCATCCAGCGAATTTAAAAGCTGTTTTATGGAGGATTGAAAAATGAGTGTCGATGCAGATTCCAAATATTGAAGACCGGGTTTTATTAATTCTGGCGTTTTTCCAATGGCGGCGATTACTGATTCTACTGTTTGGGGGTCAAAGTTTTTCCGTCTGAAAATTTGCTCCAATGCAAATAGTTGGTAATCCTTATTTTCAGCGGAAAGAAAAACATTCAAATCGTCGATAGAATGGTTGTCTCCGGTGATATTGCGGATGATTTCAACGGCTCCTCCGTTCACCCAATGCCATAAAGTGTAACATGTCCAAACGGCCCCCTTTACATAATCATTAGTATGTAAGATTATAGTTGCCCCAGTTATAGCATCCACCCCTTCCGTACTTTCCGAGCCTACCACCTCCTCTTTATACACATCCCGTAAACTGTTGTTTTTATCTGCAAGAATGTTATCCAGTTTTTCATAATCGGCTGGGGTAAAATATTCCCCTTCTGCTTTTTCCAGTTCAACCCCTTTTGGTAAAACAAGCCTTTCATAAAACCCCAACTCGTTCCAATAAATACGGACAATATCTATTTTACATTGGGAGTCGCCACAAACGACGGTTTTTACATCCATATAAAATGCTGTCGTTCTACCTTCTTCATTTTTTATTTCAACTAATGATTTTTCTACTTTATCAGTTAAACTAACCCCTGGATGTTTAATATGTATTTTGTGTTGTATCTCCTGCAGTTGAAATACATGCGAGGTTTTAAAACTGAACAGCGATAAAACAATAAATGAACTTATTTTAAAAATATCTATCATCAATCACGTAGTCGCCAAATTTATTTGGCCGACTGAGCCTACCAAATAAACTTGGTGGCTACAAATAACAGCGCACCTCAAATAATTTTGCATTGGGGTGCCCATATGTTTCTTTTAAATTAATTCGAATTGCAGTTGTTTTAATTGGGTCAAAAGTAAATTTAATTAATCGGGTTTTATTTTTTTTAATTTCCGAAACCTTCATCCATTTACCTTTTACCCGTGCCTCCAGTTCCAATGACTTCATCATTTCCTCTGGAATATTATTTCTATAAATGCCTTCATTGGCACTGTCTTTCCGCATCATGATATTGCGTTTCACATTGGTATCGCATTTTAATTCCACTTTAGAAATATTGATCGGGTTCTCCCATTCCATTTGCACTTCAGCAGGCAGGCCGTCGGATTGCCAATGGTGGATTTTACCATTAATGTCCCTCGACATGCCGTCGTTGAGCAATGCGGCATCACCCGTTAAGGTAGTGGAAGCAAATATCAAACTGACTTTTTTCGCTAGATCATTGGGGGCGTCAGCTGGTCGGTTTGGAATAAAGGCATCGTCGCGCAGCAATTGTTCCTGCAATTCCTTGATGTGTTTTTGACCCAATTCACGGGGAAGCACATTTTTATTCAGGCAAAGAGCCGCTGCCGTCCCCACAGCTTGCCCTTCCAAAGCACAGGTTGCCATGATACGGGAGGAAGACAGTGCAATGTGGGTTTGGCTGATATTTCTACCCGCGAAAAGAAGGTTGGGAACATTTTTGGAGTATAGGCAACGGAAAGGGATTTGGTAAGGTTCCGCAAATTTTTCATGAAAATAACTGGCAGGTTCTTCCAGGTTCTCGATGCCTCCGGGGTTGTGTTCATCCAATGACCACCCACCGAAAGCAACCGCATCTGCAAAATCTTTATAACCCAACATATCAGGTTCGCAAAGAATATAATCGCCGATAAACCGACGGGACTCCCGTTTGCCGGGTAAGGAGCAAACCCAGTCCAAGGCATAATTTTCTGTTTGTGGGTACTTACCAGAATTTTTTACATAATCCCAAACGCCATAAGCGTAGCCCATTAATTTGTGCTTGGTGGTTTCAAATTCTGCAATGATGTCGTTTTCGCTTCCCAATTCCACCCACCAGAAGCCTTCCACAAAAGGGATGATTTTTCGTTTTAAACTGGGTTCTCTCGGCACATAGGGTATGGTAAAAGAAGGCGGCTCAAAAGGCATTGGTCTGCCCATGTCCTTTGAGCCCAACAGCACCGTTGAGCCCATTTGCCAACCGTCTGCTTCCTTGGGCGCATATTTTTCGTTGAACTCCGAAGAAGCTTCCCGTCCTGTCCGATACAGCGCACCTGCCGTCGCTGCAATCAAACCATCGCCCGAACAATCAATAAATAAATCGGCTTTGAAAGTATATTCCAATTCCGTTGTCATTTGCCAGCAATGAACCGCCACAATTTTTTCGCCTTCCATTTCTGCTTTCATGGCAGAGGTGTTTAAGTACAAATCAATATTCTGTTCCCGGGTGATAAAATCATATAAAACATGATCCCAAACAGGAAAAGATTCCTGTGGGTTTTGAAAGCGGTTGTGGAGTAAAATTTCTTCGATGATGCCTGTTTCCCGTTCAGGCAATCCATCTTTCAAATGATTGACGCCATTCAGGTGCACCCGAATTTCACTTGAGGAATTCCCACCCAACACTGGCCTGTCTTGAATCAGCGCCACTTTTGCCCCATTCCTTGCTGCTGCCACAGCCGCACACATTCCTGCTGCTCCGCCGCCAATGACAGCCACCTCGTAGGTCTTGGTCCTTTTTCTATTGGGCATTGGTTTTTTGCCGTGGCCCATTTGATGCCATTGTTTGGGGTTATCATTTTGAGTGGCGGCTGTTTCAGGCGTTTCTATTTTTTTTGTGGTGGCACAGGATGTCCCTACAAAAGGAAGAAGTCCAGCTCCTAATGCACTTTTAGCCGTGTTTTTGAAAAATTTTCTTCTTTTCATGTCTGCGAGGGTTCTTCTTTTTGGAAAGCAAAACTCGTTTTGTAAAGGAAGGAGAAATAGCAGATTTGACCTGAATGAAATTTACCTTGTTTTTGGCTTATTTTACCTTTTGCTCTTGTGCTTTGTTGATGAGTTGCGATAGAGGGTGAGTAAGGGTGTGATGCCTTTGTGATTAGGAGTCTAAAACGGCACACGATGTAGGCTTTTGCATTCTGAAATGCAATAAATGAATGTTCTTTTTAAGGGCAAAATCATAACAACTTACCATACTTTACTCCTTAAACAAATGGATTATCTGACATATTCATACCCTTAATTAACAAGTTGTATTTGAAAATAAGAATGGAGTTTTGAATACAGAATCCCCCGATAATGTATTTAACAGGATGAATTTACACCCCACTCTTGGGTGTAATGGGGTGTAACTATAATAAAACGGAAGGGCGACAGATGCCACCCTCCCGATCAAAACACGCTCTCTTTATTTTGCGAAATAAACCATCAATAATCAGGTGTTACGACTTCCTTGCTCAATACACAGCGGTTTACGTTTGTTGTTGGACTGCCTTCACATCGAAACCAAAAGGTGATCATGTAATGCACTTTTTTTTCCCCAGCAATACAATGAGAAAATACACTGTATGTGATTGCCCTTTCGGTCTCACCAGAGGGTTTGCCGAAATACTGTTTGACCTTCTCTCTGGAAAACCCGACAAAACATCCTGTGTTGACCCTCATCCGTTCGATCAAGTCCTTATCATATTGACGGCACGGAGGACTGCTTTGGGCATCCCACTTTTCTTTTATTTCTTGGTACATCTTATGGCAGTCCGTCTCATAAGTAATATAAACGGGTTCGCTTTTTTCCGGCTGATTGGCTTTCTTAATGCTACAGCCAACCACAATAGAAAAAAGGAGGAAGTAAACGGTGTTTTTCATGTATGTACATATTCAATGAAAGCAACCATCAATAATCAGGATTTATGTCAGCTTTCATAACTGAACAGTGGGTTACCGTCGTTGTAGGTGTATTTTCACATGAAAAATAAAACTTAACCTTATATCGCAATTTGGATAAATCATATCTTTCACAATCCGAATATACATAGTAGGTTATTGATTTCTCCAAATCACGGTATGGCTTGCCAAAATATTTTTTAAGACTTTCTCTTGTAAATCCGACAAAACACTCTGTGTTCACCCTTAGTGATTCTATTAAATCCTTATCATAAAGGCAGCAAAGCAGTTTTTCTTCCGTTTCCCATTTCTCTTTTATTTTTTTGAACATTTTGTTGCAATCCGTCTCATAAGTAATGTAAACGGGTTCGCTTTTTTCCGACTGGCTGGCTTTTTTAACGCTACAGCCAACCAAAATAGAAAGAAGGAGAAAGTACACGATATTTTTCATGATTCATATTTTATAAAATTTTCCAATGATTTGTCTTTTCCCCTGTTTGGAAGCTAAAACAACAAAATATATCCCGCTGCCCAAAGCATCAATATTCAACCTATTTGTCCTTTTGATTTTTGAAGTGGAAAGCACCTCTACCCCCAGTATATTTATCAGGGAAAGAGTCCCCTTATAGCTTTGCTCAAAGGAATCAAACTCAATCGTCAGCTTATTCCTCGCAGGGTTGGGAAATATATTTACTGAAATTTCCTTTTCAAAGATATTGACTGTAGGAACTACACATTCAGAAGAGTCAATCAATTCCATTGGGTCTGGAAAATCACAAGTAGCATCTGAAACAGATTCCCCCAACATTGCTTCATGTACCCCTCCGTCCTTATCATCTGCATGGAGGCTTATCGGTTCTGCCGTATTGGCGTATTGCATGACCTTTGTGGTGTCGTTGCAGGTATGGTTCAGTAAATGAGCATGCCCTATTTCATGCAGTGCCGTTGCCTCTAAAAAATCGGCGACTGTCCAATTGGCATCTTCATTGAACACAATTGTTAAACTTAAAAGCTGTGCGTTTTTTGCGGTAAGGAGATTACCTCCGCTACAGATTTCCTCATCAATCACGGTCTTTGCCGAAGTAACCGAACCTGTACCAGCAGGTATGAACCCCAGTTCAACCAAGAAAGCCCCGTCACCTCCGGGGAAACTGCTGTTCTCATCCACCCCAAAGTTCACAAAGGTATTGCACCGCCATGTGGTCAGGGCGCTTTTGAATTTACTCCTCATGAACACCCAGTTGGTGTCGGTCGGCAAAAACCCGTCCCCAAAATAGAATGTATAACCCCCTTCCCCGTTCACATCGCTCATTATCACGGGTATGCTCTCAAGGCATCCGTCCTCCCGCACATGCACCTCGTTCCTTGCGGAGAACGGGATGTACAGTTGCCCAGAATCGTCGAAACAGTCGCACGGCGCAAGCATACCGTCAATGATCTCGTCCTGGCAGACCCTTACCACCCCTGTACAGGCCACTTGGGTATTGAAGTCCGTAATGGACATTTCTGTGTCGTTATAGTAGCCGTGGCTCGGTACTTCCACCTCTATGCTGCTGTCCGTCCAAGAAAGATAGTCCCCTTCATAGGGTGAAATCCAGCCACCCGTAACGGAATCTTCTTCAAGATTCCTGAACTTGACCCTGCGGCCTTCCGGTATTTTTTCGTTTTCGGTGGAATCAGGCGTCCCAAACCCCGAGCCGTAAATGGTGACCGTCCCCGTTATCCCGTTCTCGGATTCT
Source organism: Saprospiraceae bacterium (assembly GCA_965222975.1). Classification (GTDB taxonomy): domain Bacteria; phylum Bacteroidota; class Bacteroidia; order Chitinophagales; family Saprospiraceae; genus UBA6168. The sequence goes on along the minus strand of CBDCVJ010000086.1, from coordinate 97,991 downwards.
TCCCCTACACCAGCCGCCGCAGACAGGACATTCAGTGAGTCAACCTTTATATCGCAATTCGCCCCGACAAAGACATCGGTACAGTCAAACTCCGTCACGTACCCCTCACCGTCCACATAATAGTTGTCCACAACGCCCGAATTTTCGTCCCACGACACAGGGTCTTCCTGCGACCAGCCTTCGATTTCCAAACTGATCGTTGCCAGCTTCCGGTAAGCAGTCCCGACCTCTTCCAAAGATGCGGCGTCCGTGCCGTCCGCCTCATAAACGACCTCGACCTGATTGCTGGAATAATCAGAAAAATCCAAGTCGTAATAGCTTGTCACCAGTTCCCCGTCCGTGGAGGTCAGGTTGCCCGAAGCGACAACGTTGCTGCCAAAAGTTACCGTGTCGTAATCAATCACCACATTGATCGAGTGGATGTTGACGGGCGCTGTTGTTGTCCTGACAAAAATATCCGCTTCAAAAGTGGCGGACAGGGCAGGCAGCTCAAATTTAGGGACGACCTTTATCCTCAAACAGTTCATTGATTTTTCAATAGCCTGAAACGGGGAGACACTGCCATCCTCCCTGACAGCACCCAACCGTTCGTACAACCCCTCGATCCGCTCGAACGACTCAAGTACGGAAGTGGCCACCAGTTCCCCACTGTGGCCAGTGACCCTGTAATAGCCCTGTGAGCCGGAAAATACATCATAAAATACGCCTTGCTTCTCACCAACGGGACGTTTGGTGGGTGCAAGGAAAAACACACCGTATTCGTTCTGGGAAAATGCGGGAACATGTGTCCAAGTCTGGACAGTGTTCCCCACCTTGCCGCCAAGGGTGATGACAGAAACGGTCTCAACTTTCTGCCCGCCTTTTATGACCTGATAGACCTCTATCAGGTTTTCGGTGTAAATGTTGCCGTCAGACCAAAAGGTCTTTTGTCCAGAGACACGCCCTTCAACGATGATCTCCGAACTGGCGATTTTTGTTTCCATTGGGATTGGGACATACTGTGCCTGTAAGCAGCAAATGGACGAGAACAGAAAAAGTAACGAAAGGAAAAAAGGGATGCGTAGCAAACAGAGTAATGTTGGCTTCATGGCGAAGTGGTTTTGGGCTTGTTTTTTCAAGAGGCCGTGCGTGTAATGTTCAAAACTTAACCTGAAAAAAGAAGCGTTCGTTAAATGATGGATAAAGATAATGTATAATCAATTACGATGCTTGACTTTTTTGGCCAAAAGTCAGTTTTCAGAACTTTTTCATTGCGTCCCAAGCCATACTTCCCAGTATGGGGCGAAGTGTTAAGTAAACCGCCCACCCATCATAAATTCAATGATATATAAGAGATTGTTAGACAAGGTTAATCAAAAAGTAAAAATATTAATGGGTTGTCTTTAGTACCCACTTCACAAGAGAAGTGGGTACTACTAACTTTTGGAACAATACAAAATGCCCAAAAGTGCATTATAGCAGAAATTATAATATATCAAGTTGGAATTTCCAACTCTACTAAAAAATAAGAAAAGTTGGAATTGATAATTGTGGCTTTCATACTCTGTAATTCTCTACCGAATTTGCTACCGTCTTTCCTCCCAATCAAACCTCAAAACAAGTCATCAAGCGTCAATGACTTGCCGATAATATCCAAACTATGTTCATTCTCCTTTAACCCGAAAGACGAAATAAACACCCAGGAAATTTGCTTTTTGGTTTTCGTGATTTCTTCAAAACGCCACATCTTTTGACGTAAATTTTCTGCATATGCCTTTGTAATTGTAAATGCTTTATTGTAAAACTTGATTTCAAAAAGATTAATGACATGGTCTTTTCTATCAACCAACAAATCAATTTGAACACCTTTTTGGTCGGCAGTTCCTTTTTTATAAAAAGAGGAAGACAGCGAATAAATACCCGAGATACCCAATGCTTTTTTGATTTGTGGGATGTGTTTTAGACAAACATTTTCGAAAGCATAGCCTGCCCACGTTTTGTACGTTTGGGTTTGGCTAAGTTGCTGAAAAAGGAAAAAATATACCTTTTCAGCAACTAATAAAAATTATTGATTGCTGAAATTATTCTTTGTGGGGAGGTTTCAGCAATTAATAATATGAGATAAGAGGTGTTGGGAAAATTTAGGCGAGAGATATATCATTTCGCTTACGGCAATTGCCCTTGCCAACCCTTATCAAATTCTTTCAACAATTCTTCTACCGATTTAAAATGTTGAATTTCATCGGTTTTTATATTCTTGATTTAATTTTTGAAAACCAATCTCCACCCCATTTAGCATTTCCTGATATAAATCGGGCATGGTATTTTTTACCCATTGTAACAAATCCACAGCAGTCGGATATACTGGCACATAATCATCTGCGATGGGTGTCATTTTCTGCTCACATTTTTTCAATCGTTTTCGCAGCTTTTTTAAAATAGATTGGTGTGAGGAATTATTCGCTAAATTATTTAATTCATGTGGGTCTGCTTCTAAATCGTATAATTCCTCTTTCGGTTTATTTTTTTGAAAAAATATTTTTTCAGTTGCATTTAATTTACCCTGCTCATTTAGGGTTCGCATCACGTGGACAGCAGGGCGGTAAAATTCCAAATAGGCTTGGTGAGCATCGAAAGGGACTTCGGGCATATCATTCCGAATATATTTCCATTTACCCGATGTTAAAGTGCGTGATTTTTCCTCCAACTCATCCCATAAATCACGAGCCGCAAAAACATATTTCCGTTTTGATTTTTTTTCAAAAATGGGTTTGCCTGTCATGTATTTCGGAAAATCCATGCCAGCTGCATCTAAAATGGAAGCGGTAATATCGGTGGCACTTACCACGTCTTTTCTGATTTGACCGCCTTCATATTTTTTTGGATAAAAAACAATTAACGGAATGTGCAATCCGGGGTCGTGCAAATAGCCTTTTCCACGAATATTACAACGCCCATTATCGCCTATAAAAATAACGATGGTATTTTCAGTCATTCCCTTTTCTTCCAATTCCTGCATAATCATCCCGACCTCATCGTCCATGTATTCGATTTGGTCAAGGTACTTCGCCCAGTCCAAACGAATGGTCGGATGGTCAGCCATGTATGGCGGCAGTACTACTTCTTCAGGGTTGACAGGGTGTTTGGATTTTGCTCTTATTTCATCCCACCAATCTCCCCGATGTGTGACGTTGAGTTGGATTTGGGCAAAGAATGGTTGGTCGCTTTTTTCAAAAGTATCATACTTATCGAAGAGCCCAAATTTGGTTTTCCCATCCCATTCGCCGATTGCATCGTGTTTAAAATTGACATCAATTTTTCGCCCTTTGCCCCTAACTCTGTGATGCCCCAAAATGGTTGTATAACCTGCTTTTCGCAGGTGGTAAGTAAATGGCTGGTAATCTTCATGCAATGGCACATCCCGATTGCTACGGTGGTGGTGAGCGTTTATTTTATTCTGGTGAGTTCCAACAAGCATTGCCGAACGACTTGGCGAGCAGATTGGATTGGTGACAAAACAGTTTTCAAACTGAATACCCTCGGCTGCCAATTTATTCAAATGCGGTGTTTTGACAACTTCCATACCGTAGCTCTCAATGTCGGGGCCAATGTCTTCCGCCATTAGCCAGATTATGTTTGGCTTTTCCTGTGCGATTGCCATCCAGCATAAGAAGACAAGTGCTGCTATTGGAAATATCTTTTTCAAATTTTAATTCTGAAATAGGTTTTTCATTCGCTGACAATATTCGAGATAAAACAGCAGGTGTCGCATCCTCTGCAACCTCTGTTGTGAAAAGTACAGATGCTCCAATTCTTTTAGATTCTTCTGGATTGGAATTAGGACTACAGCTTATTCCTAATAGCAGTAGTAGAAACCATAGACATTTGCTTCTCATGCGAATCAGGGGTTGAATTAGTTGACTGGTTTTCAGTTGATTGGAGCATGAAATCATGGTGATTTTGAAAATCACCATGATTTAAATCCTTGAAAATCAATGGTTTTTAATTTTCAACTCCTGATTCGCATTTCTCATTTATTTTAAAAATTATCTATCGAATAACCGAATAAAGTCAACTAATTGTAACCATTATCCTTTCTGCCAGATCCGAATATATTCAATTTCAAAATCAACGGGCAAGTCCGCTTCGACTGGCAGGCCATGCCAAGGGAAGGTCTCGGAATCCACCCAAACCCATAGTGGGTTGGTGAGTACCCAAGCATCGCCCAGTTCGGTTTTGGTGACGTGTTTTACCAGTACACCGTCCGCATAAAACTTAAGGTTTTCGGCATCCCACTCGCAGCCATAGGTATGAAAATCAGAAGCCACTTCCCAATCCAGTTCATGCTTGTGTGACCATACCGACTGGCCTCCCTGCCCAGGTGCCCAATCGTGGATGGTGAATTTATACTCTTTTTTAAGATGCTCTTTCCATGATTGCGCAGGGTTACCCATGAACTCGAATACGTCCAATTCTGAATTTTGGCCTGTCATCCAAAAGGAACTTGTCACGGAAGCATCGGCTGCTTTGCATTTGATTTCCATATAACCATGATAAAAAAACTTTTTGCTAATGACGGCGGCCGTGGTGATGTTTTCATATTTGTAGGAATCACCATTTGGGTAGGTCTGGACGTTTCCGCTGAATTCAAAATCAGGGTCCCATTTGGTTTCCAGTTTTAATTTACCATCTTCTATCCGTACATTTTCTGTGGAAAATTGGGAAGGCGCCCGGCCGATGAAATTGGACTGGTATTCCCCATTCCTACCTTGTATGAGCCATTTGTCCTCGTCCAGTGGAGCAGTTTCAAATTCATCGCTAATGTCTTCCTTTAACACCCAATTGCCAGTATTGTCCGGGTCGGATGCGGGGAGAAGTGTGGAAATGGGAGGTTCTTCAATAGTGGGTGTTTCGTCGTCGGAACAACTCCAGCAGAGTAGAAAAAATGGAAGGGCAAACGCTGCTGAAAACCACTGGTTTTTATAAAATCGAAACATGATTAGTTGTTTGAACATGCAAATTCGTGGTTAAAATCAAAACCACAAATTTTATTAACCACGAATTTTTTATTGGCTACTTACATTCTCATTTCAAGTGAAAATTAATTTCCCATAATGACCACCTTTTCCACCCTGTGCAGCCTATCGGTCATCACTGAAACCATATAGATACTAGTGGTTGGAAACGCAGCCCTGTCTATGAGGACGTTGTTTGTGGAAATTTTAGAAATGAACAACTGTCTGCCAGCGAGGTCATGAACCATGATCTTGGCGTCACCGACCACATCAATTATTTCGATGGCCACACCATCTGTTCTGTTCATTATCTTGATTTTTTCCCTTGCCTCTTGGCTGTTGACACTGGAAGGCTCTAATACAGTGATGGGGTAATATTCTTCTTCGAGAAAGACATCCTCTCCCCCATTCAACGATGTCCTAAATGCAGGTCTCAAAACATACTGGTGACCTGCTGGCAGAGAAGCACTGGGCACCAATCCGCTGAGGGAAAACTGGAATTCAGCCAAGCCCGATTCTTCTCCAACTGCCATGTCATCCACTTGCTCAAATTCTTGAACTACTGTCCCAGTGCCATCAATTTCCTGCAATTTACAGGTCACCCCATTCCAACCATCCTCCATCACTTCTTCTCCGTTTCCGGCAAAATAGCGGCAATCAAATTGAAGGTCGTAGTTCATGTAAAAAGCCGCATCATAATATTTTTCACGGTCGGCGTACAATTGGGCGTCGGTGTTCCACATCCTTACATAATCGCAGTACGTTTCAGTCGGAAATCCCGGCTCGGGAATGGAATCTGGATATGGCATAACCGTTCTCACACCATTGATGTATTTTTCATAGGGGGTTCTCAAACCCATTGAAAAAGTTACGTGCATGGGCAAATGCCAATAATGGTTTTTCTTGGCGCCCCGCTGCACGCCGTCCACATACCAAAAAATTGAATCGAGGCGGTTCCAAACGCCATAAGTATGATAGTCATCACGTGGATCCCAAGGGGCGAGCCATGTGTTGTGGGTCAGTTCCGTATGCCCTTGCCCAGGCCTTATCCAGGTCAGTTCACCGTCTTGGATGATGCGGGCATGTAGGTTCATTTCCAATCGCTGTGTATCATAGGGTATCTGAAAAATTTCGACCGCATCTATTTCACAATATTTTACGCCCCCTTCATGGGTTGGCGTCGGCTGCCCCCTGCTGTAAATCCAAAATGCAGGACAAGTACCCTGCCCTTTTTCACTTGCCTTTATCCTTGCTTCAAAGTACCCATAGGTGATTGTTTCTTCGTTTCGGACAATGCCGGACGTGAAATGGTATTCATTTCCATTCCTCATGTGGGTTTTGTGTACCATCTGTAGCGTCAACGCCGTATCTGTCACCCAAGCGTTCTCTGGCTCCCACGACCATGTTCCCCAATCATTGGGGTCGTGATTCCATTTATCGGTATCTAATTGTCCTGTATTGAATTCATCAGTAAAAGTGTCATTTATGTTCCAAGGGGCGTCTGGGTGTGATACTGGACTTTGACCGTAACAATAAAAATTGATGGTTAAAAAGACTATGAGTAAAAAACCGACGGGTTTCATTTAATTAAAAATTTTATTGTTTAAAAAAAGCCGAGAGAACCACTTTACAACAAAGCAGTCTCTCTGGCTTTTAAATTAAATTTAATTTAGGACAGGATATTTTTTCTAAAAGAATTTATCAAATTAATAGCCCATCATAGCCACCTTCTCTACTCTGTGAATTTTGTCGGTCATTACTGAAACTACATACATCCCTGATGTTGGGAAAACAGCCCTTTCGATGAGGGTATTGCTCTGTGAAGTAGTGGCTTGGTAAACCTGCCTACCTGCAAAATCATGAACCATAATTTTAACATCACTTAAAACATTGGTTGTATTGATGGAAACACCACCTGCACCGTTGATGATTTTGATTTTGTCTTTTGCCTCTTGGTCGTTTACGCTGGAAGTACCTTTCACTACCAATGTCCAACCGTCGCTTGCATAGGAAGAAGTACCTTGCCCCCAAATCCAAATCTTATGGGTTCCTGTTTCAGGTGCAGCGAAATCAATAGACATATCTTCCCAGTCCATTTCAAAAATCTGTGAATTTTTCACTAAGGCCGTTGGCCCGCGAACACCAATCCAAACTTTTTCATCAGCACCGACGGAAATGATTTTGGCTTTACACCTTAACTCATATTCCACCCCTTCTTCCAAATCTACATTTTGTGCAGCATTGCCTTCTGCTGCATATTCTCCAACCGCAGCATCGGTGACTATGTTGACAATATTATTATTGTCACCAAACCAAGGGGCCAGTTCCCCCGTTTCAAAACCAGGATTTCCCAATAGGTTTTGCCCCATCATGGAGGAAGCGAACATAAGGCAGCCAAGGGTGAATAAAACAGTTACTAAATTGTAAATTTTTTTCATAGTTATAAATTTTTAGCTACAACCATGTTTGTCAGATCAAGACCGGACAAACAAGATTGTTTTGAATAAGTGAATAAGAATTTCTTTGTGCAAGGTAGGCCAGTAATGCGTCGTATTACTTCTATATATTATCTGTCGTTTACACTATTTTACCTGTTTGTATTTTTAACCACGAATTTTTATTAACCACGAATTTTATTAGCCATAAATTATCATTAACCACGAATTTTTGTGGATAGGGGATAGTGGCTGTTTGGTTTTAAATTGTGAATTTACAGATGGCCAATTATTTTTACTTGTGCTGTAATATTCTATTTTTGTTTGAAATTAGAAACCAGAATTAAACATCTATGAAAATACTCTATAAAGATTTGGGTTATGCCATTAATGGTTGTGTCTTTGATGTTCATAATGGGTTGGGAACTGGGTATGATGAAGAAAGCTACCATATTGCCTTGGTTGAACGGTTGTCAGAAATAGGCATCCCTTTTCAGACAAAAGTGCCAAGGTATATTGAACACAGGGGTATAAAAGCATATAAATATGTGGCTGATATAATTGTTGCCGATAAAATAATTGTAGAACTAAAGAGTCAGGAAACCGATTTCACTCCAATGAACTTCCTCCAAATAATTTCCTACCTGAAATGTTGGCAAAAAGATTTAGGGCTATTGGTGAATTTTGGACAACCCAGCGCCTCCATAAAACGGGTTTTATATTCTGAAAAGGAAGTACTGTTCTATGAAAATTACGATGCAGTTCTTGATTTAATTCCTCCATCTGATAAATTGTGGCTTTGGGGTTTAAAGGAGGCTATACTGACTATTTCCAATATGCACGGATTGGGGTACGACGAAAATGTGTACAAATCTTTGCTACTGGCGGAATTAAACCATAATGGAATCCCTTATGCTTCCCAGACAACAATTCCTGTTCGTTATAAAGAAAAGATAATCAGGGAGTATGAAATGAAATACCCTCTTATTTCAGAAACTATCATTTGTGGAATTACGGCGGTCAAAGAAGACATTTCCATTGATATAGCCAAAGTTAAAACGTACTTGTCCGCTTTAAATCTTCCTTATGGATTACTTGCCCACTTTGGAAAAAAGAAATTGGAAATATGGGGCGTCTGCCAAATTTTAACCACGAATTATTTTTAACCACGAATTTATCTTTTAACCACGAATTTATCTAACCACAAATTTACCTAACCACGAATTAGGCAAACCACAAATTTTCGGATTAGGGATTTCTTAAAAATCAATTCCGATTAAAATACGGAACAAGCTTTGTGCAAATTCGTGGTTAGATAAATTCGTGGTCAATTCCTCTCCCCCTGAAAAAACTGCGACTGGTCCCGGTACGCATCCATGCGATCAATATCCACATTTTCAAATTTCCTTTTCAGCATCCACCGTGGACGCTCCAATGTGGACTCCCATCGGAAAATCATTTTGTACATTTTCTTTACTCTTTCAGGATAAAGTTCCGCCAAGTTGTTCATCTCCCTTTCATCATCTGCAATATTGTATAATTCGGCCGGACGGTCGGGATAGCGGATCAATTTCCAGTCACCTTCGCGCAGTGCAGCACGGGCTTGTTTTTTCCAAAACAGCCGTTGGTGTGGCCGCTCCATTTTTTCCCCCATAATATATGGCATTAGGTTTACGCCATCCAAGTTGGTCACGTCATCCAAATTCCCGCCTCCTGACTCTACAAAGGTGGGCAATAAATCTAAAGTGCTGACGGGATAATTGTACGTGGTATTCGGAGTGATTTTCCCTGGCCAGCGCATAAGGAATGGAACCCTAATTCCACCTTCCAGATGATTTGATTTCGTGCCGCTTAAAGGATAGTTACTGGAAGCATTTTTATCGGTGGGGCCACCGTTGTCATTGGTAAAAACGACGATGGTGTTTTCAGCTAAACCGAGTGCTTCTAATCTATCCAATATTTTTCCACAAGCCCTGTCCAACGCCAACGTCATGGCCGCCACTATTTTACGGTTGCCTTCCAATTGGGGGAATTTCTTTAAATCTTCTTCCGTGGCATCCATTGGTGTATGGACGGCATTAAAAGAGACGAAAGCGAAAAAGGGCTGGTTCTTGTTTTTTTCAATAAAAGCAATTGTTTCGTCGGCCAATTGGTCGGTCAGGTATTTTTTGGGTTCTTCATAATTTTTAAAATTCCGTTCCATTTTATTTAATGGGTCTCTGGGTTCATTTGGGTATTCAAAATAACTGCGGGCGCCTCCCCGAAAGCCATAAAATTCATCGAAACCTCTTTTGTTGGGATGAAATTGGTCAGCTCCTCCAACGTGCCATTTCCCAAAAAAAGCAGTCTTATAGCCTGCCTTTTGCAGATAATCCCCTATTGTTTTTTCTTCTACGGGTAAGCCCATTTCCTCGCCATCAGCAGCCGATACTTCGCTCATGAAGCCTGGGACATTGTTTTCTGTAAAGCCAAAACGCTGTTGATACCTCCCAGTAATGATACCAGCTCTGGAAGGGCCACAAGTTGGGTCGGAGACATAGCCTTGCTTAAATCTGACACCTTGCTTAGCGAGTTTGTCCAAGTTGGGGGTTATCATTGTTTTGCTTCCATGAAAACCGAAATCGGCGTAACCCGCATCGTCGGCGAAGAGGAGGACGATGTTGGGTTTTTGTTGGGCATAACCGACTTGATGGAAAAACAAAAGGTGCAGAATTAACGTGAAAGGTTTAATCATTTTCATAACCTACATTATTTGAATTAACGCCTATACAAACTTAAAAAAATAGAGCATGACAGAAAATTAAATCCCTGCCATGCCCTTTAATTAGGATATCAAATAAACATGAAATTATTCGACACCTTTACTCTCACTAATTAAATAATATGAAACTTAAATTTCCATTTTTCCAAAAATTCTAATAACCAAAATTCTGCTCCATGGAAGGTGCTTTTTCAATTTCAGAATTTGGAATTGGCAGATAATAATGCTTCTCAAAATAAGGTCTTGTCACGACGGTATATTCTTCAAATTCCAATGTACCATCTGCTTTTTTCGTCCATTTAAGACCTTGTATATCAAAACCCAAATGGTCGTCCTGCATCCATCTTCTTTCATCAAAAAAGTTGTGCCCCTCAAAACACAGTTCCACCCTTCTTTCTCTTTTAATAGCTTCATAGAGATCTTCTCCACTTGCGGCAATGTCTGGTTGCAGCGCTCTTCGGGATATTTTATTTAAATATTCCCTTGCAGTGGCCTCATCACCCAAATGGAATTGAGCTTCTGCATAATTCAAATAAATCTCTGCCAACCGATATAGAATGAATGGACGATTAGGAGAAATGCCACCATTTACGTCAATGCTTTCGTCTTGAAATTTCCTGATATTATAGCCTGTTTTGGAAGAATGCAGGGCGTTTCCAAGTCCCTCTGGGGAATCCACGCCATGAGGAAAGGCATCTGTATCCTCTGACAAGTAATACTGAATATCGCGTCCCCTGAATTGGGCGCCATTGAAAAGCAGGTCGGCATAAAAGCGCATCTCTCTATTGTCGTTTGGATTAGCAGGATCATAAGTGCCTCCACTAGTTGTTGTCCCATCGGCCATATTGAATTGTAAGGCAAAGTTGTGGGTAGGCGAAGACAAGGCCCAGCCATCAAAGCCGTTGGGTGATTGGGTTTTGTCCCAAAGGGAATTGGCATCCGTGCCAAAGTCATATAATTCGGAGCTAAAAGGTCTGGCAAAGAAAATATCCTCGTTTGGCGACAAGAATAATTTTTGATACTCATCGGCATCCGCAACCGCGATTAGGTCACGGGCACCTACCATATCAATAACGGCCTTGGCTGCATTGGCCGCATCTTGCCATTTCGATGCTTTAGTATAGTCGTACAAAGGCCCATTGGGAGTAGTGCTTGGATCATGCAGTTTACTGGCTGCATACAAAAGTGTTCTGGATTTTACGGCCAAAGCAGCAATCTTGGTTGCCCGCCCAAATTCACTGTCAGGCCGGGTTTCGGGCAAAACAGCAGCGGCTTCATCTAATTCTTTTACAATAAAATCCACGCATTCCTCATAGCTGTTTCTTGCCAAATCAAAATTGTCGTCAAGTCCCAAGGCACGGTCTATGATAGGCACCCCGCCATAATATTTAATCAATTTCGTGTAAAGGTTGGCTCGCAGGAATTTCATCTCTGCTTTAAGCAAATTGACTTTGTCTGGGTCAATTTTCATGGCCTCGCTATCGTCCACCCTGTCCAAGAATTCGTTGGTCATTCGAACATAATCCCAGTAATTGCTCCATTTCTGGAGAAAAATGCCTGAATTGCTTGCGGTCAAGCCCGATCTTAGGCGGAATAGCTCCAAGTCCCTAAAATTGAATTTTGCCTCAAAAGAGCCACCTTCAATATTGAACCGCCGCCCCCACCATTGAAACTTGTTCATGCCCCAGCTTTCAGTACTGTTGTAAGCAGTAAATACCAAAGCCTCCATCTGATCGGGATCGCTGTAAATAAAGTCTTCCGTAAACGCATCTAATGCCTCCGTGTCCAAAATGTCTTTTTGGCAAGCATTCACGGCAAATAGTGTGAAGACAATAAATATGAGTTTGAATTTTATATTTTTCATTGCATTCTTTTTTTTAGAAATCAGAGGTCAGACCGTTTCACTGCCAGACCGTTTCTCTATCAGATAGCCGGACTTACCATGTCTGGCCTCTGACAGTAAAACGACCTGACTTCTGATGTCTCTTATTGAAAACTGAGGTTCAGGCCAAATGAATAAGACTTCAAGGATGGGTAGGTACTGTTCCTAAAGTTGTTGTACCGAGCCGCTTCGGGATCCAAGCCCAAGTCATAAATGTCCGAGAACATGGTCAACACGTTCAACCCTCTCACAAACAATCTTAGGTTGCCAAACTTGATCTTGTCTTGACCCAATGTATATCCCAGTTCAACTTCTTTCAATCTCAAAAATGAAGCATCCCGTAGATATATATCGGCACCTTGAGCCTGATTTGAATTTAGAAGCCCGCTATATGGGTCACCCTGTACAAATGCTCGGGGATAGCTTGCATCGCGGTTTTCCGGCGTCCACCTTTCTGTGAAAACAAACTCCGGCTTTGAACCTGCCTGATCAAAAAACACCATTACTTCAGCTTTGGCCTGTCCCTGGAACAAGAAATTGAAATCAAATCCCCTGTAACTGAGGCCTCCTGAGATGCCATATTGAATTTCGGGAACGTTGGAAGAATATACGCGGATACGATCTCCAGCATCAATTTTTCCATCCTCATTCGTGTCTATATAAATGGGCTCTCCTTCAGTTGTTCCGCCCAATTTTGCAGCGGTAGCATCCACTTGTGCCTGATCACGGAAAATACCTGCGGTAGGATACACAATGTAAGAATCCATTGGAAACCCTTCTTGCTTCAATGCATCCGGTACGTCAACCGCTTCGTCCATAAACACGATTTCGTTCTTTGCCTGGGTCAGGTTGGCGCCAATGTTGTAGCTGATTTCGCCAATGTTATCCTTCCATCCCAACTGGAACTCCCAGCCAAAGTTGTCCACCTTACCAAGGTTCTCCTGAGGCAGAGTAATACCTGCGGCATCAGGGATAGAAGCATTACGCCTGATCAAGATGTCTTCTCTTTTTTGATAGAAATAGTTCACATCACCAGTCAATTTATAATCAAGCAATGCAAAGTTCAACCCGATGTTCCTCATGTCGGCCGTTTCCCAAGTGATGTCCGGGTTGGGCACGTTTGCACTTGTATAGCCATTGTAGCGAGTTCCATTTGTTCCAAAAATATAATAATTAGGTTGTGTAGTTTCTCCTGGAACACTGGGATCACTGCCAAAATTGTAGCGGGTCAAGTATTGGAAAGGCGGAATCCGGTCGTTCCCCATAATGGCCCATGAAGCCCGTATTTTTAAGGCATCGAGCCAACCATTGGTTGCATCCAGAAATGCTTCATCGCCTATGGACCAAGCAACGGCTACGCCTGGGAAAGTACCAAAACGGTTTCCGGGACCGAAGTTGCTTGAACCATCATGACGCAAAGTCAGATCAACAAAATATTTTTTCTTGAAATCATAGGAAAGCGAACCGAAATAATTGAGCCTTGCCCACTCTAAAGAGCCACCGCTGGATATTTGCCCTTCATCGCTCCCGGCAAACAGTTCTGGACGGTCGTCGCTCGGGAAGCCCTTCCTTTCTGCCCAGAATTCACGTTGGTCAGATGTGAACCGTTCCGTACCAACAAAGCCCCTGACCGTATGAGCGCCAAAAGTCCGATCGTAGCGGATAGTGGCATTCAGCATCTGTTCATTAAATTTCCAAAACGTTTCCCGCAATACCCGTTGATTGCCCTGTTGGGAAAAACCTGCTTGTGGTACATATTCATTAGTGCCCTCTTGGAATATAAACACTTCCCAGGGTGTGTACCAATTTTTTGTATCCGTGTTCCATCTCCTGATGCCTGCATAACCGTTTACACTCAGACCTTCGGTCACCCAATCGAGTTTCCAGTCAAAGGAAAACCTAGAGCGCAAATTGTTGTCAATCCTGTTGATATTTCCTGACTCGCTGCTCGACATGATAAATGGGTTGGCCCCATTTTCACCGCCCCAAGCGACTAGGCCATTGGGATAAACAGCCACTTCAGTAGGCTCGTTTGTATAAATGTGTTTGTAAATAAATCCATCATCCACTCCTGGCTCATTGCGATCACCAAATCTTCCTGCCAAGTCCACTCCGACCTTGAAGGTTTCGTGCAATTTGATATCCACATTTGTACGGAGTTGATATTGTTTGAAATTCAGGTCACCCGATTCGTACAAGCCTTCTTGGCTGATATGGTCCCCACTGACAAAATAGTTTACCCGATCAGTACCACCTGCAACCGATATGGTATTTCTCCACTCAGGTGAATAATCGGCAAAGGTCACGTCATACCAATCAGTGTTAGGATATCTAATAGGATCATTGCCTGCGGCAAAGTTGTTGATATCTTCTTGGGTATAGGGAAGCGCAAGTCCGTTTCTTTCAGAATGTTCGTTCTCATAGATTGCATACTGCTCTGAACTCATCATGTTAGGTATGGAAGAAAGGGTAGAAAGGGTAAAAGTGCTGGTCAGGTTGACCTTTGGTGCACCTGTCTTCCCCCTTTTTGTCGTGATCAAGATCACACCATTAGCAGCCCTTGCCCCATAAATGGCTGCTGCACCGTCCTTCAAAACCGATAAGGATTCAATATCAGCAGGGGACAAATGGGCAAAGGATTCTGATGGGACGCCATCCACCAAAATGAGGGGAGCATTGTTGCCCAGCGTAGACTTGCCCCTGATCAATAAGGTAATATCATCTGTTGAACCGGGATAACCGCCCCGATCCACAACAATCAAACCTGGAACCCTGCCAGATAAAGATTTGGTGAGATCTTTATTAGGTGTTCTTTCAAGGTCTTCATTACTAACAGTACTTACCGACCCTGTCAATTCCCCTCTTTTTCTAGTAGTGTAGCCCACTACCACCACTTCCTCTAAGGCTGTAGCACTAGCGGCCATTTTAAGATCAATCACTCTCTGATCACCAACAGCTACCTCTATGTTTTCATATCCTGTATATGAGAATGCAAGTACAGTATTGGCGTCTGGTACACCGAGAGAATAACTGCCATCTATATCTGTGACCGTCCCAGATGTTGAACCTTTTATAAGGACGGTTACTCCAATCAGAGGAGTGTTGTCTGCTGCGTCAGTAATAGTGCCTGACACAGTGATTTGCCCGTAAGCAAAATGGGTGACGAATACCAACAGGAGGCAACCCCACCATCGTTTCGTAAATAATTTCAATTTCATAATTACCAGTGATTTATGAGTAAATGTGAAAAGTTGTTTTTCCCAAGTGGGGATGATTCCTCAGCCCGGCCATGGTTAGGGCTTTTCATCCTTTTACCCTGAATTACGATTAGCATTTATGTTTACAAAGGAATAAGATTGCCAGGTGGAGTTATGTGTGGAAATTATCCAGTGCTTGCATTATTTTATCCCTTTTACAGGATTGCGTTCCATAGCCGGAAAAGAAAGTGCAAAGCAGACTAAATCAATTGCCAATTAACCTATGTAATGGGCTATTGCCAATTGATTGAAAACAAATAGACGTTATGGGAATCGGAAAACCAGAAATGCAAAATCAGCGAACAACCCTTCCAGAAGCAGCACCTCTCATCAATTTTTCGACTTCTGTCCGGGTGGAATAATTGAAGTCACCTTTGATGGAATGTTTGAGGCATGATGCGGCTACAGCATATTTTACTGCGGTTTGAGGCTCACTCAGTTCAGGTGTTGTAAGAGAAAAGATCAGCCCTCCGGCAAAAGAATCACCTCCACCTACCCTATCAACAATATTCTTAATTTGGTAAGGTTGATAATTTCCGTTTGAGTCGAGTGGAGCGAAGAAAGGTTTGTCTGCTTTTGCATCGTAGAGCATAGCCCCCCAGTTGTTGTGTGTAGCGGAGAGGCTTTCCCGCAGCGTGATGGCCACTTTGCGGACATTGGGAAACTGCTGCACAACTTGCCTTGCCACATCGGGATAACGGGAAGTATCCAATGTACCAGAATGTACATCGGTATCCCCTGCCTGAATGCCCAGTACATCATGGCAATCTTCCTCATTTCCAATCACCACGTCAATGAAAGGCAAAATTCCCCGCATGACCTCTTGTGCCAGTTCACGTCCTTTTTTGGATTCGCCCCATTGCCAAAGCTTTCCACGAAAATTGAGGTCAATGGAAACAGTAGCGCCTGCTGCTTTTGCCTTTTGAGCAGCAACCAAGGTCGCTTCGGCTGCATTTTTTGACAAGGCCGGGGTGATCCCACTGAGATGCAACCACTGTGCATCATTAAAAATGGCATCCCAGTTATATTGATCGGCCGGAGTGATGGAGATGGCTGAATCGACCCGGTCGTAGATGACGTTGCTAGGGCGCTGGTTGGCACCTGTTTCCAAAAAATAAAGACCGAGGCGGCCTTTATCAGTCCGTAATATATATTGTGTGTCAATACCGACAGCACGAACGGAATCCATGGTAGCTTCTGCTAATGAATGCTTTGGAAGAGCCGTCACGTAACGTGCCTTTCCCCCAAAATTGCAAATGGAAGCTGCAACACTGGCCTCTGCCCCGGCATAGGTCACATCCAATACTCTTGTCTGGCGCAAGCGCAGATTTTCTGGGGCAGCCAAACGCCCCATGATTTCCCCAAATGTTACGACAGTTTTCATTGTTTACTTTTTTCGATTCTTTTTTGATTAACCACGAATTATGCTAACCACGAATTTTTGTCAACCACAAATTATGTTTACGAGGAATGAATTTAATCTCAAATAAGTAACTCATGCGAAATATTCCGGTCATTTTTCTGAATAGAGGGTTCGTGAAAATACTTCTGATTAAAATACGCAACAAGCTTTGTGCAAATTCATGGTTAGCATAATTCGTGGTTAATTAACCGCGCTGTGGTTTTGGACAGCACCCTTTTTTATCTCGTTGATCAATCCTCTAATTTCTTTCGCATTGTTGGTGATCGCCTCCCAATCCTTGTTTTGAATGAGATGTCGGTTGGCCACCCAAGAACCGCCAATTGCCGTGATCAGCGGGGATTCCAGATAGGTCTGGGCATTTCCTATGTTCACTCCTCCTAACGGAATGAACTGGAGTCCCAAATACTGGTAAGGGGCTGCCATGCTTTCGAGGTGTGGTACCCCGCCTGTTGTTTCTGCGGGAAAATACTTCAGGATTCGGCATCCTTGCTCCAATGCCATTTCAATATCTGTTGGGGTCATAACCCCCGGTGAAAAGGAAAGTCCCAATTTCCTCGCCTCGGCCAATATCTTTGGGTTGCAACCGGGGGCAAAAGCAAAATCGGCACCGAGGTCAGCCACTGCCTTCACCTGTTCGGTTGTTAACACTGTGCCAAAGCCAAGGGACATTTCCGGCACTTCTTTTCTGATAGCACGGGCCGCATCCAAAGCTGCTGGTGTGCGAAGGGTTAGTTCGATGGCATCCACGCCTCCTTTTAGCAGAGCTTCGGCCAATGGTATCGCATGTTTTACTTCATCAATAATGATGACCGCTATAATGCCTGCCTCGTCTATTCTTTTTATTACTTCAGGCGTCATGGCCTGTTGAGCTATGAGTTGCATGTAGTTTCTTTTCAATTTAGGGCTTTGGTCACCCGCTTTTTGATCAAATAATCATCCAGCGCATACGTGGAGCAATCCACCCCGATGCCGCTGTTCTTGACACCACCATGAGGTAAATAAATGTCGTATTTCACCCCATTCAACTGTACTTCTCCAAACTCCAGTTTTTCGGAAAAATAGGCCAGCGTTTCTTCTTTTTTTGAAAAAACATAAGATGCCAGACCGGCATCCGTACCGTTGGCCAATTCAAGAACTTCCTCTTTGGTGGAAAAAGGAACGATGAGGGCTACGGGACCAAAAATTTCGTGCTGTAAAATTTCTGCCCTGTTGTCGTTCAGCCGAATGGCAGTAGGTTGAAAATAGTAGCCGGGCTGGTCAATCGGCGTTCCTCCATATAGCAACTCGCCCCCTTGCTCCAACGCCTCTTTAACAATGCTATGAACTTTGTCCACCGACTGCCTATTTGCCAAGGGTCCCATATCTGGTTGGTTTTTCCGACCAAAACCCACCTTGGCATTTTTGAATTTTTCCACTATGCCTTTTATGAATTCATCAAAGACCGATTCATGGATGTAGAACCTGTTCGGTGCCACACATATTTGACCTGAGTTGCCAATTTTTAACGCAGCTCCAATATTCACGGCAAGTTCCAAGTCTGCATCGTCAAAAACGATGAAAGGAGCATTGCCACCACATTCCATGCTGTATCTTTTGATGGAAGTTTTGCTGCTCTGAGCAATAAGTTTTTGAGCCGTCTCGGTAGAGCCGATCATGGTGATCAGTTTGGGTATTTTACTTTCACAAAGTGGAATGCCAACATTAGGGACATCTCCACAAATGATATTTATGACCCCTTTTGGGAAATTTATTTCTGCACATATTTCACCAATAATATAAGCTGATAATGGCGAAAATTCTGATGGCTTGATGATAATAGTACAGCCTGCCGCAAGGGCTGGCCCCAATTTGAAACCCAAGTTGAGCAACGGGAAATTATAGGCCAAAAAAGCGACCACTACACCTAATGGTTGGAACACAACACGGTGTACATGAGTACCTTCTTTGTCTTCGATAGGTATGTCATTTCTTTTCCTGATCTCATCTGCATAATATTTCAAAGAGTTAGTGATGCTGGTCAGGTCTTCTTCTGAACCCTCCCATACTTTTCCCATTTCGTACATGATACTTTCACGGAGCAAATCACTGTTTTCCAAAAGCTTGTTTCTGAGTTTATTTATCCATTCCAAACGCTCCTCCATTGGCAATTTTGACCAATATTCAAAGCCTTTTTGAGCAGAGGCAAGTGCCAGTTCCGAATCTTCTTTGTTGGCCCAGGCGATATTTCCAATAACGGTTTCATTACCTGGGCAAATTACATCATATGTATTACCATCTGATGCTTCTGCTAGCTGCCCATCAATGTATAATTTCTTATGCCCGAATTTCATTTAAATTCTTTTATTGTGTTTTCTACTAAATGCCCATTCCCGTTCAATTCTTTCAAAGCATATTTATGCAATGCCTCTTCATTCATTTCAAATCCCAAACCGGGTGCATCGGTAATTTTTATTTCTCCATTTTCAAACACCATTTCAGAAGTGGTCAGTTCATCACGCAAACCATTTTCAGTCTGGTCGTATTCCATATAGCAGTTAGGGGTTTTTAAACGCCCCGGCAGGGTTTCCAAATTAGCGATAAAATGGGCAGCAGTGGCTATGGCTATACCCGTCCCCCAAGTATGTGGCACTATTTCGAGGCCGTATACCGATGCCAAAACAGCAATCCTTTTAGCTTCGGTCAATCCACCACAGGCACATATATCCGGTTGCACAATATCCACGGATTTGGAACTCAATAAAGTCTGAAATCCAAAACGGAGATATTCACATTCACCACCAGCAATGGGGATAGTAGTCTTTGTCCGCAATTCAGCATATTGCTCATAATACTCTGGAGAAATGGGTTCTTCGAACCAATAGATATTATATTGCTCAACAGCTTTTGCCAAATGTATTGCTTCCCTTAAATTATAGGCATGGTTGGCATCAATCATCAGGTCAATGCTGGACCCGATAGCTTGTCTTACGATTTTCACATTTTCAATATCCTCCTTTATGCCGAGACCCACTTTCATTTTCATGGCCTTATAGCCAAGGTCTGCATATTGTTTGGCCTCTTTGGAAAGCACTTCGCACAATTTTTCACCATTGGTAAAATACATGCCTGTGGCATATGGGATGATGGTGTCCCGTTTTTTACCGCCCAGCAATAAATGTACGGGCTGTTCCAATATTTTGCCCTTTAAATCCCACAGGGCCACATCAATGGCACTCATGGCCGAAACAAGCACCCCACTCCTGGCAAAGTCCAATGTCCGGCGGTACATAATGCTCCATATCGTCTCTGTTTCCAAAGGATTTTTCCCCAGAACGAATGGGGTCAGGTGTTCAATCCCAGCTTTGATGACGGTGGCCGGCCCATATCCTTCCCCCCAACCGACGTGGCCGGTATCACTCGTTACTTTCACAATGCAGATACGCCTTTCGGAATATTCCCATTGTGAAAAGTAGAAGCTCTGTTTTAATTTATCTGAAAGGACAAAGCTTTCAATGGATTTGATTTTCATAAGCTGTTGGCTATATCTATATCAATAAATGAAAATTGAAATTTTATTTACACCATACATTAAGGGCAGCTCTAAACGATGGTCGAAACAAGCGTTTCAATTTTACAAATGAAGGGGAGTTTGAGCGATTTACTTTGGTGAAATTTACCCTATTATTACATTATTTTACCATAGTGTTATATTCTGCACTCCTGCAAAAGAATACTATGATGTAATAGGATTTAAAATGGTTAGGTTTGAACTATGGAGATGATTTCAATGCCCTCTTTATAGGAAAAAGAAAGGTTACTGGCAAAATTTATACTGCTACCAGATTGTTTTCATATTCACTGTCAGCCTCTACTTTTATTTCATACTTTTTCATAAATTCTGAAGGAGTGACCTGCATGTGCAATTTAAATTGGCGGTTGAAATTGGTAAACGTATTAAAACCAGATTGATAACAGATGTCGGAAATTTGCATCTCTCCTTCAATCAGAAGTTTGCAGGCATGCCTGATCCTTATTTCATTAAGGTATTGGGAAAACGACTTTCGAGTCCGTTTTTTAAAATAGCGGCAAAACGAATTAGGGGTCATATGGGCAATGGAGGCTATTTCCTGCAACTCAATTTTTTTATCGAAATTCTGGGTCAAGTAATTGACAATCTCGGCCATTCGCTCCTTTTCGTCCTTTCTAAAATTATTGGTGATTCCTTCCGAGCAGAGGGGAACATAATTCTCACTAACGGACAAAATATCCAATATTTTCAAAAGCCCTATTACACTTGACAGTCCATGGCTCCCTACCAGCCCCACCATATAGTTATGTACTAAATACGAGGCAGCCTTTGAAAATTGTAACCCCCTATCGGCTTTTTGAAAGAGGAGTTGGACTTTTCGGGATTCTGCTAAGTCCAAAAACCCTTTGCCCAAAAAGTCGCGTTCAAACTTTACCACAATCAGGTCAACCACCTTTCCTTCTCCATTATTATCATAATATTCTTTTTCGTTCCTAAATAGGTGTGGTAAGTTGCTTCCAATCAAATACAATTCCCCAGGGCCAAAACTGCCTATGGAATTCCCCACATATCGGGTGCCTGTACTTTTTAGAAAATAGATCAGTTCAAGTTCAGGGTGGAAATGCCAATCGTGTTCGATACAGGGAATGGTATCCTGCCTGGCCGAAAAAGAATTATCTGGTCTGCGCTCGGACTGCTTGTAGGTAAGTTTCATGTTTTTTATTGGTTATGGCTTTCTAAAAAATTAAAGGCTTGGAATAGTCACTTCTTTGTGCATGATAGGAGAGCATCGTTGGTAGATAATGGACTAATTGTTACAATAGGAAGGTTTAAGGGTTAGTTGGTCAGTATATTTGAATGCCTTCAAAGACAGCCAAATATACACAATTTACTCTATCTCAACCGGCTATCATCGAAAATGTTGGTAAAATAATGCTGTTAAAATCTGATCTTTTTGATCAATCCTACAAACTATTGGTATTTCTATATCAGGTGAGAATAATTTCCATTTTTTGACCGCAACATTGACCGTAAAAACTAAAAAAGCCCTGTAAATCAATGACTTACAAGGCTGATTGTAGCGGAGGCAGGATACCCCTCAAAACTCACCACCCTCACAATCCCCAAAATATCAACGAATTACACCTATCAAAAAAGCAGAAATGAAAACCGCTCTGACAGGTAAGCCATAATCCGGCAGATTAACTGGCAGACCTAAGTGTTTGTTGTTCAATGAAATCCAGCTGGTTATAACCAACTCAGGGCCATGTGCCAGCAGCGTTTGAATGGAATTATCTCGATGGTTTCAGTACTGATCTGTGGGGTTGTGTTTTCTAATTCAATAAGGTACGGCTTTGCCTTTTCCTCTATTTCCTTGGTTTGAAACCCGCCCCTGACAATACACTGGAGGAGGCGTAGAAAATGGATGATGCGGGCCAGCTCTTTCTTTTTTCTCAAATGCTCATGGATGTATTTGTCGAGGTGACCGGCACGGATGGTGAAGCGCTCCAGATTGCCGGCTTTAAGCAGGTGCAACAGTTCTAAAATAATTACGGTCACATGCTGCCCTGTCTTGTCCGCTGTGCTGATGGGGAGACTGTTCAGAAAACGGCCCAGCCTGAATTTTTTCTTCAATTCAAAATCCTGCAATACCAAATAGGCCTCAATGATCAACCACCGCTCCTGCATTTCTTCTATACGATATTTTTTTGGCATTTTCATCGCCTTGTTCCAAGCATCGAAAGCGATGGCCGGTTTTCCAGAATGAAAGCCAAGCAAGGCACGGAGGAACTGGATGATCTGCCAGTTGTGCTGACCAGTCGTAGGATCCTCCAAGCACTTATTGATGACCCGCTCTGCTTGATCGAATCCGCCTCTCGCAATGTGAACGGCGATCGAGCGGTACCTAAAAGAGTGCCGGACGACATAGGGCAAGTCATCATACTCTTCAAAATAGATCAGCGCATCGGCGCATGCCTTTAACATCTCCTCTTCTTTGCCGGCAGACTGTAATAAAATTACCCGACCCAGCAACCGCATATAGTGATATTGATAGCTATTTGCACTCCCCTCTGACAAAGCCATCAGCCGTTCTTCAATTTCATTCGTAGTATGACCTTTCTTCAAGGTATATCCGAGATCAAAGAATACATCCTCAGCCTCCAGTTCCCGCAGCAATTCATTCAGCAGGGATTTTTGCCGGGATGAATAGTATTCGTAGTATTTTTTGTTAGGGGCAGTAGGGCCATAGTAGGATCGAAGCTCCCGGCTAAGGTCGAGGGCGATCTGAAACATGCCGTACTTCTCGGCCTTTCGCATCGTCGCACGGGCCAGAGGGATGCCGCTGTGATGGTTGCCGAGCCGGAGCATCAGCATGGCTGTCGTGTACTGCTTCCGGATGCCGTGCCGCAAGCGGATTTTTTGCGGCACTCCATTCAGGGGGCTGACGAGAACCTGCTCCGTGAAATCCTCCTTCAGCATTTTATATACTACGTTAAAATGATTCCTCGAAACGCCCATGACCTCATGTGCTTGCTCCCTGCTTGCCCCTGCCACGGCCAGTTCATAGATGCGGAGTTTGTCGCCACTGTCGGGCAACCAGTTGGATAGTTGGGCATACTCACGAAGCTCTTTCATGGTTTTAATTTTTTTGGAGGTAGTTTTTAATCTATATCATTGATAATAAACACTTTAGGGATTCCTTTTTCTTCGGTTTTGTGAGGTTTCGGCTTTAATCGCAGCGCTTGAACCCTCCTTTTGCCTCGCTTTTCTGGCACTTTTTTTTGCACGGTCATCATATTTCTTAACAAAACCATTCGAATTATGAAAAATCTGACCGTTCAGCAGCCATTGGCTGCATTTGCAGAAAACCAGATCAACAAAGCCCAGACTGAAAAGGTGAAGGGCGGTACCATCATTATCGAAGATACCAGGGTCGGTTAGCAGGTGAAACAGGCATGGGGGCCGCTCAATCGCCCCCATGCCCTAATTTACTGATTATCAGTGTCTTGTTTCGGCGTCAGCTCCTCCAAAAGGATGAGGAGCTTGAATACATATTTAGAGGCAATTTGAACTTTTATTTTCCCCAGCCCATCGTTGCGGGGAGGTTTTTCAACTGCCATGCGCCGGAATTTTGTGGGTGAGCGAATAATTATCACCTACAAGATAGCCATTCCCCGGCCTTTTCAAATGCCCGTCGGCGGCTTCCCGCCAACTTATTTGTCTCGCCTTTAAAAATATCGGCAAAACTGATATTTACCCTTTCACAAGCTCCGACAGCTCCCTTTCCAGCTCCGCCCTCCATGGCCGCCAGACCTCCTCCGGCAGCACATCCTCCAGCTTGCCCGCAGCCTTCATCAGCAGGTCGAACACCTCTGTGAGCTTCTCCTTCTTTTCCATGATGTCCACCTGCTGCTCTGCTATGACTTTGTGGAGCTTCGACCGATCGATGTCCAATACATTTCTATTTTCAAGTTTACTTTCTTCAATTAGTGGCTCTCCTTCGCCTATTAGAAGCCACACTAAATTCCATCCTTTGAAATGTTGAGCAATACCCTGAAAAAAATCTGTCTTTGGGTATTTAGTACGGCCATTTATTATGTGAGAAACTTTACCCGCATCATATCCTGTCACTTCACAAAATTCTGCTTGACTGGTTTTCGTCAATTTTAGTAAATCGTCAAATCGCTGATTAACAGACATTTGTAATTTAGTTCAATACTTTTTTATAAAAAATTATAATTTTCTATTGTTTTTTATAGAAAAGTAAAATACTTTTGCTGAAAAGTTACAAACTTATATTCAAAACTCATGGAATCATTCCAAGCATATTTAAGGCGAACCCTCTCACACCATGACTTCACCGATGGGCTACTCAACCTCTTCGGCTCCCCGCACATGCGGACAAAGGTTTTAAAGAAGCCGGAAAGGGCCACCCATCAGCAGCTGCTCCAACTATCAGAGCTGACGGGGCTGAGCGCATGGGACCTGATGAATGGGTGGGACGTAGGAAAAGAAAAGGTCAGTGAACTGGAGAAAGAGAACTTAAAAAAGCTGTCGGCAATGGCCACAGCGGCGTGAAAATACACAAAGTGGGTTCAACACATAGCACACACTAAAACAGAGGCGGGGCAGCTGGGAAAAAAATTATCATGGTGAAATAAATGAGGCAGCATGGAAGCCCCTGTTTTCAATTTGACATTTGGTTATTTGGGATTAAATAAGCGGGCGGGTTCCTCTGAAACATAAACCCGCCCCCGTTTTTTCCAAATGAGGAAAAATCTTCTCGGAGCGTTTTAGTTTTCTTGACAACCAGCCGGGGGTGCGCAGCCCCCGGCCCTACCTCCGGGACGAACGATCATGTATGTTCTGGGTGCGACCGCACTCTGCCGTTAGTCAGTGTTGCGGTCTTTTTTGAAACGAAAAAACCCGGAGAGGGCAAATGCCCAAACCGGGTGACAATAATATCTGATGCAAAGTTATCCAATTAAATCACCGCAATCAAATCTCATGGTTGATCTCGACAGAAAGCTCAACAGTGTGACCAAAGGGATCAAGCAGAACTTCCTCAAACTGGCCTACCAGCGCAACCCCCACAGCCTCTACGACGAGCTGTTGATCGCCATGGTCGTCCTGCTGTTCCTGTCCGTCCTGTTCACGCTTTTCCTGGGCTGCTATTTCCACTACAACATCTTCCAGAATGCCTTTGGCGTGGCCAAGCTGAGCGTCGTAGGATCCTTTTGCCTGCTCTTCATCATGGAACTGGCCAAGGTGTTCTTCGGGCTGCACCTGGCCCGCAGCTTCTTTTCCATGCTCTGGTGGAAGAGCCTCTACAGCTTCCTGTTCATGATCGGCATCGGGGTCATAGTGGTCGTCGCTTTTGGCTGGTCGATCAACATCACCACCAAGGCCGTGGCGGAGCTGAACCACAATGCAAAAACAACAAAAATCTATCAGGCCCAGGACTTCTCCCCTCCCCCATCCATTGTCGAAATAGATGCAAGGCTGGCCGAATTGGACAAGGCCAAGGAGGCAGGGGCCAAATCCACGTGGAAAGGAAGGACCACCCAAAAAGGGATCAGCGTGATCCAATCGAACACCGACCTCCAGTCGAAACTGTTGGACCAACGGGCCCTGATCATGAAACAGGCCATGGACCGGGACAGCGCCCTCCATGCCAACCGCATGGCAGCAGTGGCCACCACCAGCCTGGTGATCTCCGATTATGGCGGAAAGGCCGAGTACGCCACCATCCTCCTGATCATCCTGGTGGTGCTCTTCGAGTTCATCAATTACGAGAAAAACAAGGGGGTTGTCGTGCCCTTAAAAAAGGGATAGCCCCGGATGGCGAAACAGGCGAAACAGCCGGGGCGAAACAGTCGCCAGAAACAACTGACGACTATGGGGAAACACTTTTACAGAAACAGCCTGAAACCACTGTGCCACAGCAGTCACAGGTTGTTTCGCAAAGGCCGGAAACAGTTTTTTCCAATACACCGGAAACAACTGTTTCGCAGAACCGGGAAACAATTGTTTCCGCAAAGGGGGAGGACGTATCAAAGTGGCGGAAATATGCGGCCACATATTATGGCCGCAGCATCAATAGCGTGAAGCCAAAGACAAGGGCTGAGAACCGGGAGACCTATGAATATTACCGGGACCTGCTCTTGGCGGTCGGCTTCCAATTGGAGGAAGGGGAAAGGCGGCTGATCATCCACGAACCAAAAGCAATCAACCACACATGACCACAGCGACCATTTTAAAAATCATGCTCGACTTTGCCATCATTTTCGGAGTGGCCTATACCTTGAGCGACAGCAACCTTCTTGAAGAAGGGGAGGATTAAGCAGGGAGAAAACTTACCAAATTTCAAAACTAAACAATCCTGTGAGCACTGCACTTGTCCCGATCCCGCACCGGGAGAGCTGACACATTATTTTTCAAAACCCAATTATCATGCAAATCAAAAAAGTAAAAGTAACGCCCAAAAAGGCAGAGCAATGGCTGGAGAAAAACTTCAGGCGCAACCGCAAACTCCGTCCGGCACATGTCGGGAAACTCGCCTCGGATATGTTGGCCGACAAATGGCACGACACGGGAGATCCGATCAAGTTCAATATGATGGACCAGCTGATTGATGGCCAGCACCGATTGAGTGCGGTGGTGATGAGCGGCAAGACCGTCACCTTCACCGTGGCCACCGATGTGAGCAACGATGCCATCAACGTGATCGACACCGGTGCCAGCCGGAGCGCAGGCGACGTGCTGGCCATTGCCGGCAACAGTACCTATCCCAAGCACCTACCAACACTGATCCGAAGGATACATGCCTGGAAGAAGAAAACAGGGGACAAAAACCTCAGACTACGGAGGGGTAGCCTCAGCTCGCAAGCCATCCTCGAATATGCGATGAAGCATCCTGGCCTCGATGAGCATATCAAATTCAGTTTTGAGGCCTATGCAAAAAGCGTGAACCCCTATACACTGAAGCAAGGGGAGTGGGCTTTCCTCCATTGGCTGTTCAGCCAGAAGGACAGAAATGCCGCTGGCGAGTTCTTGCTGGCCCTGGCACAGCTTAACTGCGACATGGACAGTCCCATCCGGACTTATTTCCAACGCCTCACAGGAGGAGCCATACAACTTCCTTTCAAACTGAAAATAAATTTCGCCATCCGTACCTGGAATGACTGGCGGAACGGAAAGAAAAACGTAAAGCTCAAGGTGCGACAGGCAGATGAAGAGCCTGTGCCAGAGCTGGTGTAAAATACTGCCGCCCCTATCCGGCATGAACGTGGCCAGGCGGGTCAGCCACGAATAGGTAGGACATGTGCCGCCCTCTACTACCACCACCACCAAAACCACCAAAACCGCTACCACTAATTTTTTTAACAAAAACACGGAGAAATGGCAGGGCGATCGACTGCATTTTTCTCCAACAAAAAAATGAATCATGACCAAAAAACAGACGGTAAATATTTTCGACATCTGGCGTCCACAATTGCCGCCAAAGGAAGTTGAGGTCACAAAAATCGGTCGGAAATGGATCTATACAAGCTATGGGCGATTCTATAAATCCACTGGCAAGGAGGAAGAACCGTGCAATTACCGGATCATAAAGCTGCACCACGACCGATTGCTTGGCAAAAACGGTACTTGTAAAACCTGTCAGGAAGAAGTGAGCAAAACGGAACTGGAGGAACATGGAGGAGAATGCCGTGAATGCGCCCTCCCATTCTGATAAACCAACCACAAATAATGACCCTCGCACGAAACACTTTCATCTATTACCCGCACAGCCGCAAACTGTTCTGGCGCTGCGATCCGATCACCGAACCGGGCGTGAACCTGGTCGCCCTCATCGCACAGATAGCGAAGGGGGAGGGCGGTTTTCGGCTTTTATTTTAACCAATAATTGATATGGAAAAAATGTACTCCCTGAAAATGGAGGTCCACTGGTATTGGCATGCCAAGATCGTGGACCAAGAAAAGGCGAAAGAGGCCCTTGAAAGTTACAATGATATCATCGAATCGGACAGCGACTTAGAAGCCATGCTCCAGCACATTGCCTGGAACGTTGGGCTGCGTGGGACATTGGATGTTGAAGGGGTGGGGCATGTGAGGATAGAAGGCAGAGCCAAATCACCTTATGCCCAGTTCGAGGATTGCGGGATCGAGCTGATAAAGGTGTACGAGGAGGATGCTGAATTTGAGGTAGAACCCCTGAAGGTCACCATCATCGACAAAAACCAAAGTTGAGATTATGACCAAGAAAAAATTACTCGAAAAATACCCTTTTAATGAGGGTTGGCTACATGCCAAATTGGATTTTAAGCCAGGCGAATCATTGGATGTGAAGGGGGTGAAGATAGTGGTATCCCTTGGAGAAATCGATGAATATGAATTTGGATATGTAAAAGTCCTGAAAACGAAAGCTAAGGTCATTTTTCGAAAAAAGAGCCCCGAATCACTGATCACCAATAACTAATCTCTATTGCCCAAACCCAGTACATGACGAATACCTACATCCCTCCAAAAATTGCGGACCAGATCAAAGAGACAGCGAAGCTGGAGGACATCATTCCCGATTACATCCAACTGAAGCGCAGCGGTGCCTCACAAGTAGGCGATTGCCCAAAATGCCTTGGCAAGAAAAAACTCACTTTCACAAAATCGAAAAAACTTTGGAAGTGCTTTAGCTGTGGAATAGGTGGGAAAAAAGGTGGAAAAAGTGCTGTTGGTTTCCTGATGGAAACGCAGGACAAGAGCTATCAGGAAGCGCTGTTGATCCTCGCCGACCGGTACCGGATCAGCATAGAAGAACCAGCCAAAACAACCAAAAAAAATACGGCCCGGAAAGCCAAGTTCCGGGACCTGCAGCTGAGGCAGAGCGGCATCCCGGTGAAGGCGCAAAAATTCTGGTTGAGCCAGGGCACCGATTCAAAATACGAAATGGACCGCTACCAAGCGGCTACGATTGACAAATTCTGGAACGTGTGCCCAGGTGACGATATGGTACTGCACTACCTCGATCTGGAGGGCAAGCCGATCATTTACAAAACCGAGCGGGGAAAGGCCCGTAGCCTCGTCCGGGTGCGGTGGGCGAACCCCTCGCTGCACAAGATCAAAGGCAAAGCGGTCAAGTACAAATCGCCATACGGGTCGGGAAGCCACCTCTGGTTGCCAATGTACATCCTCAAAGCCTACAAGACATTTGAGGTCATCAAGACGCTGTACATCTGTGAGGGGGAGAAGAAAGCTGACAAGCTCTGCCTGCACGGCATGCCGGCCGTCGGCGTGATGGGGATTTCAAATTTTGCGACCGGCGGGGAAATGCCCTACCAGTTCGAGCTGCTGATAAAGAGGTGTGGGGTGCAGCAGGTGGTTTTCATCCTCGACAGCGACTGGCAGGAGCTGAGCCTGAAGGACGACCTGTCGAGACCTGTGGACATGCGGCCCAATACTTTCTTCAAAGCCGTGCTGCGGTTCAGGGACTACTTCTATGCCTACCACACCTCTGGGATCGAGCTGGATATATTCTTCGCTTATGGGAAAGATCCAGTCCACAAGGGGATTGATGACCTGCTGGTATATGACAAGGGGTTGAAGAAAAAGGAGGAGGAACTGGCCAAGGATTTTGCAAAAGCGATAATTGACCGGGAGGGGAAAGGGGAGCATGTAAACGTGCATAATATCACCCAGATCAGCAGCTACAAACTGAAGGAGTTCTGGCACTTGCACAGTCGGCCTGCTTTTTTGAACGAGCACAAGGAGGAGCTGAAGGAGCTGCGGGAGTTCAAATTCGGCCAACTGAAATGGCGTTGGAACAAAAAGACCGGCGAATTTGAGATGGCGGACAAGATCCGTCGGCATGAGCAGTACTGGCACAAGACTGAGATAGAGGATAGAAGTGGAAATGTAAAAATCAAATACAGCTTCGACTACGTGGCCATCCTCGAATTTCTGAAAAACAGGGGCTTTGGCCTCTTCGAGACCGGGCCCGAAACCTACCGCTTCATCAAGGTCGAGGATAGGGTAGTGGAGGAAATCTCGACACATAAAGTGCAGCGCTATGTGATTGACTTCACCAGGGAGCTGGAGGAAAAACCTGTGCTGGAAATGCTGCTCAGGGGAGGGAAACAGTACCTCGGCCCGGACAAGCTCTCCAACATGCACTACTTCGAACCGCAATTTAATGAGAGCGATCAGGATACGATGTTTTTGTATTTCAAAAACTGTTACTGGAAGATTACCAAGGATGAGATCACCGAGCGGCCACTGGCGGAATTGCCCAGGCACATTTGGAGGGATAAAGTGGTTGATTTTGAAGCGAAATATGTCGGCAAGCCATTGATGCACGTCGAGCGTAAGGGCGATGATTGGGAGATGAAGCCAACGGACCATGGAGAGGCCTGCGATATGGCCAATTTCTACGCAAGGACTTCTATGTTTCATTGGAAAAAACTGTTCTCCCTGGCCAGCGATGGCGAGGGCACACACTACTGGGAGGAGCGGGAAGAGCCGGAGCAACCCACGGCGGACGACTTGAAGATATGGCGGGCAAACCTCGCTGCCAAGATGGTTGCTGCCGGCTACCTCCTGCATGAATATACCGACTGGGGCAATATGAAGGCCGTGGTCTGTATGGACGGGCTGGAGAGCGAGGTGGGCAGGAGCCAGGGCGGTACGGGGAAAGGGGTATGGTGCAGCCAATTTGAGAAGCTGTGCCCAGTCCACTGGGTAAACGGCAAGCGCAAGAACCTGGAGGAAGACAAACACCTCTATGCCGGTGTGGACGAACGGACGCAGGTGATCTACTTCGAGGATGTCCGGGTCAACTTCGATTTCGAGCAGCTCTTCCCTGGCATCACCCGGGGGACATGGGTGGAAAAGAAAGGGGTGGATGGCCATAAGGAAGCGCCCAAAAAGCACCTCATCGATACGAACCATGGGCTGACAGGAGAGGGGAACAGCTTCGCCCGTCGGCAGTACCTGCTTTCCTTCAGCGACTACTACAACAAGCATCGCAGGGTGAGCGATGATTTCGGATATCAATTATTTGAAGAGTGGGATGACAAACAATGGAACCTCTTCTACAATTGGATGGCCACCTGCTGTCAGGTCTTTTTGAAATACCGCCTCCAGTATTCCATCCCTCAGGATGCACTGGAGAAACGTAACCTGCGGCAGCGCATCGGCGAGAATTTCATTGACTGGGCCAGCCTCATGTTCGATGAGAAGGAAGGGCCAATGATCAACCAAAAAATTGAAAAAGTGTGGGCCTGTAATCACTATCTGGAGCAGTACCCTCAGGACAAAAGATATGTGACCCCAAAACGCTTTAAAGCTAAATTATTGAAATATGCCAAATACGCCGGGCTGGAGGTCAACCCGACGGTGGACTCGAAGGATGGCCGGATCAAATCGAACGGGAAGGAGTATCTGATCTTGGCGAATGGATCCTTTGATGCTTCAAGCTGTCGGATGATATCGAGTGCGGCGGATTTGGCGCAGAAAATTCCTTTTTGATATGAAAATTCAAATCGAGTCCACAGAAAAGATTGTCCACCTCAACAATGTACCTGCCCGTATCTGGGAGGGCAAGACAGCGAGTGGCATCAAAGTACATGCTTATATCACACGCATAGCGATTGATAAGGATGAACCGAACCAGGAACAGTTCCAACGGGAGCTACAAGAACACAAACCGCCATCGGCTGAAGTGCAAGCTATTCCGCTGCGGATGATTCTCTGATATGCAATTCCTCATCGCCTTCGACCTCCCCATCCGCAACAATCCGGAGCGGGAATTTGAGCGGAAAGACCTGGCCGCTGGCAGGCTGCATGCCAAGCGCATGGAGCTGACGCTGAGGATGCACCTGGAATGGAAAGCCCCGATCACTTTCTTTTTGTACGTGCATGATGGGAAGGACTGGGTGCCGCATTATAAAATAGACGATGATACCGATCGAAAAGAAATACCTGCTACAGAAAGTACCGAAGCACCAGCGCAATAGCATCTCGGAGCATGAGCTGATCGCCTGGGCTGCCAGGAAAGGCCATATCCAAGTGGATGCTTACAACCTGAAGATGGAGATCGAGGAGCTACGGCAAGCCGGAGAACTGAACGATGAGCAGTTCCGAACATTACAGGCTTGCCTAAAGTCGAAGGACTTCTCCCGCATCATCAATAACAAGAAAATCAAGCAGGCATTCGTGCTCGTTTGATGGATGATATTGTTTTTAATTTAACTATTGGTCCACGTTCCGATCTCTCAGACGGGCGTGGACTTTTTAAAAAGACCGATAAAACAAACTGTCATGGAAAATTTAAATTTAGATATAAACAAGGCTGTTCAGTTGATTCTAAATAAAATGTATTTCAGTGAATTTGAAATTATCGAAGGGTTATCCCAACATCCTCAAGGGATGAATTTTTACGAATGGCTCTTTGCAGAAGATTTAATTTCCGCTGAAAAACTGAACGAAATAACCGCTGAAATAGAATCTGAATATAAAGACAATCCTGAACCAGATTATGACAACATGGCTCAGGATGCTATTGACGATGAATATTATGCAGAGCAACCAACTCCTTATGACCCTTAATCATTAATTCAACTAATATTTTAACCCCTGTCACTCAGCCTTAATATACTAATGCTGAGTGACAGGATGAATAATTAGACCAATTTTTTGAATTATGGCAAAGCCAAAAATATATGACAGTGATTATGCCATTGGTGGCCCTTATGTCAACATAAATAAGGTGTTTGACACCGATGGAAAATGTAGTTGGAAAACAGGTAAATATGTATCGAATGACGGGTATGTAGAAATTTATTATCAATGGCATAATCACATCCATGTGTCTTTTACTACTTACATAAATGGCAGGGTATACCATAGAACGATTTCGGGCAAGAAATATACAGACCTCGGAATTTCAAGACTTGCAGGAAAGTTTTTGAAAGAGACAATAAAGAAAGTTTAAAAATCAAAATTAGAACCCAATCCAACAAAAAATAACTAAATTTCAATAAATATGGAACCTAAATATTTCCCTATATTCGACTACTACAATGAATCAGTTTTATTTAAAACTGATATACACGGCTTAGGTCATAAAGATAACTTAGCAGCAATGATTGAAGGTCGATCACATTACGTTAAACATATAGATGATTCTGGGTGGGAAAATATGAAAAGCGGAAAGTCAAAAAAATGGACTGGCAGAGTAAGGATGGAGTATGTAATGGATTTAAATAAGAATCTCAAATTAATAAATCAATAATTCAACCGTTTTCGTGACAGTAAGAGTCACGAAATAAAACAACCAATAACTTTTTTTTGAACAGTGTTTATTGACACGTTTAAATGAATTAAAAAATTAATTGATTATGCTCGAAATTTACAAATGCAAAAAAGACGTTGAGGAAGTAATTTCTAAAACAGACTTTCAATCAGAGATTGAAAACATGGTTGGTGAAATAAACAGTTTTGGTGGCCAAATGGCTGACACTAAAATATGTATAGGTGAAATACCTATGCACTTGGAGGAAAAGGGAAAGAGGTTAAAAGCACAGATTCATGTAACTGTCACAATTCACGAATTTGATTTTTTTCAAATGAATGAGGAACAAGAACATTAACATAAAAACCCTCAAAATTTTAGACGACAATGGGCCTCCTCCGGGAGGCTTTTTAAAATTTACATGTATGGAAAGAGAGGATATTATTAAAAAGCATATCAGGAAAGAAGCAGCCTTTAGGTTGTGGGCTTATGATTTTTTTGTCAAAAAAGGATGGCTCAATGTTGCCATTGAAAAAAACATGCTCTTTCAATTTTTCAGAAAACAATACCCGGAGCAGGCGAGGATCTGCACAAAGGCACAATTCAGGAAGATGATCCTGTTTTTTTGTAGAAGGAACTCCTACGAGCTGAACCCGAACCGTATTGATACACTGGACAAAAGGTTCAGGCACGAAGGGAGGGAATACTACCTTGTCACCGACGATAAATTCGAGGCCGACTCCATACCTCGGATAGAACCCATCAGCACATAGATACGGCCTCCTCCGGGAGGCTTTTTTTTTTCCATCCGACGGGCTGGATACATTCTTAATAGACTTTTTTTCAAAATAGACTACTATTAAAAATAATAAATAAGCTGGACTTTTGGGTTTTGAGTCATAACCTATTGATAACCAGCACGTAAAACAGCCCACCCCCATTTGGACTGCTCTGGGCGGACTGGGAGAATGGTTTTTTGGTCTGAAAACCAACACAGTCCAAACCGCACTGGACTGTTTGAACTGGGTCTAACCCATTGAAAACCAGCATTTTAAATCCCACAAGATTCCACAAGACCCAAAAGTCCACGAGAAAACCCAAAAGTATGCAGGGGTACTTGCAGGGGTGTTTCTTGCTTTTCAGAAGGGAAATGACTAATTTTGGGGCATCAACGCCAAATTGATTCATTATGCAAATTCATTTTATTAGTCAAATCCACTTTGTAAAATAAGGCGAGTGCTTTTCCGTCTACTTTCCCACCTCGGTGAGTTTGTAGAAATCAATTGGCGTTGATGTCGGAAGAGCTTCGCCGCGCAAAATCATCAACGCCATGACAACTCAGAACCAACCTCCACGCCCGGACATGCAGCATGTCCCCCAAGCCCATCCATGCGTACATCTACTACCTCGAAGACAAACTGGAAAGGACCAGCAGGGACCTGCACCGGTACAAGACATTGGGCCAGGCCGTGTGCATGTACATGAAGGACACCCTCTTCCACGGCCAGAACGACGAGGACTGCGAGGCCGATGGGGAGGCACTCGCTTCGTTTTTCTGGAACCCACCCTCCTGAAAGGTACGTTCGTCGAAGAAAGCGGCACTTTTATAGAAAATAGAATGTTGCGATTAAAGTATATACTTTATATTTGTGTCGTAATCAAAAGGGAAATATTTCCCGCAACATTTTCAAACCATTCAAAATCCATTAAAATGAAAAATATCAAGAATATCACCGTTACCGCCATCCAAAACCAGATCGCCAACGCCACACCAGCACGGTTGGCCTATATCACCAAGCAGTACAACAATGAGTATGAAACCGATTATCCAATCAACCCTGCCATATTCGGACTGGTCGCTGCTGACGTGGCCGAGGCATTGTTCGACGAAGAAATAAAGGTAGGGGACACCCACTTCTGCTGGCAGTCCCATGAGCACCTGCACTTCAACCTGACCGACCATCTGGTAGGCTACATTGGCGACTGGGACAGTACAACCCCCTTGACCGATGCAGTAATGGAAGAGCTTTCCGTAACTTTGCCAAAAGACATGCAATGGATAACAAAAAAGGAGGCCTCGACAGCCTTAGCCGCATAAAATATGAGTTCCTGAAAAGGGAACTGAAGCTCACAGATACTGATGTGGGAAAGATGTTCGGGTACAAAAATGCTCCATCATTTTACTATGCCACCCGCAAGTCCCAGATCATAATGGGCGTCCTCGCCATCGTAGAGAAGCTGGACCCGTCGTTTTTTGAGGGGTTCGGGGAATAAAGGGTTTCTTTTTTTGCTGGGAAAAAAGTACCTTTACACAACACCCAGAGGCCCGTGACATAAAAAGACCAAGCAGCCCCTGCTTAAAGATTTGGTTTTTTGGGGTTAAATAAGCTGGTACCGACACGTCGGTATCGGCTTTTTTTTGTGCCTTCCACCAAGCAGGGGCATTGTCCTTCCACCTTTGCCATAAAAATCACCTTATGGCAAATCGTACCAAAAAGGACAATGTCCAACTTTCCCTATCCATAGACGGCAAGCCCGCCGAAGATACCCTCCAAAAGCTCGACAACCAGAACGAGAAGCTCACTGCCCAAATGCGTGAACTGGAAAATGCTGGCAAGCAAGCCACCGACCAGTACAAAAAACTGAAGGAAGAGCAGCAAAAGGTGCTAAAGGAAGCTGAGGCCACCAGAAAGAAAATGCAGTCGGCTGCCGAGAAGCAGCGGGAGCTGGCCATCAATGAGGGAAAGTCCCTCCGGCAATTGGAAAAAGAATGGCGTGCCCTCAAATCACAGCTCCGCAACCTCACGGAAGACCATAAAGACTACAACAAAATCCTCGAACTGACCAGAAAAAAGGGGCAGGTGGTCACCGACCTGCGGAAGAAGTTTTTTTCGTACAGACAGGAAGTAAAGGCTACTGGCAATGAGATCAGGCAGGTCGGCGTGGATATCGGAGATTTGGTCACTGGAGGGCTGCTCACAGGCGGCATCCTCGGTGCAGTTGACCTCCTCCAGGATGCAGGCCAAGCCGTCGCCGAAATGGTCGAACAGATGCGTGACCTGCGTATCGAGATCAACCAGATCACTGGCGCTACCGGAGAGGAGCTGGATGGACAGGCAGTGAAGATACAGGCGCTGGCAACTACGTTTGAGTTGGAGCAAAGGGAACTGTTGTTATCTGCAAATGCAATCAGTAAGGAATTCAACATCACCATAGAGGAGTCACTGAATAAGATCGAGGAAGGCCTAATCGCTGGGGCAAACGTCAATGGGGAGTTTTTGGACAATATCAAGGAATACTCTGTACAGTTTGCTGCTGCTGAGTTCTCAGCTGAAGAATTCGTAGCAGTAAGTACCAAAGCAAGCAAGGAGGGAATTTTTAGTGACAAAGGCCTCGATGTGGTGAAGGAGTTCGGCATTCGAATCCAAGAGCAGACAACCGCTACGAAAAAGGCAATGGAGTCGGCATTTGGGAAGCAATTCACCAATGAGCTATTCGGCAATATCAATGATGGCAGCTTGACCACCGTAGATGCCCTGAAGCTGGTCTCCAGGGAAATGAACAACGCGGAGATCCCAGCAAACCAATTGCAAACTGTGATCGCTGATGTCTTTGGCGGTCCCGGTGAAGATGCAGGCCTGCGCTATATACAAATGCTCCAGGATGTGCAGGCTGAGACGATCAACCTGATCGAACCGACGAACCAATATGTGCAAGCTCAAATGGCACAATTGGCAGCGAATGAGGAACTGGCTTTTTCTCAAAACGAGCTGACCAAGCAACTGGAAGACACGGGCAATTCACTCTCTGTTTTTCTTTCAAATGTGAAGGCTGGAGCAATTAATACGCTAGTGAGTGTGCTACAATTTTTTGAACAGTTCTCTGCCACTGCCAAAGGGATCGGAGCGGCCACGAAGCAATTTTTTACAAACATCTGGAACAACATGCGATCGAACCTGATCGATATCCAAATTTTGTATCACCAAACAACAAAACTCAACCCGTTTGGAGATACGAATGCCGAAATCGATAAAGATATCGCTGCCCTGAAAGCAAGGAAGGCAGAATTGGCGGCTGAGTCGAAAAGTGTGGGTGCTGCCTACCGAGAGGCATTCCTGGAAGGCTTGGAAGAAGTAGAGGCAAGAAAATCAGCCTCTGCTGCCCTGAAGCAGGATCCAACCGCCAACCTACCCAAACCGGGCAATTTCCGTGGCCGCTCCCAAGCAGGCCTCACTGAAGAAGAAAAAAACAATGAGGAGCAGGCCCAACGGGAAATAACCGACATCCAGCGCATTGGACAAATTGAACAGATCAACCAAGTCGAATTCACGGAAGAAGAAAAGAAACGCCTCCGATCGGAAGGGGATCTGCATGCCTCCGATCTTCTCCAACAAGAATTGGATCGAGTGACGGCCATCGAGGAGTACAAGCGCCAACAGGCAGAGGAGACCGCCCAAAAGAAGGCTGCGATGGAAAAGGTAGCAATTGATGTAGCAGAGGATGCATTCAATACTACCATCAGCCTATTGAGCGCAGATGAGAGGGCCAGGAAAAAGAACGCCAAGGCAATCAGAGCATTTCAGATAGGGCAGGTCTTCACCAACCTATTCGAAGAAATATCAGGTATCTGGAAGACAGCCAACAGCTCCCCGCTCAATATCCTTTTCCCTGGTGCAGGTACAGCAATTGCCATTGCCAAGACTACCTTTGCATCTGCACGCGCACAGCTAGCAGTATCCAACATCAAAAAGCAGAAGTTTGATCGAGGCGGCATAGCCAAAGGAGCCAGCCATGCCCAAGGCGGCATCCAACTCTTCGACACAGCCAGCAACCAGATTGTTGGTGAGATGGAAGGCGGTGAACCATACATGATCCTCAGCAAGGACACCTATAAAAATAACCGCAGCATAGTGGACTCACTCCTCCACAACTCCATGCACAAACGCGGTGCCCCCATCTTCGCCACTGGTGGAATCTTCCAATCACAGGCCGTCCAATCACAAACAGGATTGAACCAATCCACCCAACGCATGGAGCAATTGCAAATGGCCACGCTCAAGGAGCAACAGCAAATGCGCCAGGCCATCGAGGCCATCCCAACCACACTGAAGGCCGACGTCTCCATCCATTCAATCAACGATGCAAACGAGACACTGAGCGACGTCCGGAAAGCCGCATCGCTCTAAACCCATTTTCATATGACATGAAAATGCAGGACGGCAATTGCCTTCAAGGATCGAGGGCGGCGCTTTTCCGCGTGATTTTCTTAATAAAATTCAGCAGTTGAAAAGATAAATACTTGCTTTTCAGTCATTTATGCAATTTAATTGCGGAATATCAACCAAATAGCCTGCCTTCCACATAGTTTTTTCACTTTGAAACCACTTTTGCCGCATGAAAACAGCAACAATTTCGATAGCTGAAGTGCTGGCAGATAGCCAAATCACCACAACGCCCACTGGTAGTACAAAATACTTTTCCGTAAAATTTGCCAAGGATGATGGCAGCATTTCCAATATCAAAAAAGCTAGTCGAAATGTAAAGCTGGGAAAGAAAACAAAAGGCTCTCACACCAATCTAAAGGAGCAAAATTTAATGCTCATCTATGACCATATCGCCAAGCACCACAAGTACATCACCATTTCACTCATCACCTACTACAACGGCGTACGCGTCTTCCACTAATGGAGCAACTCGGCCACGATATATGGTTTTCTGAGGATAGTGGAGCAGTCATTGAATTTAATGACGACCGTGATCCACGAAGCAATCCAACCTCCACATGGACATGGCGAAAAGACGATGCAGACGAAAAGGCTCTATGGACAAAATGGTACGCGCCAGACAATGCATTTCCTTCACTATGCCTAGAAGTCATCACAAAAAATAATATCCTATTTGGCGTGAATGACAAACAAGCAGCATTCAATTCAGGCCAACGCGTCCGCATCTATAATGAAGTAATAGAGGAAGGAAAAAAGCATTTAGAAATAGCCCAGAATCCAGAAGTCGAAGACTGGCTTGAAAAAAACGAAGTCTCTGAACAGTTCCACAACCGTTTTATAGACGATCTCTGGCTCGGATCAAACTGGGTAGAAATGGTTTTCACCCGCGAAGGAAAGGTGGACACTATTATGCACCGTGACGCCACCACTTGCCGCTCAGGGAAAAAGAACAAACGGACAGGCAGGGTGGACAATCACTTCCTCGGTGCCAACTGGCAAAAACCCCAATACGAACCAAAAGCCAAAGGCAAGGACCGAAAGAAAAACAACGTCCGTCGCATCCCTGCCTACGATCCAACCAACCCCACCAAATACGCCAAGTGCATCATCCACACCAAGCGTTACATGCCTGGCCATCCTTACTACCCATTGCCGTACTGGTGGCCGACAGTAGAATGGTTTCGCTTGGCCAGTAAGATACCCGCCTGGCACAGCTTCGGAATGGACAACGGCTACAACATCCGCTACCATGTTCAGATACCGAAAAGCTACCTCGACCAATACCAGCCAGAGGAAAGAAAAAAGATGAAGGAAAAGGTCAGGGACGACATGGATGCCTTCCTCTCCAATCCCAAAAACAACGGCAAAGCCTTCTATTCCACTTACTCCAACAATGGCCAACTTCCAGACGGCTGGAAGATAGACCCCATCGACACCAAGCTCAACGACGAAGCCTACACCGCCCTCTTCGACCAGTCCAACATTGCTGTTGCATCGGGCCTTGGCATTGATCCGACGTTGGCAAATATCATGTTGGAAGGCAAGCTCGGCAACGCCTCCGAAAAGCGCATCGCCTACCAGATCCACATGGCGCTCAACACCCCTCGCCCCAGACAACGGCAATTGAGACTATTGGAAATCATTCAAAAAATAAACGGCTGGGACCCAAACATCAAATTCGGCTTCGAGGATATCGAGATCACGAAGCTCGACGCCAACCCGACCGGCGAGCAAAACATCATCTCATGAGCCTCTTCAAATCCACCGCTGAAATAAAAGTCTTCTGTCCAACGATAAATAGAAATATGGAATGGGCAACCCTATCCCCGGCAGTGGATCAGGCAGAGCGGAAATATATTTTGCCCCTCCTCGGAAAAGAACAGTTCGATGCCCTCGCCACTGCCTACGATGTCGGTCCGATAACCACCGAACAACAAACCCTCCTCCCGCACGTCCAGCGCCCGCTTGCATATTATGCCTTCTATGAAGTGCTGCCGCTGCTCACCACGATGGTCAGTGGCATGGGGGTACAGGAGCAATCCTCCAGTGAGGGCACTTCCAACCCCGCCCGCCAGTGGGTCTATCAGGAGAACCGGGACACGGCCATCCAGAATGCCGACTCCTTCGCTGACGCCATGCTTGAATTCCTCGAAGAAAACTACAACGACTATCCGCTCTGGAAAAACTCCGACGCCTTCACTATCACCAAGGAGCTGTTCATCAACACCTCCGATGAGTACAATGACATCGTTTCCATCGGACGAAGCAAACGGGTATGGCTCGCCATCCGTCCGTTCGTTAAAATGGCAGAAACAGAGTACATCCTCCATGCCATATCACAGCCGTTATATGACGATCTGAAAGGGAAGCTCCTCGCCTCACTTGGAACACCACTCACCAATGAATACAAAACCCTGCTGACTAAAATCCGGCAAGCCCTTGCCTGGCTTGTCCTTTACAAGGCCCTGCCGTTTCAGGCCGTCCAGTTCACGCCAGGCGGTATCGTACAAACCTCAAAGAACACAGGACTCAAATCCCAAAAACCAGCCGACCGCACCGCTTATGAAACCGCCATGACCGCCGCCACTACCAATGGCATGTCCGCCCTGCGCCACCTAAAAAAATACCTCGAAGAAAACTGTGAAGACTACCCCCTCTACGACAACCCAAACACATTCAACCAGCCCAGCTATGAACTGCCCGACAACCAAGGAAAGAAATCATTCATGGTATGATTTCCCTTCCACATACCCATTCCAAAAACAATAAATATTTGCCATGAAATCACTTGCATCTGAAATTCCACGCATCAAACCCATGAATCTGTACATCATACACCTCGCTATTTTTTTGACCTTCCTGAAGATCATCGAGACCTATCTCTTCTCCGATTACGAGTACCTCATCTGGCTCTTCATCCTCATCTGCCTCGATACGCTGACCGGGATCATCTATGCCTGGCGGGAAAAGAACTTCTCCAGCTTCGGCTTCTCCAAGGTCATCGTAAAAGTGTTGTTATATGCGGTCGCCCTGGTGGTCGTCAACGTCCTTCAGAACTTCAAGATCGGGGGCCAGCCCGTCGCCGTGTTCGACTGGATAGACTACTTCCTCCTTACCGCCATGGTGCTTCGGGAGGCCATCTCCATCTTCGAGAACATCACCCGCATCCGGCCCGATCTCCTGCCGGCCTGGATACTCGCAGGCCTGAAGTCATTTGAAAAGAACATCGAACAAAAAGCGACCGTACACATCAATGACGAAAATAACCATACAGGAAAATGATTACCATATATATTCCAGATGGGAGGAAATCACCGGAGACCTGCTTCTCCAGCTTCTTCCTTTCATCTATTCCCAGGACCGCACAGCAGCAAAAAACGGTCTGGTCCCTCTTCTTTCCGACATCCCCAACCTCACCTTCATCCAGCTCACCCCCGCCCAGTATGCCCAGCTCGCAGACCTCACCGACTGGCTCTGGACCGAACCCCTCACCATCCCCATCATCCCACAAATAGAACACGATGGCCAGACCTGGAAGCTCCCTACCGAATGCCTCTACGACTCCCCCTTCATCGAATACGACCACCTCGACAACTTCGTCCTTTCCCTCGATGGTGATAGCCCCAATGCACTGGACCAGATCATCGCTACCATACTCCGGCCAGTGGGCGACGATGGCCAACGCATCCCCTTCGATGGCATGGCACTGGATGCACTCACAAAAAGGATCAGCAGCCTGCCGGAAGAGATGAAGGCATACATTCTGCTCTTTGCGACTGGCTGCATCCGGTACATTCGGGAAGAGTATGCCGTGCTGTGGGAGGAGGATGAAACTACGCCTGTCCGTGACAGCCGCTACGATCTCACTCCTGATCATGAGGTGGATTTTTCATGGACGGGTGCTGCCTTTAGTATAGCAGAGGAGGGGGCATTTGGCACTTACCAGCAGGTGATTTTTACTGATTGCCATACTATACTATATTATTTATCTTGGAAAAAGGGGCAGGTAAGGAGGCTGC
Organism: Saprospiraceae bacterium; assembly: GCA_965222975.1. GTDB lineage: Bacteria > Bacteroidota > Bacteroidia > Chitinophagales > Saprospiraceae > UBA6168. Next base: position 55,199 of record CBDCVJ010000086.1, on the reverse strand, counting down.
GAAGAGAAATGAAGGAAAATTCTCAAATCAAATAAAATATCTTACGAATTGAACTAATGCCAGTTGATTTTTATTATCAGCCCCATAAGATGGTGTACAAGGGTCTCTGTAGCATTATTTATTGCCGCAACTCTTAAGCTATCATATTTAGTAATCTGTTTATTGTTTTCTGTTTCTATTTCTATAGTTCCAATTAAAGCTTCACCCTCTGATCCTTCTCTTCCTTCCGATTCTTCTGAATCTTCGGGCAAATAGGTAGCTAAATGATCAATATCAGTCAAGCAATTCTGCATAATTTGGAACTCTTCTTCAACGTTTATATCATCAAAAAATTCGTTCAAAAAGTTCTGAAGCCAAGTTATTGACATTCCAAGGCTTTTGATACTCGCCACTGTTTCTTGATAATTACAATTGCAGATTACTGAGTAATTATTTCTTGCTTTTGTTTGAAGTCTTTTTATTTCTTCAAAGATCAATTCTTTCTCACTCCTGTTTTTCGTGTTTTGCCTATCAATGACATACCCCACATACCACGCAAGAATAACAGTTAGCAATAAAGTCAATACTTCTACTAAACTGATCTCATAAGAGATTTCAAATAGTGCCCATTTTGGGAGAAATACTGCTACACAATTTCCTAATGAAAAGAATATTATTGCAAACAATATTTTCCCAAAATGGCTTTCCAGAAAATTTCTAAATTGAAAGTTTTTAGGCTGGGATTTATTAGCCTTATCATTATGCATAAGCCATCTTTGGGCGGATTCCCTTTATATAATTATGGATTCTGTCAATATGATAAGGCTCTTGATGGTAGGAAAGGATCAGGGTATTCAAAACAGCTATAGAAGCAGCCCCTTTATCTGCAAAGCGGCATTCTCTAACTAATTTTCTTACAAGGCCTCCGAATGATTCTTCAAGAAATGACGAACCATAACCAGCTACTCCATCAAGGTCAATTTCCAGTTTGGAGCCTTTTTCATAGGCTTCTATGAACGCTGGATACAACTTAGTATCCCTGAATAGTTCACCAGAATTCGGTCCTTGCCTGATATAACGAGGGCCGGGGAACTTTGAAAAATCTTTGGCAATTATGATCTTTTTTGACATGGCATAAGGGTTTTTTGAAAGATTAATTTTTTATCTAATTGTAATTATTTTCGCTTAATTCAAAGTAAACAAATGTACCGCTAAAAGGGTTTTTTAAAGTCAGATAACTGTCATTTGCTATATCAGCACACACATCATTTGTAACAACAAAAAGATTGGAGATTTGGTTTCTTTGCAGCGTCTCGTACATCTGCGGTAAGCCGTGTCCCCTTTCTTCTGGATGGCTTATTGTTGCTCTCAACACACCTTCCAAAATCTTCTTAAAGGAATCAGCATTTTTTGAAATACCAAACTTCTTTAAAAAGTAACGAGCGTAACTATGATACTCGCTTCTTTCTTTATCAAAAATTTTCTTAGAATTTAAACTCTTAAAAATCCCGACACCGTAATCAACAAAAGAAAATCGGAGAACCTTTTTAACGGCGTCATGATTAACAGATAACCACCACCGTTGTTCTCCCTCTTTTTTGATCGCAGCATGGTTATGGGTGTTTTTCATAAGCTCGACCAAGACCCCATAGGCTCCTCCAGAATGTTTTTCTTGTCCAAAAAGCATTTTTGAAGCCTCCATAAGGATATTCCCCGCATATTCTGAGTCGACTAATTTCCCGCCATGGGTACAAATGGAATTGGGGCCATTTAAAAATTTATTGGTCTTTTTAGAAACCTTGAATGCCTCAGGAAGGAAACCAGAGTTGATCAAAATTTCTTGTGCGGTTTCATCCTTCGGCAAATTGCCATTAAACCTAAGAGGATCGAAGGCTCTTAGGATTGGCAACATCACCACGATGGCATCATAATCCAGTTCCTCTACTTTGTCCATATTAATGAAAATTTTTTCATTTCTTTCATAATGATGAACTAATTGGTTTATGACTTCCAGGACCCCTTCGGCATTTTTTCTGAGAGAGAAGATTCCTTCTACCTTAATGACTCTTTTGTCTTCAAGGAGTTTTAAATATCTTAAATGTTGCTTATGTTTCTGGTATTCGGATCGAGAAAGACCCTGTCGGCTCTTGTTACGATTACGTTTATTTTCTTTGAACGCTAAATCCCTTCTGTGTGATTTTTGAGCCCGCCTTGTTAAGATTCGTTTCTTTTTATGGTCTGGTTTGGGCATTTTCGTTGAGAGGGTACCCTTGTTAAGAATAATATACTAAGGGTAATGTTTATCTGAATAGGTGATTTTCAATTTAATAAGCTCTAATAATGAATTATCAATTCCAAAGATATATCACTTTTCCGTATAATTCAACAACTTTCCCAAAAAGTTATACCTTTGCACCGTTCCGCCAGAACATTAATCATAATTCAAGTAATGAAACTTTTCCTTCGAAAACATTTTTTGGAAGATAAGAGGTGCGGTCTCTCCGTTCTCGCCTTCATGGCTTGGATTTTTGGTTACGTTCTGGCGGACTTCCAATTAAGGAGGGATTGCCCTCGATTTTTTAACAACTAAAAAAAGTCCGCCATGACACAAGAAAGATTCCACCACGCCCCACCGTCCCAGCAGGTGCCGGCCTTCATCACCACCAACGTCAATTCCAACTCCGTCCCCGACGACATCCTCGACGACATGAACAACCTCCTGAACAGCGTCGGCTGCCTCACCATCGAGAACACCGCCATGAAGCGCTACCTCGTCAAAAAGGGCCTTTGGAAAAAATTCCTGAAGTACTTCTCCTGGGAGTACGATCCCGATCCGGCCACCACCTGATCCCCTTTTTCCCTTTATTTGCATCACCCGCTGCTCCGGCCACCCGTCGGGGCAGCCCAATCCTTATATAATATGGTCATCATCAAAAAATCGGAAACCTACCTCTTCGGAAACGAAAGTGAACTAAAAGCAGTAATTTTGGAGGAACGGGAAAAAGGCTACATGGTCGAAAGCATGGGCCCCATCACGCTGCATGAAATGAAAGAGCTGCTCACCGCTACCGTCCAGTACCGCCACGAAGATTACCTGCTCGTTTTGGACAACCAATAATTCATTCACCCGCCGCAGCGCACCCAGTGCGGCTCAATTTGATAAAAATGGATATTACCTTCTGGTGCTATGCATCATTACTCTTGCCCCTGATTTGGCTGGCACATTCATTATATGAAAGGACTGAAATAGACAAGGAATATGATGAATGGAAAAAAATAGCAGTAAATGAAAAATCTGAAAAACTATACTTCAGAGATGCCTGTGGAAAAGAGCATCAAAAAGATACATCGGCTTCTTAATGAATCCGGTGCAAAAGATGTTCATTTTACCTATACCGATATGCTCTGCAAGTCGGTCAAATTCATGATGCCCATCAAAGAAACTACCCTCGTATTTTCGATCGATGCCAAACCGGACGCCGTATTTAAAGTGATGCTTTCCAAATACAAAAATCCAAGCCGTGTCAATAAGGTAAAACTGAAGGAACAAGCCCTGCGGACCTGTTGGAAGTTGATAGCCGATTGGGTAGAAATCCAATTGAGCCTTGTGGAAATTGAACAAGCTGAATTTACAGAAGCCTTTTTCTCCAATATCTACGATATGAACACCCACCAAACCTTTTACCAACGCGTAAAAGATGGTGGTTTCATGCTACTGGAAATGTCCAATCAAAAAAACTAACAATGACCGATATTCAAGTCATCTACCATAATGATTCACCTGAATTAAAAGTCAAGAAAAAGTGGTCCAACTACATCGCCACTCAAGGCCTCGACTGGACCAAACTGCACCACAGGTATCTCCTTGGCACCTTTGGCGGCGCCTGGAACAACGAGCCCCTCGGCAAAAAGCGTTACCTCGAAATAGCCAAAGAAGTCATCAATCAAAAATCAAAATGAGTTGGCTACTCTTTACCGCCATCACACTGATTGCCTTCAGTTACTTTGTAGTCATGTTTCCAATGATATGGCCCTACTACTTCGTCAATGAACACAACTTCGCCCATTACGCCTTCCTTCCATTGGTCACTGCCATTTTCCTCATTCTCATCCATTCCCTCTACAAATATCACCAATACCCCAATACCTAATACCCGCCTTTACCTCCCTTCCACAATCCCCCCACCCATCCCGGCCATTTTTGCCCCATGGTCGCCATCCCAGACATACTGAAGAACCGCAAGGACCGCAAGCAATTCCGCTCCCAGCCTGTCTATGAGCAGCCCACTGCCAAAGTAGACCGGGACAAAGGCGTCATTTACGGCGTCCAGATCATCCGGGAAGGCGAGGCGAAAGGGCATGGCATCACCATCCCCCGTGACGGTGAATACGAGTACCACCCCCTGATGCTCGACGCCTTTTTTATCCAGAAAATTGCGGAGTTCGGCAATGGCCATAAGAACGGCACCAAGAGCCGATTCAACCACCCGAACATGTCGGTCGGGGCATTCGGCACCATGATCGGCACCTTCCACAACTACAAAGTGGACGGCACCGCCACCTATGCCGACCTCCACCTCAGCGAAACCGCCAAGACATCGCCCAACGGCAACATGTACGACTACGTACTCGACATGGCCGAAAACGAAAGCGAGCATTTTGGCAACTCCATCGCCTTTTCCGACGATGGCGAGCTGTATGTGAAAAACAAAGCCGGGGAACGCAAGCGCATCGAATTCAAGCAGACCGACTGGTTCACGGTGGACATCTTCGTGGAGGAGGACGGCGAGCTCGTGCCATGGAACGAAAAGGATCACAGTTTCGAGTTCTACAACATCCCCGCCGCCCTCCACGCCTCCGACCTCGTGGACGACCCCGCCGCCACCGATGGCCTCTTTTCCACCCAGCTAAATTCCAAAGCCTTCGCCGTCCAGTTCACCACCTTCCTCGATACCCACCCCGAAATCTGGGATTTCGTGGAAAAGCATCCCGACAAACTGCAACCATTTTTTGAAAAATACCGGGCCTATTGCCAGCGCAAGGCCCTATCATCCAAGCCTAAGAAAATGAAGAAGCAAAACATCTTCCAGCGCCTGTACAAAGCATTCACCACGGGCGGCACCTTCGACATCAGCGTCACCGACACCGAGGGCAACCAGCTCTCCATCGTCACCGAAAGCGACGAACCAGCCGTGGGCGACCAGGTCACCGTCGTGGGCGAATCCGGCGAAACCGAACCCGCCGCCGACGGCAACTACGTCGTGGCCAGTGGCGAATTCGAGGGCCAGACCATCACCGTCGCCGAAGGCCGCATCGCCGACATCACCGACCCCGAAGCCGAGGAATCCCAGGAGCAGCCCGCCGACACCCCGCCCGGCGAGGTCAGCATGAGCAGAAAAGACCTGGTCTCGGAAGTCAAGCGCCTCGGTGCCCAGAACGCCGAACTGCAAAAGGAAAATGCCCGGCTAAAGAAAAAGCCCGCTGCCAGCCATACCGACCTGGACGATGAGGAGGATTTCACCCGTACCAGAACCAAAAAAGAGTACGGCTTCAACAAAGCCGGAAAGGAGGCTCACGCCCGTGGAAAGCGATTGGCTGAACGCAAATAGGATTTTTCCATCCCGACTATCAGTCGGGAACCGAGCACACATATTTCTAACCCAAACAAATAAGCAATGCCTGCTATAAATTTAACCGACCTCAACAATGCCCTTGGTGCTTACGTCCGTGAGAACCCCGGTATTTTCGTCGATATGGTGTACAATGAGCTCCAGACCCTGGAGCATGTCACCGTCGTAGAAACCCGTGACGAACTGCCCATCACCAACATCAAAACGGGAAAACTCCTGCGGCCACAGAAGTACGACAACGCCTGGAATGCTGGACCCGACAAGGTGAAGATGGCTCCCCGTATTTTGAAGGTACGCCCCGCCAAATTCGATCTCGAATTCATTCCAGCCTCGCATTGGAAGACCTGGCTCGGCTACAACCGTCGTGCAGGTTCCGCCAATCAGCACTATATACCGTTTGAGCGGTGGATCCTGATGCACTTGGCCAAAGAGGTGGCTGAAGAGATCCAAGTGGATATCCTCTGGAAAGGCCAGCACGACGCCAATGGGACTACACCCGGAACAGTCTGCGACGGATTTGAAAAGATCATCGAGGACAGCATCACGGCAGCCGGCGATTTCGATGTTCCTGCCGCCCAGGTCGTGGATGTGGGAACCATCACTTCGGCCAATGCCTATGACCAGGCGCTCTTGGTCGCACGGGCACTGCCCGAAAAGCTCCGCAGCCGCATGACCAAGGCCTTCATGACCTGGAATATCGCTGACAGTTACAATGATGACTACACGGCCACCATCGGCGCAGCACCGTTCAATACCGACTTCAACAAAACCCGGATCAACGGCACCAACAGTACCATCGTCCGAACGGTCGGCATGAGCAACGGGAAAATCCTGATCTCCGAACCAAGCAACCTCTACGTCGGCATGGACCTCGAAAGCGACCTCAACCAGCTCACTTTCGAGAAGAACCGCCGTGGCCTTGATGTGATGTTCGATTGCCAGCTCGGTGTCCAGATCGCCGATCCACGCAACATCGCCTACGGCTACGACGCACCCTAAGAACTCGTTTTTTTCATGAGAAACTGCCCGGCTACCCCTCACACTGTTAGAGCGCCGGGCAGTTATTAACCCCACATTCACCATTTACCGTTAACCATTCACCATTAGCATATGTGCCAGATCAAAGCTTTAAAGAAAAAATGCGGACCAAACGATCCAGTTCCCGATCTTCTCTGGACACTCGATCACGGCAAGATGACCACCATCCCTGCCCCTACCACTACTCCCGTCACTGGCCCGTTCAATACCATCACCTCCGATGTCACTCTCGATGCAGGGCTGGCTGTAGGTGACAAATGGCAGAATATCCAGATCCGCCGTCGCTCCCCTGATTTCATTTTAGAGGACAAGGGCGAACAGGATGCCAACCAGTACACCGAGCAGAAACTGACCGCCTTCTATCCGGAGAGTGATCCGGAAGCCATGTACTATATGGGGTTGACAAAAGGTTGGACGGGTTATGTAGCATTCAAAAACGGCAATGGGGACACCGTTCTATGGGGCACTCTCCTCAATGAAGTGGAACTCGTAAAATCCACCTTCACCGCATCGAAGGGAGGGTTCGATTTGGAGTTCATCCGTATGGCTCCAGCCCATGAAGGCAATCCGCCGATGTACACCGGCACAATCGAAGAATAATCCATTGCTCCACTGTTTCACGGTTTCATGGCTAACAATGAAACAATGAAGCAATAAAACAATGAAGCCATGAAGAGATTCAAAGTCATCAAAGAATTCCTGGAACTGCACAATGGAAACCTCCACCTCCGCCGAAAGCACTTGACCGATGCGGAGGTGGCCGCTTTCCAAAAGCAGGACCCGGAATCATTTTCCAAATATTTTGAGGAGGTCTCAGCTTCAGCTACCGATCAGGGCAAGCAAGAAGGTGAGGGCAAATCAAAAAACAAAAAGTAGTTCCATGCAAGGATTAAAAGAAACCAGCGAATTTTTGGATGCCATGTTCGGCACCATCGGCCAGGGCGTTGAATCGTTCAAGGACGGCGCCCAGATCACCGACATCCTCTCTTTTGTAGATGAGGCCGAGATGTGGAAAAAAGGCGTCGAAGGATTTGCCTCCGGCTTCAAGGGCGAAGCGGTCGAAGCCACCCCCGCCGCCATTGACGAACTGTTCCTCCCGTATTATGACCGGCTCTATGCTGCTGGGATCAAACCCATGTTGGCCTATGCCATTGTGAACGGCGTGAAAAGCATTTTTACCATTTATGCCGTCAGCGCCGCTTCCGGCCAGCCATTGCTCGAAAATTAGTGTTTGTTCATAGTGTTTGTTTTTTGTTTTAAAAAAGCCCCGGATTCACTTCGGGGCTTTTTCATTCTACCTTCTGCATTGAAAACCTACCTTCCACCAATACCCAGTACCCAGTACCCAAATTTGCCCCATGCCAGCTCCCATACCCATCACCTCCTACCGGGAATACAACCACTATTTTGAAAGCATTGCCTTTCAAAACCTGTTGCTCAATGGAGCCATCCACATCGGCGACTCCTGGCGCATCATCGGCAGGATGCGGAGCAGGATCAACTATCCCGCCATGTGGCTGGAGCGCCCCGTCATCGAAATCACCCTCGACAACGATGATGACACCCCCATGGCCCGGTTGAAAGGAGCACTCAGCATCGTCGGCGGGGTGGCCACCGACGACTGGGACGGGCAGGAAGCACTGCTCCAGCTTTGCAACACCATCGCCCGGCAGGTCATCGCCCGCCTGAAGCGGGACGCCGACCTCAATTATTTCGACCTCGAATTCCCGATCACCGCCGAACCCCTCGCCACCGTCATGGCCGACGATTGCTACGGTTGGCGCATCGAATACACCATCCCCGTCCGGGACTGGACTGAATGCTTCGACGAAGCCAACTGGCAAAACCTCGACTGGAACGGCGACTTCGAAGGCATCGGCTTCTGGTTCACCGAAGAATACATCGTGCAATAATTCACCATTTACCGTTAACCATTCACCATTCACAAAATGGCTCAACAGACCAGAGATTACCTAAAAGGAAAATTCCAGATCGGCGACAAGCCCACCCAGCAAGAATTCCACGACTGGCTCGACAGCTTCGTCCACAAATCCGAAGCCGCCTCGCAAGTCGGTGAGTCCGTCGCCATCGCCGCTCCCAGTGGGCAGTTTGTCATCAATGACGGTGAGCTCCTCGATAAATTCATCATCAAATCGGCTACCTCCCAAAATATCAGTGTCGGCACTACCAGTGGAGGCAATGAGGTCATCGACAACGAAGCCGTTGCTGCCAATGGCCACCTCATCTGGACAGAAGATTTTTTTGCCAACGGCAGCGCCGTCACCCTCTACTTCACCTGCACCGCCGCCATCACCGTCCTGATCCGCAAAACCCTGTACGTCTAATGATTCACCGTTCACCATTCCCCTTTCACCATTAAAAATGGCCCTGACCCTCGTAGCATCCACACCGACCATCGGCTCCACCCGCCGCCCGCTCCTGGCACGGTTCAGCACCGACCAGGACATCGTTTCGGGCGGTGTGGCCAACAATACCATCTCCAGTCTTGACACTGCCGCCGCCGATGGCGACACATGGGTGTTCAATTTCAATGAGTTCACCGTCACTTTCACCGCCAAAACCACCCCCCAGCAAAACGGCAATGAATTTCCCGCTGGTACCACCCTGGCCAATGCGGTCATCCCCTACCTCCAAAGCAATTATTTCCTGAACCTCTATTATGATATCAGCGAGTACGACACCGACGACATCCAGTTTATCGCAAAAGCCAAAGGAGCAAAATGGAACCTTCTGCATGACAATAGCACCTGGACAGGTTTCACGCAATGGCAGTTTATAGATGGAGAAGATGAAACAATCCTCGAAAACTTCCAGGCCTGGCTCGATCTCTACATCGAACAGGTCAGGGACGGAGGCGATTACGGCAGTGTCCCTATTGCCAAGCTCACGGCCACCCAGTCAGCAGCGGGCTTCTTCGATTTCGACCTCAGCGCCATCCTCGATGCTTATGTCGAGGACGATCCGCCGATGCCCTTTTCAGGGGTCGTGCTGTTGACGCAATTGCCATTGCGTCGCTTCAAGTTCCAGTACAACGAAGCCTGGGGCTCGCCCATCGCCCCAGGCGCCATCACGGAGAGCAGCGAATACTTCGGCTTCAGGGGCAGGCGGGAACACGAATCAGCAGGCACTACCTACAACGCCTTCAGCGACATCTTCCTAACTGACCGCCCACTCACCAAAACCCTCTGGCGCCAACAGGCCGACTACCTGTATTTTCTTACTGACCGCCGCAATGCGGTGACCATCAACGTGATCGCCTACGACCGTGCAGGTGCCGGCCTCGCATCCTACCCCATCACCGTGCCCAGTTATGCGGGCTGGACCGTGATGAAAATACCGACCGGGCCCGACCAACTTTCGCTGCACGCCGATACCGCCAGCTACACCATGCAGATCACCTATGGCGCAGGGGCCCAGGTACGCACCTACACTTTTAATGTAGTAGGCAAGTGCCCCGCCCACAGCACTTACCTACTTTTCCGCAATGCCCTCGGCGGCTATGACTCGCTACCCATCACCGGGCGCAAGACCGCCACCCTGGCCACCCAACACCAGGAAGCCTCCAAAATACTGCCCGCCAACTACACCAACGCCACCCCTGAGCGTATCCGCTACGACATTACCGCCCAGGATGAGCTGCAATGCCACACCGGGTGGGTCTTCACCAAGGCCGAAGTCGAATATTACAGCCGCCAGTTTTTTATGTCGGAAAACATTTTGTTACCGGGTGCGGAAGGGCTGATCCCCTACACCCTGCTCACCAAGGAAGTGCTGGTCACCAGGGACCGGACGAACCTCTATGGTTTCGGCTTCAAGCTCCGCAAGTCCACCAGGCACATGGATCGGCACACCAGCTACTTCGAATAAGGCCGAAATCCAGCGCCTGTACGCAGTCCATATAGGGTGAAATTGTCTGAGCGATTCTCAGGGGCTTTATTTTTCCAAAACCTACCTTCCACCATCGCCCCTAACCCCTGCTGCAACTTCGCAGCATGATCTCCATCGAAGTCCAGGGCGAGCAATTCGACCTCTATGCGAACACCCGCATCGAGCTCGAATACATCAACCCCGCCTTTGCCCCTGCGGGCGAAGATGGGAGCTTCGGCTATCCGTTCAACGTACCCGGCACTTCACAGAACCACCGCCTGACCGGGTTTGCCTATAACTTGCAAAAGAGGGATGTGCTGGGCATCAGCCTGCCAGCAAAGATTGCCCTGTTCGGTCTGCCGATCGCCGACGGCATCCTGAAGCTCACCTATCCCGTGAGCCGGGAAAGCATCCGGGTATTTATTGTCGTCAACTCTTTCGCCGATGCGGTGAAAGACCAAAGTCTTCGGAGCGTGGACTATGGCGATGAAGACTACATCTCGATCGTCGGTTCGGCACAGAATGCCTATATGAACGCCCGCCTCATCCCCGGCAGCGACCGGGTGGCCTTCTATCCATCAATGGCCTACCTGCGACAAAACCCTTACGAGAGCGGCAGTTTCAATGCTTTCTACCGGGAGATCGTACCCCACCCCTACATCCATTTTTTGTACAAAAGAATCATTCAACATTTCGGCTACACCTTTGAGGATGCCTTCTTCCTTCCAGACGACCTCCAACACCTCACCCTTTACCACCATCGGCACGTCGAATTCGACCCCGATGCCAGCATGTTCGTGCTCAACATCCAGCGCCTGGTGCCGGACATTGATGTGGCCGATTTTATCAAGGCGCTCGACAGCTTATTTAACTCAAAAATCTATGTAGGCAATCGGCGGAAGAACGTGAAGCTCCTCCCCCTCCAGTCCCTCCTCGATGCCACCTGGACCGACTGGACCGATAAGGCAGACAGCAAATACAGCGTCGAACCCTACGATCCCGAAGGCTTCACCCTCCAGTTCGCCTGGAGCGACATCGATGATTTTCACGAAAAAATATACGAGGAAGGCTGGCAGCTCCTCATGACCGGGAACAGCGTGTACGTCTGGCAGGACAAAACGACAGTCGGCAACTTCAGCGAGCTGGCCGATGTGGATCCCCTGCCCTCTTCCAACCAGCACCGCACGGTCTGGGTAGAAGATGCCAAAGTATTTTTCTATGAAGACAACGGCCAATGGCTGCGCTACAACTGGCATTTCGTGGATTACGAAGGCGACCCCTTCACCAATCCCAGCCCGCAAACCAACGGCGTCTATTGGGATGCCGACACGCAGCAGTACTGGATGTACCTGGTCTATGAATTCCTCAACCCCAATCCTGTGTGGCGGCAGTTCTCCTATAAAAGGACCGATGAGCTGGAGATCGGTGACAAGAACACGCCGATCACGGCCAAGGCACATCCGGTCGAGCTGTTCTACGCCGAACAAAGGCATCCCCTGCCCTGCTCGAAAATCCAGGTCACCGGCAACGACGTGGACGGACAAAATGCCGAAGAAGTAGATGAGGACAAAAGCATCCGGCTTTTGATATACCGAGGCCTCGATGCAACAGCCTATCCCGGCGTCAGGATGCCGCTCGCCACTCCGGATGAATACGACACCCGTGGCGCACTGGTCGGCACCCACTCCTTGCGCTGGAGCGGGCCACGTGGCCTCTATGAAAAGTTTTGGAAGCGCTGGCTGGACTTCCTGGCCAGCACCCGTAAAGTGCAGCGCCGCCTCCGGCTGACCGCTGCCGACCTGTTCAACCTCGACCTGACCAGGCAGATCAGGATCGAGAACATCAATTACCTCATCGGCAAGATCAACGTGGCTATTACCATGACGGGGATCAGCCCCGCCCGCTGCGAGCTGTACACTGTCGGCTCCGGCACCGAAGCGGCCATGGCCACCGTGAGCGGCAGCGCCCCGGCTGGTGGCATCGGCGTGATGGCCATTGAATCAACAAACATCGTAGGCTAATGGCAATCAAAAGGGCACTCGCTACCATATTCACCTATTTCCAGACTGGCGCCGTGCCGACACAGGCCCAGTACGAGGACAGTTGGTTTTCCATGCGCCACAAGGACGACGCCATCCCCATCGCCGATGTGACCGGGCTACAGACCGAACTCGACAAACTCACTGCCCTGCAAAACGCCGTGCTCGGCCAGAGCGTGGTGAAGACGAACGGCCAAACCTTCTCCCTCGCCGACGGTAAGGAGATGATCAAAATGGAAATCCACAGCATCACCGCCCAGGACATAAAGATCGAATCCGCCGCAGGGCTGGAGGACATCGTACCAATGACTTCTTTTTCTGCTGGCCAGCGCCAGCTGTTTCTTATAAATTTTCTTGCAGATGGCGCCAAAACCCTGACCGTCACCTGCGCCAATTCCATAACAGTAAAATATTTCGAGCGATGAAACTCTATGTAATCACAATCCTGATCTCGCTTTTTTCAGCAGCCTGCATTCCAGCAGTGCAGGCACAGCGAAACACCACCACGGACAACCTCCGGGTGACTAACAAGATACGGCTGGGCGATAAGACCATCACCCGGTTTGGGACCTTCTTCAATCAGGCCAGTACACCTGGCGGCACACTCTATGAAAATGACCTTTGGTACAATCCAACTGACTCCACGCTAAATATTTACGATGGTGCTGCCTGGGGAGAAGTCGCACGCCCTGGAGGTGGCAGTGGAGGTGGAGGTGACCCCACTATGGGCGGAGACCTGTCTGGCACAGCCAGCAACGCCCAAATAGTACCCGGGGCAGTGGGCAGTACAGAACTGGCCTCTGGTGCCGTCACACTGACCAAAGAGGCCAATGGCACAGCTGACCGCCTGAAAGGGTACGATGGTAGCGGAAACCCTTCTGAAATCAATATTACTGGCAATGCCACCCTTTCAGGTGGTACACTCAATGTGACGGGTGGAGATCCCACCATGGGCGGCGACCTCAGCGGCACTGCAAGTAATGCACAGATTGTAGCCAACGCAGTTGGAAGTAATGAAATCGCACCTATTTCTGTGACAGCGGCAAAGATGGAAAACATTGCTGCCAATACGATTGTCGGCAGGAACGATGCAGGTTCGGGCGACAGGGAGGAACTGACCCCTACCGAAGTGACCGCAATGCTCAACATAGCTTCAGCAGGAGTGAAAGGCCTCGCACCCCCATTGTCGGGCCTTCCGACACAATACCTGGATGGGACCGGGACTTTTTCCGTGCCACCAGGCGGCACCGACGACCAGACCCTGGCTGAAGTATTGTCATCAGGCAACAGCGCAGGAAGTACAGACATCGATATGAATGGCCAGGATATTACGAACCTGAACCCGGAAGCTTACGGAGCCGGATGGAACGGCGACAACAGTGCTCCGACTAAAAATGACGTGTACAACAAAATAGAACTAATCGTGGGGGGTGGTGGCGATGGCGTTGCAATATCTGGGGCATGGGATGATGCCAACAATGAGATTGACGTAACCGTCAATGGCGGGAGCGATTTTTCAATTTTATTACAAGCCTTGTTGGACAGCGCCTATTTGTGGTCAAACTTCCAGGGCGTCCCTGCTGGCTTCGCAGATGATACCGATGATGTGAACGATGCGGACAGCGACCCGGCAAATGAAAAAAACCTCAATGACCACACTGGCGACATTGCAACCTCGCAGGTCGAGAACGATGCGGTGACGGCGGCAAAGATGGAAAACATTGCTGCCAATACGATTGTCGGCAGGAACGATGCAGGTTCGGGCGACAGGGAGGAACTGACCCCTACCGAAGTGACCGCAATGCTCAACATAGCTTCAGCAGGAGTGAAAGGCCTCGCACCCCCATTGTCGGGCCTTCCGACACAGTATTTAGATGGTACGGGAACATTCTCCGTGCCACCGGGAGGAGGAGGGTTTTCGCCGCTTACTGACAATTATGTGCCCCGTGCGCTCGGCCAAGATGACTTGGAGAATTCGCAGATATATGATAACGGCGCAACCGTTTCCATCAACTCGGCCACACCCCCAGGGGGAAAACTCTTTGTAAATGGAAACACACGCCTGGACGGAAGAGTCGCAATTAACAGGGACTTTGTAACAAACAGGGACTTTGTCATACAGTCACAGTTTTCGCAACCTTTGATTTCATTGTACGACAACGGTGGGACGGAAGTATTGAATTTTGGTGCGACTACAGCCAACGACGTATTATTTGATGCCGAGGTGAGTGGCAAATCTTTGATATTTCGCACGGCTGGAAACAACGAAAGATTACGAATTCTTAGTTCAGGTAATATAGGTATCGGGGACAACAGCCCCGCCGAAAGATTGACGGTTTCCGGCAACATTCGCACATCAGGCCAGGTGCAGTTTGAAGGTTCTGCAAACTATATCAACAACGACGGGGCGGACAACCTCGGCGTCGTTACGGGGACGGGAAATAATTTTTTCGTAAATGTCGAAGGCGGGTCGCAGGAGATTGATGTTTCTCCCACGGGTTTAGCTGTCGGTACGGTGCTTCATGCAAATAAATTGGACGTAGAGGGTGGCGCTGCAATCGGCTCATCATATTCAGGCACTTCCACCGCCCCTGCCGATGGGCTGCTGGTAGAGGGATCGGTCGCAATCGGAGCAACCAGCCCAGAAGCAAAATTGCACATCGAGGACCTCGGGTCCTATCTGATCATGAGGAGCACAAATGCATCCCTTTCCACCCGTATCACCCTGGAAAATGAAGGAGACGACAACGATAGCTGGCAAGTTCGCCGGAACAATTCAGGGGAATTTGCGATCTCTCACAGTGCATTGCAGCCCTACGGGACGGAGACTGACATCATAGAGCTTACCTCATCTGAGATCAGGTTGTTACAAGACCTGGTCATTGACACCGGAAATGATGTAAGGATCATAGTTGGTAGCGGATCGCCCGAATCATCTGTCACAGCTGGCGTCGGGTCTACTTATCACCGCAGCGATGGGGGTACGGGCACATCGCTTTACGTCAAAGAATCCGGCACGGGCAATACGGGCTGGGTAGCAAAATAATCCTTAAACATTTTTCAAAATCTAAAAAAAATACAGCATGAAATCATTTCTTTTTTTAGCAATAACTTTCCTGTTTTCCATAGCCATTTCCGCTCAGGAAACCACCACCGATATCACCCGGACCAGCGATACCACCTTCATCCAGACCAACATCACCACCTACGATGATGGCCGTATCGTCACGGAGCAAATACCCTTCGACCTGGACGGCTTCGCCAACCTGATCGCCGATGAAAACATAAAAAACCTGATCAAAATAGAAAGACGGGAAAAGGCCAACACCACCGCACAGCGGGATGTCAACCAGCTCAAAAACTACCTCATCGATTCACTGGACATCAATTACGATAGTCTGTTCGCCCAAAAATTATTGCTTGCCCTAAATGGCAGTTGGAAGCTTTTAGAAAAAAATGGAAGCACCACCATTACCAACGTCAGCATTGCGGAACACAGCTCCAACCCCAGCCTCCTGCGCATGACCAACGAGGACGGGCCCGGCGGTTGGAACCTCAAAAACCTCAGCACCCACAGCTGGGAGATCCGAAACTACGACGTAGGCGGCACACCTGAAATAGTCGAAATGACCCTTACCCAATTTCAAAACCTTACGGGCTACCGGGGCCGGGCTTCGGATGGCACCACCATAATCCTCCGCAGATGATCTTCTTAATAATAGCTGCTTTCCTCCTGGCCACCACCGCAGCTGCCGCCGACGGCATGCTCGAAGGTTACCTCTTTGACGGGCGGGAAAGTTTTGAACGCAAATACGGTGTGGACAAATTCTCGTTCTGGGGTTCAAAATCATACGCCCGCCCCAAGACCGGGCTGGAAAAAGTGGTTGGCATGCTCGACTTTTACCATGTAGCCGATGATCTTCGGAAGTACGGCTATATCATTGCCGGCGAGCTGTTCGGAGTTTGGGGGGTACTCGAATACATCAAGTTTGACGACGTCAACTCTATCATCTTTGCGGGATTGGCGGCGGGTATTCTTCTGTGGGCAGGAAAGTTTTTTGCCATGAAATGGATACGGAGTTGATATGATCTCCCAGCAAAAATTCATCGAGCACACCATCGCCCGGTGGGCCATCGAGACCCAGCTCCTCCTGCAAACGCAGGTAGTGAAAAAAGGCCTCGTGCTCACCGAGCAGCTCCTCCGGTCGATCAGCTACAGGATCGTCCGGGAGGCCGCTGCCGGCATCCGCTTCGACCTCTCCTTCCGGGACTATGGCCGCATCCTCGACATGAACCGCCAAAAGGTCAGCGCCAGGCGTTTGAACCGCAAGGTGCTGCTCGGCGGCAAAGAGGTCCATGTCCGGAAGAATGCCGCCAACACAAAATGGTACTCCAGAAATATTTACCGTCAGATATACGGCAACGAAGGCCTCTTCGAACGCCTGCGTGACAATTACAAGGAGTGGGCCCTGGAAAGGATCATCGAATCGGTCGAAGCAGCTCAAAAGAAGTAGCATACATTCTACATTAAAAAACCTCCCTTCCACCAACGGCAATTGCCCTCCCCCCATCTTTGCCCTGTTCTCAAACTCTCATATTCTCAATTTCTCAAACTCTAATAAATGGCTGCAAAAAAGACCGCAATCGAAAAATGGCTCGCCTCCAAAACCCGTGACTACAACAAGGGCGTCGAACTCTACGCCGCCCACCCTACCGCCATGCGGGGCCTCGTGAACACCCTCCAGCGCAAGCAGAACAAATTCACAGAGGGGAAGCTCGTATATGCCCTGGAGAAAGCAGCCGCAGCTGACAAATCCGGAAGGGCGGCGCAGCTTAAAAAAAAAGGCAGCGCCTCAAGGGGAAAAAGGTCAGCCAAGCCAGTGACCCCGCCGCCACCAAAACCACTGCCGGACGAGGAGGAGGAATAAATAAAAATGACAGGATTTCCGACATCCCGGAGGAAAATGTCCAAAATTCTGTCAACCCCCAACCGACAACCCGCAACCCGCAACCCGCAACCCTCCTCCAGCGCAAAAACCTCTACGTAGAACGGGCCAAGCTCTCCAACTCCCTCGCCGACTTCCCCGATGACGATTTCGCTGGCCGCCACCCAGTGGTCCAGCAGATCAAGGCCCTAACGAAGCAGATCGCCGCCACCTATCAGCCAACCGGCAACCCACAACCCGCAACTGGCAACTCGCAACCCGCAACCCCTCCCCCTACCGACCGGGTGGATGCGCTGAAGAAGTTGCACAATACCCGCAGCAACATCACGAAATGGACAAAGAAACGGGACCATGCCACTACGCCGGAGCTTCGGGTGAAGGCGGAAAAAAAGCTGGAGCAGCTCGAAGCCTATAAAAATTCACTGGAGATATTTTTGAAGGAGGAGGAGGCGAAGGTGGATGCGTGATTTACGTAAATTTATATAAATTTACACCTTCGCACCCAGAACAACATTAATAGCTGGGTGGGGCACGCTGCCCCGCTCATGTTTTTGTGAACTTTAAATGTTGTTCAACATGAGTAAATCACTACCTACCAAGAAAGCGGCACAGCCGCTCGAACTCCTTTTCCAAGACATCCAACTGACCTGCCCACTGGCCAATGGCCACCGCATGATCCCCATCCGGACGGTCTGCCAGATCATTGATGTGGACTTTGCACGCCAAGACAGTTGGCTGAAATCGCACCCGATTTATGGTCAACTGTATAACCCCATGCCTACGGTTGCGGGCGATAAAAAGGAGCGGACGATGAACTGTCTCTCCTTTTTCGACACCTTTGGCTGGCTCAATTCCATCACCCAGAAAGGGCGAAAAGCGGGCAGCTTTGAAAAGCAGCAACTCTTTATGGTCTGGCTCAGGGAGCAGATTATGCAGCTCTACAAGGCCATCGAGCAGGTGCAGGCCGAAAATGCCTACGAGCGGGAATTGCTCGCCAAAAAACGGGAGAAGCTGGAGGAATTCGAACAGCTGCAGTCGGACATGAAAAACCTGAAAAAGGAAATTGCCCAGATAGATGAGACGCTGGAGCAGATCAATGTGGATAAAATGACCGGGCAGATCTCGATGTTTTCTAAAAATTGACTTTGGTTTTTTGTTTTAAATACATGGCCCCGGTGCGATTGTGACGGGGCTTTTTTTTAACCCACCAACTTTTGCCAAAAAGTTATACCTTTGTCCTGTTCCACCACGAACAGTTATCAATAATACCTAACTAATGAATTTTTCAAAGTCATTTGTTGTTTTACAAATAAGAGGGTCGGTCTCTCCCTGCCATCTTGCATGGTTAGGTATTTTGGTAGTTCGTGGTGGAATAGCCAAATGAGGGGCTGACCCTCTTATTTTTTACTTTAAATATTCCACCAATGACAACTCAGAACAGTAAACCACCCCGCCCGGACACAACGAATGTCCCCAAGCCTGTCACCGATTATATCTTTTACCTTGAAGACGCACTGGAAAGGACCAGCAAAGACCTGCACAGGTACAAGCTGCTGGGGCAGGCCGTGTGCATCTACGTGAAGGACACCCTCTTCCACGGCCAGAGCGACAAGGACTGCGAGGCCGACGGGGATGCACTGGCCACGTTTTTTTGGCAGTGAAAAAAATGTTTTCAAAAAAAGCCCTGGCACCTCCGTGCCGGGGCTTTTTGCTTCCACACAGGGCGATTGCCCTGCCCCCATCTTTGCCGCATGGAAATCTCCAAGCAACTGAAAAGGCTGGACACGCTCAAGAAGCGGGACATGACCCGCAATGAAAAAATAATAGCCCATTATATCCACGGGCTGAAGCTCTCCAGTGAAGATGAACAGTACCGTATTTTATTGGAAGAAGCGAACAAGGTAATGCTCGCCGGCAAGAGCCGCCAGTACACCTCTGCCTACCTCGTCCAACAGCACCAGGTCGGGAAAACAAAATCGTACAAAGTAATCACCGACGCCATCGAGGTGTTCGGCGACATCAACAAGAGCAGCCGGGAAGGCCTGCGCTATTTGCAGACGGAATGGTACACAAGGATGGCCGAGAAAATGGAAAAGGATGGACAATACGACCTCGCCATACTCTGCCGCCAGCGAATCGACAAAATCAACGGGCTGGAGGACAAAAAATCCACCACCATCAACATCTCCAAAGTGCTGATGCCCAAGCAACTGATTTTCACCACCGATCCTAAGGCACTGGAATTGCAGCGCCAGATGGAAGCGGCCGAAGACGCAGAATATGAGGAAATGGAAGAACAGTAAACCGGTCTATGTCACCGAGCCGCAGCTGGAGCTGATGCAGAGCCGGGCCATGGTGAAGGTGTTCCTTGCTGGCCGTGGATCGGGGAAAACGAGCTTTGGCGGGCTGACGGCCTACCAGTTCATCTACCACCTGCCCCGGTCGAAGGGTTTCATCTGCGGCCTCACCTACAAGCAGATCCTCAACAACTTCCTCCCCCCGATGATTGATCTCTGGGAAAGCATGGGCCTGACCGAAGACATCCATTTTGTGGTCGGGAAAACCCCGCCCAAAGAATTCAAACGGGCGTATAGCCGACCGAAGAAGTACGACAACGTGATCAGCTTTGCCAATGGCACCTGCATCGTCCTGATATCCATGGACCGAAAGGATCTGGCCAGGGGCGGCAGCTACGACTGGGGCATCTTCGATGAGGCCGTACTGATCAACAAGGAGCGGCACGACAAGGAGATCATGCCGATGTTCCGGGGCAATGAAGACCGCTTTCCCCACCACTTGCACCAGAATGTCATCTACCTCAGCTCGCAGAGCTGGCTGCCTTCGGGCAACTGGGTGCCGGCCAAGCGCCATGAAATGGATTTGAAAAACAATCCCAGAGGCGTACACTATGTGGAAAGCACAGCAGTTGACAACGCAGCAGTGGGGGGACAAAAATACATCGACCGGATGCGGGAGCTGCTCCCAATGGTGGTGTTCGATGTGGAGGTGCTGAACAAGATGGTCGAGCAAGTACCGGACTGTTTTTATGAAGAATTCAGCGAAGGGAATCTGTACAGCAATAGCTACGACTACGACTTCGGCAACCGACTCTTTGATTTCGTCGCCAAGGACAACGACTACTCAAAGGATAGGATCCTATCTCTCAGCTTCGATTTCGGCGGCTCGGCCTGCTTTGCCACGGCCCACCAGCACGATGGCCGGGCGGATCGCACCATCAATTGTTTTTACAAAAAACGGGATCTCACCACCCCACAAAAGGGAAGCCTAATCAGCCTGCTCATCGAGGAGATCGCCACCACCTATAAGGGCCACCAGAACCTGGTCGAAATCTGGGGCGACCGCAACGGCAACAACCGCCAAGCCAACAGCGCCCTGACCTACTACGAGGAGATCATGGCCATGCTCCGCAAGAAGGGCTTCCACTCGGTGCTGAAAGTGCAGCCGGGCCTGCTCGATCCGGCCCACATCACACGCCACTACGTCGCCAACCGGTTGCTCTCCGGAAAGGAAAAGAATGCCCCGAAAGTGCTGATCAACCAGAACAAGTGCAAGGCCCTCATCATCTCTCTCCAGACAGCCCCCATCAAACTGGACATGAAAAAAGATAAATCAAGCGAGGATCCCAAGAGCGGCAC
This sequence comes from Saprospiraceae bacterium, assembly GCA_965222975.1. Taxonomy (GTDB): domain Bacteria; phylum Bacteroidota; class Bacteroidia; order Chitinophagales; family Saprospiraceae; genus UBA6168. The sequence continues at coordinate 34,023 of CBDCVJ010000086.1, read as the reverse complement.
CCCTCCCGAACATGCGACCCACTTCAGCGACTGTTTTGATAATTATTATGTGAAGAAGTACCTGAGCATTTTCGGAACGGGCAGTGGTTCCGATGCTTGGTTTTAAACAATTTGGTGCAACAATTGAACAAAATATTTATATTTGTTGAAACAAAAACATACGGACAAGGCTACACCCTGAGCATTATCCAAACAAAAGCAGTTCCCCCATGGGCGTATACCGTCAGTCAAGTCCACCGATCGAGGTGCGTATTCCAGTTCTTCCGTATGTCAGAAAGGTCCTCCTCCACGAATATGGCCCTGAGCCTATCCTGATCAGCGGCCTCACGGTTCTGGGCAAATATTTCTACTCCTTCCCCATTGATTTTCCTGAGACACCTTCGATCGAGGTAAAAGGCGAAGTGATGAAATTCAAGATTTCGCACGTCCTGTACAACCATTATAAAAGCTACAAGGAGCTGTTCCAGACGGGCTGTTATTTTGAAAAGGTCGCACAGCGGATGCTGTTGGCGCACATCGAGGCCCAGCAGCGGCTTGGCGGGAAAATCCTCGATGCAATCGAGGATTGGTTCGAGATGTACGGCATCGAGGATGGCGAAGATTATACATTGACGGCGGCCTACGAGCTGTGGAAACAATTCAAGAAGCGGCGGGCGAGGCATTTGGCAAAATCATAGAACTATGGATCCTTATTACAACAATAATTTTGAGTTTCTGTACTGGAAAAAATTAGCAGACGAGATAGCATTATTTCATGTTAATCAATTTAAAAATGAAATCCTGTCTTCTATTTGGCGGGGAGAAAAATCACATCATGACCAGAGAAGAAGTAATTAAAATTCTTGAGGAATATAATAGGTACAAGCATGTACAGACTAATATTGAAATCCTGTACCATTATTTTCTGAGAGAATTTCGAAGAATTGAACCATGTGGGTTGTTGCCACGCCCAGATCAAGAGGTCAGGAAAGGGTTGGGATTCGAACCTGGCACACCAGAAGCTATTCTATTGGCTGGTTTGGAGGCACTTTTGCGGGAGCAGGAAAATCGATTGCATCGTTTTGACTTTTTGGTTGATCTGTCCGAGACGTTTTACATAGCGTTTGAAGACCTCGAGTGAGTTTTGACGAAAGTGCCACATGGCAGAGACGACGTCCATATGTTCGAGAAGATAAAGGGCGAGTGTGTCTTTGAGGCTGTAAAACTGGATGCCCTCGATAGAGTGAAGCTTCCCTTCAGCCACCAGCCGCTTCAGCATTGTCCTAAATTTCCCAGATAATGTGCTCACACCACATTGATTTGGCCGGGCCTCAACAGTTTGTTGTGCCGACCCTGCCCTCCACCAAAGACGAAAAAGTTCTTTGGATATTTGTGGAAACCGTATTCTTTCAAAACTGGAATCAGTTCATCAGGGATCGTCACTGTACTGTTTTTATTATTCTTACTTTGCCTGCCAGGGAAGCGAACGATGCCTTTATGGAGATCGTCAAAATGCATTATTTTTAGATCCCTCATCTCCCCGGGCCTGATGCCCAAATACCCTAGCAATATAAACATGAGCTTCAGGCAGGGGTCCTTCATCGCTTCCCCATCACTGCCTCCTTTTCATCTTCCGTTAATGGACGCCGGATCGGATCGCCCTCCGGCTTCTGTTCCAACTTAGCAAATAAATTCTCCTTCAAATACCCCCGCTTCACCAACACCGTCGTCAATGCCCGCAAATTGTTTTTTCGAGAATTGTGGGTAGAGTTCGCAATGCGCCTTTTCAGTACCATGTGATCAAAATAGGTTTGGATATGCTCAAAGGTCACATCCTTGCATTTGATGTACTGCCAGCCTTGTGTATGGAAATAATCGGACAACCAGCGGACGTTTTCCTCATACCCCTTATTGGTCCGCCACTTCAAGGAGCGTTTGATGGCGAGTGCCAACTGCAACGCTTCCAGGAATACCTTGTCCCCTGGCGTAATGGCTGGCGGGCAAATCTCCAATCGAATCTGGTGCAGCATCTCCTGGGCTGCTTCTTCCCTTTCTTTCAAGTCGGAAATTGCATTCAGCTCTACCCCACCCCACTCGCTCTTACGCATGCGAATTCGCACCCCGTCTACGACAGTGTACCATGCAATGTACCAAACTTGATTTCTGAAAAGCTCTGGCTGGTCTAATTTCTTTCGGCGAGGCATTTTTTTTTAAGGCTACGGTCTGCCAGTTTACCTGACAGACCGTAGGCTCTTAAAAACGTAATGCGTTGATTTACAGCACTTTGGCTGTGAGAATTGTAGCGGAGGCAGGACTTGAACCTGCGACCTTTGGGTTATGAGCCCAACGAGCTACCAACTGCTCCACTCCGCGATATTATTTAACAAGCGCTTCCGCTTGTTTCCTAAAAAGGAGCGCAAAGGTAAGACATTTTCGCACGAATGGCAACTGCTTTGAAATATTTATTTTTTCCACATTCATTTCTTCGCATTCAGCAAATCCACCACGGTATTGGTAATATCATACCCTTCATTGGCCGAGAGCATGGGACTGATGACGCCGCCGTAGAGCAGCACAAAGTCATAGCCATTAGCGAGGCGCAGGGAATCTGAGTAATGCTTGATGTCGTTGGTGAATTTCGAATCGAACTCATTGGTCTTCTTATCCAGTTCCGTGGATGCCGTTTCTTGCAGTTTCATGATCTCCTCCTGCTTTTTGGCCAGCCGACCTTCAATTTCCTTGGCTTGGTTGGGCGTCAACGTACCAGAGGAAGCTTTTTGTTGGTAATCGCCTACTTCTTTTTGGAAGGCTTTTTCTTTGGATACCAATGTGGCCCTTACTCTTTCAAAACTGGTTTCCAGTTCTTTCTTGGTCGCTTGATAGGATTCCGATTTGCTGTGCAGCGTATCTATATTAATGTAGACGATCTTCAAAGAGTTGTTCTTTTTCGTTTCTTCGGCAGGTACAGATTCAGTCGTATCTTCTTTACTGAAAAAGCGGTCGGCATAGAGATAGGCAACGGCAAGCAATAATACAATATTAAGGATAAGTGATAAGTTTTTCATGTCTGTTGTAACTGGTGTTTGTTGAGTGGTTTCAGGTTTTCCAATTTCAATCTCCCAATAGTCCAAAACCAAAAGCGCTGCAAAGTAAACAAATTGGGAGGGAAATAGGGGAGTTTTGTATCATTGGGCGGTTTAAACAATATAATCCAAAATAGGGGACTGCGAGAAATAAAATAAAAATAGCATGGATAGCTTCTCTGGGCTTGTTGGTCATCCTGTGGACCTGGAAGGGTTGTCAAGACAAGGTAGGCCCCGACTGGATCGGTTTGGAACAAAAGCTGGAACAGGAGTACCAGACACTCAATCTGTCGGTGGATTCACTGCAAGGGCTTTGGCAGTCCATCCACACGAACTTGGAAACTTCCAGCCCTACTCATGCATTTGACATATTGGCCGAACCTTTCCTGCCAACGAGGGAATTTTCCACCTTCAAAGGCTTTGTGGGCTTATCGAAACGTAACAAATTTTTGTTGTTGTCGAGTGTCTCGGGGGCGATAGAGGATGGTATTTTATCGGACAATGAATACCGAAAGCTCCTTTCTTTTTTGCAGGAAATAAAACACAAGATCAGCGCACAGGATTATTTGCGGTTCAAAGAGGAAGTGGAAGAATTGTACCGGAGCAATTAAATTACCCTGTTTCATACGGTTCAAGCATTATACTTTTTTGAAAAGCTTCATACCTCTCCACATTTTCAGGAGAATTATCAGTCACCAAAATACGGAATAAAATCAACCCTTTTTCTGATGGAGAAATAATATTCCGTTCTTTTCCCAAATTATTTATTTCATTTTTGCTGATAATCAAATCCAATTTATCCGTATTAAATTCCATATCATTTTTTACATAAAAATTCACAGTGTTCGGTTCATACAAAGCAATAGACCAATAAGTAGAATCAGGCATATTCCCTATCAGGTGCAGCGGCCCGTCTTCAAGGTTGTAAAAACAGGTAGCATATAAAAAGTCAGGATTAGGTTTTGTGACAAACCTTGAATTTTCGTCGGGAATAGCGGCATACCTGAACTCGTTTTCAGTTGTCCCTATTTTTTCCTTAGCGCCCTCAAAAAGCATATTGGGAAAATAATGCAATGCCATTTTATTTCCCAGAAAAATGCCAGCGATCAATAAAGCCAAGTAGAATAGTAAGATCTTCATAATAATGTTAAAGCGCAATCATAGCTAAGATTAAAAATTTCAGGTACCTATCCGTTTAATAATCGGCAATTCCACCTTGTCCATATCTTCATAAATACTTCTATCAGGGTTATACATACGAAGAAGGATAGAAATATTTTCCGCTTCTCCGCTCGGCAACCAATTTAGCGCATTTGAATTTTGGGAAATGATGAAGGAATAGTCTGATTTTGTGCTATCGGAATATTCCATATTGTCCAAGTTCAGCGAATAAATTTTCGCCTCATTAGGAATCAGAAAATGATCTTCTCCATATAATGTGTAACTCCAATAGCGGGCATTAAAGTTTTTGCCGTCGAGCTGGTAATTGTATTCTGAACTCAATGGCTCACCGTCTGAATCCTTATTGGCAAGGTAGTAAAGCGCTTCCGACTCCCGCAGGGCCAACAGGCCGATTTTACCTATGACTGCTCGCTGTAGATCATTGGCAGCGAGATCAATGCTCTTATTGTATCGCCAATTGCCATTGATTTGAGAGATATCATCGCTTTTTTCAATTACCTGGATTTGGTACATAGCCCAACCTCCGCCAATGAACAGGCCAAGAAGAAGGAAAACAAGGGAAAGGGCAATCCGTTTCATAAAAAATAATATTAAAATAATCCACATGTTTTGAAACATTTTTGAATCAGGGCTAGTACTAGCAAAAGTATCCATTTATTTAAATCGATTTACCTTGAAAATCAGTCATTTAATCACCAAAAAGCGAAAATATTAAATATTTTTTTGATATATTGAAACATTTTTCATACATTGTGATTTCAACACTTACCTAACATTAAGCATTTCTTTTTATCACCATTTTGGTGTCAAAACATCCCATGATATGGCATAATCCCCTTTTTGATTAAAATAAATTGTTTTAAAATTTGTTTTATTAAAACATTACTTGCATCTTTGCATCAAGTAATATTAAAAACTGATATTATGGATCTACAAATTCTTGTAAGCAAAAAAGGGACAAAGGTGGTAAAAGCCTCCAACCTCTACCTCGCATTGGGACTGCCCAACAAACAGTACACTGCCAATCTGCGCCGCTGGCTCCATGATGTTTATGAGTTCAGGGACAGCATTCGCAAGCCCGCGGCCATGAAAGATTATGCGCTGCGACCCAAGCATGCGGGCGATGACCGGGAAAAACTGGTGGACGACTACTACTTGTCCATTGAATTTGCCAAGTTGGTTACCCTAAGTTCCAATAGCAAATCCAAAAAAAGTATGCAACCTTCCTGCTCAACCTGGAAGATAAAACCGAAAACAACGACCTCCTCACCGTTGACCAAGTGATGGCCGTTTTGGAATTGGCCAAGGTCATGGGCCTCGTCAGTTGTCAAGCCGCCGCCGAACAAAAGCACCTGGAAACTTATGAGCAGCGCAACAATGGCAGTGCTGCCAACTGGTGGAACTTCCGTTCCAACGTGCTTGGCTATTCTTCTGATAAATTAAGGGAGAAGATGAAACACCTCGGCAAAAGTGCTACTGGAAAATCCCAGCGTCAAATGCTAATGCAGGTGGATAAATACGAGATGGTTCGCACCTCCGTCATCGACCTGTTCATGGCGATGGGCAAAACGGAGCATTACGCTAAAAGCCTTGGCAAACTCGCCAAAGTATTCGCCAAAGAACTCAACGTCGAAATCTTCGACGACCGAGATGCTCCCATAGCTTTTGTCCCGCATCTTAACGACGAACTCGCCAGCGAGGTAAAACAACTGAAAAAGGGGAGGTATCTACAGCTTTGGGAACCGCAGCGAATGGCTTCTTAAATGTAAAATATCTGTTGGCTGTTGATTGTTAATTGTTGGATTTTCCATGTAACAATCAACAGCCAACAATCAATAACAACAACGAAAACTATGAACAGGGTAACCCACTTTGAAATTCCTTCCGACGATCCGCAGAAGGCCATGAAATTCTACTCCGATACTTTGGCTGGACGTACAACCAGTTTGGCGATCAGGAATATTGGATGATAAACACGGGCAATGAAAATGCGCCCGGCATCAACGGCGGCTTGATGAAAAAGAACCACCCACAACAGCCCGTCACCAATTCCATCCAAGTCACTGACCTTGATGCTACAACAGTTGCCATTGAGAAAAACGGCGGGCAGATCGTTGTACCTAAAATGGCTATCCCAGGTGTTGGTTGGTTAGCTTATTTCAAAGACCTTGACCAGAATATTTTTGGTGTGATGCAGGAAGATAAAACAGCAAAGTGACGAAGATAGAATATCCCCTGCCATATCAAACAGAAATCCATATCCCCCCCTTCCCTCTTTTTAATTTCCTCACATTTTACAACCTGTTCAGTATAATTTGAACGGGCTTCGTTCTTTTCAATAATGTATTTCATTAGACCAATTTTGTATTGCCCTACCTTCACTTGCTTCCTTTCAAAACATTCTCAATAATTTGCTTTAAAAATTACTGCCTCCCGCTTTTTTTCCATTTATTTTTTTCTCATGCAGCGTTTTTAGCAATTTTCTGCTATTCTATAAAAATGATTAAGTCTCCCTGTACACTTTTTGAAAAAGGCTATTTCAAACTAATAAAAAATGCAATGCACAAATGGATTTTATTTTCTACAGCCATATTGGCATTTTTAGCGTGCCGAAAAAACTCAGATGTCACAACCATCGAAGAAACTCCTATTGATATCAATGAGCATTTTGATTTCACTTTAAATGGAAATAATTTTTCAACTAACAACCTTTCCGCTTGGATAGAAAACCATGACACTGTTATGGTCACGCAATTGGTCAATTTTGGCACAGGAGAACTGCCCCAATTTATTTTCAATATTCATGGAACACAAAAAGGCTCTTTTCATATGGCAGATATGACCATCACCTTAGATGAGGAAGAATATACCCCTCATTTATTTAAATGTGCAGGCTGCGCATTCATTGCCGAATTGGAATACTTTGGTGAAAAAGAAGATTTCATAGTCGGTTCGTTTGCAGGGCAAGTACCGAGTGACGGAACTTGGTACGAGATAAGTGGTTCATTTGCTGCCATTCGGAAAAATTAATTTTATAGAAACAATATGTGAAAAAAAACGACACAGACATAATAAAAGGTTGTCAATTAAAAGACCCAATATATGAACGGCTTTTAGTTGAAAAATATGCGGCCATTTTATTGACCGTCAGTCGGCGGTATGCCCGTTCCCGGATGGAAGCAGAAGATATTTTGCAAGATGCATTTATCAAGGTATTTAAAAATATAAAAAAATATGAGGAAGGACGGGGTTCCCTAGAAGGGTGGATGCGGAAAATTGTGATCAGGACAGCATTAAGGGATTATCTGGACAAATATCCCATTTCGGAAAATATTGAAATAATAGAGGGTACACCCTATACCGTAAATGCCAGTATAATTGAAAAATTAGAAGAAGAATATTTATTGAGCATCATCGCCCAACTACCAGAAGGTTATCGGCAAGTATTTAACCTTTATGTAATTGACGGATATTCTCATAAAGAAATAGCGAAAATGCTGAATATCACAGAAGGTACTTCCCGATCGCAATTGACGAGGGCAAAAGGAATGTTGAAAAAGAAATTAGCAAACCATCAAATCAATTCAATATGCACTACGACCGCATGGACGATGGCATTAGGTCTAAATTAAAAAATCATCCGACCACACTGAATACAGATCAGTTGTGGAATAAAATTCAGGCCAAACGAAATGAGCCGACGCCTTCGAAGAAAAGGAGAAAGCGGCCAGCTTTATTATTGTTTTTTTTATTACCAATTGTATTTAGCTCATTGTTTTTATTAAAACCTATAAATTTCAATATAGACCAAACGGTCAATGAATATGCATCGGAACTTTCTAAAAAAAGCGGTGACAATGTTGATCAGGGCAAGCCTCAATTTAATGAATCAAAATCTGAATTTATAAAATCAATTACAATTGGAAAGAAATCAAACAGTGCTGCAAGCACTTCAAGTGCATACAGCACTAAGACTGCTGAAAAATCAATTTCAAGTAACAACAAAATAACAGTTCCCGAAATAACAGCCAACATTCAATCATCTGGAAACAAACGCCGTTCTGAAAAAACGCCTAAATTGCGAAACGATGTAAATAATAATTCTTTAGAAAATATATCAACAATTGAAACCAATGTTATTTTAGCCAATGAACACCCTGTAATATATCCTTCTATTATTGACCCCATCAGAAGCGATGTCGTTTCAAAAAAAATAAAAAAAGGTGTGTCAATTTATTATTCCCCAGAATATGCCCTAAAAAAATTAAGCGGACACCCGAAAACATATGTTGACCAAAGGGAAAAAACCGAGAATATCGTTGAGTCTTGGTCGGCAGGCTTATTATATCATATTTATTTAAAAAATGGTTTTAGCTTTTCCACCGGACTTAACTATCAAAAAACAACAGAAAGATTGTTTTGGGAGCAATCACAATCTTCACTAATCAAAAGGAACGACCAGTTTTTTCAGCAAACAACAGTCAGGGAAAAAACGCATTTCAATACATTCGAACGCATTGATCTGCCCATATTTATTGGTTTCCAACAAAAAAAGAATCGCCTGACTTTCGGGGCTCAAGCTGGTACATTTTTTAACCTTTCTCAAAAAACAGATGGGAAAATACTCGCCCCTGATTCAGAACCCGGTCAATTTATCTCTGCGAATGAATCAGTTTATAAAAAAAGGATTGCTCCATCATATGCCGCCAATTTAATCGTGGGTTATGAAATCATGAACGGGATATATGCTACATTAAATCCCGGATATAAATTTCAAACCAAATCAATTACTCAGTCAACTTATGGGATAGATCAACAATATGCATATTTTTATTTAGGCGTGGGATTAAATTGGATCATAAGATAAGAAAATCGAGGCATGGCAAATTCCTTTATAAAAATCGCTTTTTCTCTTTTACTTATTTATTCAGAACCCTTATCGGGTCAATCTGACACGTTAGGGCAAATTCTCAAAATTGATATTTATCAAAAAAACCTAAAAGAAACTGAAGTGAATTTTCTTTACAGTTATTACGAACAAGATGGCGAGCATTCACCCGTATTGGGTGGAACGGGAACAGAATACCTGACCGACCAAGTAGGGAAAATAATTGTAAACATACCAGTAAAAAATAGCGCCGTTTCTTTTTCCGCCGGAATAGATCATTACACTTCCGCTTCTACCGATAATATCAACCCCGCATCTATTTCTTCTGCCTCTGTTGTTGACGACCGGATTTGTTTCTCTGGAAGCTATGCTATAGAAAATAAAAAAAGAGGAATTAATTACGGAATAAACTTAGGTTATTCTACTGAATGGGACGTGGACTCCTATTCCGGCGGATTTTTTTTCGCCAAAGAATTCAATGATGAAAACAGCCAACTAACATTCAATTTCCAACATTTTTCAGATCGCTGGGAATTAATTTTTCCAGTCGAATTGAGAGACCGATTACCATTTGACAGTACTGATTGGCGGCATGTGTACGATTTTACAATTTTATATTCCCAAGTTTTATCAAAAAAAATACAGGCCTCTTTGTCATCTGAAATAATTCTGCAAAAGGGATACTTGGCCACCCCATTTCACCGGGTCTATTTTAAAGATGGATTTTTTCCAGCCGTTGAAAATTTGCCTCGCAAAAGAATAAAATTCCCTATTGGCCTTCGTTTGAATTTATTTGTCAACGACTATTTAATTCTTCGAAATTATTACCGATATTATTTTGACTCATTTGGTGTAAACGCACAGACAGCTAATGTGGAGCTATCCATCAAGCCCACACCTTTCATGGCATTTATCCCATTTTACCGTTACCACCGACAAAACGGCCGCTAAATATTTTGCAGCATTGGATGAGCATTTATTGGGAGAAAAACATTTCACTTCCGATTATGATTTATCCGATTTTAAAAGCCACAAATTTGGATTAGGGGTTCGTTATTCTCCGGTAAATGGAATATGGAACACAAAAAATATAGGTTCAAAAATAAAAAACATCCAATTTAAAAAAGTGGAAGCGAGAGGTGCAGGTTATTTTCGATCGGATGGATTAAAAGCGTGGATTGCAAGCATTGGGCTTTCATTTGTAATTAATCATTAAATCATGAAAAAAATATCTTTATTAATTACTCTATTATATTCCGCCGCTATTTTCTCACAAGAATGGAAAGCTATAGAAATTGGCCAGTGTCCTACAGTTGGGTCCTACGATCTCGTATTAGCAGATGGTAAGAATGATGGGTTGCAAAGGATATATGTGACCACAAAAAACGGCGGCGTTTATGAATGGTCGTTTGAAAATGGCAGTTGGGTGATGAGTGATGCAGTGCATCCCGGCCCATTGAATAACCTCATGCACATTGCCGCGGGAGATGCCAGAAATGATGGCATTAACCGCATTTATTTTGCCGAATGGAACCAATCGGGTAGGATTTTCGAGGCCACTTGGGATGGTAATTCCTGGCAGTCAAGCGTGGTCGGGATTGCGCCGGAAATCAATACCGGAGTGGTCGTGGGTGATGGAAGAAACGAGGGGAAAAACCGATTGTACATATCAGGTTCTTATGGATTGCATGAGTGGTCGTGGAATGGTAACACATGGGCCAATTTGCCGATTACCAATTCCAGCTACGAGGTGAGTGGCGATATCGGCAATGCCCGCAATGACGGTGTGCAGCGCATGGTCATGAACACCAACTGCTTGCAAGAACTGACCTGGCAAGGCACTTCTTTTAACCAAAACAAACTGCTCTGCCCTGCCGACACATGGCCAGATGCCGTGCAAATTGCTGATGGAAGAAACGATGGCATCCAACGGGTATATGTCAATACAACAGTCGACCCAGACGGTGGCCGTATGGAATATACCTGGAACGGCACAAATTGGACTTCCGAATTAATTGAGGAAGCCGACCACCGGGGCGACATCCATTTGGCAAAATTAAAATCGGATGGAAAGAATAGGGTTTATACGACCACTTCTAATTATTGGGCTGGCCCGGCGGATGATTTAGTGGAATACGAATGGAACGGAACCGCTTGGATTAAAACCAGCACTGTTCTGAATGCCATTTCTGGTGCTACGGCAATGCTGGCATCGGGCATTGGCCGCAACGACGACACCCTGCGTATGTACACACCCAATTATGCAACCGGTGGGATTTATGAAATTACCCATATAGAACCATATGTGCAGAATTCTACTCCCACAATTGAATTGTTTTCAGAAAATATACAGGTACATATATTTCCCAACCCCTGGCAACATGGGCCTTTACAAATCAGCGTGCATTTAGACAAAAAAAGGGAAGAATTAAATTTGGAATTAATTGATTATTTGGGAAAAACAATTTGGCAAAATAAGGTTATTGTAAATGGAGGAAAATCTAATCATAATATCGAATGTGGTCAATGTGAGCCAGGATTTTATTTATTAAAAATAAGTGGCTGGAATGGCCATAATCTTTCAAAAAAGATCATCCGCTTTTAATACATAAAAATACAAGCTATGGAAATAATAAATACAAAAAAAGAAACACTCCTCGAAGAAATGGCCATTTTAATTTTTAGTCCACTTTTAATAGCCATGCTTTTAGCATTCGTTGATGAGAGGAATTACAATTTTAACCGGATGAGAGATTTTGGTAATTGGGTCAGATTGTTAATGTACAGTGCCGGTATTTTGGCAGGGCAGTTATTTCTTAACCAAATTGTTTTGGTAAAATACGTGGGAACAGGTGAAATGATTTTGAGTATCATTATTGGTGGTTTGATCGGGATATTTTTCGTCATCGGTTTCATATATTTAGTCTTCTGATCATCATCCGCCGTAGTTGGGAAATTTATTTCCCAATGAATTATTCAATGGGAAATAAATTTCCCAACTACGAAATAAATCCAACAAAAATGACCAGAAAAGAATTCATATCAAAACTGCCAATCGGCGCTACCATTGCTTTTTCGATGATTTGCAATGGAGGCTGCCGCCAAAAAGAAAAACTCGAATCAGCCGTTCGGGAAAACACCTTATTGAGAACGGACACCCTACCCCATCCCAACGAACCAACCATTGATTTTACCATAAATATTGACTTCCCAGAATATGGCAATTTAAAATCACCCGGAGGGTACGCATTTTACGAAAACACCATAATCGTTTTCACGGAAGAACAAGAATATATAGCTGCTACCAAAATATGCAGCGACGAATACTTGCCCCGTATCATTTGGAGGGATAAAGAATTTTTATGCCTGGAACATGGGGCCACTTTTGACAAAGAAGGTAACGGCACTACTACTTATAATGACCTGGGCAAATTCGGAATTGCAACCTATAACACGGAATTAAATGGGAATTTATTACGAATATTTTCATAAGCATTTTTTGCAGGTTTTTATTTTTATCGCAACCTGCTGGCTATTTCCGTTCAGCAGCATTTACGCTGCTGAACAGGATAGCCTATTATGGCTAACAGATTTTGCCAAAGCCAAACAATTGGCGCAAAAAGAGTCCAAATATATTTTGATTTATTTCTCAGGCTCCGATTGGTGCAAACCCTGCATCAAAATGAAAAAGGAAATATTTGAAACGCCAGCATTTAAAGACTTTGCCAAAAAAAACATGATCTGCGTATTGGCGGATTTCCCAAGATATAAAAAAAACAAACTACCTAAAGAACAAAGCATTCATAATGAAACATTGGCTGAAAAATATAACAGGGAAGGAATATTTCCTCATACTGTTCTTACTGATGCAACAGGCCATGTTTTAAATAAAACGACCTATCAGGCGGGCGGACCTGAATTGTTTATTAATTATTTATCAAAATATATTACAAGAGAAAACAAAGCGTTCAAAAAGGCTTTTGCAGCAATGGGGTCTCCTTTTGAGATAACAGCCGTTGCTACTAATACTGCACTTGCAGAAAAAGCTATCGATGTGGCAGAAAAAGAAATTAGCAGAATTGAAAAATTAATTTCCTCTTGGGATGCCTATTCCCAAACTTCAGCCATCAATAGTAATGCAGGTAAAAAACCAGTAAAAGTTGACATAGAATTATTTGGGTTGATAAAAAGGTGTAAAAAGGTTTCATCACTTACTAATGGGGCATTTGATATTTCTTTTGCCTCTATTGATAAAATATGGCGGTTCGATGGCACAATGAAAAAAATCCCTTCGCCAGATTCCATTGCCGCTTCCATAGAGAAAATCAATTACCAAAATATTATTTTAAATAAAAACGATACCTCGATATTTTTAACAAAAGAAGGGATAAAAATTAGTTTCGGCGCTATTGGAAAGGGATATGCCACCAACAAGGCCCGTGATGTAATGAAAAGCATGGGCATTGCCAATGGCATCGTCAATGCAGGTGGCGATCTTTTTGCCTGGGGGCGGCAAGCTAATGGCGAGCAATGGAAAATCGGCATTGCCGACCCAAAAAATAAAAACAAAATCATGGCCTGGCTGCAATTGGAAAATACAGCAATCGTCACATCCGGAAATTATGAGCGGTTCGTTTTAATTGATGGGAAAAAATACGCCCATATTATTGATCCTCGCACAGGTTATCCGGTATCAGGACTAAAAAGCGTTAGCATTATTTGTCCGGATGCAGAATTGGCTGATGCACTCGCCACTGCCATTTTTGTCATGGGAGAAGATAGTGGCATGCAGTTGATTGATCAATTGGAAAATATAGAGGGTATTATTGTAAATGAGCAAGATGAAATTTTTATTTCCAAAAATTTAAAACTGGAATATAAATGAATTTTAAAAAACCAGTATGTTTAATTATCTTGTGCATTCTTTTAGTCGCAAGCTGTGCCAGCGTAAAGCCTTATCAAAAAATGTATTTAAACGATGAGGATATGGAATTAAAGCCGGGCGATTGCATTCAATTTGAGGTCGCATTTGAATCATACAGGGAAGGTGCTTCTGGCGCCAATGGTGGCAAGGTTGGTGGCGGATGTGGTTGTAATTAAACAATGAACAAGAATATTATTGTCCCTACTTTAATGACCATTGGGATGATCGTGACATTTATCCTTATTTCAAATGGCCCAACTTTACTGGTTACCTTTGTTCCGGGTGTTATCGTTGCTTATATTTTTTATTTTCTGACTTTTTATAAAAAACAACCAGCGCCAAATAAGATACTTCCCCTATATTTATTTGCATTAGGCATTCAATTTCTCCATTTTACAGAAGAATACCTTACAGGGTTCAACCATAAATTCCCCGCCTTATTCGATGCACCGGAATATCCAATAGAATTATTTGTAAGTTTCAATATGTTCGCTTACTTCCTTTTTATTCTTGGTGCTATATTCATTTATAAAAAAATAAAACCACTTATGATGATCCCATTGTTTTTTATCATATACGGTATCGTCGGCAATGCCATTGCCCATGTTATTTTTGCATTAGTTTCGGAAGGGTATTTTCCTGGATTAATTACCGCTTTACTTTATTGGGTTATTGGGCCAATAATTATTAAGACCATCTGGAAGGAAACGGGAATCGGCATCAAGTGATATAGAAAAAGATAGCGATATAGCACCATAAGTACTCTACACAGATTTCAATCAAAGTCAAATTCAGTACAAGCGGGTTTTTACTTTTCATAAATATCTCCCTACTTTCGGCTTTCAACGTAGCCCGGATTTTCAAATCCGGCAAAATGTAAATCAAATCCCGGGTTCGAAAATCCGGGCTACATGCAATGGAAAAACTACTTAACCACCCAGGATTTCAAAAAAAACTTGCCAAGCTCGCCGAGCAGTCGGGTGAAAACCTTGCACAGATACATGATGAGGCAGGTGGCTACTTGCAGGAACTCTACACAGAACACAAGCCCATTGCCAATGTGGTTGGCGTACAACTCAGCCAATTTGTGCTGGGTCGGGCCTACCACCCTACCATCGACGTGAACCCACAGGAAATGAAGCAGGTAGCCAAACTGGTGCGCCGCCACCCTGTCGCCTTCGTAATGACACACAAGACCTATATTGACATGATGGTGCTGGGACTGGCATTGGCAAGGCACGGCCTGCCCATCCCCTACATCTTTGCGGGCATCAATATGGACTTCATGGGACTGGGGCAATTGGGACGGCAGAGTGGGGTTATATTCATTCGGCGGGACATCAAGGAAAATGCAGTATATAAATTGGCGCTCCGGCATTTCATCGCCCATCTGGTAAATGAAAAGAGCAGTTTCATGTGGGCCATAGAAGGCACCCGTTCCCGAACGGGCAAGTTGGTGTGGCCGAAAATGGGCATTTTGAAATACATCATGGAAGGCGAGCAGGATTCGCCGCAGGAGGTCAAGTACGTACCTGTTTCCATCGTTTACGACCTCATCCCCGATGTGAAGGAGATGGCAAAAGAGATGCGGGGCAAGGCCAAAAAAGCAGAGAGCCTCGCTTGGTTTTTGGACTATATCAAAAAAATGGGCGAGCGCATGGGGCGCATTTCCCTGCGCTTCGGTAAACCGGTCGAGGTGGTAGAAGGTCGAGCCATTACTGCTTTCAGCGAAGAGCAGGAAAGTGCTGGCAAGGTATCCCGTTTTGCGCTCGACATCGTTCATAACATCAACCAGATCACGCCCGTAACGACAACCTCCCTCGTCGCAACTGCTTTGCTGAGCAAATATGCCCTGACCAAACGGGCCATCGAAAGCGACCTCGCCGACTTGATGCAACTCATCGAAAGCCACAAGCCCGATGCGCTCGTTGACCGGGGAAAATCTATTGGTGAATCGGTGCAATATGCCCTTAACCTGCTCACCCGTACAGGACTGGTGCAGCAGCATGGCGATAGCCTCCATGCTAAATACACCATCCGACCAGAGGACTTCCTGACGGTGAATTTTTACGCCAACATGGCCGTTCACCACCTCTACCACCGGGCATTTATCGAACTATCGTTGGCACGGGTGGCTGAGTTGGCGCCGCAAGATCGCATGGTGGCTTTTTGGCAAGGCATCATGCAGTTGCGGGACTTGTTCAAGTTCGAGTTTTTCTATTCCAACAAAACCACCTTTGTGGACGAATTGGAAGCCGACCTTGCCTTTGTTGATCCCGATTGGCAACAGACCCTGACCGACCCCAAGGCGGATATGTTCGAAGTTTTGCGGAAGCAAAAAATTCTCGTTTCGCCTGTGGTGCTTTACACCTACATTGAGGCTTACAGTGTAGTCGCTTTCGCCTTGCGCAACTGGGATGTGAACGAAAATTTTGATGAAGCAACCTTTTTAGGGAATTGCATATTCCTTGGAGGCGAACTCCAGTGGCAGGGCCGTATCCAGCGCATTGAGTCAGTGTCGAAACCTTTTTTACAAAATGGCATCCGCTATGCGAAAAACCGCAACCTTATCCCCTCAGCTGAAGCACCCAAGGTGAAAGAAATCAATACCTTCATCAGTGAACTGGAACATATCAGCCATAGCATTGACGAAATCCAAAAAATCCTCATTTCAAAACCAGTCGATGGACTGCCTGCCGTGCCATTTGAGCGGGAAGTAGTGCCCGGCTCGACTACCGACAGCATCACTCAGCCAATCATTGAGGGCGAGCGAGGCAAGCATATCGGTGCTTTCTTTGACCTCGACCGCACGTTGATCAGGGGCTTTTCGGCCAAAGAATTTTTCCAAACCCGCCTGCTCAGTGGGCGCATGACGGCCAAAGAAGTGGTAGCTCAGTTTGCCGGTGCGTTGGTCTATGCTTTCGGCAATGGCAACTTTGCTGGATTGGCTGCCGTCGGTGCAAAAGGGGTCGCTGGCGTGGACGAGCAGGTCTTCAATGAAGTGGGCGAAGAGGTTTATTTGAAATACCTGGCCGATGAGATTTACCCTGAGGCACGGGCATTGGTGGCAGCTCATTTGGCCAAAGGCCACACTGTTGCCATCGTTTCGGCAGCCACGCCCTATCAGGTGAACCCCATCGCCCGCGACCTTGGCATCGAACACGTGATGTGTACACGCATGGAGGTGCATAAGGGGAAATTTACGGGCCGGATCATAGAACCTGCTTGCTGGGGTGACGGCAAGGCATTCGCCGCTCGCCATCTGGCCGAGCAACATGACCTTGACCTCACTAAAAGTTACTTCTATACTGATAGTGCCGAAGACCTTCCGCTACTGGAAATCGTCGGCAATCCCCGCCCCATGAACCCCGACACTAAGCTTTCGGCATTGGCCTTTCAAAACAATTGGCCCGTTTTCCGCTTCAATGATGAGGCCCGTCCGGGTGTTACAGGTGTAGTGCGGACGGGATTGGCATTGGGCAGCCTGTTTCCTGCCGCTATGAAAGGTGTATTGACTGGCGTCAGTTCCATGAGCTGGGATGATGGCGTGAATTCAATGATGGCTTCCGTTGGCGACTTGGTCTGTCAAATGGCGGGGATTCGATTGGCCATCAAGGGTCACGAACACCTGTGGTCGCACCGACCCGCCGTTTTCCTTTTTAACCACCAAAGCAGCGCTGATTTGTTCATCATGGCCAAGTTGCTTCGTAAAGATGCTCGTGGAATCGCCAAACAAGAACTCAAGAGCATGCCAGTCATTGGTCAACTGATGCAGGCAGGTGGCGTTATTTTCATTGATAGAAAAAACAGGGAAAAGGCCATCGAGGCCCTCAAACCTGCTGTGGATGCTTTGAAAGGGGGTACGTCCATCATCATTGCACCAGAAGGCACCCGCAGCCGTGACAAGACATTGGGTAGGTTCAAAAAAGGGGCTTTCCATTTGGCCATGCAGGCTGGCGTTCCTGTTGTGCCAGTTGTTATCAACAATGCACATGATGCAATGCCTCGTGGCTCAAACGTGTTCAGGCCAACGGCAGTGGAGGTGACGGTGCTGCCGCCCATGCCTACGGTGGATTGGAAGTTGGAAGAATTGAACGAGCGGATTGGGGAGGTACGGGGGATGTATTTGAAGGTGTTGGGGCAAGTTTAGGGAATTGAGGAATTAGTAAATTGGGAAATTATGCTTTATTAAAAATTCATTATCATCTTGCCATAAAAACACGGCTATGGATACCACTAAATATATTCCATTGGAAGAATTAGATATTTACAAAATGACAATGGAAATTGGAGAGCTGGTCTGGGCAATTGTAAATTCATGGGATTATTTTTCTAAAAAAGCTATTGGCGGGCAATTCGTTGAGGCTGCCGATAGTATTGCAGCAAATATTTCGGAAGGAAATGGAAGGTTTCATTTTAGAGAAAAACGAACCTTTTATTATTATGCAGAGGTTCATTGAGCGAATTAAAAACATGGGCTACGAAGTCAAAGAATCGTAATTTAATCACTTCAGAAACTTTTGAAGATATTTACCATAAATTGAAAAAACTCCATAAAACTTTAAACATCCATATTAATTCATTACCAATAAAGTGATGAGGATAGAAATTGAGGAATCAGGAAATAATTAATCCAATTAAATTTCCCAATTTCCCAATTTCCCAATTTCCAACCAATGAAACTCAACGTCGGACTACTCGGAGGCGGCTCATGGGGCACAACAACCGCCTCACTTTGCGCCCGCAATTCCCCCACCATCTTATGGGCCCGCAACGCCAAAACGGTGGATGAGATCAACAAACATGGCCGCAATGAAAAATACCTGCCCGGCACACAATTACATGAGGCAGTCACGGCTACAACCTCTATAAAAAAGGCAGTCAAAAAAGCAGATGTCATTGTGATGGGCATTCCATCGCAGCATTTCCGGCATGTGCTGGAAGATGCCAAGCCGCATATTCGTCCATGGGTGCCCATCGTCAGTCTGGCAAAAGGCCTGGAACAAGGGACAAAGATGCGGATGACGGAAATCATTGAAACAGTCATGCCCGGCCACCCTGCAGGTGTCTTGACCGGGCCGAACCTCGCCCGCGAGATCATGGCCGGGCAAGCAGCTGCCAGTGTGATCGCCATGGTGGACGATACCCTGGCCCACGCCCTGCAAAAGGTCTTCCGCACTGGGCTTTTTCGGGTCTATACCAACAATGATGTGGTGGGATGTGAACTTGGTGGTGCATTGAAAAACGTGATCGCTATTGCAGCAGGCATGGGCGATGGTGCTGGGGCAGGCGATAATACAAGGGCGGCAGTCATCACCCGTGGTCTTGCAGAACTCTCCCGTCTCGGTGTGGCAATGGGCGGAAGGCCAGAAACCTTTTCCGGCCTTGCAGGCATGGGCGACCTTGTGGCTACCTGCATCAGCCCTCAAAGCCGGAACAGGCACGTCGGTGTCCAGTTAGGAAAAGGGCGGAAATTGGACGAAATTATTGAGGAAATGTCTATGGTGGCAGAGGGGGTAAAAACAGTCGGGGTGGTGAAGGAATTGGCCGAGGAATATGGTGTGGAAATGCCTATCACGCAGGAAGTTTATCGGGTGGTGCATGACGGGGCTACCGTGTTGGATGCGTTCCGGGGGTTGTTGCGGCAGAAATCGGGGGCGGAGTCGGAGCCGGGGTGAGTTATTTGAACAGGTGCAGATGGAATAAAGCTGCACTTGAAACGGTTTTTAATTCCACTTTTTTAGAGCAAATTTTAAATCTTCTTGAAGTTTTGAAAAATTATACCCTACGCATTTTGGCTTTAATTTCTTTGAAGAAAATTCGCACATGTAAATGAAATCATTTTTTAGCATATCCACTTGTTGTCTCTTATCTCGAATACCAAATTCTTTCGAGATATAATAGTCTATTGAATAAGTGCCGTTTTTCTTTGTGAATCTGTTAAATTTAAATTTTGGAGTATTTATTTTCATGTTATTATTCCCTTTTTTGACATTACCTGATTCAGGAATAATTATATATTCGGTAAAAGGAGAACTAATATTGCATGAAATTGAAAAATAATTAAAACTATTGCCATAGTCTGATCCATTTAATTCCTCATCTAAATATTCTTTTAAGTTGCCAATTTTTCCCTGAATATATTTTAATTCTGGAAAAGCATTCATTAAATAAATATAAGGCCTAATGGGGTTCTTGCCAATCCAATTCCTTTGGCTGTTAAATTTCCCATTCTGTATATCAATTTTTATTTTTTTAATTGCAACAGCTCTTGTCGGGAGTGTATTGGTAAATTGGTAGGTCCTTTCTGGCTCTATGGTAAAACCGCTTTTTCTTTTTGACCATATTGCACTTTGATACCTTTCTTCTCCATTTTTATCATAAAATCCAGTGTAAGGGTTTCCATTAAAAAACCTTGATTTATGAGCCTCTACTGGAATTAATTCTTTCCAACCTAAAATTGTCAATGATTCACAGAGCCTAACGGCCTTATTCCATTCTTGCAAATTTTTATATGTTGAATATTTGTAAAACGCTTTGGTTAATTCATTTAAAGCTTTGTTTTTTGGAAATGAATTTAAATATTCCTCCAACTCGCTTAAATCCATTTCTTTATATAAGTGATCTTCAACTTTCATTTATTTCTAATTGCGTTAAAGGTTTTTCAACAGAAAAGCTAAAAATTATTTCATTAAAATTTAACCGTTAATGGATGCTAATTATCAGGTATGTTTGAAAAGATTTATTAAAGGGTAAAGTTTACCACATCTTCCATTTAGGCTTATCACTTTTTTTGTCTTTTTTTCCTACTTTTTTCTCAACCTTTTTCATTTCTTCCATCACCCTATTAGTAATTGGTGCAGATTTCTTTTTAGGAATAGTCCCAATCAAAGCCTTCACCTCTTCCAACAGCTTGACCCCTTTTTCCGGCGTTACCATATAGACAAAATTAGCATAGCCCCAAACGGCGGCTTTGGTATTGGGTGTATGCCCCCAACGTTTATTTTCCCAGCCAGTAGTTTTGATCTGGTGGAGCAGGGCACGGAATTTCCGCAAGTTTTTCCGGCTGACGCCCATCTGTTCATTGACCACGATTCCCGTCACTTCCTGACGGCTGCCTTTCCGCATGATGCGGAGTTTTTCTGGGTGCAACACGAAACCCTCGTCTTTGGTGATTTTTCGAACGGCCCACAATAATTGAGTCAGGTTTTCAACTGATTTGCCGGAAGCAGAGAAGGTAAGGTCGTCGGCATAGCGGCTGTACCGGAAGCCGTTTTTTTCTGCAAGGCCAGCAAGGCGTTTGTCCAATTTATAACAAATAATATTGGTGAGCATGGGGCTGGTAGGGGCGCCTTGAGGCAAATGCCTTTCGCCCTTATTTACGAAATATTCTATGCCATCCATCTTTACCTTGTCCTGATCTGGTTCGGTGCAGAGAGCAGCGAGGATGATGGCCACATGTTCCGAGTAGCCAAGATTTCGGAATGCCCCCTTCACCCGCTTGAAATCAAGGGTCGGGAAAAAGCCTTTGAAGTCGAGGTTCACCACGAGGTCTTGTCCGACATGGGGTTTGGCATTGGAAACGATGGATCGCTCCTTTGCAAAACCATGTGCTTGGTCATGTACGGGTATTCTGTCCAAAATATTTTCCAAAACCCGGTATTGCACCATTTTCAAAATTGGCATCGGGGCAGAGATCAATCGCTTGCCACCCGTTTTCTTGGCCATATAAAAACGCTGGTAATGGCTGGTTCTACTGACCTTTCGGTGATAGGCCAAAAACTGCAACGTACTCACACCAATGCCCAAAGCCTTTGCCAATGCCATTGTATCCTCAAGTGGGGCCAAGCCAAACTTGGCAAGTTTGGCCGCATCACATTCCTTATTGTTTAACCCAGCAGAAATGCCTTCGCCGAGGTAGAGGATTTCGGAGACCTTGCGCTCTTTCCATTTTTTTGCTTTGTCCAGCCGTTCTTGCTCCTTGCGTTCTCGGTTGGCCGCTTGTTTTTCCCTCGACTCCCGCAACCGCTTTTGTCGGTACTCTTTCAGCACCTGCTCTGGGTTGCTGATCTTTCGTTCTTTTTGGTACAACTCCCGCAGCTCCTTGGTCAATTGGTTACGCCGATCAACAATGACTTCCGGCAAGCTGGGTTGGCCATCTTTATTTCCCCAAAAGCCAAGGCGTTTCATCTCTGCTAAAACGAATTCCTCTCTGGAGGTTTTCCTGATGAGATCGTAGAGTTCCTGACGGGTGCGAGGTTGTTGAACCATTTTGATGCTGTATTAAGATATTTGGTATTAAGGCATTAGGTATTGTTCGGCAAATAATACCTAATGCCTCTATACCCAATACCCTCTCAACAGCGCAGCCGTTTACTTCGAACAAGCACAGGACTGGACGGCTCAACTCAAAGCGAGCTGCACCTACCCGGTCGTTTTACTTTTAGAAAGTCAAACCGAAAACACTGGGTAGGTGCAAGCTCGCAATATCAAGAGCAGGCCAGTGGCGTATGCAAAAGTTGTGTGCAAGAGCGACGAAACATCGCCCAAAATTGCAAGCTCTTTTTGCTGCGCTGCGAGAGGAAAAGAAGTCAGAGATCAGACCGCTTCGCTATCAGAGGCCAGACGTTTGCAGTCTGACTTCTGACAGCGAAGCGGTCTGGCTTCTGGCTTCTCAAAAAATGACAGGTCGTTTACTTCGATCATGCTCAGGACTGGACGACTCAGCTCAAAGCGGCCCGTACTATATAGCAGTTTTACTTCGAGGAAGTCAAACCGAAAACGCTATATAGTACGTCAGGCCGCAGTTATAAAGAGTTGGCCAGTGGCGTATGCAAAAGTTGTGTGCAAGAGCGACGAAACATCGCCCAAAATGCAAGCTCTTTTGACCTGTCAAGATTGAATGGTTAAATGGTTTGAATGGTTGAAATGGTTTTCCCGTATGACGTGTACTAAGCCATTTCAACCATTCAAACCATTTCCCTCCAATCACTTTTGATTGGATTTTATTCTTGTGGCCAATACATGTTCGCATGGGCCTTTGAAAAGTTTATTTTTTTTGAAAAAACGGCATTGGCACTCAGCGTGTACCAAGCGCTGGTCACTGTCAATCACGGCGACGGTTTGGTATGAGTGGTTTTCATCTTTCACCACGCCGTCAATTTTTATTTGGCCATTTTCGATGGCTTTGGGGTATGATTGCACTTGACTACTTCTGATCAAGTCATTGGCTTTTTGCTCCCGCTCATTTGCGAAGCGTAGTTGTTGATAGGGCAAGGGTTCACGGCTGAGTTCTCTTGCCCGGTAGATGCCTTTGTTGAGGTCAAACATGACGCTGCCGGCTTGGGTGTAGGCAGAAAGGGCGCCTTTTACAATGGCTTTGTCGAGCCGCATCTTGGTGGCTAAGTCATCGGCGGAAAGCACCCAATCTTCTTTGAGCGAATCAAAGATTTTTGTTTTGGTGAACAAATCGACTTCCTCACGTGGGGCTAATAAATCAAAATTGCCTGCCTTCGACCAGTCGTTTTTTGTCCAACCCGATAGGCCAAGTGTGAAACTCATATCACCTAGATCAGCGATGAAAAAGGACGGTAGTCCTGACCCCATCAACCTGACTTTAAAACAATTAGCTATGGGGATCAACCTTTCCAAGATGAGCAACCGACGCCTGCCCCATATTCTGATTTCATGTTCTTCATTTCCCATAAAAGGGCTGCGGGAACAGGTGACTTCGAAATTCCAGGGTTCGAAAATGGCTCGCACTGGTTCGCCTGGCTTTAGGATAAAACGAATCGAGCGAGGGCCTTTTCTCTCTTTGTACCGCTTCAGCAGCAGACAAAAATTATGAACATCCATTGGGTGCAGATCAAACGAAACCGCATCGAGGGTCATAGCCGAACTCACTTGCAGGAAACCCCGTACCCAACTGTCGGGCAGGTCAATTTTCAGTTCCTTGAATTGTTCTTCCGCAGTGGTTTCTACTTCGAACCCAGAAGGATCTACTACGAAGTCCGTTTTTTTATAATTCCTTATTTTTTGAAATTCTTTATACAGCGCATCGGAGTAGTCAATATTAGTGGTGCCGCAAGCGAACTCCTCTATTTTTTCAAACACCTCATACCCGCATCCGAGCCGACCATAAGAGGATTCGTCCTGACTGAAACACTCGAAAAAAATCTCATCGGGATGTACCGTAATGACGGGGTCGAGTACGAACCATGCGTCCCTGTCTCTTTTATAGATGTAGTCGAAATACTTTTTACGAGCCTTATAAAATGGGGCCATGATTTTCCCGGCCTGCTGGTTGAGGTCGTCGAGTTCTCGGCGCAACACCCCACTCTTTGCTTTGACTTCCTCAGCTTGAAGGGTCATTTCCTCCATGAACAATTTCTCTTGTTCCAATGCCCATGCCTTGTATTCTTCTCTGTCTTTTGGCTTGTAACGGAGGTCTGACACCACCACATCATGCAACGCAGAAATGGCTTCCCGGAAGGCGATGTTTTTACCCAATGTGCCCCTGAAAAAAGTAGGCTCACGCAAAGTGTCGGGGGCAAAGGACAAGCTGGTTTCCTTGGCACTGCTGGCCACCAATGAGCTTCCGTTGTATTTGTAATTGAATAGCATGACTGGTGCGTGTTAGACGTTTGTTGGATATGTTTCAAATTCCACCACCTGCAGCGGCAACTTCATTTCAGGGTAAAGCAATTGCAAATCCCGCATGATTTCGATGCAAGCTGCTTTGTCGCCAATGGCCATGGTAACCGATTGTCGGGCCATCACATCCGCTACTATTTCGGCAACGGTTTGACTCTTAATGCCCTCCTGTTTTAGAAACTCAAAGACCCGTTTTTTGGCAACCCTTGATTTATTGATAGAGGACAATACGGTAATAAAATAGGGTTTTAATTCATGTATGTTCTGTGGCTTGTCGGCAGCAAAATTGTCGAGGTAATTGGTTGCAAACTGCTGTAGTTCAGCGGCCGGGTGCTGACTCAGTTGGAGTAGGTACTGCTCGCCGTCTTCCTGTTTGAAGAACTTCGAGATCAGTTCTTTTCCCAATTGCTGCACCATGGGGTTCACGGAATCGCAAAGGCTGACGAGGATATCGGGTGTCCAATCGTTTTCCGAAAAATCATTTCTAAAAAATTGGATGGCAAAATCACGGGAGTCGTCCCATTTGCTGTCAAGCAGGCGGACGGCGTTGGGGGCTTCGTATTTTACCCTTGCCATATTTTTTTTATAAAAATCCCAAACCCATTGGCGCACCGCCAGCATTTCGTTGTCGCCCAATTTGACGATCTGCCGGATGGTTAAATCTGTGGCTTCTATATGATGGTGAAGCAAATAGCTGCCCAATTGATGTGCAGCTTTGCGCGGGGCGAACAGCAGGTTCAGCGTAGTATCTTTACCAATGGCTGCAAGGTGGCTTTTGAGGTGGACGGTCAGTAAGTCAAGAAGGTCGGCATCACGGCCTTCGTTGTCTTCTCTACGGAGCAGCCAAGGTGCTAACCGTTGGACGAAGGCAGCTGCAAATCCTTTGCTTCCATTAGCCAAATTGGTCACCACAGGTTTCACTGCTTGCCTGATTTCAGGGTATTGAGAAAGGCATAAGCCGAGCAACAAGTCTTCTTTTTTTACCAAATCTTCTACTGACAATTGGCCGAGCAATTCCACCCCGACTTCCCTCAATTCAGCGCTTGGGCCATTGATAAGGCCGAGCAACAAGTCCTCTGGGAGGTCTTTTACAAGCACTTCGTGGTTGCGTAAAATTTTTGCGCCCAAAACCTGTACCTCCGGCAGCGGATGACCCAATAGGTCATTCACCAAATTCAAATTAATTTTACTCAAAGGCTTTGTAAAATGATGGGTCAGGTGTTCGCCCGCCACCAATATTCTTTTCTTTTCCAACTCGGTAGCTTGCTCATCCTGCCCCATTATCAAGGCAAGGACACGGCCTATTACCGCCAACGATTTCTCATCATTTTTCACCACATCACTTATATAGTCAAATACCCATGCCACCACTTCCTCATGATGTACAAATAACAAATTGGCCAAAAATGGGGCGTCGTTCAGGAAAAACGTTTTATTGGCCCCCATCCATTCGAGGGCTACCGTTCGGGCAGTTTCCAAATCGCTTTCAAGCATCACGATGACCAATTCCGCATCTGGGTTTTGCGGATCGTATTTCGACTTGGCAAGATCTATTGCGTATTGCTTGGTCACATCGTAGGGTTTTCCAAAAAGCAACTTGATAAAATCGGTGTCGGCAAATGAAAGTACGCTTCGGTGATTGGCACGTGCGGCTTTCACAGCAAACTCATGCACTTCCCTGCATTGGCTTTCGGCCAATAGATGTAGCACGCCAGTTGGCATTTTGTCCCAAAGTTCCGGGTATGCCTCTTCCCTTGCGGTAGGCGCTGGCGTTTCGGGATTTTGCCCCTCTGCATAAATCCATTTCCCATTACCCGTGACACTGAACCGGGAGCTGTTTTTAAATAAAATTTCATTAAAAACAGACAGTTTGGAAAAGGCCGAGTAATGCAACGTCCGCCTCTCGCTTGTCCATTGGCCATCCACGTTGATGTATTTGTAAAATGTTTTGGAAAACACTTTTCCCGCATCACCGTCCTTGATAGGCAAGAGCATACCGACCGCCATTTTCACATAAGATGGGTCGCCGATATCGCCTTTCCGTTTTAGCGTTCGGGCACAACGTCGAGTGAAATATTCTTTGGTCGACTTGGAATAAGCAAACTGCGAACTGGGCTTTCCGATCTCTTCTGAAATACGCAAGTATCTGCCATTCACGTACCGCCCTGCATATTTGGTATTATCAAAATTACCTTGGGTTGTTTGGAAGCGATAGGCCAGCAATCCGACCACCTCAGCATCTTCCCTAAACTCCGCCGATTTGAACAATTGGCGCACACCACGGAAATAGCCTCCGCCTTCCAGAGGCACATTGATTGCCCACTCTACCAATGCTTCCCGAACGAAAAGATGTGCATTTGAAATAAGATAAAGGTCGGCTATTATATTTGGTAAATCATTGTTTTTCAATGCCTTGTTCAACTCTTCGCCGAATGCATCAGCGTTTTTGGAACGGATGGCAGTCGCTAATGCTGCTGGAAATGCACTCAATGTTTTTTGTGCTAATGCAGCTTGACCCTCTGGACTGCTGCAGGCCATTTGCGCCTCCCTAACTATCCGGTAGAGGCCATTGTTTTTGGTCGCTAAAGCCCTTGTTTCCAGTTCTGCCAATCTACCAATGGCGCGGTCGTTTTCCAACTTGCCCAAAGCCCAAGCGAGGGAGTAGTCGGTCATCGGGTTTTTACCGATGGCAACTTCGAGCAGCAGTGGCAAGGCCTCCTGAACCCGCAGTTCACCGCTCCGCCAAACCAGGCGACTTAGACGGTCAATGGGCCTGTTTTTTTTCTGGTTAGTCGAAGTTGAATGGGACGAAGATCGAGTTCTATGCTCCCGTCCCTGGGGCTGGTCACCTCCAACCCACTGCTTTAGCATGCCCCAGAGTGAATCCGATTTGGGGTTTGGTTGCAACCGTGGAGGTGGGGGTGGCTGGTTAGGAACATTAGGTTTTGGTGCTGTTTTTTGGGAAATATCGGGGTGGACATATGACTTCAACAAGGAAAGGAATGCCTCTTTGTGTTCAGATGGCAAGGTGAATGTGTCACTAGTTTTGACTATTGGCTCTTCTTCTTTTGGTAAATCTATCTGTGAGGGAATGAAATCGGCTGCCGCTTCTAAGGTTTCCCGGTAGCCTTTTTTAGTTTTTCCAGCCACCAGTTTATCATAAATTATTTCTGCTGCTGCTTGGTTGACTGGGAGGTCGGTCTTTGTGCCTTCTCTCAAAACGCTGCCTCTGCGGCCATACCTGAAATTGACCAGAAACTGTTCAGCCCCTACTTCACACAAATCAACTTCATAGACCTTGTCAGAGCGGCTATCCTTGAAATAAAGTATGGTTTGTTTGATTAATCTCATGGCTTAGTTCAGCGTTTTTGTCATGTCATTAATTTGATTTTATTATGGGGCAAATATAGAAGAATTGTTTTTAATTATGCAACTATTTGGTGAAATAATTTTCATTAAAAGTAATTTTTAGTCGAAATATAAACTATATGATTACATATTTATATCAAATAAATTGTCCATAAAAATACCCCCAAGCAAAACCTTACTTGGGGGTACGATATTAAAGGAGTGATGTTGCTGAGATGGCACAAACCTTTTTGCTCGGAAATTAGGGATTTATTTTTTCTCTTTCCTCGGATTCATCAAATATTTAATCCCCAAATCCAAACTAAATCGAAAATAGCGATGCGATAGCTCATACTCTGATTGGGTTAGGGAACTGAACGGTACTTGTACTTTCGGCGCTACTACCCATTGCAAACGGGAGTTTACAAAATGGTTATATTCTCCTGAAAGCCACAAGCCGATGCCTGCCCTTTTTCTAAAAGTCTCCTTATAGGCAGTGGAAAAATGCTTGTTCGGCTTTATAATTACTGCCATTTTCATATTCGATAGCGTCAGGAGGGATATTTATTTTCATAGCCCCATTGCTGGTAATTTCTCCTCCTGTAATACTTTCGATCATATGGGGCGTTCCTTTTTCCATCATTCTGATTTCTATATAAGAGCTTCCTTCTGCCGTAAAATTGGAATGGGGAAGAACCACCGAAATAACCGCTCGCATTTGCCTTAACAATTGTTCCCGATTTTTTTACTTCTACATTTTTAAAATGAAAACATCCATTGGCGTCGGCTTGTAAATTTTCGTTTCCAACAGATACTTGAGCAAAAGCAATGGCGGTTCCATTTTCGTCCACCACTTTTCCACGGATCGAACTTTCTATTAAAACGATGGGAGGGTCTTCATCTACCTCAACCAATGTTTGATTAATATCTTTTCTGCATGAGGCCATAATGAGTAAGCATGCAATAAATAAATAGAGTATTTTTTTCATCTTCTTTTTATTTGGTCAAAAGATTTACTAAATTTTTGAAATTTAGCAAATCAGTCAAAACCATCCGTTT
The DNA here is from genome assembly GCA_965222975.1 of Saprospiraceae bacterium. Taxonomy (GTDB): domain Bacteria; phylum Bacteroidota; class Bacteroidia; order Chitinophagales; family Saprospiraceae; genus UBA6168. Next base: position 4,907 of record CBDCVJ010000086.1, on the reverse strand, counting down.
TGCTAAATCTTGAAGATTTAGTAAAACTTTTCATAAAAATTATTGACCAAATGAAATCACTTAGAGCCTTTAAAATTTAAATTGGACTTAAAAAATAAAAAGCGCTTGTTGCATTTTGGAGAATGCCAATTAAATTCAGCAGCTACAATGCATTATTCAATCAAATCTAATAGAAAGATGTAAAGGAAGGCGGAAACGCTACAAGGAAAGACTGATTTGTTTTTATTTAAATAAAAAAAAGATTTGCATTCTGAATTAAAAACGCCTGCTTCAAATAAGAAGCAGGCGTTTTCGCACTTTTAAAATATTCAAAATTATGGTAGTTAAGAATCCGAAACCACTTCGGAAGGAACGGTAAAATCTGCTTTTAAATATCCCTTCAACCAATCGGCACAAGCCTTGAAATTTTCAAAACAAAATTCCCTTTCCACCAATCCCGGTATTAAGTTGAAGGTTTCAAATATATCCAACGGTTGACCGTGGACATCCGTAAATACGACTTTAATTCCTTCCGCCTGCAAATCCATGACGGCGTCCTCCATGGCGTAAAGTCCTGACTGATCCACATAGGGTACTTTGTCCATTCGGATCACGACAACTTTGACATTTGGCAGTGCATTCAACATATCTTGAAAGCGGGAGGCAAAACCAAAAAAGAGCGGCCCATCCAAGTGCTTGATATAAACTTTATCACCAACTTTTTCAATTATGTCACCTTCATCTATCCAAGGCATCTCACGAGAAAACTCTTTTAACGGGCTGATATTGGTGCGATTTTCGACAACGTCGGCAATTTTTTTCATGAACAAAATACTGGCGAGTATCATACCGACAACAACTGCTTCAATCAGTCCAATGAAGACTGTTAGGATCAATACCAGAAACATGACAATAACTTCTGACCTTGGCAATTGAGGAATGGCACGGAGACCTTTGTAGTCCATTACACCGATACCCACCGTTACCAATATACCAGCGAGCACTGCTGCGGGTATCTGCGAGGCCAATGGCCCTAATGATAATAGAATAAACATGAGCAGCAAGCCAGCAATCATACCAGAGAGTTTTGTTTTGCCTCCAGTTTGAATATTTACTACGGTACGGATGGTGGCACCTGCTCCTGGTATGCCACCAAAAAAGGCAGCAATTGAATTACCGATCCCCTGCCCTATCAATTCTTGATTTGGATTGTGCTTGGTTTTGGTCATATTATCCGCAACAATGGAAGTGAGCAAGGAGTCAATGGCCCCTAACAGCGCCAGCGATATGGCCGTGAGCAGATAGGGCCTGAGCGATGCAAAACTGAAGCCGCTGAACATTTCCGTTAAATAAAAATCTGGAAAACCACTTGGTATTTCACCGATGGTCCGATATCCGGGTATAAAGAAATACGCACCTAAGGTAACAGCCAGCAATGCGACCAAGGTGCTCGGCACTGCGGTGGTGATCCGTTTGAACCCATAGATGATAAATATTGTGATCAGTCCAAGGATGAGGTCGGTATAGCTGATGTTTTTAAGTGCTGTCCCTAACAAACGCAATGACCCAATGACACCAGATGCATTGTTGCTCCCTAAAGCCACTGCCTCTTTGCGAATATCTTCTTTTGTAATCTCCCCTGCCCGCCTTACAGTTTCTTTAAAATCTTCCAACACCAAAATTTCCTCCGCAGCCTCATCCTTCAATATTTTTTCCAATATGACTTCCTCTGCCTGCGGGACAAATTTGTCAATATAAGCAGTATCTTCCTTTGGGTAATAGCCCAACATAGGGAGCAGCTGGGTTATTAAAATAATGACCCCAATCCCTGTCATAAATCCAGAAACAACTGGATATGGAATATAGTGGATATACTGCCCAACCTTTAAAAACCCAAGGGCAACCTGGATAAGCCCCGAAAGCAAAAAGACTAATAAAATAATAGGCAAAGCTTTGTTCAGGTCACCTTCATTGGTTGCAATAATGCCTGCTATGATGACCATACTGACTGCGGTCATAGGTGCAGTAGGGCCAGATATCTGAGTGTTGGTGCCGCCAAAAAAGGCAGCAAAAAAACTGATGAAAATAGCTCCATACAGACCTGCGGCAGCTCCGAGGCCAGATTGAAGGCCAAAGGCCAAGGCCAATGGGAGAGCGACGATACCTGCCGTGATCCCCCCGAACAGGTCGCCCTTGATATGTCTAAAGTCAAAACCGAATTTATTTTTCATAAGACTATGAAATGGTAGACGGTGGATGGTAGATGGTGATCCCTCCAAGCCAACGCCTTCCGTTTTGGTTAAAAAGGCCTGGTGATTGTTACTTAGTCTTTGACATTGGATAGACCCAATATCCGCTCAGAATTGGGTTTAAAAATTGCATCCTATGCCGTAGAACAGAGGGACTATTCCATAACCCCCTTGTGGATGAAATGATTATATAAAAGAAAAAACTGGAACGAAAAAGAACTCCAGTATCAGGAAAGGAAAACAAGGCGTTTGGGAGGGGGGGTTTGAATTTCGGGGTGGAAAAGGGAAGGATAATCAGCTGTTAAGAATATTTTCCATTTCTCTTGCGGGTCGAAAAAATCCGACAATTCTGTAATAACTTGTATTTTATCGTCAGGGTCTTCCTTATTTTTTTTCTCCTCCTTCTCTTCATTGTCAAAAGGGTCGCAAAGTTCAAGAGCAGTTTGGTTTGTATCCAATATCCAATCCAAACATGGGACTATGTTTACACATAGCACAATCAGCATCAGCCCTGTAAGAATGGCTTTCAATAAGTTTTGATATGGATAAAAAAATTTCAAATAGAAGAAGTTAAAAACTGTATTTAAAAAGGTCTAAAGGTAATATATTCAGTGTATTTTTTTTAAACTTTTGAAATGGAAATTTCATTAGAAAGACCATAAGCTTTACTCATTATGGAATTAAGGCATAGCGGTACATGCTTAGGGCTCGAAGTATTGCTACTGCGGTCTGCCTACTCTTTCATGGCCTCTTCCACCTCCGCCCAAGTATCCCATATTGCTTTTAACAATGGCTTAAATATATCTGCTTCATCGCCTTTTTCAAATTGATCGAAAAGGTCGTGCATCTCGCCCCGCAGGTCTGGGTATTTTTCTACAAAGGGAATCATTTGCACCCATGCATCCCGATGCCGTGCAAATGCTTTTGTAAACTCCTCTGGGCAATTGGAAAAATCAATCTCCCCCAACCCATCGGCATATTGTTGGATCGTTATCGCTAGCGGTATGGTTTCACAGGCATGGTTTCGTATTCCGCCAAGTGTTTCATCTTGAGCAATGACTTTTTCAATGGCTTTTTGCGGAGAAATGGTTGTTTGTGCAGCTGTTGGATTTTGTTGTTTTGAATCTGCATTATCACATGATAAAAGGAAAATACAACAAAGCAGGAATAAAGTTGTGAATCGCAATTTTTTTTGGCAATTCATAATATTTAATTTGGTTCTTTGACAAATCCCGTGGAAGCCATTCAGAATATCAGTGTTTTAAGGGAAAGAAAATTTTTTTCAAAAATTTTCTTTCCCTTAAAACACTGATAGAGAGGGAGGTGAAAAATAAAAAATTGAAAATTTTTTATTTTTCACCTCCCTCTCTTCCTGTTTTTTTATTGTTCCACTATAATCATCAAAGAACCTTTAATTTTATAAAGTTAATCACTATCCTTCCATCTTTGGCACCAACGACAAAATCTTTCCCAATTTGATTGCCTTTGACGTATCCCCATCTACTTTCAAACGGCCTTGTATGAAAGCAGTTTGTACGTTCAATTTTCCCAAGGCAATTTTCATCAAATGCTCATCCTTGATGGTCAAAGTGACATCTGCCGACCCAGCTTTGCTTCGCCTCACGACACCGGGTGATTTGTTGAAATCCAATTTCCAATCAGAAGGTACATCGCCAGTGATGTGAAACTGATACACTCCACTATTGGGGTAAATGGCATCTGGATTTTCCTTGATGAATTTTTTGATGTGTTCGAAAAATTTGTCGGACTTTGCTTTAGCTGGTTTTTCAACAACCTTCTTTCTCGTTTTTTTCTTACTAAGTTTCAAAACCACTTCCTCCATTTCATTGGCCGACTCTCTCAAATAGCGAGTGAAAACATCAATATCAGGCATGGACTTCGCATCAGATGTCGGGCTTAAGGTCAGAATACCGTTGTAACTTAACACCGTGATAATCAACCCCATGCCATCTATGATCGGTGCCATGCCCATAATGGCCAGCAATTGATGGCCATTCAGGAAAAGGGGGAATTGAGGCCCCGGCACATTGGTGATCGTTAGGTTGAAAACCGGGTTGTGAAGTTTAGACAAGTTGTACCTGGAATAGGCCCGTGCCGCTTGGTTGGCAATGCCAAAGGGTACAGCCTCGGCCATATTGGCCAGTGTTTTCGCTCCAATGGCATTTTGATAGGACTTGCCCCGAATGGTATTTTCATGGATCACTTCCAGCCGCTCAATAGGGTCGGCTACATTGGTTGCCAATTGAATGAGCATGGAAGAAACCTGGTTGCCCGAGGTCTTGCCATCCGCTTCTGTGCGGGTCGATACAGGCACCATCGCCACCAGGGGTTTGTTAGGCAATTTTCCTTTTTCTTGTAAATAACGCCGTAGCGCACCAGCACAAATAGCCAAAACCACATCATTGAGGGTGGTGCCCATAATATTTTTCAAAACCTTCACCCGGTCGAGAGAAAGGATAGCAGCGTTCCACTTCCTGCGGGCAGAAATGATTCCATTGAGTGGCGTGTGAGGGGCTGTGAAAGGGGCTGTCGGCAGGTCAATCTGTTGCACCCGGGTCAGCATACCAGACTTGATAGTAGCAGTAGCAGCCTCGGCCAGCAACTTTGGGAATTTAAATGGCCGCTTGGCAAATCCGATTGTGCTTTTGAACATCATGG
>CBDCVJ010000085.1:0-15402 GCA_965222975.1 Saprospiraceae bacterium | reverse complement strand
TCGTGCAGTTTGGCTTTATCCATTTTTATGAATATGTCTATAAATCGAAGAAGCAGGAGCAAGCCGCCCATGCGCTCCGCCAAGCCGCTCTTCAGAGCGAGGTGAATGCAATGAAAGCCCAGCTTGAACCCCATTTCCTTTTCTAATACCCTTAACAGCATCAGTGCTTCTGTGCCACCGGCAATGGAGCGAACAAGGGAGTTGATCGCCAAGTTGGCAGATACTTTTCGGTTCGGATTGCAGGCCAGCGGTTCGGAAACAGTGCCTTTGCGGGAAGAGGTCAATTTTCTGAAGACCTACATGGAATTGGAAAAACAGCGGTTTGGTGACCGCCTCCTGCCTGTTTTTCAAATAAAAGAGAATTTAATGGATGTGCCAGTTCCACCAATGTTGTTGCAGCCTTTAGTGGAAAATGCCCTCAAGCATGGCGTCGGTAATAGCGTCGAACCAGTGAGCGTTGGGATTACGGTGAAAAGGGTAGGGGAGAAGTTACATTTTGAAGTATCTGATACTGGTAATGGCAATCCAGAGGGGCTTGGTGTTACCATATTTCAAAGGGGCATTGGCTTGCGGAACACTCAAATGCGTTTGGAAAAACAGTTTGATGAGGTGCTTACAGTGAGGAGAAATAAACCAAAAGGATTGGTCTTTAGCTTTGATTTACCGTTAATTCGTTAAATCTATAATTCGTTATTTCTTTAAATAAAGACGGTATTATGGCATAACGGTGTAGTGGTTTGACGGTTTGCCTTATAGCTATAGAGCCGGAGTACCGATAAACCAATAAACCGTATTACCGTTACACCTTCCATGAAAGTCCTGATAATAGATGACGAAGCCGATGCCCGGCTGATGCTTCGGCAATACCTTGATGGGTTTCCGCAGTTGCAAGTTGTGGGAGAATGCACCAATGGTTTAGAAGCAGTCACTGCCATAGAGGAGCATGAACCCGACTTGGTTTTTTTGGATATTCAAATGCCGGGAATGAGCGGGTTTCAGGTATTGCAGCAAATTGTTCACATTCCGCAGGTCATTTTCTCAACGGCTTATGACAGGTACGCCCTTAAGGCATTCGATCACAATGCCGTGGATTATTTGCTAAAACCCTATACCAAGAAACGCTTTGCCCAAGCCGTTAATAAAGTATTGTTATCTGCTCCATCCCGCAACCTTCAGCAAGTGAGGGAGCTATCCGACAGCCTCCAACGGGAACAAACTACCTACCTCCATCGGCTGCTTGTTGAGCAGGGAAACCGCATGATTGCCCTTGCTGTGGAAGACATCATTTGGATTGAAGCCGATGGTGACTATGCACACCTCCATACCCGGCAAAAGTCTTATCTCTCCAATCTCGGTCTTGGTGAGTTGGAAAACCGCCTCAACCCCACCATTCTGCTCCGTATCCACCGCTCGGCTATCATTGGACTACAGCATATCCATGAGGTACGAAAAGATCCATCTGGCTATTACGTTTTTTTGAAAAATGGAAAACGGCACAAAGTGAGTCGGTCATACCAAGAGGCGTTGAAAAAGTGGATGGTTTAGCAGGTACTAGATATTACGGTATTTGCATATGGCATTGGATTCAATTTGAAAATACCTTTTGTTGACTTGCTAATGTTTATTTCGTTAAATAACGAAATAACGTTTTAACGAAAAAATCGTTTACTTAATACCCAATACCCAATACCCAATACCCAATACCCAATACCCAATACCCAATACCCAATACCCAATACCCAATACCCCCTTTCTCACCACTCATACTGCAAAAAGAAATTCGGCGCCCAGCCGGCTGCCAAACGATTTAGTTCCCGCAATTGGTAATCGGCTTGTGGCTCATCGGGGTCGGGAGTTTCAAGAATGAAGTCCTTGTCAATGATATTGGTACGATTGAGGAGGTTGAAGAAAGAAAGACCCAATTTCCATTTTCTGGATTTTTTACCAAAAGAATATGTAGCGCTCACGTCGAGTCGGATTGTACTGGGCAGCCGTTCAGTGTTGAGTTTTTCAAACGAAAGTTCGTGGGTGAAGTCATCCACGGTGCAGTTGGGGCAAGGGACTTTCTCCACATCCGGGATAGAGTAGGGGGTGCCGGTACGAAAATGCAAGTTGGCGGAAATGTCCCATCTGCCCAGATCGAGCATGTTAACGAAGTTGATCTGATGGCGAATGTCGTGGCGGGCGGGAAAGGTGTGCCCACTATTGAGTTCAGGAAATTTTTGCTCCACCCGACCGAACGAATAGGCGAGCCAGACACTGTAGGGAGGAATGCGTTTTCTAAACAAAAAATCGAAGCCATAAGCGACCGATGACCCATCAAAAGAAAGCGGGCGCTCGAAGCCCCGGTCAACGAGCAGATTGCGGGAGGTTAGGTTGCGGCTGTTCTTATAGTAGAGTTCTGCATCTACCAATAGCGATTTGGTTTCGTAACTGGCGCCAAGTGTCCACTGCCAAAGTTCTTGGGCAGGGATGCTGTCCTTGGCCAATGCCCAGAGCGGTTCGCCTGCACCCAGGTCGGTGAAATCAACGATCTGGAAGACAAATTGCCAATTGCGTGTCATGCTGCCTTTGACCGAAAAGTTGTTTCCCATAGGCTGCCAAATGAAATTGGCCCGAGGCTCGGCAAAGTACAGGTTACGATCAGGGAGGAGGTTCATCCTCAGCCCGAGAGAGTACCAAAATTTTGGATTCACCTGATGGCTGAAAGCAGAGTAAAAGGTGTGCAAACCCATTAAGGAAGTGTCCCTGGAAAAAACATTTCTCTCCATTTTCAGGGCATGGGTATCCCGATAAACAAGGCTGGACTGACGGGCATTGAAATGATAGCCAAACGTCCATTTTTTGCTTTCATCCATCAGCCAACCCACGTTCATCTGCGCGGACACATCCTCCATAAGGTTGGTAGTATTGTATCTGTAGATAAATGTGCTGTCCCGTTCATCGCTCCATCGAAAGGTATATTCATTATTGTAAGTGCTGGCAGCTAATTTGAAATTGCCCTTCAGATGGGGTTTCCATTCTGCTTCATGTTGCCAGCTCATGCCAATATTTTGTGCACGGATAAAATCGCTGGTACTGTAAAATGTCAGGGTATCATCATAGGTGTAATAATAATTGAGTTGATCCGACCCTGTATAAATGGAAATGGCATTATCATTTTTATTTTTCCCCTGCCACCTCATTTTTATGTTAAAATCCCCATACCTGATCTTTGGGCTCCAAGTGGTGGATTCATTGTTTTGACGGAGGCTGTCTGGTATGGCCAGCCTCCCGTTTTGGAATACTTGATCGAACAACTCCCGAAAAACTTTGCTCTGGTTGCTGGCATTGGAAAATCGCATTGCCACGTTGATTGCCCCTCGTTTGTATTTGGTTTTACGGAAAAGCGGTTTTTCCATAAAAAGGTTTGCGTGCAGGAGGTTGAATCCAAACCCCCAAGTGGATTCATCTACAATTTCTGGTCTACCCTTGATGTCAATCACACTGGAATTGCGGCCGCCGTGGCCTGCACCGAAGTTGCCCCGCCAAACATCTACCTCATCTACTACATATGGATTGAACGCATCGTAAAGGCCGAAAAAATGCCCCGTATGGTACATGGGAATCCCTTCCCACAGGACGAGGTTCTGATCTGGCGTACCACCCCGCACGTTCAGCCGGGCAGCGCTTTCTTCTGCACTGCCGATGCCGGGCAGCAGTTGGAGCATTCGCAGCACATCAGGTTCGCCCCAGCCAGGGAGGGTTGGTATTTTTTCTTTTTTAAAATGAAAATTGCCCTCTTTGCCGAGGGTGAGCATGTCAATGGAAAAGTCCTTAACGAGGATGTCAGACATCCAGGTGTTGGCAAAGGAGAGGTTTACGGTTTTTGGAGGACTTTGGAGGAAATCCTCCACCAGATATTGCAAAGCTTCGTAACCGAGATAGCTAATGACCAAAGTATCATTTTTGGAAAAATCACCTTTAATTTCAAATTGCCCCAGTGTATCGGTATAAGCCCCACTGCTTGTTCCCTGAACGAAGGCAGTGGCCCCAGTCAGCGGATCATTGGTTTCGCCATCCAACACTTTTCCAAAAATTATTAGCTGGGGTGCGGGAGGGGTGGTTTCAGTGGGTGGTGTATTTCCCCTCTTGATTAATACGTATTGGTTGTCAACGATTTCAAACTCCAGCCCTGTTCTGGTCAATAGTTTTTCCATTGCTTTATCCAAAGGCAGCTGGCGAATAGTTGCTGTTACGACAATGCCCTCAATCGCTTCATCCTCGAAGGAAAAAGAGATGGGGTATTTTACTTCCAATTGAGCGAATGCATCGGAAAGTTTGGTTTGGTTAAAGTACACATTGACTTTGGGCAGGGATTGGGCATGTAGGAAAAAGGGAAGAAATAACAGGAATGCCAGTGAAAGAAGGTTTCGATAGCTTGAGATCATAGATTTTTTTTGGGAGGCGCAATAGAATCCCTGAAGCCGTGGGCTGCTGGAATTCGTTAATTCTTTTTTTCGTTAAATAACGAAATGTGCATTTAATGCCGCCGAACTGGAGTTTAGCGTTACTTGGGCGAAAACCACACCGTATCGTTCTGCACTTCATATTTCAAGCCCATAGGCCCACTGATCATGTTGAGGGCTTTTTCAAGGTCGTCATTGACAAATTTACCAGAAAAATCTTTTTCTTCCAGTCCTTCCCTAATAGCGGTGATACCGTATTGCCGCTCCAATTCTTCAAAAACCCTTGAGCGGGGCGCACTCTTGAAAACACTTTCTCCATTGAACCATTTTGGGGTAAAGTCGATCCCCCTTCGGCGTTGCATTTTGCCGTTGATCACACTAACCTGTTCGCCTGCCTTTACAAGCACTTTTTCTGAACCTGTTGGGTTAAAAACCTGTACCCTGCCTTCTGTGCATTTCACCTCCAATATTTGCTCACGGGCATATACGTTGAACTTGGTTCCGACGACCCGAACTTTGCCTTGATCCGCAAGCACATTAAACGTTTTACCTTTCTTCGCCCTGAAATAAGCTTCCCCCTTTAGGTACACTTCCCGTTCGTCCGGCCAGCCTGTTTCGGAAAATGCGAGGGTTGAAAAGGCATTAAGATCGGCTGTGGAGCCATCAGGGAGCTTTGCCTGAGTCTGTTCCGCTGTTTTGGTAGTTATGGAGGTGGTGTACCCTTCAACTGGGTCAGCTGGATTTCTTAACCAAAAAAAAGTCACCAGCAAAAGAGCCACTGCCGCCGCCGCAGCATACAGCCCCTGCCGCCTGTTGATGGAACGAATGGGTGTGTCCACGACGGGGGTCAATTTTGGTGCGGGGGGTGGGGTAGGGGCAGTAGGTTGTTCAACAGGGCTGGCATCTTCCGCTTTAGTAGTTGTTTCAACATCCGTTTCCCTTTCAGAAATGACAGGAGTAGTTGTTTGAGCATCTTCTCCTTTAGGGGGTTCAGCTTTTAATCGTCCCCGCAATTTTTCCCACGAAGCCTGCTCCGAAAACGCAGGCATCTCCAAGCCTTTCATTTCCTCGACGATGGCTTGGAGGTCGGCATAGTCCTCCCGTTGTTGGAGGTCGGCCAACTCTTGTTCCGTCAGCTCATCGGAGAGCCAGCGGGCCAGTAAAGTATCGTCGTGGTTCGTATTTTCCATTGTTATTTAAAAATATAGTCTAAGTAACAAACGATAAAGTGATCATCTACCCTAATTTTTTTGATTAACAGACGCATAAATCAACAATCGTTAATCAGTGATCTATAATCGTTAATCAATTCAAACTCCCTTCAACACCTTTCGCATTTCCACCAATGCCTGCGACATCCGTTTCTCCACAGCCTTTACGCTCAGTTCCAGTTGTTCAGCGATTTCGGCATAGGTCATTTTGTCTATTCGATTCATGAGGAAAACGGTGCGTTGTTTTTCAGGGAGTTGTGAAATGGCCGTTTCCAGCTTCTGTTGCAGTTCGTTGGTTTCCATGATAAAATGGGGATCTTCGTTTTCCCGGTCGAGGTTGGGGCTTTTCTTTTGAAACCGTAAAACGACCTGTTCGTGTTTTTTTGCATCCAAGAAAAGGTTGTTGGCCACCCGAAATAGGAAGGATTTGGCCTTGTCGGCAGGTACTTTTTCGCATTCCCGCCACAGGCGGAGGAAGGCTTCCTGCATGAGGTCTTCGGCCTCATCGGTGCCTGCACCTTTATAACATAAGAAGTTGCGGACATGTCGGGCATGGGCAAAGAACAGTTTTTGGTAAACCGGTTCTTGACAAACGCTATGTTGCTGTGGTGTGTCCATATTGAGGAATGGCAAATGTATGGAACTTGCAGCACACAGTGAATGTCACACAGTAAACGACTAATAGGAGACAGGGTGTTTTAGTTTCATCAATTATTTGAACAAATATTTTGCTCTGATAATTTAGTTGAGTCAATTTACTGTTAGGCTCTGACATCGCAAATGACGCCAATTGACTTTTTCCCAAAAAATTCGGTAGGGTTTTTTCTGCTCACTTCGTTTTTATACTGAAATGACCGAAGTTTGTTTTTTTCACTTCATAACCTCAACAGGCTGATTCCATGACCCATCCATTTTCACAAACACATTTTTGCCACAACGCTGCTGCCCCGTTTTACCACTGAATTAACTGATGCTGGCCGAAGGCCACTGTCTCTCAAAATTTGGCTACTGTTTGCTGGTTGCACTTCGCCGTCAACCGTCAATCGTCCGCCATCAACCAACCATACGACTTATGACAGTATCTACACTTGACCGAAGGTCGTTTTTAAAAAAACTCAGGCGTAAAGAAAGCGCTCCTGTTTTAAAAAAAGGAATTTTTAAAAACGCCCAATCGCTGATGTCCAATAACTTGTCCCGATCTGTCGGGATTGGGAGGGAAATGCCGCCCGTTCCACCGCCTACCACAGCAGTCGTGCTGAATGGAGGACTTGACCCCTACACTGGTCCGTGGGATTACGAACAGGCCGCTCACCTTATTCGCCGAACGATGTTCGGAGTGAAAAAATCGGATGTGGAATTTCTCCTTACCATGAATATGGAGCAGGCCGTTGACTATATCCTTGATGTAGATCCTACACCTCCAGACCCACCAGTGAACAATTATTATTATTCTGATGGAATGGACCAAGAAGGATATGAAGATCCGAATGTGCCTTTTGGTGGCACTTGGGTCAATGCTGCGTATGATGAAGAAGCAGAAGGCTTACGGATCGAGAGTTTTCGAGGTTGGTGGGTGAAGCAGATGGTCAATCAAGATGTGAGTATCCGAGAAAAGATGCTGCTGTTTTGGCACAACCATTTTGCTACACAAGCGAGTGAGGTGTTTTTTGGGAAATTCAACTACGACCATAACACCAAGCTGAGGTCGCATGCCTTGGGCAATTTTAAAGAGCTAACCAAAGAAGTGACCAAGGACGGAATGATGCTCATTTTCCTCAATGGTTTTCTCAACGAAAAAGATGCCCCTGATGAGAACTATGCCCGGGAACTACAAGAACTTTTTACTATCGGTAAGGACAACCCCAATCACTATACAGAGGATGATGTTTATCAAGCTGCCCGGGTTTTGACTGGCTGGACCATCAATTTCGCTGGGAATTGGGAAACAATCTTCTACCCATTCAACCACGACCAAGGCGACAAGCAGTTTTCCTCTTATTATGACAATACCATTATAGAAGGTAGCGCCAGTGGTGATGCAGAACTAGATGCCTTGCTTGATATGATCTTTGCCAAGGAGGACGTGGCCACGTTTATTTGCCGAAAAATTTATCGCTGGTTCATTTATTATAACATTACTCCCGAGGTGGAGCAAGGCGTTATTGAGCCGTTGGCACAGTTGTTCCGAGATAGCAATTATGATATTAAGCCCGTGGTGGATTGCCTTCTGAAAAGCGAGCATTTCTTCGATGCCCTTAACAAAGGCTGTTTTATAAAAACCCCTGTGGATGTGGTGGTTGGTACTTTGCGGAGCTTCAATTTACAGTTACCCGGCAGTACACTTTGGGATGAATTTGTCCATCAGTATATCCAAAATGTGATGATGGCCAATATGCAAATGGTGCCCGGCGATCCGCCCAACGTAGCTGGTTGGCAGGCGTTTCGGCAGTTCCCGCAGTACTACCGTATGTGGATCAACAGCGACACGGCCCGCAATCGCAACATTTATACTGACATACTGACTGCAGTCTATTTTGAATCACCAAACGATCAACTTAAAATTGACCATATTGCTTTTGTCAGCGAGTTTGATTCACCAGAAGACCCCAAACTTTTGATTGGTGACATAGTGCGATTATTGTTGCCGCAGCCCATTTCGGATACGAAGAAAGATTATCTGAAAAGCATCTTATTGTCCGGCCAGTCCGACGACAATTATTGGACGACAGCTTGGTTTGATCATCAGGCTAACCCAAACGACCCTATGTCGTTTCAGGTCGTTAACGTCCGGCTCACAATCCTGATTAACCATATTTTGAAACTGGCTGAATATCAACTGGCTTAATCAATGATTGGATGAGTGAATGAGAGAATGATTGAATAGCCGCTTGACTTTCAATCATTTCCTTCATTCACTCATTCACTCATTCTTTCATTCAATCATTGTTATGAAAAGAAGAAAATTTCTCCGCTCGGCGGGCGCAACGGCAGCTTTGACGCCGTTCGTATATAACGGGTTTTCGATCAACCCTTTGGCTTCGAATTCTATTTTTTCACAAATTGCTTCCGCGGCGACCATCAATGGCCGGGTCATGGTGTTCATCGAACTGGCTGGTGGCAACGACGGGCTGAACACCCTCATCCCGCTCGACCAATATAGCAAATTGGCCAATCACCGGGACAATCTCCTCATCCCTGAAAATCAAGTGCTGGATTTGGAAGGCACATCTGCCACAGGGCTGCACCCTTCGATGACGGACATGCAGCAGATGTACAACGACGGTCTCATGTCCATCGTGCAGAATGTAGGCTACCCACAACAGGACTACTCTCACTTCCGCTCTATGGACATCTGGATGACAGGTTCCGATAGCGACGAGTATCTTGGTACTGGTTGGCTCGGAAGGACGCTCGAAGGGGAGTACCCCGGTTTTCCGCAAGGTTATCCAAATGCTGAATTCCCCGACCCTTTGGCCATCCAGATAGGCTCTATCACGCCGATTGCATTTATGGGGACAAGTTATCCAATGGGTATGGCCATTAGCAGCGCCGATGAATTTTACGATTTTGTAAATGACATCGTAGAACCTGCACCTGCTGGCTATTACGGAGACGAGTTGGAGTACATCCGCTTGGTCATGAACCAATCGCAACAGTACTACGATTCGCTGAAAGCGGCGGCTGAAAATAGTAACAACCTTTCCAATAAATACCCTAACAGCTTTTTGGCCAACCAACTACGCATTGTGGCCCGTTTGGTTGCTGGCGGGTTGCAGACTCCCGTTTACATTGTGAGCATTGGTGGGTTCGATACGCATAGTGAACAAGTTAACCAGGGCGGTAGCCCTACTGAGGGTTTCCACGCCCAGTTGTTGCGAGAGTTGTCGGAGGCAGTATGTGCTTTTCAAGATGATCTCCAGCTCATGGGCATGGATGATAAGGTATGCGGCATGACCTTCTCCGAGTTTGGCCGTACCATTGGCGAAAACGGCAGCTTTGGCACCGACCACGGCGCTGCTGCACCGCTGATGGTTTTTGGTAAAAACGTCAACCCTGGCATTATTGGGGATAACCCGAATGTGCCTGCCAACATCCAAGACTCGGAGGACTTGCCCATGATCCATGACTTTCGGCAGGTGTATGCCTCGGTTTTGCAGGACTGGTTTGGCATAGAAGATTGGCAGGGAATCCTGAATGATGATTTTGACATTCTACCTATTTTCAAAGGTGATCCTTCACCTACGGAAGAAGTGGGAGGCAGTGATCCATTCAACGTTTCCAATTACCCGAACCCGGTATCTTCCACGACAACGATTGCCTTCACTTCGCCAGGCGGCCATGTAGTCATCAACCTCATGGACGTACAAGGACGGTTCATGTTACAAATAGCAGAGGGACAATACCCGATGGGCTTCCACCGGGTCGTTTTTGACCGTAGCAGTTTGAATAGCGGTACTTATTTCTACCAAGTAAAACTAAATGGGGTGGCAGTGACGAAGAAGATGTTAGTCTTGTAAAACTTTGATTTGAATTTAGAAATAGGTTAGCTAATATAGGTTTTTCATAAAAATCGAATCCCTTGTTGCCAATTGGCAGCAAGGGTTTTTTTTATAAAAAATTTCACTAATCCTTGTATTTCTACTTTCTGTTCAGACTTTCGCAAGTAACATTGTGTTGCTAATTTATTCAATCAAAAAAGCATCTGGTATTTATTTCAAATCTGACCAAAATGAAAAAATCCATCCTCATCACTGGCAGCAGTGGCCACCTCGGAGAAGCCTTGGTTCGAGTATTAAAAGAAGATAAACACCAGGTATCAGGCATAGACGCCCTCCCCTCCAAATTCACTGATATAGTTGGCTCAATAACAGACAGAAAATTGGTTAAGCAATACATGAAAGGTGTAAATGTAGTTCTTCACGCTGCCACCCTGCACAAGCCCCATGTCGTCACCCATAGCCATCAGGATTTTGTGGATACAAATATTACTGGCACGCTCAACCTATTGGAAGAAGCAAAAGCAGCAGGCGTAGAGTCATTTATCTTCACAAGCACGACCAGCACTTTTGGGGATGCCATGAGGCCATCAATAGGTGAACCGGCGGTTTGGGTCACAGAAGATGTTAAACCAGTCCCAAAAAATATTTATGGCGTCACCAAAACGGCCGCAGAGGATATCTGTCAATTGTTTTCTCGCAATCATGGTATGCCATGTTTGGTATTGCGCACCTCCCGTTTTTTTGCCGAAGTGGATGACAATAGGGAAATGCGAGACAACTATCAAGATGCCAATATCAAAGCCAATGAATTTCTCTACCGTCGGGTGGATATTGAGGATGTGGTGTCAGCGCATATATGTGCCATGGAAAGGGTACTGGAAATTGGTTTTGGAAAATATATCATCAGTGCGACCACGCCGTTTACAAAAAATGACTTGGTTGGTTTGCAAATAAATGCCAATGAAGTTGTAAAAAATAAATTCCCTGATTTTGAAGAAATTTATCAAAATAAAAATTGGAAAATGTTTCCCCGCATTAGTAGGGTTTATGTGAATGAGCGGGCAAGAAAAGAATTAGGTTGGCGGCCTAAATATAATTTCCGATTTATATTGGAATGTTTAAAAATGGGAAAAGAATATCGTAGTCCACTTTCTCTAATAATAGGAGCGAAAGGGTATCATGCTGAAGAATATGAAAGCGGCCCATATCCGGTTTAATCCCTTTAGAACTGAACCTTTTAGGCGAAGCGGTTTATTGATGTGCCATGGATAAATAATTTATTGAAATAATTACTTTGCCAGTTCAATTACATCCAACATAAAAATGAACATCATAGACTGGACAGGCTTCATTGGCGTTTCGCTTATTTTATTGGCCTATTTTTTAAACTTGAAGAATATATTGACGACAACTGCCTTGTCTTATATTTTACTCAATTTAGTTGGTGCTATCTTGGCTTGTTTGGCTTCCATTCTAATGGAATACATTCCGTTTATTATTCTAGAAGGGGTATGGACTTTGGTTTCCTTGGATGCTTTGATCAAATTTATTAAAGTCAAATAGCCTCCATAGCTCTGAGTGCTTGGTTGTTGTATTTCAGCAAAAAAAATTACCTTGGCTGCTCTTCAAATAAAACACGGCATCAATGGAAGATCATCAAATCATTGAAAATAAAGAACTTAACATCTGGGAAGCGCTCACGCCTGTTATCGTACTGGTAGGTCTTTTGGCATATAACGTCTTTGTATTTGGCGACAATGCCCTGAGTGGATCTAACCAATTCATCTTACTCCTAGGCGGGGCAGTTGCGGCCATAGTTGGTTTTCGAAATAAAGTCAGTTATGCAACTATGATTGAAGAGGTAGGTGCTAATTTCAAATCGACGGCGGGAGCCATTATTATCCTTCTCTTGGTTGGGTCATTGGCAGGTTCTTGGTTGGTCAGTGGTATCATTCCAGCGATGATATATTATGGTCTGCAAATCCTTCATCCAAGTGTCTTTCTTCCTGCCACGGTGGTAATTTGCTGTATTATTTCATTGGCGACGGGTAGCTCATGGACGACCACTGCCACGGTGGGCATTGCTCTGATCGGTATCGGGAAGGCCATCGGGATGCCAGTTGGAATGGTAGCAGGGGCGGTGATTTCAGGTGCTTATTTTGGCGATAAAATGTCCCCGCTTTCCGATACGACCAACCTCGCTCCTGCGATGGCGGGAGGTGAGTTGTTTTCGCATATCCGTTACATGTCGCTCACCACTGTGCCGACAATCATTATCACAACGATCATTTTTATTTTTATAAATATTAGTCAAGATGTGGCAGGCGCTGCGGATACTTCGGCCATCCTGACCTCCATTAAAGCATCATTTAATATTAATGGCTGGTTGTTCCTTGTACCACTCGCCGTTATATTGCTGATTGTTAGAAAGACGAAACCCATCGTAGCGCTTTTGATCGGCAGTTTGCTTGGGGCAGTGTTTGCCATTATTTTCCAACCGGATGTTGTGAAAGAAATTGCCGGAGCTGAGAGTTTAAGTTTTATGAGTGCCTATAAAGGGGTGATGATCGCCATGACAGAAGGCACTTCTGTGGCCACTGAGAATGAATTGTTAAAAGATTTGTTTGGGGCAAAAGGTATGGCTGGGATGATGGGCACCATTTGGCTCATCATGTGTGCCATGGTGTTTGGTGGGGTCATGGATGCCATCGGTGCATTGAGTCGGATCAGCAGCGCTTTGTTGAATATGGCCCATTCAGTTTTTGGTCTTTTTGCCAGTACAGTGGCCAGTTGCCTCGCCCTCAATGTTACTGCTTCCGACCAATACCTCGCTATTGTTGTACCGGGGAAAATGTTTACCAAAGCTTATGAAGATCGAGGATTGGCACCCGAAAACCTGAGCCGTACTTTGGAGGATAGCGGAACGGTCACATCTGTATTAGTACCTTGGAATACATGCGGGGCCTATCAGTCGGGTGTGCTGGGCGTATCGGTTTTTGACTATTTCATCTATGCGATTTTTAATTATTTAAGCCCGTTTACAACGTTGTTTTTTGCGGCGATGGGGATCAAGATTAAGCAATTGGCGAAGGGGCAATGAGTAATCGTCGTTGTGGGTCAGAGCTATTTCGAATACCGCTTAAGAAAAGAGTTTATCGTAAAATTACGCTGAATATTTGCCTTTTTAAAAAATACCCCCGACCTTGCTGCCCTGATGCGTTTTTTCTTCCTTATATTATCCTTTACCACTTTGATGTCTTCGACCCAACCGCTATGGGATTCGATGTGCAAGGCAATGGCCAGTGAATGTGGGGTTAGCGTTTGTGAGGTTAATACTTGTGCCCCGATAGAAGAAGAAACGACTGAAAACCCAAACCGCCAATGTTGTCCATCTTTCCAGTGCTGCTTTCTGGCCTTTGCGGGTTTCTCGACACCTTATACACTTGACTTAGTGGATTTTACATTGGAAAAAATGCGCCCCTCCGAACAAACGGACGTACTGCATTCTTCTTTCATCAGCGATTGGTTCGACCCACCAGATGTTGCTTTTTTCTCCGCTTGATTATTCTATTTATTTTTTTAAAACCACTCCTTTTTTGTTGGCCAACAAGGGTTGACAAAAAAGGCGTATAAAACATTTTTATCATGAAAAAAGCAATTTTAATAGGTCTCGGTATTTCAGCTATTTTGGGAATCGCTTATGCAGTAGCAGGTGGCTGCTGTGGCATTTGTACCCCAGGCTGTTGCCCGCTTTGCTAATCACATCGGTCATTGCGACCGTTTAGATGATATTTAGGTGAAGAAGCCCTTTGCATTAGCAAGGGGCTTCGTTTTTTCAATTCCATGCAATTCCGTGAAATTTGTTAGGGTTTCCTAATAAAAAAAAACACACCTCTCTCTAAAGGACCACTTTTAAATCTCAGGCCTGAAAACGAATGGTTATTTTTCTAAAGTGACAAAGCAGTATTAAGCAAGTAACCGAAAAAGAACTTTTATTTTTTCAGCGTTACTAAATCGAATCAATTGATTCGTTGGCGCTTGATGGCCATTGTGGCTATAGCTGCATTTGGCGTTCCAATAGCAAGACCATTGGGATTAGCAATGAGGCACTTGAAACAGTTTTCTATGACCTCTTCTAACTCTTCGTCACTGGTAACCGTAACGACCGATCCATCTTCCGCTAATGTCACTTCGACGGGGTAGGCCAATGTTGGATCTTCTTCGCTATCTGGATTGTTTGTGTACCAGTTTTCGATCGCCATTTCAAGTTCTTCATCGCTGTTGATAGTAGCCGATGTACCATCTGGGAACTCGATAGTTATGGGGTAGGAAATCGTGAAACAATCTTCGAAGGGATTTCCCTCGTCGTCCCATTCTTCACATTCTTCGAACAGTTCTTCCAATTCCTCTTCATCGTTGATATCCATAATGGTGCTGTCCAATACTACCTGGATGGGAAAAGAGAAAGTTGGGAAATCTTCGCTGTCCGGGTTATTTTCAAACCAAGTGAAAAGAATGGCATCAAGTTCCTCATCATCATTGGCCGTTTGTGAAGTACCATCAGGCAGGAGGACTGTTACTGGGTAAACAATGTCAAAACATATCTCAAATTCTTCTTCCCATTCATCATCGTCCCATTTGCCAAAACAATCGTCGAATAGTTCTTCCAGTTCATCATCATCATTGATGGCTTGTAATGTCCCGTCATCCAATGTCACATCAATAGGAAAAGCAAGAGTCGGATCTTCTTCGCTGTCAGGGTTGTTCATGTACCAATTTTCTGCAATGGTAAAAAGCTCATCATCACTATTGGCTGATTGCGAAGTGCCATCAGGTAGGACGACGGTAATGGGGTAGACAATTTGAAAACAGAGCGAATCGAATTCGTCTTCGTGGTTGCCACCCATAAAGTTGGAAGTGTAGTTCTGATTACCGTTCGCCTGATTTTCCTCTGGCAGTAAATTGTCTGTTACATCCTTTTTACAGGAAATAGCGAACAGTAGAACGAGCGTAAATAGGGCAGTGGTTTTTAAAAGATTTTGCATGAAATTCATAATAAAACATTTTTTGGTTAGAAACACCGGATATAAAATCCCCTGTGCTGTACTGGTTGGTCACCATAACAGTAGAGTGTTTTATAAGCCGGAAATAGCAATAGATTAATTTGTAAAAATTGGCTTTTGGGGACTATCAGTTTTTGTGTTTACTGGACAAATGGGATCAGAGATTCCCCTACTTTTAAAT
>CBDCVJ010000084.1:0-118336 GCA_965222975.1 Saprospiraceae bacterium | reverse complement strand
TCCAAGGATAAAAGCAAGTACTGCCGTCTGTCTGGAAATGCCTAACATGTCAGCCAGTGGGGTCATTATGGGCATGGAGACCAATGCCTGCCCAGAAGCAGATGGAATTAAAAAGTTGAGCAACGATTGGAAAAAGAACATGCCTTCGCCAGCCACGATTTGTGGCAGGGTCGTCAGAATGGCACTTGCATCGTGTAATAAAGTATCAATGATCAGTCCTTCCTGAAGCACGACGGAGATGCCTCGGGCCACCCCAACCAACAAAGCTGGAACGATCATGATCTGGAGGCCTTTGACGAAGGCAGCCATTGATTCATCCCCACTCATCCCAGATATCATGGTCACGATAAGCGTAACAAATAGAAAGCAAGCGCTCATTTCAATGAGACCCCATCCTAGCGTTTGTACGGCAAAAATTATGGCGGCAAAAGAGGTAACAAAAAAAGCGAGAATCAACTTGTGCTTTCTTTCCAATCTGGTCTCCTCAAATTTTCCATATTCACTTAGGTTGAAAGGGTCGTTTTTCACCAAAGAAGCAGCGGGGTTTTTCTTTACCCTATTCCCATAGCTCATCAAAAAATAAAAACCGATCGCTGCACAAACGACGAACAGCAACATTCGAAGTGCGATACCTGACCCTATTGGAAGCTCCGCAATTCTTTGGGCAATTTGTACGGTAAAGGGATTGGTGACTCCAGTACTCCAACCCAACAGGATTGGAACAACGACCAGCCCCAAGCCAAACATCCGGTCGTACCCCATTCGTATGGATAGAAAAAGAAATACCGGAATTAATGCAATAGTCGAGGCAGCGATGCCCATAAATGAGGCTGCTGTAAAAAACAACATGTAAATAAAAAAGAACAGCTTTTTTGGGCGCTCTCTATATTTGGCAATCAAGGAAAAGATGACTGCATTAATAGCTCCCGTATGATGGATGAGTGTAATGACTGCGCCGATGATAAAGACATAGAATACGAGAGCTGCCGAATCGGCAAGGCCCTTTGGGATAGCCGAGAAAATCCCGAGCAGCGAAATTGGAGTGGCTTTTCCTTCTACTTTCTCACCAACAAAGGCAGCTTTAAATGAATAATGTTTGGGGATTTCGGTGTGGGTGCCCGGTATGATTATCGTTTGAGTCCGATTGCCATAAGCTTTAGTTGTTCGCTCGAAGCTGCCACTTGGAACAAAGTAGGACAGAATAGAACAGAGTACAATGATTCCAAAAAGAAAGATGAAGGCATGCGGGATCTTGAAACGGGGTTGATTCGTTTTCATATGGTTTGGTATTTTTTAGTTATAATTTGCTCATGAAACCTACCTCTTTTTTATCAAAATGCTCACTGCTTTTTTCAATCCGTGTAAATTTTTGTTATTGCAAAATTAGTATAGGATCAATCTCTATTCAGAGCAACTATCCGAACGGCAGCCCTCGCTTTCCGAACGGTAGATCGGAAGAACCGGGTGGTTCAGAGGTAGGTACTTCTGCCGGAGAGTACCTGATATTTACTTTCCAAAAATCTTCGATATTCCTTCGGCCAAGCGCGGTTTTTAGCCCCCTTTGCAGGTCTTTTCTTTCAAAAGGTTTTGTAATAAAAGCAAAAGGTTGGGCATTGATGACGTGCTTAAAAAGCTCCCTGTCTGTGTGGGCAGATAGAAAAACTACCGGAATACGGTAGTTCTCCAGAATGACTCTTGCTGTCCTGATCCGCCTTTCACTACCCTGCATTTTGATGTTCATCAGAACAATATCGGGGCGCTTATTTTCAATAGTTTTTAATGCATCTTCTGCGCGGATATTGATCCCAATCACGTCATAGCCTAGTTTGGAAAGTTGTAGTGATACATCCGCTGCGATGATCATTTGGCTTTCAAGGATTAGGATTTTGATGGCCGATTGCCTTAGCATAGCGATTGATTGTTGTAGCTCGTTTTTTAGAGCATATTGGGTGATGGAAAATGAATATGTTAATACTCAAAAGGCAAGTTAGGGGGGATTTTAATAGATAATGTTGGCAACTTCCGAACGGTAGGGTTTGCTTTCCGAACGGTAAGGGATTGCGACATAAATAAGTGGGGCTTTCATGTAATGACCCAAGTTGAGATGCACGTAATTAAATTTTTATAAGAAAGCCTTTTTTAAAAAGTGGGTGGTGCCTAAACCATCTTCAAATGCTTTATGACTTCTTCTTTTGATCTTCTGGCAATAGGCACCTGGTGAGATTGAATGATCAGGAATTCATGGTATTCACTAATGGTATCCACCTTTTTCAGGTTAACAACAAAAGACCGGTGAACGCGGATGAACAAACTGGAAGGCAATTGTGATTCAATATTTCGGAGCGGGACAGATAGCAGGTAGGTTAGCTTTTCGGTATGTAACTTACAATAAGTTCGGTCAGCTTCTACGTACAGGATATCAGTGAGAAGCACCTTAACCAATTGGTTGTTATGACGGATAAAAAGCCGGTCGTCCATGGCAGATACATGGTCTTGGGAACTGTCATTTACAGTTGCCGATTCTTGTTCTACGGCGATCCGCTGCAACGCCAACTTTATGGTGCGTTCCAGGTCAGATTTTTGGAAAGGCTTTGAAATAAAAGCATAGGGCTTTGCTTTGATGGCTTGCTGGAAAGTAGCGTCATCCGAGTTGGAGGTCAGAAATATCACTGGGATCTGGAATTTTTCTAAAATGATATGAGCAGTCTCGATACCATTCATTTTTCCGGACAAGATAATATCCATCAAGATAATATCGGGCCGGTTATTGCCAAGTGTATTTAATGCGTCTTCCCCTCGTGTGTTGATGCCTGTGACTTCATAACCGAGTTTGGTCAGATGCATAGAAATATCAGCTGCGATGATCATGTCATCCTCCACCATCAGAATTTTTGCAGTATTATCAACTGTCATATTGTTTTGTTTTTAAGCCACCGATTGAGTATCAAGGTGACATCTTTTTTCGCTGCTCCGGTTTCTCATTTTAGCAGAGCCTTTCAAACGAAAAAAAGGTGTCATCTTGATACGGCCGCAATGAGATGACACCTTTTTTCCCTTTTAACGACCCTGCATATTTGAAAAATTAGGGCAGGGAAAAAAGATGTCACCTCATTGCTATTGTTTTGTTTTTAAGCTGCCGATTTCTCCTGTCGGTAAAACTGGATCACCGTTGAAGTTCCTGCTTCGTTTGATTTTTCCAATGTCCCACCCAATTGAGCCGTAAGCAGTTGAATCAACAAAGTGCCAAAACCTATTTCTTTTCGGGTGTCCGATCTATTTTCGGAGACCTGGCCGTTATCAGCGATTTGTAAGTTAAACAAACCATTATATTCCTGGCTTAGAGTGATTAATATTTTACCATCATGCTTATCAGGAAATGCGTGTTTTAAGGAGTTGGTGACCAGCTCATTGGTGATGAGCCCGATTGGGATAGCGGTGTCCACGTCTAGCTCAATTTCAGACATATTTACCTCAAGCGAAACGTTTTTGGCTTTTTCCCCAAAACTATCTTTGATGGCCTTTCCGATGGTTTCAAAATAGTCCCGCATTTCGATGGCGGCGAGGTTTTCCCCCTGATATAATTTTTGGTGGATCAATGCCATTGAAGCCACCCGGTTTTTGCTCTCCTGAACGGCATCAAGTGCGCTTTGATCACTGATGCTTTCTGATTGCAGGCTGAGCAGACTGGAGATTGTTTGCAGGTTGTTTTTTACCCGGTGATGGATTTCTTTGAGCAGCAATTCATTTTCCCGGTTTTTAGCCGACAAAGCACGGGCAATTTTCTTGTTACGACGGAAATAATAGAATAAGGTGCCCAGGAAAAGCAGCAACAAGCCAATAAGCCCCATCCCCAACAATTGGATACGATCATTCTGCTGGATGATAGTCGCCTGCTCGGCAAGAGCCTGGTCTTTTTTACCGGTTTCATATTTGATGAGGGATTCTGATTCCAGATTTTCTATCCGGTTTTGCATCAAGGTGTCAAAGATCGAATGTGCCGATTGTTGGCTTTGGTAAGCTTTCTGGTAATCGCCGAGCTGATAATAGCAATCCGCAATCTCCTCATAAAAATCCTGCATTTTGGGTTTTCCTGCCTGGCCAAGTTCAATATACCCGACGATAGAAGCTTCCAAATGGGGGAGGGCTTCCTCGTACTTGCCTTGCAAATAATAATTCTGCCCGATCCCATGGCGGTAGGTTTTGGCAGCAGGCCGCTCGGCCCCAATCTTCGCTTCAATGATCGCATAACTTTTCAAATTATCTTCCAATGCATCCTGATAGTTTTTCAATTCTGACTGTACGTCCCCCCGATAGCCATAGGCCCGGGCCAGGGTGAATTCATCATCTACTTTATAGGTGGTAATGGTTTCAATACATTGGCCAGCGGCATGTATGGCGTTTTCCATTTCACCAGCATCTTCGTAAGCCAACACGAGTACCAACCAAGCTAAAGCAGCATTTTCATGGTCTTTGATAGCTTCCGTTGTTTTTACGGATTCGAGGCCATATTTAATGGCCAGATCAGGTTCTTTTTGATGGAGGAAGATGGCCGACATTCTGTGATGAGCTGTACCCAAGCCTTTTAAATCACCCAAACTATCATAAATGGAAATGGCATCGAAAATCAGTTTTTCGCATCGTTTCAGGTCGTTCCCGTCAATGTATTCAAAGGCCAGTTCCGAATAGGTGGCCGCAAGGTTTTTCCGGTCGTTGGTAAGGGTATAATAGTCAATGGCTTTTTCACCATGATAAAATATGGAATCAATGGTAAACAGGACATGAAAGGCATGCCAGCGCATCAATAGGTGGTGGGCTTCCCCTTTGAGTTGGTCATCGTTCAGTTGGTAGGCCCGCTCCAAGGTTGCCAGCGCCCGTTGATGGAAATTTTGCGGATTGTCAACATGGTTTTCATTCAGCCATACCAGGGCAGAATCAATCGGTAAGTCATTGAATTCATCCTGCTGGGCAAACGATACCTGGGCAATAAAAAGCAATAACAACATGTGATATCGTTTCGATTTCATTATTGTCATAGAATTATTGGTTATCAAGTCAACGTAGCCGCCAAATTCATTTGGCGGACTTTTTCAAATAAATATTAAATACTCAAATTAGCCGCAACCGTTTCAAAACATCTTCTTTAAAGCGGCGACTGACGGGAACGTTTTTTTGGCCAAAGACTAAATATTCCTGATTATCTGCCAAAGCGTCTATTTTACCTAAATTAACTACAAAAGAGCGATGTACTCGCATGAATTTCCCCGCTGGCAAATTCTCCTCCAATACCCGGAGTGGAACGGTGAGCAAATATTCTTTCTCCACCGTATGCACCATACAATAATTGCGGTCTGCTTCCGCAAATAAAATGTCCTGAATAAAAACCTTTACCATTTTGTCTTTATGCCTTACAAAAATGCGGTCGCTCAAAATGAAAGAAGTGTCAGGATCAGCGGTCATTTCCCCTGAAGTTTCCTTTCTTTCTTCTGCCATTCTTTCGATGGTCAGTTCAATGGCTCGTTGTAAGTCAGACTGCCTAAATGGCTTGGTGATGAAAGCATAGGGTTTAGTTGCTTTAGCTCTTTGGAAGGTGTCGTCGTCTGTATTCGCAGTGAGAAAAATAACGGGTATATGAAATTGGTCGTAAATGTGGTGGGATGTTTCAACACCATCCATCGTGCCTTTTAAAGACACATCCATTAAAACAATATCTGGGCGGGTGGCTTCAATGCTTTTAAGGGCATCTTCCCCTCGTGGGGTGATGCCTGTCACTTCGTAACTGAGGGCTGTCAACATCATGGAGATGTCGGCAGCAATGATCATTTCGTCTTCGACGATAAGGATTTTTGACATAATGTAGTCGGGAGATTTATCTCCCGGTTTCCCCGTAGTTGGGAGATTTATCTCCCAACAAATTATATATATGAGTTGGGAGATAAATCTCCCAACTACGGGAACTTATCCACCCAATCAGCATGCAAATACGTCCCCTCCCAATCCCGCCAATGCTCCACCAATCCTGCTTTTTGCGGATTCAATATAGTATACCGAACGGTATTGAACAACTCCTTATCATTCCGCACAAAATGGTCATAACTCTCATGGTACCAAAATTGCCCTTTCAGCCCAAGCAATTGGTTCGAATAACGAGAGCTAGGTCCTTTGACCCGGTGCATCACTTTATCCAATTGCTTGTAAACCTCTTCAGTGACCGGGGAATATCGAGGTGTGTTTTTCAGTTGCACAGAAAAATCGGCTACCCAATGACAATGATTTGGCATTGCTGTAAAAGCCAGTGTTTCGTACCATTCCTTTTCAAACCGGAAAACCTGCTCTTTGATAATAGTTGCCACTTCTCTATTTTTCAAGTGCTTCACAGCTGATTTTTGAAGGTCCAGATAGTCATCGTATTTCTTGAAAAATAACTTTTGTTCCCGATAGATCAACTCCTCCTTATTAAGCAAATTGCTATGTTCCAGTTCAAGTATTTTTAGGTCAAATTCGTCTTTCAATTTTTTCAAAACTGGTTTTGGGATTGCTCCGTAGAGGTGAAACGTGATAAAAAATGTTGCCCCAATCGGCATGATGTGAGGCAGTTTGCCGCGATAGAATGTTCGAAGCATAGTTTTCTCAATTGTAGTTGGGAGATTTATCTCCCAACATTTTAAATTATATCGGGAGATAAATCTCCCGACTACGGTTAGGCGGCCTTGGCCAAAGGTTTAAATCGGATTATTGTGGCAGTCCCTTTTTCTTCCCGCTGCTCCATTTGTCCGCCCAACTGCATGGTGAGCAAATTTACCAAACGCCCGCCAAACCCCGTACCTGGGCCAATGGAAGAGTCCTTTTCTCCCGAAAGGCCTACACCGTTGTCGGCGATCCTTAAACAGAGTTCTTCATTTTTTTCAGCAGTCAAGCTGATTTCAATTTTTCCGGGACGGTCTCCGGGAAAGGCATATTTCAAGGAATTGGTCAAAAGTTCATTGGTGATGAGGCCTAGGGGGATGGCAGTATCCACATCGAGTTCAAGTTCTTCCATTGGGATTTCTAAAGAGACATTGGAAGCCTTTTGCCCGAAAGATTCGATCATCGCCTCACCCATTGTTTCAAAATAATCTTTCATTTTGACGGCCACGAGTTTTTCCCCTTGATACAATTTTTGGTGGATAAGCGCCATGGAACGGACTCGACTCTGGCTTTCTTTTACGGCTTCCAAAGCGGAGGCATCTGTAATACCGGCTGATTGGAGATTGAGCAGGCTGGAGATCGTCTGCAAGTTATTTTTGACCCGATGGTGGATTTCTTTAAGGAGCAGTTCGTTTTCAGCGTTTTTCTTTTCCAGTTGCTCGTTGGCGGTTGCAAGCAGTTCGTTGGATTGTTGTTTTTGGCGATAAAAACGGTAGAGCATTAGCAGCACTAAAGCTAATAACGCAGCAATGCCGCCGATAAGCCACTGAATAATCCTTTGTTGATTGATCCGTTCCTGTTGAATAGCAATGGTAGCACCCTGTTGACCTGATTGATATTTTTGGGCGAGTTCCATTTTCAACTGGGCTATTTCCTCTTCATACAAACGTTCGTTCTCGTCGGCATAAAGCCAGGTGTAGCGGTTGGCGTTTTCATGGTCGCCCAGACCGACATAGATGTTGGAGGCGTGTATGTAGTTTTCCCAGAGGTTGCGCAGGTCGCCGCTGGCATTCATCATTTCGATGGCTTTCAGGGTATGGGGAAGGGCGGTGGCGTAATCCTGTTTCAATAAAAGTGCATGGCCGATATTGGCATGGCTCACCATAACGCCCCGCTCCGAACCTGCTTGCTTACAAAGCGCCAAATTGCTCTCGTAATCTTTAAGCGCTTCATCATATCGGTCCATGTTTTTCAAAATATTGCCCCTTGCGTTGTAAATACTGGCGAGGTCAAGTGGCTTTGCTTTTGCCGCAATGGAGAGTTCCAGAGCTTTATTCACATGCCCCATTGACTCGTCGTATTCACCCCTGAACAGATGGTTGTAGGCCATTTCCTTATGCACCCGTGCAAGTTCCATCGGTTCATCCAATTGCTCTAAAATGGCGATGGCTTTGTTGCCGTTTTCGATGGCATCCTCGTAATCGTCCTGCATGTAGTTGATATCGGAAATGCCTGAGAAGACTTGTGCGATTCCTTTTTGATGGTTGGCTTTTTCCCAAATTTCAAGTGCTTTGTAATAATGTTCCGATGCTTTTGCAAACTCCTTGCGGTTGGCAGCGATCACCCCTTGATAATAAATAGCTTCCCCCATTTTGGCGGGGTCGTTTAGTTTTTCAAAACCAGCTTGGGCAGCTTGTAGAAACATGCCTGCGCTATCATAACTGGTCAGTTTGATCCATGTTTTTCCTGCTAGTAGATTGGCTGAAGCTAAAAGGTTTGTTTTTGTCGACTGGGCTGCAATTGCAATTGCCTCATTAGCAAATCGTTTTGCCAATGAAAGATCTGTTGATGAAGTCGAATCCACCAATTGGTGAAGTAGGGTCATTTTTTTTGCTGGATCTGAAGTTTCTTTTAAATCATCTTCTAACTGATCGAGGTAGTGATTCTGCGAAATAGAGGGGTAGGTTAAAAGGACAAGGAGAAAAAAATAGCTGAACTTTTTCATGTTTATTGAATAGGTTGTTTCTATCCGTCGCAAGATAAGCATAGCCTTTAAGTTATAGAAAAAACAATCCTCTTACATCAATCTCCAACTCTTTGAATGTCTTTTTTTCAAAACATTGTTTTTTAAAGAAACAAAAAAAGGATGGCTTATTAGCCACCCTTGATGTCACCGTTGCTGGAAACTCATTTTCCTCCAAGCAAGATCGGGAAATAAATCCCGATGTAAAATGCGGGACAAGTCTTCCCGATTACGTTTAATCGAATTTCAAAAACCTGAGCAACTGCATGTCCGATTCGGTAGTGATTTTCAAGAAATACACCCCATTTTCAAAGTCATAAATATTGTGAGTAAATGTGTTGCGGCCTTCTGTTGTTAGTATTTTTTGTGAAAATAAAACCCGCCCGTTCAGGTCAACGATCTGGATGTCAGCGATTCCTTTTATTTCGCTTTCCCATTCCAAATTGATTTCCTTTTGAGTAGGGTTTGGGTACAAATGTAAGGCATCCATTTCAGCCTGCCCTGTGCTGATCTTAGCAATCAGGTTTTGAGTACAGGAGGCATTGTCACATGGACCGATATAGTCTCCATGACTCAAGTGGTCTGCCAGGGCATTAGGATTAACACAAAGGGTATTGCCATCATGGCAGATGAGGACTTTGTTGTTCTTGTTGCCACAGCGCCATTCGGCGGGCAGGTCATTGATATCAACATACGGGTCGGCGCAGTAAGGTGTACCGCCCTGGCTGTATCCTTCACTATCATTGCCACCGGCCGCTAAGATCCATTGCAGATCGGCGGCGATAATCAGTTCATCTTCAACGATGAGGATCTTTATTTTTTCTGACATGTATTCATTTGTTTCATTTCATTGGGGGTTTTTCGCAACAAAGTAATAATATTTTTATATAAATTATTGAATGAAGATAGGGAAAGATAGGATGAAAGAAAAAGCTTCATGGATAAATCTAAATTGTGTTTGGAATAGTTTGCCTTTTTTTCGATATTTAGCGATCCTATTGAATAAACACCAGCCTTTATAATTCTTCAAACCAGTTTGCTACACTTCCTTAGATCAATTGCATACTATCGGAAAGCTGTCGAATAATTTACTATCATCTAAAAATGCTTTTCGTCATGGGACTGCAAAATGCCCTCCGTCATGTCATTCGTTTAATTTGTAAAGATGATTTGGCTGCTGCCATTCAGGGGCTACGCCATTTGATTAAACACAGCAAGGAACTGGATGCCGTCATTCTACAGTCCACAAGGTATGGAGAAATAAAACGACAAATACGGGAAGGAAAGGTAGATTTCGAAAGTGAGGAAATTACCAGAAACCAGATACGGGTTGCCCTGCTCGACATCGTTCGGGAGATGGAAGACGCAATGGAAGAAAACCCCGAAGCAAAAGCTTTGGTTGAACAAAACATTGCTGATATAATGCCTATCACGCAGGTAATAAGCATACAAGATGCGGAGGAATTGGTTTTGGCCAGTGATGTGAGGACGAAGGAAAAAATGGCTGTTGGAAAGAAGTATAACATCAATAATTTTTTCAAAAGCCAAAACAGAACGAAGTTGTTACTCGCAGGTTTATCTGTACTCGTATTTTTTATGATTTTCCGAAGTGAATATTCCTCCTCTATATTCCAGTTTAATAAGTCCGAAGAAGCCCTTAACCTTCAAACAAGGGCAGTGAGCGGATATGAGGAAATTCAATCCAATGCACTTTCAAAAATAGAAGAATCAAAAAATCAATTAGAGGAGAAACAAGAATCAATTGCAGAATCAAATTCACTTGAAGGCCCAGAAATAGAAAAAAATAATGTCCAATTAAATAAGTCTCCAACTAAAGGAAAAGAAACACTAAAAGTCATCAAAAGCACCAGCCTTCGGGAATCGCCAAAATCTTCTTCTAAAGTATTAAAAAGACTAAAAAAGGGAGCGTCAGCTATCATTTTGGAAAAGACAAATAGATACTGGTGGCGGGTAAGCATTGAAGGAAAGGTTGGGTATATCAAAGCTTCGTTACTTGAATAGATTGCCTGATAAAAGGACATTATAGATTGGCGGATATTGAAAAAATTCACTGTATCTTTCCCCCTCGCCAAATCCACTTCACCATGCCTACCCCTACCCTCCAAATCAGCGGTCAAAAAAGGCAGGTCAAAATGCCTGAATGCAGATCTTCTAGGTGTGACCTTCACCTCATTTTCGCTTGGTCCTTGAAAATAAATTTACCTGTTTATTAAATAAAAAATCCAAAATCACTTTTGTCCAGGAATTATAGGAATGTAAATTATCATAAAATTCCGGTGCCATTTTTTTCAGCTCAGGCAAACGGCTACCGGGTATGGTGGTGAAGTCGTGGTGTTCGTTGTGGTAACCCACATTGAAAGTGATTGCATTCAACGGGCCATAATAGGAATAAGTCTCCTGTCCTTCGTGGAAAACATAATGCTCAGAAATAAAATGCCCAGACGTTGGGTGCAAGCTCCCGGCCAGAACCAAAGACAATAAAAGATAAACCAACCCAGACCACCCGGCAAATGGCAGATAGACAGCCATGACCGCCACTTGAAATAAGATATTGTACAACTGCCACTTATCCAATTTGATGGGTTTCACAAAAACAGGTCGTACGGCATAAAATATGATCTGGTTGAGGAACCACAGGAACTTTCCGATAAAACCCCTGAAAAACCTTGCTTCGCCTTCCATTGGGATGTCCACATCGATGCCGTCCTTCCCCTGATCCCAATGATGCAGGGCATGGTAGTATTTGAACGACATGGCATATGGAAAAACGATGGGCAAGTTGGCTACAAAGGCCAACCAATTGTTGTATTTCTTGGTCTTGAATGCCAGGTCGTGCGTGATTTCGTGAATGGCCAAAAAGAGTGCATGGGAAATCGTTGCCCCAACAAAATAAGTCACCAGAAGGAACAGCGACCAATGTAGTTGGCCCACAAACAGGGCGATGGTCATCTGGGCAGCAACCAATGCAACCGTCACATATTTCATGCGGGGGTCAACGCCGAAAAGCTTGGTCACTTCCGGATGTTTTTTTAAAATTTCCTTGCGGCGCTGGAAATGCGGCTCCCGGCCTTCTACCCAATAATAATCTGTGCGTGGTTTGGTTTGTGTAGTCATTTTATGTTGTTTTTGCAGATGCTTGTTAGAGCCGCAAATATCCGATAATTTAAGAAATGAATGTTAGTAGATGAGTTCCTGCCTTTCGTCTGAAATTCAATAAACATGCTGATTTTCGTCATTGTATGGCTATTTATCCTACTGCAACTTTGCAAAACGAGAAGTACACCTTCCACCTCCGCATTGATGTAGCCAAAAATTGATACATCATGAAATCAAATTCTCTCATCGCTGTTCTATGTGGCCTTGGTGCTTTGGCTTTTATAGCTTTTATAGATTACCAGCAATATAATTATAACGAAGCTCCAAACAGTAAAGCGGTCATAACAGCCAATTCCCTTCTTTTTGGCGGGGGCAAATCTGTTCTTGCAAAAAATCCGAACAATGGTGTTTCACCTGCCAACATCCTGTTCTTTGAAACAGAGCGTGTTGGCACGGAAACCTTGCTCTTTTGGGATGCTACTGATGAATTGGAGTTGGTCGGTTACCAGGTGGAAAAATCCATTGGAGAAGGGCCGTTTGAGCGGATTGGGTGGGTCTATTCCCGGGAAATATCACGGGAGCCATCCTACGAATTTATGGATACAAGCACGCTCACAGAAGAGCCTTGCTTTTACCGGCTGAAAATGGTTGACTTTGATGGAGCAGAGGCTTATTCACCGATAATAAGTGCGCCTGCGACCGATCATTAAATACAATTTCAATGTGTTGTCTAATATTACGGTTTAAATGCAAATGCAAAAACGCCTGCTCCTGATTTCAGGAGCAGGCGTTTTTGCATCTATAAACACCAACCAAGGGAGCAATTATTTCACCTGCTGAATCACAATCTTTTGGACGTCTCGCCCGCCTTGCTTATCCATTATTTCTAAGAAATAAAAACCACTTTTTAAATTCGATAAATCAATTCTTATTTCACCAGTATTTTTTTTGATTTTTTTTGAATAAACTACCTCGCCAAAATTATTATATAGAGTCGTTTTAAAATTTTCACCGCTCGGTATTTTTATATTTAAATCATTTTTCGCCGGATTTGGAAATGCTGTAATAGATTTGATGTTTTTTTCATTAATTGCATTTACACAATTGTTTTCATATTCCAATATTTTCACCCCCGTCCAATTGGAAGTAAAGGGAATAAATGCACATATATACGACAGGAAAATTTTATTGTTATAGGCAGAAACACCCCAAGTGCCAATGCCATTGGAAATTCCTCCATATGAAAAACAGGAATCGGGCTGTGCAGGATCGGAAATATCAACGGCATACATGTCACTTTTTCCTGTTGATAAAAATAAGGTTTTACAATCTGCATTATAAGCCATTTCGTTCGTATGACCAGGACTGGAAAACCAGTTCAACGGATTGCTCTGACAGTTCCATGGATTCCACCAACCAACTAAATTAATTTGGGCTGGGTCGGAAATATCTAATACTTCCAAACCACAATAATCCACTGCAATATAAACCAGGTTGCCATCCAGAATAATATTATTGTACGCCCTCGGCAAGCCGTTTAATTCTGGGTTGGAATAACGGCCGATTTCGACAGGCATTGATTTATCCGAAGTGTCAATGATTCGCAGACCGCCTGCATCGTAGCATAAATAAACCACACCGTTTCTAACGGCCATGCCCCGTGCGTTGTATTTAGGTGGATCGGGGTTGGGGTCGGGGAAGGTAATTTCTGGGACAAATTGCGACAAAAGCACAATGTTTGATTTATCGGAAATATCAAGGATCATGAGGCCATTGCCCATTGCTCCGAGGTAGGCATAATCCCCTTCCACTGCAACAATCCCTGCCCCTCCGAATAGGTCGTAACTATCCCAAACGTCAAGTACCACGGGGCTTTCGGGATCATCTACATGGACAATGGCCATGCCTGAAAGCTGATTGTCATTGAAAATATTGCCAATGGCCAAATACACATAATTACCTGATTGAAATAGATTTATAACATCCAGCCCATTTAATCCTGAAACGGGTATTTGAGAAACCTGTATGGGCTGCGACGGGTCACTGATGTCCATTATTGTCAGTCCAGCAGTTTTATTGGCGATGTATAAATACGGCCTGTCCAATTGATCGTGAAGCATGGTCATGGTTATTTCCGCACAGACAGAAGGTATGTCGGCCACATGTTGAATATTGGTTATTCCACATGGTTGGGCTTTTACTTTAAAAGCATAGCATAAAATAAAAAGGAAAATAAATGTACATTTTTCGATTGATTTCATATCAATAGTTTTAAATAAAAACGAACAGATCAGCCAACTCCCTACTTCTCTTCAATACTCGTCAATTTAATATCTTGCGCATTAAAGTCAAATATAGGCACGTCATTAGGGGCAGGTTTCTTGATAGCAGTTTCTGTATCTTGTAATGTACCGGAAAAAACAACTTTAATTCCATCTTCTTTTAAATTTTCCGGTAAAGAAATGGGATGGTAATATTCTCCATTATATGCCAATAAATATTGATAGCAACCTCTGCTGCAAACAAATACTTTTATTTCTCCATCTTCATTTGTGTGAGTCAAAAATTCACCTGAATTGTTACAACTGCTAACCAAAAAAAGGAATGCGATAAAAAGAATATTTTTCATTTTAAGAAAATTAATTGGTGATCAAATTTGTTCCATTCCAGTATAAAAAAACAGAAAGTACTGATTAATGTGAAATGTAAAAAAACATTGCCAAAAACTTTTTTTATACCATTTAAAACGGCGGATAATTTTACATTTTTTTTTCATCATTTTACATTTTTCATAAATTCACTCAGAAAACTTTTCCACCATTTTTTTCACCACCAACCGCATATTAGGTGCAGCCTTTTCCGAGACCGCCAAAACTTCTTCATGGCTTATTTCCCGAATGGCTTCAATAGGGTATCCCAAATCCGTCACTAAAGATGCCGCAAATATTTTCATGCCTGCATGCCGTCCAACTAAGACTTCGGGAACCGTTGACATGCCTGCGAGATCGCCACCAATAATATGCAGGTAATTATATTCAGCAGGTGTCTCGAAATTTGGGCCCGACATGGCTATATAAACCCCCGTGTGGGCTGTTATATTATTTTCTTTGGCCACTTGGACGGCGAAATCCAACATGTCCGGATCATAAGCATTGAGCATATCGGGGAAACGCACACCGAGGCGGTCATCATTGGGGCCTCTCAAGGGATTATCGGGCAGCAGGTTGATATGGTCTTTTATAAAAACAAGATCGCCCAATTTGTGGTGGGGGTTGACACTGCCAGCTGCATTGGAAAGGATCAACGTTTCGGCGCCAAGACTTTTCATTACCCGGATAGGCAGAGTCAATTCCTGTATGGAGTAACCTTCGTAATAGTGGAATCGCCCGGCCATCGCCACCACGGGAGCACCCGATAGTTTCCCTAAAATGAGGTGGCCTGCATGGCCTGTAACGGTTGATATGGGGAAATGAGGAATATCCCGATATGCTATAATTTCTTCTGCTTCAATATCGTCGGCCAGTTGTCCAAGGCCGGATCCCATAACGATACCAAAAAGTGGAATTAATGAAGTCCGCTGCCGGATATATTTTTCTGCTTCTTTTATTTGGTTATATTGCATAAGTGGGAAATTAAAATTAAAAAAACACCTCTCTCTGAATGGTTCTTACCCCCCAGCCTGAAGACGGATGATTATTTTTTGAGCATTACTTATTCGATTTTCATTTAAATTAAATAATCAATCCTCCTTCAAAATATTTTTTACCCGACCAACTTCCCCAGTGTCCAGCCGGACTTTTATGCCATGCGGATGCTGCTGCGATTTTGTCAAAATATCTTGGACAACACCCGTGGTCAGTTCACCGCTGCGCTGGTCTTGCTTTTGCACTATTTCGACCAGTAGGCCGGGCTGGATGTTTTTTCGGTAATTTTCTTCCATTGATTTTAGAAGTTTAGAAGTTTAGAAGTTTGGAAGTTTAGAAGTTTAGAAGTTTAGAAGTTTGGAAATTTGGAAATTTGGAAATTTGGAAATACAATTTTTACTGCTTTATGACCTGCTCCACTTTTCTGATGATATTTTCAGCTTCCGTGTAACCATTTGTCAATAAAAATAATTCTTCGTCTTTTTTTAATATTACAGTAGGGAATCCACGAACGCCCATTTCCGCAGAACGGGTGAAATCTCCACGCACGGCATTTTTCATTTCTTCTGATTCAAATAAATTTTTGAAATCATTTTTGTCCAAATTAAATTTTTTGGCAACCTCCATATAAGTCTCTGTGAGGTTTGGGTTTTTATTTTCATTATAAAAAGCAGATTGTACCGCTTTAAAAAATTCGAATTCAATGGCCGGGTTTATTTGTCGGGCTGTCACCACGGCCCTGCATGCTGGTTCCGTATCATAGGTGATACTGGCTTCTTTTAAAATATCGTACTGAAATAGTTGACCACTCCTTTTGCCAACTTCCTCCCAGTGGTGTTTTAAAAAATTTGCGAGGTCGGTCATGGTTTCCGTATTGTATGGGCGGAGGCCACCCATCACGAATTCAAAATCAACATTGTCTCCCAAAGACTTTATGGTTTTGGAAAATTCGGGTGAAAAGCCGTAGCACCACGAACACATTGGGTCGCCGAAATATATGAGTTTGGGTTTTTCTTGTGCCATTGTTTTTATTTGTAAAAAAATAATAAAGAAAAGGAAATAAATAATTTTTTTCATGATAAAATTAAGGTATTTGCGCTCGTAGCGCGGATAAAATCGACTTGCCGTTTTTCAATCCAGTGGATTGTTGCTGAAACAGTAGACGACGGACAACCCGGAAGCAGAGACACTATCAATAGTCTGGCCAGCCCCTGTCGGCCCATGAATTTGGAAGCAATATTTATAAAAATATAATTAATGTGTTGGTTTGCAGCTAATTATTTTTAGTAAAGACTTTTAATATTAAATAAAAACCATTAAATTTGTTTTCTTAATCCTTTCTATGAACATTACCTGATCTATACTTAGCAAGCCTATCCAATTAAACACATTACCTTTCAGTTGAACACCATTTTCCCTTCTTTTAAAAACATTCGGAATACCAGCATTACGGACAAGTATATCAACTACACATGCATATGCTGAACTGCAAGGCCTATTGTAGTTCGGTAATTACCACAACTCAACTGATATGAACATTTTATTCCATTCCACCAACCGACGAGATGCCATGCTCCAGTCCATGTTCAAAAATGCCCCCATAGGGATTCTGATGTTAGATCGGCAAGGGGTCATTCTCGGGGCAAATCCTTGTGCTTCAACCTTATTGAGCTACCAAAATGAAGAACTGGCCGGCAAGCATCTTAATGACCTTATGCCAGACCACCAAAACCAGAACAACGACCCTAAAAAAGGGTATTTTACGACATCGGTGGTTCGTCAGATGACGGGACGAAAGGATCTTTTCGCCTTGAGGAAAGATGGGAAAAAAATATCACTTACAATCGAACTCAGCGAGACCACCATGGCCGGAGACGATATTGGTATTGCTTTTCTCGGTAACATTTCCTGGGAGCAAACGACGTTGAATAGTCTGACTGAAAAAAAGGGGTTGGATGTTTGATTCCTTTGGCAAAAATGGTTAGAGGTCGAGGAGTTAGCAACCAGACCGTTTCACTGTCAGACACCAGACGAGATCAACCTGGTTTCTGACAGTCAAACAGCCTGGTTGCTAACTCCTCCATTTCAGTTATACCAGCCTTTCAACATTTTTCTCAGCTTTTTACGCCCATGATGTATGCGGCTTTTCAAGGTACCGATAGGGATGTTCAAATATTTGGCAATTTCATCATAATGATATCCTTCTCCTACCATGATTAGTGGCTGACGGTATAATTCATCCAATTTATCCAGTGCCTTGGTCAATTCTTCACAGCGCAAATTGTTGTAACCATCATTGGAAACAAATTGCCCTCTTGAAGTAGCATAATATTCAAGCACACCTGCGGCTTTCCTTTTCTTATACTTGCGGTAATTGTTGATAAACATGTTCCGCATGATCGTGCTCATCCAAGCCTTGAAGTTAGATCCTTCATCAAAAGTGTTCAGGTTTTTGTATGCCCGATAAATTGTTTCCTGCACCAAGTCTTGGGCTTCTACATCATTTTTAGTCAACTTCAGAGCATAACCATACAACACTTTTGCAACAGGTTTGTACAAGTTCAGGAAATTTGAAGTTCTGATTGAATGAATGGCAGTCATTGTGATATTATCAAATTAACAGATCAGTGGTCTAGGCGGGAAAATTCCCATCTTGTTTTATTTAAGGCTTGATATAAATGGCCTCTTCAATGGGCACCCTCACTCCATCTTTATAGGAGACAATCCAAGCATCTTCGATGCCCATTTCTTTCAGGTATCCCTGGAATTTTTTTGCCTTGTCGTAATCCCAGAATTTACCTAGCAATATTTTCTGAATATTGACCGACTCTTCGGTGTCGATATTTTTTGCATCATCGAGACCTTCCGGCAATTTCACTTTTTCGAACGCTCCAACTTGTAACTTAAACACGATGCCTTTTTCCACTTCACCGCTCAAGTCTATGGTGTTCTCTTGCAAGTCGGCGATGCCTCTTAATTCTGCGATAAGGCTATTGATCTTTAGGTCTTTTTCACCAATTTGTGCTTTTAAACTGGTTGCTTCATTTTTATAAAATTCGTGCTCTTTGGTCAACACTTTCAACCCATTAGGATTACGCTTGTATTCCCTGGCTGCTTTTTTCCATTGCTTTTTTTCTGATTTTGTCAGTTCGGCATATACTTCGGATGGAATGTCAAATACTTGCCCTTCCACTTGCGGTGCTAACATTAACAGCATGCCGAATAGGAAAATGATTATCGGATTTTTCATGGTTTTAGAATTTTACGGTTATGGATTTGATCTTTGCTTTAAACTTTTGGTTTACAGCCAATAGCCAAATATTGGCCTTTTGGGGCTGCTTTCTGGTCCTGGAATTATAAGGGTTCACAGCTTTAATGGAATCCGTTGGTTAAATGTCGGGCGGGAGGGAAATCGCTCCTATGATAGGCGTCACAGTTGGCAATGATTTTAATTACTTCATCACAAAGCAGCCATCAATGTTTTTCCTTCCGCCATATTTATGTTTTCAATGCCGCTCAACAAAGCATCGGCGTTGAAGGACACGCTGTGGATACCTTCAAGCACTAAAAACTGAGCGAACTCTGGAAAGTCGCTTGGGGGTCTGTCCACACAGGCTTATTTTGATATGGTTCAATTTGGCAACCTTAATTACCTCAGAAATCAATTTTTTCACTGCATCATTGTTTTCGTCGAAAAGTTCACTGATGTGGGAATTGTCCCTGTCCAGGCTCAGGGTTAGTTGGGTGAGGTCGTTTGAACCGATGGAAAAAAACATCGAAGATTTCTATAAATAAAAGGATCAAATGAGTCTGCTCAATTTGCCGTTTGATTTTTATCAATTCCTGTGGCATTAAATTAATTTTGAATAACACTTGATTAAACTATTAGACTCATATCTTTACTCTTTTGTAAAGGTATGAGTCTATTGATAATTAATGCTTTGGGGCTTTGTGGGAAGATTATTATTATTTTGTAAAACAGAATAGTTTATGTAGCTTCGCCTTACCTTTTCCAACTCAAAGATTCAGTTTCTTTTTTATTAATTTACTTTCCGAAACCCTGTCATTTACCGTTGGATTCAATTTATCTTCCGATCAAATAAATTTTCAGGAGAACTACTGTTTTTGATATTTGTACCTTTTAACTGCACACCATATTTACAGTATGAGCAAAATCCTAATTATCGAAGACAATTTGGAGATACGGGACAACCTGGAAGAATTTCTTGAACTCTCCAACTATGAAGTTATTTCCGCCGACAATGGACAAAAAGGGATTGAGCGAATTCAGAAAGACAGGCCCGATCTCATCCTCTGCGATGTTGCCATGCCCAAGCAAAATGGGTACGAAGTATTGGATCATGTCCGCTCAAATCCAATAACCGCCACTATCCCATTCGTTTTCATTTCTGCCAGCGCCGAACAAAGAGACATCGCAATGGGCAAAATGGCCGGTGCTGATGACTATTTAACCAAACCTTTTCCGATCAGTAAGTTGGTCGCTTCTATTGAAAAACTCTTACCAGAAAAAGGAGATTAGGATGGGGGACTATGCCATTTTTCATGCTATGTTTGAACACGCTACTATCGGAATACTGGTAGCAGATGCGAAAGGTGTGATCAAAATGGCAAACCCTTTTTCAGAAGAAGTTTTTGGCTATGAAAATGGAGAATTGAATGGGAAGCAAATAGAAGACCTCCTGCCTGAAGAACTCCGATCCTTTCACAAGAAACACAGAGAAGCATATCGTAATAAACCTAAACAGCGAAAGATGGGGGGCAACCTTGAATTGGTTGGCCGCAGGAAAGATGGTTCCCTATTTCCAGTAGAAATAAGCCTGGGACATATAACAAACAACGGAGAATTCTTGGCCACAGCTTTTATCAATGATGTCACGCACAAAAAGGAAGTCACGCAAGAATTGAGGCGGAATAATAAACTAATGGATGAAGTGTAGTCATTGGCCCAGTTGGGGAGTTTCGATTGGAACGCCGCCGAGGGAAAGATAACCTGGTCGGATGAATTGTACCGGATTTTTGGATTTGAACCCCAGTCTTTTGAAGTGACCACGGAGAAGTATTATCAGTGCGTCCACCCGGATGATCTTGACCATGTCAAATTTAACCTGAAAAGCATTCAAGAAGGAAAAAAGACATTGGATTTTGAATACCGTATTGTCAGACCTGATGGTTCGGTACGATATCTCAGGGGCATCAGGGGCATCAGGGGCGTTGAGTTGGATAGGGAAGGTGCGTTCAAACGTCTTTATGGTTTATTGCAGGATGTCACTGACCTTAAACAGACCACCATTGATTTAAAGAAAAAAGAAACAGCCATTTCCCATGCTGCCATACCTCTTGTTTTTACCGACCTTGACGGTTTTATAACTGAAGTAAACTATGCTTTTGTAAATATGTGGGGCTATGACAATAAGAAGGAATTGATCGGAAAAAACAATGCTGAATTAAGCTCTACTAAAAAGGAAATTGCTGAAATAATGAAAGCATTGCGTAAAGATGGCAAGTGGTCGGGGGAGGCAACGGCCCGCAAAAAAGATGGGACAGATTTTGATGTTTTTGTCTCTACCGAAGTCATCTTGAATGAAAACAAAGACCCGGATTGTCTTTTGGCGAGCTTTATAGATATTTCGAAATTGAAGCAGGCGGAGTCCATTAACCGCGGCATTACGAAGATAGTGGAAGAGTCGTTGAATGAGATTTACATCTTTGATGCAACTTCACTGAAATTTACCAGGGTGAACAAAGGCGCCCGGCAGAACCTGGGCTATTCCCTTGAAGAGATCAGGCAACTTACTCCGATTGATATAAAACCGGAATTTTCTAAAAAGTTCTTTTTAGAGCTGATAAAACCATTGGCCTCCGGCGAGCAGGAAAAATTGCTTTTTGAAACTGTCCACGAGCGAAAAGACAAAACGACCTATCCTGTAGAAGTTCAGCTACTGCTGGCGAAAAACCATTTAATGTCGGTGGAGAACTAATGGTCGCTTCTGTAAAAGACCCTTGGGGGAATTTGATCGGCATTATTTTTAATCCGGAATTTAAATTAGAATAATTGCTTTTTAGGTTCTAATTGAATTTATTTGGTCATTTTGAAATAGTGGCTTTATATTTCTAACACATCCTCCCCCCGGCCCCCTCCAAAGGGGGAGATAGAGCCGTTCATTTAATTACCATTCTGCTATAATCTCAGGTATTAGCAGGATTTATTTCCCCCTTTGGAGGGGGCCGGGGGGAGGAAACACATCATACCAAATAAATTTATTTAAAGCCACTTTTTACTTAAATAACATGCAAATAGTATCCGCAGCACCATATTTATCACGAGAGGAGCGAAAAATGCTCCATGAAAAAAACAACTGGCTGGCCAGTTGGGAAATACTTGTGCATTGGGCGTGGATTATTGTAGCTTTTGCGCTTGTTTATTTTTTCCCTAATATTTTTACCATAATTATATCCTTATTTATTTTAGGAGGAAAACAACTGGCCTGTGCCATCCTCATGCACGATGCTGGACATTATGCCGTCTTTAAAAATAAAAAAGCAAATGAAATAATCGGCCAATGGCTTGGGGCCTACCCAATCTTCCAAGATGCCAATAAATACAGGCATTACCATTACCGTCACCATGTCGAAAATGGTACTGCGGAAGACCCCGACCTATTATTGACCCGTGGCTATCCGACCTCCCGTAGAAGCATGTTCCGAAAATTTTTCCGTGACCTCACTGGTCAAACGGGCATTAAATCTTTTATCGGATTAATTATGATGCACCTGGGTTATCTGCAATATAATTTGGGCGGAAAAGTGGAGCGTGTTTCCCAAAAAGACCGCACTTGGAAAGAATTCTTTTTTGTTTTTTTAAAAAATTTAGCGGGCCCTATTTTATCCAATTTAATACTGTTTTTATTGCTGTATTTTTTTGCTTCGCCCTATTTGTATTTATTGTGGATCGGTGCTTATTTGACCACTTTCCAATTTTCCCTCCGCATCCGCTCCATGGCCGAACACTCAATGGTAGAGGACTCTACCGATCCTTATAAAAATACCCGCACGACGTATGCGAATTTTTTGGAAAAAATATTATTTGCACCTTACCATGTGAATTACCATTCTGAGCATCATATACTCATGTCAGTGCCGTCATATAATTTACCTAAATTACATAAGCTGTTGCTGGAACGAGGGTTTTATGAAAAAGGAGTATTAGAGAAAAATTATTGGAATGTATTGAAGTTGGCGGTTAAATAATTTTTTTAGTTAGAAATACTAACTATATTTGCCTTTCCCAACGTTGGCCTCCATTTATTCATTAATTTTAAAAAAAAATTTAACATGAAGAAAGTAACATTTTATCATGCTGGCTGCCCCGTGTGTGTCAGTGCAGAACAGGACATTCTGAGCACTATCGACAAAAGCCAGTTTGAGCTGGAAATAGTGCATTTAGGAACTTCTCCAGATAGAATACCCGATGCAGAATCCGCTGGAATTAAATCCGTACCAGCTATGGTACTGGAAAACGGCAATGTGCTTCACATTAATTTTGGTGCAAGCCTCGTTGATGTTAAAGCAGCTTAATTTTTTTATCCCAGGAGATAGTTAGTATTGCTAATTATTATGTACTGATGAGTAGCAGGCTGGGAAATACCACCCGGCCTGCTTACTTTTGTTCGTACACCAAACTAAATTGAAATGTCGCATTTCGATCCTAACATACAGCAACAGCAAATTGACGCCAAGATCGTCGTTGCCTTGGAACGGGTATCGGAAGCATTTCGGGTAGGTCTTTGGGAAAAGAGCAAAACTACAGGCCTTAGTCCTATTCAGATACAGTTGATCATTTATCTCGCCTACCATGATGATGAATTGTGTAAAGTCTCAAACCTTGCTTTGGAGTTTAATTTAACAAAAGCAACCATTAGCGAGGCTGTGCGAACCATGCTATCGAAAAAACTTGTGAAGAAGATAGTTGATAAAAGAGATTCCCGAAGCTATGTGTTACATCTCACTGCTACTGGAAAAAAGATAGTAGAGAATACAACTGATTTCGCTTCCAGCATCGCCACCCCAATACAGAGTATGACCCCAAGTGAAAAATTGGCTTTTTTTAAAACCCTCTACCGTATGATGGATTACCTTCGACAATCGGGTGTCATCCAAGTGCAGCGAATGTGCTATGCCTGTCGTTTTTACAATCCCGGTCATCAGGGGCACGAGCATTATTGCAATTTCCTCGGCAAGCCATTGGAAGCGAAAACATTGCGGGTGGACTGCCCAGAGTTTGAGGCGGAGCCTTGATTCACTAACTGATTTGCAGGGCTATAAGTACTTGGACACGTTTAAGTACTTAGATAAAAGACCCTGAAATTTTTCTAAGAAAAATCACATTAAAATAAGGGCATGTTTGCATACATCTCATCTAACATTTAGCAATCAGCAACCAATAATTGACAACCTCCCGTTTCCATTTTCCGAAATATGAAAACAACACTTGCAAAGCTAAAGCGAACACTCGACAACACTGAACACTACCAATGGGGCGACCGTTGCCAAGGCTGGCATCTCCTAAAATCCGACGGACTCAGTGTGATACAAGAGACGATGCCGCCCAGCACTTCAGAAAAAACCCATTTCCACCAACATGCCCAACAGCTATTTTACATCCTGCTCGGCACTGCCACTTTTGAAGTGGACGGTCAGCGCATCACCGTGAATGCTACGGAGAGCATCCACATTCCTGCCGGGGTGCAGCATTGCATTCATAATAAAGCATTGACCAACCTGCATTTCCTCGTCATTTCCCAGCCTAAATCGCATGGGGAT
The DNA here is from genome assembly GCA_965222975.1 of Saprospiraceae bacterium. Lineage (GTDB taxonomy): Bacteria > Bacteroidota > Bacteroidia > Chitinophagales > Saprospiraceae > UBA6168. Next base: position 94,087 of record CBDCVJ010000084.1, on the reverse strand, counting down.
AGGATAGAATAATGGAGGAATAAGGTGACAGGTATGAGGACATTGCAGTCTGATACCTGACTCCTCAAATCCCGCATCTTTATATTACCTTTGGCAGATATATTTAAAATGCTGTGGCCAATCCCGATTGTAATTGGGAAAAGCCAACAGTCAAAAAACCACCTGCCAATATGTATCAATTTACCTATGGGGGCAAAAAAGGCACCTCCTTCCAGCTCGTAGAAGCCAAGCAGCTCGTCGTCATCCGCACCAAGGAAGCGGTACCCATTGAACAAATAAAAATGTCCGGTCAGGCACGTAACCTGGTGCCGAGCCTATTGCCCGTAGCGGCATTTCCCGAAGCAAATGTCACTGTTTATCGTTGCGTAGCGACTGAGGACAATTCCCCCGTCGCCGTGCGGAACGCCATCCGAAAGACTTTGAATAAAGAAGCGGCGGTCAAATTTGCCGGGCGGGTGCTGAAAGACCCAACTACTGGGGCCATTGTCGTTTACACCGAAAACCTCTATCTGCAATTTAAAGATGAATTGAAAAAAACGGAGTGCAAGGCCATTATTAAAAAACACGGCATTAAAGTGAAAGAGGAATTGGGCGTTACCAAAAATTCCTATTTCGTAGAAGGGCCAAAAGGCACAGGCTTGAAAGTATTTGAGCTGGCAGAGAAACTATTAAAGGAAAAGGGGGTCGCCTGTTGTCATCCTGAATTGGTGCGGGAGCGCAAGTTCAAATTCGTTCACCCGATGCAGTGGCATTTGAAAGAAACAGTCGTCAACGGTGTAAAGGTCAATCAGCACGTGAATGCCGAGGCAGCGTGGAAAATCAGTAAAGGAAAAAATATAACCATCGCTGTATTGGACGATGGGGTAGATGAAAAACACGAAGAATTCAAAGGCAAGATCGTCGCCCCGCGGGATACCATCCATAACTTGGATGACGCCAACCCCAAGCATGTCTCCGACCGGCATGGGACAGCTTGTGCGGGCGTTGCTTGCGGAGGTGGTAAGAAGAAGGCTTGGGGTGTAGCGCCGCAGGCGAAGTTGATGCCCATCCGCCTCGGAAGTATCGGCTCAGTGAGCGAAGCCAAAGCATTCAAATGGGCCGCCGATAATGGCGCCGATGTCATTTCCTGTAGTTGGGGCCCGATGGACGGCTCGTGGTGGAACCCCAACGACCCACTGCATTTCTCCCATTCCCGCATGCCCGACAGCGCCAAAGCTGCCATCGATTATGCTATTAAAAATGGCAGAGGGGGCAAAGGCTGCGTCATTACCTGGGCAGCCGGCAATGGCAATGAGGACGTGAAATTCGACGAGTACGCCAGTTACGACAAAGTAATCGCTGTGGCGGCCTGCAACGACGTGGGCAAGCGCAGTGTGTACAGCGATTTTGGCGATGCGGTCTGGTGCTGCTTTCCCAGCAATGATTTCGAGATGCTGGAAATGAACAACCCCCGCCCCCTTACCCCTGGCATCTGGACGACCGACCGCTCCGGCAACCGGGGTTACAACTCCGGCGGCTTCAATGCCGAACATATTATTGGGGATGAAAAGGGCCATTATACCGCTACTTTTGGCGGTACCTCCAGCGCTTGCCCTGGCGTGGCAGGCGTAGCCGCCCTCATGCTCGCTGTGAACCCCGACCTTACCTGGCAACAAGTAAAAGAAATCATCAAAAACTCCTGTGACCGCATTGATGAGCAGTTTGGTAGTTATGACTCCAACGGCCACAGCCCTTTTTATGGCTATGGCCGCATCAATGCCCTAAGAGCAGTCGAGAATGCCAAAGCCGCTGGGCAGTCGGTATCCACCTCTGCCAAGGTTGAATTTTCGGTGAAAGGCTTGGCCAACTTCAACAAAAGCGCTAAAGTTGCATTAGCCGATGGCAAAAAGCTTGCACCTAAATCCGGCTCCAAATCGCAGCGCTTTCTCGGATTCCAGCTTAATGTAGAGCCCTTCCACCCCGGCCTTTCCATTTCCTATCAGGTGATGGTGAAAAATGTGGGAGTAAAAAAAGGCGAGGACGGCCAATTCGTCGGCATCAAAGACCGTCGCCGCTCGACGGTGGGCATCGCCATCCATTTAGAAGGGGAAATGGCCTCGAAATTTTCAGTGGAATATGCGGTGAAGGTGAAAGGCTCGTCGAAGTGGAAGGAAGCGAAGGGTGGGGCTTGGGCTGGGAGCAAGGATGCAAAGAAAGGAAGGACGGTAGAAGGGGTGATGGTGCGGATTGTTTAATAATTTAGTTTTTACCCAAATTCAAAAAAAAATAAACTTATTTCTTCACGCTTTAAATACTCAGTTATTTTATAACGGGTATTTATTAATCTAAATCAATTAAAATGAAAAGCAAAATCAAATTTTTTGGAATTATCATTTCCCTTTTGTGCATGGGAAGTTGTGCATCCATTATTCACGGGTCTATGCAAGAAGTAGATTTTAGTAGCCAACCAAGTGGAGCGACCATTTCAATAGATGGACAAGAAGTTGGAAAAACACCAAAAACGATTGAATTGAGGAGAAAGGGAAGGGAAAAAGGGGATAAATCCAAAAAGAACAGTTATGAGGTTAAAATTGCCTTGGACGGATACTATCCTTATGAAATTAAAATTAAAAGGGATATGGATGGGTGGTTCTTGGGCAATATAATTTTTGGAGGTGTCATTGGGATTATTATTGACGCTTCAAATGGTAGTATGTACAAATTAACGCCAGACCAGATTATTGCACAAATGAATGATGCCAATACCATGATTGATACAGAGGACGATAAAATTTATATGGCCGTTTCACTTACTGCTGATCCTGAATGGGAAAAGATTGGACAATTAACAAAAGAAGAATAGTATTCTGTTCCTATCATTTTATAAATGGAAAATGCTTCCCAGTATTTTAGCATTTATTGTGAAATTGAAATGCTCTTAGATTTGAAATTTGTGAAGATTTGGGCTAAGAGCATAGATGCGAAGAGGGGACGATGGTAAAATATTAAATGGTTGAATAGTGCAGTTTGATTTTCCTATATTTTAATATATACCCGCACTTTTGACTGCATTTTGTGGTCGAAAGTGCTGGTAACAACAAGTTGGGCACAATTAGAATAAATGAAATTTAACATTGTACATATTTTAGTTTTTGGTTTTATACTAATCGGATGTAAGTCTGAAGAAAAACCTACTGAAGAAGAAAGTGGGTACGTAAATATTAATGGTAACCAATTATACTATAATATTTTTGGCAATGGGGATACAATCGTTGTACTGCATGGTGGTCCGGGATTCAGTCATCAATATATGAAACTTCAATTAGATTCTTTATTGTCGAGTCATTTTACCCTTTTATATTTTGATCAAAGAGGGAGTGGCTGGTCAGAAGGTCAAGATGATACCTTAAATCTTACGATTGAAAATTTTGTTGAAGATTTAGAGCTATTAAGAAGTCACTTTAAAATTTCTGAATTGAATCTTCTTGGTCACTCTTTTGGTGGTTTACTAGGAATGTATTACTCAATAAATCATCCTGGTAAAGTGAGTTCATTAATATTAGTTGATCCTGATGCCGCTAGCTATGAATTGAGAACCCCATATCAAATTGAGACGATTAATTCAAGGTTAACTGAAAAACAAAATTTATTTTTGGATAGTCTTGAGAAAACTGAAAATTTTAAAAACTATGATCCAGAAATTTACACCAAATACTATAAATCTTATTTAACTACTTATTTTGCAAATCCTTCTGACACATCTAAACTCAAATTAGGATTTGATTCTTTAAGTGTTCCTAAGATAAATAGAACGAACAGTAAAGTACGAATGAACCTTGGTGAATATGATATACATGATCAACTTTCGGCGATTAACTGTAAAACTTTAATCATGCAAGGGACCGAAAGTGTATTTTCAGTTGAAGGTGCAATGGCAATTCAAAATAATATTCCTAATTCAGAAATTCACCTATTTGAAAAATGTGGTCACTTTGAATATATAGAATCCCCGGAAAAATTTAGAAATATTATATTGGATTTCTACAAATTGAATTAAAAACTGTGCCCAACACTGCGTTTTTTATGTTCTAACCAAGCCCCGGTCGGTAATTTTTTTGATACGTAACGTTTTTCCTGATACAGGCCAATAAAATGTGCACCAGCTTGTTCCTCACGGCGTTGATGACGGCCATGGGGCTCTTGCCCTCCGACACTTTCCGTTGGTAGTAGTCATGCATGATGTTCCCTTTGCGGATGGTGACGGGTGCGGCCAGGTGGAGCATCTTCTTGATGTCCTTGTTGGCCAGGTGCGACACCCCCGTCTTTCCCTTTATGCCCGTCCCAGACGAATGCTCGAACGGGGCGATGCCCGCATAGCAGGCCAGTTGCCTTGGGCCGGTCAAACGGGTGAAGCCCCGGGTCACTCCGATGAGCTTGGGGGCGATGACATGGCCGAATCCCGGGACAGAGGTGATGATCTGGGCCTGCCGGGAAAGTTGCAGGGTGTGTATAACAAATTGCACGGTCAAGCGGCGGCGGCGATAATTTTTTTTACCATCCCCCAGGCACCGCTCTGTTTGTAGCACCGGAGGTTGGCAATGGCCTGTGCCCCTGGGACAGACCACTTTTGCCCAGAGAGTTTCATCCGTTGCTGGATGACGCTCCTGTGCGCTGCCTCAATGGGGCCCGAGCCGATCATCAGGCCTTTTTCCCGGTACGTTCCGTACTGCATCCGGTCGTCATGCTCCACATAGTAGTCGATAGCTTTTTGTTTGGCCTGCCTGGCCTCGGCGTTCTTCGCCCGGCACGACCTGAGGGTCGCCATGACCTCCTCTAGGCGGTCGTCCAGCAGTTTGTCCGACTGCTCTTTTACCCAGTCCTTGCGGGCTTTGTCCTCTTTGTACTGGTGCCGGGCAAACAGTACGAGCTTTTCCCTGGCGTGATAGAAGTCCAATATCTGCAGCGCACCGGGGTAGTTGTCCTCGGCCCAGTTCCATATCCATTTTGCACCGTCACCGATGATCACCTTGTCCCCATACCCTGTCAGGTGTCGCTCAAATTTCGGGAAAAAACCATCGACACCTCCCAAGTGGGCCACATATACCGAGCCCATCACCTCCCGCCTGTCCTTATGAATGTCAACCACTTGGCCTGCATGGAATATCCTGCCCAGTTTGAGCTCCCGCCACTGGTCCTCCCTGGTGTACACCATCGACCCGTCCACCATCACATAGACAGGGCCTTTGCCGCCACGGCCTTCCAAGCGGGGGATGACCGCCTCGCAATTGGACTCGACCAGCGGCTCGAACGCATTCCCATAATGGGTGCACACCCGTTGGATCTGCGGTGCAGAAATTTCGACCCCCATCATTTCACCGAACAGTTCACAGGCCCCATCATATACCACTGACTGCCCTACAAGGCACATCAGGCCGCGCATCCGTTCACTGATGCCAAACCCTGAGGTCCCCTTGGACAGGGCATGTCCTTTCTTCACTTCAAGCCTGCCGAAACTTGTCAGCACTTTTTTTTGAATTCCGGCTCTTGGGCATCTTGCCCATCGATTTGGAGATGATCCCTGCCCCGAACTGTTTGGACAGTTCAACAACCCGCTCCTCATATTCAACGGATGACGTGATTGCACCCTGGGCCTCTACAAATTGGGTAAGCTCTTCTCTCATCGATTCAAGTATTGAATCCAGTTTTGTTTCCATGTTGTGTGTATAATTGGTTCCCACAATTTACAACTTTGTGCCACAAAACAGTTCTTTGATCTTTTCGCCATAGGCGGCAATGGCGTCTTCCAGTGCCCCAACCACGGGCGAGGTGACGGCCTCCATTTCTTCGTGCAGGGGCCACAAAGCCGCTTTCCTCGTTGAGGGGGTTGCGCACGGAATGGAGGTTGCGCACCAGCCGGTCCCGGTGGGAGAGCAGCAGGCCGAGCCGCTCGATGTTCCCGTCGGTTGGCCGCCACAGCACCGCTTTGCGCTGGGAATCAAGGCAGTACGCAGCGATCCGCAGGGCGTCGGCCCGGTCGCTCTTGCCCCTCTGGAGGCCGAGGCTGCGCTTGATGCGCAGGGCGCTCTCCACCCAGACGGAGGCCCCCGTCGAGGCGTGCAGGGCGTTCAGCAGGTGTGCCCCATAATAGCCCGAATGCTCCATGCACACGGGCGTTTTTCCCCATAAAAGGAGCGCTGCCATTTCCTTCAGCCACGCCCTGACGGCCGCAGGGCGGTTGTCGGCCCTGCCCTGTGCAAGGACGGTGCCGTCCCTGTCAATGAGGGCGTAATCGAAGGTGAGCTTTGAGACGCCTATGCCGAGGGAATACTTGTAGCCCATGTTTTTGTCGTAACTTTAAATGTTTGAAAAATAGGCAGCTTTTCCGCCGGCCGCCACTACCTTGGTATTAGGCCCTTTGGCCTTGTTCTTTATCCGGGGTCTGCGGAAAAGGGGAAGGGGCGGCGCTGAAACACATTATAGGGTCCAGGCCCTGCCCAGCGTCTTAGGTTGCCGCCCCGCCCTGCCTTGGCGGCGCAAAGTTAAGGGGCGCCGTTCGGGGCTGTTGGCCGCCGTACGGCGGCCAACAGCCCCGAACGGCGGGGGTTCCATCCCCAGCATGTTATATATCCATTTTAAGAGGATATGAACTGGGGGCTAAACTAAAGATATGCGTCAAGTGTCCCTAAACGGGCCACCTGCGCATATGCTAGTCGTTATGGGCCACCAGCGCCAGTGGTTCAATCACGGCGAAAGGAAAAACGAACAAGCGGTGCCCTTGCAGGGGAAATGGAAGGCGGCCCATAACAAAAGTGCTGCCGCCAATTGCCTTAGACAGGACAAATGCGGCAGCACAGGCCGTTGCTGCGCAATCTGACCGCATTCGCTCTCCGCATTCGCTCCGTCAGACTGCGCAGCCGTTCGAGGCAACGAATAAAAAAGAAACAAAAAATTGCAAATGACATGCAACTTGTGTAGATTCGCACAAGTTCAATCACAAATGCAATTTTTTGAATATGAAGGGAGAAATAATACTCTACCAAACCGAGAAAGGCAATACGAAAATAGAAGTAATCCTTGATAAGGATACCGTTTGGCTGAACCAATACCAAATGGAGGAATTGTTCCAAACAGATAGAACTTCGATACTCCGACACATAAAAAACATCTATAAAACAGGGGAATTGGAGGAAAAATCAACTTGTGCAAAAATTGCACAAGTTCGGGAAGAAGGCAACAGAAAAGTCAGAAGGGAGATTTTATATTATAATTTGGATGTGATAATTTCTGTCGGTTACAGGGTCAATTCTCATCGGGGAACCCAATTCAGGATTTGGGCAACACAACAACTGAAAGAATACCTGATAAAAGGATTTGTTTTAGATGATGAGCGATTGAAGTCTGGAAATCAGATGAATTATTTTGACGAACTTCTCGAAAGGATTCGGGATATCCGAAGTTCGGAAAGGATATTTTATCAAAAGGTCAAAGACATTTATACAACGAGTATCGATTATGATTCGAGAGCCGAAATGAGCATGGATTTTTATGCGACAATGCAGAATAAATTACACTGGGCAGTTCACAATCATACAGCAGCCGAGTTGATAAAAAAGCGGGTAAGTGCCTATAAGAAAAATATGGGGCTGACAACTTGGAAAGGGGAAAAAATCAGAAAATCGGATGTGACAATTGCCAAGAATTATCTGACAGAAGATGAACTGACTCAACTGAATCTACTTGTCGAACAATACTTGGCATTCGCGGAAGCACAAGCGAGAGCTAAGAAGCCGATGTACATGAAAGATTGGATTAAAAAATTGAACGATATTCTGACGATTAACGAAAGAGAAATCCTGCAACATGCAGGAAGGGTAACAAAAAAATTGGCGGATGAAATTGCGGGACAGGAATATGATAAATATAAAGAGAAAAGAAAATTGGCAGAGAAAATTCAAAGCCTTGAGGAATTAGAAGATGAAATCAAATTGCTTGAAAATAAAAAGAAGAAGAAAAAATGAGCGCTGCCTCGAACAAAGCATCAGCGTTCATTGGCAGCAAAAGCTGCCAACACCGCCGATGCGGGTTGTTAAGCCGTGAAAAGTTTACCCTATTTGAAATTTCAATATACTGATTAATCTGTGGGCACATTATTCATCATAGGCATTTTCATCTCATTTTTTCAGTTTGTCTTACTGCTGAACAAAAAAGCCAAGTCCTTGCCTGATAAGATTCTGACCTTTTGGATGTTGGTGATCAGCCTCCACCTTATTAGTTACTATTTGCATGATCAGGGATATTGGGAGATCTATCCGCATTTGGTGGGGATTACAGCGCCACTCCCTCTTTTGTATGGTCCTCTGTTGTATTTGTACGTTTTGTATTCTATAAAAAACAAGGACCAATTAAGTAAAAAAGACTACTGGCATTTCCTTCCTGTCCTCGCTGCCTATTTATACATGTGCCGGTTTTATTTTTTTTATACCGCAGAAGAAAAGCGGATGGTGGATAGTGGTCAAATAGATGACTTCGGTATTTTTTCCATTGTTTTATTGGTGGCTATTGTGGTTTCGGGTATTGCTTATGCTGTTTACACGTATCGGCTTCTCAACAAACATCAGCTATTGCTCGATAATAATTTTTCCAATACGGAAGGAATCAACCTCAATTGGTTAAGAAGTTTTATCGGTGCCGTAGGGTTAGTATTTCTCACCGTGGTGATAGTCCTCATTACAAGGGATGTGATAGGAGTTAATTACCCTTTTAATCCAGAATTTATTTTTTATGCAATAGTCATATTTGCCATTCTGCTGCTGGGTTATTTTGGTATTCGACATGAAAATATTTTTGTTGACAACGTAATCGTAGAACCTGACGAAAAAACAAAAGCGACTTACGAGAAATCGGGTTTGAAAGAAGATATGGCCACAGAAAAATACCAGGAACTTTTAGACCTGATGACCAATGAAAAACCTTACTTGGAGCCTAAACTCACCTTGACCAAACTCGCCCAAAGCCTCGACATTTCACCCAACCATCTCTCGCAAATCATTAATCAATTTGAAGAGCATAATTTTAATGATTTTGTCAATCAATACCGGGTGGAAGAATTTATCAAAAGGGCTTCAAAAGATAGTCACTTCAGTTTTTTGGCTTTGGCTTTTGAATCAGGTTTCAATTCCAAGTCCACTTTCAATGCCGTTTTCAAAAAACACAAAGGACTTACGCCCTCGCAGTTCATGGCGTCCCTTACCTCTGAAGCATCTGCTTAACCTTTCATTCCTTATCACGATTTATTTTTCAAAAACAGCAATCCTCCATTTAATAAACAATGGTTCTGAGAGGCGAGGTTCATAACCTCGCCTCTCAGAACTTTGCCTAAATTTTTCATATTCACTTTACAAATTAAGGTTCTAAGTGATTTCATTTGGTCAAAAAGATTTACTAAATTTTTAAAATTTAGCAAATCGGTCATTGCCCATCTGTTTTGCTAAAATCTCGAAGATTTAGTAAAACTCGTTCTTAAAAATTTATGACCAAATGAATTCATTTAACTCCCAAATTAAAAATTGCTACCAAAAAAAATAATTTTATCAATCTGATTGACAGTCAATGCTTTAAGCGTCCAATCCTATAATCCTGCACCCCTAAATAGTCCCATTTTATAGGAATGAGCGATGAGCCTTCCTTTCTCCTGCTTCTTTGCACCGACAATTAATTACTCACTAAAATCTACGTCATGAAACAAGTATTAATTATTGGCATTTTGACTATTGGAGTCTTTTTTACAGCCTGCGAAAAGGACGACCATTGTCTATCACCAGATGTCACAGGCACTTATGCAGGCACCAAAGAATGTGAAGAAAGAAACCCCGTTGATGTGACTTTCCAGGTAGCAGCGGGAGACAGCGACAATCAGATAATCATTGACGGCATCATCACATTCATTGAGGACTGCGATATTTATGGAAGCACGTTTGTGCAAGGTACTGGAAGGGAAATAGACGGCGACATTGACGGTACTCGCATCCACTTTGTTGAGACCATCAAGGTGAATGGGAAGGTAGAAGACAGGTGTCTTTGGATAGGCGATAAAAATTAGGTCATGGATATCAATATTAAGCAATATCAGCATCCTGGCCTGTTCTACATTTTGTCAACTTTGATACCGTGGGGGTTATGGTTTATAGTTGCTTACTTGAGCCATTCTTTGCCCAATGAATATGTCACATTAATAAGTGTACTTGGATTTTTGGGCTTACTGGCACCTTTGGTCATTGCGCTGCTATTTATACTCCCAACGAGGATTTGCGAAAAGACGTTTTTGGTAGATTTTTCAATCTAAGGGGAATTAAGCTGAATTATTTACTGATTGTCTTTTTATTGATGCCTGCCAGCATTTTAGCAGCACAGTTGATTTCACTTTTATTTGGGTACGGAATTGATCAATTTCAACTCCGGGGCAGCTTCACGTTTACATCGGGTGTTTTTCCAGTTTGGGTGCTATTGATTGTAGCCCCGCTGATTGAAGAATTGGCCTGGCATTCATATGGGACAGACTGTTTGAGAAACCGGTTCAATCTATTGAACACTTCCGTTTTGTTCGCACTGTTTTGGGGTGTTTGGCACTTTCCATTGTCCTTTATTAAGGATTATTATCACAGCAATTTAATAGAGTCCGGCTTGATTTATTCCATCAATTTTTTCGTGAGCCTGTTCCCCTTTGTGCTGCTCATGAATTGGCTGTACTATAAAACCAATAGGAATATCCTTGCCGTTATCATCTTCCATATTTCCGCAGGTTATTTCAATGAAATATTTGCCACCCACCCCATGAGCAAGGTGATACAGACCATACTGCTGCTACTGCTTTCCATCTACTTGATTATCAACGACAAAGCATTCTTTTTAAAAAAATAAAAAGGTTTAAATCATGGTGATTTTTAAAAATCACCATGATTTAGATCATACAAAAAACTATTTCCAATGAAAAACATATCATTAATTGCATTATGCATAATCAGTTTTTACGGTTTGTCTTATTCACAAACCATCACTCAAACGGTCAAAGGAAAAGTAATTGACCAAACGACGCAGGAAGGGCTTATTGGAGCTACTATTGTGCTGCTTCAATCAGACCCTCTGGTAGGAACAACAACGGATTTTGATGGAGTTTATGTTTTAGAAAATATACCCGTGGGAAGACGGAGTTTTGAAGTCAGCATGATAGGCTTCGAAAGCTACTTGGTAAAAGAAATATTGGTTAGCTCAGGTAAAGAAGTGGTACTCAATATTGGTTTGGAAGAAAAATCTACCAGCTTAGGTGAAGTGGTCGTAGTTGCAAAAAAAGAAAAGGACAAAGCCATCAACTCCATGGCTACGCTGAGTAGCCGACAATTTACAGTAGAAGAAACCCAAAGATATGCTGGTGGACTGAATGACCCCGCCCGGCTGGTTTCATCCTTTGCTGGAGTCGCCAGCCCTTCCATCAGTAGCAATGGCATTTCGGTCCGTGGAAACAGTCCAGCTGGGTTGTTGTGGAGAGTAGAAGGTGTTGAAGTGCCAAGCCCTAATCACTTCGCTGACCTAACGATTCCTGGAGCCGGACTTTTAACTGTGTTAAGCAGTCAGATGATGGGCAACAGTGATTTTTATTCAGGTGCGTTCCCTGCGGAATATGGCAATGCTTCTTCTGGTGTTTTTGACATTAACTTAAGATCAGGAAATACTTCAAACAGAGAATATACCATTCAGGCAGGTTTGATTGGTGTGGACTTCGCAACGGAAGGGCCTTTCAAACAAGGAAAGGACGCCTCTTACCTTTTTAATTACCGATATTCGACACTCGCACTTATTGCGCCAATGTTACCAGACGACGCAGGTGTGCTCAAATACCAAGACTTGTCTTATAAATTAAATATGCCCACTGAAAATGCAGGAACGTTTTCGCTCTGGGGCCTGGGGGCTTATGATGCTATTGATACGGAAGCGCTTGATACTGCCGAATGGAAATCCATAGAGGACAGGGGAAATGCCCAAACGTCATTGTACATGTATGCTGCTGGGCTGAACCATAATGTGCAGGTAAAGTCTAATGCTTTTCTCAAATCCGCTGTCGCCGTTTCGGGAAATGGCTTGTCGCACGACGAACAACGACTGGATGATGGTCAGCAAGCTCATCCTTATTCAGAAGCCCAAAAGAATAATTATAGGGTTACCCTTCAATCCAGTTTGACTTCCTATTTAAGTGATCGCCATACCAACCGTACTGGGTTTTATATCAATCATCTGGGATATGATCTGGATATCAATGAGGCCCCGAACTCTGAATCAGCCCTTGATAATATTGTAAAGGAAAATGGCACTTCCAATTTATTCCAGTTTTATGGCCAATCAAAATTTGAACTGACTCAAAAACTCACATTGAATGCGGGCTTTCACTCCCAGTATTTTCAGTTAACGGAGCAGTTTATTTTTGAACCACGTTTGGCTCTTAAGTACCAGCTCAACGAAAAAAACAACTTGGCTTTGGCTTATGGCGCCCACAGTAAAATAGAGTCACTACCCATTTATTTTATAAAAGATGAGCAAGGAAATCAGCCCAACAAAGATTTAGAGTTTATGAGGTCCAATCATATTGTTTTGTCCTTCAGCTCGCTGTTGACAGACAATATAAAAATGACGATTGAGCCTTATTATCAATCTTTAAACAATATTCCGGTGAGCCCAGACAACTATATTTCCACCATCAATGTACAAGACAATTTATTCTTCAACCATATTCTGGTAAATGAAGGTACGGGCCGAAATATAGGCGTTGATTTTACACTGGAACGGTACCTGAAAAACGGATTATATTACCTCTTCTCTGCCTCTGTATTTGATTCTAAATACACAGCGAATGATGATATTGAACGCAATACCCGTTTCAATAAAAATTATGTAATGAATGCATTGATTGGAAAAGAATGGCAAGTAGGTAGAAATAAAAATAATATTTTCAGTGCCAATGTGCGCCTCAATTATCTTGCTGGAAATAGAATAGAAGCCATTGATGTACAAAGCTCTACCGACAAACAGGAAGTCGTTTATGGAGAGACGAATGGGGAGTTGTCGTTTGCAGAAAAGCATCAGGACACCCCCATCGTTTCATTCACGGTTTCTTACCGAAAAAATAAGCCTAAGTCCTCATCCGTATGGTCACTGCAAGTTATAAATGCGGGCGGGATGGAAGAATTTGAAACGGATATTTTTAATTTGAACACCCAAACCATTGAACAGAAATATTCCACTATATTGGTACCGAATTTAAGTTATAAGATTGAGTTTTGAATATTGGAATAAATCTTACGGGAATTGATATAATGGTTTTGAGTCTATAAGTTTCAGATAAATGTCCAGAGCGGCGGCGGTTATTTTACCTCGCATTCAAGCACAAATTTTTAAATCATGCTGGTAGTGCGGGGTAAAATAACCCCGCCGCTCTGTGAAATGCCTGAAATTATTATAGTTGCTCATGATCAGTAAATCTTAAATATGCAATCAAAAAAAATAAACCAAAACCCCAAAGTCAAACAAAAATTCAACACTTACCCCGCAGCGATAAAAACCAAATTGATGTATTTACGAAAATTAATTCTCGAAACGGCAACTGAATGTGGTATCGAAGAAATAGAGGAAACACTAAAATGGGGTGAGCCCAGTTATTTGGCCAAAAAAGGAAGCACGATTAGAATGGACTGGAAACCCAAAACCCCCGATCAATATGCGATGTATTTTAAATGCACGAGCAAATTGGTGCCGACTTTTAAGGAATTATTTGGCGATACATTTACATACGAAAAAAACCGGGCTATTTTATTTGATTTAAATGAGGAAATACCGGAAAAGGAATTAAAGGCATGTATTGAAATGGCGTTGACTTATCATCTGGTAAAAAATAAACCGCTTTTGGGGAAATTGTCCAATAAAGAATTTAATTAGTAGCAATTGGGCTAATCGTTGGATGATAATTTAAAACATGCTGATTTTGAAAATCACCATGTTAGGCTGTTTAAAATTTAAAAAAAAGTTCCCCGTATTTTTAGCAACAAACCATTTTTTTTGGAAGTTGCCAATTGGAAAATACAACCTGATTTTCAAAAAACAAAGCCGTAACAACATCAAACATCTTGTAACCCCTCGTTTCAACGAGGGGGTTGTGAAAACGTATGGAAAACATCAAACATCTATTCAAAGCACCGTGGGATGAATAGATGTTTGATGTTTTCCCATCCGCCGTTTCCCGCCCGTTGAAACGGGCGGTTTCAAGATGTTTGATGTCCACAAGTTTCAAAAATACGGGGTGAAAAAATTCGAAAAATCCCCAATTTTGAACAGCCTATCACCATGTTTTATACACTAGTTAGCTGTTATTTGCACTTCGTGATAATTAACTTCAAACCTTAGTGATAAGGGAAAAATAAAATGAACAATGGAGATAAACAGATTACAATTTTCAATTGATATTAGGGCAGAGAAAACCAAGATATGGAAAGCACTCTGGAGCGATAGCGGCTATCGCCACTGGGCCGGCGTATTCTCTGAAGGCTCTTATGCCGTTTCCGATAATTGGAAAGAAGGCAGCACAGTATTATTTCTTGCTTCAGATCAAAGTGGTATCTACAGCATCATCGAAACACACATTCCAAATAAAATTATGCGGTTTAAGCATATCGGAAAGGTGTTAAAGGGAAAAGAACAACCCATTGATGATGAAACAGAAACATGGTCGGGAGCCACAGAAATTTATACCCTCACTGAAGGAACGGACAACAACACACTTACCGTTGAAATAGATGTCCTTGATGAGCATTTGGACTTTATGACAACCACATTGCCAAAAGCACTGGAAAAGGTGAAGCGTTTTTCCGAGCATCAGTAAAATGCTCCTATAAAATAGAACCCGTTAAACTAAATTAAATGATGGTTTTTCTATTTTATATCACTGCAATAAAAGAACATACAAGCTCAAAGTCAATTTGTGGAGTAACCGCATTAATACTAATATCTTCTTTAATATCAACTCCTGGATACGCACTCGTAACTGGCATTGTATTTTAAATGCACGAGCAAATTGGTGCCGACTTTTAAGGAATTATTTAGCGATATATTTAAGTACGAAAACAACCGGGCTATTTTATTTGATATTAATGAGGAAATACCAGAAAAGGAATTAAAAGCATGTATTGAAATGGCGCTAACTTACCATTTAATAAAAGATAATCCGCTTTTGGGGAAAGCACCGTAAGTATCAAGGTGTCATCCCGAAGTGAATTCGGGATGACACCTCATTACTATTGTCACTTTGTTGTTTTACCGAAATTCTATGATTACCGCTCCTCACCACTTCTCCTGAATGGGGTCAGTAAATGGCAAACAAGCGAAAGTGATCACTCCCCATTCAGCCGCCGCAGTTCCTCCTCCATTGCCCCTCTGGAGCGCTTGGCTGCTTTCACTTTTTGGTTACCAAATTTCCAAGTAGCACTTGCCCCAAACCGTTGGTTGTCGAACGAACGCACCCCGTCGATTTCGATACCGCCGTAATTTCCTTTGTAGAAATAGTCGCTCGTCGTTCGGAACACGTCTGAGCCAGTAAGGCGCACTTGCAGGCGTTTGTCCAGAAAATCTTTCCGTAGGCCCACGTTCACTTCTTGGTTGCCCCTCACCCGGATACTGCCCCGCCATATCCAATCGCTCCAGTGCCCATAAGTCAAGTCCATGAAAATGCCCCAGGGCAGCTTGAAATTGTTCTGTACCCTGACCGACCAAGTAGTCTGGCTGAGGTCAATGTCGGTGCCTTCGAGGTTGCCCCGATAGGTGTTGCGGCCGCCGTCGGCGAAGGCGGTGAACTCCCAAAACTTGCAGACCTCCAGTGGGTAACTGGCTGAAAGGCTGTACTGTTTGACCTGCCCCATGTTGTAGGGGATGATGACGTTGCGGTCGTCGCCCGTGATTTCAAAAATAGAGGCAAAAAAGTCACTGGTTTCGCTGTACTGGGCGGTGATGGTCAGCTTTTGCTTGAAAGCATAAGTCGTCTGGTAGTTCATTATGTAATTGGGCCGCAAGAAAGGGTTGCCCTTCCACGCCGTCAACTGGCTCAGGGGCTTCTCGAAAGGGTTGAGGTTCTGGTAATTGGGTCGGGTGATGCGCCGCCCGATGCTGAGGCTCAGTGAATGCGTTTCGCCATCGTTGAACGACAGGCCGACGTTAGGGAAAAGATTGGTGTAATTCCGCTTCACGTCCGTGTCGTCAATTTCCTGCATGCTCTCCAACCGACCACGGGAAGCAGTGTTTTCCACCCGCAGCCCAGCGCTGAGTTTTACGGACTTCCCCAGTTTGGCATCGAGTATGGCGTAGGCTGCCGCCACCTGCTCGGTGTAGGTGAAGTCATTGGTGCGGTCGAAATCGGGCACTGGGTCATTGGCGCCGACGTTGAAAAAAGCGAAACGGTTGTCGGTAGAAATGCTGGCAAATTTTCCGCCGGTCGAAAAGGTGAACTGGCCACACGTTTTCTCATAATCCGCTTTTGCTGACCACATATTGATGTCGGTGTCCGCATCAAATTCATTGTCGGAAACGCTGAGGACGGTCGTTTCATCCGCCGCAAAAAACGTGTTGGGTTGCTGGGTGAACCCCCGTGTATTAAATTTCCCGAAACTGATGTCGGTGGTGAAACGGGAGGTCTCGCTGATGTCCCAATTGTAGTTCAGGTTGAAATTGGAATTACGGAACGACTGGTCGAGCAGCGTCTGCGAAACGAGCAATTGGTCTTGCCCGGTCGAGCCAGGAAGGGTAATGTCCGTTGTGCTTTCTAGCGCATTATCGTTCTGGTTGAGTACGGCCCGGCCCGTGAAGCCGAGGCTGTGCCGCTTGGTCAGTTGGGCATCTAGCGCAAAGCCCACATTGTAGCCCGTGCGGCGTTTGAGTTCATCAGAGTCAAAATTCAAGACGAAGCCGTTCTGGTTTTTGGTGTCCAAAAAGTAATCGGGGCGGCCTGATTCCGAGCGGGTCATTTCAAACGAAGCCCTGATTTTTTCGCCCCCGTAATTCATGGAAATGCCATTGCTATACCGCAAGTATTCCCCTTGTGTGAAAGACGAATTCAAGTTGCCGTTTAAGCCTTGCGACGGGTTCTTTTTCAGCCGCAGGTCAATAATGCCCGCATTGCCCTCCGCATCATATTTGGAGGAAGGGTTGGAAATGATGTCAATGGCCTCAACGTTGTCCGAAGTCATGTTTTCCAGCAGCGTGGCCAGGTCGTTGCCCGACAAACGGGTAGGCCGGCCATTGATGTGGATTTGCACGCCCTCCTTGCCGAGCAGCAGGATGTTGTTGTCCATGTCCACCTTCACGCCCGGCGCTTTGCGGAGCAAATCAAGCCCATTGACACCAGAAGCGCTGGGACTGGCCGCCACGTTGAACACGAGCTTGTCGGCATGCACCTCGACCAGGGCCTTCCGGGCGGTCACTTCCACCTCGGTCAGGTCTTGGCTGCCGTCCAGAACGATATCACCAAGCGACAGTGCGCCAGGCTGATTTTCCAGCTGAAAATCGTATGATTGATCGGCGTACCCCACCATACTGACTTCGCAGCGGTAACTGCCCGGTGAGAGGTCGGTGAGCGTGAAAGTGCCGTCTAGATCGGATATTTCCCCTTTCACGAAGCTGCTGTCGGCTTCGTTGAGCAGGAGGATGTTGGCGAAGGCGAGTGGTTCGCCTTGTGTTTCAAGGATGCGGGCTTGCACCTGCGTTTGACCAAAGGTGGTGTTGCCAAAGCATACGGCAAAGGCCAAGATGAGGAGGGATTTGATGGATTTTTTCATTTTGGAAATTTTAAGGTTGTTTATCTCGGCAAAGTGCAACTTCAAAGGATTTGGTTGATACGAGACTACCCTGTCCATGCCCATAAAATATTTACGATTTTCCATTCACCATTGATTTTCCCCAGATGGATGTAATCAAAGAATGCAAATTTGTTTTGCACTGCTTTGACGGTCGCCATATTATGGGAGATGTCGAAAATGATTACCTCTACTTTCAAAGGTTCTTTAGGGTTGACACCCACTCTGTATAGTTTCGTGTAATCAAATGTTTTTGTGTAATGCAAAAGGGTTGCTGCGGTCATATTGTCCAATTCATCTTTTCCGTTTTCATCTTCACCTATATTCCTTTTCGCCAAATCAGGATGCAATGCTTTTTCTACCCTCAAAGTGTCGTTGTATTCAAGACCTTCCAGATAATTCAAGACCGTTTCCGTGATTAACAATGTGTCGTTTTTGGTTTGACCAAAAAGGTTGCTGTTGAATGAAAACAGTAGTGTAAAAACCATAGTCAATTGAAATAATTGACGGCATTTAAATTTATAAAATGGCTGTTTCATTTTTTTATATTTAGTTGAAGTTTAAATCATAGTGCTTCAAAATGGGGGATTTTTCAAAAAGTTCTTCCCCGTATTTCAGCCCTGTGCGGACATCTAACATCTTGTAACCGCCCGTTTCAACGGGCGAGAAGCAAAGCGAAAAGTCTCATCTAATATCTATTCAAGTGCATAGCAGGGAATAGATGTTAGATGTTTTCCGTGCGTTCTGGCAGCCCCCTCGTTTCAACGAGGGGTAACAAGATGTTAGATGTCCGCTCAGGATATTCGAAACCAGCCTGAGAACTTCTCGACTACTTCTCTATTTCACCGCCGCTGCCGCCTGTTTCGTATCGGTAAACTGCTGGAAGGCCACAATCTTTCCATCCTTCAGCGTCCACAAATGCGCCGTTTGCGAATCAATGACCTTCCCGGTTGTCTTGTGTTTTGCATCGTAGCGCAAGGTGGCCAGCACTTGGTTGCCCGACATATCGTGCAGTTGGATATCGGTCAAATTCCAGTACTCCCACTCCGCCCCGATGCGGGCAAACACACCGTTTAGCACGGCCTCTGGGCCCTTGTACGGATTGCGGTCAGCGTAAGGGAAATTTTCGGCTTCATTCCAGACGATGTTGGCATCCATGACAGCCAAAACGTTGGGTACATCGCCTTTGGCAAATGACTGGTAAACCCCATCCACGACCGCCACGTTGCCTGGGGCCGACACAACACCGAGCTGTGAAAGAAAGGCCATGTTGTCGTAAAAATCCCGTTCCTCGGCAATCCTCCCATCAGCGCTCATGCGGGTGATAGTGCTGCCGTCCAAGCTGACCATGTTGCCCGTGGCCGGGATGCCGAAAAAGTCGCCCGTGTGCTTGCCCTTGAACGTCCAATGTTTCGTCAGCTGGCCACCTTCCCCGAACACATTGTTGATGGTAAACTCGATGTCTGAAAAACCCGTGATGAAGTTTTTGTAAAACGCTGCCATCGCCTCAATGCCCACCACATTTTCCGGTTCAGCGTGCATAACCACGTCTTCGGTGAAATGCTGTTCATTGAAAAGTTCGAACCGACCCTCGTTGATGATGGCATCCCAGGTCTCCGTGTACATTTTGATATTGGCGGCCACTTGGGCTCGGCATGTTCAAGAGGGAACAACATGGACTTGGCGATTTTCCATTGGCCGTCTTTTTTTATCATCGCATTGACGTAGCTGCCGGTGATATGGATGGGAATGTCGTACACATTGGACTTACCGTTTACCTCGTAGGTGCCTTTGGCTAACCAGGTGTATTCACGGTCTGACCAATCGACACTCAGTTGCCGAATGAAAACTGTGACATTGTTCTGCCGGAACTGGTCGGCGAAGTAAGCGGCGATGTTGTCAGCGCCTTTTATTTCTTTGCCCTCTGCATCAATGCGGACGGCATCGTCCATGTACATTTTGCGGATAGCTTCGTGGTTTTGCTGATTGTAAGCGTTCATGAAATTGCGGGCGAAGACCTGCATGTCGTGTTCGTCCGTGGCCGATTGGGCCTGTAGGTTGCCGAAGTTAACGGCGAAGAGAAGGGTGATTGGAAAAAAGAGATTTTTCATGATTGATAGTTTTTTTAAAATTTTTGGTTGGTTGACAAATTCTGTAGGGGCATTTCAGGGTCACTTCCAGTGCCCCCGTAATTTGCTTCAAATTAGCAGGGTACTTGTTCCAAAGGAATCCCTTTGGGAAAGTGACCCGCTAATCCCAAAGCACAACTACTCCACCAAGCTCACCCTGCGGTAGATTTCCACCGCTTGGATTTTTTTGTAAAGAGGCCCGTATTTCTCGTCCAAGGCTTTGTATGCCGGGCTTTCGTGGATTTTCGTGTAAGCCTCTGCGCTGGGCCAGACCCCCTCGAAATAGTAGCGGTAGTCCTTGGTGTCAGCGTTTTCTGTTTTGTACAAAAAGTAGCCTGCACCGGGGTAGCCCATCTTCACAATGGCGCTGTTCATGTCCTTGAGCGCTGCCGACCATTCGGCTTCCGTCACGCCTGCTGGCAGGTCGAAGAGGTGGATGCTCTTGTTGGCAGCCGGGGCGGCCTGCTGGTCGTCGTTGTAGACTTCCCGGGCGCAGAGGTATTTGTCACCCTGTTTTTCCCACACGCACATGTACTTGCCTGTTCCGGTCACCTTCCCGTCCGCATTCTGGTAAGTGGAGGTGCCGACTTCGGTCACTTGATTGCCGTGGCTGTACACATCGGTCGTTTCGAAAGCGAATGTCATCCCGGCAGGCATGGTGGCAAAATCCCGTTCCTGGTGTTGGCGGATGGCCGCTTTGCCTGTGAGCGTGGTAGCACCGTCAGGCATGCTCACCGCATCCTCAGTGTACATGGTCATGAGGGCTTCGATGTCCTTGGCATTCAGGGCGGTCGCCCAGGCGTTTTCCATTTTCTGTATATCCGATTTGATTTGAGCCAGATCGGGCTGGGTTTCGGAAGTTGGTTGGCAAGCAGTGAAGGCCAGAAAGCAGGCTGCCAACAGAGTGAAAAAGAGGTTCGATTTCATGATGGATTTTTTTAGATGAAATAATTCGTAGTTTGGAAATTCATTTCTTGGCTACCTACCGCTGCAATCTACGACAGGAAGTTTCTTGAAAGCCATGCTGCCGACCGCCATTGCATCATGCGGACAACCCTGCCCAACTTTCCAAAATGAAAAGACCGCATCTGTAGGAGGCATACTAGGGATCGCTATTTTTTCATAATACTCAAAGAAACCCTGAGGCGTGCCCTTCAATACCGCGCGGTAGTGGACGAAGGCAGGAAACCTATTGGTGGAATGGGCTGCAACAGGGGCAGGCTTGGCATCCATTTCCCCGTGCATGAGGTCGGCAAATTCTGCGTAGTAGTTGACGGGTTCATTTTGAGTGATGTTGCCAGTATTGGACTGCGCACCAAGAGTGGCAGGTAGAAGGCCGATAGCCAGGATGAAACGAAGAATGGTGATTGATTTCATTTTTTTAAGGTTTTATGATTTGCGGCTGTTTTATCACGGGGTCATTTTGGATGCCCCCGTGATTTTTTCGGAGGAATTTACGGGGGCACTGGAAGTGACCCCGTAAACTTTCCACTTGTTTTCATTTAGCATTTTAAGGTCAGTGTTTATACGAGCCAAAGTTTTTTTCTCCAAATCTTTCTGCTGGTTTTAAAGACTTATTTGAAATAGCTAAATCAGCTTCGTAAATGACTGGTACAAAGATGAGGGTGAACTGTAGGAATGCCCTACCTCCCCTCGTTCAATGGCTACCTGTGAGGTTGCAGGGTGGTTTTTTTCTTTACTTGCTATGTTGCAGGGTGGAGAATGAAATTTGCCTAACTTGTTGATAATGAGTTGGAAAAGTGTTGCATCAGAAAATGGTCAACCATTACCAGGAGGAGGGGGTCAAGCGTCTGATGCTCGACCCAAAGTTTTGACATCTTAATTTGTTGGGCATCGGCTACGAGGTGGGCTTCAATTTGAAGACGAGTGTTTATGTCACTCTTAGAATGGCGGTGATGACACCGTTGAAGTTTCAGAAAAGCGTAAAAATCGAATTTACATGACCCAGTTAGAACTTCATGAGCATCTGTTCCAAATCCTTATTGATGAAAAAGTGATTTTCATGCCCCGCCAGATAAACAGGTTTGGGCGATTAGAGGAAGGATATTGGTTCTTGAAAGGCCCTGATTATACTTCCGTTACCTTTTGGAACGGCTATGACAATGACAGCAAAATCCCCAATATTTCCTTAATGTTCAACAATGGGCTTCCTATTTCATTGAATCTATGCGTTTCCCATAGGTCAGACCCCTCACTCGGGCTAATTGCTGAAGAAATCAGAAGGGAAACTGGTCTGGAGAATTATGGTAAAAACAGGTGGGAGAAAGTCGTTCATTCTGACATCCGCACTGTTTCAGAATTGAAAAAGGTAATCAAATATTTCTTGCAGACTGACAAAGAGATAATTGATGCTATTGTTGACAAAGCCAATCACCCGCAGTTGAAAATGATTAGTGAGGATGAATTTCTCGAAAAAATTGATAAGATAAATTCATATCGAAGTCTTGAAAAAAAGGTCAATTATTCCTCATCTGAGACAATCGGAGCAAGGGACATCAGACGTGTAAGTGGACGGATTTCGAAGTCCGAAGAAGAACAAGTTCGAAATGTACTTGCAAAAAGGTTGATTATCAAATCCCAACATAATCCATTGCAAAACCAACTTTTTGCAGACCTTAGAAAGCAATTTCCATTTTCTTACCTCATCATGGAAGAAGACTTTATAGACCTGAAAATGGAAAGTCCTGAAGAAATCAGGTTGTACGAGGTGAAGCCATACCCTTCAGTACGAAAATGTATCCGGGAAGGGCTTGGCCAATTGTTGAGCTATTATCACGATTTGAAAAATCCTTTAAGCAAAAAAGTGACGCTGATTGTATTTGGTCCTAATTCGCCCAATGAAGAAGAAAAGCGTTTTATTCGGTTCGTCCAAATAACGCTTAACCTGAATTTCGACTACCAATCCAAGAATATGTAAAATGAAGGGATGGAGAGCGTTCAATGGATGGGTGGATAGGGTCTCACCCTCGCACCTTCATCGGCCGCTCACCAAACTCTTCCACAAAGGCATCAGAGAAATTATTCAGGGCGGAATACCCCACTTCATAAGCTATTTCCGAAACGGTCAGGTCGGTGGTCAGCAGCAGGTGCCTGCCGTGGTGCAGGCGGATGGAACGGATGAACAGACTGGGCGACTTCCCTGTCAGCGCTTTCACCTTGCGGTAAATCTGGCTGCGGCTCATGGCGAGGGCACGTTCCAAATGCGGCATTTCAAAGTCTGTGTCGGAGAGGTTGGCCTCCACGACAGCGCGGAATTTTTGTAGGAATGCGTCTTCGGGGTCGGGAGGATTGGAATTGGAGAATTGGGGAATTGAGGAATCGAAGCCCTCGCCATTTTCCCTGTTTGCCGACAAGGCAGGCAATTTCGAATACCTGGCTTGAAGTTTCCGGCGCAGTTCGAGCAGGTTTTCCACCGTCACCATCAGTTCTTCTTGGTTAAACGGCTTGGCCAGATAGGCATCGGCGCCCCGCCGCAGTCCAGACAGCCGGCTTTCCACATCGGCTTTGGCAGTCAGCATAATAATGGGGATGTGGCTCGTGCGCTCGTCGTTCTTGAGGGTTTCCAGCACTTCGAAGCCGTCTTTGATGGGCATCATCACGTCGCTCACGATGAGGTCGGGGATGGTTTCAAGGGCCTTTTCGATGCCAGCCATGCCGTTGTATGCGAAGTCGAGCCTGAACTGGTTTTCGAGACAAGCGGTCAGATATTCCACCACGTCGGGGTTGTCTTCTATGAGCAGGATCTGTGGTAATGACGTATCGGCCTTTTGTAAGTCCGGGTCAGATTTGTCAGATAGGGTAGTTATGGAAGACTTCCAGTCCTTCAATCCAGTGCCAGGTGTTTTATCAGTGAAAGCAGCCGTGTTTGTCACCGGCAATTTCACCGAAAAAGTACTGCCTACGCCAACCTCGCTTTCCACGGAGATGTCACCCCCCATTGCCTTGACCAATTCACTGGTTAAGGAAAGTCCGATGCCCGTGCCGCCCACTTTGGCGTGTTCTTGATTTTTGGCTTGATAAAATCGCTCGAACAAATGCGGCAGTTCATTCGCTGGAATTCCTGCGCCTGAATCTGATACCGAAACGTGGAGCCATTTGTCATGCAAATTCGCCCGCAAAATTACCTTCCCACCCGACGGCGTAAATTTGATAGCATTTGACAACAGGTTATGAATAACTTGCAAAAAACGCTCAGGGTCATAGTCCATTACGATGCTCAGATGGTCGCTTTCTACCCGTAGCATTACATTTTGGGCATTGGCGAGTGAGTGCAGGCTTTCGGCGATGTATTTCAGATAAGACAATACATCGCCTTGTAGGTAGTTGATTTTCAAGGTGTTGGACTCCAATTTTGCCAGATCGAGGAGTTGGTTGATGAGCCGGAGGAGCGATTCCCCATTGCGCTTGATCAGGCTCAACATGCCCTTCTTTTGAGCGTCCGTTTCAACCTTCGTAAGTTGGTCGCCCATACCCAAAATGACAGTCAGTGGTGTGCGGAACTCATGCGTGATGTTGGTGAAAAAGCGACTTTTGAAATCGTCTATTTCCCGCAGGCGCAAGGTCTCCAGTTGGTTTTTTTCCTGGAGGAGTCGGCTTTCTTTGAGCGCAAAATCGGCTTGTTGTTTTTCCTCTACCTGCTTTCTATGCCGATAGGCCAGGCCCATTGAAAAAATCAGGATTTCAATAATGGTGCAGACCCTAAGATAAGAAACGGTGAAAGATGGCTGGTACACCCTCGAAAACAAAGTCAGCAAGAATCCGATACTGATGACGGCAATGCCCGCCGTGATGAAATACCCTTTCGGGTCTTTGGTTCGGTACAAAGGGTAAATGAACAGGAACCCCGAAATGGTGACCAGTGTGATGTAGAACAGGGTTGGGCGGTCATCAATCACGTAGCTGAAATTGTAGCGAAAGGCCAGAAAAATAAAAACCACCATCAACGGTGCCCCAAGCCATATTACATTACGAAAATACCGATCCCACTTTGGTAGCAAGTGTTCCAAATCCAAAAAACTGCGGATGAACGCCAGCCAGCACATCAGCCCCAGGTACAAGGAAATTTTGAACAGGTTGTGGCAGGCAGGGTGGTCTGCGAAAACAAAGCCGCCTACCCAATCCCTTAAATCGTCAGAGGAATAAGACGTATAGACCACCACCATCAGCAAGTACCCGGAATAATAAATATAGCTGCGATCCCGGACGATGAAGAACTTGATGAGGTTGTAGAGCAACATCATCAGCAAAAAACCGGTGAACAGGGTATTCCCCGTCTTTTCATCCACCAGCTTATTGTAATAGACCGCTAAGGGCTGCACATACGCATGAAAAGTGGGCGGCAGGGCGGTGCGCTCACTCTCGCCCCGGAAGTACAGCGTCACCACCTCTCGGGGAGGAAGTACCAATTTGAACCAATTGCCGGTTTTTGTCGGGACAAAATTTTTCCTATGAGTTGGCACAAAAGAGCCGTTGACCTCGGATGTCCAAGTCCCATTTTCCGTCAACCTGTACAGCGTTAGGTGGGTGAAAGTGCTGGAAAAATTCAGCACCCATTCGTTGTGCATCTCCTCTTCGGGCAGACGGTTTTCCAACTGTATCTTTCCCCAGTACGGTTGGTGGCTCTGCGGCTCGAACGTCTTGTCGGGAAATGCCACAAAAAAGTCCTGCATCTCGGGCTGAACGATGTCCTCGATGGTGTATCCCTTTTCTGTGTCGGGCAATAGCTGCACGTACCGCAGCAGCCTGTGGTTGTCGGGGCTGTCTAGGATGTAGGTTTGGGAGGTGGGTTCATTCACAGGAGAGGGGCTCGAAGGAACATTGCAACTGGCCACCAAGAACAGCAGCACACAACCCAAGAAATGGTGGATATTTTTTCCGAATATGGACATATCTTAAAAAGCAATTTGCCAAGGAACGAACCCAGACTGCTTATGTGGAAACAAATATCTGAAAATATACTGCTTGTTTCTTTTTTTATTGATGAACTATACATGCCTTCCTCTTGTAAGGTCCACTGCCAAGTTTTGGGCAGCAAGGTTGGGTGACAGCTTGAAGCGGGTGCTTGGCTGGGGTTCTGCCAAACTGGAAATGAATGCTTCCTGCGTTTTCAAGTGTTAATGGTAAACCGTTCTTTAGAAGAGAACTGGGGCGTTTTATCGGTGAAAACACTCGTGTTCGTAACGGGCAATTTCACCAAAAACGTACAGCCCACACCGACCTCGCTTTCCACGGAGATCTTGCCGCCCATTGCTTTGACCAGTTCACTGGTCAGGGAAAGGCCGATGCCCGTGCCGCCTGCCTTAGCATGTTCCTGATTTTTGGCCTGAAAAAACCGCTCGAACAGGTGCGGAAGTTCGTCCGCTGGTATGCCAGCACCCGAATCCGTCACTGAAATGTGCAGCCAGTTATCCTGCACATCTGCATGTAAAATCACCTTTCCGCCCGAAGGCGTGAACTTGATGGCATTTGACAGGAGGTTATGAATGATCTGCAAAAATCGCTCAGGGTCGTAGTCCATCACGATGTTAGGTTGGTCGCTTTCCACCCGTAGCATTACGTTTTGGGCATTAGCAAGGGAGTGCAGGCTTTCGGCAATGTATTTCAAATAGGTCAGCACATCGCCTTGAATGTAGTTGATTTTCAGGTTCTTGGACTCCAGTTTTGCCAGATCGAGGATTTGGTTGATGAGCCGCAGCAGTGATTCGCCATTGCGGCGGGTTATGGAAATTTTTGAAATTAGAAATTGAGAAATTGGAAATTGAGTGGCCAGTTTCTCAATTTCCAATTTCATAATTTCCAAATTTCCTAAAATAACAGTCAGCGGGCCATCTAAAATACTTGAAAATATATCTAATGTCCAGTCAGGTAGCTTAACACTTTCCTTTTGATACGGAAAGTTAGTGTATTTTGATTTTCTGCATACATCCATCTGTTATATCGCTGTCCCATTTACCAACTTTCCCTTTTTCTTACCTTTGCAAACCTTTTCCAAAACCCCAGTGTTGGTAGCCATTCACCTCCGAACTTTCGAGGCATTTCATTAATCAGTAGTAATTAGTCATTAATCGTTAGTCATTAAATCCATGTTTCCAAAATACGACGTCATAGTAGTAGGTGCAGGTCATTCAGGGTGCGAGGCCGCCATCGGCGCAGCCAACCTCGGTTCAAAGGTCCTGCTCGTCACCATGAATATGCAGACCATTGCCCAGATGAGTTGCAACCCTGCGATGGGAGGTGTGGCCAAAGGGCAAATCGTCAGGGAGATAGATGCATTGGGTGGTTACTCTGGCATCGTGACCGATCATACGATGGTGCAGTTCCGTATGCTCAACAAGTCTAAAGGCCCTGCCATGTGGAGTCCCCGAGCCCAGAGTGACCGCATGTTATTTGCAGCGAAATGGCGCAAGTTGTTGGAAGATCACCCCAATGTAGATTTTTGGCAAGAGATGGTCACGGGCATCATCGTGAAGGATGGACAGGCAAAGGGTGTTTACACTGGAATGGGTTTAGAAATAGAAAGTGAAACTGTAGTGCTGACCAATGGCACTTTCCTCAATGGCCTGATTCATATTGGTGAAAAACAATTTGGAGGTGGACGTGCAGGTGAACGGGCTGCCAAAGGCATCACCGAGCAATTGGTACAACTCGGCTTCGAATCGGGACGCATGAAAACAGGTACGCCACCCCGGGTGGACGGCCGCTCCATTGACTGGGAAAAATTGGAACTGCAAGAAGGCGACAACCCCGCTGGCAAATTCTCTTTCACCGATACCCCAAAACTGGAAAAACAACTCCCTTGCCACATCGCCTACACGAGCCAAGGGGTGCATGACATCCTCCGCACGGGCTTCGACCGCTCGCCCATGTTCAATGGTCGGATCAGAGGATTAGGGCCTCGATACTGCCCAAGCATTGAAGATAAAATAGATCGATTTGCGGAGCGGGATCGTCACCAGTTGTTTGTCGAACCAGAAGGATGGGATACATGCGAAATTTATGTGAACGGCTTTTCCTCCTCGCTGCCGGAAGACGTGCAATACAAGGCGCTGCGGAAAATCGTCGGTTTCGAAAATGCCAAAATGTTCCGCCCCGGCTATGCCATCGAATACGACTTTTTCCCGCCACACCAGTTGAAGCTTTCGCTGGAAACGCATTTGGTGAAAAACCTTTTTTTCGCAGGCCAAATTAATGGTACGACGGGTTATGAAGAAGCAGGTTGTCAAGGACTGATGGCTGGTATCAATGCTCATTTAAAAGCCAATGAACGAGATCCATTTATCCTAAAAAGGTCGGAAGCCTATATCGGCGTCCTCATTGACGACCTCGTGAACAAAGGCACAAAAGAACCCTACCGCATGTTCACCTCCCGCGCTGAATACCGCATCCTGCTGCGTCAGGACAATTCAGATGTGCGACTGACGCCGCTTGTCTATGAGTTGGCAGTCAACGGTTCGCCAGATCTTGTTCCGAAATCCCTTCGGGGTCGTCAGTCCAGCCAATCACAGTGGGCGGGAGAGGCACTGGAGGAGTCTTCATTGCAAGGAAGAATGGAAAGGGTAGATGCTAAAATCGAAGCAGCCAAATCGATTGAAAAATTCTTCCGTGCATTTCCAATTACACCTGACCAAATAAATGGCTTTTTGGAAAACCAAAATTCAGCACCTATCAAGCATCAAGTTAAATTGCACAGTGTGTTGCTGCGCCCACAAGTCACCATAAATGACCTCCGGCAATTGTTGCCTGACGTGGATGCCTTTTTAATAAACCAAAGTGGGGAGTTCATCAATGATGCGGAAATCAACATGAAATATGAAGGCTACATCCGCAAGGAACAGGAGATGGTGGATAAAATGAACCGCCTCGAAGAAGTCCGAATCAAGGAGGGATTTGATTTTAATCAGTTGAATGCCATCTCAGCAGAGGCAAGGGAAAAGCTGACAAAAGTGAAGCCCCGTACCATAGGTCAGGCGAGCCGGATTAGTGGGGTGACGCCAGCGGATGTTTCCGTATTGTTGGTGCATATGGGGAGATAAACAGTCACCCCCCGCCAAAACTAATATCCCGCCTCGCCACCTTGGTCATAATAACAAACCCGGCCAATACATCAATCAAGGACATAATGGTCAACAAAAAGAAAGTAGGTGAGGCAGCCAATTCGTGGTTTAGGAACTGAATCAAGAAAATGACAAATACGAGAACGGATAAAACCTGTTCAATGATGCCGAAATTAGAAACAGAAGTAGATTTTACCACCTCGACGAACAAAACAATCAAACCCAAGGCGATGAACCCTTCACTATAAGAGAGCGCTACTTCTGCACCTGTTGGGAGGTTGAGTGAAAGATAGTCGTTGTCCCAAGAAAAACTGGACGAGCTGCCAATCCTTCTAGAGATGATATTGTAAAGGACGAGGAGGATGCCCATTAAAGGGATATATCGGAAAATATTCATTATGGTGACGGGTTTACGGATGTTGCATAAATCGGCTGTCAAGAAGTTCAACGAAGTCAATCAAAAGAAGTTACTATTTTGGGAAAGGGCATACATGTCTTGATCATTTTAATTTCTGATATTAAAAACAATCTTGTTGGCTCACAGCACTTCTAAATTTTACAGTCCTTATTCATTATTTAATATTTTACATTTCCTTAAATACCTTCTGACCAAAGTTCAAATAAATCCTGATTTTAACCCCGATAAATATCTACACGACAAGGAACGGCGGAACATCGTAAGAACACTTTTGGAATGGTTAGGAGAAAATTGCCGGAACTTATTGCAGTTAAAATATTTCAGCTATAGAGAAATTCACTAGGATATAACCCTAAGTGGCACAGCAACGTCGGTATCGAAAAGTGGAATGTTGGCAGTAATGGGAATGCCATCGCCACTGAGCCTCCGAATCGGGTTTCCTGTAGCTACCTTAGAGAAATTTTGACCTATGCAACGAATTTGTAAACTTTTGAACCCAATATATAAATAGACCAAGCAGTGCTGTACACATCTTTGCACCAACAGATTGACCCAATGTGCTTGACTTGTTAATAGCGTTTCAAAAGTGAAACGAATACATTGTGATTTTACAACTGCAGCCCCATGAAAACATAAAAGCGTAATTTTTTTTTCATCACTTTTTTTAAACTTATTTACCATGAAGACAAGCAAAAAGTCCATTCAAATCATTTCAAATTACTTAGCACTATTTGCCCTTTTGGGTATCCTGTTTACGTATGGGTGCCAGAAAGACAATCTACAAGAAGTTGCCCCAGAAGCAACAATTGAACAACCTGACCATGACCCATTGACATTACAAAAGCTCATCTTGGAATACAATTTCAGGGTACACACCGAAGGCCTCAGCGAAGAAAAGATCCTACAATTGTATGAGGAGCACATGCAATTACTTCCCGAAGAAGACCGCAGCGCACTGCTCAGCATGTTTGACCAAGTGCTGGATGAAGCACCAACTTTTAACAACACAAGCCAAAGCATCAGCACCCGTGCAGTAGAAACACTCCTTACCAACGGCGTTCCAGATGACGGTTTCGGACAGGGTGTTGCAACCGTTGGGAACAAAGTATATGTCGGAGCGAGCGGCGAGCAGAAAGTCTATGAGTTTTCCAAAACTGGAGGCACTTATACCCTGACGGATGAAATAACCCCTACCGGTGCTTCTGATGATTTTGGCACCCATGTGTCGGTAAGCGGAAGTTGGATGGCCGTCAGTGCCCCTGATTTTGGTCAACCCTTTGGAAGGCCTGGACAACTATTCCTATTTAAAAAACAAGGTGGTTCTTGGGTGCAAAAAGACATTTTGACTGGACCAGCAGGTGAGAATAATTTCAGCGGGCAGGGCATGGTCTTAAAGGGCAACAAGCTTGCAGCAATTAGCAGTGCGTCGGGTTTCCCTTCACCTGGTGGCACCATCAGTGTGTTTGAGTTATCTGGCAACAATTGGTCATTGAGCGGAACGATCTTCGAGCCTACCTATGATTGGTTCGGCGTTGACATGGATGAAGGTGGTAACAGGATTGTAGGTACTGGCTCTGTTGGGAACTCTCTTATTTGTGCGAGGGCCGTCATTTTTGAGGAGCAAGGATCCGATTGGGTGTTAGATGATGAGGTTATTGTAGGCTGTTTTCTTCCTGATGGCATTGCCTTCCCTAGAGATGTTGCGATTCAGAATAATACAGTCGTATTGACCACACTTATTCCCGGAAACAAGCAATATGTCATTACCAAAAACCAAGGAAGTTGGTCGGTTGATCAGGAACTTGATCATCCTGTTGGATTACCATTTACCAACCGTTGGGCTGAAATTCAAGGATCAACCATTATCATTGGAGCAGCTTCGGGGAACAATGCTGTTTCCGATGCCGTCCATGTTTTTAAAAAATCAGGCGGTACTTGGAATTATGACGAAACGCTCACACTTAGCGATAACGGCGAAGATGCCATTATGTGGAATGTTGCGATAAGTGGCAATACCATCGTGGCAGGGCTGCCTGGAACTGGCTTCCCTCCACCTGCTGCGCCAGGCAAAGTATATGTTTTTGATTAAAAGATTATAAAAACGATATGGATAAGGGAGTGCTTTGAGTACTCCCTTATATTTCATCAAATCAACCCTTTTTGTTTTAGTTTACGATGGGTGATTCTATTAAATATTGGGGATATGGATCGAATCTTCAATCAAAAACGAGTTTGGTCGTTCCCAATTCTTTTCCTTGGCTATTTATTGCTCTAATAAAGTAAATTCCATCTGGTAAAGCCTTTCTGCCAATAATCGCAGTTTGTCTTCCTCCCTCAATTTCCTTCAGTTGAATCAAGCGTCCTTGCATATCAAAAATTTGAAGTTGACTACATGAGTAAGGTAGTTGGACAAACACTTTTCTAAAGGCAGGATTAGGGTAAACAGCAAGACCATCGGAATACCCATTGTTTTCTTCCTTATCGGACGAAATGATTTCCAAGAAATCTTCACCTAATTGATGAAAGGTAGTATTTGTAATAATAGGAAGATTGAAATCGAAATAAATAGCGGCTCTATTTGGGATGACCGTTCCCAAAGGCAAATCGGCATGGTGTGAAACCTTAAAGCTGATAAATCCATGTGATTCAGGTTCATTGGTCATACTATCAATCAAATTGATGTCATCGAATTTAAAGGTAAGAATATTACCTTCTACAAAATCCCAAGAATATGGGTGAGAGGCTGCACCTACCCTGACGGATTCAGGATTTAAAAAAGGAGAGAGCGTGTCCCTGATGACCACATTATGGGCAAGTGCAGTACCTGTGTTCTGGAAGCGGATGAGGTATTCTATATCATTTCCTGGTTTGATGAGGTGGCCGGGGCCAAAACCTATAGGAGAACCTTGTTTGTCATTAGGGTCAAATGAGCCGGCATTGTTGGCGCAATTGGAGTCTTCCGAACCAAATTCATCGCCAAGGGGGAACTGTTCAATGAAATGCACGAAAGGAGTACCATCCCCATTGCATCCAACCTCCCAAGCTGCAACAGGCCCGGGAAAAGGATGCCCCGGCTCTTGTTCTGATTCTATGCGGTAGTAATTACCATTCGATGGGTAGGCAAAGGCAACTGCTTCTGCGATGTCATAATCATCTTGCCCAGTTAGCAATACCACATCGTCTTCCACTATGACGAATTCAAGCGGCTGGGATGGAGCTGTACCAATATTTTCCAATTGCAATATCACAGTGGTATCCTCGCAAGCTGCAGAGGCTTCAATTTCTGCACCTGACCATCCAGATGGTGTGGTGCAGATTAAATTGGGCCATCCATTGACAGTGATGCAATGTAGTTGTCCAAGTTCGGCTTCACAGCTTACCAGCACCGGAGTCGAAATGGTTTGGCACTCATTTACATCCAAAGCGGGCAAGGTCAACATAAATATATTGGTCGTATCTGGCACTGGCTGCCAATTGAGAGAGGTATCAGTCATAGTGAGAAAGGAATCAATTTCAATATAAAGAATTACACTATCAGCATCTATAGTCCCGTGGTTGCAATATTGTATGTAAATGTCTTGTTCGAAGCACCGCTCTAAAAAAGGAGTAGCCAAATCAATGGTGATGAACGGACAATCGCCTAAAGAAGGAACGGAGAAATCTGCCCAAGTCGTATCACCGTTCAAAGGCAGGTGAGCCGAGGTCGTGCAAGTATCCCAAAAGAAAGGTAGCGGAGGAACTGCCGTGACTTCATACATACCCGTATCAATGTACATCTCATAATCCCCGACGAGCGTATCTGTATGGGTGTACCAAATTTCATTGCCCTCTGCCTTAATTATGATATCCTCCATTGGGAATTCAGGATCGAAAGTAGTACAATCATCGTCAAGGCTTTTCGATGCATTGCCAAGAAGGTAAGCACCATTGGTGGTTGGATGCGCCGATTTAAAAATCCCTGGCTGGCCGCCTATAATAAAATAAACGTACATGTATAAATAACCTTCTTGGTCAATTGTAATATTGTTTTCATAAAATATCCAAGGAGGGTAGAACGAATTATATGGGTTTTCTATCCATGGAATAGTAGTCCAGTTATCTCCTTTATTGTTTGATCTTAACATTCTTGAATTTAGTAGATCATATATGGAAATAAACAGATGTCCATCACTATTCATTTTGGAATCGGAAATACTTGCACTTCCTGAAATTGATAAAATAGGTGTCCATGAATTCCCCAAATCTTCTGTTCGGTACACATTTTTATCATCTCCTATAAAAATTACCCCCTTGCTGTCTATTTCGAATACTACCCCTTGATAGATACTAGCTGAACTACTCATGTCCAAGGGGCTATTGACCAATGACCAGTTCAAACCGCGATCATCGGATACTTTTAATTGAAATACGGTAGTGTCTTTAAATATCCCATAAATATCCCCTGAAGGATGGTGCATGATTTTTTTACAGACATCCGATGTGTTCATTGATTCAATTAAATTGTTTACACCATCAAATCGGAGAAGGCCATTATTGGAATTGATAAATAATGTATCTGTACCTTTTAGCTTCGGAAGGTAACGTGAATGCAAACTGTCAGGAGTAGCTAAATGTGTGAATTGCGCTCCATTATCATAAGAAATGTAGAATTGATAATCTGCAATGGCATATATCTCTCCGTTTGAACCAATTGAATAATTCGTTATTTTTTCTACTTGTGTCGAATCAACTTGTACGCTTACATTTGACCAGGATATGCCATTCACCGGAGATTTGAACAAACCATTAGAAGAGTTTGCCCAAATCGTCTTAGGGTTTTCAGTGACGGTAAAACCATTTCCAAAATTTTCATTGATCCCGTCATAAGAGGGAGTCCAAGTAGATCCATCATCTGAGCTTGCTTTTATGTCACCGTCAACATGCCCTATGATTTTACCACTAACTGGTAGCACCACAGGAGGCTTGTAAGTGGGTAATGAGAAATTATATTGATCGGTGATAAAATTCCAACTTTGTCCCTCATCCTCTGACATGTACAGTTTTTTATTTACCACAATAAGTATTCGATTGTCATTCAACAAAAAAGGAGGTTTGTAGTAGGTGCTTGTTGAAGGAGTGGATGGATCAGGAGTGACATAGATCAATGTCGTGTCTCCTAAAGTTCCAAGAGCTAATTTATTTATCTGTGAATTAGCTGTAGAGTCGAATCCTGTCAGTATTTGCAGGTATTTATCTTGCGAAATAAAAAACGCATTTGCATTGTCATAAAGGCTCGTATCAAAACCAATGGTATCCCAAGTTTCGCCTTCATCACTGCTTACGAGGTTTCCATGTTGTAAGTGGCCAAATTTATCAATTTGGAGGACGTATTGAAAGCCTGTTTCCAGAATAAGTTCCCAGTCATTAGTCCCAATGTTAGAGCGGTAAATACCTTGCGGGTCATTGGTATCAGCATTCGACAGGATTTGGGCGAAGATGTGACCATTCGCCGACTCTCTCCTGTATTGAAAAAAGGAGCTTGTATCGTTTAGCACCCAAGAGTTCCCTCCGTCTGTCGATCTGTATATATCATAGTCAAAACCGGGCTGCCCTGGTACACCTTCTTGAGCGTAAATTGTACCGTTTCTTGAAAAAGTGAAATTGTCAAATTTTCGAAGATGTGTAGCCTCTTCATAAATCAATTGCCAAGATTGGCCTTCGTCCACTGACCTATATAGCCGAGATGAGTTTTTATATGCATAAAGCCACCCATTAGAATCTGTCAATCTAATGTTATCCAAACCACCTGGTAGTCCATGCACGAGTTCTGTCCAAAAATTTCCTTGGCTGTTGAGAATGGGCACAAAAGAGATAATAATAAATACGGGAAGTAATATTCGTGATCTCATTGATAAAATGTTTTACGTGATGTTCATGGCCCTTATTTTATTCGCCAAAGATAGAGGACTGAAGAGGCGGTAGCAATACACATATTTTGTAATTTATTTTTAAATAAAATTTTCAAATAATTGATAATGAGTTAATTAATTATAATTTTGTTTAAAAACATTAATGAGAAATACCCAATTCTATTTAATTTTCAGAAAGTTGGGCAAAACGGAATCAAAAGCCATCGCAGAATTGGCCCGCTGCTCAGTCTTTAATAAGAAACGAGAGGTCGAGCGACTCTGTTCCTATTACGCCAGACATATTTCCTTTTCAGAAGGGCAGTTGTTTAAAAAAGAAAAAGTCTTCAGCGCAGTATTTCCTGACCAACCATTCAACGATGCCAAGTTGCGGCTGGCTATGTTCGAAGCACTCAAATTGATAGAGCGCTATCTTGTCATCCAGCAAGTGGAATCAAATGAAGCTGAGAGGGACTTGTATTTGCTGCAAGCACTACGTACCCGGAAGTTTGATAAACGTTTTGATAAAAAGATGAAGCAGTTGCAGTCCAATCTTCAGTCTTCTCCACGGCGTGATGCTAAATGGAACCGCCTCAACCATGACTTGGCCGGTGAGGAGTTGCAAAAGATCAGCAGCCGACGCCGTTCATCCAAGTTGGTCATGCACCCTTTGCACAACCACTTGACAAGTTACTACCTTTCGGAAATGCTCCGCCATGCTTGTTCTGCATTGACCCATCAGTCTATTTCAGCGCAAGTTTATGACCTTGAATTATTAGAGCAAGTGCTGCAATTGGCCAACGCTTTTGGCATGGATGAACACCCCTCCATTGCTGTCTATTACCATGCATGTAAAGCATTGCAATCTCCTGAGAATCAGGAACATTTTGGGTATTGGAAAACCTGTTTGAAAAAATCCGCCGGGTTATTTACAGACGCAGAACTTCGGGGCATTTACTTGCTTGGCATCAACTTCTGCATCCGCCAGATGAACCGCGGAAATCAAAAATTCATTCGAGAGGCTTTTGATTTATACCAAGCCGCATTGGTAAGGGAATTGCTGACCGAAGGCGGCTACATGACTGCATTTACCTTTAAAAACATAATCCGTATAGGAGCTGCGCTCAATGAAAGTGATTGGACTATTTCATTTTTCCAAAAATACCAAAGCATGCTCCACCCGGCCGAACGATTAAATATTACCCGCTACAATGAAGCTTTTCTTTATTTCAACAAAGGGGCTTATGACAAAGCCATGCCATTGCTCCAGCAGGTAGAATTTGCTGATACCTTGAACAACCTCGATGCTCGCAGAATGCTGTTACGAAGTTATTTTGAGCTAGGTGAAATGCAGGCACTTGACTCCTTATTACACAGCTTCTCAACTTTTCTGCATCGTCAGCGAGATTTGGGGTATCATCGCGACATGTACCTCAATCTCACAAAATATTTACGCCAGTTGATTGAATTACCACTTGGAGACACTATTGCTTTGAAAAAATTATGGGAAAAGGTTGAAGCTACCTCACCAATTGCAGAAAAAGAATGGTTGATTGGGAAAATAAAGGAACAGCTTAAATAATTGTTTCAGTACGTGATAAAATGTGAAACCGAGGTGAGTTATAAAACGTTTAGGAGTGTTTTTTGATATTACAAGTAAAGGTTATGTACCCCGATTGCCTCTTAGTTGTCTATCCATTCAAATAAATGCTGAAAGCCATAAACTGCCTCCCTCTGTTATTCTTGCTGCCTCTTTTTGCCTTTCCACAAAAAGCGACCTTTCAGCTATATACCACAGAAGATGGCCTTTCCCGCAATACCATCTGGGGCCTGACGCAAGACAGCCAAGGATATTTATGGGTCACGAACGACGGTGGTCTCAATCGCTTCGACGGCCAGCATTTCCTCAACGGCAATAACTCCGACCACCCCGTTTTTAAAAAAATCCGAAAAGTTGGACGTCTAAAGGTTGACGGGAATTACCTGTATTTTTGGGAAAACAATCAGGTTTTCATCATAAATACCATTACAGGTGAGGAGGCATCTATTCATATCCGAGACCTTGTTCCTGGTGATTACAAGGAATGGTTCGGCTCTGTGATCAAACTTGGGAATGGAACAATTGCAACTGTTTTATCCAACGAATCAACGGGGAAAACCCTGATAGCTCATCTTAGAGGAATTACCGTCCTTAGTATTGATCCTATGCCAGACAACGCAATGCCTTATCTGAACCGTTTCACCAGTGATGACCTTGGAAACCTTTTTTATTTTTCTAATCATTCTCTTTGGAAAACTGACGCAAAGGGCAAATTACTGCTCAGGTTGGATCATTTGCCCCGTGAAACATGGGAACTGATGAAAGCAGGCCAACATAATAAAGTGTTTTTTTTGGATAAGGGAAAATTGTCCGTACTGGAAGAAGGGGCAATAGAGCTAAAGCTCCATCCTGTTAGCCATTTGCTGGATTGGCCGTTCATACATGATGTCATTGAGTCGCCAAAAGGGGATCTCTGGCTATCTGGCTCAGAAAACCACCTCTTTTTTTATGATGCTTCTACGGATGAATTGTATGATTTTAAGCCCAAATTAGATCAACTTTTCTCCAATCAGACTGATTTGCGGGCGCTTCATCAGGATGCTTCAGGCACGATCTGGGTGGAGACTGTTTTGGGTTTATTGAAAGTTGTCCCACAGCGGTCGCTCTTCGAAACCTATTATACAGGACGCTACGATCCCTGCAACGGACACTGTAGCTTCCGTGGTTTTACGGAGGACGAAAAGGGCGGGGTGTATGCAAGTTTTTATCACAACATCTGTAAAATTGGGGAAGACAGGCAGCCCCCAAAACCATTGGCCAAACAGGAGGGGACTCCTTTTGAGCTATTATTTCACAATAAAAATATTTTCCTGAATGATGGGCATATTCTTGATCTCATAACGGGCGAACGTTCCAACCCATTCAAGAGTAAGGCTTATCCTTATGACATTGGACTTTTTGAGAAAGATTCGCAAGGGCGTATCTGGTGGGCCTGGGGCTATGACCTCTTTTATCTGGATGAAAGTTCGGCTGAGTCCTATTGGGAAAAAGTGGACCTGAAACAATGGGTCTCCTATTTTGACGCCATGGAATACGACCCGACCCGGCAATGGATGTGGTTGGGCAACAGGGAGGTATTAGCGGCTGTCAACCCCGTGACCTTTCAATTAGAATCCCTTCATGATTTAGAAGAAAAATCCTTCGCAACCATCCGCTATATACACACTGACCTTCAAGGTAGGATGTGGTTGGGCACAGAGCAAGGCTTCATCCGTTTCGAACCTGAACGAAATTCTTGGAAAAAATACACAACAGGAGATGGCCTGCCCAATGATTTTGTGCATGGCATCCAACCTGAGGGGGACTCCTGTTTGTGGCTGGCTACCAACCATGGACTCTCCCGTTTCAGCATAGAGACGGAACAGTTCATCAACTTTTACGAAGAAGACGGCCTCCCTGACAATGAGTTTAACAGGGCTTCGAGTTTTCGAGCATCCAATGGACGTCTTTACTTTGGAGGGATGCGGGGCATCACGGCTTTTTACCCAAGCGATGTTATGGAAAAATATGAACACCGCGCTATCAATAGCCATTTGCTGTTGCACTCTATATCTATGACTGACGACGAAATGGATACGGTCCGGACAACCTATTTTTTCCCAAAAGCACCCCAATTGGATGTTTACTACCAAAACAAAACCATTGTGCTCGAATTCGGGCTAATGGATTTTCAAAACGAAGGCATTGTCCAGTACAGTTATCTGCTTAATGGTCACGACGACACTTGGTCAAATCCTTTCACTGGCAATACAGTTACTTTTAGCAGCCTGCCCAGTGGCCAATACACTTTCCTGGTGAAAGCCCTCAATGCCAAAGGCCAATGGGTGCCGGATGAACTGGCTGTACGCCTCGTTGTCCACCCGCCTTTTTGGGCGACGTGGTGGGCCTATTCGATTTATGCGTTGACATTGGCAGTTCTCGTTTTTGCCATTTTTTCTGTTTTGAAAAAACGCTGGGAACTCAAAAACCAACTGCAAAACGAGCAACAGGAAGCCCTCCGCCTAAAAGAACTTGACACCTTTAAAAGCCGTCTCTACACCAATCTAACACATGAGTTTCGCACTCCTTTGACCGTAATTCTCGGCATGGCGGAGGAGGGGAAATTGGAAATTGGGAAATTGAAAAATGAGGCGTTAGGACAAATTCCCAATTTCCTAATTTCCAATTTCAACCTCATCGAACGCAATGGCCAAAACCTGCTACGGCTCATCAATCAACTACTCGACCTATCGAAATTGGAGGACGGATCTTTCAGACTTAAACTACAGCATGGCGACATTGTATCATTTGTTCGTTATGTCACAGAGAGTCTTAAAAATTTGGCAAAAGGCAAGCAGCTTTCGCTCGTTTTTTTAAGTGAAATAGAAAAACTGGAAACGGACTTCGACCCTGAGCAAGTGCAGCAAGTGATGATGAACCTACTGTCCAATGCCATCAAATTTACCCCGGCAGGAGGCGAGGTGAAATTAGAAATTAAGCGATTGGATAATAAGAAATTAAGCAGTCGGCCTAATGCCAATTTCCCAATTCATCAATTTCTGATTTCTGTCTCTGATACAGGAATCGGCATTTCCGAAAAAGACCTGCCCCACATTTTCGACCGTTTTTACCAAGTGGACGGAACGACCACCCGAACAGGTGAAGGGACTGGCATTGGACTCGCACATACGCTTGAATTGGTAAAATTGATGGGTGGTCAGATTGAGGTGGATAGCAAGTTGAATAAAGGCAGTATTTTTAAAGTCTTGCTCCCGATTTGTAAGAAATCCGATACGCCCATTTTCCAAAAAACAAATGAACCTAAAATCAATTTGCCGACCGTTGGCGATCTCCATCATGTTTTTGAAAGCGAATTAAAAGCAAAGGATACAGGCCAATACCTCCCCCAACTACTCATCATAGAAGATAACCCCGATCTGGTCATTTATCTAAAAACCTGTCTTGATGGTAGTTATAAAATTGAGGTGGCTGAAAATGGTCTGATAGGAATTGAAAGGGCAATGGAAAAAATTCCCGACTTGATCCTCAGTGATGTGATGATGCCAAAAAAGGATGGTTTTGAAGTAGCAAAAATACTGAAAAACGATGAGCGAACCAGCCATATCCCCATTGTCTTGTTGACTGCCAAGGCGGATATTACATCAAAGATCACTGGCCTTAAAAGAGGTGCCGATGCCTATCTTTCCAAGCCTTTTCACAAAGAAGAACTGCTGGTCACATTGTCCATGATGATAGAAAACAGTCGGCGCATGAGGGAGCATTTTTCCAAAACTAAACTTCCTGTTTTTAAACCAATTGCCCCTCCCAAGGGAGCAGCAGAGCATGTTGCAGCAGACATTGTAATAGCCATCCAACAAGAAGATGCCTTTCTCCAAAAGTTGCGAGGCATTCTGGAGGAATATTACTCTGACGAAAACTTTGCTCTTCCACAGCTTTGTGAATTAATTGGCATGACCCGTTTCCAACTGTTCCGCAAAATGAAGGCAATCGCCAATGAATCGCCTTCCAGCTTCATCCGTTCATTCCGAATGGACAAGGCCAAGCAGTTTTTGGAAACGGCGGACATGAACGTATCAGAAGTAGCTTGGAAAGTTGGTTTTAAAGACTTGGCCCATTTCTCCAAAACATTTCAAGAGCAATACGGAATTCCACCGAGTAAGATGAAGAAAAATTATCAATCTTGATTTTCCCTTGAATCTCAGATTCCTTCTCGAGTGGAACTGTTTTTTCTAAGTTTAAAAGTAACTGTTCAGCACCTCCCCGTAGTTGGGAGATTTATCTCCCAAAAGTGCCGAAACAGAAGGAGGCTCTTTTTCCGATCACCTACATTGGGAGATAAATCTCCCAACTACGAAGGCAGTTACGTTTAAAAAATGAAAAATCCCTGTCATCCAAAGACAACAGGGAGCAAAAGCGTATTTAAAGTCACTCAGAAAATTCGATTTTTTGAAGCCTTGATGCTTTTTCAGACCGTCTTGAAAAATAAGCAAATTGAACAATCGCCAACCTCAAGATTTGGGAAAAATTGACTGCTCTGATATGTGATGTCATTGTTGGTTATGAATGGGTGTTTCTCAAGTTGTGTGCCCAAGAGGTCAATAAATCAAGGCTTCGCACGGATATACAAACAAAAGTGGTATAGCGCACAGATGTACAAATAATTAATAGTGGCTGCTGGGGAAAGATCAAACCCTATGCAGGCATTTTTATTTAGGCAAACAGGCCATGAAATTTGACTTTCTCCCTTTTATTACCTTTGCCAGCGCATTTTAAAAACTGATTATTGATGCGCCTCGGTTTGCATGAAAAAACGGACAGAAAAAATAGCCAGTTTCACCCGCACCTATCGCAGGCTGCATAAGTGGTTGGCCGTGCCGTTGTTCGTTTTTATGTTCATCATCGGGGCAACAGGGGTATTGCTTGGCTGGAAAAAACAGGCAGATTTTACGCCGCCTACTCAAAAGGGAATTAGTAAAACTGCGACCGATTGGATTTCTTTGGATAGTATACAGGTCGTCGTCACCCAATTTGTAAAAGATAGTCTCCACCGTTCCCCTGACATTGACCGTATAGACGTCCGTCCGGACAAGGGTGTTGCTAAAATCTCATTTGAAACACATTACACCGAAATACAAATAGATTTGACTACTGGGGAAATACTCAGCACCCAAAAACGCTGGAACGACTTCATCGAACATATCCATGACGGGACGATTGTTGATCGCCTTGTTGGCAATGCTGGTGAACACTCAAAAGTCACTTATACTACTTTGACCTCTTGTGGATTGATGGTGCTGGCCTTCAGCGGATTCTGGCTCTGGTGGAACCCTAAGCGCATTCGGAAAATAAAAGGGATTGATAAATGAATAATGCATAATGACAAATGAGTAATGACGAATAATAGAGTTGTACTTGAAAAAAAAATTGATGAAATAGAAAAACTTGCGAAGGGTAATATATTAAACCGATTTTTTAAAAATCCCATCCGTTATATTTCAGCAATTGGTTATTGGCGATTTATTTATCCAATAAAAAAAAGAGGGAAATACAAAAAAACACAAACTTTTTTTGGAAAAGAAATGCAAGTGGTGCTGCCATCTGCCACAGAGATTTATTTGTTTGGGGCAAAAACGCACGATTCTGAAATTAGGCTTGCCCGTTTTTTAATCAAACAACTAAATGCTGGAGAAACCTTTTGTGATGTGGGCGCCCATTTTGGTTATTTTACCTTGTTGGCCTCGCAATTGGTTGGGGAAAAA
The DNA here is from genome assembly GCA_965222975.1 of Saprospiraceae bacterium. Taxonomy (GTDB): domain Bacteria; phylum Bacteroidota; class Bacteroidia; order Chitinophagales; family Saprospiraceae; genus UBA6168. Next base: position 51,364 of record CBDCVJ010000084.1, on the reverse strand, counting down.
GGGAAGGTTATTTCTTTTGAAGCCTCCCGTGCAACATTTGGGGTTTTGCAAAAGAATACGGCAGCGGCAAAAAATATTATTATTGAAAACAAAGCGGCAGCCGATGCAAATCAAGAATTTGTCTTTTATGAATATCCAGTGCTTTTATCGGAATATAATTCCTTGATGTTGCCAGAAAAAAATGAACTTAAAAAAACAAAAGAAGGTGCGCCCAAGAAAATAAAAATAGCTGGCCAAAAACTGGACGATTATTTTTTTAAGAAAAATATTTCCCCTGCAATAATAAAAATTGACGTGGAAGGTGCAGAATTACAGGTGCTGGACGGCATGACTCATTTTTTAAAAAACAGTACCCCCGTTTTGGTAATGGAATATTTAATGGAAAACAGTCAAAATAAAATACACGAAAAAGCTATTGATTTTATAGAGAATAAAGGATATGATGTTTTTACCATTAACAAACAAGGCAGATTGGTTTTTTGTAAAAACATCAAAAAAGCCATGATTGACCGGGGTTTGGATTCTGACAATGTTGTGTTTAAGAAAAAATAAAAATTACACATTAAAGATTTTGAAACCTTGTAAGGTGTTACTTCTGTCAATCTTGGTTTATGCCTGTTGAATTGCAAACCCCAACTGTGAATAACTTTCTGTTTTGCATAAGTCCCAGTAAATTGCTTGCCTTATTATTTCACTAAAACCGAACATCATGAAAAGATCGCTCTTAATTTCCTTCCTCATTAGTGCTTGTTTTAATTTTTCTTTTTCAAAAAACATATCACCCAGTGCTTATCTGCCATTAATTGACCATTTAATTGAAGTAAATGCCGAATGGCGGCACCAAAAAAATGTATTGCCTGATCTGCAAATCTCTATTAACTTTAAAAATGAAAGGGAGCGGATTCAGATGCACCTTCGGCTGGTAGAGACGGCCTTGTCCAAGCGTGAAATGGGTCACCTTACCCCTGCTCAAAAAATCAACCGCATACTCCGCTTGCAAGAATTGCGGGACTATTGGCAAACAGGCGTTTTTCCAAAAAATACATTTCATGCAAAACGACAACCATATTTTATTGACGTGCATGGCACTGCTTGTGCGGTAGGACATCTAATGTTGCAGAGCGGGGCAGCTAAAACAGTAGAGAAGATTGCCAATGAAAGCAACTTTGCCTATGTGCAAGAATTGACCATATACCCTGAACTGATGGAATGGGCAAATATTAATGGTTTCACTGTGGATGAATTGGCATGGATTCAACCCGGCTATCCGCCTGCCGAGCAGGCAACTTATGCAGTGGGCAACGGCGGTGGCGCAAATGGACAGATAAATGTGATGTTCAGCAATAACAGTTTTGCTCCCACAGGAGTGGTCGTCGCTGGAGATTTTACGGAAATTGATGGCATGGCGACTAACAGCATAGCAACTTGGGATGGCGAGAACTGGCATACCTACGGAGATGGGGTTGATGGTGAGATTCATGCAGTTGCTTTGTTCGATGGAGGGCTGGTGATCGGTGGTGAATTTACGTTGCCCAATATGCAAGAACCAGCCAATATCGCCAAGTGGGAAAACGGTGCATGGCAGCCTTTACAATCGGGGAATATGGAAGGGGGCATTTTTGCCCTTCAAGGTTCCTTAAAAGACCTTTATGTGGGCGGTGATTTTAAAAAAATAGATGGAATGGAAATGCCCTTCCTTGCGCGGTTTAATAAGGACACAGGGGCTTGGTCACAGGATGGTGAATACGATGGGGAGGTGATAGAGGATTTGCTGACAGTGGACGGCCCAGTGTGGTGTTTTACAAAAAACACAGCTTACATTTTGGTTGGTGGCGATTATTCGGAAGTGGCCGCCCACGTTGATCATCCTTCTTTTCAGCCTGTCAAAACACAACACCTCGCTTATTGGGACACCTATGAAAGGAACTGGTTGCCAAGCACATTTTCCGGTGGGTATCAACCCGTTTTGGCTGCTGCTGTTTTTGACGGAAGGTTGGTGGTTGGCGGCGATTTTAATGAACAAAACCCGGTTGCCTATTTAAGTGCAGGAATATGGTTTCATCACGATAGTTTCTATTCTGCTATCGGCGACGGAATTGCACATGGCTTTTTACGGCATAATGATCGTTTGATTTTATACGGCGGTTTTTCAATCGATCCAATTGTCGGTATATATGAAACTGGAATAAGTGAAATGTTCTATACTGGTAGTTATGGGGGGCAAATTGGTTTTTGGATGGATGGTACAGTCACTGCAGCGGCATCCTATAATGGCAATGCTTATTTTGCCGGGGATTTCACGACAGCCAACTATGAACCTTTTAATGGGCTGTTTTATTCGCCTCTGAATGGGCTTACACCAACAAATGAAGCAATGCAGTATGAAACCGAAGTCTATTATTCAAATGGACAGCTGCACTTGAAAAATGGTCCATTGGCAGATGAAGTGGAATTGGATGTTTTCAACCTGCAAGGGCAAAGAATAATGCATACCACTATTTACCCAGACGACCACAGCATTGACTTTCCTATGACGACAATTCCTTCAGGCATTTATATTTATCATATCCATGGTGGCGGGAACAGGAAAGCTGGAAAGTTTTTTAAATGAGAGGTTGAGTAAAAGATCAAATGCAGAACACCCGCTCCTGAATTCAGGAACGGGTGTTCTGCATTTGATCTTTTAATTCTCCTATTCTTTCTTCTCTTCCTCCTCTGGTATATCAAAAATGGTTGGTGCCGACTCCGTCTCTTCCATGCTTTTCTCTTCCATCCGGTCGAGGAACTTGACCGATTCCTGCCAGAACTCTTGAAACGAGGGTTTTATGTATTCATAAACCGTTTTCATTTTCCCAGGAAACTCCTTTAAGTAAGGATAGGTTTTGGAAGAAGTCCGAACATCTTCATTGATAATATGTGATTTATCAGCAAACCAGACAAAGAGCGTAAATATGAGTGTGTAAAGCGAGGCCAACAAAACACCACCCAGGACTTGGTTAATGATATTAATGTTGGCGCTTTCCAATGCTTTCTCCAAATACTTAGCAACCGTCCGTATGATTATCATCGTAAGGAGAAAGGAGAGGATGAAACCGACGACAAAGTTGATGGGGTTGTCCGATTTGAACAGGGAATCAATGAAACGGGTGGCTGCAGGGGAGAGCTTGAAGGCGACCATCAACCCGAACACAAATGAAAAAACGGTGAAAACCGTTGAGATGATCCCTCTCGAGAAGCCTTGGTAAAACCCCCATCCGGCAATTATCAGTAAGAATCCGTCTATGATCATAGTATGATGTTGAATGAAGAAATAAAGGGCTTTTTCATGGTTGAAATTAAATTAGTTGAACATTCCGGTGTGTGTGTCCTCAAACTACTGGACATTAGATTAGATTTTAGATGTAGTATCACTCGGATTTACTATGGAAATCAAGGGTTTAGACACTGTTCTTTCTCTAATGTTTATTATCTGAAATCCAATGTTCAGCAGTATGGTGTTTCCTGATTCTTTTTTGTGCGCTATTGATACTCAGCAATTTGTAACCCAAAATTAGGCTTTTGGATATATTCTTGTTTTTGTTTTCGACTGGTGAGGGAAATTCTCATTTTAATTTATACATTTGTTCTACAATCCGACTGAAACCCAAAACAAAATTTTATCTCCCAACTCTCCAAGTGTTTTTTGTTTTTTGCAGAATTTGAAAGCGACCCAGACTTCTAACCAATTGTCAAAGTGACCATCATGAATACAAAAGCTATTCTTGGTATACTCGTCGCCGTTTTAATAGGCATCTATCTGGAAAAAGGCCATAGCCAAACTTCCCAACCTCCTTCTGCACAATACTTTTCTTTGCCCAATGTATTCAAACTTGGGGAACATGATCAGCTATACGAAAGCATTTTGCCCGATTACCAAACCTTGCTGGAGGCTTGCAATGGTGATATGAAAGTAGCGCATGGTAAGCTGTACAGCATGATGAAAGAGATGGAAGCCTTTGCTGCTTTGATGGAATTTGACCTAAAAGGTGTAAAAGCTTGGATGCATATTTTCTGGCGGGAGGATGGTACGATTGAGTACATCGGCTTTCACCTGAAACCCAATTCCCGAAACATTGATAATGCTGAATTGAATGCTTTTCTTAAAAATTTTACCCTGCAATATAAGTTCCCTTTGACTACCAATAAGAAGTATTCCCACTATTCCTCTTTTTCATTTCCCGTATTTTAATCGGAAATCCCGCCTACAATGGGGAAATGTCGAAATTATTTTTTGAACATCACCAAGACAACTGCACCGCCTTTTGCAAGATTTTTGACGAACCCTTTCTAAGGTTTGCATACAAAGCCTATTCTCGTTAATTTTGCTCAAGCGATTCAATTCGTACATTTTCTCATCACTTAAACCTATTATTGTTATGAAAATACGCTATACCTTTTTGGCTGCACTCACATTGCTTATCTTATTGACCGCCAGTACCACCAAAATCCAACACAACAACTTTGTTTCCAATCTCGTCGAGATGATCCCTGTACTTCCAGAAGTACCTTACGATTACGATTTGGATTTTCCAGACCATATTATGTTTGGGCCTTGGTCGTTTGTGGATTCTACAACGATCAATAGTATGATCAGCCCTGAAGGGGCAACTTTGGGCAGGGTGCTGTTTTACGATAAAAAACTTTCAAAGTCAAATGAACTGTCTTGTGCTTCATGCCACAAGCAAGAGTTTGCCTTTGCTGATAATACAACGTTTAGCGATGGCATTGACGATGCCAAAACGACCCGCAACAGTCCCAATTTGAATGATATAGTCTGGGGCGGTTCTCTTTTCATTGAACCCTTCGGAGGTGAAAACGGCTTGTTTTGGGATTCCAGGGAAACCAATTTAGAGGTGATGGTGCTCCAGCCTATTGAGCATGAGGGAGAACTGGGCAAGGACCTTGAAGTACTCATCCAGAAATTGGAGGCATCGGAATATTATGCGCCCCTTTTCGAAGATGCGTTTGGCTCACCTGATGTGACAATCGACCGCATTGGTAGTGCTATTGCACAATTCGTCCGTTCGATGTCTTCCTTTAATTCCAAATTCGATCAGGTGATGATGGGCGATGCCTCTTTCACAGCCCAAGAGCAAATGGGCGAACAATTGTTTGTGGAAAGTTGCGGAAATTTCTGTCATGGCGAACCTCATTTCGGTTCTTCCTTTACGATGAACAATGGGTTAGATAGCGTTTATGCTGATCAAGGCATGGCTGAATGGACAAACAGCACCTCCGATGTTGGCAAGTTCCGCAGCCCTTCTTTAAGAAACATAGAAGTGACAGGGCCTTATATGCACGACGGTCGTTTTGAAACATTGGAAGAAGTAGTTGATTTTTACAGCGATGAAGTTTTCCCACACCCCAACAATGATTTTGGTTGGACGATCGGCAACCAAGATTTCACGGGGTTTGATTTTGACGATGATGAAAAAGCAGCCCTGGTTGCTTTTATGAAAACACTAACCGACGAATCATTCCTGACCGATGAGAAATGGTCAGATCCGTTCCAGGAAGTCAGCAGTTCACCGTTTTTACCGTTGGAAGAAAAAATCACTATTTTCCCGAACCCGTTCAAAGACAAAGCAACGGTGGAATTTGACAATCCTTCCAACGCTACCTATTCTTTGCGCTTGACTACCGTGGAAGGGCGGGTGCTTAAATCCTACCAGACCAATACCAACAGCCTTCTTATAGAAAAGGGTAACCTACAGGCGGGCGTTTATATGCTGGAAATCAGAAAAGACAATCGCCAGAAGGTGGAGAAGGTTGTTATCCAGTAGGGGATGAATGCGAAAATGAAAAAAGCCCGTTCCGAATATTCGGAACGGGCTTTTTTCATTTTCGCATTCATCCCCTACCCAAAAAAGAAACCCGGTCAAGATTGAGCTTAATGACCGGGTCTTCAAATGCCTCTAAATAAAAGTTTGGTCTTAAAGGGTACAGCGGGAAAAAAATCTTGTTTATATTTTTTCGAAAAGGCTTTTATTCATTGTAATGATAGCCTGATCGTTTTTAATTGCTGTTCGTTGCCCTATTCGGGACATTAAAATCTTGGATGGAATAGGGGGCATTGGATGGAAATTCAGGAAAGATTTCTGTTTGTTATCCTTTGCGAAACAAATGTAGATACGCTTTGTCAACTATTTAAGGACAAAATCAAAACACTGTTAATTGATTATTTGTAATTTTGTCGCTAAATATTGATTCTAATTTCTTTTAAATGACTGATTATCAATAATTTAAAATTTAAAGAGAACTATTTTAACCGTTAGTTGATTTCGTCCAAAAATGATAGGTCAAAAACTCACTAAAATCCTCCAATCTCTTGACCAAGAGGAATTCAAAAGGCTGAAACGGGCACTTTCTTCTCCATACTTCGCAACCAACCAACGATTGCTTAAACTCTATGATTTATTAAAAAAGCAATATCCCGATTTTGCAGAAGAGAAGTTGCAGAAGGAAAAACTCTTCAAAAAACTCTATCCTGATAAGCCTTTCAACGATGGGGGGCTGCGGGTGTTGGTCAGGGAATTTACTACAGTAGTGGAGGATTTCATCATGATGGAACGATTGAGATCTGACAAGCTGAAGCGTAAGAAAATGCTGGTGAAGGAATATGGACAGCGCAACTTGTATGATTATTTTAAGAAAGGAACGCAGGAGATTTTAATTGAACAGGATGGGGATTTTGTGAAGGATATGGAGTTTTATAATGAGTGCATAGGACTGTATCAGGAATATTGCTTTCACCCTTTGACCAATAACTATGATGCAAGCGATGATTCATTAGAGAAATTGATGGATAGCTTGGATGCGTATTTTGTGTTGGCGAAATATCGGTTTGCTCAGATTTTGAGAAATAGGAATACTATTATTAAGAAAAAAGCACAGTTTCGGTTTTTTGATATGGTGAGAGAGAATGAGGATGATTTTTTTATTGAGAATAAATTGATTGTTTTATATGAACTTTTAAATAAACTGCATAGCACAAGTGACGAAAAATATTTTTTTGAATTAAATGAAATATTTTTCCCTGTGATTGGTGGAATAAAAAGGACGGATTGCAGAATAATTTATTTTATGGGATTGAACTTTTGTGCGCGTCAAATCAATATGGGTAAGACTAAATATTATGACGAACAATTTGACTGGTACGAAATAGGATTGAAAAATAATTTACTAATTGAGAATGGAAAAATGAGCGATGTGACCTTTATTAATATTGTTTCATCTGCATGTAAAAGAAAAAAATTTAGATGGGCTGAAAATTTTATTGATGATTTTTCGAAATATCTTGATGAAAACACAAAAGAAGATACGCTTAACTTTTCTTTTGGTTCTTTGTGTATGAGCAAAAAAGATTATGTCCAAGCAATCCTGTTGTTTACCCAACACAATTATTCAATCACCTATCAATTAATGGTTCGCTATTTAACGATTAGAGCGGCTTTTGAACAAACGATTTTAGACTCTAGCTATAATGTTGTATTAGAGTCACATATTGAATCATTTAAAAAATATATCCAGCGAAATAAGTACTTTTCAGAAGCTAAGATTTTGCCTTATAAGAACCTATTGAAAATAATAGAAAAATTTGCTAAAAAATTATGGCGTAAAGAAAGAAAGAAAGATATTAAAACTTGGTTGGTAGAAACCCTTAAAAAAGAAAGGACAGTCTCGGCTAGGTCATGGTTAGAAGAAAAGGTAAATATGCTATGATAGGGTGACAACATTTTTAAGTTAATAATTAAATGCTGTCACCCAAAGTTGATACTTATATAGGAGTCGCATCCTCAATAATAATCGTTCCCCCCTTCACTTCCTTCTGCTCGTCATTATTTAAAACATTATTAGCGAAATTGTTCAATAGGTTGCTGAGTGAGTTTTTAATTTGAATTTTCATGATTAAAATGAATTTGTGAGCCTTTTGCGACAGGTGGCCGCAAACAGTTCGGTTATTAATTATTAGTTGATTCCAAATTTGAGTAGTGGATAATAAATGGTAGGTCAGCGAGCATCAAATGTCACGCAATTACAAAATGCTAAATAGGACCATGTAATTAGGAGGATGAGGGTTGTTATCCACAAAAATATTTGTAACAATAGTGTTCATTTGAATGGGAATTGATAGAGGTGGGAGGTGAGTGTTAAATAAAATCATCCATTGTAATTTCAATGAAATAAGGCCTATTTGAATTGAATTATATTACTCAAAAAAGGATAAAAAATTGAGGGAAGGAATTATCCTGTTGATTTGATGTAGAATTAAAATAAAACCTGAAAAAAGGGGAAATTAAATGACAGGAGGGAAATTGTCAGATGGTGTGCATATTTCCAAAAAGTATTCCAAATCCATTTTGGTAAAAAATGATAAAGAAAAGAAAGGCTGAAAAACTATATTTGCCCAGCCTCACGGAATCTTAGGGATCAGGGGTTGGGCCGACTTCGGCGGCCCGACCCCTGATCCCTGGCAATTATGACATGTATGAAAAAATCAACACTCGCCAACCTGTTCGCCATTTGGGTTTTGGTGCCCTTTGGTGCCTATGCACAGGAGACATTTCCCCGCAACAATGTGGCTGATCAAAGGGAAGGACTTTATGCCTTTACGAATGTTACCATTTACAAGAGTTGGAATGAAAAATTGGACGATGCCACCATGGTTATCCGCAAGGGGAAGATCATGGCAATTGGCTTGGGCATCGCTGTGCCCGACGGGGCGGTCGTCCTTGATGTAGCAGGCAAAACCATTTACCCTTCCTTTATTGACATCTATTCTAATTACGGCATGCCCGGAGTGAAACTGGAACGAAGCGGCGGCTTCAATGCACCTACCAAATTTGAATCGGAGAAAGATGGTGCATATAGTTGGAATATGGCCTTGAAGCCAGAGTTCCATGCCAGTGAAGTGTTTAAGGCAAATGATAAAAAAGCAGGCGAATGGAGGAAGAAAGGCTTTGGTACGGTGCTATCGCACCAAATGGACGGGATTTCCCGGGGCACTTCAGTTCTGGTCACCTTATCGGATGAGCGCCCGCATGAGTTGATCGTGAAAGAACGGGTGGCACATCACCTTTCATTCCAGAAAGGCTCGTCTCCGATGCCATACCCACGATCATTAATGGGATGCATCTATCTGCTCCGGCAAACCTATTACGATGGACAATGGTACAAAAGCATAGGCCGCAAGGAGGAAGTCAACTTGTCTTTGGAAGCATGGAACGATGCCCTTGGCCTTCAACAAATATTTGAGACAGGCAATAAACTGGACGTGCTACGGGCAGCCCGTCTCGGCAAAGAATTCGGCGTGACCTACCTCATCAAAGGCAATGGCGATGAGTATCAACGGCTTGATGAAATAAAAGCTACAGGTTCTTCACTTATTCTCCCACTTAATTTCCCAGATGCCTATGATGTCGAAGATCCTTATGACGCCTTGAGTGTTGACCTCTCGGATATGAAGCATTGGGAACTTGCACCGACCAACCCTGCCCGTATGGCTAAGGCAGGTATCCCTTTTGCACTTACCCAACATGGGTTGGCCAAAGGGGCCGACTTTATGGCAAATGTCCGCAAAGCCATCAAACATGGGTTGTCGGAAGAAGATGCGCTGAAAGCGTTGACATATGTGCCTGCCGGGTTCACCAATTCGCTCAATGAACTGGGTACGTTGGACAAAGGCAAATTCGCCAATTTCATCATCACCGATGGAAATGTTTTTGATGAAAAAACAAAAATTTATCACAATTGGATAAAAGGCAAACCTTTCGTTATCAAGCCTTTAGAGGAAACCTCCATTGAGCCGGGCAAGTACGTGCTGACCGTTAGTGACATGGTGCAGCAACTCGAAGTAAAAGAAATCAAGGGCAAATATGACATGAACATCATCGTCGATGACACGGTCAAAATAAAAGTGGCCAATAAGCTCAAAAATGGCCGCATTACCCTCAGCTATAAGTCGCGGGGCAGCAATCAAACAACCCGTCTGTCAGGTACAGTGGAGGATGAAGAATGGTCAGGCAATGGGCAGGAAGGTAATGGCAATTGGACTGCCTGGACTTGCACCCGAACAGGCGATTTGCCACAAAGCGATGCTCAAAAGAAAGGTGCCCGTGTGAAGGGCGATGCTCAAAAGAAAGGTGCATCCGATCTCGGAAAGGTGACCTATCCTTTCATGGCCTATGGTTGGTCGGAACGGCCGATCCCACAGACATATTTGCTAAAGAATGCCACTGTGTGGACATGTGAAAGGGAAGGCATTTTGGAAAACACCGATGTACTGATCCGCAATGGGAAAATCGAAAAGGTTGGAAAAAACATTAGTCAAAGTGGGGCTATCGAAATAGATGCTACGGGCAGGCATATTACCCCCGGCATCATTGACGAGCATACTCACATTGCGGCCAGCAGGGGCATCAATGAAGGCTCGTCGCAGTTCAGCAGTGCAGAAGTTCGCATTGGCGATGTGGTCAATAGCGAGGACATCAACATTTATCGGCAACTTTCAGGCGGGGTGACAGCAGCACAGATATTGCATGGTTCATCGAACCCCATTGGTGGGCAAAGCGCTGTCATCAAGTTCCGATGGGGATTTGCGCCGGAAGCATTGAAATACGAGCATGCCAAACCGTTTATCAAATTTGCCCTTGGCGAAAACGTAAAACGCTCCACCAGCAGCCGCAACGACCGTTTTCCAAACACTCGCATGGGGGTAGCTCAGGTTTATGAAGACCATTTTACCGAAGCCAGAAAATATGGCGAATTAAAGAAAAGTGGCAAACCCTATCGAAAAGACCTCGAACTCGATTGCCTGCTCGAAATTTTAGAGAGTAAGCGCTTCATCACCTGCCACAGTTACCGCCAGAGTGAGATCAACATGCTGATGAAAGTAGCGGAGAAATTCGATTTTCGGGTCAACACATTTACCCATATTCTCGAAGGCTATAAAGTGGCCGACAAAATGGCCGAACATGGCGTAGGCGGCAGTAGCTTCTCCGATTGGTGGGCGTACAAATTTGAGGTGTATGAAGCCATTCCGCACAATGGCGCCATCATGCACGAACAGGGCGTAACAGTAGCTTTCAATTCCGACGATGCCGAGATGGCCCGTCGCCTCAACCAGGAAGCCGCCAAGGCTGTCCGCTTTGGCGGGGTAAGCGAAGAAGATGCTTTGAAATTTGTCACCCTGAACCCAGCTAAACTCCTCCGCATTGATGATCATACTGGCAGCTTGAAAGCGGGAAAAGATGCCGATGTAGTCGTTTGGAGCGACCATCCACTGTCTATTTATGCCAGAGCGGACATGACCTTTGTGGATGGCATCAAATTTTTTGATCGACAAGAGGATTTAAAAAAACGGGAAGAAATAGCTGCCGAGCGTAATCGCTTGGTGCAAAAGATGTTGGTGGCCAAGAAAGGAGGCGATAAGACCCAAAAGCCAAGTTGGCGGAGGGGGAACCATTATCATTGCGATAGTGAGGAGGATGAGGGGAATTAACGGTGAGAGGTAAATGGCGAATCGGTTCTCTCGCTCTCCTTTCATCATTGTACATTAATATTTAATGACGCATTTTGCCTACTTGATCGGCAGCATGAACTTATAATAACTTTCAAAGCACATTCTCTATGAAAAATGTATTCACATCTCTCCTACTGGTTTCTTATTTAGTCGGTTACTGTCAAATGCCAGAATCGGCAATTGATCTACGGAGAGCGTTTTCGGCCTCCGTTGACCAACCAGGCATTCAAGAATTTAATACAGGGACTGCTTTTAAAGATTCGAAATCTGAAAATGCAGCATATATGCCGACAGAGGAGCATAGCCTTCGGCACGGAATAGGTTTAGGTGGAGGTTGGGGGGCACCTTATGGCTTTGGGCTGGAGTACAGCAATTTGTTGACTTCCAATTTCGATTTGAATTTAGGGGCGGGTTTTAGTTTTTCGGGCCTGCGGACAGGTTTTGGATCCAGGTATTTTTTTATAAAGGATAAATCCAGCCCTTTTATTGGTGTGAATTATATTTATACAACGGGCCTTTCCGGCTTGGAGGTAAATGTTAACGGTGTGGCCGGAGAATATAAAATCTATGACGATCAGGCTGTTTTCTTTAGGGGCGGCTATAGTTTCGATGTTGGTGATGTGCTTATCATGATTAATGCAGGTTACGGCTTCCCATTTGATGAAAGGGATGCGGAATTTCAAAGAGGCGATTATTCTTCCAGCCAGCAGGATTTTGCCAATTTGCAAGCTTTGGGAGGAATAGAAATTTCGGGGACGGTAATAATTAGGATAGGAAAGAAAAAATAGGAAGGCATAAACTGTCATAGATGTAACACGAATTTGAAAACGTTAGGTTAACTTTTATTTATACAAAATTGAAAATTAAGTCAATGATATATAGTGCACTGTATTGCATCTCTTCTATTATTTTTAGACAACAGCAATAATTTGTCTTTGTGATTAAATGAAGGATTTTAAAAGATTGGCCATTCAAAAAATTCCAATCAATTTATTCACTTTTAAATTATTTTAAGATGAAAAATTTCTCCTTCATTTTTCTCCTTTTATTTACATGGTACACCCTACATGCGCAAGATGATTTTACCTATACCTTGTTTGGCGATGGCATTGGATTTACGGAAGGGTTCGATGTTATTGAAACATCGGACGGTGGGTATTTTTTGATCGGAAGTAAAGGATACCAGGACTTTTCAAATGCCCAGGAGCCTTGGGCCATAAAACTTGATCAAGATTTTGGGATTGATTGGGAATTTGAGATGGACTTTGCAGCAGAAGGTTTTTATGATTTTGGGGTCGGGGGCATTGAAATGGAAGATGGGTATGTCGTATTGGGTTACTTCAATGATATGGCTTCTTTCAATGACTATAGCAGTTTAATGAAACTGGATTTTGATGGCAACCTGCTTTGGTCTACCGTTTTAGAATATGGCGATGGGACGAGTTATAGTTCCATTTTTCTCGCGAGTGATGGCAATTTCATTATTAGTGGTTCTAAAAGGGATAGTCCTTCCACTATGCTGGCGATGGCAAAATTGGAGGGAGACGGGAATATGCTCTGGGAAAGAAAATATCCGCAATTCGATTTTACCGGAGGGCTCGTTTATGAAGGCGATGCAACAGAAGCTCCTGATGGCGGGATATTATTTACCCTTGGTTCGGCAGGAATGGCCGTATTGCTTAAAACCGATGCAGAAGGCAACTTGATTTGGCATACTGAAATGGCAGCGGAGACCAGTGGTATGAGCGTAAAAGTTTTGGAGAATGGGGAAATAGTGGTGCTGTGCTCCCAATATTCGGATGGCGATTTTAGTGCTGTTGATTACTTGGTTCATCTAAGTCCTGATGGCGATGTCATCAAAGAAACCTTGATCAACGACAATATTATCGAAAGTGCCAGGGATATGACCATCGATGCTGATGGCAATGTTTACATATCGGGGGTCACTGCTTTTAATGCGGCTATACTGCTCAAAACCGACCTCAGCGGCGATACCTTGTGGACAAAAACATTTGCTTCTGATATACCTGAGATACCAGCTTTCTCTTTTGACGGCATTAACCTTACAAGTGACGGCCATTTGGTGCTTGCAGGAGCGGCTTGGATTCCTGTTGGATTGAACAATCTAACTCCCGGTTATTTCTACCTGGTCAAATTGACCCTTGACGGAGGAATGGTTTCCAGTGTTTTTCACCCTTTTCAAAAGCAGGATAATATATTCCGTGCCTTTCCAATACCTGCTAATGACCGGGTCAATTTTATTTCAGAAAATGAAAAAGTAAAAACGGGTTATTTACAACTTTACGATCAAATGGGCCGCAGGGTAAAGTCGGAGCCATTCAGCCAGAACCAATTTGAAATTAAAAGGGACGGTTTGCCCAATGGAACTTATGCTTATTACATTTATTCTGCTTCAGGAAAATTACTGGGTACCGGTCAATTGATATTTAAATAGTCTTAATTCCAGCCAATTATTTTATCTGCTAAAATTTAATGGAGAAGTGGCAAAAAATAGCCCCGAAGTAAATTCGGGGCTATTTTTTACTTTGCCACCTTCCTATTATTGTCCATTGTTTATGCTCTTCAAGTTTATCATAAATCCTTGTCACTATATTCTTCCTTGCTGGACTATTTCCTTTTATTTTTTAATTTAGCAAATCAGGCGAAGGCAGAAAATTGTAAGAAATTGATTAGAAGCTAAAATGGAAAACCTAATCAGAGGTAATAAAAAAAAACAAACCGCCACAAATTATTTTTATGGAATTATCACTAAGAAATTCAATCGAATCAGATTTGGAAATATTTTTTCTGAACCAAACAGATGAAGAAGCAAATTATATGGCAGCTTTTACCTCAAAAGACCCTTTTGACAAAGATGCTTATATCAAAAAATGGACGAGGTTATTATCCAACGACACAATAAATATGCAAACCATTATTTTCGAAAATAAAATCGCTGGTTGTGTCGTGAAATTTATCATGGAAGGAGAAGCAGAAATAACGTATGCTATTGGAAAAGAATTGTGGGGAAAAGGAATTGCGACACAGGCACTTAAAATTTTTCTTACCATCGAACCGACACGGCCTATTTTTGGGAGGGTTGCGTTTGATAATTTTGGTTCGCAAAGGGTTTTGGAAAAAGCTGGGTTTAAGAAGATTGGAAAAGATAAAGGATTTGCCAATGCAAGAGATAAAGAAATCGAGGAATTTATTTATAAATTGAGTGAATGAAAGATCGGACCGGTAAAAATGTAAATTGAAACACGATAATTTATCAATTAACCAACTTTAGCAATAGGTCAATCGTTTGTACGGCTTGTCGAAAGCGCTCATTATAACCACCAGAAATAATTTCATATTTAAACCCTCGTTCCTCCAATAATTTTTTCAATAAATCAAAAAACTCTCCACGGGTATCTTCAAAATGGCGCATCTCATCTCCGACCCACGGCACGTCAGGAGAAAGCAGAAGGAATAAATCGTAATGCCGGGTTTTATTTATTTCCTGAATCCATGGCGGACATTTCTCCAAAAAATAATGCGCCCATATTTCTGTGGTAATTAAATCTGTATCGCATATTAAAAGTCGATCGGCTTGTTCCGCCATTTCATCTTCCAATAGTAATTGCCCACCAGCAATATGGGAAAAATCACGGGGTGTTAAATTTTCATTGCCGTGTATTTCGCAATATTCACGGGCGTATTCTGACACCCAAGCGGTGTTATAATGATTGGCCAATTTTTCAGCCAGTGTAGTTTTTCCCACGGATTCGGGGCCGGTGAGCACGACTTTAATCAATGTTTTATTTCTTTTGAAAGACGGCAAAGCATGTCCGGTATTTATTGTCGAATTTTAGTTCAGCAAAAACGCAACACCGCCGAACTGGAGTTCGGCGCTACTTATTTTCCAAACGGTACACCCTGTCAGTGCAATTTTCTTCTGGATTAAAATATTCTTTTACAAAAATCAATTTTGAGCGGTCGAGTATTTTAACAGAAGCGACGTTCCTTACATCCGCCTGACCAAATATCCAAGACAATTGCATGTTGTCAAGCGCATAGTCAACGAGCGGGTCGCAGATCTCACCCGCATAGCCATTGCCCCAGTATTTTTCGATGAAACGGTAGCCAATTTCTGGCCCTTCGCCTGTGGGGTCGCTCTGGCCTCTAACCACAGCAGCAGTACCGACCATCGCTCCATCCGATTTGCGCTCTACTGCCCACACCCAAAAATTGTTGCCTGGTTTGGTATAACTGCTGATACAGCGTTCAAGCGATGCCCGAGCAGATTTTTCGTCGTCCACGGTGCTGCCTGTGTAGCGGTGGGTTTTGGGGTTGCCCTGCAACTCGAAGAAGGATGGGAAATCTTCCAAGGTCAGTTTCCTAACGATCAGGCGGGGAGTTTGGAAAATCATTTTTTAAAATAGTATTTGTACGGCGAAAAATGATAATATTTTGGAATGGTGTCAACTCTCATATGCAACCAATAAACCCCTAAGCCATGAGTGCTCAACCAAATTGGAGGGCTTGAAATGCGTTTCTTGCATTCCTTGCCCACTAACTGCCAAAATGCATCAATTTGTTCTATAGGTGCATTTTTCACAAATTTGGCAAAGTGAGAATAAATTTCAAAATCCCCTTCAGGTGCAGGTGCAATCAGCCAGGCATTTTTCCCCAAATTCGGAAAGGAGACTACTTTTTCATTTTTTGTAAAATATGCCGAAAAAGCATTTTGTTCGGCTTTTAACTTCGAAAAAACTGGACTGTATATAAGCACAAATTCGAGAATTGTTTTTTCCCAACTTTCATCAAATGGGATGCATTCAAAAAAGTAGCCGTTAAAATTGTTTTCTGCTAATACTTTATTAAAAAACAATCTAAATGGTTCGGACGTATCCAGTAACTGGATGGATTCGTAACAAGTCAAAGCGCCATTCTTATTTTCGATCCGATATTTTGTTATTGCATTTTCTTCAATGATTTCTTGCCTTATTTTCCACATGTTATTTAAAGAGGCTATCTCATAAGTCTCCTCGGGGCATCAATTTGCTAAATCTCAAAGATTTAATAAATTTAAAATCAGCCATTTATAGATTTACTAAATTTTTAAAATTTAGCAAATCGAGACTCATGAGACAGCCTCAACCTCTTTGAAATTAAGATTTCCGATTCCTCCTTTTCCTCCTCAACCATTTAATAAAATAAACCACACCAACTATTAAAATGGCAAACGGCCACAGCCGAAGCACCACTAAAATAAACTCTTTAAATATACTGCCCCCCTCCTTTAAGGCGTGCCATGCTTTTTCAAAGAATGATTTTTTATTTTTTTCCTGCCACTCATGTTTTTCAATCAAAGTTAGATTCAATGTGCTATAATTCACCTGATCGGATAGATATTTCAATCGGCCTTTACGGGAATCCATTTCCTCCTCCAGTCTTCTGATTTTTTCCTGCACCTCCAAAATGTCTTTAATGGAATTGGCCCGTTTCAGCAAATTGCGGTATTGCAATAAATAGGATTCATTGTTTTCCAATCGGGTTTTAATATCGTAAAATTCTTCAGTTACGTCACGGGCGTTTATATTTTTCAAGGTGACTTTACCTGCTTTTGTACTTGCTGTATTTACGAGGCTGTCAAAATGAATGGCAGGCACTCTTATTTTTAAGCGATAAGAAGATTGATAGTCATACGATTCATAAATTTCATTTTCATAATAGGCATCGTATTTTTTTAAAGCGGAATCAATAAATGATTTTGCTTTTTTCAAGTTATCCACTTCTGTATGCATGTCGCCATCACGAATGATCTTTTTTCCCCTCGGTTTTGGATCGCTGGTTTGATTTTCTTTTTCTGTTATATTTTGCTGCTGAGGGTCAATGGGCTGAGAGGGTGGGGCAGACGGTTCTGACTGGTCGTCGTATTGATCGTATTCCGCTTCTGTCTCTTCGGCAAAACCAGATGATTTGGTCATACTATTCGGGGCGGATTGGTCGCCATGGTAGCAGCCGAGTAAGAAAGATAATAAAAGGAAATAAATAATGTTTTTCATGGCTATGAAATTTTGTAGTATTATTGAGATTGTGAGGATGTTTCCACGCCACTGATTACACACATTTACACGGTTTTTTGTCAATAATTTACTCTGATTTAATTATAATTGTTCTGCACCCCACCGTAGTCGGGAAATTTATTTCCCGAATGGTAATTTTTGGAAGGCTTATACCTTCGTTTTACTATGATCGGGAAATAAATTTCCCGACTACGTGAGCATGCTGAAAAGTTACTTCTATTTTTAAATTAAATCGGCACAATCAATAAGGGTATTTTAGATTTATTCAAAAGTTGTTTTGCTGTATTGCCATATAAGGCATTGTGCAGAAAACCGTGGTCGTGCGATCCCGTGATAATTAAATCAGAATTTAATTTTTCCGCTTCCTCTAAAATCATCTCCACCGTTGGCCCTTGTATGAGCAATGCCTCTGCGTCTATACCAGTATCTTTAAAATCATTCGCTACTATTTGAAGGAATCGGTGTTCTGTGCGGAGTTCATCTGCCCTTGTATCCCTAATGTACTGGGGCCCGACCTTGTAACCGATGAAGTCGGGATCGGGAGCTGCGATATGGACGATCCATACTTTTGCAGCAAACCTCTTGGCCAATTGCATGGCATGTTCAATGAGCTGGCCAGAATTTTCTTCGAAATCAAGGGCGAGAAAGATATTTTTCATATAAAGTTATTTTAGGGGAAATGTTGCTGGATTGCTTTGTTTTAGTGCAATGTAGCACAAAGACAAGTTTAGCCAAACCCGAGAAAGAAAAAAAATATTGCCTCAAAAATTGACATTAATCATTATCCATCGTAATATTGCGATGAATTTAATCAACGACCAATGGGCGCAACAAAATCCACGGCATTTACCATTAGGCAAAACCGCATTGCCGAACTGGCTAAAGCTTTTGCTCATCCAGCACGGGTGATGATATTGGAGTATCTCATTGAAGTAAAAACATGTGTCTGTGGTGACATTGTGGACGCCTTACCGTTGGCACAAAGCACTGTTTCCCAGCACCTTAAAGAATTAAAAAAAGCAGGGATCATCGTTGGCAACGTTGAGCCACCCAAGGTCTGCTACTGTATTGACCCCAAGGTCTGCCAAGAAGTACAACAGCTACTTGGAGGCCTCGTTGAGCAATGCGGTTGTGCAGGTGAATCCTGCTGTTAACTATTTTTTTACCAACAATCATCGCAAAATTACGATCAATTATGAAAAGATTTCATGTCCACCTGCGGGTCAAGGATTTAAACGAGAGCATCCGTTTTTATCAGTCCCTTTTCAATGTCCAACCATCAGTCGTTAAGGGCGACTATGCCAAATGGATGCTCGACGACCCGCAACTGAATTTTGCCATTTCCACAGGTGAAGGGATGGCAGGTATTCGTCATTTGGGATTGCAAACGGATAGTGCCGAGGGTCTGCAAGAAGTTTATCAAAACCTTAAAAATGCCGATGGGGCCATCCTCGAAGAAGGAGAAACCACCTGTTGTTATGCCAAGAGCGAAAAGTCGTGGATAACCGACCCACAAGGCATCGAATGGGAAGCATTTTACACTCACGGCGAAGCAACCGTTTATGGCGAAGGCATCCATGCAAGGACATCCCCAGAAAATATGGAAAAATGGAACGGCAATGAAAATGTAATAGAAAAAAAGGCTGTCGTAAATATGTTGGAATTGCCTGTTACAAAAAGTAAATGTTGTTAAATGGCTAAAATGGCTGCAACGGTTAAATGGTTTTAAAAGCCGTTTTAACCATTCAACCATTTTTACCATCTAAATTATTTGTGCTATGAATTTATCAATGTTGAATTTCCTCCCCGGAGGAGATGACTGCTGCGACGACGGATGCTGCGATCCGGGTTGCTGCTGACCTAAAGAAACGATGCCCCTTGATTGGGGCATTGTTGTTTTTGTTTGTTTATAAAATAGTTTGTTTTCTAAAATGTACAAATATATGATTTGAAGTTTGGATCTATATCGGCATGCCGTATTCCCATTTTTTTGGGATTTTTTTATTTTGGTGCTTTGAAAGCTTGCGGCAGAACAAGGTTTTACAGAAATCTTTTACAGAATGATAGGATGTTGGAATTCAATAAATTAGCATTCTGTAATGCACACAGATGTACAAGTTGGTGGCTATAAAGAAAAAAGAAAAAATGAACCGAGGAATAAGCCTCATAATATTGCTGATAATGTTTGGATGGATTTCAAGAATATTTGGTCAAAATAATCCAAGGCCTAAATCATTGTGGGAACAAAATTTAGAAAAAAGAGACTCAACTAAACCAATCAATTTTGGACATAAATGGGTTTGGGTAGCAGTTAAGACTGAAGATACAGATAGTCTTTTAATTGTTCTAAAATTGGATAAGGTCAAACAAGCGAATTGGGTTGAAGGAACGATTCAAGCAAACGGTGCAAATGTGTTTGTTTTACCTCCCATAGATGGATGGATTTTAATATCGGGTTGGGGGTTACCGATTCCCGACCATGTAAAAGGAATTGAATATGCGAAGAAACTTTTAAATCAATTAAGCCAAAATTTTGGAGAAGCTCAATTGTTTGGGAATCACCGAGTAAGTAGTACTGCATTTTGGATGAAATCGATAAATGGAAAAACTGAAAGATTATATTGCATTGCAGATGGAAATAATTTCATTGAAGGCAAGCCTACAGAAGTTGAAAAACAATGGGATTTAATAGATACAAATTTAGAAGAAGCTGAAAAAGAAGAGTATTGGGATAAAATGGTATATCCTGATGCAGAACATGTTCTTGAAATTGCCAAAAATTGGAGTGTAAATCCGATGGAATTGGAAGACAAAGAGCACATAGGTGAATTTGGATACCTTGGGAGATTGAAAAGAAAATGAATACGCAGCCATCAACAAAAAATACAACGACCATGTCCAGCAAAAGCTGGTTATACCATTGAATTAAAAAATAAATAACCGACCATCTATTTTTTATCAAAACACTGGCAACCAATCACAAGGCTCTCTAATCACTAATCAACTAATTACTAATCACTGCACCAAAGAATATGAATTTGACCGCACAAATTGCAAATCAGTTTAGGGAGGTCCATTTAGATGGACGTTGGGTTGCCAATACTAATTTAAAAGCCCAGTTATCAGACGTGACCTGGAAGCAAGCCACGACCAAAGTCGGTTCCCTGAACACCTTGGCTGCCCTTGCCTTCCATATCAATTATTACGTGGCCGGTATCGTGAATGTATTTGAGGGCGGCTCGCTGGACATCAGGGATAAATACAGTTTTGATCTGCCGCCCATTGAATCGCAAGAGGATTGGGAGAAACTATTGAACAAAATGTGGAGCGATGCCGAGAAGTTTGCCAGTTTAGTGGAACAAATGCCTGACGAAAAATTAAGTGAAGTTTTTGTCGACGAAAAATACGGAAATTACTACAGGAATATTCTCGCCATGATTGAGCATAGCTATTACCACTTGGGGCAGATTGTTTTGATTAAAAAAATACTCTTTTTGAATTAGACCTAAACATGTGTGGATTTGGGCAGTGGGTGTGCAGTTTAGGGATAGGGTAGTTATTTGTATAGCGGCCTTAAACGGGATAAGCGCAGTTTTCGAGGCAATTAAAATTACCATTAATTTATTATTGCAAATTCATAACGCTGAAAAGGGGAATATTTTTTGTCATGCAGACTTGGAACTATTGCCTCAAGATTAATATTAGTGGCATCAAATGTTCCTTTTTCCCCCCTTCTGGTTTAGCCAATAATCAAAATACATCATTTATGAGTATCAAAAAATCACTTTTTGTTTTCATTGCTTTTCTCTGCTCTTTTTCTGTTTTACATAGCCAGTTGACCGAACATTATTTCAGCGATAATGAAACTAAAGCTGGGGGAAAGATTTACGACCACATTAATGATGGCCCAAACATTATTATTGGCGGCACTTCTTTCGACAATTACCCAGGCCAACCTTCCGTCTCAAAAATAGATACACTTGGAAATATCATTTGGACGACGACTTCCAAAGATTTTTCTGTTTATTCACAAGCTAATATTTATAAAATCTTCTTGTCAGGCGATTTTATATACGCACTGAATATTATTGATGTGGGCGATAAGAGGGAACTATGGAAAATTGATGCAGGCAGTGGCGACATAATATGGAAAAATGAGTTTTACGATAAATATTTTTATCTGCCTCAGCATTTTTTCGATTACGATGATGATAAATTTTTAATAGGGTATTTTGAAAAAGGCGGCAAAAACAAATATGCCTACATTGACAAAATGAACGGTGACACGATTTCAACCCACATGATGGGAAATGGTTATACCGGGCTCAAATATGGCTTAGCTATTGACAGTGACTTAAACATATACTACACCCATAAGGACAGTATATTTAAAGCTGGTGGATTTGGATCGAATGATATATTATGGAGAAACGCCCTACCAGAAGATTCGGACATTGTTGATTATTTAAATGTCTATGTTGATGATAACGACAGTATTTTTTTATTCGCTCGATATGATAATTTTTTTTCCTCTAGTGGAGAAGGAAAAATAGTCGCTATTAATTCTGTTGATGGTAGTTTGCTTTGGGAAACAGGCGCCACAGATAAAGAGATCGCCCATGTTTCTTTTATTGATAAAAACGGATTTCTCTATTCTACCTGGCGGCATGCATTTGTTGGAGGAACAAATTCTAAATATTGGACCACTAAAATTGATAAATCAACGGGCCAAATTGCATGGAATACTGCCCCGGATTTTGGAAATGGGCAAGAAGGAGCTATTTCCATGAGTTTGGATGACGATAGCAATGTTTATTTAACTGGCTATTATTCCGCAGCCAATTACGGCCCTGCAGATTGGGGAATAGCGAAAATTGATGGCAATTCCGGAAACACCCTTTTCATTCAAAAAGCCACTAATGGTCATGATGAAAGCTCCGGCATTGGGATCAGCATTATTGACAATCAACTATTTGTTGTGGGCAATTATGAAAATGTCCAGGTGGGACCTGCGTTAAGTACTCCGACCTTGTTTAAAGTAGATGCTGCAAATGGGAATATTTTAAAAAGGAATTTTATCGGACACAGTTATCAATTTCCTTCCAAAACAATTCTGCTGGAAAATTATGGATCGGACAAAACCGTTGCTTTGAAACAAGTTGGGCGAAAGACCGTGGTGGAGATGTACGACAACGGTCAAAATTTATTATGGGAATGGTCTGATCTAAGAAATTATATGCTGATAGGTAGCCACCTTACGGTTGATGATGAAAACGGAAATATTATTCTTACCGCTTATGATGTCAGGAACAGTAATAACGAACCTTATTATAACAACACCGCAAAAGATGCATACGTATTTATTTTTAATGAATCGGGTTTTTTATTGAATGAGTATTCTTTTCCATTAAATGTCGGCAATCCCTTTCCTTTTGAGATAATGATTGATGGCGACAGATTTTTTATTTTTTATAGAAAAAATAATTACTTATATGGCAGAACAATTGACAGCAATGGTTTGTCAGAGGAAGAAAGCGTCATTCCGGCCTATAATAATACGTTAAGCCCAACAAGCCACATCATCAATCATGCTGACACATCCTTCTTTATTTTCAGTAAAAGTGCAATAAAGGAAATGGATAAAAATACATTTGACAAAATTACAAGCACCTATATTTATTTTGCCGAACAAATAAACCACGTCGCTAAAACCCCAGCAAATGATGCCTTATTATGTGGAAGTGATAAAACAGAAAATGATTTGCTGGTCAAGTTTGACCTTCAAACTTCAGACACTACATGGACAAGAACGTACGACACTAATAGCAATATTTTCAAGTTTGTTTTCGATGCAGATTCCTCTAATATTTTTACGTTGGGGGTCCAGTCTTCCAATATTGTGGTTAGAAAAATATCGGCTCAAGATGGCACTCTGGAATGGACAAATTTATTTGAAGTACCCCCAAGTATGGAAGGGGTTCCTGTTGATATTATTTTTGACCAAACTACCGAACAATTAGCCATCACGGGTTATATAGAAACACTGACCAATAAAAAATTATTTATCAATTTTATTGATTCGTCCGGCGCCACCGTCCAGTCCTACTTCAACGACGGTGATTATGAGGGAGAGAACATCGGGCTTTGTTTGGAAAAAGCGCCAGACGGTAGTACAAGGGTAGGTGGCCAACTGAACCACTCTTTATATGGCAAAGCTGGTTTTATTTACAACATTGCTGAAAATGGCATTGAAAACAGGATTAGTGGTTATACCTATTTTGATGAAAATGAAAATGGGATTAAAGATGGTGCGGAGAAAGATTTATCTTTTTTTAAAGTAACCTTGCAACCAATTGGCGCCAGCCAGTTTACCAATGCCACCGGAAAATTTATTTATTTTCTGAATGCCGGCAGTTATGCTTTGTCTCCCGACCCTATCCCCAATTGGCAACTTACCAGCGATTCGTCCATCTATCATATCAATTTGGATTCCATTGCTCAAATTGAAAATTTAAATTTTGGATTTACGCCCACCATAGATACGACTGACTTGATTGTGGCCGTCGGCTCCGGGCTAACCCGTTGCGATAATTTTGTTAAGTTCAAGGTTGACGTAAATAATAACGGCACTACCATAACCGATGGAACACTTTGGATGGAAGTTGATCCACTTATTCAAAATACGGAATTCAATATTTCACCAGACACAATTATCAATCAGTCTTTATTTGGATGGCATTTTGAAAATTTATATCCAAGCGAATTTTTTAGCAGGGATGTATCGCTTGAAATGCCCGGCATCAACGACGGCATCGATTTGGGCGACCATATTTACGTCGAAGCATTTGCCGTTACTTCCGATTTTGAACAAGATACTTTTGATTTTAATTACTCCTCAGAAATCCGCTGTGCTTTTGATCCAAATGACAAACTCGTGAAGCCAAGCCGGGGGCAGGATAATTACACCTTATTTGAGGAAGCATTAATTTATACCATTCGATTTCAAAATACAGGTACCGATACTGCATTTAATATTACCATCAGGGATACACTGGATACTAATCTGGATGTGAATAGTTTGAAAATAATTTCAAGCAGCCATTTTGAATTATTAAAAACTACTTTAACCGGGCAATATTTGGAGTTTAATTTTGAAAATATCATGCTACCCGACAGCAATGTAAATTATGATGGTAGCCAAGGCTATGTTATGTACCGGATCGATGCCATAGAAGGTCTTGCAGAAAATACCCCCATTCAAAATAAGGCGGGCATTTATTTTGACAATAATCCACCGGTAATTACCAACCAAACTATCAATACAATGGTCAGTGAAT
This sequence comes from Saprospiraceae bacterium, assembly GCA_965222975.1. Lineage (GTDB taxonomy): Bacteria > Bacteroidota > Bacteroidia > Chitinophagales > Saprospiraceae > UBA6168. The sequence continues at coordinate 26,393 of CBDCVJ010000084.1, read as the reverse complement.
TGCCGACGACTTCACTGCCCAGTGAAATAGAAAATGTTGCTAAAAATAAAATTCAATTTTACCCCAACCCTTCTAATGGTGATTTTTCTATTAAAATGGAATTGCAATCTTTCGAAAATGATATTGCCATTGAAATATATGATAATTTAGGAAGGGCTATTGAGAAAAAATATTTTTCCAATTATAGAGGGAAATATTTCAACCAACAAATTTCATTAAATGAAACAATGAATGGATTGGCTGTATTGAAAATCAATATTAACGGGGATGTTTATTCTTATTATTTGTTCATTAACAGCAAATAGGGTTTTCGTTTGTAAATCCAATAAGATACTAAATTATATGAAGGCACAGGACAAAATCACTGCGCCAGCACCGTTCCCTTTTTTACCACTGTGATTAACTGATATAGTGCGGCTTTTGTTTTGTTGAATTGATTCCGGTGCCAACGGTTTGGGGAGGAAGGCTTCTTCTTTCCCTCACGAGCCTAATCCTCTCAACAGCACCTTCCCAATCTCCACTCTTAATACAAGCGTCCTGCACATCCACCATGGGAATCCCGCCGAGGCCTTGTGCTTCTCCGTTCAAAGTGGTCTCATAATACATATTGAGAAACTGCCGTACCTCCTCATCACCGGGTAGGTCAATGTGTTCGACATAATCAAACCTGCCAGTCCTGATCAATGCAGGGTCCAATTTTTCCTTGTGGTTGGTACACATAGCGAACACAATGTTCTCAGGGCTGTACACCCCATCTAGTACCCCAAGAATGGTCGAAAAATCAATTTTTTTATGGTTCATTTTTCGTCCCTCCCCAAAATTTACATCCACGTCGTCAAACAATACCATGCTCCCTTTGTCCACCCTTGAAATAACCCGTTGCAAGCCAATATTATCAGAAATGGTGGACAGGTTGATGATGTACAGCTTCCTTTTGAGAAAAAGGGACATGGCAACGGCGATGGATGTTTTACCGCCGCCGGGTTCTCCAGAATAAAAATAACCCCGTTTATAGTTGATGCCGAGCTTCTTGTATTTTGCTTCGGATTTTTGGAACCCTTCCAAATCTGCTATCAATTTTTCTTTGCGTGGAAAAAACAATTTATCAAAGGTCTTGACTGATTCCCATTCCATCGAATAAAAACCATCGTTCGCATCATTGTAATACACGTACAATCGCTTGTCGCTCATCCTTATCTCATTTTCCATCTCAACAACTTGGTTCATAATATCCTCAATGGCCTCTTTTGCAAACAATCCCTTAATGACATATTTTTCGAGGTGCATGTTAAAAATACTATTGGCATTTTCCAGTTTCTCTTTTTCCTTCTGGACAAACAAAAGCCGCCCCTTGTGCCAGAAAGCATTGCGGTCGTAGGACTGCGTGTACTGCACCCTGGCGAGGTTGTCCGTATTCTCTTCTTCCTCTAAATCAAGGTAACTACCTCCTGATTCAAACTCTGCCTGTACCCGTTTGAACTTTGCTGGATAATGAATTTTGTACCATTCCGAAAACCGTTCATAAATATCAGAGGTGCTATCCAGATAAACTTCGTGGGATACCATTTTGACAAACCAATTCCAGAAAGCTAATGGCCAAGCCTTTAATTGGTAAAGAATAAAACCCCAGATTCCGAGTAGGATACCACCCGTAAAAAGCATATTGCTCGAAGCATCGTTGATGGCGTTTTTGAACAATAGTACCACAAAATGCTCATCACCTTTAATAGGGAATAATATAGTTGTCTCTGTAGAATCGGGTATTGGGGTTAGTATGGTTTCAACGACATCCACGCTTTCGGTTTGGGCAACCAGCCGCAAGCAAAATAGAAATGCAAAAAGAATTATAAAACTAATGAACTTCATTTTTGGTAATGGTTTTTGGGTGACTGGCTAAATGGTTTTATGAATTATTTAGTTCCAAGCTCAGTGGGAAATTCAAAAAATATCATTTTAGACGTAGGGTATTTTTCCACCCAAGCGTTTTAAGTGTACATTCGATAATATTATTGAACAACCATTTTAAACAAATAACCCGGGAACAATTTAGGTGATTGGCATAAAGAATTAATTGCCGCTAACGATTGACCAAATTGCCCGGGATACAATAAAATAACTTCAGAATCATGAAAAAGCTAAATTTTGTTTTAGTCCTTGTTTTGGCTACAATCCTTCTGCAATCTTGTCAAAAAGATGACCCTGTCATTGATCCTTATGTAGGGCTGGAAGCGCCTCAATTGCCATCGGAGGAAACTTTTGTGATGAACTTGACACCTTTTACAGAGTTGGATAATAATTTCAAAAACCCCGATGCGGTGGATGACAGATCGGGCGACAATTGGGGCCATGCAGTCGCCAATATTGTGGTCTGGAATACGCTGTTGACCGTGCATTTGGCCATCCCGACACTGTCGTTTTATGAGTCCTTCCGGCATCAACCAGAATATCAAGGTCAGGGCGTATGGCTTTGGAAGTATGAAGTTACCGACCAAAGCGGCACTTACCGGGCAGAACTCTACGGGGAATTGCTGGCGACTGACGAAGTGCAATGGGACATGTATATTTCCAAAGTTGGCGGGTTTTCTCAGGTACACTGGTATTCAGGGATCGTTGCTAACGACCATTCTTATGCCAACTGGACTTTGAACTATAATGCCAACAACCCAACCCCTTTTATCAGCATTGATTACCAACACAATAATGGAAACGACGTGGCATCAATCCGTTATACGAATATCATTCCCGGCCATGCCGGTAATGGCGGCTATATCGAATTCCGGACGGGAAATGTTGTGCCTGGTGTATTTGACAGGGCGTATGACGTTTACAATGCAGAAAATGACAACCTGCTTGAAATCAACTGGGACAGTATCAATAAAAATGGTAGGGTGAAGGATGCTAATAAATTCCAAGACGACGAATGGCATTGCTGGGATACGAATGTGCAGGATACCAGTTGCTAAAAAACTCACCTCTATAAATTATAAATAACAGGGCACAATTAGATATTATCTAATTGTGCCCTGTTATTTATAATTATTATCTCTGGACATGAAATTAAATACAGTTTTAAAGTGAAAGAATAGTTTTAAATATTTTATGCACTCCGCAATGAATTAATCGGATTGGCAGCAGTGGCTGAGGCTGGCGCAGTGGCTGTGCCCTGTGCCTACACTCAGGTAATGGCTTCCCATATTAGCTACTTCCAAAACCGGAAATTTTTGAAAAGGCTGTAATGAAAAATATATTATTGCAGTTTAGCAGTTTGCTAAAGGCCTGCATGTAGGCACAGGACAAAGTCACTGCGCCAGCACCGTTCCCTTTTTTACCACTGTGATTAACTGATATAATACGGTTTTTGTTTTGTTGAATTGATTCCGCCGCCAGCGGGAGTGTTAGTTCTGGTAGGCCCACACGATAGGAGCTAGGCCAATGATGTCGATGATCGTATATTGCTCGGCCCGTCAAAGATTGTGGGCGGCGACGGCGAGGTAGTTTTTAAGCATTTTATTAATGGTGAGAGGTGAATGGTAAATTTCTTGCCAATTCACCATTCACCTCTCACCATTCACCATTATATTATTCACTCCGCAATGAATTCACCGGGTTCGCCAGCGCTGCCTTCATACTCTGAAAACTCACTGTCAAAAAAGCAACCACCACCGCCATCACACCTGCCACAACAAACACCCACCAACCAATATTGGTGCGGTAGGCAAAATCGGCCAGCCATTTTTCCATAAAAAAATAAGCCAGCGGCGAAGCGACCAAAAAGGCGACGAACACCAATTTCAAAAAGTCCTTCGATAACAGTGTAACCAAACCTGTTGTAGTAGCGCCCAGTACTTTTCGGATGCCGATCTCCTTAGTGCGTTGCAGCACATCGTAGGAGGCCAGGCCGAACAATCCCAATGATGCAACGAAAATGGCCAACAAGGCAAAAAAGGTGAACAATTGGCCAAACATCGAATCAGTCTTGTATTGCTGGTCGAAAAATTCATCGAGGAAAAAATAGCTGAACGGATCGTTAGGGAAGTGCCGTTCCCACGCCTGTTGTACGGTGGCCACGGTGGACTGCACGTTGTCCGTGCCCACCTTGAGTGAGAGGTAACTCCGGCTGTCGGGGCGGTAGAGGAAGATTACCGGGTCAATGGCTTTTTGCAAGCCAAGGTGGTGAAAGTCTTTCGTTATACCAACTACCGTGAGCGTGTCCCTGCCCCGCCGCACTTTTTCGTTGAGGGCCGATTCGGGCAAGGAAAATCCGAGCAGCGAAGCAGCCCGTTCGTTGAGCAGGCAGGCATGGTCGTCCCCGCCCCTTTCTTTGGAAAAATTTCGGCCTGCCACCAACCCCAAGTCATAAGCATCGAGGAAGTCCTCGTCCACCCCTTGGGTGTAAATGGTGAAAGAATTGGCTTCTGGCTGAAGCCATTGAACACCCGCTGTCCAATAAATCTCATCGCCCGGCACATAAGCCGAACTGGTCAGCAAATGCACATCAGGCATAGCCAATACCTCCTCCCTGAATGGGGCGAAAGTGCCTTCATACAATGAATCCAACACCGAACCAGCGCCTTCCAGCACCATCGTTTGTTTGATGTCCACGCCGAGGTCTTGGTTGCGCATGAAGTGCAGTTGTTTATAAACTACCATCGTACCGATTATGAGGGCAATGGAGGTGACAAATTGGAAAACGATCAAGCCCTTCCGCAAGGCCGTTCCCTGTGCAGTATTTTTAAACAACCCTTTCATCACTGTCACCGGACGGAAGCCCGATAGCACAAATGCCGGGTACAGCCCCGACAAAATGGAGCCTGCCAAAAACACCCCGATGGCCGATAAAACAAAGCCCGGGTTTTCCCACAACACAGAGGTTTCTGGAAATTCAAAAATGCTTTGGAACAAAGGCAAACTGATCTGAAACAGCATGAGTGCTAACAGGAATGCCGTCACGTTCAACATCAGGCTTTCCGTCAGAAACTGCACCACCAACTGTCGCCGCTCCGCCCCCAACACTTTCCGTACGCCCACTTCCCGGGAGCGCTCCAATGAGCGGGCCGTTGCCAGGTTCACGTAATTGACCCAAGCGAGGGTGAGGATGAAAAACGCCACCAAAAACAGCAGCGAAACGGCCCTGCCATCGCCATTGGGTTCGGCCTCTTGGTTGACGTTGGAATAGAGGTGGATGTCGGTCATGGGAAGGATGTCAATATCCATGACCGAGGTGGAATTGGGGCGTCGTTCGCGATAAGGTGCATTGACATATTTCTCGGTAAAAGCGGGCAACTTGGCCCGGAGCGCTTCCACGTCGGTACCGGGTTCGAGATGTAGGTAGGTGTAGAAATCGTACCAGCCCCAGCTCGTTTCGGTGGCGTTGGTAGTATCTTGCCATGTTTGTTGTATTATTTTGCCCAGTGTATTGTAGGATACCAGGTAATCAATGATGAGGTGGGAGTTTTGGGGGTAGTCCTTGAACACGCCCGTCACTTCGTAGGTTTGGAATAGGTCGGGATCTTTCACCACCAATTGCTTCCCAATGGCGTTGGACAGGCCGAAATATTTCCTCGCCATCGTTTCGGAAAGGAGGATCTTATCGGGGCCAGTGAGTGCCGATCCCGCATCGCCATGCACCATTTTGATGTCGAACATTTGCAAAAAGGCAGGGTCGGCGTAATAGCCTTTTTTCTCGGCAAATTTCACTTGCGTCTCCGGGTTGGTGATGATCATTTCCGCATCGTGCAATCGGCAGGATTCAATGATTTCGGGGAAATCCGCTTTCAGGGTCGGGGCGAAAGCAGGGAAGACCGTGGCCGACTGCCAGGCCAACTCGCCATTTTGGTGACTATCGAGCCGCAGGCGGTAAATGTCGGAGGCGTTTGGGCTGAAACCATCGTAGCTCCGCTCGTACAGCACATATTGCAAGATGAGCAGGCAACTGGTGATGCCAATGGCGAGGCCAGCGATGTTGAGCAGGGAATACCCTTTGCGTTTCAGGATTTGCCGGAAGGCGATTTTAAAGTGATTGTTGAACATAATACTTCGGGTTTTTCTTTGTTGCCCACAACGGCCATGCCAGTGCATTAAACTATTGAAGGTCAGCACTTTACAAATAATTTGATAAAATGGGTGTGTACGCCATCGGACACGTACTGCCCGAAATTCAAATAATTATGTTTCTTGGGAAAAAAGTCACCTTGCCCATTGTCTAACCTATAAACGGCCATATAACTGCAGAAAGAACCCAACATATTATCCATACATCCGCAACAGGAAATAGCTGAACCACAACTGATCCGATTGTGCAAATTGGGCGAGGAAAGTGCCTTGCGTCTTGTAGTGGAAAAACATAGACAACAAGTAACCCGAACAGTGGTCGGAATGTTGGGGGATACAGCAGAGGCCGACGATGTGGCACAAGAAGTATTTATCCGTTTTTTTCAGTCATTGGATAAATTTCGTGGTGAGGCAAAATTGGGCACTTATTTAAGCCGGATCGCCATCAATTTATCATTAAATGAATTAAAGCGGCGGCAACGAAAAAACAGGTGGTTGACTTTTATAAAAAAAGATGACCCTAATTTATTGGTAGAAGATGCTTCTGCGAACCCCATCAACAACGAAACCAAAGACCTGGTACAAAAAGCGCTGCAAATATTAGAACCGGAATTCCGATCAGTCATTGTTTTGAGAATGTTGGATGGATATTCCGTGAAAGAAACAGCGGATATATTGCAAGTGCCAGAAGGTACAGTAGCTTCCCGCTTGGCAAGAGGTCAAAAAAAATTAAAAGGCATTTTGGAAAAAATATTATAATATGAAAGATGCAAAAGAATTATTGATTTATTCGCTGGATAATAAGCTGACCGATGAGGAGCAAAAAAAATTGGAGGCAGCTTTAAAAGCATCTGCCGAACTGCGGGCAGAGCGGGGTCAATATTTAAAAATGAGGAAACTTATTAGTGAAATGCCCATTCCAGATCGCATTGATTTTGCAGATGAGGTGATGCAAAAATGGGCAGTTCAAAAAAATAAAAATAATTTTGGTACTGCTGTCGTGCAATTGTTCCCACGAGTAGCTGCTGCGGCAGTTTTGATTTTATTTATTGCATGGACAGCTGTTTATTTTGGCGGGGAAAATATGACGGCAAATTCGTTGATAGGCGTTGAGGAAATTTCACCTGATGAGGCGAATATCTTATTGGAGTTTTAATTTTTTAATGCAACATGTCTTTAAATAAATTGGCTATAAATGAATTTATTTTATCACGTTTCCGTCCTCCCCCCAGCCCCCTCCAAAGGGGGCTGGGGGGAGGACGGAAACGTGACCAGAGATTCAATAATTATTTTTGGGCAAATAAATTCACTGAAGATAAATAATTAATTTTTAATGGAAAATACAAAAACCATATTGGCAATGATCGGCTTGATAGCAATTGGTTTTGCAGGCGGTTTTTTTACTCATGCTCAACTAACAAAAAAACACCTCCGGCAGGTTGCCATGGAAAGGACGCTTGGGGGCTTTGAGGAGCGGTTGTTCAGGATAGTCAAAGCATCGGATGAGCAGCAAGAACGACTGTCAAAAATTGTCCGTGAATATTCCGAATCCCTGCACCGAATCCATGCACATACCATCCAAGAACGCAAGCAGGTCTTTGATTCTTTGCGTGTTGCTTTGCAAGATGAATTGAACGAAGAGCAATTGAAACGGTTGGAGGAATTTATCCACCGACACTTAATTTTTAGATCCCCCCATGAAAAAAAATTGCACCACCGGGAAAAAATGCCCCATTGAAATTGTCTAAAGAAGGAATTGATAATTGATAATTGTTGATTGCTGGTTAATAATTGTTTAAAGGTATTCGCATTTAAAAGTTAATCTTTGTCCAAAGAGCTGCGGGTATAAAAAAAAACCATCGCTCTGGAGTCCTTCATTAATTTTAAATTCGATCATCTATAAAGTACAACACCACCTACCTGTACAACTAACCACTGATCAACTAATCACTAACCACTAAATAACATGAAAAATATAAAATCATTTTTTGCTTTGGCCTTGGCCATTTTTTTAGTGCAAAATATTTATGCACAAAATCACCCACATCACCCCCACCGTGAAATGAAGGTGTTTAAAATTGAAGAATTTAAGACCGACCTTAATTTAACTGCTGAACAGGAAACTGCCATTGAAAAAATACGGGCAAAATACTATGAAAAAAGAGAGACCCTAAAAAAAGAAAATACAGAAGATCCACATGAATTGCATAAACAGTTGAGGGAATTAACCTCTTCTCAAAGCAAGGAAATCAAACAAGTTTTGACGACAGAACAACGTGAAATTTTAGCGCAAAAATTAGAGGAAAGACAGTGGGAACACCATGAAAGGATGAAAGCCAACAAAAAAGATAGAAAAGAATTGCACGAGAAATTAATGAAGTATAAAGAGGAAAACATTCAACCTGTGATGTTGAAGCAGCGAGCTAAATTGGAAGAAAAAATAAGTGTGGAAGATAAGGCAAAACTGGATGAGTTGCGCCCATTTTTTAAAGAGCTGCACGAAAACAGAATTAAAAAACACCATGAATTGATGGATTCAGAAAAACCTTTCAGTAAAGAAGAAAGGGAAGCCATGCATAAGGAGCATGAAAAAAAGATGGAGCAGTACAAGCCACAGTTTGATGCATTGCATGAATTATTTGAAAAATATGAGGAAGATATAGATGCCCTGTTAGCAGAATTGGAAGACGAGCGCAAACAGTGGAAAGAAGATATGCACCAACTGCATGAGCAAGAAATGGGAGAATTGAAAAAGCATAATGGCAGGCATGGTCACCATAAAAAAGGGCGCCGTTCCCATGCACCCAAAGACGGCAAACGGATGGAAGAAAGAAAAATGCGTAAGAGCCATTTTTTATTGCTCGACGCTAATGAAGAAGCTGCATCAAATGAATTGATTAACAGTATAAAATCCGTCAACGTCGTTCCGAACCCATCCGTCAATTCCAATACCGTTAATTATGAATTATCGGCCAACGGCCCCGTCCGAGTCGAATTGAGGGATGCAAGAGGAAATGTTTTGGATGTGCTTTTTGATGGGGAAAAAGAAGCTGGCCTTCATAAATTGGCGGTTGATGTGACTCAGCAGAAAAGTGGCGTATATTATATTTCAATAATTCAAGATAAGGAAGTCGTTTCAAAGAAATTTATTATTGCGAAATAATTATTGTTTATGCCAATGTTGAAGTTTTGGTATAACTGATTAACTTAGGGGGTAATTTGTAGCTCCACAAATAAGTTTTTAATAAACGAGATTCGAGCGGCGGGGTTATTTTACCCCGTAATTCCAGCAGATTCTTACACCCGTAGCCTTAATTGCGGGGTAAAATAACCCCGCCGCTCTGTGGGAAATTATTAATTTTTAATTTGCGAGGCTACAAACTACCTCCTAAGTTTATATACCAATATGCAAAAAAATTACCTTACCTCTATCCACAAACAATTCCAATATTACAAATTATTGGGCGAGCAGACATTCAACCAATTGGAAGAAAAAGATTTGTTTTGGCAATACAACCCTGCCAGCAATTCCATCGCTATAATCGTTAACCATTTATGGGGCAACATGAAATCCCGGTGGACGGATTTTTTAAATTCCGATGGCGAAAAAGAATGGCGCAACCGGGATATGGAATTTGAAGGTGTGATCCAATCAAAAAAAGAATTATTGGAAAAATGGGAGGATGGATGGCAATGCCTGTTTACTGCTTTTGGTTCTATTAATGAAAATAATTTCGATACTGAAATATATATCCGCAACCAAGGCCATACAATAGTAGAAGCTTTAAATCGGCAATTGGCGCATTATGCTTACCATGTCGGACAAATCGTGTACATTGGCCGGATGATAAAAGGGAATGGCTGGAAAAGTTTATCAATACCCAAAGGAAAATCTGTGGCATTTAATAAAGAAAAATTTTCCCAAGAAAAATCAATTCATGTGTTTACAAACGAACCCGCTGGCGATATTCCGTCGGCGTCATATCCATAACCCTGCGAAATTGCCTATTAAAATTGGCTAAATTATTAAAACCTGTTTTAAAACAAATCTGAGAAACAGGCTCTTGACTTTCTGCCAACATTTTTCCGGCCATACCGATCCGGAATTCGTTTAAATATTCGACAAATGACTTGCGGGTCCTTTTTTTAAAAAAACGGCAAAATGCAGATGGGCACAAATGGGCCTCATTGGCAATTTCTTCCAAATTAATCGGCCGGGAATAATTGGCTAAAATATATGCCGTGATTTTATTTAACCGTTCATAATCTTCTTTTTGAAATCGCTGATTAATTGACGGAGATAAATATCCCCAATCCCCGGCAGCAGATATTTTTTCTAAAATACTTAACAACTGGATAATACGGCGAGCACCTGATAATAATGGCATATCCAGAATTTGATCGGATATTTTTAGTGATAATTTTTTTGACAATTTAATTCCTCGGTTGGCCTCATGCAGTAAATGATTTATGGCATTAAATTCTGGCACTTCAAAAAGACCCTGGCCAAAACTGTTTTCCCTAAAAAATAAAGAAATAGACTGGGCGTCTTCTTTTGCTGATTTACCATACCATGCTTCTCCATTTTTAAAAACATGTGGTACATTCGAACCGAGTAGATAAACATCTCCTTCCTCGAACCTTCCCATCTGATGGGCAATAGAATACACTCCTTCACTTTTAACAATCAAGGTCAATTGAATTTCTGGATGACAATGCAACACGTCATAAAAATGTGGCTGCTCGTCCACTTGTACACGGAAGGATTCGTGGGCGGTTTTGGGTATGGAGAAAGGTAAGGGTTTCATTGTTCCATTGATTCATTTCGATAATACTTGCTTCAGGGACTGATATAAAAATATGGCTAATATTCTATTTCCAAAACCAAATAGGTCAAGATAGTATCAATATTGGCAAATTTATGCGAAATAGTTGATATGGTTACAGCCTACCTTTGTGGCCTATTTTTTAAAAACACCCAGTCCCAGCCTGAGAGAGAAAGAAAAATCTCATTTTTTCTTTCTCTCTCCGACCTTCTGAGCAGTCGCCTTAATTCAAATAAATGGGCGGCACCGTTCCGAGCGTGCGTTGGAACAAGCATTTTGTTGAAAAGATAGCACAACTCCTAAAATATAAACACAACTTGACAATTAGTTTAGATTTTGATCAACTGCAAAACTTTGGTTTCCAATCGTTTGCAAACCGATCACTAATAGACTGATTATTAATCACTTCTTATGAAAGTAAAATGGGAAGGCGTTTATCCGGCGCTCACGACGGCATTCACCAAAAAGGGCAACCTTGACCTTAAAGTTTTTTCCAAAAATGTAAAAGCACAGATCAAGGCGGGCATTGATGGGATGATCATCGGCGGCTCTTTAGGCGAGGCCAGCACCTTGTTGCAAGCAGAGAAGATGCAACTACTTGCTACTTGTTTGAAACTGGCCAAAAAGAAAATCCCCGTTGTGGTCAACATTGCAGAGCGCTCCACAAAGGCAGCCATTGAGGTGGCAAACGAAGCGCAGGAAAGTGGCGCCAACGGCCTCATGGTGCTGCCGCCGATGCAGTACAAACCAACTGACCGGGAGACAATCAATTATTTCCTTGATATTGCCAAATCCACCGATCTGCCCATTCTGGTTTACAACAATCCTGTGGATTACAAAATTGAGGTGACGCTCAATATGTTTGAGGTTTTATTAAAACACAAAAACATTCAAGCTGTCAAGGAAAGCACTCGGGACATATCCAATGTCACTCGCATTATCAATCGCTTTGGACCTAACCGCCTGAAAATACTCTGTGGTGTGGACACCCTCGCTATGGAGGAATTGGTGATGGGGGCTCATGGCTGGGTGGCAGGTCTGGTGGATGCCTTCCCGAGAGAAACGGTCGTCATATACCAATTGGTAAAACAAGGCCGCATCAAGGAGGCATTGAAAATTTACCGTTGGTTTTTGCCCATTTTAGAATTGGATATTAGCCCCCAATTGGTACAAAATATTAAATTGGCCGAAGCCATGACTGGCATTGGCACAGAGCATGTCCGACTGCCCCGCCAACCGCTGAAAGGCGCTGAGCGAAGAAGGGTCATGAAGGTTTTGAAAGAGGGCTTGGCCAAACGGCCACGAATGCCGAAGATTTAACAAACGGGAATTGGGGAATTGGGGAATTAGGTATTGATAACCTTCTTATCCACCAATTCCCTAATTCACCAATTCACCAACCATGAAACTCACCGGAAAAAATATCATTGGATTTAAGAAATCAGGAAAAGGACGGCGAACCTTTACAGGAATCACTGCAAAAGCGGTGGCCGATGCACCTGCATTCAAAATTGCTGCCCCATCAGAAGTATATGCAGCAATGAAAAAGGCGCAGGAAGCATTCCAAACCTATCGCCATTTTACGGGAAAAAGCAAAGCAAAATTTCTCCGAACGATTGCTGACGAGATAGAAGCACTTGGCGACAATTTGGTACACGCTGCGATGAGCGAAGCAGGTTTGCCCGAAGGCAGGGTAAAAGGCGAACGGGGAAGGACGACGGGGCAGTTGCGACTATTCGCCGATCATGTGGAGGAAGGCTCATGGGTAAATGCCATTATTGACCACGGCAACCCTGAACGAAAACCATTTCCCAAACCCGATGTGCGGTCGATGTTGCAGCCGATGGGGCCAGTGGTGGTGTTCACGGCGAGCAATTTCCCATTGGCCTTTTCGACAGCAGGTGGTGATACGGCATCGGCACTGGCTGCTGGTTGTCCGGTAGTAGTAAAAGGTCACGAAGCGCATCCAGTCACAAATGAACTGGTTTCATTGGCCATTCAAAAAGCAGCTAAAAAAAGCGGCATGCCAGATGGCGTTTTTTCCATGCTGAACGGTGACTATAAAGTTGGCGGCGCTTTGGTGAAACATCCTTTAACGACCGCAGTAGCCTTCACTGGCTCACTACGTGGAGGCCGGGCACTATTCGATATTGCTAATAAACGCCCAACTCCAATTCCCGTTTTTGCGGAAATGGGCAGCGTGAACCCAATTATTATTTTGCAAGATGCTTTGAACCAACGGGGCGAAAAAATAGCAAAGACATTAGCTGGTTCGGTAGCACTCGGCGCTGGGCAATTTTGCACCAACCCAGGGTTGGTTTTTGTCCCTGAAGATGGGTATAGAGGTTTTGTGAATATCCTCATGGAAGCCATTCAGGCGGCTTCAGGGCAGTGTATGTTAAACAAGAGCATTTTTGAAAATTATTACTCCCGTTTGGGAAATACCCTTTCACAGCAAGGGGTAAAAGCAGTCCATTTTTCCAAAAAATCAAAGGCGGATAGCGTTTTACCTTCTGCTGGCATTGCCTCTGCACAAACATTTTTGTCCAACCCCAATTTGCAGGAAGAAGTCTTCGGCCCGTTTACCCTGCTCGTCACTTACAAAACTGGCGACGAACTGGTGCAATTGGTCAAGACCCTGCACGGCCAACTTACTGCTACTGTTTTTGGTGAAAAACACGAACTCGGTCACCAGGGTAACCTCATCAATGAATTGAACCAGGTCGCTGGACGTCTCATCATCAATGGTGTGCCGACAGGTGTAGAGGTTTGTCATGCTATGCAACACGGTGGCCCTTACCCCGCTACTACGGATGGGCGTTTTACTTCCGTGGGTACAGAGGCCATTAAGCGATTTGTGCGGCCTGTAGCTTATCAGGATTTTCCAATTGAATTGTTGCCGGAGGCTTTGCAGGACGGGAATCCCTTGGGGATTTGGCGGAAGGTGGATGGGACGTTTGCAAAATGAAAACAGGCTTGATGTCATCGCTACATCAAGCCTGTTTTTAGGAAATAAATTAGAGCAAGGCTGAAACCAATGCCTAGTGAAGTTTTTTATTTCACGTTATCCTTTTCAGTTTTCTCTATCGAATTGCTCTTTGACTTTTTGGACGAACCCTTTTGGGTAATTAAGGATGCTAATGATTTGGTCCACTGACATGCCATTTTTCAGGGCAGCTATAGTGGTTTCTTTCATAGCCTTTTCTTTAGCTTGTTCCAACTCACTTTGTACCTTTTTGAGATCAGCCTTGGCCTGTTCCCTTTTGGTTCTGGCCGCTTCTACTTCAGCCTTGATCCGTTCTTCCTTGGCTCTGACCTGTTCTGCTTGGACTCTGACCGCTTCCTCTTCAGCCTTGACACGTCCTTCCTCAGCCTTGACACGTTCTTCCTCAGCCTTGACACGTTCTTCCTCAGCCTTGACACGTTCTTCCTTGGCTCTGACCTGTTCTGCTTGGGCCCTGACCGCTTCCTCTTCAGCCTTGACTCGTTCTTCCTTGGCTCTGACCTGTTCCTTTTCGACTCCAAGTTCTAACATTTGCTTGTGAAAGTGTTCATGTTTTTCCCTTTCAGCAATGGCTTGGGCCCATTCAATATTATATGAAAAGCGTTCCTCAGGTGTCAGGTTAGCTTGTTTGAGTTTTTCAACAACTTTATTGAGCCACTCCTCGCCCCAAAAAGGAGGAATCTCCGGATGGTTGTTTAAATCTATTTTATGCCCGTTTTTCATGGTGTAAAGAAGTTTATCAAAATCAGAAATACACTCAATCTTTGACTTTGTAAATTTACTGAGTTCTACAATATAAAACCTGATTTTGTTAAAAACAGTTTGATTCCGTTGGTTTTTCAAAGAAACTTTATGGTAACAACCCTCTTGCTCCAACATTTTTTTTGAAGAAATGCAAATACAATGGATTGGTTTTACTTCATCAAATGCCCCTTCTCCCTTTTGTACCAAGATATCGTAAATATGGAGCACATAAAAAATAAGCCGTTCAAACATGTTGACATAACCTTCGTGCTGCATTTCGGTTATAAAGTAGTTTTGTTCTTCATCTTTGCAAAAAACATCAATGATGCCTTTTCGGGAGTGGGCAGTTAGGCCGATCTTTTCATTTCGGATGTATTTGATTTCTTTTAATGGCTTGCTCATCGAAGCCAAAACCTGAATGGCCTTCCGTGCAAACGTTGTATCCTTTTCGTCGGCAAATGCCTTTTTAAAACCAAAGTCAGAAGTAAAAGGTATAATGTATTCAGGCCTAGGGGAGTCCTTCATCGGTGTGTTAAGTTTGCTCACAATTTGTTTAATGCGCCAAATGTAACATTGTAAATCAATCCAATTGCACATTTTATGAAAAAAGACTTCTACTGCATAGACGCCCACACCTGCGGAAATCCTGTCCGCCTTGTGGCAGGTGGTGGTCCTATTCTAAAAGGCAAAACCATCGCCGACAAACGCATTCATTTTTTAAAAGAATATGATTGGATCAGGCAAGGCTTGATGTTCGAGCCACGTGGCCACGACATGATGTCCGGCAGTATCCTCTATCCACCTGCGGACGAAGCAAATGACATCGCTGTTTTATTTATTGAAACGAGCGGTTGCTTGCCAATGTGTGGACATGGGACTATTGGAACTATAACTATCGCTATCGAACAAGGATTGGTAATTCCTAAAATGCCAGGGAAATTGCGTATCGAAACACCTGCAGGACTGGTAAATATTGAATATGGACAAGAAGATAAAAAAGTAAATTGGGTGCGCCTGACCAATGTCGCTTCCTTTCTGCACAGCACTGAGCTAACCGTTGACTGCCCCAGCCTCGGCGAACTGGTAGTGGACGTAGCTTATGGAGGAAATTTTTACGCCATCGTTGATCCACAGAAAAATTATAAAGGGCTGGAACATCACACTGCAGGACAGCTCATTGCCTGGAGCCCCATTTTGCGAAATCAATTGAATGAAAAATATGAATTTGTTCATCCTGAAGATGAGCGCATCAATGGCCTCAGTCATTTATTATGGACAGGCAAAACAATGAGCAACGAGGCACATGGCCGCAATGCCGTCTTTTATGGCGACAAAGCCATTGACCGCTCTCCTTGTGGCACTGGCACATCCGCCCGAATGGCACAGTGGGCAGCAAAAGAAAACTAAAAGTGGGCGATGAATTTATTCACGAAAGCATTATTGGCAGCCAGTTTATCGGTCGGGTAGAAGCTGAGACGGAAGTGGGAGATTTTGAGGCAATTATTCCAAGCATTCAGGGATGGGCGAAAATAACTGGGTACAACCATATTATTATTGACGATGAGGATGATCCTTATGCTCATGGATTTCAGGTGGTGTGATTGGCAATTGTAGTTGAGGTGGGTGACATAACTATCATTTAGGAATTGAATTCTTGTAATAAATGTTCATTTGCTTCTACATATTTGTTCTCAAGTTTAACTATTGATTTAATATATAGAAAAAATTTGAGACTATACTCTTCAAAATAAAATAAAGAAATAATGATAACTTTACCTGTTAATGCAATAAAGAAGATAAATAAATTTAAGCCATGAAGCAATTTTGTGTATTTTTTAATCACTAAATCTAACAATATTCGATCCTCTTCATTATTTATAGATAATAGGAATGGTTCCAAGTTTTCTAAATTTAATAATATTCGATTTAATAAAGGATAAACTGTCATCAGGCAACAATAAAAAAAGAGGATAACAATCAATGTATTTGGGAAGTTTATAAATCTACTATGCAATTTAGAAACAAATATTCCAAAAAATAATCCTGTAAATATTCCAGAAGTTAAATCTGTTAAAAAGGAGTAATCAAATTCAAAATTTTGTTTCATTATTTTTAGTAAAATATCTACAACCATTGTTGCGATAACTATAGTTATATAAAAAAATGGGCCGATGGTTAATTCATTATTACTCCTCCAACCTTTAACAATGTACGATAAGCTGACGATGATTAGAACTGTTTCGATATTATTGAGAAAATTAAATACACATAGATTTATCCAATTTGGAATCCCTATGCCATCAATCGCTGTGATACCTTTGTTTAATAAAAACCAACTATACAAAACAATCCAAATCCAGAGAATATAACGCCATACTCTTGAAAATTCGGCCCAAATATGTTGAGCCTTTTTCCAAATTTCCGCACCTTCTCCAGCTTCAATAAAGAATATACTATTTTCAAGTTTAGATAATTTTTCCTTTGAAGGAAGATATAGTTTAGAAAAGCCTAAATGTGCAAAAATCAACAATAAAAGCAGATGGAGTATAAACAATAACATTTGAATGAAATCATAACTTATTAATCCAAATATATAAGAAGCTATTCCAGATGCTAATAGGAGGGACAACAATGCAACAATTGGAGCAATCTTTTTTAAGAAGAGGTAAAGACCATTCGCTTGTGCAATCAGTTTTTCAAGTTTAGTCAAAATAGGGAGGTCAAGGTTTGTAATTATAACTAAAAATTAGAATAACAAAAGAAATTGTTCTATTTAAAATCCAGTTATATCAGGTTTTATTTTTTTTACTTCTTTAACTACACTCATAAAGCCAACAACAGATAATAAAACTGCAAATACTATTATAATATAAATCATCAACGACTTTTCTTCAGATAAAGACCACCCTTCGTCCATAGTTAAGAATGCGGTGAAAAAACCAAATAGGATATTGCCAACAGATATTAAAGTAAATAACAATGTGAAGCTCTTTGTCTTTTTCATGTCTTCTAATTTAAAACTTAATAATATTATAAATCGGTATTTGATTTTATTCAAGATGCAAATTAGAACAATTAGGCAGCCCATTTATACCCCAAATAAGATATAAAGAATATGAAAAAATGAAGTCATTAATGGGCCGTAATGTAAAAAAGTAGTTAAAGTTTATTACATCAAGACTGATTCTTTAGCTCGAGAAGCTATTAATTAATCGCAAATTTAAAAAAAAACGTTCTAAAGTGAATGTTTTATTAAATTTTTGCAATCAAAGTTATAAAACATTGATTGTTAGGATATTACACATTCTTAAACAAAGGCGTGTTTAATTTTTGTTTTCCAAATCTTCATCCTTTAAGATGATGTACGCCTGGTATAAAACAAGAGCAGGCAGGATCATCATTATTACAAAAACAGAAGTACTGGTTGGAAAAAATGCTAAAAAGACAATCAATAATATGGCGGCGTAAAAAATGGGAAAAGTGTAAGCAGGTAATTTCATGCGAATCTGATTTTATTGCAATTTATAACGTTGGGTTTGGCTTTTGGTTTAAATATTTTCTATTCTCAACTTTTGTTAAAGGGTTTTATAAAAAAAAATTCTTCAAACCTGATTCGTTGCAGCTACTTAAACCAACTCCTCCATTTTACGAATATTTTTTTGCAATTTTTTAATATAATCGCCATAAGCAATATCGTTCATTTTATGGCTAAAAATACTCATGAGTGGAACAAAAAAAATAATAAAACCAATAATCTTTATCACAGATTTGGAATTGGATAAAATCTCCAAAACAGTTTGTCCACTGTATAAATCACTGACCATCAATCCACATGCGGCAGCAATTGGCAAGGTCATCAAGCCAAAGTATTTTTTATGCTTTAGAGCCTTGTTCAAAATATTAGCATTTTTTTTCATGGCCGTTAATACGTCCGTGTTAGGGTCAATTTGAGCATCTATTTTTTTATATTGATTCCATAATAGAATAAATCCAATAATATAAAGCACTATAATAAATCCAATGACTGGCAGAACCGTTGGGTGAGAAATACTAAGGATAAACCAAATTATAAATGCGAGAATGAAAAAAATCACCCAATTAATTTTGTGCTTCAGTCGCTTTTTTAATTCGTTAATAGTCAAAGAGGATTCTTTTGAAATTGCTTGCATGATTTCTTCTTTTTTTATGGTTGATGATGAAAATTTTTCCTGATTTATTTTTTCCCACTCTTTAAACAGGTTCATTTTTTACTTTTTTAAATGCTTCAACAATCTGGGTTTTCAATCGGTGAATTTTTACATTCACATGGTTCGTGGTCATACCTAAGATTTCAGCGATTTCTTTATTTTTATATCCATCTAAATGCAGCGTCATTAATGTCCGATCCACTTCGTCCAATTGACGGATTAAAAAATAAAGTAGTTCGTGATTTTCTTTTTTTTCGGTTCGTTGTTCTATCAATTCAAGGGCAGCCTCATTCGTTTTTTCCTTTTTCTTTTCCGATTTTTTAAAATTAAAAACCGTATTCAACGCTACCCGGTAAAGCCAAGTGCTAAAGCTCGATTTGCCCTCGAATTTTCCAAAAGACTTCCAGGCCTGTAACAGAATTTCCTGAAACAAATCCTTTTTATCTTCCGCATCATCAATATGCAGGCTGATCACTTTGTGAACAATCCCCTCATGCTGCTGTATCAGCGCCACATATCGATCTTCCAAATTGTTTGGCATAAATGATTTCCGTTTTTTTTGAACTATCGTTTCGTTAGTAGCAAGGAAAGGGAAAAAATTACAGAAGGGCATTATTTTTTTTGAAAATTTAAAAGCTGGGGCGTTATTTAATTGAAAAACAACAAGTTACGTTTGAATCTGACAATTAATAATTTCTCTATTCCTATTTTCCCAATTTCCTACCTTTGCGCCCATTTTTTCACAAAAAACAAAAATTTTATGACTGCCGAAATACACACCGCAAAAGGGCTGATGAAAGTAGAGTTCTATGAAGCTGATGCCCCCAACACCGTCAAGAACTTCACCGACCTTGCTAAAAAAGGTTTTTACGACGGCCTGAATTTCCACCGGGTGATCCCCAATTTTGTCATTCAAGGCGGCTGCCCGCATGGCACTGGCACTGGTGGCCCCGGCTACAAAATTGATTGCGAACTCGACGGCGATAACCAGTACCACGACAAAGGCGTACTGTCCATGGCGCACGCTGGGCGCAACACAGGTGGCTCGCAATTCTTCATTTGCCACAGCCGCGACAACACCGCGCACCTCGACCGCAACCATACTTGTTTTGGAAAAGTGGCAGAGGGACTGGATGTGATTGATATGATTCAGCAGGGGGATAAGATTGAGAAGATTGTAGTGATTGATTAATCGGTTTCAGTTTAGACGGATTTTGAAAATTTGTCTTAAAATTTGGCAACTAAAAAACAGCTTCCCGAATTGGATTTGGGAAGCTGTTTTATTTTAAAGTTTGTTCCTAAACGTGGGTAGTTCATCTTAATATTTCCGAGCAATCTTGTTGCGATGATTGATTCATAACGTCGGCTCTTGGAAAAAAACACACACCTCTCTCTGTAGGATTCTTCTCTTTTGGCCTGAAAACGTGTTTGAAATAAAAAGTGTACGGTAGAGAAACAATGTCAAAATTATTTTTTAACACATAGGCATAGGGCACATAGTTTTTTTAAGAAATTTTATTTCAAAAAAAATTTAAATGGATACGCAAAGTTGGTTTTAATTTTTTTGGAAAAAAATTACCATGTGCCTATATGTTTCCAAAAAAAAGTGTTATATGTTTTTGTAAGCAACCCATTGACACAAATCACCTGACTACCATAAAGCGTTCAATTGTAGTTTTTCCATCTGCCGATACTTTTATAAAATACATCCCGGCTGATAAATTATCAGTTGGAATAGTCACTTTCCCTTCAGCAAAATCATATTGATTTAAATTTTTTCCCGATGAATTAAATAATTCTACAACACCGCTTTCGGGCCGTTCTAATGCTACTTGGATTTGCTCAAAAGCAGGATTTGGAAATAATGATATAGCAAGGTTGTTATCTAAAATAGTTGAAGTTGAAACGGGGTTCATGGATAGGGACAATATCCACGTTTCCCTCTCCCCTAATACCTCTCCGGAAATTGACCAGTTAGAAAATCCACCATTGCTATTTAGTGTTACTGTGCCCATTGGTTCATTATTATATAATTCCCACACATAGTAATTCCCGCTCGGCAAAGAAGAAATAGGAAGGGAAATGGAAGGGCTATTGGATGATGAACCTAAATTGGATAATACAATGACGGCCTCTTCTTCTCCAATTCGTGCATAGCTTAAAATACCAGTATTGCTATTATTCACCTTTAAAAGATAGCCTTGACGCAATGCTGTCTGGTCATTGCGAATGTGAATTAGTTTACGGTAATGTCGGAGGAGGGAATTCGGGTTGCTCTCCATGGACGCCACATTATTGGTCATATAATTATTCCCCAAACCATACCAAGGGGTACTGGTACTGAAACCGCCATTTGTTCCATTTGACCATTGCATGGGTCGTCGAATATTTTCATGCATACCTGTTCCGATCATGCCCAATTCTTCGCCATAGTAAATAAATGGAATGCCCGGCATGGTCAAATACATAGCAGCAGCTTGTTTCATTTTATCGGTATTATTTCCGAATTGATTAAATATCCGATCTATGTCGTGATTGGTCAAAAAAGTAGCGTATTGCAAACGGGGATAAGACTGCTGTAATGTAACAATTTGATTTTGAACAGTGCTCGGATTATTGTTATTCACGGTATTAATAATAGCTCCCGCCAAGTCAAATTCAAAGCAAACATCCAAACGGTCATTTTGTACATAAGGAATAATAGTTGCCGTATTTGACCAAACCTCCCCCACTGCAAAATCATCGGGATTATTATTTTTATACACATCATTAAATTCTTCGAGCAACACAAAATTCTCTGGCGTATTTTCTACGATAGTACCATCTTCATCCAAATATTTAATCGCATCCAAGCGAAATCCATCCACGCCTTTATCCAACCAAAAATCAGCGATATTAAATAGTTCCTCTTTTACAGGTGGATGACTATAATTTAAATCGGGCATGCCGCTCCAGAATATGCCATAATAATAATCGCCGCCGCTGTTGTGCCAAACCGGTTGCCCCCAAGGGCCATTCCAGCCAGGGTTATTATCAGACCAAACATACCAATCCCGAAAACCATTTTGGTTATTCTTTGATTGGGTAAACCAAGGGTGCTGGCTGGAAGTATGGTTCATCACAAAATCAATAATTACTTTTATGCCCCTTGCGTGTGCCTCGTCCAATAATTCTTCGAAATCCGCCATTGTCCCATAATCAGGTTCGGTCGAATAATAATCAGTAACATCATATCCATGATAACTGGGTGATTCCATCATGGGCATCAACCAAATGCCGGTAATTCCAAGATCAGTATCTGTTGAGGGATCGCCATCATTGAGGTAATCCAGTTTTTGAATAATGCCTTGAAAATCGCCAATGCCGTCATTGTCACTATCGTAAAAACTGCGGACAAATATTTCGTAAAACACCCTGTCATTCCACCAATAGGTCTCATAGTTGGTTGAAATACTTGGATCACATAAGTCACAAGTATTGAAGCAGTAAACAGGTGGCGTAGTTGTTCCAGCTGACACACTAACAGTGCGATTCCAATTGCCTGCACCATCATTTACGGCGCAGTCAGTTGGCGGTGTTTCTGCTTGAGCATTCGTATTGCCATTGACAAATTTAAAAAAGTAATTTCCGGGAGGAACTGATAATTTAACTTCATAGCTACCATCCCCATTGATGTCTTGCATAGCTGTTGAACTTGGGTCCCAGTTGTTTGGAAAACCAGCTGCTTCCTGAAAATTGCCCATGACATGCACGCCTTCTGGGGCAATGGCCTGCCCATTCATATTTACGGTTAGGAGTAAAAAAGGATTGCAGGAATTAAATGGGACAGGTGGCAGGTTCAGGTCACCACCAACTATAACTTGTCGGTTGTTAGTGCCTCCCACTGAACATTCAGCGGGTGGTTTTTCATCGCTTCCCCAAGCATTGCCATTGATAAATTTGTACTCATAAGTTCCGACAGGAATATTAACGGAAACCTCGTAAACCTGATCTCCATTAGCATCTGAAAGAATAGTGGAAGCTGGGTTCCAATCACCTCCAAAACCTGCTTCCGATTGAAAATCACCAGCGATATGAACGCCATTGGAAGAGACTGTTTCGCTGCTCATGTCAACGCTGAAGGTGACCCATGCGTTTTGCGCTTGTAAATAACTGGAGAAGAGGATCACAAAAAAACTAAGTAAGTAGGATGGAGCAACTGTATGCATATTTATTGGATTTTGGACTATCATAATAACGAAGCTTTTTTTCTGTAGCGGCCAAAATACCAATAAATGGGGAATTAAAATCGAAATAATACTCCCGCTCGAATATTGCCAGGAAATCGGATAAATTCTTTTTGCTCAATATATGTCTCAGAATAAAATACAGAAATATTATTAACGCCCTTTAAATTAAGGATATCTTGCCCAACAAAAGTTAGCGAGAATTTATCGCTTAAATCATATTCTACTTCAAAATCCCAGTCTATAAAATTGAAGCTATTGGCAGCAGTGGTTCGGTTAATATTATAACGCCATTCATTTTCGATATGAATTTTTTCCTTTTGATAAATAATTTTTAAATAAGCGCTGTTGCTTTTAAAATTGGTGGCAATGTTTTCCACTATTTGTTCATTTTTTGAAAGGCCATAGCCAACATTAATGTTAAAAGGTTTTTTGAAACTGGTGTTTACTCCAGCGTTTATATGGAAGGTATTTAATAAAATAGAAGAGGCATCAAGGAAATCATTTTCTGTTTTTGAAAAATTAATACCCATTTTAAGAGTGAGAGGAAATTTGGACAGCCTTTGCGTCCAGTTGGTATTCCAATTAAATAATTTGTTTAAAAGGGCTTTGACGTGAATAAACTCAATATAATTATCTGACAAAACGGACTGGGTGATAATCGGGTTTTCAGTATTGGAATACGAAAATACACTATGAAGATTTGACCTTGACCTTATGTTAAACCAAAAATAACTCAGCGTTAAATTTTGGCCACTTACTTTGTGGTTCGCAGACACTTCCCCATTTGTCAAGGTGCGATTGTCCAGAATCTGTTCGAGCCGATTGATTTGAGGGTGATTGGCAAGAGTTTGGTTGGAACCATAACTGAGTAAGATAAAATGTAGCTTTGAGAAATTATACCTGACCACGGCCGAACAATTGAACCAATTTAAATCCAATTCTTCTGAATTATTAAAAGCCCGTCGATTGTAAACCATTGCTAATTTCGGTTGTATCCACCATTTGTCTGATAAATAGCCGACCCTGATTTCTGTAGTTGAAACTTTATCCTTTAAAATACTTTTTCCAGTTGACAGGGCAAATACAGGTGTATTGTTCAATGCTATTTCATCTGAAATAAAGTTTATTTTTTGGGTAATGCCCGAACGGAATTTTTTGAATTTATAATCCACTTTAAAATTAAGCACCTGACTGAAAGATGCGGACTTGAAATGCTGATTAAGTTGCGAAGAGTCAGAACCAAATATCAAATCGCTATCCTCAATTAAATGATCAAAATCCTTTTCTTTTATTGAAAAAGAATAATCTGTTCCAAACCGCAACCGTTCATTTATTTTATGTCGAAAATAAATCTGTGGAGAAATGTCAAATTGCTTTCCTTTTTTCTGGTAAAAAGATTTAAATCCATTGTTGATAAAAGAACCATTGTATTGATTGGTAAGGTCAGTTGCTTTAATGTTAAAAGGCAATTCAAGTTCAAGGGTTGTTTTTTTGGACAATTTTGATTGATGGTTAAAATTGGCATAAAAAAAAGGTGTCATGGTTTCCCCGGTATTGATGCCCGAAATAATGCCCGCATTATTAGGGTAAGTCCGAATGAATTCAGCCTGATTGTTTCTGTTAAGTAAAGAACCTAAAATGGATATTTTTGATTTAGCATTTTCACTCCAGTCGTATTCTCCGTTGACTGAAATCAGAAAATCCTTATTTGATCTCAATTCTTTTTCGAAATGAAATTCATTGGGCACTAGGTCGTCAAAATTTCCATTGGTTTGGTTCAGCGCCCTTGCAAATGATGACTGCATATTGATCCAATCGTTTACCGAGGCTGTTAATTCACCTGTGTTGTTTCCCCGTAAAAAAGAAGTGAACCCAAACTTGGGATGGATATTAAATAGGTTAGCTGCACCTTTGGCTTTTTTTTCATAACCGCCATCCAGTTGGATATTGCCCTTTAATTTCCCTTTAGCTTTTTCTGTTAATTCCACATTCAGGGCCACTTTGTCCGACCATTCCTCAGAAAATTGTTGGCTGAACGGTTTATAATTTTGAATAATTTGGATGCCCGCAATGTCAACTGCTTCAAAGCCTTCGGTAGTCAGCTTGTGTTGGTCGTTGAGGATGTCTTTTTTTTCGATAAGGAGTTTGTCCACTCTTTTTCCGTTGTACTTTATTTCACCATTTGCTGACACTTCCAACCCCGGCAGTTGGTTCAGCAAATCACCTAGGTCTTTTTCTGCCCCGCTTTTATAGGCATTTAAATCATAAAATAAGGTGTCCCCTTTTTGGACAATGCCCAACCGGGGCGCTTTAACTGTCACGTCTTCCAATCTGAAAACTTTTTCCTGTAAGGTTGCTGAAATGAAAATGCTATCTCCTTCATTTAAGTGGATATTTTTATAATAATCTTCGTAGCCCAAATGGGAAAAAAGAAGGACATAATTTCCTTTTTTCAGATTGGTCAACTCCCATTTACCACCTTGTTTTGAAATAGCATATTTTATAAGAGAGGAGGTGTCTGGGGCATAACATTTAATAATAACCCCTTCTAAAAAATGCTCCGACTTGGATTGGACTTGGCCTTGGATATTGACCTGTCCCATAGTTTCACTCCAAATAAATAAAATGAAAAATAAACTGATATAATTATTTAAGTTCGAGCGCATTTTATTTATGATTAACGGCCAATGCCACTCATAAGCTTCTTTTTATATTCATCCATGGTGATAAATTTCGTAATCACAGGAATTGTTATTTCGTCTATTTCCGTAACATTAGTAATGATTTCTGTAGCTTCAATTTGAGTGTCTTTATCCTCTACGTAAAGAATCAAACCAGGCAATCCGGCATACATGCTTGGGCCATTTGAAGCTGGAATACTTTCAGCATACCAAGCTGTTACTAAATTCCCATTATAGGTACAGGTTGCTTTTTTACAGCCTATATTCATTATTATTCGTTCCTCATTTAACAACTCCCACTCGAAGGCATTAAAGTCCACTTTAACTGCTTCATTATTTTCCATTTGATTCGATACAAAAAAACAGTTTTGGGTATTAAAATTCTTATAATAGGTGACCCATCCCATTTTTGACGATGAGCCGCTTTTTGTGCCTTCTTTAATACCATGAAATTGGTAAACAGACTTTCCCTTAACATGATGTAATTTAAAAATGCTAACTTCCTTCATTTTTTTGGAAAGATAATTTTTTAGATTGAGCTTAGCAGCTTCTGGTAGTTCGCTACTATTTTCGGTTGATGAAAACCAAGATTCAGGAAAGGTTCTTTTTTGCTCGTAGGTTACTGATATTTTCTGAGCGAATACCTGATTGCTAACAAACAAGAATGATAA
>CBDCVJ010000083.1:0-211682 GCA_965222975.1 Saprospiraceae bacterium | reverse complement strand
GTAGAGGATCAAGACAAAACTGACGGTCATGGCCTTTCACATGGGGCGTATGAAACTGCTCTGGGAACGCCAGCTTATCACCGATGACTTTCTGTTTTCAAGGGATTTCAAACAACTACTGGTGGACAACAACGGCAATATGTACCTCGTGTTGGAAAAGGATAACCGCCGGTCCAAAATAGAGGAGCATTACCTTGAAATATTGGGAATGCGGAGGTGCAGAAGATAGCCAAGTGAAGCGCTACACGGTGAATATGCAAAACCATCTGACCTATGATGTGAAATTCACTTTTGACAACCTCAACCAATCGCTGGTCGCTGGTGGCCTCTATGGCAATGAAAACACCGCGACTACAAACGGGTTGTTTTACCTGAACATATCCTACAGCAACCCAAGCAATCATGTCTTGGTTTTTCACCCATTTGAAACGGATTTTGTGAATGTACTGCTGGAAAAAGACCGCTCAAAGAACAAGGGCCTGACCGAAGCAGAAGTGCAGGAAGTCGTATTGCGTAGGGATGGTGGCATTTTGCTCATTGGTGAACTGGCGAAGGAATTCATACGGGGAGGCAGCTCCAGCGCCTATTATGCTCGTACTGGTACTAGGCCAATCGTTGATTATTATTACGATGACCTTTTCGTCTTTTCCTTCCACCCAGATGGTACATTGCACTGGAAGGACATCTTGCACAAAAAACAATATTCCCAAGACGACGATGCTGTTTACTCTTCTTATTTTTTGGCAAAAACGCCAAGTGCCCTCCGTCTGGTTTTCAATGATGAGGTAAAAACGGCCAATACCGTTAGTGAGTATGTCGTTCGGGGCAACGGTGAATACGACCGCAATGCCGTGATGAACACCGATCGGAAAGACCTGTCCATCCGCTTTCGGGACGGCATCCAGATTGCGGCCAATGCATTTGTGGCGCCGAGCGAAAGAAGGCATAAGGTGAAATTGGTGAAGGTGGCGTATGAGTAAACTTCTTTTTCCCTCTGGTCCCTTAATTGTCTAATGACAAGGCATACACTGCAAAAGAAGCCAGCCAATGCGTCCCTTCATAATGCTCCGAGGCCACATTGGGAATAGTGGTTTCTAGGTGCTGCCTCGCTGCAGCAAGCATTTGTTTCCGCAATTTTTTGCTTTTGATTTTTGGGTAAATACCGTACAGGCACCACGCCCGGCTCAGGTTCAGGCCATCGAGGTGGACGATTTTCGGATCAGAGCGATCGGAGACATCAGCGGGTTTATTCAAATGCTTCATTTTCTTTTTGGGCAAAAACTGTTTGAACCATCGGTCAAAAACGCTTTTGGACAACACTCGCTGCATTAAATTAGCTTCTTCCAAACAAGCAGACAAGAAATCCTCCCCACTCGGTTCGTAATCAGCAGGGCAATCTTCATCAAGGAAGTAATAGTCCTTTGCCCGGTTTTCGATCATCGTTTTTAGCGCAATATGCCTGGCCGTATTGGCATAATCCCATGCGAACGAAAGGCCGAAAGCTGTATTTGGGTGAACGCCTGTGCGTACCGGGTAGGTCTGTACGGGCAAGAACTCAAGATACCGCTCTACGAAATGGTCAGTTAGAGGCTGGAGGTTTTTTGACCATTTTCGTCCATCTGGGTCGTTCCAGGTGTACAGCTCTTCAGCCAGCTTCAACAACCACGACCAGCCGTACATCCGCTCCCACGATTTACTTTCCGATTGTACATATTCCACTTCGCTGAGAATGTTCTCTGCTGTTAGGTTTTGGTCGAGTTTGCGCCGTATTTTCTTTTCTTCAGGCAAGTTGGGGAATTGCTTCAACAACCGTATCAGCATCCAATGGCCATGCACCGATGAGTGCCAATCCAGGCATCCATAAAAAGCAGGGTGCAGCTTGTGCGGCTCTTTGAGATGATCCGAATCGGGCAGCATTTGGTTGAGTTTGTTCGGGTATTCCTGATGCATACAGGCCAAAGCTAAACTGGCAAAATGCGAAGCACCGGCTTGGGTCAGTAATAGCCGTCCTTCGTCATTGGTTTTCAGGTACGGGGTTTCTTGAATTTGAGCTGCCATAAAAATTGGTAAAAAGAGCAAAAAACTATTTATAATGGTCCATTTCATAATCCTTGTTGTGAAATTTGGCAGGGAATGTTTGCACCTCTGCCCTTTAGCATTATTTTAAGCACGAAAGTACTTTAACTTCGTATTTTCTCACAGCAATGAGCAAGGTATGGTGTGCCTTAATTTACTTTTGCCTTCCAGCCACGACGTTAGGCGTGGTTTCTTTTACTTGGAAAATGACCGTCAACGAATTTTTCGACCTTTTTCTGGAAGAACTCAAACACCACAGCAAACTGCGGGAATATTACCGCTACCACGAAGAGCCCGCCAAGTTGCCTTTTCGCAAAGCCTACTTCATCCAGCGACTCCAATATGTATTTGATAAAGTACGTGGCAAAGTGCCTCCGACTGCTAAACTGCCGACTGCCGACTGCGGACTTAGCATCTGGGATGTGGGCAGTGGGTATTCGACCACACAGATATTTTTGGCACTCAATGGTATTGCGTCTCATGGCAGCACCCTGGAGTTTTATTTCAAACACCTCCCACAACGATTTGAATATTGGTCAAAGTATGGAAACATGGATTTGGTAAAGGTCAGTTATGAAAATATTTTTGACGTACCCATAAAAGAAAATTCAGAGGATATTATCATCGTGCAAGACACCCTTCATCACCTTGAACCGTTGCAGGACAGTTTGCATATTTTTTACAAAACCCTCCGTCCGGGCGGATTTTTATTAGCCGTTGAAGAAAATGGAAATAATGTAATGCAGCGTATTAAACTGTACCGTCAACGCGGCAATAACCGCATCGTTGAAGTGTATGACGAAGGGCTCGGGCGAAAAGTATTAATGGGCAACGAAAATATCCGGCCTTATAAAACCTGGAAAAAAGAATTTGAAAAAGCGGGTTTTATAATGGATGAAAAAAACAACCATTATGTCCGTTTGTTCCCGCCTTCTTTTTTTGATAAAAAAGAAATTGGTCAGGTGGTGGAAAAAGAGCAGCGGATTTGGAAAAGCAATTCTTTTTTAAAAGAGTATTTCTTTTTTGGTGTGAATTTTTTAGCGGTGAAATGATATTTTTGGTAGACGGTAAACGGCGGATTAAAGGTGGTTTGAAAAATAAAAAGCAAATTAAGTCCAAATTGAAAACACCCCATCCAGAATTCAGGCCAGAGCTTTTTTATTTAAATTATTTCCGTACCAGTAAAAGCAGATCCCTCATCAATGCCTGATACACCACAAATAAATACATGGTTGACTTTTGCTTTTTTAGCTTGAAAAGCATTTTGCAATTTAGTGATCATGCTGTCGTTAAAGACACCCCCTTTCTTGTATTTATTAAATTCCCTTTTAGACAAGGTTTTTACGACACTGTCATCATCAGTGGGGTTGCTGAGTACGCCTTTTTTTTCAAAACAATATTTAAGGGTAACGTCGTACTGGGAAGTCAAGGCGGAAGCGAGCGAAGTAGCAATAGTATCTGCGTTGGCACTGAGCAACTGGCCTTTCCCGTTGTGGGTGATGGTACAAAAAACGGGGGTCAGGCTATCTTTTAAAAGCGATTCAATGAATGGGGTATAAACCTTTTTTATATCACCTGTGAGACCAAAATTGATTGGGCCCATCTTTTGTTTTTTGGCGAGGATGGTATTCCCGTCAGCCCCGGTCAGGCCGATGGCGTCGCAACCCAATGACTGAAGCCGACTGACAACCTTTTTGTTCAACAAGCCAGCATAAACCATGAAGATGATCTCAAGCGTTCGTCCATTTGTTTCCGGTGGCTCTTTTGTTGAGTCAGGGGCGATCCCCAATGTTTTGATCAATTCATTGCTTTGGGTTCCTCCTCCATGAACAAGGATTTTAGGGCTTTTTATTCTGGAAAAGGAAAACAGCGCATGTTCTAATTTATCAGGGTCGTCCAAAAGTCTTCCACCAATTTTAACGATGGTTAAAGGTTGCATGATAAGTGTTGTTTTACAACACCTAAAGTCTAGCACAACACACGTTGTCTTTGACACAGCGTTCAAGCTGCGAAAGGGAAAAATGTCCTGCCGTCCCTAAGGTTTAGGTAAATGGATTTATTTGAGCCTCGATGCCTTCCTTTACATCGAAAGCAAGAGGCAAAAAATATAAAATCTGGATGCAAAATAACTAATATAAAAGTAATGGCCGAAAAAGGAGATATATAATTTCTTGTGTTAATGTAATTATTTATATGTATGGATTCATTATGTTGTGAAAGAGCATTGAAGATATGGCATTTGATTTTTTACAAAAGTAATCCTTTGGCCACAAAAACCCTAACTTTGCTTCTTCGTTCCTTACCCAGCATACAGATCAAATAAAAAGTAACCTCGCTGCCGACAGGCAGGAAAGTTTAAAGTAAAAAGTAGGCGAACAGGCGATTGCAGTCCGTTCCTGTTTTATGCCCGTCCGCCTCGGCAACCACTCAAATTATATGTCAATCCAACCCGCTGTTTTAACAAAAAAACAACCCGCCAAAACCGATCATGCTGCGTTGAAAAAGTGCATCTTCATCAAAGGTGCCCGGAGCAATAATTTGAAAAATATTGACCTCGAAATCCCCAAGAACCAACTGGTGGTGGTGACGGGCGTGTCGGGGAGTGGCAAGTCGTCCATCACCATGGATACCCTTTATGCCGAGGGGCAACGCCGCTATGTGGAGAGCCTCAGCAGTTATGCCCGGCAGTTTTTAGGGCGGATGAAAAAACCGGATGTGGATTATATCAAAGGCATTTGCCCGGCCATTGCCATTGAGCAGAAGGTGAGTACCAGCAATGCCCGCTCAACGGTAGGGACATTGACGGAGATTTATGATTATCTGCGGTTGTTGTATGCCCGTATTGGCCGCACTTTTTCCCCTGTTTCTGGGAAGCAAGTGAAACGGCATTATACCAGCGATGTGGTGGATTTTATCCATTCGCAGCAGGAGGGAACAAAGATTCAGTTGTTTATGCCGCTGCCCGTGAAATATAAGGACAGAACCTTGGAACAGGAGCTGAACCTACTGTTGCAAAAGGGCTATACCCGTATTCTCTGGGAAAATGAATTACATCAAATCCAAGACCTTCTGGAAGGCGAGGAATTTGACCTGTTGCATACCATTGACGAATACGAGGAAGAAGATGTCCGCATTTTGATTGACCGGTTTGTGGTGAAAAAGGAAGATGAGGAAAACCTGAAGCGTATCTCCGATTCCGTTCAAACAACTTTTTACGAAAGCGAAGGGGAGTGCCTGATCGAGGTGATGCCCAATAAGCCAAATGGTAAATCTGTGATTAAACCATTTAATACAAGGTTCGAACTGGATGGGATAGAATTTTTGGACATGACACCCCAGCTTTTCAACTTCAACAATCCCTACGGTGCTTGCCCGAAATGTGAGGGTTTCAGCAGGGTGATGGGGATTGCGGAAATGAAAGTTGTACCCGATCCGACTAAAAGTGTTTATGAAGGAGCGGTCGCTTGCTGGTCGGGGGAAAAATACGGGCTTTGGTTAGAGGACTTTTTGCAATCGGCACATCACTTTGACTTTCCCGTCCATACCCCTTATCAGGATTTGACAAAAGCACAGCAAAAACTGCTTTGGAAGGGCAACAAGCACTTCAATGGCATCCATGCCTTTTTTGAGGAATTGGAGGAAAAACTCTATAAAATCCAAAACCGGGTCATGCTCGCCCGTTATCGGGGACGCACCATCTGCCCGACCTGCAATGGGGGGCGGTTGCGGCCAGAAGCAGCTTATGTGAAAATCGGTGGCAAAGACATCATGGAACTGGTGGAAATGCCGATTGACGAACTGCTTGATTTTTTCAAAGAACTCGAAAACCCAAAATCAAAGCTGCCCAATCCATTGACCGATAATGAAAAAATCATCGCCAAACGCTTGCTGCTCGAAGCTTCCAGCCGCTTGCGGTTCATGTGTGATGTCGGCCTTAAATATTTGACCCTCAACCGCTTATCGTCCACTTTGTCAGGCGGTGAAACGCAGCGCATCAACCTGACCCGTACCCTCGGCAGCAACCTTACCGCTTCCATGTACATTCTCGACGAACCGAGCATTGGCCTGCACCCACGTGACACTGGGCAATTGATAGAGGTGTTGAAAGACCTGCGCGACTTGGGTAATACGGTCGTCGTAGTAGAGCATGAAGAGGATGTGATCAAAAATGCTGATTATTTGATAGACATTGGCCCGACGGCAGGTATCCACGGAGGCGAGGTTGTTTTTGCAGGGCCTTATCAGGAAATTTACAGTGAAGCAACAGAGAGTTTGACTACCAAATATATGAGCGGCCGCATGCAGATAGAAGTGCCAGAGCACAGGCGTAAAGCAGTAAAGTGGCTGGAACTGAAAGGCGCCCGTCAGCACAACCTGAAAGATATTGATGTGAAAATCCCGCTCAATTGCCTGGCCGTTGTAACCGGGGTGAGTGGGAGTGGAAAAACGACTTTGGTAAAAGACATTCTGTACCCCGTTCTCAAAGCTCATTTCGGTGAACCGACGGCTAAAACGCCCGGTCAGCACAAAGAATTGGCAGGTGATGTTAAGTCGCTTACGCAAATTGAAATGGTGAACCAAAGCCCCATTGGACGTTCCAGTCGCTCCAACCCTGTGACTTATGTAAAAGCCTATGACAGTATCCGCAACCTCATGGCCAACCAGCAACTGAGCCGCATCCGGGGCTACAAACCTGGCTATTTTTCCTTCAATGTGGACGGAGGGCGCTGTGAAGCATGTCAGGGAGAAGGCGAGCAAGTTATCGAAATGCAGTTCCTCGCCGATGTCCGCCTCGAATGCGAGGACTGCCACGGTAAACGCTTCAAGCCCGAAATGCTCGATGTGAAATACAACGGCAAGGACATCTCCGAAATACTCGACCTCAGCATCGAAGAAGCCCTTGATTTCTTTTCCGACCAAAAAGACATTATCAAGAAAATACGGCCTCTTTTCGATGTCGGCCTTGGCTACGTGAAGCTCGGCCAAAGCAGCAGTACCCTCTCCGGCGGTGAGGCGCAGCGGGTGAAACTCGCCAGTTTCCTCAACAAAGACCGCAAAGGCGAACACATCCTTTTTATCTTTGATGAGCCGACCACTGGCCTCCATTTCCATGACATTCGCAAATTACTTGACGCACTGAATGCTTTGGTAGAAAATGGCCATACTGTCCTTGTAGTGGAACATAATATGGAAGTCATTAAATCTGCCGATTGGGTGGTTGATTTGGGACCGGATGGTGGTAAGGATGGCGGGTATTTGGTAGGGCAAGGTACGCCGGAAAAATTGGCAAAGGTGAAGGGGAGTTGGACGGGGAAGTATTTGAAAGAGAAGTTGTAAATTGCAGTTGCTAATTAATTTTAATAATGAAGTGATTTAAACTTTTTTGAAACGTCCCGTTAGGGACGAAATATCGGTAGTGAAAAGTCCACAAATGGCCACCAGTGCCGTAGGTACGGAACATTTGCAACATATTCTGTACCTGCGGCACGAAAAAAAACTATTGGAAGCTTTATTACCCATTTTGAGACCCTAACGGAGCCATCAATTAACTTCAACCAAAAGTTTAAATCACTTCAATAGTTGAATTATGCAAAATGTAAATAAGGCAAATGCACCAAAATTTGAGATTGTTTAATTTATTTATCTTTATTTCATTGCCTATAATTTTATTTTCACAAAATGGAAAAAGAGATAGTTTTCTTGCATTGACAGTAATTGATCAGGCCGAAAAAATGATGATGGCTGCAAAAGATGAAAATTGGGATGAATGGATCAAATACATCAATCCCGTGTGGTATGATTATCCCGGAGGCAAAAAAGATTTTATCAACAATTTTAAGATGAGGAATCAGTGGGGTATACATTCAAATAAGCCCCAATTAATTGACATTAGTTTTATGCGACCAAGTGTTTTTGTTTACAATGAAAAATCAATTCAATGTGCATTTAAATTCACAGCGAATCTCAAGTTTGATCATCGAATAAAGAAACACAAATCAATAATGATAGGTGTTTCAAGAGATAATGGAGAATCATGGTTCTTTATTGATACACTTAACAAAAAACTAAAAGACTTGCGCCATACCTTTCCGTTTCTCAATGAGAATCTGAGATATAATTAATAAGAATTATTCAGGTTTATTTCAAAATTCAAAAATCACCTTAAATGAATGAATTCTATTTCATAAAAATTAATTTGATCCTATTGCTTTCTGTTTTTTTAATACAAATTAGCATTTGCCAAGATAACACTCATACAGATGGCGATACGACAATATATAGATTGATAGACATACCTGTTTACTTTCCCGGCTGCGATTCATTATTGGACAATACAGAAGATAAAAAGACTTGCTCTACCCGAAAATTACTCGAATTTGTTTATTCCAATTTTAAATACCCTGAATTAGCAAGGGAAAATGGCATGCAGGGAATGGTCGTTGTGAATTTTATTGTTGAAAAAGATGGATCATTAAGCAACCCTTCAATAGTCCAAAATCTCGGCGGAGGCTGTGGAGATGAGGCAATTCGAATAGTTAAGTTAATGCCGGATTGGATTCCCGCTGTAAAAAATGGGGAAGTAGTTCGTTCTCAATATGCCAATGCTTTTTAAGATACCAAACGAAAAAAAAGAAAAGAAACAAAAAAAGAAAAAGTCAAAAAAGAAAAGACTGTGAAAGTGAATTGTGGTATTAAAGTGGATCGAAAAATTAATAATGTGAAACATGATGAATTGCGCTACTTAAGAAGAATGGATGACAATTCAATTGTCGGGGAATCGTGTGAAAAATAAAATTCAATTATGGTTGAAGAAATAGAAGAAACAGGAAGGGAAATAATTGGCAACCAAGATGGTTCAGTAAATCTAACCAAAGAAGAATTCGAAACCCTTGGCAAACTTTTTCAAAAACATTCCAAAAAATATTCAGAAAGACAAAAGCGAAATTTTAAAATGATCGGTGTCCATGCCGAAATGACTTCCTATATTGATAGCATAAAAAGCAATGGCCAAATTTTAGAAATCGGATATTTCATAACAAATATTAGCCATAAATAATTTACCCAATAAAAAACTCGCCGATTATTTAGGCATCAATAAAAGCAACTTCAGCGCTAACATGAATGGCAACAGAAAAATAAATTTCGATCTCGCTTTGAAATTGGCTCATATTTTTGGCATTAAAGCCTATCTCTGGTTGGCGATACAAAACAAAAACGAATTATGGCGATTGGAAAATGCGAATAAAAAGGAATATGAGAAATATACTTTAAAAGGTCTTTTAACAGCCTGACTACTTCATTTCATTCAATAAAAATAACTTTAATGGCCAGCAAACAATTCCCTAAATTTATTATGTTGTTTACACAATTCTTCAAATTCTCCACTATATATTTTAATTGGGTTAAACCCTTTTTCTTTAAAAATATCTGGTGTTTTTACCATATAAATCCTTGATTGTTTTGGAAGATTAAAAAGGGAAATACCACAATAGTAACCAGACAGTTTGTCCAATTTTTTATTAATCGGTTGCAACACATAAAAATAACTAACACTTCCAGCCACAGTCCTAACTTTTTGAATAGCAATGTTTTGGGTGTTTAAAACAATTACTTTCCCTTCTGAAATTTCGGTATTTCCTCGAAATTTGACTACTCCATTAGGATAAATTTTCAAAGTTCTTGGTTGAATAAATTTTTCTTCATTATCGTTCTCTTCAAGCGTATAAAAAAAATATTCACCTTTTAATTTACTTAGGTAATTGTCGACAAGGCCTCTTCTCAAATTTGATTTCCTGTCAAAAGATTTTTTTAGCCCTTCTTTATTATAAACATTGCTATCGTGAATTTTTATTTCAGAGTTAAATTCTTCTAAATAATTCTTAATAAAGTTTATTTTTGATTCCTCTCTTATTAAATTTTCGTCTTTGTCGTTTGTTTTTTCTAAAATCATAATGTTACCAAATGCTCTTCCAGAAGGGGAAATATTACTATAAACTGCAACCGCTATTTCTTGCCGACTAAAAGTGTCATCTCTACCAATATTGACTAAAAAAGAGGCAAACCTTTTCGCCCTAAAAGCAGCTGCCCCTGATTTGATTGTTTCAGCCCTAATTGCACAGTATCCTTTATCATTGATCATGCTTCCCCTATAAATATCACCACTTGGTGTACCTCGAATTTCAACAACTTTTGTAGATGGAAAAAGCCAGAGATTAAAGTTTTCATATTTTCCACTTCTTATATAATGACATTTGTACATGATTCTAGTTGGATCTTGCAGTTCATTTTGCCTCCATAATTTATTCCAATGCAAATTGACATCCTTTGCCAGAGGAAAGGAATTATCGTTGGCAATTTCAAGATAGCAACCCTCAATCGCATATTTTTGAAACCAATACCAACCAATCAATAAGCAATCATCTACAGCAAAAAGATTAAACCCAGGCAGCTCATTATACTGCTTTACCTCAAAATTGTCATCTGCATTTAATTTTTCAAGTTCCTTTAAATTTTCCTTGATATTTGATTCGACATCTACAGCCCAAGTAGAAAGTCCTTTTTCCCTCAATCGAGCACCTTCAAGCCCTGGAGATAGAAGAAGAATTTTTACTTTAACATCGTTTTTTAGGGCTTTCTTTAAACTCATAACCAGATGCTCTGCGCCAGTAAGATAAGTTTGAATGATCCTAATCTCCTTTTTTGCGTTTTCAATTTCGCTCAATATATATTCATTTGGAAATACCTCATAAATATTCAAAATTCCCCTTTTATCAGTAGGAAGTTCAGGAACTTGCTGACTATCAACATAAATGGCTTCCCAAGTAGTGTTAGTTTGATCCTGAACAAAAAGATTTCGTTTGCTGTCAAATACGATCCTAAGTTTCTCTTTTAGGATTTTCTCAAGCCCCACCACTAATGGCTTTAATTGCAGCTCTGAAAGTTCGCCCCTCTTTTTCCTCGTCAATACGCCATCTTGAGAACCTTTGTAAACTTCCGATTTGGCCCTACTCAATGCCGAAGCAGAGGAAGGTCGAACGCCCATGCTTTCCAATGAAGCAGCTATTTGCTTTTGGGTGATGTGGTTTTCTAACAAAATGTGGATGGCAGTATCAAAACGGTCCTGAAAATTCATTTCATTAATTTTAGATGGTTAATTATTCCTCTAATTTTCCTAACTTAGTCTATTCAATATATTACTGTGAATTACGGTAATTCAATTTGAACATCAGTAAATTATCGTAAAATTATATAAAATCATCGTAAAATTTCTGAAATAATAAATGTTTTCATTCAAATTATAAATTAAAAAATATTTACATTTTTTTAGCAAATGTTTGGAATTATGTTGTGGCGCCTTATATTTGTGACGACAATTTTACCGCTCATCTAAATTCCACATCTTCGCAAAAAGTAATTCCCTCAAAGATTTTTAAATAATAGCGATCTAATTCCAAGCTTGGAATTCAATATTTTGGGGTTTTATTTTTTGCGAAGGCCGGGCCCGGGGCCGGCCTTTTCTTTCCTCCATATATTCAATTCCAATTTGTCTTCCCATAGTATTGAAGTTTGCTAAAATGTAAAACATGATATCATCATTTAGCAAACCCCTTGCAACAATATTCTTATAACCATTTGGCTTCAAGTTGAAGTCGCTCCTCTTCTCTTGACCATTTCAATGCATACCGCTTGAAAGGACGAGATAAGTATGCTCGGCAACAAAAGGAAGCCAGATAAAATCTAATGCCATGAAAGCTTTGACTATTTCCTTTATTACGGCAGCCCTGCTTGGGCTGCCCTTTTTCTCCAATCCAACCGTTGCTCAAGGTGATGCAGAGGTTTCTAAAAACGAAGTCTTTGCAGTTATCGCTGATCAATGCGGCTACCCCTTGGACACCATACTGCATTTGTACGGAGCTGCTGCGGTCGTAAAGGAATCCCACAAAATTCCCATCTGTTTGACCTTCGCCATTATGATAAAAGAGACTGGCTGGCTTACGTCTGACTTGACTGCGTACAATAACATCTTTGGCATCAAGGCAGATGACACCGATTGGAGGGGAGAAACTTATTGCAAACTCCATGATGACTATTACAAAGGTCGGGGATGGGTCAACAACAAGGCCTGTTTCCGGATCTATGATTCTTTTGAAGATTCTATTTTTGACTTTGGGGAATTTTTGTCCGGTAGGCGTTGGTATAGCCCAGCCTTCCAATGTGGGAATGACCAAAGCTGTTGGGCAGAGCGTTTAGGGGGGGCTGGATACAGCACATCTCCTTCGTGGGCATCAGAATTGATTGAACTAATGGAAAGGTTCAAGCTCAAAACGCTTGATAACTAAGCATTTAAAAAACGGTCAATCCGAGAAATCAGGTTGGCCGTTTTTTCATATTAAAAGTATGCCTTTATATCGAAAGCTATTCCTAACTTTATCCTATACAAAAATCTACCCACCCATGCCCCTCCTTCTACCTGTTTCAAACGACTTTCTAAATGCCAAGCGCCAAATCGGCGACCATTTGGCCGATGATACCCTGCAAAAGATAATTACGGAGAATGGCCCTGATGAAGCCAAGAACCTGTTCGACCTGCTCATCGGCCATATTGAAATGCCAGTGGAACAATTGCCCACAGCGGCCAAAGGTTTTTTGGAGAAAACCAACCAATTGCCCTCTTGGACAGACTGGAGCAAAGTCAAACTTGCCAACGACTTCTTCCTAGATCATGGCCCGAAATTTCTCGTGTTTTTATATTACCGCTCCCTGCCGATCCTTTATTCCTGTGCCAACGGAGCAATAGTATTGGTGCAAACGGGCCGACTCTCCAATCAAAACGACGGTCATAAACTTTTCGCAAGGCGAATCGCCGAAACTGGGCAATTCATGCTGGAGGTTATGAAGCCCGACAGTTTGCAAACAGGTGGCAAAGGAATTCAGGCCATCCAGAAAGTAAGACTTATTCATGCGGCCATCCGGGCATTCACACCAAAAGAAAAATGGGATGCAACAACATTGGGCGTTCCAATCAATCAGGAAGACCTTGCCGTTACATTAATGACGTTCAGTGTAGTGATGATAGACGCTTTGGAACGGTTTGGTATTTCAGAAAAAGAAGAACCGATTGAGGCATTTTTGCATACCTGGACGGTCATTGGCTCCCTGCTTGGGATTCAGGATGATCTATTGCCTATCAATATTTCTGCTGCTCGAAAATTGCTGGAGACCATTTTACAAAGGCAGTCAAGGGCGTCGGAAGAAGGATGTTTGCTCACACAGGCATTATTGAGTTTTGCCATTGATACACTACCAAATAAAGCCAGAAGAATGCCTCGTCTTTTACTGTATCACTTGAACGGAAAAGAAATGTGTGAGCTATTAGACATACAAACTTCACCGGGTTGTCTTGGCAGTTTATTGCCAGATATTTTGAAGGGTTTTTTCCAATTGAGCGAACGACTGGAAGATCAGGTAAATGAACCCCTCCAGGAATTTATTAAAATGTTTGGGTCACAGACGACAAAGGCTATGGTCAATTATTTTGATAAATACGATGGGCGAAAAATCGAACTGCCGGGGCGGTGGCAATGATTGATTATTGATTTATTTCCTAAAATTGCAGTCCTGTCTATTATTTTATAACCATAAAATCTTTCTAAAAATGAAATCCTTAAAGCACTTTCTCTTGCCCGGCCTGATAGGCCTATTTTTTTTCAATGCCCTGTCCGCCCAAAGCACCGACCGTTTCATTCGCATTGTCGGCAATGCCAGTCAGGAATTTAAAGCTGATCAGATGGCCGTTTATTTTACAGTTACCGAAATCCAACCGAACGAGTATCGGCAGATCAGGTACAAACCCGTGGAAGAAGTTTATGGGGAATTGGTAGCTGAACTGCAAAAAATCGGATTTGGTGAAAGTAGCCTCGAAAAAGACCGTTCAACAGCCTTTGCGAAATACCAAAAGACAAGGTCTGAATCTTATCAATTGGCCGTCAATAGCCAAACTGAACTCGACAGATTAGCTGGTATAGAAGTAGAGGGAGCCATCATAAAGAATGTGCTTTACCTATTTAAAAACCCTGGCTATGAAGCAGAGGAGGAAATGGCTTTGGCTGCCATCAAAGATGCCCGCCGCAAGGCGGAAAGGCTCGCCACGGAAGTCGGCAAAAAATTGGGGAAAATCCTGAATATTGATGACAAATCGAGTGGCTGTTGCAGGGAAATCAAAGATAGCAAAGGGCCTGTGACTACCAAGACTTACAAGGTCAATGTAACTTTTGAACTAATTGATTGAGCCTTATGAAGATACCAACATTATTCATCTTGATCATCGCTGCAACGACCATTTTGTTTGGGCAAGGTGGTGACCAAATATCTACCATTACCATCTTAGGAAAGGAGAGTTATATTGAAAAAGCAGAAGCTTTCGGTATCCGTATCTTGTTTGAAGAAAATCCAAACAGGTGTGACCCAGAGAAAGGTTTTGTCCCGCTCGATCAGCAAGTCCTTCATTTCAAAGAAGCCGCCAAGGCCAAAGGGTTGGATTTGTCGAATGAAGAAGAATTAAGTTCTGATCCTTTGATCCGCCATCCTCATAAGAAAGTAAAATACCTCATGCCAACCATTGAAAGTGCAATGGCATTGGATACCTTATGTAGGTTGCAAGAAATACTTGTTGAAGAATTGTTTTATAAATTACCGAAACATAAATATGAGAAAGAAGACGATAAGGCTGTCAGCGCCTTGAATGATGCGGTGAGGAAAGCCAATTTCATTGCCGAAAAATTGGGCAAGAAAGTAGTGAAAGTCTTGAATATTGATGACGATACCGCATTGGCATCAATCGATAATCTCATGGGCGAATATGATTATGATGAAGAAAAGGGCGCAGAAATTTTAGAATTAATTCAAATGCTGAGTGAGATTGACGACCCTTTTGCCACGGAGAGTAAAAAGCCGGAACGGAATGGTGCTTATTCCTTACTCGTGACTTTTGAGATGCAATAGGTTTTTTAGGAACCAATCCCAGGTTTACATGAAATAAAGAATGGAGGTTCAAAAGATCATCCATTCTTTATTTCCAAATTTTCCTTTCCATCAGCCACTCACCCTTGGCGCTTCCAACAACTTAAAAAACTGATCCAACTTGGGCGTGATCACGATCTCTGTCCGCCGATTCATGCTGCGGCCTTCTTCGGTTGCGTTATCTGTTTTCGGCACATATTCCGAGCGGCCAGCAGCTGTCATGCGGGCTGGGTCAACGTAGTGGTATTCTTCTAAAAAGCGCACCACAGAGGTGGCCCTTTTTACGCTCAAGTCCCAGTTGTCGGCCACGCAGGAATTGTTGATTGGCACATCGTCGGTGTGGCCTTCCACCACCACATCGAGTTCGTTGTGGTCATTGATGACGGCAGCGATTTTACCCAACACCTCTTGTGCCCGGTTGTTGATTTTATCGCTGCCCGATTGGAACAGGAGCTTGTCGGAAATGGACACATGTACGAGCCCGCCCCGGACTTCCACGAACACATCCTCATCGTTGATGTCAATGAGGGAACGTTTGAGGTTCATCACCAGGGCGAGGTTCAGCGAGTCTTTCGACTGCATTTTTGAGGTCAGGTTTTGAATGAAACCATATTGTTGAGACAGTGATTTCAGCGACTCGTTTATGCTCGATGCGCCCGTTTTGCTGATGATGGAAAGGTCGGCCATACGGTCGAGCAGGTTGGTATTGGTGTTTTGCAGGTTCTCGACCTGCTGCTCCAATAGGGTTACTTCCTGCGCCTTGGCGGCCAGCCTTGCTTCAAGGGTTTTGATTTTTTCCTTGTTGCAGGAAGAGAATAGTATGAATAGTGTGACGAGGCTTAAAAATGGTAGTTTTTTCATGATAGCGTTTTTCATTCCTCGGTGGACGGTGCCGTCCACCGAATTTGCATTTAAATTTTCCATAATAGGTTTTAAGCGTTAAAATGGTTCAATGTCTGGAAAGAATGAATGCCAAATGACAGTTATTCTCAAATCCATGACCTAACTTTGACTCCCTGCCAATCAACATTCACTAATCATGGGAAAAATCCGACATACCGCCCTCCTCGCTATTGCTCTTTTCGCTTTATTATCTTTTGCAAACAGGACTCATTTTGTTGGAGACGAGATCTGTGACAATGCCATTGACGATGACTTTGACGACCTCATCGACCTCAACGACCCTGATTGTGATTGTCCATTGGCAGAGCCGCTCTCACTTATCCCTAACCCCTCTTTTGAGGACATGAACTGTTGTCCCCAAAACCGCTCCGAACTTCACTGTGCTGTCGACTGGATTCAGGCTTCTGAAGCGACCACCGATTATCTGCATACTTGCGGATGGATGGGTTGGACCAATTTGCCACCCCCGGAGCCTTTCCCTGATGGGGAAGGTTGCGTTGGTTGGCGAAACGGTAGGCCGGGCGGTTCGAACTCTTCTGGGCCAATTCCCAACTGGAAAGAGTATGCTGGTGCTTGTCTTACAGGACCGTTAGAGGCTGGAAAAACTTATCGGTTTGAGTTTTACGTGGGGTACACGACCCAACCCAACTCGCCCAACACGACCATAGTCTTTTTTGGTTCAACAGATTGTAACAACATGCCATTTGGTGTTGATACCCCCAATCATGGGTGTCCAACCAATGGACCGGGATGGATGGAACTTGGCTCCGTGCCCATCAGTGGTACATTTGAATGGCAATTGAAAGAAATAAATGTGACCCCTAGTGTGAACATCCACGCCATAGCCATCGGCCCCAACTGTACGCCAATCGTGTCAACTTTGCAGCCCTATTACTTTTTCGACAACCTCGTGCTGGCCTCAGAGGAAGATTTTTCCTTCAGGATCTCTGCATCGGCAAATCCTTGCTCTGACGATCTTGATTTTCAGATACCGTTCAAGGACACTCTTGAATACCAATGGTACAAAGATGGTATTGCCCTCATAGGTGAGACGGACCACATCCTCCATAACCCGCTCGGCGAGGGAATTTATCAGGTGCGATTGATTGGGCCTAATAGTTGTCTTATCACCGATGACTACATTTTTGACATTCCCGTTTATTCTTCAACTATTAGCAAGACTATCTGCAACGAAGAAACTTTTACTTTCAATCAACAGGAGCTTTCTTCTAGTGGCGTTTACTCAGACACCCTAAAAACAGCGAACAATTGCGATAGCATCGTTTACCTTGAGTTGGAAGTCGCAGGTGAAATAGCCGATACGGTATTTGCCACAGTGTTCGAAGGGGAAAGTTGGTCAGTAGGACACGTTAATGTTTCCACGTCCGGTGAACATCCCGTTAACCTGACCTCAAAAATGGGCTGTGACAGCCTTGTCCTCTTGGTTTTGGATTTTTATAAAATATTCATTCCCAATGTGTTCTCTCCTAATCAGGATGGCATCAATGACTCTTTCACCGTTTTTTCTGGCAACCATGTGGCTACTATCAAATCCATGCAGGTTTTTGATCGATGGGGAGGTCTTAGCTTTTCTGCAAATGACCTTTTGCCAAATGACCAGCAAAGAGGTTGGGATGGAATGGTGAGGGGTAAGCCTGCCAATCCAGGGACTTATGCATACAAGGTTGTACTAGAATTGGAAAACGGAAGGGAGAAGGAGTTTATTGGGTCGTTTGTGCTGATGCGGTGATTGACACGCGGATGACACGGATTGAGCAGATGATGCGCGGATTGCTCAGGTCATGATTTAATAATCCGTGCATTATTCGCTTAATCCGTGTCATCCGCGTGTCTATTAAAAAGTCACTTTTTTATTTTCAAATAGTCCAAAATATCATCATACAGCCCTGCCTCGTTCGCAAACAATGCATAATTTTTTGCAGTCTGAAACCACTCCTTCGTTGTTGCCCGGTGCTTTTTTATCGCATTTAAAAGATCGTCTGTTTCGATGGGCAATGCCTTTCCTTTTTTCATGCTCTCCTCCATTTTCGACTCAATAGCAATGTCTATGATCGCTTCCAGATCGGCACCGGAAAACTCCTTTGTGCGGTCGGTTATTTTACGAAAATTGACCTTGCCAATCGGTTTTCCCCGCAGTTTTATTTCCAAAATAGATTGCCTTGCCGAGTCGTCGGGTGGTGGCACGAAGATGATGCGATCAAAACGACCAGG
This sequence comes from Saprospiraceae bacterium, assembly GCA_965222975.1. Taxonomy (GTDB): domain Bacteria; phylum Bacteroidota; class Bacteroidia; order Chitinophagales; family Saprospiraceae; genus UBA6168. The sequence goes on along the minus strand of CBDCVJ010000083.1, from coordinate 193,451 downwards.
ACGGCGGAAGGCCGGGTCAAGATGCCAGGGCGCATTGGTGGCGGCGAGGATGAGGATACCGTCATTGTCTTTGCCTACACCGTCCATTTCATCTAAAAACTGATTGATGAGGTGGCGGCCTGCACTATGGCGCATATCGGTTCGGTTGGCGCCAAGGGCATCTACTTCATCGAAGAAAAGAACGCATGGCTTGAGGCTTCTTGCCTTATTGAAAATAGCAGCCAAATTGCGCTCGCTCTGCCCGATGTACATATCGAGGATATCGCTGATCGTAACAATGATGAAATTGGAATGCACTTGCCCTGCCGTCGCACGGGCAAGGTGGGTTTTGCCACAGCCGGGAGGGCCGTAAAGCAGGATGCCGCCGCCTATTTTTTTCCCATAAGCCTTGTAGAGGTTGGGGTGTTCGAGCGGGAAAATAATCTTCATTCGGACCTGCTCCTTTACTGCCTCCATGCCGCCCACATCGTCGAAGGTGACCTTTGGCCTTTCAATGTCGAGGTGGCGGTCATTGGTATCTTCATTGAATTCGCCGCCATGAGTTAGTTTTAGCTTTTCGGGTTCAGGTGGCTGTTGGCTGGATGCTTTAAGGTTGATATCCGACTCAAGGAAACTGTCCCTCAAGTTATTGTCGATGATAATGGCTTTTTCGTAAGCATCCTTGGCGGCAGGGCCATCGCCTGTTTTTAGCAATAGTTTCGCATAAATAAGCCATGCCATTGCAGGTGGTGTTCCGTTTTGCGTAATTTCCTCTATGATCACGAGGCCGGGCGAGATTTTCCCTTGCTCATAAAAAGCAGATCCCAGCCCCGTTTTTAATTGCACATCATCAGGAGCCATCCGGAGGGCTTCTTTGAATTCGATTTCGGCTTCTTCGTAGCGCTCATTTTTCATGAGGGCGTTGGCGTAAAGTTTCCGCAAAGGGATATTGGAAGGGGAGGCTTGGATGGCTTCCCGGAGTTGTTGGAGTTCTTGTGATTCCATGAAATAAATGGTTGGAATGGTTGAACGGCTATATGGTTGAACGGCTATATGGTTGATTGATGCTTGGCCTAAAAAACCATTTAACTATTAAACCCGGCAAAAATAAGAAAAGGTATATTTGAAAAAAGAAGCCAATTTTGTCCTTGTTGCTTTTAGGAAATTTAAGAATGGAGGTATTGAGTTGAGCGCTAAAAATCAAAATCTGTAATTTGTACATTGCCAACCAGTTCTTCCATTTCAGCGAATCGTGGGTCATTTCGCAAAGGGGCGACCATGCCGATATACCTGATCATCATTGAATCCCCAATTTTATTTTTAATGGCTTTTTCCAAATGATAAAATGCTAAATCAAAATTACCGAAACTGGCATGTAAAGTAGCCAGGTCAAATGATAAACCAACCTTGTCGTGGGACTGTTCTTGTAAATTTTCCAATTCCTTTAAGCATGCTTGCGCCTTTTTTATTTCACCTTGTTGTAAATAGACCCAACCTAAAGAAGTTGCTCGGTGTAAATGGTATCCAAACTGTGGTTCCAGATTTTCAAAAATCGAAATGGCTTCATCGAACCTTTTTTGCCCGGCGGCATACCAGCCTCTATATTCAAGGGCTGTCCGGTGATTAGGGTTCATTTTTAGTATTTTATCAAAATAATAAGAAGCTTCTTCGTACTCTTTATTCCAGAAGTAGGCTATACCCATATAAAATATCATTTCAACCGACATTGGATTGAGGAGCAGTCCCTTACGATGAGCTTCAACAGCAGCAGATGTATTTCCGTTTAAATAATAAAGCGCAGAAAGGGCATGATAAAGGGCAGCATAATTTGGGTATAAATCCAACCCCATTTTGACCGTCTTATAGGCTGCATCCCAATCCCATTTGATAAAAAACTGAAACGCAAAAATAGATAGGTATGCTTCGGCGGACTCTGAGTCCAATTCCAAAGTTCGATACAAGTGAACCCTTGCTTTTTGGTCCGCTTCCTTCCAGGTTATTTTTCTTTGAAAAGCCTGAAATATATAACATAAGCTCAACTGTGTGTGGGGCAATGCAAAATCTTCCTGAATTTCAATGGATTTATGAAATAGGGGAATCGCTTTTTTTAAAGCTTCATCGCCCCATTGGTTGAAATGGTACAACCCCTTTAGATAAACTTCATAAGCCTCCATGTTCGAAGTAGGGGCTTTTACTAATTTTCTCGCGTGTTCGTCCTCCGCAAAATGCCCTCGTAATTGGATGGTTACTTTTTGGGCAATCTCATCTTGTACCGCAAAAATGTCTTCCAGTGTTTGATCGTATGATTCGGAGAAATGATGGAAACCATCTACACTGCTTACCAATTGTGCCGTAACACGAACCCGGTTACCTGCCTTTCGAACACTGCCTTCCAAAACATGGCTCACTCCCAGCTGACGGCCAATGTCCCGGATATCCATGTTTTTATTTTTAAAATAAAAAGAAGAAGTTCGTGCAGTTACTTTTATCCCCTCTACTTTGACGAGTGCATTCAAAATTTCTTCTGCAATGCCATCACTAAAATAATCATTTTCGGGATCAGAACTCATATTGACAAACGGAAGTACTGCAAGGGATTTTTTATTTTCCTTCAGCTTTCCACTCATTTCTGAACGGGCCGGTACCCTGACACCCGCATTTTTAACTGCAAATAACTCAATAGGTTCTTTTACATTTTTAAATTCAAAGAAACCGACTGACTGCGTAAAAATGGTTCCCTCGCTTTTTATTGCATAGTTCACTTTTTCGGAAATGAGAATGCTCCCTGCGATACCTGAAGATTCGATTCGGGAGGCGAGGTTTACGCCATCTCCATATATATCACTGTCGTCGAAAACAATATCGCCAAGATGAATGCCAATGCGTAGAGGGACGGGGTTTCCCATTTGAAAGGTCTGCTGCATTGAAATGGCACATTTGACAGCCTCCACTGCACTTTTGAATATGCTCAATGTTCCATCACCATAATATTGAAGTATCTCCCCGTGGAATCTTAGGTGTTCGGCTTCAAACACCTCTCTGTGGCGCTGACGGACTAACGCTGCGGCCCTTTCGTTTTCATGCATCATGGCCGTGTAACCTACAATGTCGGTAAACATGATAGCGGCAAGCAGGCGTTTATTCTTGTGTAACATATCCCGCTGGTTTTTTGAAATTTGCCGATAAATAATCTGCAATATACTGATATATTCGAATACGTTGAATAAACTATTCCGCAATTAATTTTGCCTTCTTTCATAGCTTTTTCCTAACAATATAATTGAAATTTCTACGAGTAGGATTTTAATGAATGTAATGGTTAATTGGTGTATGCTAGAGCAGCTTATCAGTAGGCAACCTCCGAATCCGATGCACAACTAGGCGGTTGTACTGATGTGTTGTGATTTGGGTTAATAAAATTGTTTCTTCAATCAAGATTACTGAGTCATTTTCCCAACTGCTCCAACAACCAATTTTTCTCCAACACTTTTTCATTTTTCGAAATTTCGCTCCGCAAATGCTCCGTCTGTGATTTGTCAAAGCGATTTATCTTCAAGAGTTTAGAAGTGTATTGGATGAGGCTTTTATAATGTTCCTCATGGTAACCGATCTGCTTTTTCCGGCGCAGGTAAGTTTTAAAACTGGCCAATAAACTATCCAACACATCCCATTCGCCAGTTTCGTAATACATTTTTAGCAATAACACTTTGGCATCGAGCATGAGCAAAAAATCAGAATCATCCACTTGGGCGAGAAGGGGCATGGCTCGGGTGTAGTCCTTTTTTGTAAAATAGAGTTTGGCGAGGTTGTAATGATAGCTACTTTCTTGATAGCGCTTTTCCAATTTGTGTTGCCAATCACCGATAAATTTTTCTACCCACTCGAACTCTTCTAACCCTAAACCCAATGCTACAATGTTTTTATATGTAAAGCGGCTCATAAGACCTCCTTCTGTGAGCAGGTTATTTTTGAGACCTAATTTATACAAGTCAAATGCTTCTCGAATGAAATGCCGCTTACCTACATTTAATTGACGGATGCAAAAATTAATGGCCATTAGTAGTATATCTTTTACTTCTGTTGTATCAAAATGGCCTCCATGTTGTTCGAGCATTTTCCTGAACCGCTTAAAATGCATCTCATCATTTTCTGTCAATGCTAAATAACAATGATAGTACATTCCGATGGCAGGTTTTTGTAGTAATTCATTTTTTTCAATCCATTTGATAATCAGATACAAAAAAGAAAGATCATACTCCACTTTTACCACCTTTTGCTGGGCGGCCATTAAGCAGGCCAGCCGTAATTTTCCAGCAACTATGTATTCGTCAAAAGAATCATGGACAGATTGAAGATTGCCTTCCCTTGTCCTTTTTTGTTTTTCTGAAAAAAAATATTGTTCAAAGGCCAATTCGAACTGGGCATGGCTTTTATTGAGTCCAATTGGCATATCAGTGACCTCTTTCGCAGCCCTTCGCCAAGCTTGGTTAAAGTGTTTTTCCAATCCCTTTTTCCGAAAGGCAGATGCCAAGGCCAAATCAGACACGACGGGCGTTTTATCAAACTCCCGATAGGCTAAAAAACACTCTATTTTTTCCAATAGATAAGTAAATGTGTAGCGCAGTTGCCTATCATCGAATGGTTCGCCCGGAAACACCGCATCAAATATTTTTTCTTTTTGATAACCACCATCTCCTTCCTTACCTTGCCTCAGAAGATACTTCCATAGAGCTACCACCTCCAGGCGCCGATTGAAAAATGGCGATCCCAGAAAATGGTGTAGTTCCCTTTTTTCCACGCCTGTCAGCGAATTTATCAGCGAAAAAAGTTTGTTGTCGCTTATTTTACTTTCTGATAATTTTTGCAAAGGTGAATCATTTATGATAGATGATTAATGATTTAGAGCTCGATAAATACTGACAGTTTGATACTGTCGGTTATTCAGAATTAGTCAATTTGTTAAAATTTACTTTTCGGCAAATATTAATTAATGTTTTTGAATAACAGTATTTTAACGTGGAAATTTGCCTTATCAAAAAAATAATCCATGAGTAATATCAAGATAAATATCCTTTGGCTGTTATTGATTTCCTTTTTTTTGCATCCTCAATCAGCGACCAGCCAACCTTGGCAAAGAAGTTTTCCGGTTTCTTCATTGGTTGGCGAAGTTGTCGTGACATCAGATACTGGGTTTCTTGTGACAGGTACAGCGCCAATGGTTGCATTTAAGGTAGATACCCTTGGCAATGTCTTATGGGAATACAATTTACCCAGCATTTATGAAAACACGTATGGGTATTCCATCGAACTATTACCTGATGGCAGCATCATGGTGGCGGGCAGCACCAGGAACTCGCAGCCTTTCCAACGGTATGTTTTTGTGGCAAAACTGGATGCTTCAGGTGCGGTGCTATGGGAAAAATATTACCCCCATACCAACTCAACGATCAGCCCGTTCCGTATTTCGGCCATACCGAACGGGAGCGGTTTTTACATTGGAGGGAAACAAAGGCTACTGATGAAAATTGATGAAAACGGGGATGTTGAATGGACCAATACCTCGCTGGAAAAGAGCGTATCTGCAGTTCAGGCAACCCCAGATGGCGGGTTGATTTATGTGAATGCCGGAAATGCTTATCCCAACCATGATCTTTACATCCACAAGGTGGCAACTAATGGTTCATTGGTTTGGACCAAATCCTATACAGGCACCTACTGGTTGAACGGCAATAACATGATAGCTACTTCGGATGGCGGATTTGCCATTACTGGCTATGACCGCAACCCCACGGGCAATCGTGAAAGTTTGGTTTTATTTTAAAAATCGATTCGGATGGCAATTTGCAATTCCTGGAGCATTTTGACATCAACGAAGAAGATGTAGGACAAGATATAGCCCAGACACTCGACGGTGGTTTTCTCATAACCGGAAATACCGCTACCCCTTTCTCTTTGACCACTTTGACCAAACTGGACGACCAAGGCAATTTTAATATGGGAAAAGACTTATGGCGCTGGAAAGGGATATTCCGTGCAAGAACTGTCCAATGGCAATATCATCATGCTTGGCAGCCCCTCAAGGCTGTTTTACTTAGGACCAGATGGACACCTATTTGAGAACATCATCAAGGGAAATATTCAGCAAGACTTAAATTCGGACTGTGTTGTTCAACCCGGCGAAACACCACTCTCCGGCTGGACTGTCTGGGCCTATGGGCCCATCAATAATTATGGCGTCACGGACAGTCTCGGCAATTTTGAAATTTTAGTAGATACCGGTACGTATGAAGTCAGAGCGCCTACCCCAGGGTTCGTCTGGCAACCTTGCACCCCGGCTATAACTACTGATTTTCCGTCCCTGCCGGATACCAATGATCTGGGCACTTTCTTGATGGAAAGTGTCCCAGTAACGATGAATACCATTTCCGGTATAGTTTTCCACGACCTAAACGGAAACTGTATTCAAGACCCCGGTGAACCCGGATTGGCAAACTGTACCTTATGGGCCGTGGCCGAACAGCAATTTCCCACAGGCTCTCCATACACCGCAACAACCGATGCGGACGGGTTTTATAGCTTTACTTTGCCCGCTGGTTTCGAATACTTTATTGAATTGGCAGGTTTGGAAAACAATCCTTCTTGCACCTCTTGCACTTCTGGTTTTTGGCAATCCCTTAATGCAGTCCCTGTTACCCAAGACATTGACCTGCAATGCCAGGGAAGTCCGCCCCAACACCTGTCGGGTTTGGTCTTTTATGACCTTTATGACAACTGTTTTTTCGATATAGGAGGAGAAGATGGGGTGGCAGGGTGGAGTATGAAGGTGGTCAAGCAAGGTTCGACGGATACGCTAAGATTTGATGGCAGCCAATTTCCGAATGGGGAGTTTTCAGTGTCTGTTGATACGGGGGTTTATGACCTCTTCATTTCGGAGATAGACTATCCCTTTTATCCATGTGAGCCGCAGCAAACAATACAGGTAAGCACGAGTGGCGCACCGCTCCTGTATGGTTTCCGCTTCAATCGGTTGAGGATGGGCCACTATCAACCATCTCTGGTTATGTGTATCAGGATTTAGACGGCGATTGTGAATATGATGTAGGAGAACCGGGTATCCCCAATGCTGAATTAAATATGGTTACCCTTTCGCAGATTGGTCAAAATTTGAGTGGGCCAACCGTTTTCACTGGGTCGGATGGTTTCTACTCGGTTACGGTATCAGCAAAATTTTATCAAGAAAATTTCCCTTGTCGGCAATCCAGGAAAACCCTACCTGTACTGCTTGTGAGGATTTTGCATGGGCTTCTGTTTATCCAGAAACAATTCATCTCGGCCTCACTTGCACTGACAATAATCTATCAATTCTTGAACGTAACGGCCTTTTTGGACGAAAATACTGATTGCCTCCTTAGTGCGAGCGAGCCAACATTTACTGATTTTGAAATGAAAATGGTAAAGCAGGGAACAAGCGATACCATCTTTTTCAATCAGGATAGCCTTGTCAATGGGTCTTATGATCAAATGGATGGAGACAGGTCAGTATTTGCTCGAAATTTGGTCACCGAACCCGCTCTTCATTCCTTGCCAAAGTGCCCAAATCATTGATGTCGGAGTAGGGGGCGTGCAGCTATTGGAACTCCCATTTATGATATTGGAAATTTGCCCACTGCTGCAAGTGGATATTGGCACACCTTGGCTAAGAACTTGTTTCAACAACCAGTATTTTGTGGAATATTGCAATATTGGGACAGCCGCAGCGGCCGATGCTTATTTGGAAATTCAGTTACCCCCCGACCTTTCCATGTCCAGCAGCACACTGCCTTGGGTGCAGGCTCAATGAGAACACCTATCTTGTTTGAACTCGGTGATTTGGACATTGGCGAGTGTGGGGATTTTTCGTTTAAAGCTTTCCTTGATTGCAATTCCGAAGTGGGCTTGACCCATTGTGTGGAATCACATATTTACCCCGATTCGACTTGTTCTTCTTTGAATGCCCAATGGGATGGAAGTAGCGTCGAACTCGCTGCTGAGTGTATGGGTGACAGCGTTGTAATGAGGATCACCAACAGCGGATGGGGCGATATGGCCACTTCGCTTCAAATTCATCGTGGTGGAGGACAATGTGCTGATCCGGGACAGTACCTTCCAACTGCAAAGCGGCAGCTCCACCGACGTGACGGTTTACCCCAATGGCGCTACCATCGTCATGCAGGCGCAGCAATCGTTCGGACATCCGGGGCGTTCTTCACCCATCGTTTTTGTGGAGGGGTGTGGAGGCAATTCGATCAGCGTCGGTTTTGTGACCCAATACCCACAAAACGATGCGGATGGCTTTGTTGACATTGAATGCCGGGAGAGTGTCAATTCTTTTGACCCGAACATCAAAGAGGTACAGCCAAAAGGTGTAACGGATGCCCACTTTCATTACCCCTGAAACTGATCTGGCTTATCAAATCACTTTTCAAAACCTCGGCACGGCGTCTGCTCTGGAAGTAATTATTTTAGATACGCTTTCGCAATATTTGGACACCTCGACTTTAAGGGTTGGTGTTTCTTCTCATGATTATGATTGGGAATTGTTGCCCGAGCAACATTTTAAAATTCACTTTTGAAAATATCAACCTGCCTCATGAAGCTACCGACTCTCTGAATTCAATTGGTTTTGTGAAATACTATATTGAGCAAATAGCTGGAAATACACCAGAGACAATTATTGAAAACAGCGCTGGAATTTATTTTGACTTCAATGATCCAGTGAATTACCAATACGGTCACGCACCAAATTCCTGAACCGGAATTATTTAAAACCCAAAATATAAATTTATGTAGCGGTGAATTATTTAATGGGAAAATAATTACAGAAAACACCATAATACATGACACCGTTCGATATGCTTTTTTTGACAGTATTTTTATTTATGAAATAAATACCTTTCCTGTTTATGAAATTAATATTGAGGAAGAAATATGCGCTGGCGATGAATTTATTTTTAATAACGAAATATTGACGGCAGCGGGAATGTATTCCTTGGAATTAACCAATGTCAATGGTTGCGACAGTACTGTTGTTTTGGATTTAAAAGTTTTGGAGAACAGCACGTATGAATTTTCGGAAGAAATATGCGACGGCGAAGGATTTGTTTTTAATAATGAAACATTAACCAAAACAGGAATTTACACCGCTGAATTAATCAATGCCAATGGCTGTGACAGCACCGTCGTTTTGGATTTAAATGTTTTGGAAAATAGCACATATGAATTTTCGGAGGAAATATGCGACGGCGAAGAATTTGCTTTTAATGGAGAAATGCTGACAAACGCTGGGGTTTACGCTGCTGAATTAATCAATGCCAATGGCTGTGACAGCACCGTCGTTTTGGATTTGAAACGTTTTGAAAAATAGCACGCATGAATTTTCGGAAGAAATATGCGACGGCGAAGAATTTGTTTTTAATAATGAAACATTAACCACAACAGGAATTTACACCGCCGAATTAACCAATGGCAATGGCTGTGACAGTACTGTCGTTTTGAATTTAAAAATTTTGGAAAATAGCACGCATCGAATTTTTGGAGGAGATTTGCGACGGCGAAGAATTTGTTTTTAATAGTGAAACACTGACAAACGCTGGGGCTTACACCAGCTGAATTAACAAATTCGGATGGCTGTGACAGTTTGGTTACATTGAATTTAGAAGTGCATTCCGATTTGAGTGAAATAATAGATACGGCTGTGGTTGCTGGCAGTGAATTGTTTGGCTGTGCCTGTTTTTTCTGACACAACTGTCATTCAAAATGAGACAGATGAATTTGGTTGTTTTTACACACTGACATATAATGTGGAAATAATAGTTAGGTACAAATGATTTTTTGAAAAATGCAGAAATTAATATTTCCCCCAATCCGAATAATGGAAGTTTTTTAATTCATGGAAAATTGCCAACGTCGGGAAAAGCTTTGGGAACTTTATTTAATATTTATGGTCAAAAAATAAAGACTGTTTTTTCAAATGAATATTTAAATAATGTTTTTTCGAAAGAAATAAATAGTTTAGATTTATTTAGTGGCACTTATTATTTTATTTTGAAAGGTGAAGGCTGGAACAGCGTTAATAAATTGATTGTGTTTTAGAGATATTATATTTAAAACCCAATTTCTAAAAACGACCCAAAATTTGTAAAATCATATTATTGAAAAACACATAGACACATAGAAAACATAGATTATTTCAGAAAAATTATAACCTGTGTTTTCTATATGTCTATGTGTTTTCAATAATATGTTTTATGTGTTTTTTATTTTACCCCTCCCCCCTTTTTTTTTTTTTTATTAAATCCGCACCATGTACCCCATTGCATATCCCGCATTCCTGTTCTTTGAAGTCAGATCCTTGTTCATGTCCATCAAGCTGTGGTACAACTCATAAGAGAATTGCAAAGAACCTGGCCCTAAACGAATTCCGAAGCCAGCGCCACCATTCAGCCCCCAATCCCACCGGCGCAGGTTTGTCTCTTCATCAAAATTGATGTCTTGTATTTGCGTGTCTTCGCCGGGCCCCCATTCAAGGTCCAATTGCCGATAACCATCAACGAGGTAGGATGGGCCTCCTCCTCCTTTGACGAAAATTTCCATACATCCCTTGAACAACGATTTTTTAGCCTTTATGAAAAAGGGAGCAGTCAGGTAATTGGCGTACAAAGTAGCGTCGCCTGTGAGGTAGGGGTTTCTGAGAAAGAAGCCCGGTTCGCAGGCTGCCCCTCGGCGGATGTAGCCCGGCTCAATACCGATTTCGACATATTTCCCAAAAGAGTAATAAGCCATGAGGGAAGTGGAAAAACCCTTGATTTTCAGGTCAGTGCCATTGCCGCCGAAGTCGTCGCCGTACTCCTGCCAAGCATGATGGTAGCTGCCTTTGATGCCAAAGGTGAACTGAGCATTGGCATTTGCAGAAATAAAAACAGTAGAGATAAGAAAGAGAAAGGTTTGAGTTTTCATAATAAAATATTTTTGAAGTCAGGGACAGGGGGCAGGCGTCAGATGGCTACCTTCTGAATCCCGATCCCTCATTACAAATCAATTGAGTAGCCCAACGATAAGCTATAGCTGCGGCTTTTTTGCATATCCATGTCGCTCAAGACCGATGAACCCCATATAACTGTCCACACTTAACATGATCATGCCAGCGCCTGCATTTATTGCCGTCCCTACACCACTATAGGCGCCAAGATCCCAGCGCCTCCAACCGGTTTCTTCTTGAAGATTGATTTTTTTCAGCTGATCTATCCACTTCCGACCTGAATACACCCCCTTCCCGATAGGCTGATGCCAACCATGACGGCCCAACGCCGCCTTTGAGAAAGAGGTGGACTTTGTTTTCAGCGACGGGCATGTCGACCTTGGCCATTATTGGCAGTACTACCCAGTGCGAATTAACCGAAATCCCGTAATCCGACATAGTGGGGAGAAAAGAGGATGTGGGATTAATAGATACGGCGTCAATAAAGATAAAATTCGACAAATCAGAATAGCTGCGTTCGGCAGTGCCCGGTTCGATGCCGATTTGGAAATGATTGCCCAAACGGTAGTAAAGGCTAATAGCTGCCCCGAAGCCATCCTCCTTGGGCGGTTTATCGAGTGGTCCACTGCTCCATGATTTTATTTTACTGGCTTGTATGCCAAACGACCACTGTGCTTCGACCGTGAAGAAAGGGAAGAAAAGGACTGTTGTTATAAGTAAATGCTTTATTTTCATCGCCAATTCATAAACTGATTAAATACCCGACGGAATAGCTGGTGCTCCGGTTTCTGAAAGAAGCATAGTCTGCCATATCGCGGAGGCCATGGTAAAATTCTGCCTCGAATGTGAGCATGCCACAACCCAAATTGAACCCAAAGCCTGCACCACTATACAGTCCCCAGTCCCAACGTTTCAGGCTGTCTTCTTCAGAGAAATCAAGTTCTTTGACCTCCGGCTTGACTCCAAAAGAGGATTCGTCATAAACCTGAGTGTTATAATAGCCAGAGGCCAGCCAGGATAGGCCACCACCGAACTTGCCGAATAGGGCAATTTTGCCTTTAGCTATTGGTAGGTTGGCCCTTGCCAAAATGGGGGCCTGGACGTAACTGGTCCTTAGTCCATTTGATTTGCCGTAAGGGTAGGCCTCAGGCACAAGGCAATCACCAAAACAACATATACATAGATATGGGTTGTAAATGCCTCGATCAAATTGTTGTTCTGTGCCGCGTTGTACCATGCCCGGTTCGATGCCGATGTCAAAGTGCTTATTGATCCTTTTGTACAGCAGCAGGGTAGTGCCTAGCCCATTCATCTTGGGGGCATCGGATGGTTCGTCATTGAACCATGACTGGGTAATGCTGCCTTTAATGCCAAAAGAAAGCTGTGCGTTCGCCGGAAGATAGAAGGCCAAAATAGCCAGTGAGAGTAAAAGCGATTTTTTCATAACGAGTTTTTTTAGAGATCAGAAGACAGACTTCTTCGTTGTCAGCAATCAGGTGGAGTTCGTCCGACCTCTAACAGCTAAGCGGTCTGTGTTCTGACATTAGAGATTGATTTGATAGCCTAATGAATATTCAAAACTCTTGGTCAGGGATTTTGTATAAGAGTAAAAATCTTTCGTTCCATGATAAAAGATGGATTCCAGTGTAAGGTAACCTGGCCCCATTTTAAGATCAATGCCAGTGCCCATTTGCCATGCCAAGTCCCATCTTTCTATAAAGTCGGCTTCTTTCAAATTGAAGGTTGACAACTCTGCAGGAATCCCAAAAAGGTCATTGTTTCCACGTTCCGTTTGGGCGGCAACCAACCAAGCGAAGCCACTCCCTGCTTTTGCAAAAATGGCTAATCGGTCTTTGCATATCGGCAGGGTACCTTTAAGGAAAATGGGGGCTTGTACATAGCTCGCGTACACGCGGTTTTCATTATATGCTTCTACATCACATTCTTTGAAATGATCCAATTCATAGTCCCAGCAATCGAATGGGCTTGCATCAACTGTCATATAATTAATGGTTCGGTTGCCCCGACGGACGAGGCCCGGCTCGATGCCTATTTGCAGGTGCTTTAATACCCTGTAATAAAGGAAAGCCGTTGTGCCGAAACCGTTTATCTTTTCACCGGGATTGTCGTAACCGACATAAGTGAGCACGGGGGAAATATCCTGACTAGAACGGACAATGCTGCCTTTGATACCAAACGTCCATTGGCCAAGGGCAGAAAAAGACATGCTCAAAAAAGAAAAACAGGAAGAGGTGGAAAGGTGCTTTCATTTATTCTTTATTTGTGAAATGCAAGACAGCGGCGGGAAATGAAAAGGTTGGGTAATCTTGTTTTTAAAACCTGTCAAAGAGGAAATGCTGAATTTTAATGCGCTATATCCAACAAACGATAAATTTCTTTTTTTTCAAAATGCTCCACCTCCATCAGGTCAAAATGTCCCAATGTCAATTGCCCCAGTCTGCATCTCACCAATCGCAATAGTGGAAACCCCACAGCAGTGCACATCTTCCGAACCTGCCGGTTTTTTCCTTCAGTCAAAGTAATGCTCAACCACGAGGTTGGAATATTTGCCCTGTAACGGATGGGCGGGTTGCGTTCGGGAAGGGTAGGAGGCTCGATGCGTTCTGCCTTTGCGGGTGCTGTTCGATAGGTTTTTCCTTTTATTTTAATGGCCACTCCTCTGCTCAATAGTGAAATAGCTTTGTCGTGAAGAATTCCTTCTACTTGGGCGTAATAAGTTTTGGTATGGCGATATTTTGGCGAGAGGAATTTGGTTTTCAAATAGTTGTCATTAGTTAACAACAGCAGCCCTTCGCTGTCCTTGTCGAGTCGTCCTACTGGGTAGCAATCTTTTGGGAAATTAAATGGTAGGTCAGCCAAAGTTGCATCGCTTTCGTTTTCGGGCGTGAATTGGCAGAGCATTAGATAAGGTTTATAAACAGCAAAGTAGTGGAATTTCATGATGCAATTATCCACGAAAAATACGGCAAAGTGATTGGTAAAAGACTATTTATTAGCTGCCGAACTAGAGACTGCCGAACTGAATCATGGCTTTATTACCTTGGATTTCAACCTTGCCCTTAATGCTTCGATTTCGGGATTGCCCGTCCCAATGCCTGCTTTTTCAAAATACTTGTCCATTTCTTCCTGTTCTTGGGCAGTGGCTTCTCCCTCAAATAGGTACACATCTTTTTTCACCACTTCCGAATAGGGTAGGTTTTTAGTAGAAACAATCACTCTGGCTGGTCGGTAGCCGTCGGCAAAAATAGCGAGGTGATGAAGGCGGTCGGCCGCAAGCGGGCAAGTAAAATATTGGCCGCTGGGATCAGGGGCCAATACATGGACTGTTCCCTGGTTGATGTCCATTATAGTGATATTGGGCAGGGCAAGTTTTGTTTCGTTGACGCCATTGTAGGTCTTGAGCTGTAATTCGGCATAGATGGTGGCATCGAAGATGTCTGTTTGGCAGTTGCGGAAATTAGGATTGTTTTCTTTACAATTCCGATTGGAAGCGAAATAGCCTTTACCAGTACGGGTATGATAGGAATAGTAATATTCGTCGTGTATCGTATTGAGCGGTTCGCCCATATTGACTGGAAGTTCCCATTGGGCCTCACCCACTTTTGTAACCCTAAATATATCGAACCCTCCAACACCAGGAAATCCATTGGAACTGAAAAAGATGGTTTGGGAAGGCATGTGAAAAAAAGGGGTCACCTCATCGTAGGGGGAATTGAACGGGGCATTGAACGGTTCGCTGTATTCCCCGCCTTTACTGATTATACTGCCCCATATATCAAGGCCACCCTCGCCGCCAGGGCGGTCGGTTGCAAAATAAAGTACATAGGATTTCAAAAACATGTCCCAGCCCACGGTCGGGTGCAACATGGTCGCTGCCCTGCTATTGATGTGCCTCGGCAGTTTTACCGGAGGGCCCCAACCGCCCTCGTACATACGGTCTCGGCTCCATATTTCACAACGTAGTTGGGCTGTGCCTTCTCTTTCCTGACAAATGGTGTAGTACATTTTGCTGGCATCGGGCATCAATGCAATGTGCGCTGCGTGAAGTTCGTCGGCAGTTGGGTTGAAAGATTCCAACCGGGCATGTTGATCCTTGATGACGGAGTAGATGCGGCTGGTATTGACTTTATTTTCATCGTCAGGATAAACAGCCGTAAAATAAATCTTATCAGCATAACGTAACGGTGCTAATTCCGAGTGCTCGGTATTGATATTTGGGCTGAGTGTATTTACAGCGAAAAGGTCTTTGTTGTTTTCATCCAATTTGCCGATGATCCATTCACAGTGATTGATTTCATCCTTGGCCAAATGCACCAACAAGTCGCTTTCGTCATTGTTGTTGTCGAGGTATCTTGAATAATATTTGACCGCCTCAATGTACTTTCCCAGCGACTTTTTTGTCTGCCCAATGAAGAAGTCAGTTTCAGAGAGAGCGTCTGTTTTGTCAACATCCAGTATCTTTTCAAAAAAAGGTCTCGGCAAGTGGATAATACCTTAAGCGTCGAGCCGATTCGGCTGTGTAGAATAACAGTGCCGGATCATTTGGGTAACTTTTCAACAACTGCCGCCCGTGGTCAAGTGCTTTGTCAAACTCACCATTGCTATAAAGGGCAAAAACCTCGGAAGAAGCATAATTATTCACCTGCGAGGCAAGAGGCATCGCTAGAAAGGTGGATAAGACTATTAATAATTGGTTGAGTCGGTTCATCTACTTTTGTACATTCTCTTGCGTATTAAAGCTACGATAGGGAGTAGCTTTTGTGAAATACTTACAGAGTAGTTGGGATAATTTTGTATGGAAACTTTTAATGAGCCTTGGTTCAAGAATCGTTGTATTAAGCGTTTAATCTGGTAAATAGATGTCCAAGAGGTTGTTAGGTGTAGGAAAGTCACTGAGTGAGCAAAGATATAACATAAAAGCGAAAGATTGCCTGATTTGCAGTTGAATATTGAATAAATGGGAGTTAGTGGGGGTGTATTTAATCCTTTGTCAGTATTGGCTTGAGTTTGCTATATAATGAATCTGCTTTAGGCGAATAGTTTGATTGGCTTGACCGAATGACTTGCAAAAGTTGGACAGATTCAGGGGTGATGCCATTAAACGCCAAATGGCTGAGTAAGGTATAAAAAGTGGCTCGATCCAATAGTTCTGGTCGGTTTGTTATATTTTTTACTTTGGAAAATTTAAGGATCGCACAGTTGAAATCCCTTTTTTTGAAACAGGCATGACCGAGCCAATAGACAGCATCAGGGTACAGTGGAGTCTCCGGTTGGATATTTTCAAAAAATTCAATGGCTTCTCCTATTTCGTTAGGGTTGGCAAAAGCAATCGATATGGCGAATGGCAAGTAATCAGGTTGCGGTTGGCTGGGTGTTCGATTTACATCAACTTTAGGGAGGTTGTCCTTGTAAAATTGAACAGCTATTTCTTTAGGCGTTTCCTCTGGGTTTTGATTGAAAACGAAATAGGCGCTGACCAACAAAAAAAGGGACGCTGCTATTGCTGCCCATTTCCTCCAAGTGATATGCATTTGTTTTTTCTCTTGTTGGCTAAATACAGGATTATTTCTGCTGAATTCTTTGATTTGTTTTCTTAGATTCTCATCAGCCTGCCAGACAATGGCTTCTTCCTCCAATTTTTGCATTTCCACTTCCATCGCTAACCCTTTATTCGAAGCGATAGCCAATTCAAAAGCTTCTTTTTCCTCCTGTGTCATTTTTCCTCCAATATATGCCGCTATTTTTTCAAAATTTTTCATTGCTTTTTTTTAATATACTTAAAATAAAAGGGTTGTTTGCTACCAATTTCCTCAACTTTTTTCTGCATCGGTGTACAAAATTGTTTGCCGATTGGATCTTGGTATAATTCATCTCATCCGCAATTTCTTCTATTGAATATCCAAACTGGTCTCTCAAGATTAAAGCCTTTTTGCACGGCTCATCCAATTCGGACATCATTATTTTATAGCACTTCAATCGTTCTTTGTTTTGTTCTTGAAAGATAATCTGGGTCTCTCCATCCTCTTCAAAATTACTGGACGGAAGCTTTTCCATCTTGTCCGTATAATAGGTTTTTGTCTTATTCAGGCGTTTATAGTTTAGGTTTTTGGCTATTCCCAAAACATAAGTTTTAACAGAACTCTTGCCTTTGAATTTCCCCTCTTTTTTGTTTTTTAAATAAATAAAAATGCTTTCCTGAAAAATATCTTGGGCGTCTTGTTGATTACCGCCAGTACTTGTTACCCATTTTAAAATACTTTTTGCCAAACTTGGATCTTCGGACAAAGCCTGAGCCTCAACTTCTCTTTTTTCAGACTCTGCTTGTAATGATAACAATATATTTTCACGATTTTTCAAACTATCTAAACCCGTTTTGTACCTTTTTTCATAAATGATACTCAATATTCGGAAAGAATTTTATTTCCGTCATTTTTTCTGAAAAAAAATTGAAAAAAGTGAGTACCAAAATCGAATAACGGCACTACTTAGACGACAACACGGATGGCAAACCGCTGTCCAATTTTTTCAAATCAGGGATAAGCCCAATAAGGCAAGACCGCCCTGTCAGGCAAGGCCATTGGCCACCGGACAGCAGATCTTCCTTTGGGTTTCCCCAAAAATTTATTGCCGTTATGAAAAACAAACGCAACAGCCGTTTGGTAGATTTTCTATTGTCCAGACTCAATGAAAAATGTCAGGAAAAGATCAAGGGTGGGGAGGATATTCTTATTACTGACGACAATGTGATCAATTAGGTCATTTGAAGTGGAATGGCTATTTATTGGCCATTCCCTTTTTCAAGAGTTCATCTATTTTTTCACCAAGCCATCGGGCAGAAAAAGTTTGATAATTTGTTTCAAGTTTATTTTTCAGGTCAATTAATATTTCTCTGGAAATTTGGATTTGTGTGCTTTCCAAATAAATTTCCCAAAGTAATTTGGAGAAATTAGTCAGCCTTATTTGCTCATCAGGGTTTGTTAAAGTGGGATGGGATAAATTTCTTTTAAATGTATTAAACTTACTTTCAAAAGTTGTCCTATAATTTTTATTGACATTATGGGTCATTTCATATAGGCACCGCAATTCAAGGCATTTAAAGTTATGGCTTAGGCGAGAGGTTGCGAAGGCAGTCGGGGGTATTTGGTCAAATGCATCTCTATATTTCCCTTCATGGAAAAATGCAAACGCCTCACAATAGCGCATTGTGTCTTCCCTAAATTCAACCGGGACATATTTACGGTATTTCATGTTAAAGTGGCGAACATATTCAAAATCACCGACCAACGAGGCAGTCGAACTGATATTCATGTAAGTAGTATAGCTGATATCACCTTTGTCAAAAAATATTTGAATTTTCAGCCCGTATTTGTACCATTCAAAAAGGGTATGCAAGTATTTTTCATCATATAACCGATAAAAGTAGGTAATCTGATTTGCAATAATTGCAAACAGGTTTTGGGCGTCATCAAACGCAAGGTCATTAAAATTTTTGCGAAATTCCTTCTGGCAGTAGTCCAATTGTTTTTCGTCATTGCTTCTCATCAAATTAATGGCAGCGACCATTAAATAACCTGTTGGATTATTGTTGACTAAATTATTTTCGGAAAAGTATTTTAGAAAATTTTCAAGCCCAGACAAAATTTCCGAATATTTTACAAACCGGGCCCGGCTAATTGACTCAGCCAATAGCATCAACTTTTGGTTTGCCCAGGCCTTATCAAGGTTGGACATTATTTGCTGCAGCGCTTCATCTCCCTGCTCTTCCTTTTTTGTAGTTGGGTGGCTAAACTTTTCTATTTGCAGCATGGACAGTTCCCAAAACACTTCCGCATTTTTTCCATTTTTATTTATCAGGTTTTTAAATGAATTCTCATATTGCTTGGAAAAAAAAGAATGATCTTTAAATGTCGCCAGTTTTTTTACCAACAGCCTGTTTTTTAAATATCCGTTTTTCTTTAATCCTTCCACGGATAAAAAATCTTCCACTAAGGACTTAAGCAATGACATATTGCTGTCCAGTTTCTTGTATGGGTTCTTTTTTTCTTCTGGGTACAATAATTCGGCTGCTGTCGTTTTCAGCAGGTTTTTATGGGTAAATGCCGGATAATATTTTCTTAAAAAGATAAATAATTTAACAAGTGTCATATTGGTGTTGAAATAAGGGGACTTCAAAAACTTGGCGAGCTGTTTCATCTCATTAGGATCAAGGCACTTCAAGAGTTGTATCAGATTGGATTTGTACATGTTGATTGATTGCTTTTTGTAAATGTGAAGGTAGTGATTGTTGGTAACTGACAAAGGTGTTTCACTATTTAGAGAGGAACTATTTGATAGCTTTTAACAGGAGAAATATAATCTAAAATATTGTACCGTAAATTTTAATACATTTATTATCAATTGTTTATTAAAAAGAATAACATTTATATAAAATAAAAATAAAAATAATTTCACTGATTTTGTCCAAGAAAATAATTGTTTCTTGCCTTTCGGACAAAGTGCCTCAAACTATCTTTACAATATGATGAAAACAAAATAAATGACCTTGCTTTCGGAAGCTTAAGGGGCGTAAAAGTGGAAAAACAAACTTGTCTTAAATACTTAATGTGAATCGGTTTTACATACCTAATTTGTAAGTATTATGAAAACAAACATTTCGCAATGTATTTTTTTTCAGCTTTGGCATATATTAAAATTAAGCAAAAGTGCCATCTTGATTTTAATGCTTCATTTTCTTTTTTTTCCAAATCCAATTATCGCTCAAGACGAACCAGACTGGAAGCATGAGTTCAACAAGCCAATACATTGGAGTTATTTTGACGAACAAACTTCTTTGTATTACCTCTATAGTGAACCAACCTATTTTGCTTTTGACTGTATCGAAAAAAAGATTGTTTGGGAATTGGATATTCCCGGCCTAAAAAATGAGAATACAACGAGGATTCCGGATTTTCCTTATTCATGGTTGAAGGGGCTGCCTTCGGAAAAAACAAATAAGGGAAAGAAGGTCAAGCTTGATATCCAGAACAAACAGGTTGGGGGCAGATGGTTGCTCATCAATTATTTAACAGGGGAAATATTGGCCGACACGGATCATTATGAAATAGAGACCATTAAAGAATATTATGTGATAGGCGATGCTGGCCTTGTTTTTCTAAAAGGCAAGCAAGAAAAAGAAAGGGTCTTTGCGGCGGCAGAGTTTAATAAGAAAGGATTGTCGTGGTTGATCCCATCCCCTGAGCCACTTAAAAAAATCACCATTTTTGATGAAATATATAAGAAGCCAATAGCCAATGATGGGCATATCGTTTTTGGTTATGCCAGGAGTTTGATCGGGCTGGACAGGGCGACAGGTGAGGTTTTGTGGAAACGTCCATTGAAGGTAGAACCAAAAGTAAGACTTGTTCTCCAGCGCCCATATTTTGCCCGCCTCACCGATCCAAATTTTTACTTATCAGAACATCAGGCCGGCAGTGCTACATTAAAGGCCTACAGCATGAAGGATGGGCAGCCAGCCTGGGAAGCCCCGTTCGTTTTGGGCGGGGGGCGCTATTGGGTATTTGTCCAAAAAAATCAGTTGCACACTAGGACTGAAAAGTCGTTCAATTATGTGGCTTATGATTCTGGAAAAGGGACATTGGATTTTGCAGGGGATTTACCGGAGCATTTGGTCAAGGTGCATAAATATAAAGGTGATTATCTGTTATTGCTCGCCCGCAACAAATCCACAGCACACCCTCCACTGCACATGGATAGTAGGAACGAGGAAAACAGTATTTGGAATTTACGGATGCTGAAACAGGACTTGTCCAATAGTTGGAAAGGGGGGTGTTGACATAGATGGGAGCAAGCTCCGTTTTTATACCGAATTTGATGGCCAATTGGTTTACGCTACCAATAGGTCTTTGGGCAGTTTGGATGTTTCAACAGGAGAAAGGGGCCGGCCAAGAAATGGGTATTTCTGATACCAGTTTAATAAGGAAAGATACAACGATAAATAAAGTTGTGGTTTTTGAGGACAAACAATTAAAACTGTTCGATTATGAAAAAGGGGAAGTAGAATTAATTGCCGATAATATTATTTTTTAAAAACAATAAAAAACAACCCGCTGAATTTCCGCTGGTTATGAAAGTCTTGCCAAATGGGTATGCCCTATTATCCAATAATAATATCTGGTTAATAAGCCGTAAGGGTGAAATTATATACCAAAAGTTTTTTGAACAAAAATCCAAAATTGATTGGGGGAGGATTCTAATTGGCACAGCCGGCATAGTTGGTGGTGTTCTTTTTCAGGATGAAATGGCTGAATTTAACAGGCAGGCTTATAAGGAAGGGTTGATTGATGCTGACGAAGCATGGGACAATGCTTGGACGATGACCGTTTTCCGAGGCGGTTCAGGTTCTGGCCTGGTTGGCGGCGCTTATGCCCAAGACCTTTATACACGGGCATTCGGGAACAATCGCAATAAAACCGTAAAAGGAACAAATATGGACGCCATATACCTGCGGCCTGACGAACTGGAAAAAGGTAAACATGGGCTGCGGGTTTTTGACCTCAATACCGGCAAGGAAAAGAAAACTATATGGTTGTCTGGCAAAAGTGATTTTTATTATTTCACGTCCAATAATATGGAGGGGATGCCATTGATCAGGGACAATGCGCTGTGTTTTTATCAGCTGTGAAATTGGATAAATTTAGCATCGAATCATTGCCGCTATTTATCAAAAATATATTCTTGAATTAATCAAACCATTGTGTTCACTCAAAAAATAAATATTATGTCAAAATCATTTTACATTTATGTAATTATTGCTTTGTTTTCATATAGCTTGAATTCTCAAAACCATAGCTTGAATTTTGACGGAACTGATGACCATGTAAAAATCATCAGCTCACCAGAATTAACCCCAACTGATCAAATTACCATTGAAGCTTGGGTGAAGGTGAAACCCGACGGGACTAGACACCCAATAGTTGGCAAATACGATACGTATATTTTTGAACCAAGTTATGCTCTAATAGTGGAACCAGATAACAGAATTCGATTCGGTGTATACAAATCGGTAGGTGAATATAGAACCTTAGATACCGACAATGCAGTAATACTAGCCGATAGATGGCAACATGTTGCGACTACTTTTGATGTGGCCACTCAGGAAATTAAAATTTATGTAGATGGAAATGAGGTACAAAGCTCTCTTGCACCTGGCTCCACAACCATCAATCCTATTCTGGCCGGAACGGTACCTTTACGTATAGGCAAGATTACACTAGGTGACGGGGATTTCTTACATTTTAATGGTAACATTGATGAGGTAAGGCTATGGAATATTGTAAGGGATAGTGAGGATATTAATAATACAATGAATACAGAATTGGTTGGAGATGAAGCCGGGTTAATATCTTATCTTAAAATGGATATAGATGGACAGAGTTGTGATGTTTTTGATTGCAATATGAATGAAAACCACGGTACAAGAGAAGGGCCGATGGGAATTAACGATACGCCCCAATATTCCGATGATACCCCTCCTATCGATGATGTTGCTTGTGGTGTATCGTTAGAAGATTGCGTGCTAACGTCAATAAACAATTCCACAACTGTTTCTAATGGCATTGAATTATACCCTAATCCTTTTGAAAGCAACTTGTTTTTAAAATTTAGTGAAAGTCAGCCAAGAGGATCTATTAAAACGGTAAGATTATTAAGTGTTGAGGGTAAAGTGGTTCGAGAAGAAAATTTTAATACTGCTATACAGTCGCCTTATGAGCTTGAAAATGTGGTTTCTCCTACGGGCATTTATGTTTTACAAGTAATAACAGGAGTTAGCGTTACTTCGATACGTGTGGTAAAACGTAGATAGGATTAAATAGGCAGCCAAATCAAATCGGACAAATAGAAATTTCCTTGAAATCTGCTTGTAGCTCTGGCCAATTATGAAAGGATAAATCCCAACTTGTCAGAATATTTTTTTGGTTTTTTCTAATGGGCAATGCCCGTTTTAATAAATCAAAAAAAACAATTCATAACCATTTAAAAATTTATCAAAATGCGGTCAATCATTTTCTCGTTTAGTTCAGCGGTTTTTCTTTTTTTCTTAATCTTTTCTTCCTGTGGTAATGATGAAGAAGCTGATTTTAAAAATGCTCCAATCTCTCCTGACAAAAACCTACTTCTGACATTAATAAATACCGAACGGACATCAGGCCATTTATGCGATACTGCTGATCTGCCTGCTGTCAGTGGTGTCGTATGGAGTCAGGAATTGACTGATGTGGCAGAGGATCACAGTCAATATATGAATGATGAAAACGACCAAAGTCACATTGGAAAAGAGGGAGTGAGTTTGACAAAACGTTTGGACACTTTGGGCTACATCGCTGTAGTCAACCTTTTGAAAGGGGGTGAATCAGAAGAAGAAGCAATAGAGATATGGATGGAAACTTCAGAGCAGTGCCAAAATATAATGAACCCTATGGTAACCCAATTTGGCGTTGGCACGGCTGGCCCTTTTTGGACTCTAATCTTGGCAAAGCCAAAATAATCTGATAAACAGATTTCTTTCAAATAATACTGCACCATTTTTAGGCTTCGTGCAAATCAACTTTTTTTATGAAGGATAAAAACGTGTAAGAATTAATGTGGTTGCCAAATTTATATAGCAGATCGTTTTGCAATTTTTTATTCAAATATTATTTGCAAAAAAAATTAATAAAGTTGCAATTAAGGCATAATTAATTTCATACAATTTAAAAGTGTTTCAGTCTGTCAAATAAATTTAGCGACTACGATGAAGAATATTGTTTAATAAAAAGCGGAGACCAGAAAACCGCTATAAAAACGGGGTGTATCCGAAAAACCTTACGAGTAGGAATCAAAAGAATATAACATGAAAAAAAATCTTTTACTGGCCATTTTTTTTGCCTTCCTCTTTTCGAGTTGTGCTATTCATAGTGGCGTGACCACTAACTCAACCGAGGTACACTTGTCAAGCAATAATTTTAAAGTTCTGACAAGTGTTAGGGGTGAATCTAAAACAACTTATGTTTTTGGGATTGGTGGACTTTCTAAAAGAGGGTTAATTGCTAAAGCAAGGGCAGCAATGTTATCAAAATCTGACATTGTAGGTGGGCCTAAAGCAATAATCAATGAAACGATTGAAATTAAACACTCATTTTTCCCAATTGTAAGGACTTATGAAGTAATAGTTTCAGGCCACATTGTTGAATTTACTAAATAATTATTCGCTCATGTTCAATCTGTGCCGATTAATTGCAGCAAAGGTTTCCGAAGACTCTGTTTATTAAAAGCACTGCGGTATTTTTCCACCGAGTTTTTTGCCACCGCATAATTTGGAATTCTATATCTCAGCATCAATAGAGCATGAGCGTAATTATTATTGCAACTTATTAATGGGTCATGGCAATTGTCTACAACCGTAATGCCGTCAGCTTATTTTTATTTATAGTGCTATTATCATTGACTACTTTAGGTTTTCCGACTTGACTTTGGGGAAACCTAATTTTGATGAATTAATGCAATCAAAAAATAACACCATGCAACAATTAAAATTATTTACGACAATATTAATTATGTGCTTGCCCATGTTCTTACAAGCACAGCCCCGTCTTTGGGGAAAACCCTTTCAACCAGAGGGAAATAAAAACAAAAGCTTTTATGTGAGGAGCGGAGAAAAGGCATTAAAAGATAAATATTACCAAGATGCAGTGGCTTATGCCGCACAGGCCATGACATTGGATCTTTCAAAAAGGCAACTGAAAAAATGCCTGGAAGTACTGAACGGATCATACAATCATTTTTTGACCGGTCACGAAAAAAGTGTCCTTGAAAAAAAAGAAAATTCACAAGACAAGATCAACGATGATGAAATGAACCGCCGGCATGACATCTTCCGGTTGTATTCGGAACTGCATTCGGTCAACGAAGTTTTGAACCAGGTACCGGGGGACAAGTTCAGGACAAAAAAAGCATCTTTCGATTTTGTCTACAAGGATTTTTCCAGCGAAATGGAGGCGGCGGAAAAACACCGTGACGCGGGAAGGCCCGCAGCGGCCGGTCTGCACTACAAAATAGCTGAGGGACTGTTCGACCCAGAAGGGAAAGATAGGGGGGCAAACAAAGAGGCCGCTAAAGAATACAGGATTGCCATGGCCTATATGAACAATTATAAGGACGTGTCCGAAAAGCATGAAAAGGCCAAATTTTTGGGGACGGCCCGCATGAGCATCCATCATTTTTTGGCCCGCAACCCTGCCGATCTCCCAGCTTTTAGTTCCCTATCCCCTGAGCATACCATTTTCAGTACACTGCATAAACACGCATCGAAAGCGACTTTTTTTGAAGTATTTCCGGACTTGACAGTCGGAATGGTCATTTACCAAACGGGCAATGCACAAGACTATAACAAGGTCGTTAACCAGGCAAATATGGAATTTGATGAAAAGGAGGAAATGGATTATAGGTTGGTCTGCATTTATGACGGATACGAGGTGACCAAGAAAGTAGCCGACCCTAAAACTAAAAAAGAAGAAAACGAAGTTGTGGTCAGGGAGGTTAAAACCAAAAACAGTGAAGGAAAGGAAGAGACTACAAAGATCAAAGAGAAGGTGTATGCCACTATTACCGAATATAGCAAAGAACTCTATCTGACGCTTACAGCTACTTATTCGGTCATCGAAATTGCCACGGGCGAAACCGTACAGACCGGTCAGGCGTCCTCTACAGAAAGATGGTCCCATGCCTGGGCGAAATATTCGGGAAACGAAAAAGCATTGAGCAGTTACCAAAAAGGCCTTGCAAAGACAACGGACAAACCGTGGCCCGATGTAAAACCATTATTGAAAGAGGCAGCCAAGCAACTTGGCGAAAACATTGGAGGAAAATTGACCGGGTTTATTAACAGAGAGGGTAGTTAATTTATTCATGATTCGGTTCGAATCTTTTTCAAAAATCAAAAACTCAAAAAATGATTACAAATAAATTTAAACTTCCAACGCTTGCCTTATTTTGCATTCTTATTTTCGCCTGTAGCGCCGATGATGGTGCAAACCCAAACCAGACATCCAATGGTGTGCCCTGCAACGGCGGAACAGCTGATCTTGACCTTGACGGTAGTTCTATTGAGATCAACTGTTTGGGCGGGACATTGCAAGATTCAATTTTCCTGCATATTTCCGTTCAAGAGGGGGATTCTCAAATGGATGGGCATAGGTCATTGGTGCTGTCCATTAACAATTACCAAGGGGCAGGTACGTATGTGCCTTGGGCCAAAGTGTCAACCCCTGCCGACCCAGTTACTGTCAATTCGCCTGCCTCTTTTGCTTTAGGTAGTTATATGCAACAAACTGATGGTGTATTGCAAACTTGGATCGGTCAGCCTATCACCGATCCGGAAGGTAGCGTTACCATCGATTCAGATTCAAATGGAAAAATAAAAGGTAGTTTCGACTTTCCAGTACTTGACCTGAGCGGCGGGGGTATACTGAATTTGAGCGGTACATTTGAAGCGGAGAAATTATGATTTGAAAAATGATTTAAATACAAGGGGATCCAAAATTGGCCATCTTCCATACTTTACCCTTTTGTCTAACAGTGAAGCGCTGGTGTCAGGGAAAGCAAATATTTTGATTTCAGCTTCTATCCGAGATATAAACTTTGAATTTATCAAAGGCGAGCCTGCTACTTCGAAACACAATAACGACTTTGAAGAAAAGGGTGTACCCAAGGTAGTATACGCCACTTATACCCCTTATGGGAAAACGGCCTACACTAAGATAGAGGGGACAGTTACCATAACGGATTTAGAAACGGGCAAGGTGCTCAAAAGTGATTCAGTAACCGGCTCAGGAAGATGGCGACACGAATGGGGTACCTATACAGGAGACGAAAGGGCGCTCAGTAAAAGACAAAAAAACAAGGCGAAAAATAAGGATGAACCTTTTCCTCATAAAACAAAGTTGGTGAAGGATGCCATTGCAACCAGTTTTATGCAACAATTAAATTCGCATGCATTGGCTTTTGCAAAGGAATGTGGGAAATAATAATGCTGTCTTTTCGATATATATTACGAAACTTTCATAGGTCGTCCTTTAAAATTCCCATTTTTTTTCTTTGTTTTTATTTTTGTACAATTACATTCAAATAAACCAAATATGGAGATAACAGTTTAATTGCTATCTCTATTTTATACAACGGCATAAAATGACAAAACTGCTCACCGCTTGCTTTGTATTTATTTATTTTACCACATTTATTTCTGCTCAAGAAAGTATTCCATTAGAGAATATTGATTCCCTAATAAAAGCCGCTCTCAAACACGAAAAATCTGGAAACTTTGATTCTACTTTGCTATATTATCAAGAAGCCCTTCGATTTGCGGAGCTATTCAAAGACAATAAGCATTCTAGGATAGCCCGGTTAAAAGCTGACCTTGGAACTATTTTGTGGAGGTTGGGAAGGAATAAAGAAGCCAAAGGCTATCTCATAGAAGCTATAGACAGCTTCAGGATGACCAAAAGTGATTCATTTTTCCTTGCCTCTACTTACAATAATTTAGGGAATGTGTGGAAAGATTTGGGTCAATATGAAAATGCCGAAAAGGAATATTTGACAGCATTGGAAATTCGGGAAAAAAAATTTGGAGAAAATGATGTACAAACTGCTTCCTCTTATTACGACTTAGGCAATTTTTATTGGGAAATAGGCAAATATGACGAAGCACTTGAATTAATAAATAATGCATATAAGATATTTAAGTCAAAATATGGCGAACCCCACCCAACCCTCAGCCTTTGTTTTGATGTGATGGGCAACATTTCTTATTCAAGGGGTGACAGTCATAAGGCCATGGAATTTTATAATGCTTCCATACGTAATCATACATGGGGTAATACATTAGGGCATATTTGGCTTGGGTACACTTATAGCAATATGGGAAACATATTTGGTGAGTGGGAACAATATGAAAAGGCTTATGAGTATTTTGACAAATCGTTGCACATTAGAGTAAAACAATTAGGTGCCAATCATGATGAGGTGGCGCAATCGTATATTAATAAAGCTGCCGCCTGCTCTCTGGAAGGTGATCAATCCGCTGCTATTGAAAACAGTAAGAGAGCCATCGGAATATGGGAAGAACTCAGTGGCGACTCTGGCGGGCATATTGGTATAGCGCACAATCGGTTGGGCATCGCATATTTAGAACTTGGAGAGCTTGATTCAGCCTACTATCATTTTTTAAAAGCTTTGGATGTACTTCAGCAATATCATGGAAAAAACCACCCAGAGGTTGCCTTGTCTTATTCCAATATCGCACTTTATTTCGAAAGAATTAATGAACAAAATATTGCTGATGAATATTTTCAAAAAGCACTTGAAAATCTAAATGTCAATCCTGATTCGTTAAAGAACCCACAATATGTTACTGAGGTTAATTATGTCATTGAAATATTAAATAAGCAGACGGAAGTTTTAGAAAAAAGATATAGTAAAAAGCGGGATAGTGCAACTTTAATGAAATTGTTCAACCAATGCCGATTGGCCAATGATTTTTTTGAAAAATATAAATACACTAATGTAGAGCCTTCTTCCATTCGGCTTTATTTTAAAAATGCAAAACAGATTTACGAACGGGAAATAGCGGCATGTAATGCAATGCCAAGCCAAGGTCAGAGTTATGCTTATGTTGATACCGCCTACATGACATCCGGAAAGGTTAAGGCAAATATGCTGTTAAAATCTTTTTACGAAAGCGAGGCTAAACAATTGGCCAATATTCCTGACAGCATTTTAATTAAAGAAAAACAATTAAATAGAAAAATAAACCAACTGGAAAAAGAACTCTTTTTGGAATTACAAAAAGAGGACAATAAGATTTACTCCACTATTTTGGAGAAAGAATATGTAATACTGGAGTCAAAGCGTTCCCTCGACGAATTAAAAAATGACATTGGCAAGAAATATCCCAAATATTTTCAGTTGGTTTATGACCACCAAGTACCCAATATTAAAAAAATACAAAAAGAATTATTATTGCCGGATCAGGCTCTGTTGGAATACTTTGTGGGCGATAGCAGTATTTATTTATTTTATATTGACGAACAAACTGTAGCTTTACTGAATATTAAGAAAGACTTTCCACTTGAGAAGTGGGTAAACCAAATGAGGGACGGAATTATGGGCTATTGGGAGGCTGAAGTAAAAACGAATGAATTGGCGCAATACTACCGTAAACAATATACGGAAGCCGCATACAATTTATATAAAAAACTGATTGGCCAAATACGGGATAAAGTCGTTATGAAAAGAAGTTTGGTAATTATTCCTGACGGAGTACTCGGCTATCTTCCATTCGGCGTCTTACTAACTGAACCAATTGTTCAAACTGATAACTTTAGAGATTTCCCATATTTATTAAAAGAAAAGGCATTGAGTTTTGCTTATTCCTCTGCACTTCTGTTAAGTATTAAAAAAAGGAAAACTGGAAAGAAGGCATCTAAAAAACTATTGGTAGTTGCCCCTGAATTTACTGGCAGCACGATTGAAAAAATTGAACCAGATACCTTTCAGCCTATTATTGTTGAAGAAATAATTCATTTGAGAAATATTTTGTCGCCTTTAATATACAATAAAAGTGAAGCGGTCACTCTTTTAGGGCTAATGGATGGCGATATATTGGAGAGTGAAAATGCAACAGTAGAGAATTTTATCAATTTAGCCGCCGATTATCAAATATTGCACTTGACTACCCATGGCCAAGCCAACGACGAGAGTGGCGAGTATTCATATATCGCTTTTTCTGAATACAAAGACAAAAAGGAATTACCTTATCTGTACACCAAAGATTTATACAATTTATCCTTAAATGCCGACCTTGTTACGTTGTCAGCGTGCGAAACGGGCATCGGCGAATTGCAGTTGGGCGAAGGCATCATCGGCCAGACCAGTGGTTTTTTTTATGCTGGTGCAAAAAGCATGGCTACTACCTTGTGGAACATTGACGACGCAAGTACCTCGGATTTGATGGCTTATTTTTATGCGAATATAGAATCAGGTATGCGAAAAGATATAGCATTACAAAAAGCGCAATTGGATTATTTAAAATACGAGGAAAAACCTCATCCCTATTTTTGGGCGAGTTTTATATTGGCTGGAGATATTTCACCTGTTAATACTGGCTGGTGCAATTTGGTATTTATTGTGGGAGTCCTTTTTATAGGGGTTTTATTGTTTTGGTTTTATTTGAAAAGAATGTGAATTTCATTACCTTCTTGTATAGCCCATTTTATTGGACTTACTCTTAATTGTCCACTTTATCTTTCTTCTAAAATCAGCAACATATCCTTTTCCAAAGTCTCCGCTGGTGATTCAACAATCCGCCCTATCTCTTTTGCCTTTTTCAAAAAAATAATGGTCGGTACATATTCAATGCCCCATTTTTTAATCGCTGCTTCTGGTTGGGTTTTGTCCTCATTCACAGCGAGGATCTTGATACTATCTTTTGGAAAATTTGTTGCATCCAATATTTTAAATAGATGCGGTACTTCCCGTTGGCTGTCGGAGCACCACGTGCCCATGAAGGTCAATACTGAGGTTTCATCTAAATTTATATTGGAAATAATAGTCGAATCAGGTTGGTAGTATTGATAGCCACTATTGAACCAATCGTTGAAAGGGGCTTTTTGCAGGTCAGTACGGGTGATGGGGCCGAGAAGGTCGGTAGGTTCGACTTTTGGATTTTCATTAGTTTGTTGCTTGTCAGGAGTATCGCAACTAACGATAACAGCAAAAAACAAAACAGAGATCAGAATTTGTTTCATGGCTATTTAATAAAATGGTTCTAGGTGATTTCATTTGGTCAAAAGATTTACTAAATTTTCAAAATTTAGCAAATCGGACATTGCTCCCTGTTTTGCTAAATCTCGAAGATTTAGTAAAACTCGTTCTTAAAAATTTGTGACCAAATGAATTCATTTAGCCCCAATAAAAAAGACTTTCCAAGTTTCAAAACTTGGAAAGTCCATATAATTATGAATTATTTCAAAACTTTAAACCTTCGAAATCCGCACACTCACCACTTTGTACTCAGGACAATTTGCAATATCATCATGAACATCCCCTGTCACGTCGTTCACTAAAACATCAGGGAAATGGAAAGTCGTACTGACAACTCCCGGTTTTACTTCATCAGTGATGTGTGCTTTGATGTCCACATGACCACGTGCCGATTCGATTCGAACCATGTCGCCTTCTTCGATGCCGTGCTTGCGTGCATCCTTACGATGGAGCAGAAGGACATCCTCAGTGACCAATTCTACGTTGGCGGTGCGGCGGGTCATGGTGCCAGCGTTGTAATGTTCAAGGTTGCGGTTGGTAGTCAGGATAATCGGAAATTTCTCTTTGTGGTCAATGATTTCACTGGTTTCCACAAAATCACGGAAAACGAAATTGCCTTTGCCACGTTTGAAGGTCTCAGTATGAAGAATTTGAGTGTCGGTACCATCTGGTGCGACGGGCCACTGCTTACCTTGATCACCTAATTCATCCCATTTTACGCCTGCGAAAAACGGAACGATCTGGCTGATTTCTTCCAACATGCCTTTAGCGGTGTAGGGCGCTTGCTGGTAACCGAGTCGGTTCATCATTTCCACA
The DNA here is from genome assembly GCA_965222975.1 of Saprospiraceae bacterium. Lineage (GTDB taxonomy): Bacteria > Bacteroidota > Bacteroidia > Chitinophagales > Saprospiraceae > UBA6168. The sequence continues at coordinate 161,764 of CBDCVJ010000083.1, read as the reverse complement.
TAAATCTGCCCATCGGGTTTGCTGTTGCCGACTGGTTTTACCACCTCTTGCACCCGTTGGATGCGGCGTTCGCCATTGGTGAAGGTGCCGTCTTTTTCGAGGAAAGAAGCGCCTGGTAAAATGACATGAGCGAATTCGGAAGTAACGGTATGGAAAATTTCCTGTACCACCAGCAAGTCCAGTTTTTTAAGTGCTTTAATGACCCGCTGGGAATTGGGGTCGCTCTGTACGACATCTTCGCCCGTGAGCCATAGGGCTTTGAGTTTTCCTTCCAATGCGTTGTCGTACATCTCAGGGATGGTGTAGCCCGTTTTTCTCGGCATGTTTTGCACTCCATAAAATTCTTCAAAACGGTTGATGTTTGCCTCGTCTTCGACATGCAGGTAGCCGGCTCCCTGATAAGGTTGTACCCCCATATCGGCCATGCCCTGCACATTGTTCTGCCCCCGTAGTGGGTTGACACCACAACCACGTCTTCCAACATTTCCCGTAATCATGGCGAGGTCGGCGATCAGCATGACGCCATAGGTGCCTTGATAATGCTCGGTGACGCCAAGACCATGGAAACTCATGGCCGCATTGGCTGTGGCATAATCAATCGCTGCTGCCCTTACTTGCTCCCTCGGCACGCCAGATACCTCTTCCAAGCGGTCAATATCCAAACTCAAAATGCCTTTTTTGAAATCTTCGTACCCTTCTGTGCGGTTGTTGATGTACTCGTCGGCAGCCAGGCCCTCCGTGATGATGTAATAGAGCATCATGTCCAAAACGGCGACATTTGTACCTGGGCGCAACTGCAAGTGGTGGTGGGCATATTTGGCCATCTCCGTGCGGCGGGGATCAATGACGATGAGGGTTTTCCCTTTCATTGCATTTTGTTTGATCTTCGCTCCAGTGACTGGGTGGGCTGCGGTTGGGTTGGCGCCGATGACCATCATGCAGTCAGTGTATTTCAAATCTTCAATGGAGTTGGTCGCTGCACCTGTTCCGAAAGTCCGCTGCATGCCAAGCGCCGTCGGCGAGTGGCATACCCTTGCACAACCATCAATATTATTGGTGCCAATGACCGCCCGGATCATTTTCTGCATGAGATAATTTTCCTCATTTGTTGTGCGGGCAGAAGAGATACCTGCAATGGCATCTGGGCCATATTTATCTTTGATGGAAATTAATTTTTCAGCGATGAAATCATATGCCTCGTCCCAACTGACTTCTTCGAATTTGCCATTCTTCTTAATCAATGGATTTTTCAGGCGATCAGGGTGGTTGTAAAATTTAAAGGCATAACGCCCTTTCAGGCAGGTGTGCCCCTGATTCACATCTGCATTATAAGGTGCTTGAATGCTTAATATGCTACCATCCTTCACACTCACTTCGAGGTTGCAACCGACTCCACAATACGTGCAAGTTGTTCGTACCTTGTCCTGCCCCACCACGGCTTTGGACTGGAACACATCGTGGATAGCACTTGTCGGGCAAGCCTGTGAACAAGCTCCGCAAGACACGCAATCGGAGTTGAGGAAGGTATCATCCAACCCCATGATGATTTTGTTATCAAAACCACGCCCGCTCACGCCCAATACAAATTGTCCCTGCACCTCGTCACAAGCCCTTACACAACGGTAGCACATAATACATTTCGACATATCTGCTGTCATGTATGGGTGGCTCAAATCCTTCTCCCTTTCTGTATGCACTTCGCCTGCTGGATAGCGTACTTTACGAATGCCGACCCTTGCGGCCACGTCCTGTAGTTCGCAATTCCCGTTCACCTCACAAGTGAGGCAGTCGAGCGGGTGATCGGTCAGCACCAGTTCGATGATGTTTTTACGCAGCTTTTGGATATATTCACTTTCGGTGAAAATCATCATGTCCTCCGCTACTGGTGTGTGGCAAGAAGCTACGGTTTTTAGTTGTGCCCCATTGCCCACTTTACCAACCTGCACACTGCATACCCGACACGAGCCGAATGCTTCAAGGTTGGGTGCGTCGCAGAGGGTAGGCACGTAGTCCTTGCCTTTGTAGCGGCGAACAAATTCGAGGATCGTTTCGCCGTCCTTAATGGCAAATGCCTCGTTGTTGATGAGGGCAGTCTTGGTGGCGACCGCTTGGGGGATGGTGGTGGTTAAGGATTCTATAGACATGAGTTATTCTTATTCAACAAAGTTTCGGATGTATTATTTGGCAAAATTACTTATTTTCGAGCTATTCTTTGTCTCAAGGTGACCTAAACTGTAGTTTTATATCTCCTCGCAAAGCCAGCCATTAATACGTCCAAGTCTCAATTATTTCTTTTTCAGTTTATTGAGAATCTGGCTGGTTTGGTGGAGTTGACAAAAAAAATGTATGCCACTAAGTCTAAGGTACTCCGAATCCATAAAAAAGGACGGCGGATCTTAATGTAAGGAAAGTTTTGTTGCCAAGGACTCATTTTAAAAATGTGAAAAAAGTGCGGTTTTTGATAAACCACACCTCTCTCCCTCTATATTTCTTCGCATTTAACCTGAAAACAGACCTGAAGTAAGAAGTATACGGTAATGAAAACCATTTTTACAACTCTTCTCCATTTTATTTTTATTGGCAATTTATCTGTTTTTGCTGTATTTTTTTCGTGGCTTTCTAAATTGTATATTTGCCCAAGCAAAATAAACACCAATGCCGAGGATGGTAAAGTTGGTACAAAGAGTTTTTCATGAATAGTTTATATAGTGAACTTTGATGACCAGATGAGTTGACATAAATATTTTTGGTATCCATTTTCAATCTTCTTTCGATTTAACTAAGGTTGTGTGTACCCTTTCTTTCAACAATGTCAGCTTTCATTTATTACGCTACTGTCTTTGGTAGTGGCAAATATTGAGAGATCAAAAGATATAAACTTATGATTGCCAAAATTTTGTAAACCTGACAATCGTGGGTTTAATTAAAAACACTTCGAATATTACTCATTCATTAACAACTTAAATACTACATCTTTTATGAAAAAAACCTACTTCTCATTGATCCTCTCATTTGCCTTTTTGCTTTCAAATGAATAATGCTCGTGCCCAATCGTCACAGGAGATTGCGCTCAAGAGAGCCATAGGGAGCATATGTTGAACAAAAAGACCCATCCAGTATCCAAAGAAGGATAGCAATGGAAAAGCAAGTTAAATTAATTCATGCGCAAGAAAAATCGGTCACTAATATTCCAATAAAGGCATATATATTACGGCAGAGTAATGGTAGTGGCGGCATTTCAGAATGTGATTTAAAGGATGCCATTGACGTTGCCAATGTACAATTTATACCAGCCATGTATAATCTTGTCGTATGTGCATTGGAATACATTGATAGCGATACCTATTATAATATAGGTAGCTTTGGAGAAGGGGACAATTTGTATTTTTCAAACAATGACCCCACTGCCATGAATATCTATTTTGTGAATAGTGCAGCTGGTTATTGTGGTTGGGCAAACTTCCCGTGGTCTTCAGATCGCTATATCATGATGGATAATAGCTGTGCGATGAATACTTCTACCCTGGCCCATGAAATAGGTCACTACTTTGGTTTGTACCATACACATCAGGGAGGAAATGAATTGGTGAATGGCTCTAACTGTAGCTCTGCAGGCGATTTGCTGTGCGATACACCTGCTGATCCTAATATTAGTGGGTTGGTGAATGGAAGTTGTCAGTACACAGGAAATGCTACTGATGCAAACGGTGATACTTACGTGCCCGATCCACTTAACATGATGTCTTACAGCCAAAAGCATTGCCGTGATATTTTCACGACTGATCAGGTTGCAAGAATGGATCATTATTACAATACAGTCAGGGCTGCGCAACTCACTTGTTCAGGTACGGTAAGCATCTGCTGCCCTGATGATGATGGTGACGGCGTTTGTAATGTTGATGACCAATGCCCAGGGTTCAATGATAACCTGATCGGTACCGCTTGCGAAGATGGTGATCCATGTACAACGGGTGAAACTTATGACACTTTCTGTAACTGTTCTGGTGGCTCTTCATCTGATTCAGATAGCGACGGTGTCTGTGATGCATTGGACATATGCCCAGGGTTCGATGATAACATTGATTCTGATGGAGATGGTATTCCAGATGGGTGTGATAATAATTGTACAGAAACAACTGCCAATTTCCCCTCGTCCCCTTTAACTCATTCTGGGTCAGGTTCTACCAGTACAACGCTTGACTTTGGAGGTGAGGCTTTGGATGTGTCATTTACTGTTTCCGATATTAACCAAAAGTTGAATGGAAAATCAAATAGAAGATATATTGAATTAGTAGAAATAAGCTATGTTGACGATAACGGAAATACTGTGTATGGTACATACAGCGGGGCAAATGTTAGCTCGGTAAATGTACAAATCGCTGGGCCTATAACTTCTGTAACAGTAAGCTTATCAGATGATTATGATGGAAATGGGCCAAATGGCATGAGCATTACACTTGGCACAGTAGATTACTGTGGGATAGCATGTAGCGATTCTGATGGTGATGGCGTATGCGACAGCAACGATGTCTGCCCAGGATTTGACGATAATATAGACACGGACGGTGACGGTATTCCTGATGGATGTGATAATTGTACCAGCATGACAGAAAATTTTTCACCTGAACCTTTAAACCATTCAGGTACTGGGAATAGTGACGCCGTTGCTACTATCATTGGTGGTGAAGATATTTCATTTAGCGTTACAGGTTTAGGTTCTAAAATTAATGGTAACCCCTCCAATCGGTATATTGATAATGTTGACATTAATTATGTAGATGGCAATGGTAGCTCTGTCAATTATGGTTCTTACAGCGGAGATCAAACCAACAGTGTTAATGTTTCGATACCAGGAGAGGTGGCCAGTATTACGGTTAGTTTATCCGACGGATATGATGGGAATGCACCAAATATTAGTATTGGCTTAAGCGATGTAGAATATTGCCCAGCTTCAGCCCAAGACGAAGAGGTTGGCGCTGCTGCGATTGATGTTCCATTTACGGCCAACATTTATCCAAATCCTACGAAGGGAATGTTCACCATAGATGCTTCCTCGCCAAGTTATGGCATTAAAGTTTACAATATTTTTGGTGGAATGGAATTAAACATGAAAGATGCTTCAAGGAAAAAGGAAATCAATATTAGTGATTTTGCGGCAGGGATATATATTGTCGTTATTGAGTCAGAGGGCGAAATATTGACGAAGCGTTTGATTAAGCATTAATTACAAGTTCACTTTTAAATAAAAGGGGCACTTAGGTTAAAATGACCAAGTGCCCCTTTTTGTATATGAGAATATCAAGGTAAGAAATGTTATTACAAAACCATATTGTTATTGAGTCTCATTTCGAAATTAATGTGTAACTGTAACTTCAGTTATATGCCACCATAAAGTTACTTTGTTTTTTTGTGTTTTGAAAAAAAAGAAGTCAAGGGCAGAAATAGAAATTCATTTTAAATATGCCTTAGGCTATTCTACTGAGCAACAATTTTTTCTAATATGATCCTTTCCAAAAAGTTGGAAAGGAAATGGCATAAAAAAGGCGAAAAAATCAGGTCACCAAACCATTTTTTCGCCATGATCGAATTTGAAAATTCCAAGCATTTGCAATCGCAAATACCTGTTATCACAGAGAAAAAACTAAGCCAGTTGTTATTGGTCAGCACCTGCATTTTGGCAGCCCAAACTACCAATTTAAGTGCTGCGGCCAAGCGGATGGGCAAAGTTTTGGACAAAAAGCTCAAAAATTCAACTGCCTATGACCGCTTGAAACGCTTTTTTCAATCAGGAAAAACCACAGGTGTCTTCCGGTTTGTTTGTGTTCTGGCCATCAATACCTTTTGTCAAAGCCCCGGTTGTTACCTGCTTTTGGACCGAACCAATTGGAAATACGGAAAAACACATATCAACCTGTTGGTCATCGGCCTTTTGTACCGTGACGTTTTCATCCCCTTGGCCTGGGTTGACCTGGGGCACGCAGGAAACAGCAGTTGCAGACAACGCTTGGATTTATTGGACAGGTTAATCGATATATGGCCTTTGTCCGATGCCCCCATGCCACAGCTTTATATTGCGGGAGACCGTGAATTCATTGGCTTTGATTGGTTTAAGGGCCTGGAAATGCGGGGCGTTCGATTTGTCATGCGCATCCGTGCCAATTTTAAAATTGAACTTTGGCACAAAGGCAGGATCAGGGACAGGAAGTTGGGGCTGAAAGTTATCCGGCGGTATTTGTGTGCCTCCTGTAAAAGCTATGTCGAAGCGGTTTTGATGTCGGAACTGACCGTTAAACTGACTGCTTTTGACAACGATTCCTCCAGGGGCAAGGCCGATCATATTTTTGTAATGACCAACATGGACAATATGGTGGAAGCCTCGAAATTCTATCGAAAAAGATACAAAATCGAAATCTGCTTTAAGCACCTGAAAAAGAGCGGCCTGCGATTGGAGGAACTAGCTGTACAGGGTCAGCATAAAATTGATCTGATGTTTGCGGTATTGACTGTCATTTACGTAATGGCCGTTCAAAAAGGCATCGTTCATTTTGAACAGGTTGAGCCGCAGGAAATGAGAATTTTTTATGACCCAATGCCTTTTATAGCCCCTGCCAAATCCGTCTTTATGCAAGGTTTTGAAAATTTATTGGCGGAAGTCTTCTCGTTTGAAGAATTTATTGGGGTAATCAATCAGCTGTTAACTTGGAAGGCTAAGCCACAAAACCCTCTGTATCAACATTTTTACACTTTAGAAAAAATTGTTGCTCAGTAGAATAGCCTTAGGCAAAAGTATTTGCCTTTCCATGTTACTTATTTTTTCTACTTTGCACCCTACTTATCATACACCTCTTGCTATTGGTCAACTTTCACCAAATAGCGACAACATGAAAATCAAGTTTGTTTCTTTCTGCCTCTTCCTGGCGTTTATGCTGCTCACTTGCACACAAACCAAAGAACTTGTTCCAACTCAAGTACGCAATTTAAACCCATCAAATGTTTCCTCCTATCACCAGCCGATCAATATGACTATTGCTTGGGTGCCCTATTCCCAAGAGTCTAAACTGGTCAAGACAAAGAAAGGTGAATGGAAAATAGTCAAGGATGCAGAATCCAATAAATCCGGGAACGTTCCTGTCATCTTGCTCACTTATCCAAATTCAAACGATACCATCTGGATCGATATGAACACAGACACTGAACTATTGGGCAAATTGGTGAAGCATACCCTCATGACCCAAGAGCCAATCAAACGCCCTTTCGTTGAATACTTTGAGGAGGCCAGTTGTCAAAAATGCCATCCATCCGATGTCAAAGTCAATTTTGACTAATTGGGTTTTATGGAAACAGTTCTGCCAATAATTGATCCTGTTGGCAGAACTGTTTCCATCAATTCTTTATTCCCTGCCCAGCCACCAAGCCACCGCAGCGCCGATGATAGCAGTGATGATAGCCATGACCACTACATTGACACACACCGCAGTGAGGTTGGCGACATTGGATACGCCGTAGTCAATAAATCCGATCAGCCCCATCAACGCTCCGATGACAGCCCCTGCTTTGGCCCCTGTGGCTGCGGTGCTGATATTGGCCCATCGCCCATAAATGATTGAGAGTAAAAGTCCGATGGCCAAATGTCCAATGATCATTGCCCAAAACACCATGTCTTCTGGTGCGCGGTCAACGCCCGTGGCACTCCCGTGGTTGGACTGGAAAAAACTGTTGAGCGCCATGCCATAAACCAGCCATCCTAAAATAAAAGCTACAATGCCTCCGACGAGGCCAGCAATAAGAATCTTGTTGGTCTTCATATCGTTTTGATTTTATGATCTTGCATTGGTTTGACCTTTGCCAAAACCTTCACAAAATCTGGTGATGAAAAATGTTAGTCTTTTTTGACATGGGCATTTTCATACATCATCCTCAAAAACGAGCGTGAATTCAGTTAACAGTTGGCAGTCCGCAGTCACTACATACCGCTTTACATAAGTCAAATGCTTATTTAAAATATTCAGACAATTCGTCCTTAAAATATTCCATCGCATTATAAACCGGCAACGGCATTCCGCCACCGAGCGCACATAGTGAACCTGTCTGCAAAGTGTCCAGCAAGTCCATAAAAAGTTCTTCATCAATTTTATAGCCATCATTCTGCGCCTTTTGCAGCATCTCTTTCCCACGCACTGAACCAATGCGGCAGGGGAAACACTTCCCACAACTCTCATGCGCTGTGAAGGCAAACAAATGCTCCAAATATGCGACCATTGGATATTCATCTGGTACACTCACAATGCTGGCATGTCCGAGCAGGAAGCCATTGTTTTTAAAGCTCTCAAAATCAACTGTCAAGTCTTTGATCTTATGGGTAGGGATCAGACCACCAAGTGGGCCGCCGATGTGGATCGCTTTGACGGGGCGTTTGAAGCCACCACCCATTTCATCTACTACATCAGAAAGCGGCGTTCCCATATCCACTTCATAAATGCCAGGCTTATTGAAAGCACTATCGAGGGAAAGCAATTTTGTGCCTGTTGATTTTTCAGTACCGATATTGGCATAAGCAGTGCCTCCATTTTCCAAAATAAATGGAAGCGAGGCAAGTGTCTCTACATTGTTCACTGCCGTCGGTTGTCCAAACAGGCCATAATGAACGGGGTAGGGGGGGCGCACCCGCACCTCTGGCCGTTGCCCTTCGATACTCGCCAAAAGAGCCGTTTCTTCACCACAGATATAAGCACCACGAGCCTCGATTATTTTAAATTCAAAATTGAAATCACTGCCTAAAATATTATCGCCCAAGAGGTCGGCAGCCCGCAAATCTTCCACAGCTTTTTTATTGATCTCAATGCTTTCAGGGTATTCAAAACGGATATATACAACTCCTCTATCAGCGCCTGTGACATACCCAGCGATCATCATTCCGAGAAGCATTTTATGTACTTGTTTTTCTAAAACATACCGATCAGAATAACTGCCTGGGTCGCCCTCGTCCGCATTGCAGACAATGAATTTGCGTTCACCTTCAGCTTTCGCACATCCTTCCAATTTAATACCGATAGGAAAACCTGCACCTCCACGTCCACGAAGGCCAGAAGCCTTTATTTCAGCCAACAGTTTTTCGGCAGGTGTATTGAGCATCTTTTGTAATGCCGATTTGCAATCAGCAACCGTATATGCCTTTCCGGTCAGGATGTCATGCCCTTTAGCGGCCACATGGTAATTGTCCTCATGGCTCATCTTGTCAGGTGTGCCATTGAAATTGGCTGCCAATGCTTGCTTGCCTGAGTAATTATGACCATTGTAGTAAAATGCGCTATTCTCATGACAGCGTCCGAGGCAGGCCATTTCACCTATTTCTTCTGGCTTGAAATGAGCGCTCAAATCCGCCTTCAGTTTATCCTGCGTACCAGCGCACATGCAGGCCGTGCCATTGCAGACATAGACCTTTTTTCCTTTATTTCCCGGCCTTGTGAAATCATAGAAAGTGGCAGCGCCATAGACACTGGCATTACCTACGAGGTATTCTTCAGCAAGTTTTTTGGCATCGTCATCGGTGAGGATTCCTTCAGGCTCCGTGAGGTTGCCCATTTTCTCAAATAGGTTATCGGTCAATCCTTTTCTGCCTGATAATGCGGTGATGTTTTTTGACATGGTTTAGTAATTAGTTGGATAGTGATTGGTGATTAGTTAGGCCAGATTGTTAAACCAAAAATCTTTTCCCCAAACACTATAGAATTCTCTTTTTAAAAACAGCAAAAGAATGATTTATCTATACCTTAACCACAGAGACACGGAGGGCACAGAGAATTTCCATTGACTTTCAAAGATTTATACTTCTGTGTTCTCTGTGCCTCTGTGGTTTGAGAAGTAACTTTATTTTTTCACTGTTTTTCTTTATCAATTCGGTGTTAAAAAATTGGCAGGTTGATCGGGGTTGGGTTTTGAAATGCAATAAAACCAAATTTGAGGGTGAATATCCTAAAATTTAGGGAATTATCTATTGCGGATTTTCTTATTTCTACCGAATCATTTTGATGTGACAAAATGTGGGCTTGGGTTGGGAAAATGGATATAGCAATTTAAAACACAAAACGGCAGCATGTAACTTTGCCATGCTGCCGTACTATGGGATACTAACGTTAAAACAATTTTTTTATGGCAAAATGCCGATGACACCAACCGAAAGGGACGATTCTGATTCCGCTCCAACGCTGATATTGTTCAGGTCGAGGCCGATATTGCTTAGGAGGTTGAGTTCCAACTCCCCTTTAACTTCCCGTTTGCCATCACCGCTATTTTGGTAACCAACGAAGTGAAGTTCGTAATCACCTTCTTCCAGGAAGGCAAGGGTAAATTTGCCTTGGGCGTCTACGGTGGCGCTGGTCACGGCATTTTTAAATTGCAATTGGCTTTCACCTTGAGCGGTCATTTCGGTGTTCTTGTTATACATGCCCTTTTTATAAGCATACACCACTATTTTATCACCTGCCAAACCTAAATTATCATCGCATTGACCAGTTACTTTTCCTGTTTTTGATTTGGCTACTAATCGCAGGGATGACCTCATTTCGGTTTCATTGACGAAGTCGTATTGGTCATCGTTTTGAGGAGTGCCCTCGTAACGAATGGCTTTCCGGAGATCAAAATCTATTACAAATTTTGTCGAACTATTTTCTTTTACCTCAAAATCAGAAACGGAGAGGGTGATTTCGTTCGATGAATTTGACGCCGCTTGCAAGTCGTGTTTCACATTGTCTGTGGTCAAAACATAGCAGCCGGGGGAATTCCCGTTGGCATCGGCTTCATAATCAAGCACAAGCGTGACATTGCTATAAGTTCCTGTTTCAAGTTCGGCTAACCCCAAGGCTTTTGTATTACCATTTTGATAGGCCATTAAGTCAATGGTTTGTTTGCCAGAAAAACCACTGATTTCTTCGCCATCTACTTTTACTGATGCAACGGTAACAAATGCCCCTTGAATGTTTGCATCATCGGCTGGGCCATCCGTTATTTCAAATTGCACCTGTCCAGTTAATGTGACATCAGAGGGGTTTTCATCTTCGGAACAATTGGTAAAAAAAAGGAGGGTCATCAGGGACAATACCCCTGCGAAAAAAAACTTTGCAGTAGTCATGGAATAATTGTTTTAAATGAATGGGAACAGCAAAAAAAGGAGGGTGTTTTTTTGCTGTTGCACCTGAATTAATTAAAATTAAAACCGAAAAATTGAAAAATAAAAATACATCTCGTCTTTGTAAGGTGTTGAAATTGAGTACCTTAGACGACAATGTTTTTTAGTTAATTTTTATTATTTTCATTTTAATCAAGTTTTTAATTGTCAAAGTAAATTAATTCCGATATTATTTATTTTAGCTTGGAGGATTTGTAACTATAATGTGGGGAGTGCTGCAAAATGTTCAATTAAACGTGTAATTTTTTTTGTTATTATAAAATCAAAAAATAAATCTAAAATCTTCATCTCAATGGCGGTTCGTTTTCTCTGGAAAGATAAATAACAATTTTTTAAACACAATATAACTTGCTGTCAATAAATTAAATATACAGAAAAAAAGACCTGTGTTTTATATCTTTACCCAATTCCAATTTTCAACTAAAAGTACAGCCCATGTTTGGATTAATGCGCCCTCAGAAAAGTTGCTCCAATAAAAACTCCAATCCTTACCTCCACCACCGGATGCACTATTGCGGCACTTGCAAGACGCTCGGCCAAACTTATGGCCAACGGACGAGGGCGCTGCTGAATTTTGACACTGTATTTTTTGCAGAAATCCTGTCTCAGCTTTCAAAAGAAAATTTATCAGAATGGCAAAACGGCTACCAAGCGATCAACCGATGTTTCACCATGCCAGATCGGGAACAGGCGATACCGCTTTCTTTAAAATATGCTGCCGCTACAAATATTTTATTGGGGGAAATGAAACTGGACGACCGTATTAAAGACTTGCCTGGGATCAGATGGAAATTGGCACAGCGTTTTTTCTCCAAACCATTTCAAAAGGCAGAACAGCAATTTCAGGAATGGAGGTTTGATACAGAACGTCTTTGGCGTTTTACCAAGCAGCAAGATCGTTTGGAGAAACAGTCAAAAACCGACTTTACTGCCTTGGGTGAATTATTGAACCACTATGCAGAGCCAACTGCCCAAATAACTGGTTTGATATTTAAACAAGGTGCGGCTGTCGTTGGGCAGCCAGAGCAGAAACACGAGATGTATGATTTGGGTTATCAATTTGGCCGGTTGGCTTATTGCTTGGATGCGTTCGAGGATGTCGAAAAAGATTTGCACAAAAATCAATTTAATCCACTTGCTCTTTATTTTGGTGCTGAAAAAACTTTATTGGAAAATCAATTGACTCAGGCACGGCAAGTGTTGCTGACTTGTCAGGATACAGTGGCTCGGCAATTAAAAAAATTGCCATTTTCAGAAGAAGCCGTGGAGAAATATTGTACACGCCTTTCTTCTAATCTTGCTTTGCGATTGTACCGAAACCGCATTGTTCCAAAAAATAAGGTTGAATATTTGAATGACTTCAAATCCACTTTTACCAATTCAATTTCACAAATAAAATACTCATGGACAGGCTGGATGCGGAATGCTAATTATTATATGGTGTCGCTGGCCGTTTTTCTAATTCCCCTGGCCGCCGATTATGTGGGTTATTCTAACCGGGGGGAAGTTTATAAAAAGGCAGCTATAATAACGGCAATTATGGCAGCCATCGGGTTGGGACGATATGCTTTGGCAAAAAGGAAAAAAAATAAAGCAAAAAGGCTCGCTCGAAAAGCAGAGCGAAAAGCACGAAAAAATTTCCGAAAAATCCGCCGCTTATTTATAATGCTTCCGCTTTTGTTCAAAAAACCAGACCCTTGTGTGCAAGAATGTTGTAATGCTTGTTGCCAATCCTGTTGTGAAGTAATTTGTGAATCGCTTTGCGAAAACAATTGCGGAAATCCGGGCGATGGTGAGGCTGCGAATAAATTGTTGCCAGTGCTTATTGTATTGTTGTTTATTTTGATTGTCGTAGTGATTTTAATGTTTGCGGTTTAAATTCAAATATTATTTGAGGATTATTGCATTGAATTTTTTTTGACTTTTATTTTTAATATTATATTGGTTTTGTCAAGTTAACTTGATACAACTGGATTCTTATATTCGTCAGTAAAACCCACGATTTAAGGTGAACAAGGGTTACTTGCATAAATGGTTCTATTTCATAAAATAATAACTAAGGGAACAGTGAAAAATAACTTACTGATTTCAAAAAAAGATTTACTAAATTTTTAAAATTTAGCAAATCGGTTAGCCTACCCGTTTTGCTATCGCGATGATTCTATCGGGATAGTAAAACTCGTTTATTGCAATAAAGCTAAACAAATCGGAAAGTTATTTTTCACCGCCCCCTAAGTAATAGCCCCACAGTTTATGCATCTATAGTTGTTTGGTTCGTCACCGACATCTCCACAGTTTCCACGGGAGAAAAATTAAGTTGGCGCCTTACATAATCATTGATAGGTCGTTCCCAAATAGCAGTTATCAGGAATACCAGAAAAAACAAAAAACCCGTAACACTCGTCCAGCTGTTAAATTGAGCAGTAGCTTCCTTAGTCGTTTTGTTTTCTTTCAACCATTCAAGAAAGTCGTCATTTCCTTGCTGGAACTCAAGGACAATTGAATCTTTGGTCGAATCGGTAAACACAGAAATAGTACCCCAGAACTTAGAAAAGTTGGTTCTTTGACAATTTTCGTGGAGCGAAAAAAAACAGGAAGAGAGGGAGATAAAAAAATAAAAAATTGAAAATTTTTTATTTTTTTATCTCCCTCTCTATCAGAGTATTAGGGGGAAAGAAAAATTTTGAAAAAATTTTTCTTTCCCCCTAATACTCTGATATTCTGAGTGGCTTCCACGGGATTTGTCAAAGAACCGAAAAGTTGAAACTGGTGATCCTGTCAAATGGGGTTTCAGTCCAACCACCCAACAAGCTTTTTTGCCAAATGACCTTCCGTTCCATGTCAAGCTCACTTCGTTCCCTAAAAAAATTCGGGATAATTGTGATAAGAAGTAAGGCAAAAGTCAGGGAACGAATAAATTCACCTATTTCAAACTCCTCATAATTAAATTGATAAGTACAGCACACCAACATATACAAAATCAGCAGGATTAAAAGTAAATAAAAGAGGAGAGCTATTGTCCGTAATGGCTTGGCCAGAAAGTTAGGTCGTGTTGAGTTGGTGTTCATATATAATTAACGATCAAGGGTTGGACTTCGTATTTATTACTGATAATCTTGCAGTTTGCAATGGTATGGCAATGAAAGTTACAAACTTCCTGGAAATGACTGTCTATTTGAAAAGGAAGGCAAGTGTATGGTCAAGCTGAACTTGGCAGCTAAATTTTGTTTCGTAACGTTTCTCGTTAGAACAAAGTATATCTGGATACACTAAAAAATAAGCTTGGATAAAACTAAGAACAATGATTGAATTCTGCTTGATATACTTTATGATTTAATTTTTACCCTAAAATAACTTTAGAATTAAATTAAAAATATGATAACTGAAAAAGAAAAATGAATTATTTGGTTTCAACAACAATCCTTTTAGTTTGTCTAGTAAAATCCTTTGCCCAAAACGAATTTGCGACAATTCCTCTCGATACTTCATTAGGAGATGTTCACGAAATGCTGCAATTTTCAGGAGGTCAAAGTCATATTCTATTTAAATTCCAAGGAGAGGGCTTATGTCAGTATAGTTTATTACAGCAGGAGAAAATGATAGAAAGCAAGACCTTAGAGTTGGGAGATAAATTTAACTTATTGGGTTGGCTTTATGATGAAAATCATTTTAGTTTATTCTATCGAAATAAAAAGGACAAAAAATTTTATGTCTATAGTTCAGATGAGCAATTACTGCAAGATCATCTTTTAGAAGCAAACATTCAAGAACCTGAAGAAAAACATTTGGCAGGTGTTTATAATCAGGGTGATTTCTTGATTTTTAATTATTTAAAATCACCCTTTGCTTTGCACACCTATCGGTATAAAAATGGCCAGCATTTTGAAAAACAGAGTCAGGCTTTTCAAAATAGTAAAAGAGAAAAAATGTTTATAGGGCAAATTTTAACTGATAATGAAGCGGTATTTGTTCGACTGACAATGAATCCTTTTACAATGCACTTCTATCGTTATTTTAAAGACAGGGGGTTTGAAAAAAAATCGATTGAAATAAGACCACTATACAATAAAATTGGTATAAAAGGAAAAAGAATATTTGCGTCGGATGTTTTATTAAACGCCTCCTCGAAATTAAATGCTTCCATTCAAGGGAGTCATGTTTATGTAGATATGGAAAACCTGATACATATAAATCCGACCTTATCTAAAAAGGAAAATATGAAAACCCACCCAGGCGTTTTGCGATTGAATTGGGATGGCGAGGAGGGTGAAATATTGTCATTTAATTCAAAAGAAAATTTCAAATTTATTAACCGAAGCGTTGCATTGCTCGAAAACCTTTATTTCGTATTGTTGGTCAATAAAGATGCACTTGAATTGTCTATTTATGACGTTACATCTCAAAAACTGCTTAAAAAATATACTTATAAGGAGAATCAAGAAATAGATCTCATTCATGGCGATGCTTGGATGAATAAAAAAATATCAGTTGGCCTTGATTTATTTTCAACTGTTTTCTTTCCAATCGGAATAGGCGATGGTCATGATAAATTAATTGACAATAAAACGTTGCTCAAAAACCTTTCAGCAGAGACACTTTTTCTTGATGTCTTTAGTGATGAAAATATTATAGAATTACAGATAACGGGTATGAGTCAAAAAGAGATATTCGTTGACCAGACGTTAACAGCAAGCTTTGTAGGCTATCTTTCAAAAGCCAACCTGGAAATTATTAAAAACTTTGATGACTTAGAAGATCCACGATGGGCGGCCATAAATGAATATATACAGGAATTGACAAAAACTAATAAAAACATAGGTGAGTTTATGGCTTTCCCCTACCAAGAACATATCCTCGTTGCTTTCATTGATAAAAAGCAGAGACATTGTAAAATCGTCGCTTATTGATTTTACTGTTCGTTTTAAATGAAGAGAGTTGGATTGCTCATTTGTGAAATTGGTTTATTGTATTTTGATCAGCGTGGGTTGGTCTTTTTAATGATTCTGTACTTTGATATTGGCCCCAGTTGTGCCTTGTTGAAAACTTGACACAACTGGGGTCTCAATGACATAATACTGTCCAAAAACAACCTGTTCTCAATCACAGTCGCATTCAGGGTCGCCGAGTTGGCCCCGAAGTTCGCCAGCTGGATCACTCACAGTGTGTACGTTTATGTAAGCCTTGCCTTCTGCTATCAAGTCACAGAGGTCTGCAATGGTGGCACCTGCAAGCGGCCCAATCAGATCAGCATCTGTCAAAGTGCCCGAAGCAAACACACCATTGGCAGGGACTCCTCCACTGACAAAACCAAACAAAAACGCTAAAACGGGTCCGTTCATATCACAACGGCCCATGTGGATGTGAGCCTGAGTGACATTGGAGTTCAAGTCTTCAGCACTGAGCTCAAAATCAAGGGTGCCGTCGTCGTTCAAATGGTACTCAAATTCACCTTCGCCTTCTGAATCCACAACGTGGACTTCCTGCTCCGGACAAAGAGGGACTTCGATACTGCACGTATGGCATCCGTGTTCGTCCAGTCGAGTATCACCGTGGGCAGCATGGGCCGGCCAAGCATTTTCTGAAATGCTGATGATCTTTCCTTTATGACATATATCAATCTTCTGTGCCGGGCTTCTTTCCGACATTGTTCCCGGTTCGACCGTTTCCTGGTCGGTCAGTACTTCGGGCGTCGTTTCTTTTTGACAGGCAATGATCAATAGAACTGCGAGGAAAGGGAGGATAATCTTTTTCATAAAGTAAGAATTATTAGGTTAACAATAAGATGGGAATAACAAAGCAACTTTCAGGAAAAGGGATTGCAAATTAAATACTATCCGGTAGTGTCAAACTTAACCCTCGACATGATCCAACATGCAGCTGGTTAATGTACCGGAAGTTGCAAGCTTGGAGATGTCTACTATCAAGTCACATACTTGATACAATCGGTCCTATGAAAAGGATGCGAGCTGATCGGCATAGAAAAGACCGCAAAGGGACAATAAGGCTCATCTATCGGGAATAGTTTGTTTACGACTGGGCACAGGGCACAGTCACTGCGCCAGCCCGTTCGTTGTTCTTAATGGTTTAGGTAGTTCTGGACAAGCGGACGATTATACCGACAATTCGATATAAAAATGACCACCTTGCCTTTTATAATTCTGTGGTGGTTGTGGAATGCCACTTTAAAAATATCTTGCAGCCCGTACAAATAACCCTTTGTCCTTTTCCCAATTGTCCTGAGCATTATTGAAAAAGAATTTTAGGCGCCACACAGTTGCCCCATTGATTTCAGAAGAACTCCAATACCAATCAGGTATAAAATCTCCATCGTCATTCCTATATAGGTTTGTACGCATCAGGTGCAATTCCTCTTTTGAAGGCAAAAACCAATCATCTTTTCCATTCAAAACCAAATCAGCACAGATTTTTGCGGCTATACCTGATTCTGTACATGCGCCTACTATCCTTATGGTGTTACTTTGCCCTTCACCAATTCCAACTTTTGTCCCAGATAAATAATTGTTTATGCATCCCCATTTAGTGTCAATGCCTTGGTCTTCAGTGGCAGCGACCATACCATTAACCCCTACAAGGTCATCATTTAGATCAAGGAAAAAAATAGTCCCGCCTTCATAGTTGTTTCCATAAACACTGTCAATTGGAACTCCGCCTTCGACCAATTCTATGGGAGTGTAATTTCCCGAATCCAATAGTGTCTGAACTTCGGCAGGATCAAAGCTCTCACAATTTTTTCCTGAATACCCTGTAGCACAATCGCAACCACAAGTCTGCTCGTTGTAGGTTCCATTATTGCAGTTGGATTCAACACAACTATCATTTTGTTTGCAAGAACCTATTATCACTAGGGTAAAAACATTAATTGAAAGGAAGTACAGGGATAGTCTTTTCATTTTCAATTTAATTTTGGGAAAAAATCTGGAAGTTGATTTTTGCTGAACTACTTGCTTTCTCTTGACCAAAGGTTAAAAACAATCAGTGGAATTCAATGAAATTCTGTCAATTATATTAAAAATGCGAATCAGGGGTTGGGGTTTACATCTATTTTTGAATCATTTATCGGGGTCTTTTAAAAATTTTTAAGGAATTCTTTTCAACTCTTGATTCGCATTAAAAGCAAATTTTTAGCATTAATCCAGAAAAAAAATTCAACTTTTTTGAGTCAATACTTTAAAAAAAAGGCTCTTTATGATTTTACGTGGCCAGGTTTGAGAAACTTAGCTGCACACATTTCCGCCCGCAAGTTTCTCAAACCACATAAAATCATAAAGAGCTAAAAAAAATAACGTCCTAAAACCCAACAAAACTGCAATTGCCTTGGTTTTTTTTATGCCCACAACTTAATACTACTTTGTCACTTTAGAAATATACTTATATATGACCACTGTATTTCATGTCCGGGAGAAAAAACACCTCTCTCTAAAGGGTTTTAAATCTCAGGCCTGAAAACGAATGGTTGTTTTTATAAAGTGACAAAGCAGTATTAACATGCCTATGAAAAGGAGGCGTGACGGGGGGGGGCATATTTAGGTAGCTGTGGCTATCGAATCATTTGTTTCGGCGAACTTCGCTTGCCCTTGAATTACAAATACCCAAAATGCAATACCTTTTCACCTAAAACCTCTGGTACACAGTAATTTCCAAAAAAAGTCAAACCCCAAAATCCAACCCCACCTCTTTCCTCGTATATCCCTCCAAAGCACTCATTCAACGCACGACGTCTGCGAGTTTCCCATTCTATCAAAAACTACTTTTCATATTTCATTAAAAATCCAAAAAATGTAAAAGGTGGTGTATGGGGAAAATGACTTCCCTTTTACAATAAACCTGTGCATTCATTTAAAAAGCTATTATCATGTATTTAAAAAAGTACACTTGGTGCATGGCATTCCTATGCCTCTTGGCAGCCTGTACCCAACCTCCTAAAACGGAAAATGACATTTCACAAAAAATAAAAGAAATCCCAGCCCTGCTCGATCGGCCCGAAAAGGTATGGCATGGTGCTGAATGGGCCGATATTCAAAATCGGTACGTGGCCAACAGGGATAAAATAATCGCCGATGAAAACAACTTGGAAGCGCATATTCGAATGGCCGAAGTTTTCATCAACGAGGCGAGGATCACGGGTGAACATGGACATTATTACCCTGCTGCTTTGCAAATGCTCGACCGTGTTTTAGCAAATAAAACAACGGATAAAGATTTGAAATTCAGGGCATTGGCGACAAAGGCCGGAGTGCAATTGTCGCTGCACCAATTTCCAGAAGCCCTGAAAACAGGCAAGGAGGCAGTAATTTTAAACCCATACAATGCACAGGTTTACGGGGTGCTGGTGGACGCTCATGTGGAAATGGGGGGGTACGGGGAGGCCATAAAGATGGCCGACCGCATGATCTCCATCCGCCCCGACTTGCGCTCTTATTCACGGGTGTCGTACCTGAGAGAAATCCACGGCGATGTTGAGGGGGCTATCGAAGCTATGGAAATGGCAGTCAAATCCGGTCACCCGGCATTGGAAGAGACAGCTTGGGCCATGCTGACTTTAGGCGAATTGTACGAACGCTATGGCGAACCCAACAAGGCATTGGCAGTCTATGAAGAAATACTGCAACATCGCCCCAATCATCCTTTTGCCATTGGCGCACTTGGCCATTTCTATTTAAATGAAAAAAATTATGAAAAGGCGGAAGCTCTGCTCCAAGAGGCGATGGACATCATCCCAGAGGTAGGCTTTTTCATGGACATGGCCACCCTTTATCAGCAAACTGGAAGGAAGGAAGCAGCCGATAAGATGACAGACGAAATCCTCGTCATGCTACAAGACGACCTCGACAGCGGCCACAACATGAACCTCGAATTGGCGGATCTCCATGCCCAATTTAAAAAGGACTACAACACTGCCATTGACTATGTGCTTGCCGAGCATAACATACGCCCTAAGAATATTGACGTAAACCGCCAACTGGCCCTACTTTATCACGAGATGGGCAATTGGGAAAAAGCCACTGAGCACGCCGAAATAGCTGCTGCCACCAACTCAAAACACCCAGATTTGCAGACGCTTTCAAGGGCAATCAGCCAACGGTTAACAATAAGCAATTAACCATTCAACCATTTAATTTTTCTTAATCAAATCAATTAATAAAACTTTATTTCTAATGAAAAAACCGCTACTGAAACCGGCCATGCGCTGGTTTGGACAGATGATTACTTTGTCCTTTGCAATCTTACTATTTACCCAATCTTCCCTCAACGCTTCGAGTCACCGGGAAGCACCGCTGATCGCCAATGACCCATTGGCCGACAACGTGGACGTCTATGCATTCCGCAGTCCTGACGATCCATCTACCGTTACTTTGATCGCTACTTATGTGCCTTTACAGCTGCCTCAAGGTGGCCCGAACTATTACAATTTTGGAGAAAATGTGCGATACGAGATCCATATTGACAACGACGTCGCTGTACCTGGCGATGAGATTGTTTACCGTTTCACTTTTTCGCAGTTGAACGAAGACCCGACGACTTTTTTCAATATCCGTCTGGGGGCACAGAATTTGAAAACGACTTACAATATGGAAAAGAGTACAGACGGTGGCAATACCTTCATGACTGTTATTTCCAATGGAGTCGTACCGCCTACTAACATCGGTGCTCGTTCTATCAAATCAGGTTTAGGCTTGGGCATGCCTTATGCCGATATTATGACAGGGGCTATTACAAATGCATCTTCGGGAGAGAAGGTGTACTGCGGTCCTTCTGACGATCCATTTTTTGTTGATTTGGGCGGCGTCTTTGATCTTGGAAACCTGCCTCGTCAAAATGGTAAGGCATTGGATGGCGTGGCCTGTATGAATGTGAGTACCATTGCCATTAAAGTGCCGATCGCTGATTTACTGAAAGCAGGTGCACCTGCTACTCCAGCAAATATCCTCGATCCTGATTATGTGATTGGTGTATGGGCTTCCGCCAGCCGTCCTAAAATCAGAACGTTGAACATGGGTAGTGAAACCCATGAGGGAGAGTGGGTGCAGGTATCCCGATTAGGTATGCCACTGACCAATGAAGCCGTAATTCCAATTGGAGAAAAAGACCGCTGGAATGCTTCATCACCTTATGATGCAACGACTGAATCTACATTTTACCAATATTTCTACAACCCCGAATTGGCGCTTTATATGGACGATGACCAGTTTGGGGGAGCAGTTCCATCTTTTGCGCCCCTGAGGGTTCAGCGCAACTCTTTGGGTTCTTTTGATTTTGGAAATGGCAATGATGGCTTGTTTGGGTTGAAAGGAACTGCTGCTTTGGAAGGCACAGCATTGGATGATGCGATTTTTGGGACGCTCTTGTTACCTGATGCTGGAAAACCCCGTTCAGTTGATATTTGGCCCACCTTCCATACTGGCGTTCCCAATTTTCCGCCTTACCAATTGGCAACAGGTAAAAACGGTGATCCACTTGCAGCAGGCAAGCCATTTGTCAATAACTTTTTGCCAAATGGCGGTGACATGCTCCGTTTGAATATGGCTGTCCCTCCTACCGACCGCAATAGTCCTGACTTTAGTCCTCTTGGGTTGATACAAGCAGCTGTTTTGGGTCTCACCGATCCAGCCTATAATTCAAATACAGGGATTCAATTCATTCCAAATATGGATGGCTTCCCGAATGGCCGCCGCCTTGAGGATGATGTGACCTTGATTGAATTGCAAGCAGTCTCAGGTGTAGTACTCGCAGCTATTGGCTTATGGTACGACGACTTTGATCCAATGAGTAGTGCAAGCCCTGTAACGCAGGACTTATTGGATGTGCTGACTTACCGCACAGGCATTAATGCTAACGATCGTGCTTTTCAAAGTGACTTTCCTTATGTAGCCATGCCTTGGGCGGGCGACAGCGGCTGCGGCGGCAATGATTTCTCTGCAAGAGCCATTGACCTCGAGTTGTCCATTTCTTCAGATAAACCCTCTGTAAAAAAGCATAAGCATTTGATCTATACAGTTGTTTTGAATAATAATGGCCCAGCCGATGCTACAGGAATCAGTGTATCTGTTCCCATACCAAACGGGATGGTACATTCTGGCAATAGTGCAGATAAAGGCAAATACAAGCTGTTCTTTGAGAGATGGGAGATACCCATGTTGCGGGCTGGAGAAACGGCAACATTGACTTTAAGGACATTCACTCTGGTTGGCAATGTAGACATCACCAATTTCGTGCAGGTAACTTCTGTTACCCAGGATGACATTGACTCTACACCTGACAACAATGCAACGATGGTTCCCAATGAAGATGATGAAGCTGCCGTTTTGGTCATGGTCACCTTTAAATCGAACGATCCCGATGACGGATCTAAGAGCAGCCTTTCTTCGTTCAGCAATATCTATCCGCAACCTGCTGCCAATCAGATAACTTTTGAACTGCAGTTGGAAAATGAATTGAACACCAATATCCAGATTTTGGATGCCGCAGGGAATGTGTTGGGCACCCGTGCTGCCAATTTGAGTGCAGGCTTTAATCGAATGGATTTCAACGTTTCTGACTTTTCTTCTGGGATGTATTTTATTAAAGTGGAAGGATTGGATATAGGGAGCGGGAAGAAGCGTTTTGTGGTGGTAAAGTAAATAACCTAAAGTGCTATTAAATTATAAATCAATCATTTACTACTTGTAATAGCTTATGCCCGTGCTGGATTGTTCTGGTACGGGTATTTTTGTTCTTCCAATTTTTTATATTAATTTTTTCACTAAAACGTTTTGAAAATTAAAAAGAGCGATTATCTTTGTCCCATAATTCCGAACAAACATTTTTTATAATCCAAATTGAACATAACCATGAACCGATCAAACTTTACACATTTCCTACTTTGGCGCTTCTGCCTACCATTTAATTTCCTTCATTTAAAAGTCCGGCCCGTTCCCATTCGACGAAGTTGATGCATTTTATATGCATTTAAACTTTTTCGAAAAGGATAGGTATAGGCTTTTAATGACCTACCAATTGTTGTGGACAGTTAAATGTTTAATTAAATTAAACATTTACTAAAAGCTAAAAAACCCTCCACCAAGACATCTACCACAATTTCCACACCATTGCTATTGGAAAATTACACAGGGCATTTAATGATTAATTATTAATGGATAATGGTTAATTATTGTTGCTGTAATTTATTTTAAAAATAATGAAGATACCTTTAAATAAAGGTGTTTTCGTGTTTTTTTTAAATAAAAAAATAAGCTGTCAAGTGCAGCAGGTGTTGCCCTATTAATTTAGCCAAAACTAATAATTTAATTTTAGAACAGTGTAATGCCGATTCTAAGTGGCAGTGCTTTGTAGTTCCAAAAAAAAAGATGTTAATTTTGTAAAAAATAAAAATCAGAAACTGAAAATTAATCCCTCAAAAAACTTCAGCCGATTTAGTAAAATAAAAAGTGGATAAAATGCAAGATTAAATCCACTTAAGCCAAACCGATTTTTTAACCAAAATGATAATGCAAAATGATTAGTGAATGATGATTAATCAACGCTATCAAAATATTGATCATTAAACATTAATAATTAGTCATTAATCATTGTCAATTGTAATCCATGAAAAAAACGATTACACCGTTTTCCCAAAGACGGGGCAACTTACACTCGACTGCCCAAAAACAAAATTTAACTGTTTTTAAAAAACGAAATTTAAAAAACACTAAACAGTTGAACGGCCCATTCTTGACAATTATAATCTCATTGTACACAGTGTTGGTGCCTTCCGTGATGAAGGCCCAACCTTTTTGTGCCATGGCTTGCGACAACTCCGTCAACGTGTCGCTCCCAGCGGCCTGTGAGATGGAAATTTTATATGACATGATCTTGGAGGGCATTAATAATTCCAATACTTGCTCTCCCAATGGCCCTACTGCTTTTACAGTGACTGTGATGGGGCCAACTGGCGCCCCGCTTCCAACCAGCCCTTTCGTTGATTCAACACACGTTGGCAATACCTATTTGGTCAAAGTGAAGCATTGGGCTTCTGGCAACAGTTGCTGGGGCAGCATTAATGTTGAAGACAAACTGACTCCCAGCCTCACTTGTCCACCTAACGTGACGGTGGAATGTACGGAACCAACCGGTACAGGTGCGACTGGAGTCGCAACAGCTACCGATTGTTCGGACTTTACCTTAGATTATGTAGACCAAACACAAAACAACGGTTGCAACGGTCAAAATGCCGGACAAATTGGCCGGACATGGATCGCAACAGATGATTACAACAATTCCATAACCTGCTTGCAAACGATCAACATTGCCCAACCTTCCACCAGTAAGGTGGAATGGCCCCTGAACCTCGACGATATTTCCGCTCCTTCCCTCGATTGCGTAAATCCAAACATCAGCCCTTCCAACACCGGAGCACCGACCATCGCTGGGCAACCTATACCCAACGGGTCAGGGTTTTGCAGCATGGCCGTTGCCCATGACGACCTGACCATTTCACTTTGTGAGAACAGCTTTAAGATCCTCCGCACTTGGACGGTGGTTTATTGGTGCTCCGGTGCTATCCTCACTCATACGCAGGTCATCGCCGTGAAAGACAAGACCGCACCCAATCTTACCTGTCCGCCTTCATTGACCGTCGGCACGACCAGTTCTACTCAATGCAAGGCCACGGTCATTTTGCCTGCAATCGGGATTAATGACAATTGCTCTACCAATTTTACCGTATCAATGAACACGCCTTCAGGTGTGGTAAGCGGTAATGGAGGTGTGATTCATAACGTGAATACAGGCACTTATACCATTACTTATAATGTCATGGACGATTGCCTTAACTCGGCTTCGTGCAATACCCAACTGACTGTGGAAGACGATGACACGCCGACAGTCGTTTGCGATGAATTTACCGTAACCACCTTGAATAGCAGCGGAATTTCGGTTGTTTTTGCGACAACATTTGATGACGGCACTTACGATAACTGTGGTTATTTTGATTTACTGGTCAGGCGTATGGAAGCGGGCTGCGGACTTCAACCCGATTTTGGTCCCACGGTCACATTCTGTTGTGAGGATGTTGGTGAGGATATTGTGGTAGAAATGAAAGCAACGGATGCATCAGGCAATATGAACTCCTGTATGGTCACCGTGCATGTGGATGATAAATCCGAACCATCCATTCTTTGCCCAGACCCAGTAACCCTTACCTGTCTGGAAGATCCAACTGAGCTTAACCTGACTGGCGAACCGCAAACTTTCCTTGCTTGCGGTACGGCTAATGTTACATACTCCGATGCCAACAACCTCAACCAGTGCGATGTAGGAACCATTACCCGTACATGGTTGGCGACAGCGGGTAATGGCAATAATGCCTCCTGTGATCAGACCATTACTTTGGTGGACAATACGCCTGTCAATATCATTTTCCCAGATGACTATGACGTTGCGGGCTGTGTCTCTGTTGAGGTCTTACAGCCGGGAAACCTCCCAGCGGGCTTTGACTATCCAGTAGTAACCAGTGATTGTGAAATGATCGCTACCAATGTGGACGACGAAGTGTTCACAGTAGCAGCACCAGCCTGTTTTAAAATAGTGAGGACTTGGACGCTGATTGATTGGTGTACCCATCAGATAGGCGGAAATACTGGGATCTGGACTGATACTCAGATTATAAAAGTAACTGATAACACCCCCCCAACCTTTACCTGTCCCGATGATATGGAAGTAGAGGTTGACAGTACTTGCACCGGGACTGTCTTACTGCCAGAAGTTACCAACATTGATGATTGCAGCGGCGACACCATTGTTTTTGTCAGCAGCAATTTAGGGGTTGGCCCTGGGCCTTTCAATAATGTGAATATTGGCGATTATACTGCCACATATACTGTGGCCGATGGCTGTGGCAACAATGCTTCTTGCACCATTGATATCAAAGTAGTGGATGCGAAAAAACCGACTCCCTATTGTAAGGCAGGTCTCATCATTGAGTTGATGGGTGTGGACACAGACGGAGACGGAACTTTTGACGACGGCATGGCCATTGCCTGGGCATCAGACCTTAATGACAGTAGTTTTGATAATTGCCCGGGTACATTGAAATTCTCTTTTTCTTCTGATGTCAATGATACAGGAATAGATTTTAATTGTAGCGATGTCGGCCAAAATGCGGTTGATATTTGGGTAACGGATGCGGCGGGAAATCAAGATTTCTGTACGACTGCCATTATCATTCAAGACAATATGGGAGTTTGCAGCGGCAACCTTTATGCGAGCATTGGCGGTGCTATCACCAATGAAGAAGGGGAAAATGTAGAGAATGTGGTGGTTGATATAAACGATGGTGTAACACCTCCTGCGATGACAGGGCCAGAGGGGAATTTTGAATTCCCAGCCCTACCATTTGGCAATGATTTTACCGTCTCTCCAGAAAAAGATTCCCATCTCTTAAATGGTGTCTCGACCTACGACATTGTACTCATCCGCAAGCATATACTTGGTGTACAGGCACTTGATTCACCCTATAAGATCATCGCTGCCGACATCAACAGGTCCAATTCAGTGACGACTTACGACATGGTGGAAGTCCAAAAGAACATTCTCTTCGTGAGCAATACTTTCCCCAACAACACCAGTTGGCGGTTTGTGGACAAGAGCTTTGTATTCTCTGACCCTGCTGACCCATTTAGCGGATCGTTTCCTGAAATTTATAACATCAACAACTTTCAGGGCAACATGGACAACGTAGATTTCATCGCTGTTAAAGTCGGCGATGTAAATGGTTCTGCTTCCACGAATATGTTTGCACCAGAAAATATCGAAGACCGCAGTGGTGATCTGTTGACATTCTCTGCTTTAAATGGAAAACTTCAGCAGGGCAGGGAATACCAACTCGACATCACGTCTAAAAATTTTGACCACATCATCGGCTATCAATTCACATTGAATTTTGATCCAGCTGTATTAGAATACATCAGGGTAGAAAAAGGCGAGCTGCCTTCTTTGACCGAAACAAATTTTGGCTTCGCACTCCTCAACCAAGGGGCAATTACAACGTCTTGGAACCTTTCCGAACCAGCCAGCCTCGATGCAGGGGCAGTGGTGTTCAGTCTGGTGTTCCGGGCAAAAACAAACACACACTGGGTGGATGCACTTTCCCTCGGTTCAACTTACACAATTGCCGAAGCCTATTCTGGAATTGGTGAGGTGATGGACATGGAATTGGTTTTTGAAAAACCTGTTGCTGTACATCATTCACCGTCCGCAGTAGTCTCTCCTAACCCATTTCACAAAACTACTGTCATTGGTTTTGAGCTTCCTGCATCACAGGAAGTTACACTGACTGTTTCCAACCTTGCTGGACGCGTGGTCGGAACAGTCAGTGGGTTTTTTGAAGCTGGGGAGCGGGGGATTGTTTTCGAAGCAAACGATGGAATGTTGTCAGGTGCTTACATATATGAACTGAAGATGGGAAACGAAAGGAAAGTGGGGAAAATGATTTTGATGAGGTGATTTTAAAGCCCAAACCCAAGTGCAAGCACAAAAAAAGAGCAGTTTATTTGGTTTTTATGTGGGTAAATTAACCCGAACAAATTGGAATTTTTATTAGGGGAATATTAGCCATATATCGGAAGGCCAGCTTTTTGCTGGCCTTCTTTTTTAGATGCTTTGAATTCATTTGGTATTAAATAAAAAAAAACAGCCTCCAGAAGGGAGGCTGATGGATTGATTTTCAGTATTTCAACTCGGTATCTATCAATAGTCAACAACAACTAACCTTTTTGTTACAGGCTTTTTATTGTCTATATCTATGCTCACAAAGTAGGCACCAGCTTTCCAACCGTTCAGTGGAATTTCCAGTTTTTCTGTTCCTTCTTCCAGATCAACTCTATAGATGATCCTTCCCATTAGGTCAGATACCTCCACCTTTCCGGCTGTGACTGAACCACCAAACAAGATGGTAGTACGGTTAGTAGTAGGGTTGGGGAAGAGGGTGTGAACATTGGCAATTGTGATCCTGACACTTTTCATTTCCGAGTACGAGGTACTGCCGTTGTTGTGGGTCACCTTCAGGCGGTACAGCCAGTCGCCCTCGTTCGGTGAGGGGTCGGAAGAAGAGTAGACATGTACGCTGTTGTTGTCATAACTGGCCGCCTCTTCGATGACCGGCTCGAAACTGCTGCCGTCTATGGATTTCTCCACTTCAAAACGGCTGTTGCGGAAGTCTCCCTCTGTCACCCATACCATGTCCACTGATGGTTTGCCGCCAATTGTTTGGCCGATCGCATCGAACTGTACCTGTCCCACCAGTAGGGCAGGGGCAGGTGCCGATGGGCAGGCAGCGGCATCCCAGTTCCAGAAGACGTCCTCGTCTGAATCCACCTTGTCCTCGCTGATGAACAGCCCCGTCATATAGGTCGGGTTGCCATTGGCCTTTTTCGCATGGAGTTTTTCTCTGGCGTAGATGTTCGCCTCCACATCGTTGCCCTTTTCGAACTTGGCCTTTTGGCCTGCGGTGACGACACCCACGCCACCTGCCTGTACGGCGCTCCCGCTCATCTTCACTTCGTTGAACCCGATGACGGTGTACCCGTAGAGCAGTCCTAGGTCGCCAGTCTTGTTAACTGTCACGGTGAAAGAACACGGCGTTTGGTTGCCGGAGGCGTCCGTTGCGGTGTAGCTTTCAGTGGTGGTGCCGACCGGGAAGGTGGCCCCACTGCCCAGGCCAGTGGCCAGGGCAACATTTGCTCCGGCGCAGTTGTCGTCCGCTGTCACGGTGGCATAGCTGACGGCTGCCCCGCAGTTGCCGGGGTCGTTGTCCACAGCGATGTTGCCCGGGCAGGTGATGGTCGGTGCGTCCACGTCGGTGACGGTCACAGTGGCGTCGCAGGTGGAGGTGTTACCATTGTTATCGGTCACGGTCAAGATCACGGTGTTCGCCCCGACGTTGGAGCAGTCGAAGTTTTCATTTGACAAAGCCAATGAAGCAATGCCACAGGCATCCGATGAACTTTCGGTGATGTTGGTTGCGGTGATGCTGCCATTGCCGGAGGGGTCGAGCTGGATAGTAGTTGTTTTACAATTTGCCACGGGCGAAATATTGTCCATGACGATGACGGTTGCATCGCAGGTAGAGGTGTTGCCGTTGTTGTCGGTGACGGTCAGGGTAACAGTGTTCGTACCCACGTTGGAGCAGTCGAAGTTTTCATTTGACAAAGCCAATGAGGCAATGCCACAGTTGTCGGATGAGCCGTTGTCGAGGTCCGTTGTGGTGATGCTGCCATTGCCGGAGGGGTCGAGCTGGATAGTAGTTGTTTTACAATTTGCCAAGGGCGAAATATTGTCCATGACGATGACGGTTGCATCGCATGTTGCGGTGTTGCTGTTGTTGTCGGTGACGGTCAGGGTAACAGTGTTTGCACCCACGTTGGAGCAGTCGAAGTTTTCATTTGACAAAGCCAATGAGGCAATGCCACAGTTGTCGGATGAGCCGTTGTCGATGTCCGTTGTGGTGATGCTTCCGTTGCCGGAGGGGTCGAGCTGGACAGTTGTTGTTTTACAGTTTGCCGCAGGCATGACGTTATCCTCGACGATGACGGTTGCATTGCATGTTGCGGTGTTGCTGTTGTTGTCAGTGACGGTCAGGGTAACAGTGTTCGCACCCACGTTGGAGCAGTCGAAGTTTTCATTTGACAAAGCCAATGAGGCAATGCCACAGTTGTCGGATGAGCCGTTGTCGATGTCCGTTGTGGTGATGCTTCCGTTGCCGGAGGGGTCGAGCTGGACAGTTGTTGTTTTACAGTTTGCCGCAGGCGAAATATTGTCCATGACGTTGACGGTTGCGTTGCAGGTAGAGGTGTTTCCATTGTTGTCGGTGACGGTCAGGGTTACCGTGTTCGCCCCCACGTTTGCGCAAGCAAAATTTTCATTTGACAATGCCAATGAAGCGATGCCGCAGGCATCGGATGAATTGTCATTGATGTCAGCTATGGCAACGCTGGCGTTTCCGTTGGCGTCAAGCTGTACGCTCGCATTTTTGCAGTTTGCCGAGGGCTTGATGTTGTCCACGACGGTGACGGTGGCCTCGCATGGGACAGCCTGATTAAAGCTGGCATCAGCAGCTACCACAGTTATTGTCACAGGTGCACCCGCATCGGAGCAACTAAAACCTTGCAGTACATCAGTAGGGCCTCTGAGCAATAAGACGTTAGGATCTGTTGTACAGTTATCGCTTTTCGATACCACGACATCTGTTTCTGAAATAGTTGCATTGCCGGAAGCGTCGAGCTGTACAGTGGTATTCTTGCAAGTGATCGACGGAGGAATATTATCCTGTACGACGGCTATTATATTTGTTGTGCCTGAATTTCCTGCATCATCATATCCGGTTAATATTATGGGGACATTGCCAATATCACTGCAAGTGAAACTTTCTTTCGATAGTGTAACCGAAGCCGTTGAGCAATTATCGGTAAAACTAGTCACTATATCAGTGGGGAGGGGGGGGTAACCTATTCCATCGGCATCCAGCTCAACCAAAAAATTATTTCCAGAAATGACAGGGGGGGGTATTGTCCTGCACGGTGAGTATGCTTTGACAAGTGCCTATTGGTTGATTGCTGGTTGGGTCAAGGACGGTCACATTCACGGTAGTTGACCCAATGTCGAAACAATTCACGGAGTCTTGATCAATCCCACCAAAAATCCCATTGACATTATTTCCACATAAGTTAGTACCGCTGGCATCGAATACATCTGCTTCTGTCAGGGTATACTGCCCATCACTTCCCAATTGCACCGTTGGATTTTTGCAATAATCGCTGTTGATGCCACTGAGTACAGTGATTGTGGCGTTGCATTCCGTATAATGGAGGTTGGAGTCAGTGGCCCTGAGCCTCACCAACCGAGAGCCAACATCTGCACAAGTCAAGTTCCAATTATAAGAAAGGTTAGGATCCCCCGTAATGACTTCAAATGCAAGCTCTTCGAATGGATCAACAGCATCAAGTGAGTACCAGGCAATACCAGAACTACAGCTGCCCGAAAAGCCATTCAACACAGAATCAGCTTTGATGGAGGCCTGACCATTGCCATCTAATTGTACGGTGATGTCTTTGCAACTGGAAGAAATACTGTTAAATGTCGGGTCAACATGGATGTACCCATTTCCACCTCCACCACCATCGGCTCCAGAAGTCATAACTGGATTGGTAGGACCAAACCGATAAGTATACCAACTACCACCACCACCGGCATTTATAAATGCTGAGCTGGCCTGGGCTCCTCCAGAGAAACCGCCGCCGCCGCCAGCGGTAGCGGCACTACTTCCACCTCCTGAATAACCATCTCCTCCTGGTGCGCAATGCCAACAGTCTCCAGCATATCCACCCTTCTTCCAAAAAACAGTGAACTTTCCATAAATCCATTGGGGGCACCATCGTATCCAGTATAGTAGGTCTGTTCATTATCAGCAAATACTTGATCCATATTGTATGTACCAATATAAGTTTTACGACCTGGGTGACCATCACCCTTATCCTCGAAATCATCAACTGCACCTGGGGAGCCCATGACACCATAGGCACCTCTGGTACGTACTCCGCCACCGCTTCCGCCGCTGTTAGAAAAAAGTACCCACGCCCAGCCTCCACCATGTCCATGTTCACCTCCTTCTGCTTGCAATAAACCTACACCAGTATCATCACCTCGTTGGCCAGCATTGCCCCGTTCCCCAAGCAGGTAATGCTAAGCAGGAGTATATGTAGATGAGCCTTCATCGCCGCCAAGATACGGAAAGAGTGTGTTATTCCTACTTGAAAAACCTTTTATGAAAAGGACTAAAAAAAGCAGGGGACCACTCGGTCATTACCGGCGGCCCCTGCCATTTCCAAAAAAATTGGGAACGTGGACATTTGGCGGTTTTGACGTTGGATACTGACCTAAGTCACATGGCTATTTTTCGGGAGTAGCTATTTTTTTTGAAAAAACTTTTGTAAGTAAAATATATGATCCTTATTGATTGGATTGACAGAATATGATTTGTTATAAGGGTTAAATGTATAGGTTTTACAAAATTTAATTTCCTGAAAATAAACAGTATTAGGCAAAGAAATTGCAAGGCTATGTCTTTCCTTCTCCCTGAATAATTTTTCCATCCCCCATTTGTATTAATTTATTCACATTGTAAATTTTCTTACATGAAGTATTTACACCCAATTTTGGGTATATTCTTTTGCCTTTTGGTTTTTGCTTGTACTACGAATAGTGCTGATAAAGAGATTCCCCAAAACCAAGCCCCTGAACAAAAATTACAAGTAGCGAGCAAAACTTCACCTGCTCCAGATGTGAAAATAGGAAAGCGATCAGCCGAAGAAATGGTCGCTGCCGGTTTCAAACGGTACGGCATTGAGAAAGGCATCCTCATCTTCCGCATGGACGGGGCTGTAAATGGCACCGAAAACCTTTACTTCGACCATTGGGGATGGCGGGAAGGGAAATACATCCAGACTGAATCTGACATTGGAGCCTATGACAAAAAGACTAATAAAATCCAATTCCTTGATGGCGAGCGCCGCTACGATTACAACCCCAATACGGGCGAAGCACATTTTTTTGCGAGCAAGCAAGTGCAAAGATCTGCCGATCGGTATGGTACAAAAGACATGACCGTCGTTGGAGACGAGATGATCAAAAACATGGGAGGGGTCCCTAACGGCATCAAGGAGGTGAGAGGCGTCGAATGCCAGGTTTGGAACATCGAAAACTACAAGGCCGAACTCTCTATGTGGAAGGGGATCACCATGTGGGAACGCTCCACACCAAACAACATTCCCGTTGCCCGCTCTTGTATTTTGTTGGATACCACTTCCGCCATCCCATTGGAAAAACTTGTCCTACCTGATCACATAAAAGTGAGGGGGGTTGATTGATTGTTTCATGGCTTCACTGTTTCACCGCTCTAATGCTTCACGGCTTTACTGTTAGTTGGTTAGTTTTGTGGCATCGCTTTTTAGCCATGAAACAATGAAACAATGAAAACTCCCTTATCCTTAAAATTCCTTCTCTGGTATTACAATCGCTATTTAAAAGTGGACTACCGATCCATGTCTGCCCAACAGATGAGAGCAGCGGTGAATGCCCGCACGTCGGGGGCGAAGAAACTCCTCAATGGCCCAATGATTTCTGTTTCCAGAACAGAAGACCGTAACATTCCGGGTAGAGCAGGGGACATCCCCGTGCGTATTTATTTCCCAAACGAAAAAAAGGAGCGACCCGTCATCACCTACTTTCATGGTGGCGGATTTGTGATTTATGGCCTTGACTCGCACGACCATGTTTGCCGCCGCATTTGCCGTGATAACGAGGCGGTAGTCGTATCAGTGGATTATCGTTTAGCACCTGAACATAAATTCCCAGCGGCTGTCCATGATTGCTATGATGCACTGCTTTGGGTGGCTGATAATTTGGCTTCGCTAAATGGTAGTGCAGAAAAACTCATGGTGTTCGGCGATAGTGCTGGCGGGAATTTGGCGGCAGTGATGTGCCAATTGGCAAGAGACCGACCAGGGCCAAAACTGGCTGCCCAAGTACTCGTTTATCCAACCGTGGATGCCCGGATGCAGCACCCTTCGATAAAAGAAAACAGCGAAGGCTATATCTTGACAGAGGATTTAATGCACTGGTTTTTGGATCATTATAAAAGTACTGATGCAGACATCCTCAACCCACTGATGTCACCATTGCTGGCCGATGATTTTACCAACCTCCCACCTGCCCTTGTGCAAGTGGCCAGCCTTGACCCACTGCGGGACGAGGGGATTGAATATGGCCAAAAATTAGAAGCAGCAGGAAACCAAGTACAAGTGACAAACTACGAAGGGTTGACACATTCTTTCTTTTCAATGCCGGGACTGTCGAAGCGATGCGTAGCAGCGTATGATGAAATCAAAGAGTTTGTTTCAGAACAATTGGCCTGACCCCATTTTTCATTTTGAAAAAATCCGCTCACGTCAAATTGGTTGGTGGAACGTGAACGGATTTTCCAAAATGGCTTGTCCCGAAAAAACTGGGAACAAAACTGGGTGTGCAAATCAAAGTCAGGCGTTTATTAATACACCATCAATTTGGCCGTTATCGCCATCCCTTCCCCGCTCGTTACTTTTAAAAAATAAACCCCCTTCTGCAATGACCTGCCCATTGTGTGGAGCGACTTGCCTGCCGGGCTTTCGAGGGTCATCATTTCTACTAATGTACCACTTAGGCCATATAATTGGACATCGAGCGAACGTGCGTTTAAAGAGGTCACTTCCAATTGGATAGGCTGTCCTTGCTGCACAGGGTTAGGGGCTACTTTTACTTGCAGCCCAATATCACCAAAATCAATCACGGCGTTGGGTTCTTGGATGGTAATATCCGTAGGGAGGACAGAAGGAGAAGAGAGTTTGCAGTCATCCACCACGACTTGGAGTGGTAGGTTGCTTTCATCCAGTTCAAGGGTCGTGGTTTCGCCTACATTTCCTAAAACATTGAAAACCAGCGTGAAAAGTACCTCGTTGGGCGAGGCTGTTGTTTCGCCATCCTGAATAAATGCCATGTTGATTTCGCCCGGAGTAGGGACATACTGCCAGTCAGGTGTAAACGAAGTCAGGAGAGCTGCCTCCGATGAATCATATTGTAACAGGTTTGGGTCCCATTTTAAACCGAACTGAAAGGCATTCACATTGGTGAAACCATTTGCTTTAACATTGACCTTTATCTGCCCGTTTTCCTGAGCCAGTGGCTCAAAATAGAATTGAGTATTGGTATTGACTTTTTCGACCATCGCTTCATCCAAGATGTTGCCGGGCTGAACTGCTACAAAGTCTTGTCCATCAAGATCAGTGGCCAAAGGGTTATAGGTGTAGGAAAAAGAAGTTGGGTCGAAAGGAAACCCAAAGGAGGATGGGTCATAGTCCGACCTGAAAAATTTCCATTGCAAAAATTGATCTCCTATAGGAATACCTAAAACCACTTTACTGTAAATGACAAGATCAAAAGTTGTGATTCCGCCACCTTGGTTGAAGCTGGCGGCAAGCTGCTGGTATGGACTTTCAAAAGGTTGAATGAACAAAATGTATTGCCGGATTTTCAACATATCAAGCACGGTGATACCATCGTTCTGATTGAGGGTCGCCTTCGTGCCATACAACGAATAAACTGCTGTGTCAATATTCTCAAACAGATAATACCCATCAGAATCGGTATAAACCGGGCAGAGGTTTGTCATTGTCATTTCCACATCTTCCACTGGCTCACCGAACCAAGTCCGAACTGTTCCAGAGACAGAAAGGTCGCCTGTTTGTCCTTGCATTTCCACAAAATCATCGCCAATGGTATGTCTATAAATATTGGTGAAAACAGGTTCATTAAAGTCAAAGTAGATCGCAGCATAATTTTCGATTGCTGATCCCATTGCAATGTTGGGCTGCTGCGAAACACTGAACTTCACAAAGCCATGTGAGCCCGGCTCGTTGATATTGCTATCAGGGAGCATGATGTTGGGGAATGAAAATTTCACCACTCCCTCACCTAACAGTTCAAATTCATAGGGGTGGCTGGAAGCGCCGGGCCTCACACTGGCTGGTGATAAAAAATTAGAAAGCGTATCAATAACTACTATGTTAAAGGCAGTGTCGGTCCCTGTATTCTGGAAGCGTATTTTGTACTCGATGTCCTGTCCTGCCCGGATGTAATGAGCTTGGCAAAAGCCTCGGGGATAGCCCGTTTTATCGTTAGGGTCATACGACCCGATGTTTTCTTGGCAATCCTCATCAGCAGCGGGGCTTTCGTCGTCGAGCGGAAATTGGTTCAAGAACCCGAGGCTGAAACTACCGTTGCCGTTTGTGCCACAACCTTCCACAGCGTCCGTGGTGAAGGTGCCGAACGGGTTGTTGGGCGTTTCCGGCATTTCCACCCGCCACGTCGAGCCGTTGGCCTGAAAGGACAAGTTGACAGACTGCTGGCTCAACAATTGGACGGGATCACTGGTGAGGTAGATCATGTCGTCCTCAATGACGATAAACTCTACGGGGCCGTTCATGTCTTCACCGAGATTGATGATTTCAAACCGCACCGAGTCGCCATCGCAAGTGCCTGTGATGTCGAGGTCGGAGCCGTCCCAAAGCTGGGTGGGTACGCATGGGGCATCGGGGTAGATATGGGCGCTCGTGCAATGCGTTTGGCCCAGCATGGCGTCACAATCTATCTCCACCTCTACGGAGAAGGTATGACAATCGCTTGGAGGCACATCCCCTACATCGAAGGTGTAAGTATTGCCGTCCACAGAAGACCAAGGGTGGCTACTGCCCACCACCTCCAGCAATGTGTCAAATTCGATGACGATGTAGGCATCTTCGCCAGTGGTGGTACCCTCATTGCAGTATTGCACATAGTAATTGGAGGAGAAACACCTGCGGAGCAGTGGCGCCGAAAGGTCCACTGACATCAATGGGCAATCAATTAATGCTTGCACAGGGAATCGCAGCAATTCAGAGGAGGCAGAATCCACCGTAATGGTTTGGGTAGTTATGCAAGTTTCCCAGAGGTCTTCATTTGGTAGCAGTAGGGAGACGTCGTAATCGCCGGGGAGTAGGGAGAGGGTGTAATCGCCGTTTTGGTTGGTTGAGCGGTAATAAGTGTGGATGCCGTCC
The DNA here is from genome assembly GCA_965222975.1 of Saprospiraceae bacterium. Taxonomy (GTDB): domain Bacteria; phylum Bacteroidota; class Bacteroidia; order Chitinophagales; family Saprospiraceae; genus UBA6168. Next base: position 124,903 of record CBDCVJ010000083.1, on the reverse strand, counting down.
TCAAATTTTAGTTTCCAATTTTTTAATCCAGTTTCGCCATTTGTTAGAAGGCAATCATTGTTGAGGTCTCGGAAAACATTGCCCTGAATGCTTCCGAGGCTGTTACAAACGAAGGAAGATTGTGTCCATGTAACGGGATTTGAATTGCCATCAATGATTTCGTCCACTGTAGGATCGCTAATGATCGTCACTGGCGACGAATTGCCGTTGATCGAAGTGAACCTCATTGAAAAAAGGGTCGCACAAGGTGGTTTGGAGATACCGGTGACATCGGGGTCGAGCCAAGAAAGAGTTAAAATGCCGTTGCTGCTGTTTTGAACATTAATCATTGAAGGAGACAAGCCATATAAATCTATATCTTGGATTGATACGAACTCCATCTCCGATTCATCCCACTCCAAGGTGAACTGCATGGATAAAATATTTGTGAAGTCGTATACCCTAAATTCAGCCTCAATAATATCTCCCGGGCCATCTGGGATAGAAGTCTGAATGTCGAAAGTCAAGTCCTGCTGACCAAAAGAAAGAGTGTATGCGGCCAAAGCCACAGCAAAAAACAAAGCGCGTAATACGGTTTTAAGTAAGGATATTCTCATCATGGGAAAACGGGTTTTTATTTTTTCAAAATTTGATGGTGCAAAAATGTGAGGAAACCGCGGGGATTGCAAGGACAATTAATGGCGTTTGTAAAACAGTTTTTCTTGAATTTCTCGTTAATAGTCAATGTTTTTTGGATTTTTGAAGAAAATTGTCTTAAACGTTTTTGTAGTCGGGAAATTTATTTCCCGAAAAAACATTGCGGGAAATAAATTTCCCGACTACATCCATGCAAAATACCCGGCTTACAGCACTGCTTTCCACTTTTTCCAAAAAAGAACTGCGGGACCTCCGCAAGTTTATCAACTCCCCTTATTACAATTTGCGGCAAGATGTGATTGACCTGTTCGACCTGCTCAATAACTGTTTTAAGGAAGACCTGCCATTCCCAGATAAAGAGGCTGTTTTCAAAAAATTATATGGGACTACGGAACCCTATGACGACCACAGGGTTCGCATGGCCATGAGCTTTTTGTTGAAATTGGCAGAGCAATACTTGATTCAGGAATCCCTTTCCTCCGAAATTGTTTTGTTAAAAACGAAGCTGGCTGCCATCTACCGCAAGCGCAATCTGCCCAAACATTTTGAGCGTACCATGCGGGAGGCGAAAAATACTTTGGAGAAAGATGGAAAAAGAAACGCTACTTTTTATCGCCTCGACCAAGAGTTGCTGATGGAAGAATACCGCTTCCAGTCTGCACACCGACGTACTGCCGACCACAATCTTCAGGCAGTGACAGACAACCTCGACGTGGCCTATTTTTCGCAAAAACTAAGACAAGCTTGCCTACTTCTTTCCCACCAAGCTGTTTATAAAAAGGAGTACCGCTTTGGATTGATAGATGCTATCCTGCATCGGGTGGAAAAGGACGGGTTGCTCAAAATACCTGCTATTTCCCTTTATTATTTTGGTTTTAAATCGCTGACCGAGCCAGATAGCCCGGTGTATTTTCAGCAACTCAAAAAACTGCTGGTGGAAGAAGGGGGGAAATTCCCCAAAAACGAAATCGCTGACCTCTCTTTGCTGGCCATTAATTTTTGTATAAAAAAATACAACGAGGGCGAGTTTGAATACCTGCAGTTTGAGTTCGACTTGTTTAAAGATGGTTTGGAAAAAGGTTATTTGCTGAATGAAGGTATCCTTTCTCGGTTCACCTACCGGAATGTGGTAGCTACTGGGCTTGCGTTAAAAGAATACGGGTGGGTGGAAAGGTTTATCAATGATTATAAAGGCAATTTAGAGGAAGCCAGCCGGGAGAGCATGTATAGTTTCAGTCTGGCCCGCTTGGAGTTTGAGCGGAAAAATTACGGCGCAGCCCTGCAACTGCTCCAAAAATCGGAATACCGGGATTTGCTGCTCAACCTTGCCGCCAAAGGGCTGGTCATGAAAATATTTTACGAAACGGCGGAGTATGATGCGCTCTATTCCCACCTTTCAGCAATGGAGCGTTTCATTCGGCGTAAGAACATCATCGGATATCATGGAGAGCATTATAAAAATACCATCCTGTTCCTGCGGAAATTGGTAGAGGCAGTGGATGAAAAAGGGATTGCCGCTTTGAAAAAGGAGATTGAAGGGGAGAAGGCGGTGGCAGAGAAGGGGTGGCTGTTGGAGCAGTGTTGAGCTGTAGCTCAATTCATAGTTGTTGATTGGTGACATAACTGCATTTATCGGAAATATTACAGTCCGGCTTCCAAAATATTCTTGATATTTGATTGGCCTTCCATTTTATAATACTCAAAGTAGCATGACACGACTTTTATTTCCTCTATTCGTATTTTCTCTTATAATCATTGCTTGCAAAAAAAGCGACGATCCTGTAGATTCAACCATAATCAATCCTCCCGCCCCCCAAAGCGATTGCCCTGACTTCGAAGGTGTACCTCCAATTCAAGGCTGGGAACAGTTGGAGATAGAAATCTCTAACTTCAATTTCAATTTAAGAACTTATTTCCTTACGGAAGAGGTAGGTTTTTTTTTTGGGTCTAATAATGGATTATTTAGAACTACAAATAGGGGAGAACAGTGGGAAAATATTGGCAATCAACAATGGATTGCTTTTCAGGACATGTATTTCTTGGAAGACAAAATGCACGGATTTCTTACAGCGCAAAATGCGGGTGTTATTGGTAGTAGCTTGCTCCTCAAAACTACTGACGGTGGACTGACTTGGGAAGAAATTCCGCTTTCATCTAATACAGTACTCTCGCAGATTTTTTTTACCGATGAATTAAATGGCATTGGAATAATACATATCCAAAATACTGCTTTTCCCTCTCTTGCCTTGGCCAAGACAAATGACGGCGGCTTGACATGGTCTGAATTTGCTGGTGTTATTCCCCAAAACAATTATGATAATAACCTACACATTTTTCCTGATGGTTTTGGATATCTGGCAGGTACTGCAGGCAGAATATTTAAAACAGTGGACTATGGTCAAAATTGGGAAGTCATACATACTGGACTTATCGCAATTAGTCGTGTCCAATTCCTCGATGCAATGAACGGTTTTATTTATGGTGCCATTGGTTTATATAAAACCACAGACGGCGGGGAAAACTGGGAAAAAATTTTAGACAACATAATTGAAAACTTCCATTTCTTTTCACCAAATGAGGGTATTGTCATTCAGGTGAGTGGATTCAACTCTGGTGGGGATGTCATTTTTGATATTTGCAAAAATTTTGCAACAACAACTGATGGGGGAATAACTTGGACAGAAAGTGAGTCATCAAAAAGTTTTGATCCAAACCACTTGTTTTTCTTGAACGAAAATTTGGGCTTTATGGCTCTGGAAAATAACAATGTGGTAGTATTGGAACGGGAATAAACTGCACACTTTTCAAGAATCTTATCTGACCCTGTATTGCAGTCAAACTTGAATAAAATTTAATTGGTCAACTTCAATGGGATCAAGCCGCCAATTTAGCCCACTGTAAAATATCCTTCGCTGGCTGGCGAGAAGTAACAACGATCCCGTGCGTTTCTCTCAATTGCATAGTGATAAAATCACCTTGGCTCAAAATTAATATTTCTTTCCTACTTGAAACTTGTAGGTGAACTCCATGAGATATTAAAGCCTTACGCACATTCGCTAAGGGGGCTGTACGATCCAACTCTAAAAGTTCAACAGTGCATCTGCCCGTAGCTGTTAGCCGGAAGACAACAAATTGAAAACCCTTAAATTTGTTGTTCCTGCTAAAATAAATCATCTGACCATGGAACAGCAAGCAACCATTCAAGCACCTACCTCCGCCAACGGCAATAGCAATGAATTTGTCACCGTCAGCCAATTTCACAAACAATTGGCCGAAAACACACAAAGTCAGTACAGTGCCAAATTCAGCTTTGGGCCTTATCTCAAGTCCCTTCAGAAAGAATCGAACCCTACCTGCCAGATCGCCAAAAGTTTATTTGCAGGCATGGAAGAAGGATTGGGTAAATTGCCTCCCATTGAAGAATTGCTTGCAAACCGCAACCAATTGGAGGGGGTCGTGCCGCTGCTGTTCCCATTGCTGTTTATGGAAGGGCAAATGGGATTTCTCACCGTTCCGTTTACCAAGGATTTTGTTTTCATGACACCCTCCTTCAAGGACTTGCTGCAAAATGAAGTTTGGGAAATAAACATGTCTAATCTCGTAGGCCATTCTAGGGCAAGGCATGGTGCCTTAGATGCTGGCAACCTTGTGCTCAACCGTTTTTATGGAGAAAACGTGGATCTTATTTTCAGCGAAATACTGCGGGTGCGCCATATGGTGACAGGTCTTGAAAAACATTTTAAGATCAACATCATCCTCGACTTCGTGGAGGTGAAAGCGCTCAAGCCGCTCAAGAAACTCTCTCGGCAGCAGATTCACCAATTGCTCAATGAATGGGAAGATCAAAGCCTCTGGCTGAAATATATCCCACCAGAAAATTTCGCTTTTGAAGGTTTTGTGGTTGGGCAGGTCATTGATGTGACCGACCGGGAAATCCTTTCTTTGGTGGAAACCATGATGGCCAAGGAGGAAGGTGACGTTGATTATGGGGACGGGCTCATCTTTTTACAAAACCAGGTCCGCTCTTTTTTGCAAATGCCAGAATTGGATTTTGGGAGCACTTATGTGCAGGATTCTAAGTGGCAGGAAAGTACGACCTGGAGTCTCTTGAGACATTTTGATGCTAAAATTATGCGCCCTTCCTTTAAAGATCCCAAAGGCATTTATGGGCGGGCAATTTCCCAAAATAAAGCAATCGCTGTTGGTGACCTTGCCCAAGAGAAACACCTCGGGCCACTGGAAAAGGAAATATTGAAAAGAGGGTACAAAAGCTTGCTCCTGGCACCGGTTTACAATGAAGACGGCGGGGTTGGCGGCATTATGGAAATTGCATCTCCCCAACCGTATCGCTTCAACCAAATGACTGTGTTGAAGCTACAGGAATTTGTTGATTTGTATGCGATGGGTATGACCAAATTTGTTCGTGAAATAGACAACAAAGTGCGGTTGACTATACAACAACAATTTACTTCCATTCACCCAAGCGTGGAATGGAAATTCAGGAATGCCGCCACAGAGTTTTATTGGAGCAGAACAGCGGGTCAAGGCCAAGCGGTCATACGGCCGATTGTTTTCAAGGACATTTACCCGATTTATGGGCAAGCTGATATTGTGGGGTCTTCCAAACTGCGGAATAAATTTATTGCAGAGGATTTGATTGAAAACCTCCAACAAGTTAACAATCTAATGGAAACCGTGTACAAAGAAGCGGGATTCCATTTATTAGATGTTTATTTAGGCAAGACAAAAGCACATCTCGAACGTCTGCAAAAAGGCGAATTTGTTTCCAAAGATGAAACGGAAATTGTTGGTTTGCTCACCCGGGAAATACATCCACTTTTGCACCAATTAAAAAAACAATATTCTGATAAAATACCTGTTAAATATTTTGATAAATATTTCACTGCGCTTGACCCGGATTTAAATATTATTTATCAAAAAAGAAAAGACTATGAAAATAGCGTGAATATGTTGTGCGAATCGATTGCCGACTATATAGAACAGGAAGATGAAAAAATGCAGGGTGTGCTGCCCCATTATTTTGAAAAATATAAAACCGATGGCATTGAGTACAATATATATGTCGGTCAGGCCATTTTAGAAAAAGGGGATTTCAGCTCATTTTTTTTGAAAGATTTTCGCCTCTGGCAATTATTGCATTTATGCGAAATTACCCGCATGGTTGCTAATAAAGCAACGGAAATGCCTGTCCCACTGACCACTGCACAATTGGTGTTTGTTTATAACAGTACCTTGAGCATCCGCTTCCGCATGGATGAAAAACAATTTGATGTGGATGGGGCATACAACGTCCGCTATGAAATTTTGAAAAAAAGAATTGATAAAGCCGTCGTAAAAGGATCGGGTGAACGCCTTACTCAAAGTGGAAAAATTGCCATTGTATGGTTGCAGGAAAAAGACAAACAGGAATATTTAGAGTATCTGCATTATTTATTGCAAAAAGGGTTTATCACCGAGGATATTGAAGATTTGGAATTGGAAAAATTGCAGGGGGCGGAAGGGCTGCGGGCTTTGCGGGTGACGGTGGTTTAATAAGTCTTAAATCATATATCGAAGTTGGAGAGCGAAGCATCCAGCAATTTTTCAATCGAAAAATTCTTTTTCCTAAACAATGATATTGGTTTCTTGTCAATGGGATATACCAATTCGGAGAATTTTTTTATTATCGAAAGGGAATGACAGGAATCCACATCCAGCTTATCACTCTATAAATAATACCACGCCCGACCAAACCCTTCCCGAATTTTTAGCGGTCTTTCTCACTAATTAAATCCAGAGAAATATGACCCGCCATCTATTGTTGTTCCTTTTTATTATTGCATTTTTGACATGTTGCAAAAAAAGCGATGAAACCATAAATCCACCATTTCCTGATCCGCCTCCTACTAACCAGGATTGTCCCGATGTAAACGGCGTTCCCAATATCCCAGGTTGGGAACACACAGAAATAGCAATTCCAGACAATATTTATTTGTCGGGCAAGCAGCCTTATTTTTTGAATAAAGATGTTGGCTTTCTTTATGGAGGGCAAGCAGGCTTGTGGAAGACTGTGGATGGTGGGAAAACTTGGGAAGAGGTCAATGAATTACAAAATTTCATTTTCACCGACCTGTTTTTTCTCGATGACAAATTACATGGATTTCTTGCTGCCACGCCATTTGGCAATGCAAGCAGCATGGTTTTGCTCAAGACTAACGATGGGGGCTTAAACTGGACGGAGCATAATTATTCCCCACAAAAAATAATTAGGCATATTTTCTTTCTTGATGACCAGCGAGGGTTTGCTGCTTTAGCTTCCAATGGAGCAAGCTCTTTTTCTTTTGCCAAGACCAATGACGGTGGTAAAACCTGGACTGAGTTTGCTGGTGTGGTACCAATTAATAGCCAGTACATCAATATCCACATATTTCCAGGCGGGTTTGGCTACTTGGCTGGTACGGCTGGACGGATATTCAAAACAGTGGATGCTGGCCAAAACTGGGAAGTCATACACACTGGGGTTTCTTCCCTCAAACAAGTCCAGTTTTTTGACGAAATGAATGGCTTCATTTCTGATTTTAGTGGAATTCTAAAAACGACGGATGGCGGGGAAAACTGGACACGAATCTCTCAAAACTATGTCGGTTTTTTTCATTTCTTTTCACCTACTGAGGGCATCTCCCTGCAAACGGTCGGATACAACAGTTATGGAGATATAGCTCAAAGCTGCGGCGCATTCTTGTTAACGGATGATGGTGGAGAAACCTGGACGGAAAGCGAAGCATCCAGCGGCTTTCTTTTCGAGAAATTTTTTTTCCTGGATAACGACACTGGTTTTTTGTCCATGGAATATATTCATCCCGGTGTTTTTGTTATTTTGGAACGGGAGTAATCTGCACGACCATCATACAGCCCAAATAGACATTCTTTTCAGGTCACTTGATCGAGCATTAGAGTAAGTACTTTATTGCTGTCAAAATAATCTTCGGCGATAGACCGGGCTACCTCAGAATGGAGTGGTAAATCTTCCTTTACCTTCCGTAGGGCTTCCACCGCTTCTTCCTCGTTTTTAAAAGAAAATAATCCTTTCCCAGTAGGGTAGTATTTCGACCAACCAGTGTCTTGTACGATAACAGGTCGGCCTGAGGCCATATAACAGGCCGATCGACAAGAAAACCATCCAGAATTGGATTTGACATAAGTTTCCTTTGCAATGGAGAATTCCCCCAGCGAGTCCTCTATCAATTTCTGGTATTTCAACCAATCCTTTCCAATATAAGCGGAGTCTTTGAGTTGCCATTGGTTTTTGAGGATTTCAGCTTTTGGGAATTGGTCTTCCGAAATATTGGAATAATTCATTACAACTGAAAAATTCAAATCTGGAAACTTGGCAGGTACAGCCATTATTTTGGGAAATTCAAGATCTTTCTGCCCCCATTCTTTTTCTTGGAAAATTAATTTTTTACCTATTTGCCAAGTCATGACGGTAGTAAAAGCAGATTCGTCGATTGGCGGTGGTGGGCTTTTTTTCCAGTATTCTATACAAATGGGTTGTCGGGTGGGAATCCATTGCAGGCCGCAACCGGGGATTAGGCAATCATCAGCGAGGATGTTTTCGCCAAAGGTGAAGAAATAGTTGTGATGGGTCAATTGATTCGTCTCCTCACTACCACGGGACAAAAAACTACTATCTGTGGCGTATTGAATTTGAGTGAACATTGGGTCAGTATCAATTAGTATCCTGACCGGAATTTTCAAGTATTCTTCTTTAAAATAAGTAGATTGGGAAACGTTGATGAAAATATCTGCCGTTTTACAGATTTCCTTTACCTGTGTTTCGGTCATCCCAAAACATTTTTTGGATGCTTCATCCCGGTATGCCCAGCGGTCTTCCATTCCAAAATACTTCATGATGGAGGCCAAATGTTCAACCGTTGAAGTAGCATCATCCCATTTGCTTTTGTCTGCTTGAAATGTCGGGTAGAGCATTGTATCCTCTATGTAAAATACATCGTGCCCCATTTCAAAAAGCCCCAAGGGGTATTGGACAAAATCCCAACTTATGCCACCAACTTGCATATAACCTAAATATCCACCTACTACTATTCTGAGTTTTTTCATCTTTATTTCTTTTCTCTAAAACACATGTAAGGAGGGAGGTGAAAAAATAAAAAATTTTCAATTTTTTATTTTTTCACCTCCCTCCCTTCTTGTTTTTACTGTACTCCACGGAAATTGTCTAAAGGCACAATTTTAATTCAATATTGTCATTCTTACGCTGGAGTTTTTTGTTCATCGCGTCCTCAACCATCCACAGTTAACCGATTAAGCCTGTTATTCCTTATTTGAATTACCTGACCCTATCCGTAGTTCTTCATCTTCCGCTCCAGTTTTTCGCTTGTTCTTTTTTACGCGCTTATTTCCAAAAATATAACTGAAATATAATGAAAGTCGGCGGTTATCCGAATATCCACTTGAAGTAATGGTTAACCCTTCAAAGCGGCTAACACCATACCAGCCAGAAGATCTAAAAATGTCGCTGATCGTGAGGCTGAGCCTTGCTCGTTTTTCCAGCAATTTTTTTTGGATGCCAAAATCAATGTTCCAAATAGCTGCCGACTCAAAATTGGCGCCCCATATTGCAGGGGAATTGTACCAGCCGGAAAGCTCAAGGGAAAAAGAATTTGGCAAACTAAAATAATTCTGACTATACAAATAAACCGCTTTGGCATTTACATCCACTGATTTATTTTCATCGTAGTTGCCATTATTGTTCACGAAATATCCGGTAAGCGTAAAATAGCTGCTCCACCATTTTTTGAGTTCTTTTGAATAACTTACGTTGAGGCTGATTTTTTTTTGTTCTGCCAAATTGTACCATTGTTTAATCGTTCTGGAATCGCCAATGGTATCCCTAATGCTGACAATGCGGTCTTTGGTGTGGGTGTAACTTATGCTGGTATGCAATTGATAGTTTAAGGAATGGGTGAGTTGGAGTTTATTGGTAAATTCCGGCGTAAGGAAAGGGTTTCCCTGTTCAAAATTAAGCTCATCCTTTTGGTCTATAAATGGGTTCAGGTCTTTGTAAGAGGGGCGATCAACACGGCGGCTATAATTGAATTGCAATACGTTTTTTGAGTCGAGTTTATAGGTTAGCCCAACTGAGGGGAAAAAATTTAAATAATTTAGAATGGTTTTAGTATTGCTGTTTTCAATTAAGGTGGTAAGTTTTCCAGTAGAAGCAGTATTTTCAGCCCGCAATCCTATTTGGTATTTTATTTCCCTGAATTTACTCTTGTATTGGGCATAAAAAGCACTGACGACTTCTTGATAGACAAATTGATTGCTCCGGTCTGGATCAAGTGTTTTTATTTCATTGTTTATATTGAAAAAATCAAATTCATTATCAGTTTTAGAAGAAATAATTTTAGCACCTAACTCCATTTTTCCATTTTCCAATTCTCTTTCATAATCGACTCTGATGGTAATTAAGTCAATTTTAATTGGGGATTCATTTTCGAATATTTTTTCACTTTTTATATTTTCATTGGCATCCAGAATATAATTGGGTTGCCTTACCTCATCGGGGTTTCTATAATAAAGGTAATCAGCATCAATGATTAAATCATTTCCTTTTTTATCTTTATAACTATAATTGAGGTTATAATTCATTTTTTGACGGAAGCCTTTGTTGAGATATTGTGAAACGAGTACACTATCTGGTTGATTTTGGCCTGATCTATAAATTGGAGTTCGGGCATCATTGTTCCAATCAAATTTTGTGAAAAAACCATTTACCTGAAATCCTATGGTTGATTCTTTGTTTAAAAAAACGTCGGTGCCGATTTTGAAATTATTTCCGGTCCAATCTCCTGTTGTTGTAGTGGACTTGTCGAAAATAATACCTTCCTGATCTTGTATCAAATCACTTGTTCCCCAATATTCTCCCGCTTTGAAGCTATAATTGCCAAAAATATTTTTCTTTTTATCCCGGTAATTGGAATTGACAGCACCAATGTACCAAGGTTTTTTGCCAGTGGAATAATTAAAGCTTACAGTAGAATTGAAACCATGGTTTTTATCTTTTTTCAAGCGGACATTAATAATGCCCGCACTTCCCTGTGCGTCATATTTGGAAGATGGATTGGAAATGATTTCAATTTTATCAATTTCAGAGGCTTGGACAGTCCGCAAAAAATCGGCGAGGTCTTTTCCACTTAAAGGAGAATTTTTGCCATCCAGATAAATTTGGACTCCTGACTGACCTAGCAACGTAATGTCGTCATTGTTGGTGACAATGACTCCCGGTGCTTTTCGCAGCAATTCAAGGGCGTTATTTCCAGCTGCGTTGATGGTACCGTTTACATTGAATACCATTTTGCCGGGTTTTATTTCGATCATAGGGCGTTTGGCAGTAACTTCTACTTCTTTTAATTTATTATTGGATGGTTTCAAATGAATTGCTGATAAAACAAGTTGTTCGTCTGTGGCCAAGTCAAGATGCTCAGATGTATATTCCATTAAACCGATATAGCTTACTTTCAAAAAATAAATGGATGGTCGTAAGTCAGGAAATTCGAATTGGCCTTGCTCATCTGAGAGTGCAAAGCTGACGAGGGAGCTATCCGCAGTTAGGTGCAAGGAAATATTGGCAAATTCTAAAGGTGTGCGTTCAACTGAAACCACTTTTCCTTTAATGGATGAGTACGACTGCGCAGCCAAAAGAGAACATAGACAGATAAAAAAAGGCAGTATGTAGAATTTTAAATTCATAAGGATTTGTGAAGGTTAAAATGGTCATAGAAGATTATGCAAGGATAAACAAAACTTGGAGCTAAAGATAAAAAGAATAACCTTTCTAATATATTTTATTCGTTAAAGCGACAGCGATATGCTGAATGTTGTTGAAGGTTTATCTGGATTTTTCTGCTGTAAATTGTTGATAATCAATATGATTTACATTTATTATTTTTTCAAATTGTCAACTAATACATTTCTTTGATTCAAACTATTTAAATAGTTATTGTACTTACAAGAATGGCTTTGTCAACGCAGGAACTGTATATTGTTATTTTTTTAATAAAATACAGTTCACACCAATAGGGTTTTTATTATGTATTAGGATTGAAACAAGTTGCATGAAAAAGTGTACGTAAGTTGGTCGTTTCAAATTGCTTCCAAAAAGGAGGTGCGTTTCTTATGTTTGTTTTAAAAAAAAAACACCTCCCTCTCTGCTAAGTTTTTCGCACTCAGGCCTAAAGACGGGTTTGAAACAAAAAGTGTACTTTAGCAAATTCCTAATTTAATTGATTATGATTGATAAATTATTTGATGAATTACCCCAGAACAAAGAATTGCAAAATGCTTTTGAAGTAATATTTCAGAAAGGGTTTTCTGAAATAAAAATTGATACGATTTTAAAGAGGAAAAAAAACACAGATTCCAGTACGCATCCAACCGAAATCGTCACCTGTTTATTAAACAGAGGTTTGGAAAAATCGTTTTTTATTAAGTATGAATTCGAAAATGGGTCAGTTATAAATGATCATCGGAAAAACTTGCATTATGAAGCAATGACTTATCAATATGTACTATCAACTATCTCTCTCTCAACAATTAAATATTATGGGACTTTTGTTTTTAATAATGGGGTTAGAATAATGGTACTTGAATTTATAAATGACTTGATCAAATTTTCTTCCAGTAAAGAACGGGGTGTTATCCTCAAGGCTGTAAAATGGATAGGGGAATTTCACATTGACTCGAAACGGTTTATTAAGAGTAAGCAAAGCCATTTTATTGATCAGTATGATGAAAAATATTTTTTAAATTGGTCAAAAAAAGCAATTGATGTTGTTCGAAATTCAAATTCAGAAAATAAATTTAATTGGCTGCTCGATTTATTAGAGAAATTCGAAACAAATGTTTTTGAACTGGTTATAAATAATCCAGTGATTGTTCACGGTGAATATTATCCACCAAATGTTAGGTATGCCAATGGAGTTATTCTCCCTCTGGATTGGCAAACCACGGCTCTAAGCACAGGTGAAATTGATTTAGCTGCACTTACTGATAATTGGGCAGAGGAGGTACAAGATAAATGCTTAATAGCCTATCGAGCTGTAATTGGGTCTGAAGAACCAATAAAGAAAACAAGGCTTAGGTTGCATTTGGCAAAGATATACTTAGGGGCACTTTGGATAAGCTCTTTTCCAAAAATAATGAAAAAAGATCATTGGGTATTGAACCAATTGAAAAAAATAGAGTCCAAGATTGAAGTTTAAAGTAAAAATCAACATTAATAAATTAAATCTTACCAGCCCAATTTTTTAAACTCATCCGTCATTTGTTTTTGATAAATCTTCATTTTTAAAAAAGATCGCTCCGACCGCCTCATTTTGATGATGCAACTGGCCCAATAGATAAACGATGTCAATCTTAAAAGCCTTCCAATTCCAGTTAATCTTTGAATGTCAGAAAAAGATTTGTCAGGTGGTAAATCAGAAAGCATAGACCAATAAACTCTTAGCTCATCGTTGGTGATGTCAAAAGACAGGCTACCGAAATCTATGGCGGATTCTCCCCATCCGCCCAATTCCCAATCATAAGCAAATAAAGAACAGCTGCCATTGCGGGTTCGTATTTTGAAATTTTGAGGGCTAAAATCTCCGTGAACTAAAGACAAGGGTAAAAGTGAACAAGCACTTTGTATCTGCTTCCACTCTGATTCAATCTTATCCAATTTTGAAATAATATCCTTTAGTATTATCTTATTTTCTTCCGAAATTTTGAGGTTGCCAAAAGATTCAATGATGTTGGCTTTGGCGTTAATTAAATATTCAGAATAACTATTTAAACTTCGGTCTGGAAGGAGAGAAATAAGGTTTTCATGCAAATGGCTGCTGTGCACTTCCTTTAGCCAACGCATGGCTGTTTCACGGTGGTGAATATTAGTGCTGTCATATTCTTCTCCATTTGCGTCTTCGATAAAGAGCCAATAGTTTTGATCTTCGTTTTCCTTTACAAGTCCAAAACAATTTATACTGCTAAAAGAACATTCGGGAAATATTTTTTGATAAATAAAATGCTCTACTTTTAATGTTTTAAATTTCCCTGTTTTAGCAATAATTGACCTTTTATTTGGTTTGTTCCATTTTATTCTGTAAACACTTGACTTATTCCTTTTTTTTAAATTTTCTATTTCAAAAAATGGAGCGGGGTTCGGCTCGATGGTTTGCCATGCAATTATGGCTGGGTGAACAGTTATGTCATTTTTTTTTGTCATTTGAAAAAAAAACTTTTAAAAATTACTATTTTATTAAGTGAAAAATTGATGTTTTTCAATTAAAATTTTTAGGTTATTTACTACCTCTGGCTTTTTGAGCATTTTTGAAGTTATATGTTGCCGATCACCCAGCCACCTCATTTGAACGTATAATTGTGAGAAATAAAATAATTTTTCGAAATCGTTAGAGCCTTCATTGAAAGGCCACCGGGCTTCTTTATAAGATTTGATCCATTGCGGAATATGCTCATTGTCCCAGCCAAATAAAAACATGGCCAGGTCGATTTCGGCAACTCCAAGTGCTGCTGACTCCCAGTCAACCGGATAGATTGCTCCATTGCTTACCAGTAATTCTTTTGGGTTATATTTTCCATGGATTATTTGTTGTGGTGCTTTTATTAATACTTCAATTCCTTCTTCAAAAATATCGCAAGCATCTTTAATCCGTGGATACCCTGATAAGTAGGATGAAGTAAATAATCTGGTACGATTGAGCCATGCAGAATAATATTCTTGGCTGTATTGGATGAGGAATTTCTTATCATCCTCATTAATTTTCACATTATTGATTCTATTGAACTGCCCCAGCCATCTTACGGCATTTTCCATTCTTTTTACCCAATTTTTATGCTTGTGTACAGGGGCTGCATTTTCGATCATTTCTAAAATTAGAATTACGGCGGCTGTTTCTGGGACTATATAAGAGGCAATATAATGGGGAAGAGTTATTTTGTTTCTTGGGAATTTTTGAAGGATGTATTTATATATTGCTGTTTCATAGGCCAAGCCTCCCCGGTGTCCATGTCCCAAATCCCTTTGCATTTTACCATCGTAATATTTGCAAAATAGTTTTATTGTTTTTTTGCCATCTAATTTTAGGGTTATGATCTCGGTAGGGAAAGTATCAGAATAAGGGTTAGTCTTTCGCCCTATTAATTTGATCTCGGTCGGAGTCAACTCCGATTCGCTGAGTATTTGTTTTAACAATTCAAATTGGATTGGGATATTCAAAGGATTTGACACGGGGACTTTTCAGTTTTTTCTGCTATTATAAATGCAAATCTAATAAAATAGATATGTTCAATGAAATGTATAGTATATGTGCAAAGAGGATGAAAATCCAAATTAGGCAACCTTATGCATAAAAGATTATTAGGAATTTATTTGTATATGCGCTGCAATCAGAATTTGCTTATCAGCGAGGTTGAAAATTTCTGTGCGCTGCACATACGACTTTTTTTCTAATAACCTTTATAGATTAATTATCTTTTTCTAACAGAATACAGACGTTTTGTTGGTAAATAAAAATGTTCTTTATCCTAATTTAAATTTATACTGAATAAACCCCAAAAATACCAGTATTTGTTGCTGATTAAAGTGATAAATAAAAGATAATCAGTGATTTGTATATGTACATTAAACACAATTTTAATCAAATGGTAAGTCCTTTGGCTTATATAGAATTTATTTTTTATTAATACAGTTTTTATAATTACAAAGTATCTCTATCTTTGTCATTTACTTCCCAAAACTGGTCATCTTATAAGGGTGTACCTGCTGCTCATTTGTACGATTTAAGATTAAGAGGCAACATTTCTATTTAGGCTCTGGTTATTCGTGGACTTTTACCCTTTGTTTATTTTTTGGAGGCAATTGTTATTCCCTTCTGACTAAAAGTCAGAGTAGGCTCACTATCTATGTGTGGGTATGTCAATATTGAATAAGCTACGCCTTTTTTTATTTTTGTTTATAGCCTCAAATATTAAGAAATTTTATACAAAATTAACCCAAATAAATTCCATTGATATAAAAATTAAAAGAATGAACACCGACCCATTTGAAAACAATTCGGTTGTGGAAATCGAAAGTGTCGGCATGTCAGGGTCGAATGGACATGCGATCGCTTCCCCTATTGCCAAACCCGTTAAAATTCAGCGTCCTATCGTAAAAGGGAAGTTTTTATTTATTAAAAATAAAAAGTTCTGGATACGTGGTGTTACCTACGGTACCTTTCGACCTGATGAATCAGGCGACCAATTTCCTAAAAAAGAAACCGTTCGCCAGGATTTTGCCCTGATGGTTGAGAATAATATCAATACTGTCCGGGTTTATACCCCCCCTCCTGTTTGGTTATTGGACACTGCGCAGGATTTTGGCCTTCGAATAATGTTGGGACTACCTTGGGAACAACATATTACCTTTCTGGATGACAAGAAAGTCGCTAAAAAAATAAAGAATCAAATTCGGCAAAAAGTTAAGGAATATGCGGGGCATCCCGCTATTCTATGTTATGCGATCGGCAATGAAATCCCTTCCAATATTGTCCGGTGGTATGGGGCCAGACAAATAGAATCTTTTCTCAGAGAGTTATATGATACGGTGAAAGCGGAAGACCCGGAAGGTTTAGTTACCTATGTCAACTTCCCTCCCACCGAATATTTGCAACTCCCTTTCCTCGATTTATTTTGTTTCAATGTTTATCTCGAATCACAACAAAAATTATCTGATTATTTGATGCGGTTGCAAAACCTATCAGGAGAACGGCCTTTGATTATGGCTGAAATCGGTTTGGACAGCCTGAGAAATGGAGAAGAGAGACAGGCCGAAATTTTAGATTGGCAAATTAAGACTGCATTTAAAAAAGGGGCAGCGGGTGTGCTGTTGTTCTCTTGGACGGATGAGTGGTATCGGGGTGGCTTTGAAATTTTGGATTGGGATTTCGGTATTACAGACCGAAATAGACAACCGAAATTAGCGCTAAGAGATGTAAAGAAAAATTTTGACGGAAATATCCTTAACAAAAATATTGTCCAGCCATTTTTCTCTATTGCCGTTTGCACCCTCAATGGTGCTGAAACATTGAGAGAATGCCTGGATGCTATCTTCTACTTAGATTATTCTAATTATGAAGTCATCCTGATAAGCGATGGTTCTACTGACGACACGGTGGCTATTGCGGAGGAATATGACTGTAAGATAATAGCCACTGAAAATAGGGGGTTGAGCAGCGCCCGCAACACCGCCTGGCAAACTGCAAATGGCGACATTGTGGTTTATATTGATGATGATGCATACCCTGATCCAGATTGGCTGAATTATCTCGCCATCACATTTATAGAGACTGATTTTGCAGCGGTAGGTGGACCCAATTTACCTCCTTCTAATGATGGTTTTGTTGCGCAATGTGTAGCCAATGCCCCTGGAAACCCAACGCATGTCCTGATCTCAGATCAAGAGGCAGAACATATACCTGGTTGCAACATGGCATTTCGCCGGGAAGCATTGGAGGGAGTAGGTGGTTTCGATCCTATTTACCGGGCCGCAGGCGACGATGTTGATATCTGTTGGAAAATACAGGAAAGGGGATGGAAAATTGGCTTTCACCCAGCAGCCGTAGTCTGGCACCACCGTCGCAATAAAATAGCTACTTATTGGAAACAGCAGAAAGGTTATGGAAAAGCAGAGGCTTTATTGGAAATACACTGGCCGCAGAAATTTAATGCTGTCGGTCATTTGAGCTGGGGTGGACGGCTATACACATCGGGGAAGATCCAACCATTGATTTTTCCTCGTTCAAAGGTTGAATATGGCATTTGGGGTACGGGGTTTTTCCAATCGCTCTATGAAAGGGATCCCAATAAAATGTCGTATTTCCCTCTATTGCCTGAATGGTATTTATTGGTAGCGACCCTTTTAGGGACTGCCTGTATAGGTTTCATTTGGAGTCCCTTATTGTGGGTTTTCCCTTTAGCAGGGGCAGCATTGACCGTGGTCTTTCTTCAGGCTATCAGTAGCGTCTCTATGATCCATTTTGGGGAAAGGGCCCAGCTAAAATGGCTTAATAGGCTAAAACTTAAATTGGTTACGGGGTATCTGTTTTTGCTTCAACCACTCGCCCGGCTCTATGGGCGATTGGAATGTGGGTTGACAATGTGGCGACGAAGACATACAAGTGCATGGGCATTACCTCGAAGCTATTACCATGAAATCTGGAACGAAGACTGGAAAAGCCCTGAAGATTGGCTGACAAACTTTGAGTCGGTGCTTCGAGATAAAAAGGTAGAGGTAAAAAGGGGTGGTATTTACGATCAATGGGATTTGCAAGTGAGGGAAGGTTTGTCAATGCCTACCAGAGTGCTGATGGCAATAGAAGAACATGGCAGTGGTAAGCAGTTGGTAAGATTTCGGATATGGGCCCGATATAAGCTGATGAATTTAATACCTGTCGCCTTTTTTCTGCTGATAGGCATTTTGGCTGCTATAGATCAGGCATGGCTTGCGGCTATAGTATTATTCGGTATCACAACAGTTCTTAGTTTTTGTTTATTTCAACATTGCCTCCCCCTTACATTGTCATGTCTGCGAGAGCTTGAACATTCTGTTAAAAAGGATAGTACAACATCATTGAATGGAACAGCGCAATAACGATATTGGCCTGTTTAGGAGGATTTTGCAGCAGGCGTCACCATACAAGTATAAAATCATAAGTTATTTTTTCCTGAGTTTGTTGGCGACCCCTCTGGCATTATTGGCCCCGATCCCATTGAAGATAGTAGTGGACAATGTGATCGGGAATCAGCCTTTGCCCCAGTGGCTCGACTTTTTAATGCCAAGTGCTTTTCAACAATCAGCGGACAGCCTGCTCTTGTTTTCCATTGTCTTCTTTTTGATTATCGCCGTAGTTACTTCCTTGCAAAGCCTTTATTGCAACAACATACTGCAAACAAAAATTACCCAAAACCTCATACTGGATTTCCGCTCTAAATTGTTGAACCACTCCCAAAAATTGTCCATTGGTTTTCACGATACAAAAGGAGTGTCCCATACTTCTTATCGGCTATATTATGATACGTTCGCCATTCAACAAGTCATATTTAGCACCATCATCCCTATGATTTCTGCGGTGGTCACCTTTATTTCCATGTTTTATATCATCATGCTGTTGGACAGTACGTTGGCGTTGGTAGCATTAGTTGTTTCGCCATTAATTGTTTTTATCACGAGCCGGTATCGTAAACCATTGCGGGGAGCTTGGCGGCACTATAAAAAAGCAGATAAAAAGTCGCTGTCCATCATCGACGAAGTATTGAACATGCTCCGGGTGGTAAAGGCTTTCGGGAGGGAAAATTACGAGGGCACTCGCTTTCTCACTACTTCGAGAACCGCCATTCAATCGCGGATGAAGGTAGAGTGGCTGCAAGCTGGGCTGACACTATTATTGGGGCTGACAACTGCTATAGGTACTGTATTGGTGTTGTACCTGGGCACTGTTCATGTATTGGAAGGGGTGTTGAGCCTTGGCAATTTATTGGTCATCATGAGTTATTTGAAACAGCTTTATGGCCCTATGCAGACATTCGGCAAAAAAATAGCGAGCGTACAATCCTATCTTGCCAGTGCCGAAAGGGCTTTTGAATTGATAGACCACCCAACGGAAGTAATTGAATTAAAAGATGCCAAACCCATCAGGCGGGTCAGCGGTGCATTTACCTTTGAAAATGTTTCTTTCAGTTACAATAAAAGAGATCCCATTCTCCAAAATATCAATTTTGCTATAGCACCGGGTACCCGTGTTGGCATTGCAGGTAGAACTGGGGCAGGTAAGACCACTCTCTTGAATTTGTTATTCCGCTTTTATGATCCCGATACAGGTAGGATATTATTGGATGGTCAGGATATAAAAAATTATCGATTGGACGACTTGCGCAGACAATATTCCATCGTCCTTCAAGACGCCCTATTGTTCTCTTCCAGCATTTCCGAAAACATTGCTTACGGTGTCCCAAATTGTACGGAGGGGGACATTATCCGAGCAGCCAAACTGGCCAATGCTCATGCGTTTATTGAAAAACTGCCAGAAGGCTATAATACCTTGGTTGGTGAAAAAGGCATGCGTCTTTCTGGAGGGGAACGCCAACGAATCGCACTCGCCAGGGCTTTCATTTCCGATGCTCCCATTTTAGTGCTCGACGAGCCTACCAGTTCCGTTGATATAAAAACAGAAACGGCCATAGTAGAGTCCATGGAAAAAGTCATGAGCAACCGCACGACCTTCATCATTGCCCATCGCCTCAGCACCTTGGAAAGCTGCGATTTATTACTCATAATTGAAGATGGTAAAATTGTAAAAAGCACCACCGATGTTTTTAATACCGTTAGGAACGCTATTTTAGATGGGACGTTGGTGGTGGATGCCAAAGGGGAAATTGTGGATCATTAAAAATAAAAATGAAAAAAGGCTTGTTCCTAAAATCAGGAACAAGCCTTTTTTCATTTTTATTTAACTTGCTCGTTTATCCGCTCAAAAACAATCGGTATTTTTCCCCAAATCCCTAAGTTGTTCATCTGTGAATTATTTCATTAAAAAGTCAGAGCAAAATTATCCCTAAGTTATTTCCAATAATTGTAAAAATGCGACACTACACCTGCTTGCTGAACAAGGCAGCCATTCGCAGATTGTCCGCAAAAAACTGTTTTGGACTGAGGCCCGTAAATTCCCGAAAGTCCTTTATAAAATGGGCTTGGTCGAAATAACCGTAAAGCGTCAGTAAGGCTGATGAATTCCTTTGCATCAAGCCTTTTGATAAGTGTCTGTAAACGAACCGCTTTAAAAACCGTTTTGGGCTGAGGCCAACTTGCGATTTAAAAAGGCGTTCCAATTTTCGGCGGTGGGTGTCGCTGCGGGAGGCAAGTTGATTGACGGAAATGTTTCCTTTTGCTGATAATATTTCCGCAACACAGTTGTTTAAAATATGATCGGCCTGTTATCGGTTGCCAATATTTTCAAAAAGAAATTTTCGATTAATTCCCTGCCGTTGCCACTGGCTCACCCAACGCCGGCACCGTCTGCAAATAAGCCCAAATAGCACTTACCTCCGCACTGTCCAATAATGCAAAACGGGGCATCGCAATGCTCAAGGCCGAGCCATCGGGCCGGATGCCAGCCTTCACTGCTTTAAAGAAATCCTCTTCTGTCCAATTGCCAATGCCGTGTTCTGCATGAGGGGTAATGTTGCGGGAGGGCACGATGTTGAAATCGGGGTCTTCACAGGGATTACCGCCGCCAAAAAAACCGGGCGATTTTTCTGGGTTAAAAGGATCGTTGGTTTCAAAACTGGCCGAATGACAATCATGGCACTGATAGACCGCCGTGGCGAGGTAGCGGCCATAAGCCAATTGGTCTGAAGCGTCAGGTGCAACAATTGGTTTTCCGTCATAGGGTAGGGGGTTTATCGCTCCCAGCTTGTAAAGCGCCTTGACAAGGAATGATGGATTCGAAGTGCGAACTGCATCAGAAGCCTTCATGGAAGGAGGGTCAGATCGTAGATAGGCAATCACCGAAGCCAGATCATGATCGGAAATATTTGTGAATGGCATAAATGGCCCGGCAAAATGCCCATCCTTTTTGATGCCCGTACGGAGAAGGTACATCAGTTCGCCATCGGTGTATTTACCCAAACCCTTAGTAGGATGGTTGGTGATGTTGCCCGACCACAATTCTCCAAAAGCACTTTCAGCTTTGGCGAACATCTTGCCATCAAATGTGCCGTTATTGCTGCGGTGGCAGTAGGCACAGATCGTTTCTGCAACTTTTTTGCCCTGGGCGAGAGAGAGACTGTCGGTTGGGAGTTCAACGTCAATCGTCCCAGTGGGATGGATAGTAGGGGAGCTGAAGTTAATCCAGGAAGCTACCCCTGCAATGATTAAAAGGATAATGCCGAGGATGACAGCTGCGATTTTTAAGAACTTTTTCATGGATTGTTTAGAATTTGATTTGGTGAAAAAAGGAGGAAAAAAACTATGGGGCAAAGATGGGGGCGAATTGGCCATGCAGGTTTTCAATGGTGTTGCAGATGTTGTCAATTTTGTCGCAAACGCAGTAAAACCGGACTATTTGGTTTCTCAAATGCGGTGGAGGGAGGGTTCGAGCGATTCATTACATTTGCTGTATGACGCAAGAAAACATGAATATACAAAAAGCTATGTTTGGGGAAATGCTCAATAAGGGTGTTTTTGAAAAAGCGCAGCGATATGGCTTTCAATATTTGGATCAGGTATTTGAACGCCATGTTTTTCCAACGGAAGAGGCATTGAATGATTTGCAAAAATTTGAGGAGGATATGCCAGTTGCCTCGACAAATGCAGGCGAAGTAATTGACTTTCTGAATAAGTACGGCGCACCTGCCACTTCTGCCGAATTGGGTGGGCGGTATTTTGGTTTTGTCAATGGCAGTGCTGTGCCTGCTGGTTTGGCTGCGAAAAATTTAGCCACATACTGGGATCAGAATTCGGCGATGCAAGTCATTTCCCCCATTGCCTCCAAATTGGAATCGGTGGTGGAAGAATGGCTGCGGCAAATATTGGGTTTGCCAGAAAGGACAGTAGCTGGTTTTGTCAGCGGGACTTCCGCAGCCAATTTTTGTGGACTGGCTGCAGCAAGGTATCGGTTGCTTGAAAGAATGGGCTGGGATGTCAATGAAAAAGGTCTGTTTGGCGCACCCAGAATTAGAGTGGTAGCAGGCAGGCATGCCCACTCTACTATTCATAAGGCGATAGGTCTTTTAGGTTTTGGAAAAGAAAATGTTGAATGGGTAGAGGTAGATGAGCAGGGTAGGGCAGTGCCTGAATCATTTCCAGAACTGGATGATCGAACCATCGTCATATTGCAAGCTGGCAATGTGAATAGTGGTGCTTTCGACCCTTTTGATATTATTTGCGAAAAAGCAAATGCGGCAAATGCATGGGTACATATCGATGGGGCATTTGGTCTGTGGGCCAACGCAGTGGAGCGTTTAAAGCACCTGACAAAAGGAATTGAAAAAGCCAATTCATGGGCAGTGGATGGCCACAAAACACTCAATACGCCTTATGACTGCGGTATCTTGCTTTGCGAGGACAAAGAAGCCATCGTTTCAGCTTTGCACATGACGGGGGGCTACATTGTTTTGGGCGATTTGCGGGATGGTATGTTTTATACACCTGAAATGTCGAGGCGAGCAAGGGTGATTGAACTTTGGGCTACCATGAAATATTTGGGTCGAGCAGGAATAAATCAAATGGTTTTCGGTTTGCATGAACGAGCAGTGCAGTTTTCAGAGGAAATAAAAAAAGTAGAAGGGTTTGAAGTTTTAAATGATGTGGTATTTAATCAGGTCATGGTTCATTGTGAAAATGATGAGCTAACGGAAAAAACGCTTAATCGAATTCAGGAATTACGAGAGTGCTGGGTCGGCGGGTCAACTTGGTTTGGCCGGAAGGTGATTCGCATTAGCGTTTGTTCATGGGCCACGACGGAGGAGGATATTTCTCGTTCGGTGAATTCTTTTGCACAGGCGTTGCGAGAAGTTATGATTGGACGAAGATTGAACTGATCGGACTGATCAACGCAGATTTTAATTACTTCTTATTGCTCATTTAATCTCAGACTTTGTCATTTCGAAGAAATCGGTCATCGTAAGATTTGCCTGTAATACTTGCATTAATAACGTGGACGGATTTCTTCGAAATGACAAGGCTTGAGGGTCGATAAAAGCAGTTTCGGCTGCCACTCATGAGCTTGACGGAATTCTGTCATTGCTTTATTATAGTTTGAGTAAAGCACCAAAAAAGAATTGATAATCCGCAGACCCTCCCGGATTGTGCACGCCCAGCAGTTTGCCACCCACAGTTTGTTTTATATCCCGCGAAACAATCACTGGAGCGTATCCATAAAATGAGATTTTGGGCATTCTATAAATAAACCCTGGTTCAATGGACAAATAATTACCTGGTCTCCGATCCCCTTTACTTCCACCAATCAGATCATTGACAGGCACACCTTCATACCTGAGGCCTGCCGAGAGCGTAAAAGAAGATAAAAGGTCATAATAAATACCCCCGCGCAAGGCAAAAGCATCGGGCACGCTACTCAGGTTTATTCCTGCCTGGATCTGTTCTTCAGTATAGGTGAAGGCTCCCCAGTTCTCGCCACTGTATTCTCGCGGATTCGCCATATAATACAGGTTGGCATACATGCCAAAACTTTTGGCAATGCGATAATAAGCGTTCAATTCCCCAATCAGTCCCAGTCCGCCGTCGCCTGGTTGTATCCCAGGATTAACCGCTGCCAATACAAGGCCTCCGTTTCGATGGAAGTAGTCCTTCTGATCAAAATCCCCCGTTGGAAATTTCAGCCCGAAGCCCAATTGAAAATTTCCTTTCAAAGAATTGGTGGGCTTGAGCATCCACTTTGATACAACTAACCTGACATCACCAAGTCCATACGCCTTTGTTTTAAACCTTTCTGTATTGGGTCCGCCGTGTTCCCCCGATGCTTCACGCACATTGGCAGAAACGGGGATGGCCAGCGACAGTGACCAACCTCTATTCATCAGGTAGTTAACTGATAATTCTGTCGTGAAATTTTTGTTGACTGCTTGGTTTCGCTCTGGGGTTTCCAAGTCTGTTTTCCCCCTGAAGTCCCTAAAAGACTTAAAATACCTGTTATTGATGCCCACAATCCAAGAAGAACTGGTGCCCCCCAAGTCAGATTGTAAATATTGGGTTTGTCTGACTTCAGAAACATTTTTGATTCCTGCACAACCCTGTGCTTCATGCTTTGAAGGCAGGAAGAGAATACAGGTAATGAGTAGCAGCAACTTTTTGAGTGGTGTCGATTGATTTGATAACATAATAATTATTTTTATTTGGATTGAGAAAATACCAGCACAAGTGACTGAAAGCCTGCCGCTTGGGTAGGCGGTTCGATGTAAAATGTCCATCTTGTCCCAAAAGAATGCAGTCAACAGAGGTGAAAATTGAGCTATCCGTGGTTGTCATAATTCGTGGTTCATAAAATTCGTGGTTCTGTTGAATGTATTATAAGTTTAAAACCACGAATTTTATTAACCACGAATTTCTTTTCCCCTCGCTATTAAAAATGATATGTAGATATTTCATTTGATTCGGATTTTAGTTTTTGTGTTGATCAGGAAAATACTTTTTCATCAACCGTTTGAATGCTTTTGTATCCCGGATATTATCAAAATCACTATCGGATTGATATTTTTCGTAAGGGATTATTTTTAATTCCAATATTTTTTTCAACCAATTGAAGGCTTCGTTATTGTTTTTTTGAAGGCTGTTTAAACAGGCCATATTATAAAGAGCCGATTCGTTTTGATCATGTAAAGACAAAGTTTTGCTATACATTTTTTCGGCCTCTTTAAAACGCTTTTGCCTCATATACTTTGATCCAAGGCTGTTGTAATTTTGAATATAAGGTGAATTAAGTTGAATGGCTTTTTTAAAACATTGGTCCGCTTCTGCAAAACGATTTTGGCTCCTATACAACATCCCCAGACTGTGATAGGTATAGGCATTCGTCGAATCAAGTCGAATACCTTCTTTGAAAATTTTCTCCGCTTCATCAAAACGGTATAGGTTCATATATGCCCACCCAAGACCGTTATAGGCAATAATTTCAGTCGGATCAATTTGCATGGCTCTTTTGAAAATTTGTTCCGCTTCATCAAAACGATTTTGGTCACAATACATCCACCCAGCATCAATGCGAGCGAATGCATTGGTCGGATCAAGCCGCATGGCTTTTTCAAAATTTTGTTCTGCTTCTTTAGGTCGCCCCAATTCCAAAAGAATAACACCAATTTGTTGGTATACTCTGGAATTGGTTGAATCAATTTGCATGATTTTCCGCCAGGTAACCAAGGCTTCCTGGTAATATCCATTCGAACTGTAGAAATTGGCCCAGTGTGAATGATGAAATAAACTGGATTCGATAGCAGTGGAATCTATCCGTTCAGCCAGTTCCAGAAAATGCCTTGCCCTTTCGGGGTCGGTTTCCCTGTACAACCAACCTAAATAGGAATAGGGCAAGAACCATCCGGGGATCAGCTCAGTAGCACGGTGGGCATAGTACTCCGCGGAATCGGGTTCTTGCATTTGGGAGAAGTGCACCCCCATCATCCTGAAATATACATGTGGTGCATCCGGTTGCAATTGCAGTGCTTCTCTATATTTTGATAATATGATTTTTCCGAGCGCTTTATTTGGGAAAAAATTCCAGACGTGCATCAGGTATGCCTCGAAAAAAAGGCTTCTTGCCTTCAGTATAGGGTACATGTAATGATTTTCCCCGAGCAGTTCTGCAGCCCTTTCCAAATAAGTGGGATAAAGTTGATATTTATCAATTTGGTTGACCCTGGACAAAGCCATTTCTTTTGAATAGTAAGATAGCCAACGGTTCATCACTTGCTGCGCATCATCTTGCAACGCCGCTGCATAATTCCTTCTCATACTTGCATGCAATTTCTTCAATTGCTGTTCTTGACTTAGTTTGTTATAATAAAAATCCGCACAGGCATTCTCGGGTTTCAGGAATTTTTTATTGTTAATGCTTTCTTTGAAAGCGTCGTACATTTCCACGATATTGGTATCAGCCGCTGCCAACACCTCGTCTTCTATACCCCTCGTCTCAGTGGAGGTTATCACTGACATTTGTCTTTTTTTGTCTTCTTTTATTTGAGTTAATACCTCTGGAACCACTTCGGTCAATGATTCGCTCCGATTCCCTATGGTCATCGGGATTTGGCTCTCTGGGGCAACTTCCGAGGAGACATGGTCTTCAAGGTAGCGCCCAATTTCGAGTAAGTTGACCACCTGGTCGCCATTTTTGTCTGCCAGGCCGTACAACCCATCGAGTAAGTGATAACTGAATGCCCCCCTTCCACCTCCCCACTGCTCCCCTTCGACGCTGTATTCGTCCGGTTGGCAGGAGAGGATTTTTACTTCGTTGTTGTACTGTTTAGCTAAGTTGCTACCAGTGATCTGCGACCCGCCGACAGAACTGCCTGATAATTTGCCGGAACGGCAGGCATCGGTAATAACGATAACCTTTGCTTTGTTCTGCGCCGATAAAGTCGTTATGACATCTTGAAACATGGGTAGTGCCAAAGCGCCCCCAGAAAGATAGACTTTGGAAGGCGCATCCCAGCACAGCAAGTACCCTGGCTGGATGATCGTTTTCCTTTCCACATCCCCATGCCCCGAAAAGTAGATGATGGCGTTGTCTCCTTCTTTCACTTCGTCCAACAGCCAAAACAGTTCCGCACCGACTTGTCCAGCTGTAGCCTGTTTATTAACCAATACTTTGATGTGGTCTTCATCCAATGACCCTCCAGCTGGCGATTGCAAAAAGCCTGCAAAAGCCAATGCATCTTTATCCGCAAAGCGCAGGTCAGGAATGCCCTCATTCTGATAGTCGGAAATACCAATGACAACAGCATAGGTTTCAGATGACGATGGAGTATCGACGGGAGAGGGTAGAGGAGAAGCACCTTTCGAGGTTTGGGCGAAAAGGGAGCAAGTCAAAAAAAGGAAGATGGAGGTTGTTAATATTTTCATTAGCTGGTTTGTATTCTTGTTAATGCAAAAAACTAAAGGGTGTAATCAGGTGATAAAGAATATTTGCAGCTTACATGATGGGCTTTCTTGTAATGTTTTATTGCGAACTAAGCGTTGAATATCTGGTCAGGTAAAAAGCCGATTTGATCATAAGTATCGGATACCTCCAAGGTATCCGATACTAGGGTAAAGGATAGTTATATAATATTAATTTCCTGGGTGCATGGCAACTTGCACATTAGCACAATACCCTACTATATCAGAGTCTGGATATAGAGCTGGACCTGATGGGAAACCAATATCGGGAAGAAGACAACCACCATCAATTGTTTGTATTTGGTCGGGCATCATTTCCGGCTGAACAGGTCCATGAGTACGTAACGCCAAATGAACTTCAGCTGTTAGAGGGTTATTAAAAATCTCCCCAACGCTTAAATGAGAAGAAAAATTACCTTTCCCACTTCCACCTACAACGTGACCGGCAGCATGAGTAACAAGGATCGGTGGCCCTGGATCATCTCCAAAGATTACCCACCACAAAGTATATGCATTATTTGGTATTAAGTTTTTAGTTTTAAAATTTACTGTAATACCGTTTGCGTTCCGATGCAATTTTGAAGAGGTTCCTGGAATTTCAATAAATGGCCCCATTGGTGGTCCTTCTGGGTTCTCTTGAATTACAACAGAAGTAGGCGGAGTTCTGAAATTAACTTCTGTTGATGTTGAATGGTCGATAGATGAATTACTGATAGTTGAATCGTCAGCTGGCAATGTATCTTCTTTATTACAAGAGGCCATGGCAAAGCAGACAAGTAGAAAAAAGAATAACTTTTTTGTTAACATAATAATTGATTTAAAAAGGTGAAAAATGAAAAACAAAACCCTTGTTCTAAAGGGATGCACAAACCTATAAGGACAAAAGGGTCTTGACTTTCGCCATATCAGCAAAGTCTTTCTATAATGTTGAAAAAGGAAATGGTGAGGACTTATGCTATTGTTGCATGATCTTTAGAAGAAGTGTGCAAGGCATTCACAATGAGTTATTTGCGTGTCGCATTTGGGCTTTCTCCAAAGGTTTCTTTAAATGCCTGGGAAAAATAAACCGGCGTTTTAAAGCCTACCCGATAAGCAATTTCAGCGATACTCAACTCAGAAGAACCGAGCAATTCTTTTGCTTTCTGCAAACGAATATGCCGAATATAAATCGCTGCCGACATACCGGTCAATGCTTTTATTTTTCGATACACTTGTGAGCGGCTAAGATGTAATTCACGGGCCAGGTCATGAATGGAAAATGATTCATCGTCTAAATGGGAAAGGATTATTTTTTCGGTTTTTTCAATGAAACTATCCTCTTTGTTTTCGGGAACAGTATTATGGGCTTGACTGCTTATCAAAGTACTGCTATACTTTTTTTGAAGGGTCTTTCGGATTTCCAATAGTTTGTTGAGACGGATGATCAATTCTTCTTTTTCGAAGGGCTTTATCAAATAAGCATCTGCACCATGAGTCAGTCCAACGAGTTTATCTTCTGGGGTAGCTTTGGCGGTTAACAATATAATTGGAATATGGCTGGTCCGTTCATCCTTCTTTAGACTGTTGCATACCTCAAAGCCGTCCATCACGGGCATCATCACATCGCTGATGATAATGTCAGGCAATGTTTCGAAGGCTTTTTCAATACCTTTTTTTCCGTTGTTGGATGTTAGGATTTGATATTGATCCTGGAGACAGGTTTGGAGGTAATAGGTCACGTCTGCATTGTCCTCAATGATTAAAAGAATAGGGAATTCATTGTTAAGAAAGGATGCTTCCTCCGTTACAAAATCTTCCTTGCGGGTAATTGGTTTGAATTCATATCCCTTTGTTTGGGAAACTAAAGCAGCATTATTCTGAATTGGAAAGAGGAGGAAAAAAGTAGTTCCTTTATCCAATTCACTTTCCACAGAAATAGAAGCACCCATGATCGAAATTAATTCCTTTACGAGTGCAAGGCCGATTCCCGTCCCTTGATTGCTGTGAGTAGGGTTGGCCTGGTGAAAGCGGTCAAAAATATATGGAATCTGTTCCGGAGAAATACCGATACCATTATCTTTAACCAGTATTTGTAAAAAGGCTTGATTGTTTTGGTTTACTTTTTTGGCCACGACCAAGATCTTCCCATACTCGGGTGTGAATTTTATCGCATTTGAAATTAAATTTGTTAAAACCTGTTCTACTTTTTTGGGATCGAAATCCATTAATAATTCTTTTTCTTCGGAATAGAATTGCAAGCCTACGTTTTGCAGTTTGGCGAATGACCCGTGTGTTTCTACGAGGTATTTTACAAAAACTATGATGTCATCTTGCTGTAAATCTGCTGTAACTTTTCCTGCTTTCAATTTTGATAAATCCAGCATTTGATTGACCAGTGCCAAAAGGTTTTTACTGTTTTTCTTAATTAAGGACAGGGTCTTTTTAGAAGCTTTATCCGGATTGTTTTCCAATTCATTGACCATGCCATTAATGACAGTAAGTGGCGTTCTAAACTCGTGGGTGATGTTGGAATAGAAGCGGGTTTTGAAAGTGTCTAACTCTTGTAGCCGAAGCGCCTCCGATTTTTCTTTTTCTTTTTCGATTTTTACTCTGGTAATATCCTTCTGCAGCATATTGTATTTATCTGCTAAAGCGAATGAGAATACTATGGCTTCTACGGCACCAAAGGCAAAAGTAGAGGACGGATTTCTGAAATAATTAAAGAATGCTGTTTCAGGTAAAAAGAATAAGATGTCCATTCCAGCATAGAAAATGCCGGTGATACTCAGGCCGACTAATAGGAATAGCTGACCCAGGATAAAATACTTAGCTCTGACATAGCCTTTTATATAGCTAATAATAGCTAATGCAACACCTATAAATACTGGCGTAAGCCAAGTTGAGGCGGTACGTAAAAGGCCAGAGAAGTGATAGATACCGGTCAGGTTGATAAAAAACTGAAGAATAATCAATGCGATGCTAATCTTTAGCGCCTTATCCCACCTGGGATGCCTTTCTTTCGTTGCCAGAAAGTTTCTGACAAAATTGGCGTATGATATCCAAATGATCGGGTCAGCAATCTTTTTAAGATAAAATGCAAAAGAAGGAAAATCCGGAAAGAAAAACTGGGCCCATGTGGAGGGCGTATTAGCAAATAAGGTAGCAAAACTGAGCGCGAAAAAAAGAATATACAGGGAATACCAAAAATAAGTCCTGTCCCTTATAGAAATAAATAGAAATAGATTATACAAGGCAAGCCCAAACATGATTCCGAAAATAATACCATCCATGTAGTGGGTAAATGCCTTATTTTCCAGTGTAGGCAGTGTCGGTTTGATTAGGAGATTGATGTTGTCTTCTCTGCGGAACTGGCCACTCGACTTAAAATTAGCGAGTACCTTATATTCAGAATGTGGTTGTAGGAGGAATTTATTATAATTTGGATTACTCAATATTCCGAATGGAATCGTTGTAATATTTCCGATCGAATCACGCAAATAAAGTATTACATAATCCCAATAGAAAGACTCGAAACTAATCCATTGTTCTTTATTAGCAACATTAGCTAACTCAACCCTGGCCCAATAGTTATGCAATACTGGTTTTTCATCAGCTTTATTTGGCTCAAACAAATCATCTGAAGTGGCAAATAAAGATTCCGCCGACCACTGCCGTTGTTCATCGCTCATGACTTCCAATTCATCAATCAGCGTCCTGGTCCAATTGGAATCTACAGGTATTTCAATGCGCGTTTGAGCTTGAATGCTCAATTGAATACAGCATACAAGGAAAAATATTAGCAGCCTATATAACGAGAAACCGATATTTAAAAATCTTTTCATTTCGAGATTTGGTGACGATACTTAAATTATCCAATACGTGTATTTGGCGCTGGTAAAAATAGTGATAATCTGTTTACATGATTTTATAACTTTCAGAATAAGTTTGTTGGGTAAGGAATCTTATACGGCAAAATTTTATGGCAGTGCGTCGGATATAAGGCTGGAAAAAATAATGGGAAGAAGTGGATGAATTGCCACGAAAATACGAAGGCACACTTTTATTTGATAATAGCCGATTTGATACTCAAAAAAATATTGCGGAAATGTTTGTAAAGGTTTTTAATAAACGAGGCGTAATATTTTACATTTTCATTTTCCAAAGCGCAATTTAAATTAAAAATGGAGAATTGAGAAAATAAGCACTGGCTTTAAATAATTCTCAATTCTCCATTTTTAATTCTTAATTTATAAAATAAATACTTCCAAAAATCATATATTCTCGAAATCAAATTATATGGGCATAAAAGCCCACATAATCTGACATTAAATGCTTTTCAAAAAGCAGCTCATGGTGATTAAAGAAAAAGGAGTTAATAATTTCCCAGTGACTGCATAGTGTGCAATTTCAAATAGTATTTTGAAATTAAAAATATTGGGAAATCATTTGATTTCCCAATATTGAACACTTTAAAAATAGACTTTATGGAACTTGCTCGAACGCTGGTTCATTTAAAGTTCCGTACAGCCTTTATTGTGAAATTCTATATCCTAAAGTGAGGTAATAAAGCCGAGGTTCAGCTGGTATTAAACCAGGACCGGGATAACCTGTAGCTCTACGGGTAAAATATGTTTTATTAAACAAGTTATTTATACCAAGAGCGACCGTGAAATTCTTGATATCATAATTTGCTGAGAAATCCCAAACCTCATAAGATGGAATTATCCCTTGGTTTCCTGTCTCTGTAGCTTTAGTATTATTGGCATCAGAAAACTGGCTGCTGGTATTGGTATAGTTCAAAGTAGTTGAGAAATGGTAACCCTTGAAAGTTATACCCGCTTTAAAAAGATGCTCAGGTGCTAATTCGACTCTATTTCCTTTGAAGGTTGGAGAATTTAAATACTCTGAATCAATATAGGCATACGAACTAAACAAGCTTAAAGAGTTTGGACTTGCTGATCCAAATGCTTTTAAAAGATTTATTTCAGCAAATGACTCAAATCCCATATTTCTTGAGTCGGCAATATTGGTTCTGTAAAGAATCGTGTCACCTTCAATTACGCGTGTTTCTACGCCAATTCTGTTATTATACTTAAGCATAAATGCATTGACATCAAAATTAAGAAGCTGTCCAATTTGTCCTCTAAAACCTACGTCGCCATTATAACCATCTGAATCCTTTACATCAGGGTCAACCTGAATATTTGGGTTTTCAACCCTCATATCATTGAAGTGAACTCCTCTAAACCCTTGGGTAACGTTAGCATAAAAATTTATATCATCATTGATTAGGTATTGGAGGCCTCCACCAAACAATGGGAACTTTCTTGTGTTTATACGATCTTCAGTCATCAATTGGCCATCGTCATTAAAGTAGCCATTAAAATCAACTTTGATATACTCGTACCTGAAGCCTGGCGTAAAGGATAGTTTATCAGTAAATTGAAAAATATGTTCTCCAAAAACCGAATAGTTTGTTGTATTGAACGTATAGTCATTATACTCCAGCGCATCAGGGTTGATAAAGCTGAAATCAGGATCCCTGCCATCCGTTCCTAATCCCTGGCCTCTTGTTGTTTTTCCATCGTATATTCTTACCCCAAGCAAAAAGGTGTTCCTTGTACCAGGAAAAAGCTGATACTGTTTCAAAAATCTGATCTCCGAACCATAATTTCTGTACTCATCCCGTCGTAAATCCCGGAAACCACCTTCGTCCGGTTTATTGACTGGATCTGTATTTTCTACGCTATATCTACTAGAAAGTACAGCGAAATTTCGCATTGATAGTCTGGTGCCATTTCCAAGATCATAGTTCAATGTAATAGCTGGTAAATTCCACTGCACCCGGAACCAATTTCGTTCCCTATTGGAAGCCTGTGGGTCAATTTTAAACTGTTCATCAGTCACCCCTGCCGATAGGTGCAACGTGTACCCCATTTTCGTAAATTCTGCACCAATGTCCAGTTTGTCATTGATTTTAAACTTAGTAGCTACATACCCACTATTTATCCTATAATCAGCATTTTCTCTCCACCCATCGGCACTACGATGGTGGAAATAACCGAAGTACTCAACTTTGTCTTTTCGTCCTCCAATACTGTTATAAGAATTGAATAAATTATAGGATCCCACTGTTTGCTTAGTGTTGAATTCAAAGTCCTTATTTTTCGGAGCCCCTTTCATTTTAAAATTCAACATTCCCCCTAATTGAGTACCATATTGTAAAGATGCTGCTCCTCTAACTACTTCAATTCTCTCAACAGCCTCCATGGTTGGCGTATAATAGTTGTCTGGATAGCCAATGATGTCAGCGGCAATATCATATCCATTTTGGCGGGTATTATATTCCCAAGACCTATTGGGACTCAATCCTCTATTGGATACATTCAATTGAATCCCAGTACCGTCATTTTCCCACACATTGGTGCCTGCCACTTTTGCAAAAACCTGACGGGGATTATTTACGGCAAGGTTCGCATTTATTTTATCCAAGAGAACAACGTCATTCTTCTTGCCTGCATAGATTGCAGTACCTTTTACGCTTGGCAGTCGGCTTATGTCATTTAAGTTCCTTGATGGACTGGTCACGATCACATCGGCCAGATCAATCGATTCATCCATTAGCATATGATTGATTGTTGCAACCGTGCTTTTTACCTTGGCGGTCAGCGTTTTTTCTCCATAAGAAATATGTGAGATGGTAACTTTGTATGAACCATACTTTAGGTTTTTTACACTGAATTTACCATCTGCATCTGTAACAGTTCCAGCTACTGTTTCCGAACCCTTAATTACTGAAATGTTTACATCTGGAATGGCCTCATCAACAATGTCGACTATTCGACCTTCAATTGAACCAGTCTTCTGCGAAAAAGCTGCCATAGAAGTACAAATAAGTACTAATGTTAGCATGCACTTAAGAAAGAATAGGATTTTTTTCATCTTGCAAGAGATTTTAGTTAAGAATTAATTTGTCATGTGGTTATTGATTTCGGTTTATAGAATTTAAGATAAAGTGCAGGCACTACCATAAGATTGACCAAGGTGGAAGTGATCAGCCCCCCCAAAATGACCACTGCCATGGGCAGTTCAATTTCATGTCCTGGTATGTCGCCTGCGATCACTAAAGGCAGTAGTGCCAATCCAGTAGTGGTGGCTGTCATCAAAATGGGGGCTAAACGCTCCTTTGCACCTCGCATGACCAATTCCCGCCCAAAGGTTTCGCCTTCATGCTTTTCCAAGTGTTGGAAATGATTGATCATCATGATGCCGTTGCGGGAAGAGATACCCAGAATTGTCAGGAATCCAACCATGGATCCCAAAGAGATAATGCCTCCGCCGAGGAAGGCAGCCAATACTCCGCCCACCAATGCGATGGGGAGGCAAAGGAATTGGAGAGTAGCTAACCGCGTATTATGATTGTAAACAGTGTGCAACATCAAGAATATACCGATGAGGGCAAGGATGGCGAATATCCGCATTTTCTTGGCAGCCTTTTGGCGCTCCGCATATTCTCCCAGCACTACAGGGAAATACTCATTTGGAAATTCAACCTCAGCTAGACGGGCGTTCACATCTTCCATCACTGACCCCAAATCCCGGCCTTTTACGTTGGCACCCACATCGAGGCGGCGCTTGAGGTTTTCTCTTTTGATGATGTTAGGAGTCGGAACAACATCAATGTCAGCCACGTCCGCCATACGAACTATATCGCCTTTCGGTGTATTGATAGGCAGGTTTTGCAAGGCGGTGAAACTGTTGCGGGCTTCAGGAATGCTCCATACGTTCACATCATAAGCCTTTCCTTCCCGGAAAATGTCACCGACCTCTTCCCCTGCTACCATAGTAGTAGCCGTCCGTCGCACATCGCCTGGTTTGAGGCCATGTTCTCTGGCTCTTTCTAAATCAACTTTCACCTGTACTTGTGGGATTTCTTCATTCAACTCTACGTGAAGGTCCACGATGCCTTCTATGTCTTTGAGTTTATCCCTAACATCTCTAGCTTTGTCGCGGAGTACTTCCAGTTCGGGGCCATAAAGCCTGACGACCAGGGTTTCCGAAGTACCCGTCAGTACTTCCCTGATGCGCTCTTTAAGGTAGGTAAGTACATCCCTGTATAAGCCCGGATAACCATCCACCACGGATTGGATCTTATTTAATGTTTCATCATAATCAACATCTGCCGACACACTGATCCAGTTTTCACCAAAATTCATCCCAACCACTTCATCCATGTAATAGGCCTGACCAATGTGGGCGCCAAAGTTCCGTACACCGGGGATGGATCGAAGTTCCCTACTCCCCTGTATGGTGATGCGGTTCATTTCAGGATGAGAGGTGCCGGGCTTGGTAACCCAATGCATCAGAAAATCCCGTTCTTTAAAGGAAGGCAACAGGGATTGCCCAAGCTGTGGCACAATTAATAAACCTGCCAAAGCAATGACTGCAACGACGGAATAGGCCCTCACTGGTTTATCTAATATTGCAGCAAGTATTCTGCTGTACCCGCGGTGCAACCACTTCAACAATGGGGACTCCCGCTTTTCCAAAGGGGCGTTGCGGAGCAATAAATAGCTCATAGCTGGTGTGACCGTCAGGGCAACTATCATAGACAGCAATATGGCGGTTGCATAGGCAGTGGCCAACGGTTTGAAAAACGCTCCTGACAACCCTTCCATGAAAAACACGGGCACTAGGGCGACCACTTCAATGAGTGTTGCATAAATGATGGCTCCCCGAACTTCAATAGATGCCTCAAGGATGATCCTGAAAACAGATTTATCAGTGCCCATGAGGCGGGCCTGCCGCAAGCGACGAACGATGTTCTCCACATCAATAATGGCATCATCCACTACAGCTCCTAAGGCTATGACAAAGCCTGCCAAGATCATCACGTTTATCGTAGCACCCTGTGCGTTCATGACCAGGGCACCGGCCATTAGGGAGAGTGGGATGGCTGTACAACTGATAAGGGTGACCCGCCATTCGAAGAGGAAAAAATAGAGAATAAGAATGACCAACACACATGCGATGAGCAATGCTTTGCTCAAGTTGTTGATGGACATATCGATGTAGGTGGCTGGCCGGAAAATTTCTGTATCGATCGTGACGCCTGGCATGCCTGGCTTAAGCTTCGCCAGTGCTTCCTCCACCCCTTTAGTGATGTCCCTGGTGTTGCCCCAAGGCAATTTTTCTACGATCAACATCAGGCCGATACTGTCATTGATTATGGCATCGCCAGGCATCGGCTGATTGTCTTCGATAACATTGGCTACGTCGCTTAACCGCACTTTTACTCCATTTCTGTCTGCCACTACTACTTTGGCCAGATCATCGGGGTTGTTGACTGACAGGATGTGCCGAACACCATATCTTTTATCTTCTGTTTCTACCCAACCACCTTTACCAATTAATGCTCCTTCCGAGAAGAAGAGTAGTCCCGCATCAAGGGCATCTGAAGTTGCCTTCATGACCTCTTCCAGCGAAACGTTCCAAGCCTTCATTTTCTCTGGGTCGGCATGTACCGCTTGCAACCTGATTCGCTCTCCCCATATCGCAACATGTGCAACCCCGGGTACGTCCAACAGTGCATCGTTGATTTTCCAATAGGTCAGCATGGATAGGTCGATCACTGACAGACTATCCGATGACAAACCAATCTTCATACAGCGGCTCGTCGCCGACAATGGCTGGAGCATCAACGGTGGCGCTGCCCAGGTAGGGAGCGTCGAAGTAGCAGTAGCAATCTTTTCCGAAACAAGCTGGCGAGCTGTCATCAGGTCGGTGCCTGGTTCGAAGATCAGCTTTATGGCGGATAATTGGGAAACTGACTTGGAGCGCATGACATCCAAGCCCGGTAGCCCGTTGAACGCGTACTCCAGCGGAACAGTGACCAATGCTTCTACCTCATTGGATTCCAGTCCAAGGCAAATGGTCTGCACTTCCACTATGGGAGGGGCAAATTCTGGAAAAACATCCACGGGCATGTCCTGCAATTGCTTGTAGCCAAAAAACATCATGGCTACTGCAATAGCAAGAACAAGATATTTTAATCGAAGGCTCGACTTGATGATCGAACTTAGCATATTTTATTTTTTAAAAGTTGTTCAAAGATGAATAATTCAGTTGTCACCAGTTCGCTTGTACTCAATGCCCTACTTCATACTCCGTACCCAACAGTTCGGCAGCCCCTTGTATGACGATCTGGGTTCCTACAGCTGGGCCTTCCGTTAAATAGGCCGTATCACCTTTTATGTAATCTACAACTACTTCATGGCGCACATAAGTAAGTGGTTTTGGGTTCTTGTAAACCCAGATCTTGCCTGCCGCATCGTACAGGATAGCACCATAAGGAACTTCTTTCAGTAATTGACCTTCACCGGATGCATTAGCATTTTCTCTGACCTGACCTATTTTGATGTTGATCCGTTCAACTGCTTTCTCGGTCAGGACAACCAGGTGCAATTCATCATTGCCCTCGACACTTTCCAAATGAGCGGGTTCAATTTTGTCGTGGTGGTTTACCTTTTTCTGGCACGCAGTAATTATTGCCGAAAAGAAGACCACTATGACGATTAATATTTTTTGATGACTAATTTTCATCTGATTGTTTTTAATGTTTTTCATATTTAGGAAATGTTCAAG
Source organism: Saprospiraceae bacterium (assembly GCA_965222975.1). Lineage (GTDB taxonomy): Bacteria > Bacteroidota > Bacteroidia > Chitinophagales > Saprospiraceae > UBA6168. The sequence continues at coordinate 86,922 of CBDCVJ010000083.1, read as the reverse complement.
ATTATATCATATTGACTCGGTCACAGCGATATTTTCTTGATCCAATTCCATCATCGCCTTTTCTTCGGTTTTGGTTTCCTCCGATGTTTGCCCAAATTGAAGGTAGAACCCCGGCATTACGTAAAGCGTACAGATCAGCGTTGTGATTAAACCACCAATGATGACGGAAGCCATAGGCCGGATGATTTCTAACCCAGCGACATTTCCAAGTAGAACAAATGGCAGGAACACCACCAACGTCAGCAAAGTACTGATCAGGATAGGGGCAAAACGATCCCTAATACCCCGTTGCACCAAGTTGGCTCCGAAGTTCATACCGTGTTGCATTTCCAGTTGTTTGAAGTGTTTAATCAAGGCTATCCCCTGATGAGAAGCGATGCCAATGATAGCAACCAGTCCTATCAATTCTCCCATGGTCAGGTCTCCTCCGCTCAAGAATGCGGCGATCAATCCACCAGAGAGGGCGGTCAGCAGGCTGGCCATTGTGATGAAGGCAAAACGCCAGTTCCAGAATGCAGCTTGGAATAGCAATAAGATGCCAATAATAGACGCAATTATTAGGCTGAGGCGGTTACTGCTATTGGCAACCTTATCTTGAAATGAACCTTTGAGCTCCGCGTGATATTCCAATGGAAAATCAACAGAAGCCAAGCCATTTTCAATATTGGCGGCCAAAGCTTCGGTGTCATTTCCAGTATAATCGAAACTGACATCCATGTACCTTGAAACAGCTTCTCGGTTGATTACTCTTGGACTTTCTACGATATTCACTTTGGCCACGTCACCCAAGCGAACATGGGAGCCGTCAGGCTTGTCGATCCAAAGATCGCCTACATCTTCTAAATTATTGCGGACGTCGGGGATACCCCATACAACCACCTCGAATACTTTTTGACCTTCAAATAGGCTTCCCACTTCGACCCCGCCCAAATACACTGCAGCAGCCCTTCGTATATCACCTGGTTTGATCTCATGTTCACGGGCGGCATCTATATCTACCTCTACTTCAATGATTGGCTCAGTTGCTGGATAATCCACTTGTGCATTGGAAACACCACTCACACTGCTGATAGCCTCTTTTACATCAGCAGCTTTTTTTCCCAATATTTCTTGGTTTTCACCATATACCCTTACGGAATAAGGGTGGTTGGTCAAGCGCAGGTTTCTACTGATACACTGCTTCAGGTAAGTCTGAACGGTCGGAGACAATTCGGGATGGCCTTCCATTAAGCTGTTAATCTTATCTACTGTAGCCGTGTAATCAGCATTTTTATCAATATTTACCCAAATTTCACCGGAATTAATATTCTCGATTTTGTCCGACATGACCGCTCTGCCTATTTGTGTCACTACATTTGACACGCCATCCACTGTTTCCAATTCTTGCATAACCTTTTTGGCCATCTTGTTCATTCCTGAAAGCGATACCCCTTCATCAGCATTGATTTCAACGACTAGGTCTCTTGTTTGTAAGTCAGGCGGTGAATTATCCTTTTCAAGCATTGGATAAAGTACAAGGCTTACCAAAGCTAATAGCCCAAAGCAGGCATAAGCCATGGCTGGCTTCGCTACACCATTGCCCAATATGCCTCGGAGCATTCCTGTCAACGGCCCATCACTTTCACTCAATGGAGCGTCAGATAAAATAAATGTACTCAAAGCAGGTGTGATGGTGAGGGATACAACCAAGGAAGCTAAGATGGCGAGTACAAAAGAAGTAGTAAACGGCACAAAGAACTTTCCGGCCATATCGCCATAGAAATAAAGTGGCGCAACAGTCAATAGGATGATGAATGTTGCAAAGAGGATGGAATTCTTCATGTCCGAAATGGCTGCCACAATGATATTCCCTTTGGCCATGGCATTGCCATTGCCTTGACTATGTTGAAGGAGATTTCTTTTGACATTTTCTACACTGGTCACCGCATCGTCAATGATGATTCCCATTGACAGAACCAAACCTGCCAAAACCATCATGTTGAAGCTCATGCCTGTCAAATGAAAGACATATGCCCCTACCAAAAGCGAAACCAAAATGGAGATCAAACTGATCAGGGCTGTCCGCCAATTGTAGAACAACAAGAATAAGGAAGCCACTAATAAGGCAAGTCCAATAAGTACTGCCGAAGATATGTTGCTATTTGAATCCTTGACAAAATCAGCCGGGCGGAAAATATCAGCGTTGAAATTGATCCCGCTCAGACCAGGCTTCAACTCTACCAATGCTTGCTCCACTTTTTCTGTAACCTCTACAGTATTGGCCCAAGGAAATTTTTCAACTACAAGGAGCAACCCTGGGTCGTTATCAATGATGGCATCCCCGATGAGGGTAGGATGGTTTTCCACAACGGAAGCTACATCACCCAGAAGAAGGTTTTCGTGATTGGCGACTGGTATTCGTTCTAATTGTTCCGGCTCGCTGATTGGGAAAACGTGACGCACACCAAGTCTTTGATTTGGTGTATCGAAAAACCCACCAGTACCGGGAGTGGATGATTCCAAAAAACTCAATGGTGATACCCAAAGGGCTTCACCCGTAGTTTCGATGACATCCAGCAGCTTTACGTCCTTGTCTTTCAGAATGGAGGGGTCAAGTTGCACCTGCATCTGCCTTTTTCGTTGGCCCCAAATGGATACATTGGCCACACCTTCTACACCCATCAGATAAGGCTTGATGGTCCATCTGGCCAATACAGACATATCAATAAGTGACATCTCAGGACTGGCAGAGGTAAGCCCAACATTCAAAACACGATTGGTAGAAGAATAGGGCTGGAGCATGACAGGAGGTGTGGAGACGTTTGGCAAGGCATGGGCCTGCGTCATGGGTTCGGCCACTACTTGCCTGGCATGCAATGGGTCAGTGCCGGGTTCAAAGATGCAAAGCACCCTTGACAGGCCAACCATGGATTGTGACCAGATTTCGTCCAAAAATGCAATACCATTTAAAAGATCTTGCTCCAATGCTACGGTGAGGAGTTGCTCAACTTCATTTGCAGCCAATCCAAATGCTTCTGTTTGAACTTCAACGTGAACAGGTAAGAACTCAGGATAAATTTCCATTGGCGCTTCCCGGAGTTGGCTAATGCCCAAGAAAACTAAAATGGCAGCAAGAGCTACAACCAATACCCGAGCCTGCATACTCGCTTTTATAATAGATCGAACCATAATTTATTCCCTTTTTACTGTTTAAAGTGTTTAAAAATGATTTTCATTTTGTTTTGAAAAAACACCTTATAACCCCGAATGTCGATTCGATCTAAACCGTTTTAATTCTAATAGTTAGCGTTCGAGTCTGACATTAAATTGACCCTCTAATCTAAAATTCTTTAGATAAAGAATAGCTGTGCGATACAAGGGTTATAGGTATATAACAAACACAGACTTCGTGTGTCCCACAAAATTTTAGTTAATCAAAGATGCAGTAATGAATGGAGTAGTAATAAATTGCAGAGCCAGTCCCGATCTCGTAATTATTCAGCTTTGTCAACAAGCATGTTTATATTGAGAAAATTTGTAAACCGGTGCGATTGTGATGAATAAGAATCTCTTAGTATGGTAGTTCCTGCGTAAATATGTTAAAGTCGCATGTCGGAAAGAAAAAGGCGGTAGTGTCAACGTATTCTCTAAAGCTCTTAAAACTGTTTAAAACAATATTTGAGATGGGGTTTTTTCTTTCGGAACGCAAAGTAGAAATAAATTCAAGCTTGACAAATTTTTGCTAAATTTTTCTCTCAATTTGGCTTGATAAATCTTAATTTTTTAATTCTAATGGCAGAGAAGCACAAAAAAACGCGATTTATTGGGCCTTAAAATGAAAATAAAAAGAGAGGCTACAAGAATCCTTTGAGCAATTTTTCATTTGAAAAACTCTCAAAGATCCCTCATAGCCTCCCTTTATTTTTTTAGTACGCGATGTATCTATCCTATCCCACCTTTATTTCCTGACTTTGGATGGTGGGGTAGTGCCATAAACAAAGGCACGCTTTTCTAATTTCAAGGCTTCGTTGCGGAACTTAACCAATTCCTCTCCAACAAGTTGTTTGCTTTCGATCAGATCCATCGTTTCAGCGTTCGGATCATCACCAATGTATCCGACCCCAATATTACCTATGCCACTTGCATAATATTTAAGCTGGTAGGCGTTAGGCTCTTCATGGCTGTACTCCCTTGTAGCCAGTACATTAGTATAATCCCCAGAGGCATTGCTTACTTTGACACCAGCTTCATGAACGACAAAACGGTCGGCCCAATTGAAAGGGGCAGGCGCATAACCCATAGAAAAGCTTCTGTCCTTACCTGCATAAGTCTCTGCCTTGGCAGGCATATAATAACCGGCATGGGCACCCTCTACTGGGCCTTGTATCCAAATTCTTCCTCCTTGGAAAAAATCTTCATCGTAGTGTTCTACATATTGGCCAAAATGCCACACATTGCCTTCTTTATCTTGGGCAAAGAAAGCCAACTCTGCTTCTTCCAAAACATCGTCTTCGGTGTAGTCCTGCTCAAAAAGAACGACACAGTTTACACCAGAGATGACCTTGGTCAGGTCAGTGACGGTGGATATTAAGCTGTGTTCTTGCCTTTCCCCATCATCCCCAACATCGGAACCCCTGTAGATTTGTTGGCTGCCGGGCTGCATAGGCAGCCATTCGTTGTCAATATTGATGGAATTTTCATCGAACATGCTGAGGTCAAATTTTTCATGCTGTAGAAAATGTTCTGGCGGGAATTCAGGTATCTCCTCATCGCCTTCATCTTCGCCACCTTCATCTCCTTCTTCACCTTCTTCTCCATCTTCTTCTGAATTGCTTTCATCTTCGTTGGATTCCTCGTTGGCGCCTTCATCATGGGCTTCCGTAGTGTCATTATTGGCTGTTCCTGTGTTTGAATCGCCGCAAGCGCCTACTAGGCAAAAGAGCAAACACATCATCAAGTACATTTTAATCTTGTTCATCATAAATTATTTTTAGTTGGTTTAGAAAATAGTGATTGTTTTAAAATGAAAACAAAAATTAAAAATGACGCAAAGGAAATTTTTCATTTTCATTTTCACTTGATTTTTTATTAAAACTTAGGGGGTTATCTCTAAATAACCTCCTAAGTTTCTACATTGCAAAGGGCCATGCGAAAAAGCAACGGTGGCCTTTTTGATCCTTTTTCTTTTGTCAGGTATAGGGTACAATCATCTTTAAACACCAATCCTTCCCACTCCCATTGCATGGGCATCTCAATTTGAGTGACATTCCCCGCAAAAAAATCATCCCCGTGAAAATCCTTAAACAGCCAAATCAACCCATAAGATAATATAGCAAGGGTTGAACCATTTGGACTGAGATCAGCTGAGGTTACTTTACCAAGCTTTTTGTCTTTATCCGTCATAAACTCATCCAGGTATTCCAATATGTATTCGCCTGGAACATTTGGAAGGCGGTAAAGTCTTGTTTTGCCTACAAACGGTTTTGAACGGTCACGGGTCAATAAATACAAATAGGTTTCTTTTGTAAATATTCCTTCCACATCAAAAAAACACTCATTTCTCGGTGGAGGGAATTCAGTCTGTTCAGGAAACCTGTACTGGATTTTTTCTGCTATGGCCTTATTATTTCTTGAGCCTTTGCCCAACTCAGAAATCTTATAAATAGTCAGGTCTTTCCGGTCATTCTTGTTGTTGCCTGTATCACTGATGTATAGAGATCCTTCTTTGTCCTTTGTTATATCCTCCCAATCTACGTTCGAGGCGTTTACTATTTCAAGGGTCTGTTGCATGTTGCCCAAGGTGTCAAACCTATAGAGTGCGGCCTCCCCCTTGCTATCATTGAAAGACCAAAACCCTCCCGAAGCAGCTATTTCAATCCCTGAGCTTTCTTTTAAAACCCTTGGCAGTTTGGCCAGCACGGAAAACCGAACCCCCTTTTCCAAAACAATCTCATTGGGATTATCAGAACATTGAAGGCTTAGAACTGCCACTGGCAGGATCAGCAATATTGGCCATTGGCTGTTAGCTTTTGACCGTTTGCCATTTGCTAATAGCCAAAGGCTAATAGCCAACTGCCAGTTATTCCTCTTCATCTTCCTCTGCAGCTTTTTTCCCTGCTTCTATCTGATCCACAAATTCCAGCTTCTTCTTTTCCTTGTTGATAAAAGAGCCAAAACGGTAGATGAAGCCCAGATGAACAATTTGCTGGTTACGTCCGTACTTGGTGCGTTGGAAAATACTCGGCGTGTCGGCAAAGCTTTCATATTGTAATGATTGAAATACATCCGAAACAGTCAATGTAAGTGAGGCCTGCCCTTTCATGATATCCTGTCTTAGCCCAAAATTCAATAAGAATTGTCTGTTAAACTCTCCTTGCGGCGTAAGTCGGGGGGAACGGTAATAGGCATTCATCTGCCCAAAAGTGGTACGGGTAATTTGCGCGTTTACTGCGAACCGGGCATCCCAAGTCCAATTGTTTCTGTATTTTGAAAGGCCCAAATTGGAAGCATCTATGCGATTGTAAAAAGTATTGGCACTAAAAGTAAGATCCACGTTGTCGATAATGCTACTTGTAAGTATAAACTCAAGCCCTGCTGCTTGGCTTTTTGATAAATTATCAAAACTTGTTTCCCAGATAGAGTCTTTTTCATTCCATGTTTCTATTTCTGTAAAACCCTCAACTGTATTGCGGTAGTAAAGACTGGGCAAGAATGTGAAATTCTCGTTTTGCAGTTTATAACCCAATTCAATGGAATGGGCTTGCTCAGGCAGAAGCCTTGGGTTACCCACGTCCCTGGTTTGAGGATCGGTATATTCAGGCCATGGGTTTTGTTCGTCGCTATCTGCCCGATTGACCCTTTTACTGTAGCTTAATTGTATTTGCTGGTTATCACCCAGTTCGTATGATAGGTGCAGGGTGGGGTATAACCTGAAATAATCATTGGGGATTTCTCCACCACTTGCTCTAGGGAGTGTGTCGGAGGTAACATATGCCTGCTCGACCCGAAGGCCCGCTAGAAAGCTAAAAGCATCAATGGAATGGCCAAATGTACCGTAAACGGCATGAATATTTTGCGTGAATCTAAAATCATTGGTTCTCAGTGGATCGGTTGTCCAGATATTTAAATCCGGTTTATATACTTCCCATAAGTTGTTGATCTCTTCCTCCATGAAGAGTCCTTGGTATCCCAGTTCTAACTCGGATTCTTCTCCTAAAGGTCTTGCATAATCGAGAGCAACTTCTGAAGTTGGGCCACCGACTCCTAAACGATAGCGGGAGACATCTGGGGAACTTACTGGTAAAATGTTATTTTGATTGTAAATATTGTTTTCTGATTCATCAAAATCGGCATAGACGTATTCAAGGGCAAGGGTATGGTCTTCATCCCCACCAAACAAAAATTCATACACAACACCTATTTCATACTCGCTTTCTTTTTCATCCAAAGTCCGGTCAATGGTAAAGTCGTGGTTTTCGTTTGGATCAAAATAATCAGTGACCATTGTATTTGAAAAGGTGCTATTGTCAGCAGAAGCTTTGTAATAATTGCCAGCAATTTCCAATCGGTTAAGATCGTCGATCTCCCATTCGACTCCACCGTTTGCTATGTGGCCAAAATTTCTATAAGTAGCTTCGATGTCTCTCTCAAAAAGATTGAGATCATTGCCAAATCCGTCCCTTTCGATCCTTGTTTCCTTGTCATTTCTGGGCGTTTTTTCATGATTATAACCATAGTTGCCGAAGATGTTAAAATCGCCTGTATTATAATTTAAGGTAACGTTACCATTATAACGAGCGAGGTTTCCCACATTGCCAATGACCGTTGCATTCCAGCCATCATTTCTCTCTTCTTTCAATACAATGTTGATAATGCCGCCAATGCCGTCAGGCTGGTATTTAGCAGAGGGGTTGGTAATGACCTCTACCCGTTCAATAGAGCTTGCAGGTATTTGCTGGAGGGCAGCGGTGCTATTCATCCGCATGAGGGCAGAAGGTCTGCCATTGATGAAAAATGTGATATTGGAAGTGCCCCTCATGCTGATCTGGTCATTGTGATCAACCGTAACCGACGGTACATTGCGGAGAATATCGGTTGCGGAACTGGACTGCGCCATGATGTCTTTTTCTACATTATATATCTTGCGGTCAATGTCAAGGTTTAAAGTGGATTTTTCCGCTGTCACTTCCACTTCGTCCAGTAGTTCACTACTAACTTCTATGGTAATATCTTCCATGTCAACCTCTTTCCCAGCTTCGTTTATTTCAAAAATTTCGGTTGTTTTGGTTTCAAACCCAATGAAGGTGATTTCCAGATAATAGACACCAATGGGTACTTCTGAGATATTGAATTTACCCTCCTCGTTGGTTATATCCCCTTTTACCAAAGTTTTACTCTTGTGGTCATACAGCCCTACATTGACAAATTCCATAGGCTCTTCTGTTGATTCTTCTATAATTTCCCCAACTACGTTTGAACCATTCTGTGCTATTAACGGAATCGTAAATAATATTATAAGGCAAGTAAGCAGAGTATGTTTTTTTAACTGTATCATACTGAATTGCATTCGTTTTTTTGAAAAAGGATGAAGCAATTGCGAGGGAAACCGGCCGAAGCCAGCTTCACCTCTGCAATAGAAAAAAATCCTATATTTTTAGTTTGGGGCCTTGGTTTTGGATTTTTAGTTTGGGTTCGACCAAGAACTTTAAACCAAAAACCTATTAAAGCAGTGTGATATAGAAACCAGTAGAAGGTCTTAATCAAAAAGACCTTTTGTTTGAGTGGGATAGACGAATAAACTAAGTAGCTGTTTTAAGGTATTTCATTTTGATGTCACAATATTAAAGGGAGATTTTGGAGAGAACTGGGAGATTGGGGAAAAAGGGAAAAAAAATTAAAAAAAGATAGACAACCCATGCCATTTGTCTCGGTAATCATAATTTATTTCAAAATTATAACGGGTACATATTTCCTTAACAATGGCTAACCCCAATCCCAACGAAGGAGAAGCATCTGTCCCTTTTCTAAACCGTTCAAACAAATCGTTCGGTGCGACTCCTAAAGGAGCGCCTGTATTGCGGATGGTCAATAATTTTTGCTGAAGGGTCACCTCTATTTTCCCATTTGGGTGATTGTGCTTGATAGCATTCCCTATCAAATTATTGAGCAAAACCTCTAATAATGTTGGATTCATGGACTGCTGTACATTGGTCAATTTTTTATGCACTTCAATGTTTTTGGAGGAAATCAAAGGCTCTAACTGATCCAATTTATATTCTATTTGCGATTTCAAATCCAATTCCTGTTTGTCAGAATATTGGTGGTTTTCAATGCGGGTCAGCAAGAGCAACGACTGGTTGAGTTTGGAAAGACGGGATGCCGCATTTTGGATTTGGTGCAGAGCAACGGTTTCACTTTCATTCCGTCCTTCCGCCTGCATCAGCAGTTCGATTTTACTTTTTATAATGGCCAAAGGGGTTTGGATTTCGTGGGAGGCATTTTCTGAAAACTGCTTCAACGAGCGGTAATCACTCAATAATTTGGCAGTCATCTGTTCAATCGCCTGTTGCAAAGTGGCAAATTCATCAATATTTGTAGGGGGTGCAGACAAAGGCTTTTGGGCTTCAAAATTGAAGCTCTTGATTTGCTGGACTGTTTGATAAAATGGCTTCCACAGGTGGAGCGACATATACCTATTAAATAAATTGATGACCAATAAAAAAAGACCTAAAATACCTAAAACCGTCAACACAATAGATATGATCATCTCATCATTGTCCAAGGTGGAATGGAACAATTCAATTTTATAGGGCTTGCCGTTGATCTCATCGTGATAGGTATATTTACGGTATGGCTCTAGTTCTTTGTCAATGGGGTTCAAGTGTTCCGTGTCAGAGAGTTTTTCATAAGGTACATAAGTATATAAAGGGGTTATGTTGACAACGTCCTCTAGTACAAAAAGGGAAGCGGGAAGACTGTCATAGTCTGATAATTGGACTTTTAATCCTGCCTTTGCTTCTTGCAATCGTTTATCCGTCTCAACGCCAATCACATATTTCATGGAAAAATACAGGATGCCCACACCCAACAAGAATATGATGGCTGAAAACCATAGATAATACCTTCCTGTACGCTGTAATAATTTCACTATTCTGAAAATTTATAGCCCATGCCGTACATGGCGTGAATGTAATCCTGTGCTCCTGCGGTCACCAGTTTCTTTCGCAGGTTTTTAATGTGTGAATAAATAAAATCAAAACTGTCGAGCATTTCGGCATCATCGCCCACCAAGTGCTCGGCAATGCTCTCCTTGCTCAGCACCCGCCTGCGGTTGACCATGAAATATACTAACAAGCGGTATTCAGAGCGGGTAAGGTTGAGTGTCTCGCCGTTGACTTCCACCTGTTGGTTGTCAGTGACGACGCTGATCTCATGAAATTCCATTCGGTCCTGGCCGCTGTTGTGTTTTCTCCGCAGCAATGCCTTTATCCGAGCGTTGAGTTCTGAGAGGTGGAAAGGCTTCGTTAGGTAATCATCAGAGCCAATGGAAAGACCTTCAATTTTATCATCCAGCGAGTTTTTCGCAGATATAATGATAATGCCTGCTTTGGAATGCGCCTTTTTCAATGCTTTGATCACATCCAATCCATTTCCGTCGGGCAAGGTAATGTCCACTAAAATACAATCGTACTCAAACACCCCTGATTTGAGCATGGCTTCATCGAAAGTGGAAGCCACTTCGCACAGGTAAGCATCCTGTTGAAGGTACTGCTGTATGGAGGCAGCCAAAGCGGGTTCGTCTTCGATGATCAGGATTTTCATTCAGCTAATGTAAAGACAAATTTTGGATGGAATTGGGATTTTAGATTATTGCTTTATCAACATTAATAAACGTGGGGGATGTTCTCAATGCTGAATAATATATAAAAGGGTAAGGAGGGTAAGGAGCGCTAATATAACAACTTAGCGAAAAATAAGCATGGTTAATGGACACGCGGATAACGCGGATTGGGCGGATAGATCACGGATTCTTTGGAGCATATACTAAAGAATCCGTGATCTATCCGCCCAATCCGCGTTATCCGCGTGTCCATTAACTATTAATCCTTCACAAATTTCACCGCAGATATCTGTCCCTTTTTCACCGCTTCCAAAAAATAAACACCGCTTGGCAGTTCTGCCACAGAAAATAAATTTGAATTTTCCTTCTTCACCAATTGACCTAAATTATTATAAATAAAAAAATTAATCCCTTCTGGTACAAAGCCAGAAAAATGGACTTGCAATTCTTGGTTGACAGGGTTTGGAAAAACGCTTAGGTCAAAATTATTTTTTTGTTCGGAAGAAAAAGTAACCCCTAACTGAGTGCCGAATACTGTTAACCCTCCTCTTCTGCTGCCCAGGATCAATTCCATAAAACCATCCCCATTTAAATCGGCTATGGCTGGGTACAAATTATCCCCTGTACGCAATCCACCCCAATCATTATTCATAGGGGGTATGATATTTTCCAGATCGTTTTCGGTAAATTCAAAAAACTTAAGGCCAGCCGACCCGGAACCAACCACCAAAAAGAAATGACTGCCCCGATCCAATAATCGGGGAGTAGCATTGCCCGATACCCCTGCCCCAGCAGTAGATATTTCACCAAAAAACTCATTATTTGGGGGCAATTCATGAATGGCTTCGAATTGTGGATCGCCAATTGATCCGATATTGGGCATATAATTCACATTGCCAGCACGTTCGCCTATGAGTAAGTCCGTCAGTCCGTCGCGGTTCAGGTCAGCAATTTGCGGGACGGTCTTTCTGCCTACTAAAATATTTTTCCAACCGATAATAATGTTGTCCTCATTGAACTGAACGGGGTTCCCATCGCCCGCCTCATTTTCAACAAAAATCAATTCCCCGCTGTCGGTGCCGACCAATAAGTCTTCATCCCCGTCATTATCCAAGTCGCCGAATGCTGGGGTGAAATTGGAATAGGTCTCATTGAAAGAACTGAACCCCAGCCAATCTTCTTCTACTAATGTGTATGCAGGTTCCGTATCAGTTCCTGTATTTTCAAAAAGGGTGAGGCTGCCCTTATTTGTCCAGAGCCAGACTCCTCCTGTACCTGCCACGATGTCCGTCAATCCATCGGCATTGTAATCAATAAATGCTGGCGCTGAATTGGAGCCCAAATCCACCATGTCCTCCACCAGCCAGTCAGTTTGTTGCTGTTCCCAGATTGTTTCGCCCGCAATCCCAATGTTTTTGTATAACCAGACCGATTCTATGTCTTCTCCGTTAGCGATCTGATTAGGAGAGGCCACGAACTCGGCAACCCCGTTGTTATCTATATCTAAGTAAAAAGCATTTGGGTTTGCTTGTATGTCAATCGGGACATCATAGTCGGGGAAAGAAGGAAAAGCCTCCGTCATAAAGTCCAACCCAGGAGGGCCATTATTCGTCAATTTTGTAAAACCGGAACTAGTGGCCGACCCTACGATGGCCTCCATGTCCCCGTCTTGATCTTCGTCATATACCATTAAAGTAAGGGTCATGTGAAAGCGGTCGTTAACCACATTTCCAGCGAAACCACTGGCACATACATTTATGTCATCGCTCAACTCAACTTCATTATCATCGTTTCTAGCAAAACGCCCCCAGCAATCATCAGCCAAAGTGAAAGTCAAAGAGTCCAGTGAGTAACCTTTTTCGACAGCTTGGTTTTGAAAATAATTGACGGAGGACTCCCCTCCAAAAACCAATATGTCGAAATCGCCATCCCCGTCAATATCCTCGATCACTGGGTAATCATCTTGAAACAACGGAATAAAGTCTTTGCTTCCGCTAAGCCCATTAAAAGTTAGAAAATATTCATAAGCCCCTTGGCTCAACGCTACTTTGTCAAAAGCAATTTTACCATCTACATATTTCCCTTTATATACCTGTGATTCCGCATCGAAAGTAAATAGGTCAGCGATGCCATCATTATTATAATCACGCAAAGCTACCCAGAACTTGCAGTGAGGGAAGTTTCGGGCATACGAATAATCATAAGTGTATTTCAACGCTCCATTTTCCTCAGAAATCAAAAAAGGCAGGTGCACGTTGTTTGCTCTGTCAAACACATACAGATCTTCTATGCCATCGTCGTTTAGATCTACTTTTGAAAATTGAGGAGAGTTGAGGCCACCTGCGAGAGAGAGCGATTCTCCGTTGCCAGATATGAACGGAATCTCCATTGTTTGGAAAACTTGGGCAAAGGACATTTGTGACCATAAAAGCAGGCAATAAAAATAGAGTATCGTTCGCATTAAATGAAATCTTATAAGTTGGAAAATGCGAAGGTAGAAATTGTCCTATTTTTGAAAGATTTAATTCTTCTAAATGGTAGAGGGAATACATTCTCGCCTCTGCCAGCCGACATTTTCTAAAACACCGCCCCTTCTGCCACTTCTCTCCAGTCTTCTATGTCCTTTTTCACGCTTTCCAATTTTGCGGAGATGGTGCCGATGGCCACTTTACCCAATGGCAGTCGAAGTGATGGGTTAGTTGATTCAATGGCCTGAATGATAGCATAGGCAGCCTTTGCCGGATCGCCTTCCTGTTTGCCATCCACCGCCTTTATTTTTTGCCGAAACATCCCAGCAGTACTATCATAATCGGCGATGTGCGTTGCAGCCTCTTGAAATGACGGGCCCGCAAAACCAGTGCGGAAAGGTCTTTGTTCAATAATCGTAACACCAATACCGAGTGGGGCAACTTCGAAAGCCAATGCTTCACTCGCTCCTTCCAATGCAAATTTACTGGCGTTGTTCATTCCGAAACCGGGGAAAGCTTTGATACTCCCATGTGAAGAGATAGAATTTTTCGAAATATTAATGACCAACAATTTATATTAAAATAATAAAAATGTGAAAAATAGGTGCAATAGGAGGCAGGTAGGTATGCGTTTTGATTTTTTCTAAAGTGAAACCATATGGTAGAGGTGAGATTCTGATCGGACTGCTGCACATGCAACCTAATCGTAGGTTGTTTAGTCAATAAACCAGCATGTTAAGCACAAATAACACACACATTACAATCTGTGTTAATTTTTACCAATGAGTTTAGTTCGATTCGATCAAACCCTTACATTTGCCGTTTTTTAAAAACAAACCGATTAAATTCAAAACTACAATGTCCACGTTTATCCCTTTTAAAGCTTATCGCCCGGCAAAAGAAAAAGCCAAGCATGTCGCCAGTCGGCCTTACGATGTGTTGGATGAAAAGGAGGCCAAAAAGGAATGTGAAGGAAATCCAATCTCTTTTTATCACATCATCAAACCTGAGATAGATTTTCCAGACAGCTTCAATCCATATGCTCCTGAAATTTATCAAAAAGGAAAAGAAAATTTTGATAAGCTGGTAAAAAGCGGTGTTCTTGTCCAAGATGAAGACGCCCATTTTTATGTCTATCAATTGGATATGGATGGACATGTGCAGACCGGTTTGGTCGGTTGTTGTTCAATTGATGATTATTTTAACAAAGTCATAAAAAAGCATGAACTCACCCGTCCGGACAAGGAAGAAGACCGTAAGAATCATGTTCGCGCCAGTAAACTGAACTACGAACCTGTATTTTTTTCCTATCCTCGGGTGGTCTCAGTTGACAAACTGGTAGAAGAGGCGAAGTATGAAGAACCTGATTTTGATTTCACCTCAGAAGATGGAATCCGGCATACCGGGTGGGCTATAAAAAATGAGGAAGTCATAGCTTCTATTACAGAACTGTTTAAAACGGAAGTTCAGAAAATTTATGTGGCAGATGGCCATCATCGGACCGCAGCGGGGGCATTGGTAGGGCAAGAATTGAGAACCGCCCGTGGCGGGCAGCCTGATGATGGAGGCAGGGACAATTACTTCATGGCTGTACTCTTTCCAGACAACCAAGTGAAGATTCTTGATTATAACCGAGTGGTCAAAGATTTAAACGGACTCACCTCCGACCAGTTTTTAAGCATGCTATCTAATAGTTTTTACATAGAAGAAAAAGACGGAGCTTACCGTTCTGAGTCGCTGCATACCTTTGGCATGTACCTAGGCAACAAATGGTATAAATTGACCGCAAAAAACGGGACTTATAACGGAAATCCCATCGGGCGTTTAGATGTCACTATTTTATCAAAATATTTGCTCGAACCCATTTTGAATATCATAGACCTCCGTACCGATAAGCGCATTGACTTTGTGGGAGGGAAGAGAGGGCTTGATGAGTTGGAAAGAAGGGTGGATAAAGGGGAAATGAAGGTCGCTTTTTCCATGTACCCGGTCAGTATGCAGCAGATCATTGAAATTTCAGATAATGATTTGATTATGCCGCCAAAGGTTACTTGGTTTGAGCCAAAATTGAGAAGTGGGTTATTTGTGCATAGTTTGGAAGGGAAGTAAGTAAGTGCTTGGACAAAAATCCCTTAGGACAAAAAAAAACGCACCTCTCTCCCAAAATTTTACTTCTTTCAGGCATGAAAATCAGTCGTTTCTAAAAAGTGTACGGTAGTGAGTGAATAGTAAACCTGCACCGGGTATATTGTGGTTATTTAATTCGGATCAAAATTAAAGGGAACTTAATCGATCATTACTTTTTGAACAGCAGTTCCCGAAGCTGTTTTTACAGTGAGGAAATAATAACCTGGTAAGACGTCTTCAACACCAATTCTTTCTGTATAACCGCCAGCATTCACGCGGTCTGTGAGTTGTTTGACTACTAACCTTCCTGTCAAATCAACCAAGCTGAATTCCAAGTCTGTAGCTTCGTTCAATTTTAAATCCAACATTAAGTAATCGGAGGCTGGATTTGGGAAAACTGAGATTCCTTCAATTTCAACTGCTTCTTTGGTCGAGCTGAGGATATCCAATGGGAATGTCATACCATCGGGTAAACTGACCCACAATCCGAAAGCTGGATCATCAACTGTTAGGGGAGAAAGGAATCCTGAAGCGAATATGACTGCCGCCCCACCGCCCAGACCACTTAGATCAGCATTAAAAGAGGCAACGATGTCATCGTTTTGTCCTGTAGGTGTAATGTCAAGTATGTATTCACCAGCCGGGACGGTGATGTAATCGGTTACATCGCCATAAGCGGCATTTGTGACCAGCGTGGCCACGCCACGTGCAATAACGTCCACAGCGGGTGCATCGGTCGAGCCGTGGTTAACGATGAAATCAACATCAGAAGAAGTAGCAGTCTCGCGGGCATCTTCAATTACATTCAAAGTAAAGGGAGTCGTTAAATCTCCTACGATGCCTGAAGCAATGACCACATAAGTTTTGTTCTCATCAAAAGTTACTGGAAAAGTGGCGAAAATATCGGCCGGAGATGTACTCGGTGAAGGCGCTATCCCAATGTCAATTTGGACATTCGCTGGTACGTCAATATAGGGCGAAGCAGTCCGAAATTCAAAATTGGTTAGCAACGGATTTGTTCCAGCCCAGATATCAACTGTAGGTGACGGAGAATTATGGATAACTTGTAACCGGGCAGTTTGAGACCTGCCCGAAAGTGCCATGGTCAGGCACAATAAGAATGTGGCAAAATACTTCATAACATTTTTTTGGTTAGAAACCCGAAGACACAGTGATTTTTCACTCCGTTTCAGGTGTAGTTTAAAGTATTGATTTAAGTTTTTTTTTGGTTGAAGGAAAGCCGACTTTCAAATGTGTATGTGCAAGTGGAATGCAAAAAGTTGCTAAAATGTTTAATTTTTTTCTTAAAAAATTGAACAAAAAAATTTCCCCTACAATATTTATATCTTCTTGTTTTCTGAAAACTGTCTGATTTTCAATGTTTTATGATACAGCGTAATAACTGCTTTTATCAAGAAAATTTTTTTTAAAAAAATTACTAAAACTTAAACTATTGATAGTTTTGTTAGTTATTATGATAGTTTTACTATTTTATATAATGCGAAAACTTTCTATTGTGGAAGAAAAACAATTTAACCGAAAGATTTTGATCTATACGCCTTTTCTGGAGGCATTCGCATTGAAATTGACTGCCGATTCAGAGAAAGCAAATGACCTGTTTAAGGAAACTATATGCAGGGCCATCACTTTTAGGAATAAATTTCATTCAGGGAACTTGAAGGCATGGCTGGCTACCATCATGCGCAATCTATTTATCAATGGTACGCGGGAGAAAAAGAGATGGCAGATGACTAGTAACAATGGCGAGAATGACTATATGTTGGAATCAAACAGCATCCCTGCACGCAATTTGGGTGATTCCACCATCATGATGAAAGAACTGAAAAAGGAAATTGATCTGCTCCATCCCAATCTAAAAAAACCTTTTTTCATGAGATATTATGGATATAGGTATCAAGAAATCGCTGATGAAATGACAGTCCCTTTAGGTACGATCAAAAGCCGTGTCCATATTGCACGGAAGCAACTTACCCGGAAACTGAGTAAAATGTATGGTTCGCATCATTTGGCTGATCTGGCTGCCTAACAATTTTTTCCATAAACCAAATCAATGAAACATGAATAGAATGTCCATTAACCTTGTCATCAATTCGAACCTGTGCCTGCGTGACCCAACACAGACCGAGCTGGGCCGGAAAATCATTCAGCAAAGTGTCTTGTTGATTGATGAGTTGGGCATAGACGAATTCAACTTCAAAAAATTAGCTCGACGCATTCGTTCCACAGAAGCATCTGTTTACCGCTATTTTGAGAACAAGCACCACCTGTTTGTTTATCTGATCAATTGGTACTGGGAGTGGGTAAAATTCCGCATTGAGATGAATACGATGAATATCATTGACCCGATGCGGAAAATGAAAATTGCCCTCCGCGTCATTGTGGATTCCTCTCGACGCAATATGGAAACACCCTACATTGATGAAGACGCTCTGCACAACATTGTCGTGCGGGAGGGCATAAAAGCATATCATTCTAAGAGTGTGGATGAAGAAAATAAGGAAGGGTATTTTTTGGCCTATAAAGCACTCTGCAAAACGCTTGCTGACATTGTGCTGGAGATCAATCCAACTTTTGAATACCCCAAGGCGTTTGCCAGCATGATCCTCGAAACGGCCAAAAATAACATCTATTTCGCCCAACATTTACCGAGATTGACTGACATCACGGAAAAAGGGAAAACCCTTAACGACAAGGTGGTCGAAATGCTCGAACACTTCGTATTCAAAATGACCAAATTAGAACTGACTGAGCATCGGAGAGCTACTGCCACTAATGGCGTAGCTGTCCGATCGAATTGACAAACTTTCATCACTTTGGAAAGCTTGGAGGAAGCCCAACAGGCATTGACAAAAGAGCCAATATCCCTAACCAAATAAGCTGATTTACGACTCAAATGGCGCTTGGGAAGGTTTCCGCCGCTTTTCTCTTAAAATGGAATTTGTGTGCTACAGCAAGAACGCCGGGAAGCAGAGCGGAAGCGCATTCAAGCTGAAGGGGTAAGGGATGCCCAGAATATCATTTCAGAGGGATTGGATGAAAACGTCCTCCGTTTCAAGGCTATCGAAGCTTTTGCTGAACTCGCAGCCTCGCCCAATGCCAAGGTGATCATTACGGATGGTAATTCGACGCCTTTATTGGCCAATCCAGATATGACTGAACTGTCTAAGGCGAAGGTCAACACGAGTTACCGCTTGGACAATAACTAGTAAGTAGTAAATTTTCTCTTCTTCTGTTGAAGGTGCTGGCATTAATGTCAGCACTCTTTCAACCAAATTTTTTTTAAATGCTTTTATTTGTCAAATATGTGTATGGAGAAGGGAAAAGTCAGAGTAATTTTATTTATACAATTTCAGTTGAATCAATTTTTCTAAGGGTGCTGGCTTTGTGCCAGCACTTTTTTCTAACCAAAAGAACATGCGATTTTTCACCCGAAAACTCATACGCCCTGAAGACCTGAACGCCAATGATACCTTGTTTGGTGGCAGCCTGTTGCGTTGGATTGATGAGGAGGCTGGCATTTATGCCATGTCCAAACTCCGCAGCAAGAGGGTAGTGACCAAGTATATGTCAGAGATCAATTTTATCAATTCGGCGAAGCAAGGCGATGTGATAGAAATTGGACTGCAATTCCAAGAAATTGGAACGACGTCTATTACCTTTGGCTGTGAGGTAAGAAAGATGTTTTCTCAAAAGGCGATCATTACGATTGATAAAATAGTCTTTGTTCTAGTAGGTGAGGATGGTCGGCCAAAACCTCATGGTGTGACGAGGGAGGACATCATAAAAAATGCTCAGCATGAAAACCCTATGGGTGCTTCCGCTAAATTTTTGAAACTAATCAAATCATGAGCCTTGCTGCCAACATCAAAGTAATGACCCCTTTGGAACGTTTCTTCAAACTCCTTGAACTCGATAAAAAAGAGATTTCGTACATCTATCTCTACGCCATTTTTGCTGGGCTGATTACACTGACTCTACCACTCGGTGTACAGGCCATCATCGGCCTCATCATAGGAGGAGATGTAAGTAGTTCGTGGGTTCTACTGGTCGTGGTAGTTACCTTAGGTACATTGCTCAATGGAGTGCTTAAGGTCATGCAACTATCGGTGACAGAGACTATCCAGCAGCGCATTTTTACGCGCTCCGCTTTTGATATCGCCTATCGTTTTCCAAGGATTAAATTAGAGGCCCTGCACAATGAGTTTGCTCCTGAATTGGCGAACCGCTTCTTCGATACCCTTACCCTGCAAAAGGGATTGCCCAAAATATTGATGGACTTTTCGACCGGTATTTTGCAGATATTTTTTGGGTTGCTCTTACTTTCCTTTTATCATCCCTTGTTCATTGCATTTGGTTTCATTTTAATTTTCATTGTAGCAGTTATTTTCCGTTTCACTGGGCCACAAGGGTTGAATACGAGTTTGGTAGAATCGAAATACAAATACAAGGTAGCATACTGGCTGGAAGAACTCGCCCGTACCATGGGCACTTTCAAATTGGCTGGTCGAAGCGAATTGCCCATGCAGCGCACCGACAACCTGGTTGGTAGTTATTTGGGAGCGAGGAAACAGCATTTTCGGGTGCTCATCATGCAGTATTATTCAATCGTCGCTTTCAAAGTAATCGTTACGGCTGGCCTGCTGATTCTGGGTAGTCTGCTCGTTATGGACAATCGCATCAACATTGGACAATTTGTAGCAGCGGAGATCATCATTATTCTCATCTTGGCTTCAGTGGAAAAACTTATCCTGACCATGGAAACCATCTATGACGTGCTAACTGCTTTGGAAAAAATTGGTGCCCTCCACGATCTGCCAATAGACAACGATGCTGGAATTCCGTTCGAAGAATTGGATTCAGGACAAGGTATGGAAATGGAAATGCAAGGCATCACCTTCCAGTTTCCCGATGCAGAAAAACCGACATTGAATGGTATTGACTTATCGGTAGCGGCAGGTGAAAAACTTTGTATTTCTGGCTACAATCGGGCGGGTAAATCAACCCTTTTACAGATCATTACTGGCCTATTCTCCGAATTCAAAGGTTCATTGAATTTTAATAAAATCCCTATCCGGAATATCGACGCCGTGAGCCTGCGGGCTCATGTCGGTGACCATATGCCTTTGCAAGAGGACATCTTTCAGGGTACGCTCATGGAAAACATTTCACTTGGTCATGACGAAGTGGGCTTGGAGGATGTCATTCGTGCAGTTGAGCAAGTTGGGCTGTCCGATTTTGTAAAGCGATTACTAGAAGGATATGATACGGAACTACTGCCAGGTGGAAAGAATTTGCCCCGCAGTGTAATAGCTAAAATCATCCTCGCCCGCAGCTTTGCCAGTCGTCCTCGACTGCTGGCCATCGAAGACCCGTTCAAGCATCTTGATTACCACGAGCAGGTTCGTCTTGCTGGCCTACTGACTGATCCCAATAGTCCATGGACGCTGGTCGTTGTTTCCAACGACCCTATGCTGGCATCAAAATGCGATCGGGTGATCGTGATGAAGGAGGGGCATATAGTTGAGGAGGGAACGTTTGATGAAATCAGCCGTTGTCAGCATTTTTCTGCTGTTTTTAAAAAAGCCTCTATTAGTCAAATTTAACAGTGAAAAATCACATAAAAAGAAGACATAAATCATTGGTTGTCAAATGCGGTTTTTCAAAATTGCCAATTGTCTAAACACCCAGACAGAATTATATTGAATTTTCTTTCGACAGGATTAACAAGATTTACAGGATCATAAAATGTTTAAAACCAGAATGTTATAATCATGTAAATCTTGTTAATCCTGTCGAAAGAAATTAAAGACTAATCTTGTCCATCTACTTATATAGAGTTATTAATAAATTAAAATTGATTCAATGAAAAAAACATCCCTTCCATATCCCTGTCAGCCACCTGCTGTTGACCCACTTATAAGGCAAATGCTTTCCTTGCGAAAGACAGTGCTTTCAAAAGAAAAAATGGCGGCTCCTCTTTTGGAGAAAATACATCCTAACCATCAGCGAAGCGCTCGTAATCTATTGCAATACCTCGCATTTCGGTCGCAAGACATACGACTCCTTCAACTAAATTTATCAGAGTGGGGACTTTCTTCATTAGGTCGTGCTGAACGAAAAGTTCAAGCCACTTTGGATGCTGTCTTAAAAATGCTGCATCAGATTAAAGGAAAAGAGTGGCAGTCCAATGAACACCCTCCCGTTTGTTTTAAAGATGGTCGTGAAATGTTGGAAAAAAACACCCAACAACTGCTCGGCAATACCCGTAGTACCCGCCGGGTTCGTATCATGGTGACCATGCCTACCGAAGCTGCCGAAAATTATGATTTGGTAAAAAACCTCATGGCGAGTGGCATGAACTGCGCCCGCATCAATTGCGCACATGACGACCCCAGTGTTTGGGCAAAGATCATCGCCAATATCCGCAAGGCAGAGGAGGTCTTGGAGTGCAGATGCAAAATCCATATGGATTTGGGAGGGCCGAAACTTCGCACTGGAGCATTGGAACATTTGCCTTCGGCCATGAAGGTGCGTCCTACTCGCAATCCAGTAGGTAAAGTAATCGTACCATCAAAAATCTGGTTCTTTCCAGAAGGAAGAAAAAACCATCGGCCCGAAGAGGCTACCGCTATCATACCAGTACCTGTCGATTGGTTAAAGAGAATCAAAAGAGGCGATTCTATCAAAATGACTGACGCCCGTAAAGCAAACCGGGTATTGGATGTAGTAATGGTTTCAAAGGAAGGATGTTTGGCTACTTGCAAAAAAACGATCTATTTCAGGTCGGGCCTCAACCTGCGAATTGTCCGTAAAAAAAGCAAAGTGAAGAAAGGCAGTGTAAAGCTCATCATTGATTTACCGCCATCGCAAAACAGCATCCGCTTGTTCAAAGATGATTTGCTCTACCTGACCCGATCACAGAAACCAGGCTACAATGCTAAGTACGATGACGAAAAACGGCTCATTGCTCCAGCCACCATACCCTGTACCCTGCCTGAGGTATTTGCTGATGTGCACGCTGGGGAACCCATTTGGTTTGACGATGGCAAAATTGGGGGCATCATAGAATCGAAAGTGGAAGGTCTAAAATCAAGGGCCAGTGCAAAAGGCGCAAAACCCACACCTCCAAGAATTGAAGCATTGCGGATCCGCATCACTCAAACACCCCCAAAAGGAGGGGTGTTGAAAAGTGAAAAAGGCATTAATTTACCAGAAACCGAACTCCGCCTCCGTGCCCTTACCAAACAGGATTTGACAGATTTGGAATTTGTAGTAAAACATGCAGACATTGTTGGTCTCTCCTTTGCCAACCGACCTGAAGATGTGGAAGAACTAATTGAACGCATGAAGGAGATTCAGGCTCAAAACAATGGAAATGCAGATCATGCTATTCCCGCAATAGTATTGAAAATAGAAACTCAGCGTGGTTTTAAAAACCTCCCTGGCATGCTGCTCGCTGCCATGCAAATCCCTAATTGTGGAGTTATGATCGCCCGGGGTGACCTTGCTATTGAGTGTGGATTTGGTCGCCTTTCCGAAGTGCAGGAACAAATATTGTGGCTTTGCGAAGCGGCCCACGTGCCTGTCATTTGGGCTACTCAGGTTTTGGAAGGCTTGGCCAAAACAGGCCTGCCTACCCGGGCTGAAGTGACCGATGCTGCTATGGGGCAACGGGCTGAGTGCATCATGCTGAACAAAGGACCGCACATTGTACATGCAACCCGAGCCCTCGGCGACATCCTTTCAAGGATGCAGGACCACCAGACGAAGAAACGGTCGCTGCTGCGCAAGTTGCGGTTGGCAGAGCGGTTTTTTGAAAATCCTATAAAAAGTGGAGAAGAGAAGGAAGTTGTGGCCTAACAAGGTAAAGACTTAAATCGCATTAATATTTCTTATAATCTTTAAGGTACTGTAAATTCAATGCTCAACATTTCCGAGAATTCCATCCTCAACCGGGTGGATACTAAAAAATACAATTCGTTCCAGCAAACCAGATTGCCGCGCGCCAACCGCAATTTCAAGCGTTGGCTCGTGGCGGCATTATTGCTATTTATCGTCGTACTCTTTTTGCCTTGGACACAGAACATCCAGACCAAGGGCAAAGTAACTTCTCTTCATCCCGAACAACGTCCACAAACCATTCACGCCACTATCGCAGGACGGGTGGAAAAATGGTACGTGGGGGAAGGTGAACTGGTGAAAAAAGGCGATACCATTGTCCACCTTTCAGAGATAAAAACAGAGTATTTCGACCCCAACCTCGTTCAGCGGGCAGGACAGCAAGTGGCTGCGACGGAAGGCGGCATCGCCAGTTACCAAAGCAAGGTATCGGCTTTGGAAAACCAAATTGCAGCTATGCGCCAGGAGTTGAATTTTAAAAAGGAACAACTTAAAAACAAGGTGCAGCAATACCGTTTCAAAGTGCAATCCGACAGCATTGAACTGACCCGGGCAGTGATAGATTTAGAAACAGCTCAAAAACAATATGACCGAACAAAAGAATTACACACAAAAGGACTCAAATCCTTAACGGATTTGGAAAATAAAAACTTGAAAGTGCAAGAAACAGCTGCGAAAAAAGTGGCCATCGAAAACAAACTGCTTACCAGCCGAAATGAACTCGACAACGCCCGACTCGACCTCATCAATGTGCAAAACGAATATGCCAACAAAATTGCAAAGACCGAGTCGGACAAGTTCACCGCCCTCAGCAGTCGTTTCGACGCTGAAGGTAAGTTGCAAAAACTGCAAGTGGATTTGGAAAACTACCGCCAGCGCAGTGGTTTTTATTACATCACTGCACCTCAGGACTGCTACATCACCCAGGCCATTGTCACTGGCATTGGCGAAACGATTAAAGAAGGAAAGGCCATTGTGAGCATTATGCCTTATCCTGCCGAAATGGCGGTGGAGATCTTTGTCAAACCCTTGGATCTGCCACTGATTGAAATAGGTAATACAGTTAATTTTATATTCGATGGCTGGCCTGCATTTGTCTTTTCTGGTTGGCCTAATTTGACTTTTGGTACTTTCGAAGGCAAGGTGGTTGCCATTGACAACAACATTGGCAGGCAAGGTACATTTCGCATTTTGGTCGCACCTGATGAGTCAGAAAAAGAATGGCCAAAAGCATTGCGCCCAGGTGGTGGGGCCCAAGCGGTTGCATTGCTCAATGATGTGCCGTTGTGGTATGAGTTGTGGCGACAGTTGAATGGTTTTCCACCTGATTTTTATAAGGGTGGTGCGAAGGAATTGCGAACTAAAAAAGAAGAGAAATGAGCGTTGGAGCTTTAAAAGAAATGATGGAAGAAAATGATGTTGTCAAACCCATGCCCCCCTCAAGGCTGGACAGGTCCTACTCTGTATTAAACAATCTGAAAAAAGAAAAATATAACGGCAGGTGTTGTAAGGAAATCAATGAGTCCCTATTTGCACTGGCATTGCCCTTCCTCAAAGGGGGGATGGAGTTGAAATTGCCATTACTTTTAGCATTCCTATTCCTTTCTCTTTCCCATAAAATTTTCACTCAAAACCAGCCTCTAACTCTTGATTCCTACCTCGAACTTGTCCGCCAAAACCACCCCACGGCTCGCCAAGCTTTCCTTCTCACCGACCGGGCGCACGCGTCATTGCTCCAAGCACGTGGTGGCTTCGACCCAAAACTATACGGTGATTGGGAGCGGAAATCATTCGATGGTAAAAACTATTTCAACATTGGCGAGGGTGGGGTGAAAGTACCGACATGGTTTGGCATCGAAGGCAAGCTGGCCTATAATTACACAAACGGCTTTTTTCTAAACCCCGAAAACAAACTGCCTTCCGACGGGCAGACCATTGTCGGATTTACTGTGCCGTTACTGCAAGGGTTGGTAATAGATGACCGGCGGGCAGGGCTCTTTCAAGCCAAAATCCTGCGTAGCGCCAACGCCAATGAGCAACGCCTATTAGTGAACGATTTGTTATTTGGCGCAACCAAAATCTACTGGGAATGGGCATTGGCGGAAGCCTACTTCGATGTGTACGAGCGGGCTGTCAAGGTAGCAGCGCAGCGGTTTGAGGGTGTTCGTGAGAGTTTTTTTCAAGGTGACAGTCCAGCCATTGATACCTTGGAATCTTTCATCCAGGTGCAGAGCCGAAGGATTCAGCGCAATGATGCAAGGGTAGCTTTTAGGAACGCTTATTTGAACCTACAGAATTTTTTATGGGGCAATGAAAACCCACTGCCCATTGATACCATGCAAACACCCATCGGACTAGAATCTCCTGTGCAAGTGCCTGATTGGTCAACAGCGCCAATAAGTGAATTGGCCGATGCCCATCCCGCCGTATTGGGTTATGATTTTAAAATTCAGCAACTCGAAGTGGAGCGCCGGCTCAAAACCGAAAAGCTCAAACCCCGTCTCGACGTCAGTTATAACCTGCTCGGCGACGGCTTTGACCTACAGCCTGGAACAGATGACGGCAACTTTAGCAACCTGTTTAGGGAAAATTATAAACTTGGCGCAACCGCCAGTTTCCCTTTATTGCTCCGCAAAGAACGCGGTGGCCTGCGCTTAACTGATTTGAAATTGACCGAAGCAGGCCTTAGCCTTAACCAAAAGCGGCAAGAGGTGCGCAACAAAATCGCAGCCTACCAGAATGACCTTAACAATTTGCGCCAGCAAATCGAACTTGCTTCACAAATGCGCAACAATTATGTGCTACTGCTCGAAGCAGAGAATACCAAATTTGCCATTGGCGAAAGTTCCATTTTTCTCATCAATTCACGGGAGAATAAGCTTATTGAAGCGGAACTAAAACTGGCGAAACTGCAAGCGGAACTGCGGAAGGCAGAGGTAGGTTTGCAATGGGCGGCAGGACGCCTGTATTAGTGTGCATGCTTTGGCTTAGAGAAAAAATTATTTGCAGGCACAGAATACTGGAATAGAGATCCGACTATTCTTATAAAAAAGCCCAAACAAGAGCTTAAGGCGCAGCAAAGGTTTTTTTAAAAGAAAATGCCTTTGCCGTATCCCCCTTTTTCCGCAAAAACTTCAACCTTGCCATTGCCTCCGCAACATTTGGTTGGTGACCTGCTGGCACCCACCACATCACCACATATGCCTCCCGCATACGCTCAAACCATTGGAAGCGTTTTTTAACATACTCCTTGTGAGCGGTGTTAAAAACAAAGTTTTTCAAACTTTCAAGGTTTTCCCAAACACTCATGTTGATGATAATCATATGATCATCGAATGGGCGGTAACTGGTAGCGGCAGCAGTATTGCTTCCTTCATCTTTTAGCCGCCAAACGAAGCCGGGGCTTTTTTCCGCCAAGGCATTGATGGGTTCAAGGCCATCTACAAATTCTTTTAACAAGGGTGAATCAAGAGGTTCGAGCAGTGTCGCAACGTTCAATTGGGCCAGGTGGTAAGATGATTTTTCCATTGGGCGAAAATACGTGTTTCAGTAGGCAGCAGGTAGCTTGCAATGAGCAATTTTGGGCAACGGACTTTTTCAACCGATGTAGAAAACATTCCAACCATTTGACCATTTAGCCATTAATTCTCCCTACTTCCATACATTTGCCACAATCAATAGGATTATGGCGAAAAAGAAAAAATACTATGTTGTTTGGGAAGGTGTAACGCCCGGCATTTACGATAGCTGGGCCGACTGCCAACTGCAGATCAAAGGCTATCCCGCTGCCCGTTATAAAAGTTTCAAATCAAAAGAAGAAGCCGAAGCGGCTTTTAGCGGAAGTGCTTCTGACCACATGGATACCCGTGTATTGGCCAAAGGACAAGCACCTGCGTCTGCATCATCAAAGCCTGCCGCAACACCAGCCCTTTTCGAAAAGGATATCGTCTGGGACAGCATCAGTGTGGATGCAGCTTGTAGCGGCAACCCCGGGGTGATGGAGTATCAGGGAGTGGACACTAAAAGCAGATATCAGTTTTTTCACCAGAAATTTGAACTGGGTACCAACAACATTGGAGAATTTCTCGCCATCGTGCATGCCTTGGCCATGTTTAAGAAAGGGGGCAAAAGCACCCCCATTTACACTGACTCCCGTAATGCCATGCTGTGGGTAAAAAACAAAAAATGTAAAACAACCTTGGTTAAAAATGCCCGCACAGCCATCGTCCACCAACTGATCGAAAGGGCTGAAAAATGGCTCAAGGCAAATACTTACGACAACCCCATTCTGAAATGGGAAACCGAAAAATGGGGGGAAATTCCCGCTGATTTTGGCAGAAAATAGTCTTCCCTTCGTCAGTTAGACAGTCCAAATTGTTCGCTCCTTGTGCATTTGGGACTGGGAAACTGACGAAGGGAAAACTGACGAACTGAAAATGAATTTCTTCGACCGCATATTTGGGACTGAAAAAAAAGTGGAACAACCGGACATCCGATTTGGCCGTTACTCTGATATCTATCATACCGTCGGGCAGGACGAAGCGTTCGATCAGGCAGTGCAATATTTTGAGAACGAGCAGTTTATAGATTCCTATAAAGCTTTTTTTAATTACCTGAAAAATGACAATGAAGAAAATATCAATATGTGGGAAGAGGAAGATGGTACATTGCGATATGAGCTATTTCAGGGTTCCAAAAAAATAGTCGGGTTTGGAAATGCTCAAAAACTGCACGCCGAAGCCAAGGTGGCCAAAGTAAAAAAACTACAGGCCAGTTTCATGCGGCGGTTGTTGGAGAAAAACTTTGAGTTGAAATACAGCCGTTTTACCATTACGCCTGAGAATGAGATCGCAATGGTCTTCGATACCTATACCATTGATGGATCGCCCTTCAAATTGTACGCCGCACTGAAAGAACTGGCGACCAATGCCGACAAACACGATGACATCCTCCTTGACGAATTCGATGCCCTTGAATTGGCCGACCTCCATGTGAAAAGGGAACTGCCCGAATGGGAAAAGGAGGTCAAGTACAATTACATCGTCGGAGAAATACAAGCAGCTTTTGACGAGATGGATAACGGTAAGCTCAACACCGCCAAATATCCCATTGCCAGCACCTACTTACTGCTTTATCTCTGCTATAAATTGGATTACCTCATCAAACCAGAAGGGTTTATGATGGAAACACTGGAACGCATTCATCGGCTCGCCTATGGAAAGGATGGCAAAAATGCGGCTCAGAAAAACCAGCTTCTCCGCAAAGAGTTTCAGCAGTTGCTCGACCGTCCCAAAGAAATGTTTTTCAAAGAAATGTACGAGGTGAGTGCTACCTTCGGCATCACCACACCCATTGGCCATGCTAAAGTAGCGTTGGCCATCGACCAAGAACTCCCCAATATGAAGTGGTATCGGGAGCATGACCACGAAAAAATCGCCTTGGCCATCCCCGGCTTCATTGCCAGCCGCAGCATGTTTTATTTCGCCGTACCCTTGCCGGACAGAGATTTTTTTCACCTGCTGATCCAAATATTGGAAGGGAAATATTTTCGGGAATTGGGATTTGTAACATACAGCACCGACGGAAAATTGGATGAAAAGAGCATAAAGAAACGGATCAGGGAAATCGCTGAAAGCCACCAGAGAAACCACCCCGACCTGAACCCTGATTTGAAAAAGCTGAAATTCAATTCCCTCGGTGAATTTGCGGAAAGCTATTGTTGGATGGTGAAGGGACTACAGGTTTAAGGGGTTTCTGGTTCTGTTTTAACCAAGAACCAAAAACCTCAAAACCAAACCCCCGTTCCCATTGCCCAATTCGCCACGCCGACACCTCCTACCTTCGTTCCCTGATAACCAGCATAGATCATAAAGCGGTCGAGGTGTACCTGCATGCGGGCTTGGTGCTGACGGGCATAGCTGCCATTGGGCCAGCCGATCTGCGACTCGGCATGGAGACTCAATGGTTTTTTGAAATACCAAGTAAAGCCACCTGAAAGAGAAGGGCTGCCATAATCCACCTCACCGCTGAGCAGCATCAAACCAGCACCCCAAAAGAGGTTGAATTTGGGGTGATGAACCCGGTTGAACTGAACATTGAAATTGGTCATGGAAAATCGGTCAACACCTTCTTTTTTGTCAAAAGTCTCGAACAGTTCGAGGCGGTTGGCATCAATGATCCAAAAGCGGTCGGGGTAGAACTTGGCTTGGAAATAGGCACCATACAAATTGTCTTCATTGTTTTGGAAATGGCCCAGCAGTTGCAAGCGACCTAACCTGCCTTCATGCAATTCAGGCAGATAAAGCCCATTTTGACCATCTGCATAGGGAAATTCATTAAATGCCCGTTCATTCGGGCGCATCTCATGCTGGAATCCGAAAAACAGCCCATAACCACCTGCGAAGCCAAAGTCGATCAGGAAATCCACTAACCAAAACCAATCGTCGAAATCGGAGTCTATGCTCACTTCACTGCTGGAGGAACCGCTCAACCCGCCTTCCATGCCCTCGATGATCTGGGCATTGGAGGTGAATGGGAGCATTATTAAAAGGAGGAGGGGAATTAGGTTGTAGGTTTTCATGTCAGTTGATTTTTTATGGTACGAAATTAAGGGTTTTTTAGGGTGAGATAAAATGATTTTTAGACGGATTAACGGAAGTTTAATATCTCCGGTTTTGTTTTCCATTTTACATATTATGGTTTTGATGGATGTTAAACTTGGCCCTATCTATTGCGTTCTTTCCTCATTTTGCCTACTATTGTATATGTCACATAAAACCCTATCTCTACATTTCAAGTTGAATTAGGATCACAACGTTACCCGACGCAACCGACCGACAAAGACCATGACCTTAGAACGAACCGATACACGCTACAGGGTTTTGACCCTCCTAGAAGTTAATGACTAAAACGTACTGCACTTACCGATCCTTTCCTTTTATTTTATTCATCTTTTTAATTCTTTTATTAATGAAAAAGTTATCCTTTTCCCGTATGCGTGGGTGTATTGTTTACTCACTCACTCACTCACTCGTTTAAATAACAATTTATTTGCAAAAACATTAATTGCTATGATCATACTTATGTTTGGTCCTTCTCTGTTCCAGGCCCTAAGAGCGCAGAATTTCTTAGTGGAGACAAGTTCGAGCAAGAGCATCATGGTGGAGGATTGTACCAAAGCAATTGTCACTTTCTCGTTTGCAAACACTTCACCATTTCCCCAGGTACCTGTTACGTTGACAGTTGATTTTTTTCTACTGAGAGACATAAACGCTCCTTTCGACGACGCTATTACCGTAACCAGCCTCAACCCCAGCCATCCGGCTACAAGAATAGGACATACTTCGTTTGGCACCCTTAAGGTGACCCAATGGCAGTTTACTGTGACTTTACCGACTAAACAGCAGGGGTTCTTGGATGTTTCGTTCTGCCTTTTCAGGGGAATGGGAGAATTTGAAGAGAATGAGAATATCATAAGGTACAGGATAACGGAAGGGGCATTCACCACACCCCTCATACCTGAACCTTTGCTAATAGCTCCTGGTTCTCCTCATCCAATTACCTCAATCGGCAATGGCGGTTCATTTACGCTTACCAGTGTGGCAACCGGGTTGCCAGGTGGGATGGACCTACCTCCTGGCAATACCACTCAACAAATCCTAATTGATGGTACTTTGTTGATCGATCAAGATTACACATTTGCAGGTCTCTCCAACATATACATGAAACCAGGGGCTTCCATTGAAGTAATAAGCGGGCCATCGGGTCCAAGCACCTTCCAACTCATTGATATGACCAAGGTGGAAGGTTGCAACGGCCTTTGGAACGGCATTGTTGCAACAGACGGCACTACTTTGACCATTGATGGAGGTACAGACACTTCAACGCCAGGGATGGTCCAGATCAAGGACGCCGACAGAGCAGTTGTGATCAGAACCACGGCCACTGTCAACGTGAACGAGACCCGTTTCGTTGACAATGTGGTCGGTGTTTCAGCCCCATTTTTATACGGGGCATCGAATTTTTCAGCGATATCTATCTCCAACAGCATTTTCGAAAGCTCCGGGTTTGGCAGCATGCCATGGGCTGGCGTGGAAGCCAACGACCTGTTCAATGTGCTTACTCTAAAGGACAATGTTTACAATGACATGTTTTACGGGGTTATCGGTTCAAACAGTTCCATGCTCAGCATGGGCGAAACTTTTACGAATATTTTGGTCCAAGGCTTTAAGGTGAGCGGCAATGGCAAGCACAAACTGACACAAACTGGCCTCGGTCCATTTATCCCATCTTTTGATAACTGTGGGACGGGCATTCACGTAAGGGGCATGCATCTGGAATGCAGTGACAATTTAATGAAGAAAGTGACCACAGGGGTTGGCATTGAAAGAGGCGTCCTTGTGGATGCAGATATTGAAACCAACACCATCAATGCCGATTACATTGGGATCGGTATTGAAGAATGGAGATCTCTTAGGACCGAGGTAAACGACAACGACATTACTATCCGGGGAACGGGTACAGATGGCGTGGGCATCTTCGTCAATGGGACTTTGAATATCCTGGGTCAGTTCAGTGACAACGACATTGACATGTTGGCCGGCAGGACCGGTATTTGGCTGGGGGACTGCACCAGGGCCAGGGCCAACGACAACTCCATTGACATCAGTTCGGGCGGTACAGGGGTATTGGAAGGAATCAGAGTAGATGGGGGGCACCTGAATGCCCTGACCTGCAACAACATTGACGGGTTGGGAAAAAGCGGCGACCAAGCTGGCATCTTTTACAATATGACCAACCACGCTACCCTCAACTGCAATACTACCGACGACACGGGCATCGGTATCCATGCCACCTTTACCAATACCTCCACCCTGCAAGGGAACCTCCTGAACGACCACGGCAACGGCATACAGGTGGGCGAGCCCAACAATGTCGGCGGTGAGATCGGGGATCAGTTCCATGGGGGCAACCTCTGGGCGGGGACATATGACAATGTGGGGGCAGCTCACTATGGTTCTCAAACTGAACTAAGTTTTTCTAATATATTGCACAACCCGAACGATGTACCTCCATTCGGATCACAGTTCTTTTCTACCGATCAGCCATCCGGTCAGGTTTTTGAACCAAATTTCAATGGCAATGCCTTTGTATGTACTGGTTCGCTTGCCCAATGCCCACCCGATCCCCTTAATTTCATGAACAACATCACCGACCGGGACAGGGCATTGGTAACGGATAAGATCATTCCGAATTATTACGCTACCGAGCAGGACTGGACGGCCAAGCGCCACCTGTACCAGCGCCTGTTGCTCGACCCCTCTTTGATTGTACCGGGCAGTGAAATAGATTCCTTTTATAATGCCAATGCTGCTACGACCATCGGCCAGTTCGAACAACTGCGGAAGGGGGTCAACGATTTGTTCGAGACCGATAGTGTAACCTACTCCTTGTTTGATACCCATTTTGACCAGATTGACGCTCAAACGGACAGCCTTGCCAGCATCGTGGAACAACTGGACAACGATCCCACTCCGCAGGAAGAAACCAGCTTGCTTGCACAACGGCAGGTGGTTCAGGGCCAGATCGGTAGCTTGGTCAATGCCATTGCCCCTGCTGTTGACTCGCTGGACATTGTTCGGAAAACCACTGCTGCCCAACTGCTTACAACCAATAACGCCATTAGCGATACGGCTATTTACGAAACCAACCAGAAGCAGTACAACCAAATCTGGCTGCAGATGCTCATCAACGGACAGCACGAACCGGACAGTTCGCAAACAGTCACCTTGGAAAACATAGCGGGCCAATGTCCCTACTCCGGCGGGGAAGCGGTCTATCAGGCCAGGGCCTTATTAGGTACGGCGAACACCTACGACGACAAAACGATCTGCTGGCCTCCTGCCCCGATTCAAAGGAGGTTTTCTGACAGTGATGAACTGGAATTTTCTGTTTTCCCGAACCCGGCCCATGGCTATTTGGTCGTTAGGTTGAATCGTGAATTAGAAGAAGGTGCTCAGGTTGTGGTCACCAACCCGCTTGGCCAGACTTTGTTGTCCCAAAAGTTGAAACCTGGTGAAAGGGAGTTTTTTGTTATTTTAACAGAAATACCCAGCGGCACGTATTTCGTTACTGTAAATACTAAATCAAAGGCTTCCACGAAGCCCTTTACGAATTTGAAATAGTTTCAGAACCCGGGCAGCTGTATAAGCTGTCCGGCTTTTTTTTCATTTTTTAATTATTCAAAAAGCTATTTCAAATGAGGGTACTGATCTTAATACTGTTTCCATATTTTTTACAGGGGCAATACAACCTTGACTATGTTTGGCTTTTGGGTTCGTCTGGGGATCCTATTATGCAGCACCCCCTGCAAGGGATCAATTTTTTGTCGTTCAACGATGGCGAGTTAACAATAGACAGGGAATACATTGAATCTGAATTCCGGGCTACCAATGCAAGCATTTCAGATAAGGACGGCAACCTGCTTTTCTATTCGAACGGCTGCAAGATATTCAACAAAAACCGGGAGGTCATGGAAAACGGCAGCGGCCTCAACCCGGGAGCAGCCTATTCAACTGGCAACTGCCCCGATCAAGGCAATCCCATCACTAAAGGCTTGGTGATTCTTCCTTTACCGGGCGATAGCACCAAGTATTATATTTTCCACGAAGCGGCCGAAACAGTGGTAAGCATCTACACGGCCAAGTTATATTACTCTCTGGTGGACATGGGGGAAAATGGAGGATTTGGAAAAGTCATTGAAAAAAACAAAGTGATTATTTCTGATTCCCTCCATGCCGACATGCACGCAGTCCGGCACGCCAACGGAGAGGATTGGTGGGTATTGTTAGGCAAAGCTTCTAAACCTGTGATTTTCTCAGTACTCTTTACCAAGGATGGTATTGCCGGGGTGTTCGAGCAAGAGGTCGGCCCGCAGCCCGACCCGTGGTTCAGCACAGGCGGCATGTCGTCCTTCTCTCCCGACGGTACCAGGTATGCAAGGTATTATAAAAACGAGCAGTTGTCGCTTTTTGACTTTGACCGGGAAACAGGACTGTTGGGCAACTTCCGACAGTTCCATGCCGATACCACCGGGGGCGACCGGGGCGGCCTATCCTTCTCGGCCAGTGGCCGCTACCTCTACGTGAACACCTCGACCCGCCTCGTCCAGTTCGACCTGGAGGCCAGCGATGTCCAGGCCTCGAGGACGGTGGTGGGCGAGTATGACGGCTATCTTTGGAACGACCAGTTGCCAACGGTTTTTGGCCAGATGCAGCTCGCCCCGGACTGCAAGGTCTACATGTCCACGCCAAGCGGTTCGGACGTCCTGCACGTCATCCACCGCCCCGACGAGCCGGGGCTTGCGTGCGGCTTTGTGCAGCACGAATTCCACCTTCCCGCCATCAACACGTACACCATCCCGAACTTCCCAAACTACCGCCTCGGCACGCCCTATCCCGTGTGCGACAGCACTATCCAGCCCGTGACGAGCAGTGTACAGGTGCTGCCGCCCATACAAAAGGCAAGTGTCTATCCGAACCCAGCTAATGGGCAGGTGGTTTTGGAACTGCCCTCACCATTGGCCGCCGAAAGCGAATGGTCGCTGTACAGTGCGGTTGGCCAGTGCATACTTTCATATAAAATAGGAAAGGGGACGGCGCAAGAAACAATGCAACTAGGGGAAGTGCAACCGGGGCTATATTTTTGGGAAATAAGAAACGGGCGGGGCATCATGGGCAGTGGGAAATTGATTGTTTCACGTTAAAACCATAAAGGTCATGAAGACAGCTATTTTTAAGAGCTTCCACGAAGCCCTTTACGAATTTGAAATAGATTCAGACCCTCCGGACAGCTTGTACGGCTGTCCGGCCTTTTTTTCATTTTTTTCAACCATTCAAAAACTATTTCAAATGAGGACATTTATTTTCTTCTTCTTATTTCCGGTTATTTTACAAGGGCAAATAAAACATGATTATATTTGGCTATTAGGTACACAAGGTAAATCATCTAATAACCCTTCTTTATTTGGATTGGATATTCTCGACTTCAACGACGGAAATCTCATGGTCGGCAGGGAGTACTGGGAAGGCAACTTCTTTGCCACCGCAGGCAGCATATCCAATATAGAAGGGGAATTGTTGTTCTATTCAGATGGCTGTAAAATCTATACAAAAGAAGGCGAAGTGATGGAGAACGGCAGCGGCCTCAACCCAGGCGTGGCCTATTCGACTGGCAACTGTCCGGATGAGGGCAACGCAATCGCAAAGGGGCTGATGATCCTCCCCTTGCCGGGGGACAGCTCCAGGTACTATGTCTTCCACGAGGCAGTAGAAGCCGGCACCCCGGGGACTGTTTACAGTATCCACCTTGCCAAGCTCTACTACTCGCTGGTGGACATGGAAGAAAACGGGGGACTCGGCAGGGTCATAGAAAAGAACAAGGTGGTGATCGCCGACACCCTGCACTCCGACATGCACGCCGTCCGGCATGCCAACGGGGAGGACTGGTGGCTGCTCTTCGGCAAGGGCAACAAACCACTGATCTTCTCGGTGCTGTTCACCAAGGACGGCGTTGCCGGTGTGTTCGAGCAGGAGGTCGGCCCGCAGCCCGACCCCTGGTTCAGCGGGGGCGGTATGACCTCTTTCTCGCCCGACGGTACCAGGTATGCAAGGTACTATAGGAACGAGCAGTTGTCGCTGTTCGATTTTGACAGGGAAACGGGGCTGTTGGGCAACTTCCGACAGTTCCATGCCGATACCACCGGGGGCGACCGGGGCGGCCTATCCTTCTCGGCCAGTGGCCGCTACCTCTACGTGAACACCTCGACCCGCCTCGTCCAGTTCGACCTGGAGGCCAGCGATGTCCAGGCCTCGAGGACGGTGGTGGGCGAGTATGACGGCTATCTTTGGAACGACCAGTTGCCAACGGTTTTTGGCCAGATGCAGCTCGCCCCGGACTGCAAGGTCTACATGTCCACGCCAAGCGGTTCGGACGTCCTGCACGTCATCCACCGCCCCGACGAGCCGGGGCTTGCGTGCGGCTTTGTGCAGCACGAATTCCACCTGCCGGCCATCAACACCTACACCATCTCTAACTTCCCTAACTACCGCCTCGGTACGCCCTATCCCGTGTGCGACAGCACCATACAGCCCGTGACGAGCAGTGTGCGGGTGCTGCCGCCGCAGTGGGAAGTGGCGGTGTACCCGAACCCTGCGAGCGGGCAGGTCACGTTGGAAATGTCGCAGGCGTTGGACACCGAAAGCGAATGGTCGCTGTACAGTGCGGTGGGGCAGCGGGTGTTCTCCCATAAAATGGAAAGGGGGGCGAGGAGGGAAACGATACCTTTGGGGGGTGTGCCGCAGGGGGCTGTACTTTTGGGAAATGAAAAACGGGGATACTAAATTGGGCAGTGGGAAGCTGATGGTTTTGCGGTAAAGTATAAAATGCATTTCTTATTTATTTGCAAGAGGCTGGGTTTCGGCCTGTTCCTTGCTGCTTTGAGAAAAATTGCATGGACGCCTTTGACACCTGCTGACATTTCCCCAATCACCATCCTCTCCTTGCATCCTTTCCATGTAGGAAAACGTTTACTTTGCATCCCCTGTAGTCGGGAAATTTATTTCCCGAATGAGCAATCGGGAAATAAATTTCCCGACTACGGCAACAACTTACATCTAATGTTTCCAATGAAAAAATCACTACTGCTCCTATCCATTTTCGCTTTTCTCCAAGCCACTCACGCCCAACTTAACATCGAACTCGTTGGCTACCTACCTTATAACCAAAGGGTTAGCGACGTATGGGGCTACACTGCTTCCGATGGCACCGAAT
Source organism: Saprospiraceae bacterium (assembly GCA_965222975.1). Classification (GTDB taxonomy): domain Bacteria; phylum Bacteroidota; class Bacteroidia; order Chitinophagales; family Saprospiraceae; genus UBA6168. Next base: position 49,758 of record CBDCVJ010000083.1, on the reverse strand, counting down.
ACGCCATGGTCGGCCTACTGAATGGCGTCTCTTTCGTCACCCCTCGCCGACCCAGAAAACCCAACAGAAGTGGCCTATCTGGAAGGTGATGAATCACGCTGGCGGGATTTGCGGACGTTTGGCGACTATGCGTATGTGGTGGGCGACCAGCCAGGTAGCCAAAACGGATTATGGGTAATTGATATGACCCCACTGCCAGACAGCGTGGTGTTGAAGGAAATTCTTTTCACTTTTGTCAATGACACCCTTGGCCTCGACACCCTTTACACCTGTCACAATGTTTGGGTGGATGAAAGAGGGTTTGCCTACCTGACAGGGTGCGATATCAATTCAGGTGGGGCCATCATATTCGACTTAAATGACGATCCAATGGACCCGGAGTTTGTTGGTTTTGGAAAAGATACCTACTCGCACGATAATTATGTACGGGGCGATACGCTTTACACTTCAGAGATCAACGAAGGGCAATTTGGGGTTTATGATGTTTCAAATAAAGGCAACGTAGTACAATTGGGGGCGCAGGAAACCCCCTTCCGATTCACCCACAATGTCTGGTTATCGGACAACAGCGAAGTGCTTTTTACGACCGATGAAAAAAACAATGCCCCGGTTGCTGCCTATGATGTTTCCGACCCAAATGATATTTACCAATTAGATGAATTTCGACCGGCAGCAACGCTGGGTACAGGAGTTGCTCCTCACAATGTGCATGTGCTGAACGACTACTTGGTCATTTCCTATTACACCGATGGCTGTGTGATCGTGGACGCCCATGAACCGGATAATCTTGTGGAGGTGGGGAATTATGACACCAGTTTTGATTTTACCACTGACTTTCATGGGGCATGGGGTGCTTATCCTTTTTTTCCATCGGGCCTGATTGCCATTTCAGACATCGAAAACGGACTGTTCATTTTGCGGCCAACTTACCAGCGGGCAAGCTATTTGGAAGGAAAGGTCACAAATATCAATACGGGCATCGGAATCCACAATGCAGAAGTGAGTATTCAGGCTTTTACACCGACTTTTGAGCGTACCAACCTTGGTGGCAACTATAAAACGGGGCTTGCCACACCTGGAACTTTCAATGTTACTTTCAATGCAATAGGTTATTTTGGTCAAACCAGTTTGGCCACTATCGAATCTGGAGAAGTCACTATATTGAATGTACAGTTGGTGCCATTGCCAGAGCATACTGTCACTGGGACGGTAGTGGATGAAATGGACGGCACAGGTATTGAAGGTGCGGTTGTGTTTATTGAAAACGAAGATTTTAGTTATGAAACTACCACTGACATGGATGGCCACTTCTCTTTGCCGGATGTGGTTCAAGGTGGGTATAAAGTATTTGTAGGGAAATGGGGCTACGGCAATCTGTCCCTCTTTGGCCAATCAGTGAAACAGGACGATGACTGGCTTTTTGAACTGCCCCCGTGGCTATGCCGACAATTTTAACACTGACCTCGGATGGCAGGTGAGCGGCGATGCTGCGAACGGTATTTGGACACGGGAAGTCCCCTTTGGCACCAGCCATACCAATGACGAGGGTGTGACCACTGTTTACAACCCGCTTACCGATTCACCGTGGGACGAAGGTGGCCGATGTTATGTCACAGGCAACACCCCTGTCAATAATATACACGAAGACCAAGTGGATGACGGAATTACTATCCTTACTTCACCGATCATGGAATTGGCTTCCCGGTACAACCGCCCTTTTCTGCAATACGACATGTGGTGGTACACCACTTATTCCAAAAATGCTCCGAATGACACGCTGCGCGTATTTTTAACCAATGGTGCAGACACTGTTATGTTGGAAGAATATGATGGCCTCGGTCGGCGTATGCAGGAGTGGCAGCAAATACCGGAATATGATCTCGAAAACTTAATCACTATCACTGACGAAATGCAGTTCATCCTCACAATCGGCGATGAGGTCGAAACGCCAAATGTGATAGAGGCTGCGTTGGATAACTTCTTAGTTGCAGAGGGCAGTCAAACGAGCAACACCCGTTCAGAGGAAAGCCGAATGGTGGAAGTGCATGTTTTTCCCAATCCATTCAAATCGGGCTTGACTGTGGAATATGTTTTTGAAAAAGATTTTTCCGAAATGCAGATGGCCATTGTAAATATACTTGGCCAGCAAATGGACAATATTTCCCTGAAAGAAAAATCGGGAAAAGTACAATTGGAAACCAACTATCCTTCTGGTGCTTATTTCCTCTATTTTATGGCAGATGGTGAAAGTGGGGGAGTAGTGAAAGTGTTGAAATTTTAAGTACGTGAACTTAGGCGATCATTTCAAATGACCTGATAAGTTGCGCTCCAGCGTTCAAGTCTGCTAATGTACGAAATGGTATATTTCATGTAGAACTCGTTGTCGGGATTGTTTCAAAAACAAAACCAATACTTTAGTTCTGTCATCAAACACATATATTTGCCACCTGCAATTAAAACACCTCTGGTCTATAATAGACGACACCGAACCACCTTATTATTTTTTGGTAGCTGTAATTAAATTCTACTTGACACTTTAAAAATATGCTCATATGCGACCACTGTATTTCATGTTTGAGAGAAAGGATCGTAGTAGAGAGAGGTGTGTTTTTTTTTCGATTTTTCACAAGAAATCAAAAAACACACACCTCTCTCTAAAGGGTTTTCTGCCTCAGGCCTGAAAATGGATGGTTGTTTTCCTAAAGTGTCAAGTTGAATTAAATGATCCCCCTTTTGAACAGTAAACAGCTATTTGTGAATGGCTGTCGGTTGTTGCCAATGGCCAAGAGCCAATAGCGATTCAAAAGCGAATATTACTGCTCTTTAGTTATTTACGCATTATTTTTTTTAAAATACAGAACAAAATAGTTCTCAATATGAAAAAAACTTTGTTTGCATTTTTACTGGCTTGTGTAACCGCATCGGCCTTTTCCCAACTAAACATGACATTGCTGGATGAGGTAGATTATGGAGTCAACGCCAATGACATTTGGGGCTGGGTAGATCCGGACGATAGTACGGAGTATGCCTTGGTAGGCCTCGTGAATGGTCTATCCGTCGTTGACCTCACCGTACCGACCGATGTGGTAGAAGTGCAGTTCATACCAGGGGCCTACTTCATCGTGGCGGGACATCAAAACTTGGGGGCAACCATATTTATGTGACCAATGAGACCAGCAACGGTGTTTTGGTAGTGGATATGTCTGAAGCCCCTGATAATATTACCTGGTTTGAATGGACGCCTGACTTGCCGGGGCTGGGCGAGTTGAAGAGGTGTCACAACCTTTATATTGATGAATTCGGTTATTGCTACCTTTCAGGCTGCAACCTCAACAACGGCGGCATGCTAATAGTGGACGTGTTCAGCGATCCCGGGCAACCCACAGTTTGTTAGTGCTGCCCCTGCGGTTTATTCCCCACGATGTATATGCAAGGGACAATAGGATGTATGCATCCCAAATCAATGCAGGAAACCTTGGCATTTACGATGTGACTGATAAACAGAACATTACCTTGCTGGCTACCCAACAGACACCCAAGGAACTTTACCCCATAACGCTTGGCTTAACGATGCTTGGCGATGTGGTTTTCACAACCGATGAAAAGAAAAATGCGCCTGTTGCCGCTTATGATATTTCAGACCTAAATGATATTATTGAATTGGATCAGTTCCGTCCGGTTGAGACGCTGGGTGAAAATGTAATCCCTCACAACGTTCATGTCTGGGAAGACTGGCTTATCATTTCCTATTACACCGATGGCGGCATCATTGCCGATGCTTCTCGTCCTGAAAACATTATTGAAGTAGGCAATTGGGACACCTTCCTTGGCGGCAATGGCGGGTTCAAGGGCGTTTGGGGGGCTTACCCGTTCTTACCCTCCGGGCTGGTACTGTTGACTGACATCAAAAAAGGGTTATTCGTCTGTGGAGCCGATTATGTGCGTGCCTGCTGGCTGGAAGGCAAGGTGACCAACCTGTTCACGGGGGTTCCCGTTTTTGCGGCAGAGGTTTCTATTAATAGCCCTCAGGCTAATTTCGCCACTTCTGATCTTGTTGGCAATTACGAAACCGGACAGGCCATCCCCGGTACTTTCGACGTGACATTCACGCATCCGGCCTATTACCCTAAAACAGTGCCTGCGACGCTCGAAAATGGCGTTTTGACGATTCTCGATGTGGAGCTTGAGCCGATCACCAATTTTGATGTGGTAGGCCATACCGTCAAAAAGACAGATGGCTCGCCCGCTCCAAATGCATTGATCTATTTGGATGGTATCCAAGACTACACTATTTACTCGGATGCAGATGGGAATTTCACTTTCGACGATGTAGATATAGGTGACTATAAGGTCTATGCTGGCGGCTGGGGCTACCTCATGGAAATTATTGGCAATTTCACCGTGGATGCCTATACTGGACCGATCACCATCGAACTCAGTCAAGGCTATCAGGACGACTTTTTCTTTGACCTCGGATGGACTGCCACTGGCGATGCCCTGACCGGCCTTTGGGAACGGGGCACACCTATTGGAACCACTTTTAACAACAGCCAATCCATCGCAAATCCCGCTTTCGACATCCAAACAGATTTTGGTGATCAATGCTATATGACTGGAAATGCTGGTGGTGACGCTGGCGACGATGATGTGGACAATGGTACGGTGACGCTCACTTCTCCACCAATGGACTTGACAGGCTATGGCGACCCTGTGTTGAGTTACAATACATGGTTTGTCAATGATAGCGGAATCGGAGGCCCTAACGATACCCTTGAGGTGAGGATCAGCAATGGCGTAGATGAAGTGGTTTTGGAATCTATTTCCAATTCGCAGTCATTTTGGAACGCTGAATCCACATTTCATTTGGCCAATCACATATCACTAACGGATAGCATGCAGGTCATTTTTGAAACGAGCGATTTCGATGATACCCCGCATCTTGTGGAAGCGGCCGTGGATGCTTTTGAGGTGGTAAATGAAGTGCCTTACCCACCATTTAGTGCCTCACAAACGGTTGGTTGTCTTCCCTATATAGTTGAATTTACAGATATATCCGATTCTACCACAACTTACCTTTGGACATTCGAAGGAGGAAACCCCGCTACTTCCGATCAACCGAATCCTTCCGTTGAATACACTTCACCGGGCATTTTCAACGTAACCCTCGAAGTGGTGACCGATAGTGGAAACGTTTATACGATTAGTAGGCCCAATCATGTCCGCATCGGCGTGGCACCAACTGCTGGCTTCATTGCTAATGTGTCTGGTGAAGAAGCAATCTTCACTAACAACTCCAGCGGGGGCGGCATTTATTTTTGGGACTTTGGTGATGAGCAATCAAGCACTGATGAAAACCCTGTTCATAGTTATGATTCGGTTGGCGTCTATGCTGTTTCATTAGTGATGGCCAACGAATGTGGAACAGATACTTTAATGCAGGACATTGAAATTTTGGCCATCCCACCGACGGCCAGTTTCAACGCAAGTGAAATGGCCGGATGTACCCCTTTCATCGTGGAATTCACCGACCAATCGGAGGGTGTTCCAGAAAGTTGGGCCTGGACCTTTTTAGGTGGAGATCCCGCTACCTCGACTGAGCAGCATCCAGTTGTGACTTACAATACCCCCGGCACATGGAGCGTCGAATTGATAGTGACCAACGCCGCTGGTGTCAGCACGGAACAGCAATCGCAAGTTATTACCGTTGGGCTCAATCCTACCGCTGAATTTGATTATACTGCCAATGGCCTCGAAGCCACTTTTGTCAATGCCTCTTCAAATGGCAATACTTACACATGGACTTTTGGTGATGGCACGATTAGCAATGATATGGATCCCGCCCACACATACCCCGACATTGGAGAATACGATGTGACTTTGACGGTGGAAAATGAATGCGGTATAGTGGTCTTCAGTCAAATAGTGGTTATCAATTCTGCTACAGCTGTAGACTATTTAGATGAAATGGATTTCCAAATCTCCCTTGCTCCCAATCCTTTTGCTGACCGGTTTGTATTAAATTATGATTTGAAAAGACCGTTTGATAATGCCTATGTGGCTGTGTACAATGTGCTTGGCCAACAGGTTTCTTCCGTCCAACTGACCGCTCCGAACGGCAGGGCACAAATGGGCAGTGAACTGTCCCAAAGTGGGGTATATTTGGTGCATTTGGTAGTGGATGGTAAGGTGGGTAAAGTTTTGAGGGTTGTGAAATTAGGAGGCTGATTCAAAAATTCAAATAAGGCTCCAAATTGAAAAACGTCCAGATTAATCGATCTGGGCGTTTTTCAATTTGGGGTCTTAGAGTTCTTGACCAACAACATTCTGCGGTTTTCCATTCAAAAACGCCTTGATGTTATCCGCTACAATTTGGATCAGCCGTTCCCTTGATTCTTTGGTGGCCCAGGCCTGATGGGGGGTGATGATGCAGTTTTTTATGCCAATCAGAGGATGGTCAGGATTTGGTGGCTCTTGTGATAGTACATCCAGGCATGCGCCTGCTATTTGGCCATTCTGCAAAGCGTTTTTCAAATCCAATTCATTTACTAATCCACCCCGGCCAGTGTTGATGAAGAAGGTTGTCGGTTTCATCTTTGAAAGATTTTGAGCATTGATAATACCCTCATTTTCTTCGGAAAGCGGTGCATGAAGGGTGAGGACATCGCTTTCGGTGAATAGTCGATCCAGCGAAACATACTCAATGCCGGGAGGCGGTATTTGTTGCATATTCCTTCGGTTGGCGATCACCTTCATGCCAAAGGCAAGGGCGGTCTTTGCCACTTGTTGGCCTATTTTCCCCAAACCATAAATGCCTATTGTTTTGCCGGAAAGTTCGATCAAAGGCCTTTTCCAATAGCACCAATCGGGGGCGTTGGCCCAGCCGCTTGATTGAACGCTTTTATTGTGGATTGCGACGTTGTTCGTCATTTCCAATAATAATGAAAAAACATGCTGTGCCACAGCGGGAGCGCTATAACCCACTGCATTGCAGACGGTTACGCCAAAATGATTGGCGCCGTAAATGTCAATATTATTGTAACCAGTGGCAAGGAGACAAATGAGTTTCAATTTCCGCAGGCGGCCAATATGGTACATGTCGAGTTGTGTTTTATTGACAATTACAATCTCTGCGTTTTGCGCTCGGTGGTAGATTTTGTTATCTGGCGTTCGGTCATGTACACGAAGGTCACCGAATTGTTCAATAGGTTTCCAGCTAAGGTCGCCGGGGTTGGTGGTGTAACCGTCGAGAATGACTATTTTAGGCATTGATAAATATTTATGCAGATTTTGGACTACGAGGATGGTGTTGACTTTTGATGCCCAATCAACTAAGATTTGGCAAAATATCAAAATCTGTTAAATCTCCACTTTAACTGACTTTACTTCACTTCCAAAAAACAACGTCCCTTTTTCATTAAAATCATCGGAATCGCCCGTCGTTTGGAAAAATAATTGACCACTGCGGCTGCAATGCTGGGTTATTTCAGGATGCCGATATAGATAGTCGTGAAGGCTTTTAGCTACGATGCTTCCCTGTTCGACCACATTTATTTTAGGGGAAATGTGTGACCGGATCATGGGCAAAAGCAAAGGGTAGTGGGTGCAAGCCAATAGGAAGGTATCTATCCTATCGGATTGGCCAAGCAGTTCATCAAGGTATTTTCGGACAAAATATTCAGCACCAGTGCCATCCACTTCTCCATTTTCCACTAAAGGTACCCACAAGGGGCAGGCTTGTTGGAATGCTTTCAATTTTGGCCATAAACGGTTGATTTCCATTAAATACGACTCTGATCTGACTGTTCCGTTCGTTCCCAAAATGCCAATATGTTTGGTCTTTGTAAAATGTCCGATCACCTCCGTAGTGGGGCGGATGACCCCAAGTACTCTTTTATGAGGCGCCAAATGCGGCAGGTCAAGTTGCTGGATATTGCGGAGAGCCTTGGCTGAGGCCGTATTGCATGCCAATATGACGAGGTGACAGCCTTGTGAGAAGAGGTATTTTATTGCTTGTAAGGTGTAACTGTAGATAGTCTCGAACGAGCGGGTGCCGTATGGCGAACGGGCATTGTCACCGAGGTAAAGAAAGTCGTGTTCCGGCAGCTCTTTGACGATCTCTTTCAATACCGTCAGCCCGCCGTAACCGCTGTCGAAGATGCCTATAGGGTGTTGATTGCTGATTGTTGATTGTTATTTGTTGGGACAAAACTAATAACAATCAACAATCAGCAAAAAACAACCAGCTTCAGCGGGAGAGAGAAAGAAAAATGAAATTTTTTCTTTCTCTCTCCCGCTATTCTGAATAGTCACCAATTAAGTTACTATACTCTTTTTGAAGAAGGCTGATTTTCATGCGTGAGAGGAAGGTCAATTTAGAGAGGGAGGTATTTTTTCTCCTATTGCCTGAAAATGGAGCTAGACTAAAAAGTGAATAGCAACTTAACCATCAATAAATTGCGGTATAAAATTTTATTATATTATCTTGCGCCCTATAAGTGATTTGTTTGAAGAATGAGCGAATAGCCAAAGATTCTTTGGTTATTTGCAACCTATCCCACTATAATCGGTTAATGTAAAGTTATATCATCCCACCACTCGCACCCATCCCAATATCCGAAGCGGAAGACGAATAAACCTGAAACTCAAATTCATGACACGAAAAATTAGAAAGCCTTCATTCATGAAGGTATTGTTTGAAACAAGGGCATTGGCCGAGTTGGGTGTTTATTATACTGCCTATCCATTATTGCGCAACGTTCCCCGTGGAGATGGCCATCCCGTCCTCGTATTGCCCGGCCTTTTGGCCAGTGACTTTTCCACTAAGCCCATCCGCAGATTCATTAATGACAAAGGCAATTGTGCCTATCCTTGGGATTTGGGGCGCAATCTTGGGCAAATCGAATACATCGAATTGCTGGAAGAACGCATCAAAGAACTAAAACTGAAGCATGGAAAAAGCGTGACCCTCATTGGCTGGAGCCTTGGCGGTCTTTTTTCCCGTGTTATGGCCAACCTGCTGCCCGACCACATCCGGCAGGTCATTACCCTGGGTTCGCCATTCATGGGCATAAAAGGAGAGAGCAACGCCGACTTTGCGTTTGAAATGGCCAGTGGCCAAAGACGGGGAGATGTTTCCAAAGAAATCATTGACCTGATCGAAACGCCGCCGCCCGTTCCTTTTACCTCCGTCTTTTCCAAAGGTGACGGCATCGTCTGTTGGCAACACTGTGTCGAACCTACCAAACGGCACGACATCCAGAACATTGAAGTGATCGGTAGCCATTTGGGCCTTGGCCACAACCCCTCCGTATTGGTGGTGGTAGCTGACAGGTTGGCACAGGAAGAGGGTGCTTGGGCACCGTTTGAGTTTGAGCGCGGGATCAATGGATTTGTGTATCCGCAGTTTTGGCGGGGAGCAGTGGAAGTAGCAGCTTAAGTTAAAAAACAATATAGATTGAAAAACGCCTGTTCCTTATGAAAGAAATAGGCGTTTTTCAATCTGCATTCTTCTTGAACTTGTTTTTTTAAATTAAAAAAGTCATTTATTTCCAAGTACAACAAGAAGTAAAATCGTATTGTTATCCACCCCGCTTTTTCCTCACTTTAGTAGTCGTTCGCTTACCTCCTACAGCACCATTTTTCCCTTTTTTTCCCACTGCAGCAGTATTTTTCTTTTTGGTGACAGTTCCACCGTTTCGCCCTTTAACCTTTGTAGTAGTCGTTGATTTCTTAGCACCAACAGCTCCTTTTTTACCTTTTGCCCCAACGGCGGTCGTTGTGTTCTTGCGGGTGACGGTGCCGCCGTTTTTGCCTTTGACCGTTGTAGTGGTCGTTGTCCGTTTAACTCCTGCTTTTTTCCCTGCAACGGAATTGCGTTTTACGGTGCGAGTACGTACTACTGTAGAAGTTTTGCGATGAGGGGTATAAACACGATGCGCTTTCACGACACGGTGTGTAGTTACAACCCTGTAATGTGGCCGATAAACAACGGTGCGTGGATAAAAGATACGCCATGGACGCACCACCCGAGGCCTCCACCAAACTGGATAATAGCCCCAATAATATATGGAAGCATAAGGCCGATAGCGAGGTCCATAAATAAACCGAACGGAAGGCCAGAAAAAGATATTTAAAGTGAAACGATCAACAGTAACGGATGGGCCACGTCCGTCGTCTTTTGTACCTAACTCATAGGGTTCTACGATGGTTTCTTTGCCATAAATGGTTTCATCGCCGATAATTTGGAGAATGGCTTCCTCTTCACCTTGACGCTCAATTTCGATAACGGCCACATCCTGTGTTTCTTTTTCATTGACGGGTACTTGAAGGACGATGGCATGTAAGTCGCCGTCCATATTGTCCACTACGCGGATGTAATCCACGTTGCCGTCTTCATTGAGGTCGAGGTTGTTGACATCGTTTTCTTCTTTGTTCAGGCGTTTTTCAAAATCTTCCAGGGATTCGGCTTTTTTGAACAATTCTAATGCGCCTTCGAGGCTGAAATGGTCACCGGGAAGTCCGGTGCTGTCGGGTTCTGCTGTGTCCTGAGAAAATAGGAATGCGGGGAGAAAAAATAATGAGAGGAGGAAAAAATGCTTGATGATTTTCATTTGTATTGATTTTAGTTTTTTGAAAAAAGGATATGTGTCTGACTTTGAGAAATGAGAAAGGTTTAATCAAGAGGAACGATAATTTTATTTTTCATAAATATCAATGTACTACATCAACAACTGATTGATAATCAATGTCAAAGCAACGCCCGCCCCTGCGCCGGAAATAAACAGATTCCATTCCCGTTGCCGAATGGGGAATATTTGCGAAAGCAAAAAGTAAAAAACAAAAAACAACACAACGATCATCAACTGGCCCACTTCCAGACCAATGTTGAATGCGAAAAGTGGTTTAATAATGCTTCCCATTTCCCCGAACAAACTGCGGAAGTAATTGGCAAACCCCATCCCATGAATCAATCCGAAAAACAGGGCAATGAAATAATTGATGGAGACTGTTTTGGAAAAAGTGCCGCCTGTCGGTTTTTTATTTGCTACGTTGTGGATAGCCGTTAAAAGGATGGTGATGGGAATGAGCGTTTCCACTAGGTCGGAAGGCAGTCGCACTATGTCCAATGCCGATAGTGCCAGCGTTATCGAATGGCCGATGGTAAATGCTGTAACCAGTACAAGCAGTTTTTTCCACTCTTTCCATTGGTACACGGCGCACAGGGTGATGATGAAAAGCAAATGGTCGTATGCTTGCAGGTCGGAGATGTGGTCGAAGCCGAGTTGGAGGAATGCAGAGAATTCGGACATGGCAGATTTGAAATAATAATGAAAAGCAAAAGTAGAAGGAAGGTTGAAAAAAAGTGCTATCCTGAGCATGGCATCTTTTGAGGGCAAAAACTGAATTTATTTTTTAACTGTAACTTGGGTAAATAAATTTAAATTTGCACCGAAATAAACTTACATGACCACCTTCCTCCCACTATTCCCTTTGAAACTCGTCGCCTTTCCCGGCGAGAACCTCAATTTGCACATTTTCGAACCGAGGTACAAACAACTCATTACCGAATGCAACGAAAAGAACATCACCTTCGGCATGCCTGCCTTCCTTGACGACAAATTGCAACCTTATGGCACAGAACTCGAACTTCTCTCTATTGAAAAAAAATACTCCAATGGCGAAATGGACGTCCGTACCAAAGGCAAAGGCCTGTTCAAAATCAAAGAATTTTTTAAGGACGTGGAAGACCGCCTTTATTCAGGTGCCGAAGTCGAGCGGGTTGACTTTGACCTCGATGGGGATTTCATAAAATACGAGAAGATCCTCCACCAGATCGCCGAACTGTACAACATCCTCAACATCCGTAGATCGTTGCCCGAACTGAACGGCGAATTCAATACTTATAAAATTGCCCACCTCGTCGGTTTCAGCATCGAACAGGAATACGAAATGCTTACCATCCCCGAAGAGCGCCGCCGACAAAACTATATGCTGTCCCATCTGGAAAAATTGATACCCACCGCCATAGAAATGGAAGAGTTAAGGAAGAAAGTAGAGATGAACGGGCATTTCAAAAATGTACTCCCGCCTCAAGTTTGACTTTTATTTACTATCCAACAATATACTTTTCCAGTCGTGGATAATGGCTTTTTAAACTTTCATAAATTAAATCAGGAGGCAGGTCGTCGAATGTGCCATAGTCGGCAAGGTACTCCATGAACTGATTGCCAGATCGGTTGTATTGTTGGAAGAGGGCGTCTGAAATGCCGTCCCATTCAAGCGGTTCTACATTTAGTTTTTCGCATAAACCTTTATTGAATGCTGCGTGGCAGCAATCCATTTTCTTTCAGACCAGTCGTGAGTGCTTCCCATACAGCAGGCGTTCCTTCTCCACAGTCAATCAAAGTCGGTACAGGGTCTTTGAACAGAAAACAATTGACGGTTTTCATGCCAAAGAAAGTGGGGAGTTCTATTCGTATGGGTTCTTTCATGTGATTCTTCAATCAATGAAAACCGGTTTTCGTTTCTCCATATTCGCCTGAAAAGCTTCCAATAAATCTTTGGACAAAAGCATACTGGCATTCCATGCAGTCATATAATTGAGCGATTCTTCGACGCTGTGGTCACGGGTATAAAGCAATATTTCTTTTGTGCCCCGTATGCAGAGTGGCGACTTGCTGGCAATGGTAGCTGCCAATTGCCGCACCTCATCAAGCATAGCTTCCTTGTCGGAAAAAGTACGATTGACCAGTCCAATTTTTTCAGCTTCTTGGCCGCCGACTTTCCTTCCTGTATATGCCAATTCCGCCATCATGCCGGGGTTGATAATTTTGGGCAAACGTTGCATCGTGCCAATATCGGCCACCAATCCTAGGTCAATTTCTTTTATGGAAAAATAGGCATCGTCCGTGCAGTAGCGTATGTCGCAGGCCGATACAATATCCACCCCGCCCCCGATACAAGCGCCATGGATAGCAGCCAAAACGGGCTTACGGCATTTTTCAATGGAGGAAATATTTCCCTGTAATCCAAAAATAAATTTGCGGAGCTGTTCCCGTTTACGTCCCTCACATTCAATGGATTGAATTTTTTGAACATCCATCAGTAGCGTAAGATCAATGCCGGCACAGAAATGTTTCCCTTCGCCGCTTAATATAATCACCCGAACATCGGGATTTTCATGCAGCGACTCAAATATCATTTGCATTTCCTTCCAAGCCTTGGCGTGGAGCGAGTTGGCTTTTTCCGGTCGGTTGAAGGCCACCTCGGCGATGTGGTTTTCAATAGTTACTGTGTATGATTCGTAATGGCTCATTTTTATTTTTTGCAAGTAGTCGGGAGATTTATCTCCCAATTAAAAATTTTTAGCGGGAGATAAATCTCCCGACTATAGGATGTTCGGGTAAAACTATGAAATCTATTTATGTTGAAAACCAACAACCCCGTTTCGCCATTTAATAATCAATCCGTATCATTGGGCAATTTTAATATGATGTCTTTTGCAACAGGCAAAAAACCAACAGCCAAAGACCAATCGCTAAATAACATGGAAGCATTCCTTACTTTTTTTGAAAATATGTCGTCCGGGCAAAAACTGGCCTGGATATTTATTTGCCTCACTGTAAGTTGGATTTTGGAGGGGAGTTTTCCCTTGATGAAATTTGATTATAGGAAATGGAAACATGCAGGTGTCAACTTGATTTTCCTCGGTACCAGCATGGTCATTAATGTACTGTTTGGTTTAGCGACGGTGGGTATTTTCTTTTGGCTCGACACCAGCAATTTTGGCCTATTGAATTTGACCAACTTTCCCATTTGGGTGGAACTGTTGCTCGCAGTCATGCTCCTCGACTTTATCGCTCAATATGTAGCTCACCGCATGCTTCACAAATACAAGTGGATGTGGAAATTGCACATGGTTCACCACAGCGATACCCATGTGGATGCCACGACTGGCACCCGGCACCATCCAGGTGATTACATCGTGCGTGAAATGTTTGCTTTAGCAGCTATACTGATCAGCGGCATGCCTGTGGCGTTTTACATTTTTTATCGCATCCTGTCCATTTTCTTTACCTATATGACCCATGCCAACTGGCGCATTCCAGCGTGGATGGACAAAGGCATGAGTTACGTTTTTATCTCTCCAAACGTACACAAGTTTCACCACCATTTCGAACGGCCTTGGACAGATACTAATTTCGGCAATATTTTTTCGCTGTGGGATCGGGCGTTCGGCACTTTTGTTTATGATGATCCTAAAAAAATAAAATATGGATTGGACACGCTTGATCCAAGCACCGATGAAGATGTGCTATTTCAATTTAAAATCCCTTTTGATAAAAATATTAAAACGGATTATTGATTTTTTTTAAAACATATAGACACATAGAAAGCATAACTTTAGGGGATGGGCAAAAAATAATCTACCAAAAAGGAGATGCATAACTTAGGCGGTTATTTCAAATAACCGCCTAAATTGGGTAGGTTATTTATTTCCGCCTCCCTTAATAAATTAATAAACTTTGTGTTTTATGTAGCTATGTGTTTTAAATTAAATTATTAAATATAGTTTAGAAACTACTTTTTTCAAATTGTTCGCTATCGATGCATTCAGTGATCAAAGTTGAACTTACAGCGACGACGTGAACGCTATTAGTGTGTGCAATTAAAAAATTAAAATCCAAAAATAAATACAATGAAAAAAACAATTTTATTCCATCTTATCATTTTGCTAATTGCTTGCAATCAATCAAATGATAACAAGGCAAAGAACGATGTTTCAAAAGATAAGGACTTAAAACCTAATACAGAAACAGAGTCCATTAATGAAGAGGAAATAAATTCCGACACCAAGAAAATGCATGACGATATTGACATGAAGTCCCTTTTCAGCATAAGTCCAATAGCAATTTTTGATGAAACCACCGAAGGCTTGAGCCCTACCGAAAAATATGAATTACTTAACAAGGGAGAATCTGGCGCTTGGAAAATCATTGAGGAAAATAAAACAAAACTAACCATAAAACACAAAGACCCCTCCAGTAAGGTTACTTTCTATTTTTTTAAAAATAAAAATAATAAAGATGGCGTATTGGCTGCCGAAATAATTAATGAGAAAGCAGCCAACATCCAATCTTGGAACTATTTAGAGGAACATAATGCCCTGCAAAAAACCAACATATTGAAAAAATACGATGCAAATGATTTTGTCAGCAAAGAAGATAAATTACCAGATTCTTATAAACCCGTATTGCGATATCAATTTATTGATGACCAAACAATAGAGGTGTCCCTTAACACTTGGATGGAGAAAGAATTTGAAAACCGTGAAATCATTAATAAAATATTTTTAAAATGGAATGGAGAAAATTTTGAGGAGAAGATTGTAAAAAATAAAGAAGGTAACACATTTAATATACTTAATAAACCCAACTATGACCTGTCCAAACTTAATTATGACGGTAAAATTTTGAATAAAAGAATTTGGCAAGATGCCAATGGTGAAAATATTACATTGTTCACTCGAAAAGGAGATGAACTATTTGTATATCACTACACCGTTAACTCTGATAATGTTAAGTTGCTGGGAAAAGTATATGAGTATGAAAAAGAATGCGATTATGATCTTACCTTAGAATTTATTGAAAAGTCAATTAACGTTACTGATTTGGACAATAACAACATTGGCGAAATTACTTTTGCATATAATAAAGCTTGTATTTCGGATGTTTCCCCTTTAGGCTTAAAATTGTTTATGCTGGAAAATGGAAATAAATATATTATAAGAGGTACTACTTCAATCGACAAACCCGGTATAAAGATAGACGGTACTAAAAATGTTGACCGTTCTTTTAATAATGCACCAGATGGTTTTCTTTCGCATGCTAATAAAATATGGGGAAGTGTAAATAAATAACTACAACTGCTCAGCCAATAGCTAAAGGCTCGAAGCTGGCGCAGTGACTGCGCCCTGTGCCTACCATCAGGCAGTTGTCCCAAAATTGAGAATTATTCACAATAAATGTAGACTGCTCTAATTGCTTCATTAATAAAATAAATAAATTAGACTTTATTCGGTTTATCGGTATTACGGTGTTTTGGTTTATCGGCCATGCAAAATATTTCAGAATAAAATCTATTATTTATCCACTTTTATAAAAGCTGTTTTTTTTTCCAAGGCCATTAAAAAATAATATTCAGCAAACTATATTTTTCAAAAGGGTCGCTAACGCAAGGTTCAGTTATCATAGACGCATTTGCAGTGTCAGCGTAAATGCTCACGTTAACTGCGTCAAGATAGTCAATAGGTTTTTAAGGTTAGACCAAAAGTTAAAAACCTATCATTTCGTTTTTGGTCTTCAATCACTATACTTTCGAATGTTTGGAGGTAGTTTATTTTAAAGTTTAAAAACTTCCAAATAGGCAATTCTAAACCAACATCAGCTCGCCAACGAAAATTATTGCTTTTTTCCAGGGATGGCTGAACATAACTTTCATGATTAAAAATGACTTTATTTTTAAACAAATGATATTTGCCATTTACCCAAACAGTGCCTCGGAAAGTATTAATAGACCGACTCCCATTATACTCTGAAAGATTAAAATTCACATTGGCATAATTAGTCTGTTCATATTCGCAGGAAATCGAAAATTTGAGCCAGTCTTTTTTATTACTCAGAATTTGATAAGTAGCTCCACCACCCAACAAATAGCGCAAATCAATTTCCCTTCGAAAATTGGTACTTAAAAAACCCAATAAAAAAGGATATACTTTTCGCTCAGGATTAAAATAAATGAAGTTAAGACTGAGAATATCTTCATCTGCCTTTTCTTTTCCAAACTCTTGATAAACATAGGAATTTTTGGTTTTGAAAACCCATTTCTTCCATGGTTTAAAATTCAGTTCTGATTTTGCCCTAAAAATCAATGTCTCTACATTTCCTCCTTGCCAAAATCCAGTTAAAGAAAGGTCTGCTTTTAATTTTAGCGTATCGCTTTCATTGATTTGGGCTGAAAGAAAGACGGGAAAAAACAAGAAATAATATAAAATCTCTTTCATTGTATTGCGCAATTAAATTACCTTTTCGTAACACATCCGAAATGTACCAATCCATGAGCTACTAACTGCAAGTTTACTAAAGGTTTTCAATGGTGCAAGTTCAAGAATCAGCTAATCTATGCTTATATAAACTTTGAATAAAAACACAATATTTAAGCAGAGGTTTAAAACTAAAATTAAATTGAATCAAAAAAGCAATGTAACTTAAACACATTCAACAGCACTCATAGCCAGCAAAAGCTGGCATCATTGAGCACACGAGTCATTAGCGAGGTTGCAAAGTAAACTTTCATCAAAATTCTAATTTAAGAGCATAAAATCAAGCCGTCAATAGGATGATACCTCCTCCACGACAACCGCCTTTTTAAATAGACTTCAATCTGATTTTTTTATTAGCCGATATACCATTGCACTGCAAAACTGCTAAACCGAAAAAATCTATTACCCTTTTACATCAAACATTTATCAACTAGCTTACTTTTCTCGGCCAAAAACCCACATTTTTTAATATTGCATTATCTTCACTTTTACTTTTGAATCAGGGTGCGCACATCACTATCACAGCCTGATCTAATTAAAACGTAATTGTTCAGTATAACGATTAATTCCGCCCCCTTTGTCATCCGATCTTCGTCGGATGACAAAGGGGCGTACTGAGTAGTTACATTAAAACAAAATCAACCTTATCATGAAACAAACAATTTTTATGCTATTGGTTTTCAGCTTTTGCTTATTCTCTAACCAAGAAATCACTGCACAAGAGAACACCTGGAAATCTCCCGATGAAGATATACTCAAAATTCTTCACGCACCACAACTACCAAGAACCTCTATCTCTCCTACCAAAACGCACATGTTGCTATCCGATCCGATAATCTACCCAACCTTATCGGAGCTGGCTGGCCCTATGCTCAAATTGGCAGGAATTCGGGTCAATCCAAAAAACAATTATTACCACGGAAGACATGGCGGCACTTCCCCAAGAATACTTACCATTAAGGATGGGAAAACGGTGAATTTGAAAATCCCTGATGGGGCAGAAGTTATGTCTACTAACTGGACAGTAGATGGTAAACGTTTTGCTTTGATGGTTGGATTTGAAGATCGAATTGAATTGTGGCTGGGTGATATAGGTGGTCATGTAGAAAAGGTGCCAGGCATGGTGCTTAATCCCCTCATGGATCAAGCCGTGAAATGGTTTCCAGACCAAGAAAAAATGTTGATCAGAAGAATCAGCGACCGCGGTGAAGCCCCACAAAAACCATCAATGCCAAAAGGTCCAAAAATTTTAGAAGATTCTGGCGCTAAAGCAAGGTCAACCTACGAATCAAGAAACCTGCTTGTAACGGCACATGATGATGAACTGTTCAGCTACTACACGGAGTGTGAATTGGTCATTTATGACACCAAGACAAAACAAACACGGGTTATCGGGCCTTCCGCTGCTTACATGTATGCTGGCATTTCCCCAGATGGAAATTACCTTTTAATAGAAAGGTTGAAAAAACCTTGGTCACATGAGGTGGCTTGGTGGCGTTTTGCCAATGACATTGAAGTATGGAATATAGAAGGAAAGTTGGTAAAAACAATTGCCAATCAGCCTGTTGCCAATGAAGTTCCTATACATGGTGTGATTACAGGTCCTCGATCAGTGTCTTGGCAATCAACAGCTCCCCATGCCTTGTTTTGGAGAGAAGCATTAGATGGCGGCAATCCAGTGGCGGAAGCCGAATTCAGGGACAGACTGATGAGGTGGGAAGCACCATTCAATGGCGAACCAGAAGAGGTTTTCAAAGCAGAACATCGCATACAATCAACCATGTGGGGCGAAACTGATGGGATGCTCATGGTATATCAGAGGGAGCGCATAAAAAGATGGCGTTATGTATGGTTGCTTGATGTTAATAAAGGCACCTCCAGACTATGGTTTGACCTGGACGAAAATGATCGCTATAATGATCCGGGCTACCCACTTTTCACCCAATTGGAGAATGGTCAGTGGGCAATGAAAGTGGAAGATGGAGCCATGTATTTTCGTGGGCAAGGAGGCACCAAAGAAGGAGACCGCCCCTTTGTTGATAAGAGAAATATTGAGACGGGGGAAATCGAAAGAATATTCCGTTGTGCCAAAGACAAATATGAATACTTCGTTGGTTTTGGCGAAGAGCCCAATAGTTTCATTATGAGTTCGGAATCCCCTACGACAGTGCCGAACTTTTATCTGGCAAAACTTGGAAAATCAATCGAAGCTGATGCGGGAGAAGCTACCATAGCAATTACTAAAAAACCTATTACAAAATTTGAAGACCCAAGTCCTGAATTGCGCCAGATAGAAAACAAGATTGTCCGATACGAAAGAAATGATGGCGTTGAATTAAGTTTCCAATTGCTTTTGCCTCCGGGATATGAAGAAGGAACGCGGGTGCCAACGGTGGTATATGCCTATCCTTTGGAATATTCAGGCGCTAAAACAGCCGGACAGGTCAGAGGTTCCTCTAACCGTTTCATGCGTATTTGGGGGGCCTCGCACAAATACTTTTTGATGCGGGGATACGCCGTTCTAGATAATACTGCCATGCCGATGATTGGTGACCCAGAAACAGTATATGACACATTTGTTCCCCAATTAGTAGCTGACGCAGAAGCCGCTGTTGAGAAAGCAGTAGATATGGGAATCGCTGACCCAGATAGGATTGGTGTCATTGGGCATAGTCATGGTGGTTTGATGGTGGCCAATTTACTGGCACATACCGATTTGTTTAGTGCGGGTATTGCACGGAGTGGTTCTTACAATAAAACAAATCAACCATTTGGGTTTCAGGGAGAACGCCGTTCCCTTTTTGAAGCGACCCAATCGTATATTGACTGTTCTCCTACTTTCTTTGCTGATAAAGTCAATGAACCTATTTTGATTATTCACGGTGATGATGATTCAAATCCGGGAACACTTACTTTTCAATCAGAGGTATTTTACGAAGCAGTGAGAGGTTCTGGGGGAACTGCCAGATTAGTTCTATTACCTTTTGAAGATCATGGCTATCGTGCAAAGGAATCCGTCGAACATGTTTTATGGGAACAAATGGAATGGTTTGATAAGTATGTTAAAAACCGTGAGATGCCTGAAGAAGAAAAGAAAATGGACAAGCCATAGTAGTATAGGTGTTTTTATTTATTTAAATAATGTTTAGTCGTGTTGGCATTCCAAGTGCTAATACGATTAAACGTTATTCCAAATCCACTGCATGACTCGACCCCGTTGTTGTAAGTGTTGAGGCTTGATTTATTGTGGGGTAAGACTTTCAACAAAGAATGCTATCTTTTTTATAGACTAAATTAAAAGATATTTTTTTGCAAACTATCTATTTTTCAAAATGTTCGCTAACGATGCGTTCAGCGATCATAGCAGCATTCGCTGCGACGACGTGAACGCTATTGTTGTGTGTAATTGACCAGATTAGACAAACCGAAATTGAGAGAATCAAAGTTGTCAATTTCTCCCCAGCTAATTGATTTCCCAAGCTAACGTTCGATTAGCATACGAATTTTGGACGAATTTGGTAAATCTGGAAAAAAAGGGTGTTGATAATCAGTAAGTTAGCGAACGTTAGTCAGGATTTGAATCCACCATAAATAAAGAATGAAGCTATCAAAAGATAACTATTTAAAAGCAAGGGATTTTATATTGACAAATGCGAGAATGATAGAAAGGCGTTTGTTTCAATTTCATTTTGAAAAAGATAATCCTGAAGGAGTTTTTCATGCAGTATATGCCTATCGAAACTCGGACGGTGGCTTTGGACACGGAATGGAACCTGATACAGCATCACCTGAAAGTCAACCTCTCTTTAGTATTATGGCTCTTGAAACTTTAGATGAAATAGGCTACCTAAATGCCGACTTAATACAAAGAGATTTTGTACCCTATTTTGAAAGTGTCACTACAGAAAAAGGAGGGATTCCATGGATGTTTAAACCCAAAAGTACCTATCCATGTGAAGAGCATTTTAAGGCCGTTAAAGAATGGGCTGCTTTGAGTACGACAGCACCATTATTGGGAATTCTTGAGAAATACAGAATTGACATTCCTTGGATGCAAAAAGCAGAAGAATTTATCTGGCAGGAAATTGAACGAATCAAAGAGAAACACGTTTTTTGCCATTTATGTGTGCCAAGACGGTTGCAATTCCTGCAATACACTAAAAGCAGAGACAAGGCAGAAAAAGCACTTAATGATTTGAGGGAATGGATATTAGCGGAAGGAGTGCTATGCAAAGATAAATCTGATGAAGGTTGGGGACTTTACGGGAAACCACATAGCTTGTACTATGCGCCTTCACCAGAGAGTATTTTAAGTCCAATATTTTCTAAAGAAGTGATTAGTTCTGACCTAAGAGAGTTAATCAATCGTCAAGAGGATGATGGACGATGGGACACTTGGTATGGATTAAGTGAAGGAATGAAATTAGAATGGGCAGGTATACAGACAATGTGGACGTTAAAGACCTTGAAGAATTATGATAGAATTGAAGAATAAATGAAGAACCACAAACAACATAGTGGAGATCGTCAATGCTCGCATTCGTTCACTCTGCGTCTCCACTAACCGTTAGCGAAGCGGAGAAATTGAGCGATATAATAAAATGGATACCCCACTTGCGCCGGAATGACACTGAAATGAAAAAGCATGCAAAAAGTAAATAAGAAAGGGGCACAAATGAAATTACTGCTTGGTCAATAGTTAAAAATTCTGTGCTGCTCGCTAATTATGCGTTCAGCGATCACAGCTGTATTTGTAGTGACAAAATGAATGCTATTGCTGTGCTAAATAATGAGATAAAAATGAATTATAAAAATTGTGGAGAAATAGTACAAGGTAAATATTGCAGTCATTGCGGACAAAACAATTTAACCGATAATTTAATCTTCAGGGAAAAAGAAGCGCCCTCTCCATGTATCACTTGGCTCAAAATGTTGCCAGTTTTCCTCTTCGTATTGCAGCCGATCAGCGATAATATAAAATACCGATGGATTTGCCCCCATTCCTAAATGGCTTCCATGCACCTGAACATTCTGATGAATGGCATCTTCTTCTTTTTCGATACATACCTCCCATGGCACCACCCCATCTTCTTTCGAATAAATGGCAGTAGTGGGAACAGGGGCTGGGATTGGGAGATCGGCTATGGTTTCTTCATCTATTTCGTCAGTGCCTTGCCATTGTTTTACATTATTAAATAGCCACCTCACGTTATTGGGCTCGTTGGCGCCATTGAAAGGAGAGCCCAAAGTGATAACTTGCCGTACTTTTTCCTTTTTTTGTTTTGCTAATTGGCGGGCATATACACCACCGAGGCTCCACCCGATCAAGCTTACTTTTTTATTGTGTTTTTTAAATAAATTATCAATTTTTATGGCCAAAAATTCAAGGTCGTCAAAATTGGCCAAATTCCGGTCAAGCCCCCAATCGTATGCTTTATAGCCCAGTTTATTGATAAATTTTCGCAAAAGACCTGTGGAATAATCGCTGCCCAAAAATCCGGGTATTACCAAAACGGGATGGCCATCTCCATTCTTTTTATATTTTCGGAATAAATGAAAAATCCGGGTAGAAGTTAATTCGAATAATGCCCGGGCAGCATCTGTATATAACCAGAATTTAGAAGGCTTACTGATACTATTTTCAATGTTCATTTTGAATGGTTTTAGGTTGATAAATACAATGGTTCAAGGATATACTTTCCGGTGAGAGCAAATAATAAATCCTTGTTTTTCTATCTTCCTACTAATAATGCCTCCAATTACCCGCATCATATTGCAAACGATCTACAATTATTTTCATGGCTGAGGGGTTCCAACCAAAGCCCAAATGACTACCACTAATCCTTATATTTTGATGAGTCTCATCTTCGACATTTTCCATGCATACTTGCCAGGGAATTATGCCGTCTTGTTTGGAATAAATGGCGGTTGTCGGTACGGGAGCGGGGTTAGGCAAGTCGGCCAAAACATCATCGGTGATTTCATCTGTTCCCTCTCTTCTTTTAATCCACTCATATAGCCAACGTGCATTATTTGGTTCAGTTGCACCATTAAATGGCGAACCCATAGTGATGACTTGTCTCACCATTTCTGGGTTTCCTTTTGCCAATTGTCTGGCATATACGCCACCAAGACTCCATCCTATTAAGCTTACTTTTTTATGGTGCTTTTTATATAAATCCTCAATTTTTAAAGATAAAAATTCAAGGTCTTCAAAATTGGCTAAATTCCGGTCCAACCCCCAGTCATATGCGTGATACCCATGTTTATTGATAAATTTTCGAAGTATCGAAGTTGAAAGCCCGCTGCCCATAAATCCGGGAATGACCAATACTGGATGGCCATCTCCCTTTTTTTTATACTTATAAAATAATCTAAAAAAAATACTGGAAATAAATTCTAAAAACGCACGTAACCCATCTGTATACAACCAGAATTTGGAAGGTTTTTTAATATTTCTCTGTTTGTTCATATTTATAAGGAATTGGTAAATTAGGGAATTGGGAACAAAATATCGCAAAACCGATCTCCTAATATACGAATTCCCCAATTCCTTAATTCCCTATTTCACCAACGAAACAATTAACCACGGTGCTTGGAAGCGGAATTCTTCCAATTTTAAAAAACTTGCAAAGCGTGGCAAAATGATAGAGCGGCGGCGGTTGCCCAAATCTATTACTAATTCGTCGCCGAATTTTTTTAATTCAATTTCTTCTTTTTTTACAAATGGTAATTTCGTTTTAAAAAAATAACCTTTTTTATTTTCAATTAATTCAAATGGTTTGTCCAAATGCATAACTTTTGCGGGGTTGTTTTCGCCATATAAAGAGGCTGCAATGTTTTTCAATAAATCAATTCCAAAAACTTCCTGCCCTTGGTGGTTTACTTTTAAAACGGGGATAGGGGAAAAGCTTTCTTCTATTTCATGGATGTATTTTTTCTGCGATTCAATGTAATTTTTAAAAACTTTTCCCACTTCTTTTTCTGGTAAAATCCGGTTGATGACAATGGCGTCCACATTATAGCCATATAATTGCAAGTAAGTATAAGCCCGCTTTGCTTCTTTGACCACCATTTTTTCTGGATTGGTTACTATTCGGATAGAGCAAATTTCTGGTCGGAGAAAAACCTTTTGTATTTTTTCCAACTTGTCAAACAATTCATCCAACTCCAAAAGCCCTTTATCCAAAGGCACTCCTGTAAAAACCTGTACTCCTTTGGTTACTGTTCTTACAGCAATGTTTTTTCTTGAAAACGCCTTCGTCATCCACGACTTGGCCACTTGTGGCAAGGATAATAAAGTCAGTGTTTCACCAGTAGGTGCGCTGTCAATAATTATTAATTCATATTTCCGTTCCCGATAATATTTTTCCAACCATAAAAATGCAGATGCCTCTTCCATGCCCGGCAAAACAGATAATTCCTCTGCCACCACATTTCCGACTCCCCGCCAGCGGAAAATCGTTTGCATTAAATTCCGCATATGATGCCAGTTTTTTTCCATGGAATAATATACATCAAATTCCTGGGCAAATAAATTGGGCATTATTTCCTGTGGTTCGGGGTTTAATTTTACATCCAGTGCATCTGACAAACTATGGGCCGGATCGGTGGAAATAACCAGTGTTTTAATTCCGTGCATAGCTGCCTTAACGGCAGTGGCTGCTGCAATGGTCGTTTTTCCAACACCGCCTTTTCCAGTGAACAATATTATTCGCATATTTATTGGATTGGTAAATTGGTGAACTCTAAAAACAATAGTTAGGGATTTGGAAAATAATAATCCCGATTAAAATACGGGACAGGCTCTATGCATAAAAATTTGATGATTTTAGGAAAATAGTTATTCGTGGTTGTTTTTTTCCTTTTCCCTTAATTAAATCTAAATTTTATATTCCCTAATTCCCTAATTCCCTAATTCCCTAATTCCCTAATTCCCTAATTCCCTAATTCCCTAATTCCCTAATTCCCTAATTCCCTAATTCCCTAATTCCCTAATTCCCTAATTCCTTAATTCCCTAATTCCCTAATTCCCTAATTCCCTAATTCCCTAATTCCCTAATTCCCTAATTCCCTAATTCCCTAATTCCCAAAAAAAAGCCGAGACCCCAAAATGGCATCTCGGCTTCAATATATATTTCTTTTTAGAAAAAATTAATTATTGCTAAAAAGTTTCTTAAAACGATTGGCACTTTGAGTGAGTTGGCCTTTCACGGTATCCAACGTATCGAATACGATCTCTTGCTGACGGCCTGCCAAATGAAGACCACCTTTTACAGCTTTTGCCGCTACGTTCTGCCATTTTTCACTATTGGAGAAAACACCCTCAACCACAGTGTCAGCTGTTTCCAAAGCAACTTTGTTTGCTTTTTTAGCGGTTTTCTTAACAGTGTCCAAGCCCTCGGTCAGGTCAATGTTTTCGATGGCTTCTTTGGCTGTTTTGGCAGCTACATTCACCATTTCTTTCCCGGTGGCGGTCACATCTTCCATAACTGCTCCAGCTGTTTTCCAAACCTGGTCGTTCACGCTGATTGTTGTTTTACGGATCATTTCGATACTGGTGTTCAGGTCAATTTTTTTGCCTGCTTCTTTGACCGTTTTAGTAGCCAAAGTCCTCAGTTCTTTTCCGTTTTCCAAAACATTGTCAACGACTTCGCCTGCTGTTTTTACGACTTCTTTATTCACATTCTTCGCCGTCTTTTGGATGCGGTTTACATTTTTTTCCAATTTAGTCTTTTTTGCTGTTGCTTTCGCTTTTGCTGATTTAGTTGCCATTTTATTTTTGAATTAATTATTTTAAAAAATTTGATAGTGCAAAAGTAGAGAGAGCGTGTTACAAATGAGTTACACGTATTGGATATTGGTTATCGAATATTTATTGAAAATACCCAATACCCAATTCCAAATACTTTTTTATTTTCCACCTTTTAATTCCACTTGCAAGACTTTCAATTCCTCCATTTTGCCAGCGGCGGCCAATTTGGCTTGGGCGGCCCAAGTGGAAGGATCGTGCATTTGGAAGCGGGTTCCGGCATTGGTCAGGATTTTTTTCAGGTTGGCTGGTGTGGCTTTGGCCAATTGGTCAAAATTGGTGATGCCAGCGGCGTTCAGCAGTTCCTGAATTTTTGGGCCGATGCCTTCGATCACTGTGAGATTGGATTTTTTCGCTGTTGCGGAAGGGGTGGCTTTTTTCTTGGGAGTTGCCTTTTTGGTAGCGGCTGCAAGGTTTTTTGGGGCCTTGGCAACGGCTGCTTTTTTAGCAGTGGCCGTTTTCTTCACTACTTTTCCCGCTTTGGTAGCGGTCTCCATTACTTCGTCAATGGTCTTCGTTGTTTTTGCAGTCGCAGTGGATTTCTTGGTGGCCGGTTTCGGTGTGTTGGGATTGACCGTTTTAAGGGTCAAAAGCTGGCGGAGTCTTTTGTTGCCGTAGCTGAATTGTCCTTTCAACGTTTCCAGCCCGGTAAGTACCATATTTTGTTGTTGACCAAAGAGGTCAGTCCCTTTTACGAGGGTTTTGGCCAAAAGGTTCTGCCATTTCTCCCCAGTAGCTAATGTTTCTTCAACAATTTCATTAGAAGTTTTCAAAGCTACTTCGTTGAAATTTTTGGTTTTGTTTTTCAATATATCAACGGTTGATTGCTTGTTGCTCTTTTTTACTGTTTTGGTTGCCATTTTTGAAATAGTTTATGGTTAACGATTAATGACGGTGCAAAGGTGGGGAGGGGAAGTTACAGATGAGTTACAAGTTTTTGGGAAATACAAATTCAAATACAAGGCTCTAAATGATCTTATACGGTGAAGAGCGACGCTCCACTTGGACATTGGCTTCTATTATTTTAATGGGGGCATCGCTCTGCCCCGCAGGACGTTTTATTTCAATATGCTACCAAGGGGTTGGCGCTCTGCGACGCCAATTCTTCATTCGCTTTTTACTAAAATTTTTCATTAATTTTTTTTGACCAAATACCTCACCCAACCTCATATCCACTTTCAAGGGCCTCTCAATAGCATAGGCCTTCGGTGTCAGTATACGATTAATCGCATTTCAAAACCACTCAATAGGGTTTATCCCCCTTGAAAAGCAATCGGTATAAAATTCGTTTGTGACTTGCGCTATACGCCTCTCTGTGGTGCAAAGTGCAGACATTGTCATAAAGTACTATATCGCCTACATTCCATTTATGGCGCCAAACGAGTTCCGGATTGGTAGCATGATTCCATAAAAAATCCATTATTTTGGTACTTTCCTGTTCTGATAAACCTATAATACGTTGGGCTGGGTATTGCCTTCTTATTCCCAGATATAAAGCCTTTCTCTTGGTAACAGGATGAGTTCTAATGATAGGATGGTGAGGGACAGGTGCACCCATAGAAATTAAACTTGAATCATGGGTAAGCTTTTTCCCATCTATTACTTCAAAAACATCTTGAGGTAATCTTTCATATGCTAAATATTGGTTGCTGAAAGAAGTATCTCCGCCAGTTGGAGGAATTGCTTTAGCGAACAACATACCCCCTGAAACGGGTTTCTCCACATAAGCATTATCGGTATGCCAATAAACCTCCTCACTTCCCAGCGTTTTATTACTTACTGTAGGGCTTCCGTTTTTGTCTAAATTATGGATTGCGGATATTTCCGTTAAAACAGACAATTCTTTAGGTACTAGCGTGCTTTCAATTTTGTTTTTCACATAAACGGCCTTGCTTGCGCTGACCTGAATTTCTCCGAAAACCTTTGCAACATTTAAGTACTCCTTTTGTGTTAAATTCTGGTTTCTAAAAAACAGTACAAGGTGTTGCCTCCATGCTTTATTCAAAAGGGATATTATGCCATCTGAAATAGGTAAGGAGAAATCAATACCCTTCACTTCGGCCCCTATAGGCTTGCCTGTAGGGATAACTACAATTTTTTGCAATTGATTCATAATAATTCATTTATAGAATAACAATGTGAATCGAGAATAAAAATAGTTGACTGTTTTGGGGTCGGTTGGAATATGAAATCATGATGACGTTCAAAATCAATATGAATTAAACCATTGATAATCAACAATCTTCTATTTTTACTGGCTGTTCACATTAAGAGTTAAAAAATACGGTTATATATTGATTTGTCGCAATCAACTTCTTTTAGGATATTACATTGCTATATTCCTTCGGAGGAACAAGCAATATTTACTAACAATTAACAAACAGCCCCAAGAGCAGAAATTTCTGAAAGAGTAGATTGACTAATGCTGATGAATTTAGAATCTTTTTGTTTTAAATATTTCTTCAAAGAATTTTCGCCTGGGATTTTTATTCCTTCATGATCCTCGGCTACTCGTGAGTTTACAATTTCATTTATTAAGGCACTTACCTGTTCTTTAAAAAATTCAAGCTTAGTGAAAACTTCTGGATTTATTCCAATAATAACAAACCCTTCGGACCCTTTGACTGCGACTTTTCCAGCCTTTGCCTTGATTAATGGTCCTGCCAGAATTTCTATGGCAAGTCCCAATGCATAACCTTTGTGTTTTCCCATAGATACAATGCAACCTTTTTTTGCATCCATAGGATTGGTAGATGGTTTTCCAACTGGGTCATAAATTAACCCAGAGGGCATTTTTTCATTATTTTGGGCTGCTACCAACGTGCTACTAAAGGAGATGGCAGAAGTTGCAAAGTCAATTAAAATTGGGTTTTCTTGAGAAGGAATACCAATGGCAATTGGATTCGTACCTAAAATGGATTCACTTCCTCCCCAAGGCGCAACGGTGTGAATATTATTACAAAAGCATATACTGATTAAATTCTGATCTGTTAATTCCTTTATATAATACCCTAATGAGCCCGTATTCCCTTCATAATTGTTCATTCCAACAAAACAAATACCATGTTTATTTGCTAAATCAATTGCCGAATCTGTTGCCATTTTAGCAGCAACTATACCATTACTGTTATTTCCGTCTATCAATAGCCCATGAGGGATAGATGTTTCAACCTTCCTTGGCCGCCCCAGTCCTTTTCCACTTCGTAATGTAGCCACCATTTTTTTGAATCGTATGAAACCATGCGAAACATGTCCCGTCTGTTCATTATATAAATAGTGTTGCAGAATGGTTTCAATGGACACAGAATCCAAGCCAGTGGAAGCTAAAATATGCCTACAGTCATTAAGCAAACTTTTTACTAGAACATTCTTTTTCATATGAAAACTGATTGTTAGTGATCAAATATTCCTTTTCTTTTTTTGATATCAATTCAAATAAATGCTTGCTTACCCTTCCTGGTTTCCCATTGCCAATGATTGTTTCGTCAACTTGGATAATTGGGACAACCTTTTTGGAAGAACTCGTAACAAAAGCTTCTTTTGCAGTTTTTAACTCGTCTAAACTCAAAGCTCTTTCTTCAAGGTGATAGTGTTTTTCAGAGGCTTCTATAACATGTTTACGAGTAATACCCAATAGAACACCTTCATTTGGAGTGACTATTTCATCATCCTTATTGACGATGAAAAAATTGGAAAAAGGTGTTTCTTTAATAAATCCATTTTTATGGTATAATGCGCCTCGTGTTCCGTTTGCCATTGCTTGTGCTTCCGCAAATACACCAACCATATAATTGGTGCTTTTGACCAAGGGAAAACTACGTTCATGGCTGTAAAGCGATAATTTCAATCCTTCACTGTAATCAGTCGACAGGTATTTTGGAAGGGGAGTCTGTAGAATGAAAAAGTTTGGACTGTCCACAGTATAACCATCATTCGAATACCCTCCCGTTAACAACAGTTTTATGGCTGCTGCTTCCTGATTGTTCAATTGAACTAGGTACTGGACTTGTTCTTTAATTTCCGTTTTTGAAAAAGGTATCTTTAAATTAAGGCTTGTCGCGGAATGAAAAAAACGATTGAGGTGGTCTTCAAAAAAAAGAGGAATTCTATTCTTAACCAAAAAAAAGTCAAAAACCCCATAGCCCCTTAAAATAGCTAAATCAGTAATTCCCAATACTGCTTCTTCTCTATAGACAACTTTGCCGTTCTTCACAAAGTAGTTAATCATGCGACAATAATTTTTTTGAAGGTTTTAGCAAATACTTCTTGCCTAGCATCAATTAAAATTTGCATTACAACTTCATGCAGATCTTTATTCTTCTGTATGTCTCTTTCGTCATTTTCTTCCCAAACTATACCGGGCATTGTATTCAATTCATAAATCCAAATTTTGTTACTCCTCCCAACACCAATATCAATACTGTAAAATCTTGGCGTGTATTTGGAAAGCCGTTTATCTACAATGGATGCCAAATCTCGAAAACGGGGCGGTAATTCCTCTAATTCAAAATAAATAAATTTGCCTCCATGTCCTTTATTGCTGACAAAAGAATTTCCAATAGGGGTTCTCACAAAAAATTGAACGATTTTATTATTATGCATCAACATTCTTAAGTCGTGCCTGCCTTCAATATTTAATTCAGGAATTCCAATATTTGATTCCATCAGGGGCTGTACGATATAGCCTTCCATTTTTTGCACCCTTGCCGAATCCACTTCCGAAAAATCAATCACCTCTATGCCTTTGCCCCGCTCTCCGTAACGTGGTTTTAAAATGATCTTATCCGTTCTGAGGTCAGGATGATTGGAAGCAGCTAATAGCTGAGTGCCGAGATTGGGTATGGATGTATCAAAGGTAGGAGGGATAAAGTCCGGCAAAAGGTCATAGGTCATTACCTTGTCGGTCAGGGTATCACTCATGCGGAGATTGTTGACACAAAAGACCCCTTGCTTTATCAACAGGTCCCTCAATACGTTTGCTTCCGCAAAGTTTTGAGGAAGATCGGCATAGGAAACCGTTATTTTCGAAGCGGGGAGTTCGACCAGATTCCAAGTGCCATGCAGAAGACGCCAGGCAAGCACAGCTGAATCATTGATGGCATTAGCAAAATGGGAAATATAAAGACTGATGCCTTCCTTTTCACAAAGCCCACTGATATGTTCGTAAGTTGCATTTTCGTTTTCTTTCTGGAAAGGTTTTGCCTGAGGTGTTTGGGCGGCAAGCGTTACAATTAAAAGGACATTTGTATGCCCATTCATCGGGTTGGTTGAATGAATCATGATTGATGTAATAATTTAAATATTATGAAATGTGACCAATTTCACTTGTTGGAGGCTCCGAGTGTTTGTACATTTATTACTAAACTAAACAGCACTGGTCAAGCTGCCATTCAATGTTTCCAATTTGTGCCCAACATCGAATTTGGTAAAACTCCGGTACTGGAGTTCAGGCAACCTGCCGTATTGGTGGATCACATAATCGGACAACCGATAATTGGTGAGTTCGTCGTGGGTCAGATAGGCTGCCCCCCTGATACGCCCAAGGCAGCGGTGGCTTTTGCATTGGCAGTTGAACGGCTCTGTCATTTTCCACTCCGTTGAAGGGTAAAAGAAGGCCACTTCTCCCCCTGTTTTGATAGGCTCAATGGTAATCAGTTCCATTGTTCGGGTATCGAAAAACACATTGGGACGACAACTGTGGTTGATGTATTGTAGGTAGGTGGGTTTGAGTCCAATATGCTCATTTTCATTGACCTGCACCGTAAACCGGGTGGGGGTGTTCAGCACCTCGTGGTAACTGAATTTCATCAGAACAGTAAAAGGTTCTAAATCCTTTGTGGCATACATGGATCTATACCCGTTCTCAGGGTTTTCATGTACTTCAAAAAAAGGGGTGACAGTTTGTTTTTTGATGTTTGTGTTATTCATTGAGTTCTTAATTTCTGGTAGCACAACAAAAGGTTTTGATTGGTATTTATGCCATCGAAAATTAATTGTTGGTAGTTTCAGATTGGTGAATGAAACCTCCTGTTAACAGCAAAAGGCTTTGTGCATCAACACACTGAGAAGCACTGCTCAAATTTAAATTTTAGGAATGAAAAAATGTATCAGTTAACCAGCGACTGTCTTTAATTTAGGACTGGTTTTTCCCACCTGCCAAACTCGCCATAGGAGACTCCTTCTGGGTAGGCGACCTTGATGTTGTGCTTGACAAAGGAATCAATCAAAGTTTTTCTTACCTTATAATCCGTATCCCAAAAACCTTCCTGTGAGACACTGAATCCAGCGTACATCTGCATGTAGTGGGTTTCAAAATTGGTGATCCAAAAGAAAGGTTTACTC
This sequence comes from Saprospiraceae bacterium, assembly GCA_965222975.1. GTDB lineage: Bacteria > Bacteroidota > Bacteroidia > Chitinophagales > Saprospiraceae > UBA6168. Next base: position 17,503 of record CBDCVJ010000083.1, on the reverse strand, counting down.
GATTGATCTACTTCTGGAATACTGTAGGCCGCTTCCTTAGTTAATTGGATGATTTTGTCTAAATCCTCCCCAAAAGGAATCCGTAGTAAAATGGAGATGCTACGGGTCGAAGTAGCAGACAGGTTTTCAATTGTACCACTCGTAATCACACTGTTAGGTATGATGGTATCGGTCTGGTCAAAGTTCTGTAGAACGGTGTGGAATATTTGGATCTTTTTTACAAAAGCCCAGTAACCTTGGATTTTTACTTCGTCACCAACCTTGAATGGGCGCATTAATAAAATCATGACCCCTGCTGCGAAATTGGCAAGATTGCCCTGTAGGGCCAGACCAACAGCAAAACCCATCGCTGCAATGATGCCAACAAAAGAGGCCGTCTCGATGCCAACAATGCCTGCCACGCTGATGACCACCAAAATTTTCAGGCCGATTCCAACGATGGAGCCTAAAAAGCTCTGCAGTTCATGATTGTTGGGGTTTGATTTTTCAAGGCTTTTGATGACAAGCCTTGTCAATCTATTGGCAATCCAAAAGCCAATGATCAAGACGAGGATCGCCAGTAAAATTTTAGGGGCATAGTCCACGCCCAATTGAATAATTCTCTCTAAGTAGGTATTCGCTTGTTCCATGATTTGATAGATTTTTGTTTTTTATTAAAAAGTACAGTAATTAGAAAAGTAGTCTTTGTGGTTATTTGCCTGATTGATAATGCAAAACTATTGTTGGTCTCCCCGATCAGCTTGCACAGATTGTTCAAATGTTTAACACGGTGTTACATACAATAAGATTATGTTCACAATTCATTGATTATCAGTTCAATCAGGTCATTTGGTATGTGAAAAGTCATTCTGATATTTACCATTAAAGGCAAATCCATTCCAAAATTCCTTTCCACCATACGATGAATTAAAAGTTGTTAGTTTTATACCCTTCTTTCAAAATGTCAATCCAACTTGAACCTGTCTTTATAGGAGATCAGTTTTTCATTTTCGATATCCAACTTGTTAACCACAATGTTTTCCATTACCAGTATATCAATATGGGTTCCCAAAAAACAATTAACAGCATCTTCGGGTGTACAAACGATGGGTTCTCCCCTTACATTAAAAGATGTGTTGATTAAGATTGGTATTCCCGTTTTCTCATAAAAACATTTCAGAAGTTGGTAGTAAACTGAGTTGGTATCTACTGTAACCGTTTGAACTCTAGCGGAATAATCAACATGGGTGCAGGCGGGTATTTCCGATCTAGATACGTTTAATTTCTCAATACCGAAAAGATTTTCCTCTTCTGGGGTCATTTTCTTGGTTTTATCTTGCCTTACAGGAGCCACAAGTAACATGTACGGAGAATCATAACCATCGGCAGGTGAGCCCAATAGAGAATTTTCCTTGCCCCGGATTTCGAACCAATCCTGAACGTACTCGCGCATGACAGAAGGTGCAAAGGGTCGAAAAGATTCCCTGAATTTGATCTTAAGGTTCATCGTCCTTTGCATTTCGTCCGATTGAGGATTGCCAAGTATGGAACGTGCTCCAAGCGCCCTTGGCCCAAACTCCATCTTGCCCTGGAACCAGCCTACCACTTTATTGTTTTTTATACTTTCGGCAACAAAGGACAGTAATTCATTTCGGTTTTCGTAAAATGAATATTTTATTCCACGTTCCCGCAATATTTGTTGGATCTGTTCCTTGTTAAAGCTGGGTCCTAATAATGCACCTTTCATTAAGTCCAAGCATTTGTCTTTTGGTTTAATTCTGCGTTTTTTCAAAACCTGATGCCAAATATGGAGTGCAACTCCTAGGGAACCTCCAGCATCCCCAGCGGCAGGTTGTACCCAAATATCAGAAAAAGGGGTATTATCCAAGATTCGCCCATTCGCCACACAATTTAGGGCTACCCCTCCTGCCAGACAAAGTTTTTCAAGCCTTGTCACCTTATAAAGATAATTGGCAATTTTCACGACGATTTCTTCAATCACCTTTTGTATCGAGGCAGCGATGTCAAAGTGAGTTTGCTCCAGTTTACTCTCAGGGCTTCTTCTTTCCATTCCAAAAAGCTTCGGGAATTCCTTCGAAATCATGACAAAATCAAAAGGGAAAGTAAAATATTTCATGTTGAGTTGGAAAGAGCCATCTTCTTTTAGGTCAATTAGATGTTCCAGTATCAAATCTTTAAAAACGGGTTCGCCATAAGGGGCAAGCCCCATTACTTTGTATTCCCCCGAATTTACTTTAAATCCCAAAAAGTAGGTAAAAGCAGAATACAGCATGCCTAAAGAATGTGGGTATCTGACTTCTGAAAGGAAAGTAATTTCGGGTATATTTTGTTGAGTTTGGCTCCCCTTGGCAAGGCAGGTTGTTGCCCACTCTCCTACACCGTCAATAGTCAAAATAGCCGCCTCTTCAAATGGAGAAGGATAAAATGCAGAAGCCGCATGGGACATATGATGTTCACAAAACAACAAATTGTTCATCCATCGAGGTTGTCCTTTGGTTTCGGATAGTTGCAGTAATTGGCTGACAATTACTTCCGGGAGTTTGAATTTAGTGGTAAGCCACGCGGGAATAGCTTCCTTAAATGTATTAAACCCTTTTGGAAAATGAGTAGCGTACATGGACAAAATCCTTTCAAACTTTAAATGTGGCTTTTCATAGTAGCCCACAAAATCCACCTCATTGATACCAATTCCCACTTGATCAAGGCAGAATTTGACGGCATTTAAAGGAAAAGAAGCATCATGTTTGACACGGGTAAACCTTTCTTCTTGAGCAGCGGCTACAATCTCACCATCTTTGACCAAGCAAGCTGCTGAATCGTGGTAATAGGATGATATTCCTAGGATATACATTAATAAAAGCTTTTTAAATTATTTTCAGTTTTTTTAGTAGCCCAAAAAGAGTTTTGCTTTTTTTTGGAAGCCCCAAAAAAGTAGCCCAATATTTTAGGGATAATTAGTAGGGCAAATAAGATTTTTAATACTAAGGTTCTCATGGTTGTTTTTTAATTATTTGATTTGTATTAGTCCTTTATTTTGACCCAAGTAGTGTGCAGGAATGGTTAATTAATCTTGTTCTTTAAAAAAAAGGATAGTTGGTTTCATTGTCCATCATGGCAACTTTTTCAGTATTTGAAAAAGATGTTTTGGCATTGAACCGGATATGGTATATTTTACTAAACCACTTCACAAATAATCTTATCATGGCAAATTGATTTTTTCTCTAATAAAATCACTACAGATGCGATTTCCTTCATCTGTTAGATGGCAGAAATCCGTAAAAATGGTAACATCAGAGAATTGATTCAGATATGGGTTTATATCGAAAAAAGAAATCCCGTTTGCGACACATATTTCTAAAATTCGATTGGAATAATAATCGTAAAAATCTTTGTTGAGGAACAACTCAAGCTCTTTGACCTCTTTTAAATCATTCTCAAAACATGCCCGCTCCAAGTTTGTGAGTTTTTTTTCTGTCCAATTAATGGCAGGTTGGAGAAAGTAGGTGATTTTACATCCTTCGCCTTTGGCAAGAAGCTGCCAGATATGCAAACTATTTTCCAAGGTTTTTAGTTGGGCCTCTACTCTTTCTTTATAGTTCAACCTCTTTTTAGTTTTGGCTTCAACACCGACATAATTGGGTGTGACAAATGATTTGAACAGGAAATTGATGATTCCCTTTCTGATTTTTCCGAAGGAATGGTATTTACGCTCAAATCTATCGTACAACTTCACCCGATGTAAAAAATAATTATCCTGAGAAAAATGATACATCGAATTAAAAGCTTCGAGGCAGAAATTTTTAAAATAAATGCCCCCAAACTCTTCAAATTGAATAGCGTTATCCCAAATTGTCAAAGCACAATCATTTATCCCTGATAGTAGTACAACATTGTTTATTTTAGGAAAATATTTTTTGAAAAAAAGAAAACACTGCAACTCTTGCTGATTGGAAAATGACCTGATACCCAGGTTGATACAAGGGGATTTGGGAACATTTAAAAAATTAGCAATTGTTGAACGGTCATCTGAAGCATCTACCCCGAAAGCAGTGCTGCCTCCCAAAAGCAGATTACAATGCTCATAAGTATTTTTCAATTCTGATATCTCAATTATATTTTCATCAAAATCAAATTGTTCCCTAAATCCAAAACAGTCTGTGTTCAGAGCAGGAGATTTAAATAAGGGTTCGTTTGTGAACATCAGAAACGGTCGGAATACGCACTTCATGTTATAATAATGTTCATGGGAAGGGTAATACCTGAACCTAGGGTGTTCCTCTTTGTTCTTCACCTTATTCATTATTTGCATAATCGTGTTATTATTTGGTGCAATTAATAAAGCTAATATCTAATAGCTCATCCATTCCGGTAATTTCTGCTTTACGGTAAGACTATACTTCCTTTGGAGCGCCTCTGTAAAGAACAATTTTTTCTGATTGAGAGAAATCTTCTTTATGATAAATACCATTGTACCGACTTTCTTTAATGATTGAATCGGATACCGTTTTCAGAGGCTGATAACTGTGGTTTGCTTTCCATTCTTTTTTGTAAGGCTCGTTAGAGGCTGTGTTATAAGTACAGTGCAGCAATACACGGGTTCTGTCTGTGTAGTTGGGAGTTGAAGCGTGTAATAGGTTGCCATGAAAGAACAGTACATCGCCAGTATTCATTTCACAATCAACCATTTCTAATTTTTCCAATGCCTTTTGTACCCTTTCGGGCTCTGCTACCTCAGAATCCCCTTTTTTGACATGATTTATGCGCCCCATCAAGTGAGATTTTACGAGTGCTTGCATACAGCCATTTTGTTTATTTGTATCCGTAATGGCAATTCCAGCTGTAAGTAGATTAGGAAACAACAGCCCGTAATGATACCAGGTACCATAGTCCTGATGCCAGTCAAAATTGCCTTTATTGTGCGCTTCTTTCCGCACCAGTTTACTGTGAAAATGATAACATTCTTCGCCTAAGAGTGCCTCAACAGCATTTACCAATCTGCTCATGCGGGGAAAAACCCCTAAGAGGGAATCACTCAATTTAGAGTAAAGTAAAACCCTGTTTAATTGTCCATTGCTATATTCAAAAGTTGATTCATTTGACCATATTTCTGGGTCATTTTCACAAGCAAAAAGCAAGGGCTGGATTTCCTCCGCATCGAAAACACTGCGTACAATAAGGTAACCGTCATCTTTGAATTGAGCAATTTGTTCCTGAGTTAGAGTTGTTTTTTTCATATTATTTTTTTTAAAGTTTTTTGGCCACGTATTAAATTAATTGTGTAATTGATTCTGATGCAATTCGGAAAAGCCATTTTCTTACAAAGACCAAACTCAAAAGAAAATGCCCGAATTATTTCTGTTTAAAGAATATAAAAAATGGCTTCACTCACTATATATCACTTTCAACCCCTTGTACATACTCCAACACATTCCCATAAGCACGAACATAAAAGCAAAGCCAAATAATGTAATTGCTCCATTTATAAGCCCTAACCCCCCGAAGCCGAGCAGTATAGCAGCAACAATGCCTTCCGTCACTGCCCAAAATATCCTTTGTCCTTTTGGGGCATTGATTTTTCCGCCACTTGTCAGGAAGTCATTTACAAGGGAAGCGCTATCGGAAGAAGTAACGAAAAAAATGGAAGCCAAAAAAAGGAAAACCAATGAGGTAAATTGAGTGAAAGGATAATGTTGTAGCATTTCAAAAAAACCATTTGCAAGGTTTTCTTGCACTCTATCGGAAATAATTCCAGCAGTTTGCATTTCGACATACAATGCCGAACAACCGAAAACCGAAAACCAGAAAAATGTCAACAAACAAGGAGCTGACAGACCATAGAGGATTAATTCCCGTACGGTTCTGCCTTTTGAAATGCGGGCGATAAAAATACCGACAAAGGGAGCCCAAGCCATCCACCAAATCCAAAAAAAGACTGTCCAGTCATTTTGCCAGTGGCGGCCCGTCCCAGCGTCAGCCCAAGTGCCAAGGGATATGATCTGTTGTACATAAGCCCCAGTGTTTTGCACAAAACTATCCAGTATAAAAACGGTAGGGACCTAAAAAAAGCATGACCCCCAGCATTAGCAGCGCCAGCCGAATATTCAGGTTGCTCAATATTTTTATCCCTTTTCGCAATCCTAAGACCACTGAGATCGTTGCAGCCAAAGTAATGCAAGTTATAATGACCAATTGAAGTGTTAGACCTTCTGGAAACCCAAAAAGACGGTTCACCCCATTGGAAAGCAATTGCGCTGCGATGGTCAATGATAGAGCCACCCCAAAGAGGTTGGCAATCACTGTAGTAGTATCAATGGCATTGCCCCAAAAGCTTTTGATCTTATCTTTTAAAAGCGGTTGAAAAGTTGCACTAAAAGTCAGTGGAAGGCCCCTGTTGAAAGTAGCTAAAGCGACAGCCAAGCCAACCATCAAATAAGTTGCCCATCCATGAAAGCCGAAATGAAGAAAAGTCCATTGAAAAGCATTTTCAACCATTCCCAGTTGCTCCTCCGGCCTCATAGGATGTGAATTAAAATGGGAAATCGGCTCCGCCACTCCAAAAAACAAACCCCCTGCTCCCATGCCTGCCGTAAATAACATTGAAAACCACGCAGAAAAACTGAATTCTGGCTTTGCATCTTTCCCGCCAATCCTGATTTTTCCAAAACGACTAAAGGCGCAATACAGGCAAAAGAACAAGAAAAAATTTGCCGTCATAATGATTAGCCAACCCAAGTTATCGCATATCTTGTCATGAACCGACGACAGGAACTGTTCAAAATGTGCAGTAAAGGTTAATGCCGCAAAGATGAACAATGCAATGATTGCAATTGCCGGATAGAATACGGGCGGATATATGTCAAAGTTCTTGCTTTTTGCCATGAGTTGTTTTAGGCCATCATGTATTCCTCTTGGAAATGATTTTGGTTGGCGCTTTCGTGAACCTCCATTTGTTCAAGCATGAAGCTGACTTGCATGCCAACCACCTTTCGATATTGGTGTTCCACTTTTCTATTCCATAGATTGTTGTCCTCCGAACTGAAAAAATGCACCCTGTGGTTTGAACCGCCCTCTTCAAATTCCTTCATCTGTTGGTCGTACCTTGGATGCAAATTCAGTGTTTCTTCCGAACTCGCCATGACCAGCACTGGAGAGAGGGATGGTTTTGAGGGATAGTCATAGGTTGGCGTAAAAGTTTTGAATGCCTCCCAGCTTTTGTTATGGAGTGAAACACCTTCTGCAAGTACCTCGGACAATACTTCTTCCCTTTCTTCCAAATAATTAATGGTATATTCCATTAATTCCGAGTCGGGGTGAGGGGGATTGACAGCTATAACACCCGCCACGTCATCATATTGTTGGGCATATAAAATTGCGGCAACACCACCTGTGCTTCTTCCACTCAAAAATATAGGTCGTCCAGGATAAAGATGAGATAAGACAAGATAGATATGTCTGACTACTGCGACCATTCCAGCCTGACTTACAAACTCAAATGGTGCAGCAGTACCCATTCCAAGAAGCGGTAAATCTATGGGGAAGGAGGCTATCTTAAATGAGGGATCATTGGGTAATAATTGGGACAGTAAACTTTGGCTGGTTTTTCTTCCCTTGCCCCTGTTCTTGCTTTTTTTCCCATGAAAAGTGCCCGCCACATCGCATAAAGTTTCAGCGACTGAGAATGTCGTCCCGGCACCGGGCAATAAAATTTGGATTGCCCTATGGGAATCGTCCACTGGTTTTAATGGTTCCAAAATGCCCGTATGTGCCATTGGTAAATAAAGCCTTTTGAAAGGAAGCTTTTGCTTGATGCCGTTTTTTGTACCAACCCGATAAACCAATTCCTGACTTTCTCTGATGACATTTTGATCTGCCAACTCTCGGCGATTTAACGCAAAAGTTTGTTCAAGGTATTCGTTTACAGTGTTGAGAATGGATAAATGCAAGCTCATGTTTTTTTTAAGTTTATGAAAGCCCCTTCTGCAAACCATAGGTTTGAAAGCTTTCTGATTGAATAATTTTTAAATGATTTTTAACCTCTTTTCAAGAAGCGTTAACCTGATATGCGAGCAGGTGCATGGGGTCTTGGTAAACCCCTAATAATTTTGAATCAATACATTTCCATTGTGGTAAGTCGAGGATGGGCTGTAGAACGGGCAGGAAACTTTGACGAGTTGTGAAAACAAGTATTCCTCCCACTTCAATATGTTCATGAAGGCATTGGAGTTCTAATGCGCCGGCATGTGCTTCGGCAAATACACCTGTAGCGATAATACCCTCCGCTTTTGGTAACTTTTTAAAATGGTCATCACCAATTGCACAGCAAACCAGAGATTGATATACTTCTTTAGCAGCTGCTTTTTTTAGCATAGCAGCCGATAAATCCATACCAATTAGGTGATTAAAACCCAGTTCCTCCAATGCAACCCCAGCAAGCCCGGTACCTGCACCTACATCAAGAACGATGCTTTCTTTGTTGCTTAAGTTCTTCGAAAGCATGAGGGCAGCGGCAACAGGAACTCGGCTATAAAATTTACTTACATTTTCATCGTATGTGTCCGCCCAAGTATCATACTTTTTACAGAGTTCGGCTGTACTCTTACTTGAAACAATCCACTCTATCCATTCCTCCGGTTGAATATTGGAAACATCTTGATGGTCAAATTTCATTAGGATAAATTTTGATCGCTTAAAAATTTTCACAAATGTGGTGCAAACCTAATTGGGCAAGGTGGTGAATGATTTGCATAGATTGTTCAAATGTTTAACATGTTGTTACATATAAGAAAAAAATGTTCACAGTTCGTTCATTATCAGATTTATAAGATCGTCGGGTGTGTGGAATGTCGCACTAATATTTTCCATCAAAGGCACATCTACTTCGAACTCCCTTTCCAATAGTTGCTCCAAATAGACCAAGTTCCCCAGTACCTTAAAATCTCCATCGAGTCTTTCCAGCGGCTGCTCCCAATCAAAATGCTCTGGCTGGATGTGGAAGTGCTGAATCAAGACTTCCTGAACGATTGTGGCAACTTTTTGTCTGTCCATGATGCCCATTTTTGAAGTTTGAAAAAAAGAAATCCTGCGCCTCTTTAGAATCTTTCTCTTCACATGTTCCGATAGTTTATATTGATTTAGAATGTCCACATTGAGGCCAACTGCCCCTACAATATGGCGTAAGCAATTATGGCTTCCGCAACTACAACCAAAAGGTTCAGCTATTTTCCATTCGGTAGAAGGATAGAAAAACGTGATTTCCCTGCCCCGTTCAATATGCCGCAAAGAAATGATGGCCATTTTTCGGAAATCAAAAAAGACATTTGGGCGGCAACTGTGGTTGATGTACTGTAAATACTGTGGTTTGGGTTTTATATGCTGATAGTCATCAATTTGCACGGAATATCTGTTCGCAGTGATCAGGATTTCCTCATGACTCAGTTCGGACAATAGGGTAAAAGGCTCGACATCCTGCACAGCAAAAAGCGATTTGTAACCAGTTGTGATTTCTTCTTGGATTTCAAAAAATGGTGCAACCTGATATTTTTTTACGTCGGTGATTCGCATGTCGGATTGCTTTTAAAAGTCTTTTGGATAAAGCCAGTTTCGGGCACTTACGGCCCGAAACCAACGCAAATGGACTATTTAAACATAATTGAAGGGCTTGGACTAAACCTTTGAGCATGGATTAGCAAGCAAGCGACTAAAGAGGTTTGCCCTCGCCCGCCAAGTATACCAAAACGATGTAAACTGTTTGTTATATCGTAGGCATTTGGACAGTGCTCTTTGGAGGCTGCCATTGAGAAACTTTTGTAATTAATTTAATTATTCCCGAAAAATGACGTTTCGGTTTCGCCCCGTTTTTTAGTGTGGTTTCGGTTTCCACGGATACGTTTTTTATATTAGATCAGCCGACTAAAAAAACATTAGGGCAAAGGTGGGTCAACAAAAGGAAGGAGACTTGCCCGTCTATTTCAAAAGTTTAACATCCCGTTACAAAGGGGTTTTTAGTTTGCACATGTGTTTCAAATATTTAACACCCTGTTACATGGACGTATTTTTTGATTGTTTTCTGAAATGATCAATTGACGTTCTTAAATTCAGAAGGGGCTTGGCCATAAGCTTTTTTAAACGTCCTTGAAAAATGTTGGATGGAAGAAAAGCCTGTCTCATATGCGATTTCGGACATATTGAGTGTGCCTTCCCTGATAAATTCCATGGCTTTGCTGAGGCGGACGGAGCGGACAAAGACACTGATGGATTGGTTGGTCAGGGCATTGAGCTTTCGGTAGAGGTGCACACGGCTCATGCCAAAGTGCTTGCCAATGCTGTCACCATTGAGGTCGGATTCATCAAGGTGTTCTAAAATGTAGGAACGCAATTGGGAAATGAATTCATCTTCCTGTTGGAATTGCTCATTTTGGTCTGGTTGGACATCATTTTGATAACGTAGTTGCAATGAGCGGCGGAGGTCAATCAGTTTTTGAATGCGTACCGCCAATTCCTTTGGACTGAAGGGCTTGGTGAGGTAAGCGTCTGCACCCCGTTTCAAACCCTCTAAACGGCTTTCCAATGAGGCCCTGGCAGTCAACAAAATCAATGGGATATGAGAAGTACTGATATTATTTCGGATAGCCGAGGTAACTTCAAAACCGTTTTTCTTTGGCATCATCACATCTGAAATGATCAAATCAGGGATCAGGGTCTGCGCTTTTTTGATGCCTTCCTCTCCATTGGCGGCTTCGGTGATGTTGTACTTTGAAGCATCCAGACAATATCTAATGTAATCCCGCATTTCTTCATTGTCTTCGACGATGAGCAATTCCAGTTTTGATTGCTCGTTGGTAGCTGTGACCGGGGCAATGACAGGTGATTTTTCTTCCTGCTGCAAAGACGGAAGACTTATTTCGGGCGAAGGCTCATGAACCAAAGGTGACACCTTCTCTGCCTCCAGAACAGGAAGGTACAGCTCAAAAGAAGTTCCCTTGCCCACCTCGCTCGACACCCAAATTTCCCCGCCCTGCAATTCCACCAATTCCTTAACCAGTGCCAATCCGATGCCAGTGCCACCGACTGAACGGGTTGAAGAACCATCCACTTGATAAAATCGGTTGAATATCTGGGAGAGGTGCTCCTTTTCAATGCCCATGCCCGCATCCCTTACATCCAACCGAATGAAATCTTGCCCTTTCTTTTGCAATTTAACTAAGCTGACCTGGATATTCTGATCTACCGCCGTGAACTTGATGGCATTGGACAACAGGTTGTAAAGGATCTTGTCCCATTTGTCTTTGTCAAAATGCGTCTCCCAACTTTCTAAAGGAGTGATGAAATTTAATTGTTGGGTCTTCTTCTGCGCCAATACCTGAAAACGGCTGACCAACTCTTGGGTATAAGCGACAATGTCCCCTCGGGTCACTTCTGTCTGCATGCGACCGCTTTCAATTTTGGACAGGTCGAGCAACTGGTTGATCAACGTCAAAAGGTGGCGGGCATTTTTCAGGATGCCCTTCATCCTTCTTTTGAAAATGGTCGGAGGCGGTTGCTCATTGAGTATTTGCTCCAACGGGCCGATAACCAGTGTGAGCGGTGTGCGGAACTCATGGGTGATGTTGGAAAAAAACCGGGTCTTGGCTTTGTCAAGGACTTTCAGCTCTTCTGCCTGTGCCTCGATGACGGCTTTGTCTTCTTCGATTTTTTTAGTTCTTTTTTTGACTTCCTCTTCCAGTCTTTGGCGGTCTCGCTTTAGAATAAATTCCCTTCTACGTACAATGGCAATGATGATCCCCAACGCCGCCAAGGCAGCAATCAGCATGAACCACCATTGTAAATAAAAAGGCCTTAGCATCCTGACTTTCAATTCCAATTCATTTTCCGACCAACCCTTATTGATGTTTTGCGCTTTGACTTTTAATAGATAATTCCCATAAGGCAAACTATTGATCCTGAGGACATTGTTTTCCATAAATTGCCAACGCTCATCATAGCCTTCAATTTGGTAAGCATAACGATGGTTTTCTTTTTTATCAAAGTCCATCAACACAAAGCGCATTTCGAATAATTTATCGGAAGGATTCAGGATTATTTCATGACTATTTTTCAATTGTTCCGTTTGGTCGGTCAAATCCTCGGAATCCGTTTCCAAAACGCCAAAGCTAAGTACTTCAAGTGGTGACTGATTTTTGCGTTCTTTAGCAAATACACTCGGGTGAAAGGAAATCAAACCGCCCAAGCCGCCAAAATAAAGCGTACCATCGGAAGCCTTAAAGTGGGAAGTCAAATTAAATTCATTATGCGGCAGACCATTTTCCTTTAGGTAGGTTTTGACCTCAAAAGTTTGCTTATCCATACACATCAAACCTTTATCACTTGGAATCCATAATTTGCCGTAATCATCCTCATAAATGGCATAGGTATAATCATTGGACAGACCGTTGGCTATAGTGAATTGTTGGTATTGGCTTACAGTAGGCTGATCTATGTCTGGAGTCCATTTTATAATGCCCCCTCCTTGTGTCGCTAACCAAAAATGGCCCTGTTCTATTTCATGGATATACCAGATGTGGTTAAAGGGCAATGCCCCATTATCCCTGTCAAAACGCTGGACAATGTCCTGCTCCTCCGTCATAAGGTAAATGCCTTTTTCCGATGCCAACCAGATGCCCTGTGTGTTTCGGTGGAAGTGGTAAACAGACGCATCAGCAAGTTCATCAAATTCGTTGTACTTGGTAAAAGGAGAGATTGTTGGTTTAGTAATATCCAAATGATATAGCCCTTTTTCACGTCCAGTAAGGTATAAGCCCTTACCCTTGGTTTTTAAAGTCGCATAGTCATGGTTCACTTCGTTGGATTCCCCAAGCTGAGCCTCCCGATCATTTCTCAGATCAACCTGTAGGCCACCATCCTCCCGATGGCTTGCCCAGAGCAAACTGTCTTCGTAAACTAGGGAATAAGTGCCATAATGGGTGGATATTTTGGATAACATCTGAATTCTGGGGTTCCATTTAAAGATATACCGATTCAAAAAGTAAATATTTCCATTCCCGTCCTCTGTGATGCCCCTACAATCCGAGACGGGCTCTCTCTGGTGGATCAGTTGAAAAGGATTTTTGGTAATACTGATTTTTAGTACTCCAGTCACAGTAGCCAACCACACTTGCCCCTCCTCCACCAAAAAATTTGAAACCTTTAACTTGAAGCCCTCTTGAAACAATGGGTGCAGGTCAAGTAGTTTTTCGCCTTGTGAGTCAAATACATAAAATCGATCATTTTGAGCATTTTCAGTGGATGAGCTAATGAACCAATGCCCTTCCAGAGTCTGGTGAATGGAACGGTAGTCAGCTTTTTCAGGATGAAGGCCATCATTATAACCAGATAAGTAAAACCGCTCCAGTGGCTTTGTCAGGTCGTTTTTTTTCCAGAATTGCAAAGTTCTGGAGTCTGGCAGTATTTTTACGGTCGCCATCCAGATCGGGCCGCCCTTTCCTGCCCAGATACCTTTTACCAATCCATCAAGGCTGAACCGCTCCTGGATTTCCCCTTCCATATTGATGCACAACACATTTTCCATACCCGCTATCCAAATGCGGTCTTTTTGGTCAACCACCAGATGATGGTAATCAACCCCTGTTTCTTCAAACATTTTCTCGAATTTGCCGTGACGGTACAAAAACAATTGTCCGTTTTTTGTGGCTATCCAAGCTCTCTTTTTGGGGTCAGCAACTTCTAGCACACAAACATCTGAGACTTTAAAAGGCAGGTCTCCACCGAAGAAAGAGTCTATGGGGACAGCGATTTCTTTGCTAGGGTCAAAAATATCTATCCTTGTCGTTCCGAGTTCTTTCATCCGGTGCAGCGTATGCATAAACCCCTTCATGTAAAACAGCCATAAATAGCCTGCATCATCCTCTACGATCCTTTTTAAGCCAGTATGCCCACTCAAGTTGTGCTCGCCCTTTGTGTACAATTTAAAAGAATAGCCATCGTACCGATTCAGGCCATATTTCGTGCTTATCCAACAGTATCCTTTGCTGTCCTTATAAATGGCATCTGTCATGACATGGGCAAGGCCATCGTCGGAGGTGATGTGTTCGACATCAAAGAGATATTGTTGGGCAGAGGAAAACCCCAAAAAGGATAGGAACAATAAAAGGATGGAAATTGGACGGTAGTTTCTCAATAGAAGAGTGTTTTTAAATTTCAATAGTGTCCAAAGCGATTTTGATGCACCAAAAAAACAAAAAATTTACGTAAACTGTAAAAAAGATTTTTTAGTTGACCAACCAGCCTTGCCTCGAAAAGAGTATTGGCAGAAAAGTTTTTTGCATTAGATTTTTGAAATACTAAAAAACCTTAATACGACGGTTGAAATCCCACCTTTACTGTTTTGAATCAAGTTACTGCCATAATCTCCTCTATCAACTTCTTCGTCTCTGGCAATGGCTCAATCCCAAACTCCTCCTCCAACACCTCCTCACATTGCCGATAAGTTTTAATCGCCATTGGTCGATTTCCTTTTTTCAAATAGGCCTGCATTTCAAGGCGGTAGGCATCTTCCCAAGTAGGATCGAGCAGGAGGGCTTGCTGGGCGAGACGTATGCTTTCAAGCGGATTTTCATCAAGGAGGAGTTCACCGAGGGTAATGGTGGTGCCAAGGGCAAGGACTTGCAATCGTTCCCGCTCACCGCTCGACCAGTCTTCATACAAGCGGCTGGGAAGGTAAACGCCGTGGTGGAGTTGGATGGCTTCTTGGTAGGCCAATTTTGCCGCATCAGGGTCTTCGTGTAGGAACTGGTTGCCAAGGGCAATGAAATTTTCCATGGCGTCGGCATCAATCCATATTTCCTCTAAAGCCAATTGGTAAGCCAAGCCTTCCCGTTTGACAAAGCGGGCTTCAGAGCGGCTCTTACGGTTGGGTTCGAGTACCTTATTGACGCCATGCAGGGCTACTTTGAATGTCTGCTCGCCGCTCTTGGTGTCGAGGTCTTCCCAAAGGCGGTCAATGATCTGTTCTTTATGCAGACCCCGGCGATGACGTGACGTGACAAGAAACTGAAACAGTTGAAGTGTTTTGTCCCTCCCCCATTCCTTTGATAGTATTTTTTCTCCACCGACCCATACTTGAAAATTGCCCAATGTCTGCACCTGAATGGCGGCATTAGCTCTTTTTTCTTTGAGTTGAAGTATTTGATCGGTGGCTTTGCTCATAGAAGGTGTTTGATTAACGATTAAGAGATTAACGAATAACGATTTTTGATTACGTGCTCAAATCGAAAATCGTTATTCGTTAATCTCTTAATCGTTAATCATTTGGTTTTTCTACTTCTTGCCATTTTATCAACTTTTTCATTTAGTTGGCTCACTGCTCCCGACAGGCTGGCAATGGTCTGCATTAGACTTTTCACATCCGATTTGGAGGCGGGTTTCCAATTGTCGGGGTCTATTTTATTGCTGACAAAATCTTCGACTTGACCGACTTGCTCCTGAACTACCTGACTGACCTGCTCCTGAAAATGCTCAACTCCGGCTTTGGGGTCTTTGATCGTTTCCATGACCATTTTTGGGCCAGCAACGGCCATGCGTTTCCAAAGGTCAAAGCTTTTGGCAAGGATGCCTTTTTGCTCTTCGGGCGATTTGTCTTCCATGGCCGTAATAGTCAGGTCAGTTAATTTGCCCTGAATAAATTTCACTACTTCGTCGAATTCGGAAAAACGTTTTTCCTCGCCGCCCTGGACATGCCGGATATTGCCCCGCCATTGTACCTGAGGTTCACCTTCGTCGTTGTTAAAAACCTTTTGCGTAAAGCGGAGAACAAAGGAAGCGGTTTCGTCTTTTTTGGTTGCCATTTTTTTAATGATGAATGAGTAAAGAATAATGGTGAATTTGGGTAAAGGTAATGCATGGGAGTAACACGCAGGTTACAATACAGAAGCCAAATGGCAATATTTTGAAATAGTGTTTCTAAAAATATTTAAGACTTATTTTAAAAAAAATTGCAATTGTTGCTACTTTCATCCCTGCTTCATAACAGCGTTTGAGAAATTGAGAGCTTGGGAAATTGGCACTTCTCAAGCTCTCAATTTCTCAAACGCTCAATTTCTACTTAACTGTGATAGGAAAACTACTTGATCAAATCAACAACAAAAAAATTGAAGCCATCTCTGGCATGGACGCCACTTTCCTATATGGCGAATCGCCCACGCAGCACATGCACGTGGGCAGCGTAGCCGTCATTGAAGGGTCTTTGAAATTTGAAACGTTCAAAAAGATCATCCATTCTCGGCTGCACCTCATACCCAAGTTGCGGAAACGGTTGGTGATGGTTCCATTTAGTATCGACTACCCTTATTGGGTGGACGATCCCGATTTTGATATAGACCTCCACATCCATCGCATTGCTTTGCCTGCACCCGGCGGCTGGAAGGAATTGAGGGAGGTTGCCTCCCGCCTGTTCAGTTTGCCGCTCGACCGCAACCGGCCACTTTGGCAGTTTACTTTTGTGGAAGGGCTCGACTCTATACCACAAGTGCCGAAGGGATCGGTAGCTTCCATATCCAAAATGCACCATGTAGCTGTTGATGGCATGGCGGGAGCAGGCATCCTCGCCCTCATTTTTGATATGACCAAGGAGGTGAAAGATATCCCTGACCCCAAGCCTTGGAAGCCGACCCCCTTGCCGAACGAACTGGCCATGATGTTCAAAAGCACAATCGGATTTGCCAAGCGGCCATTTAAATTCCCAAAGTTGCTGGCCGAGGCTGCTACTGCTACTATCAAGTCTGGTATGCTGACCCGGGTGCAACAGATTGACCTGCCGACAGCCCCTTTCACAGCCCCTCACACGCCACTCAATGGAATCATTTCTGCCCGCAGGAAGTGGAACGCTGCTATCCTTTCTCTCGACCGGGTGAAGGTTTTGAAAAATATTATGGGCACCACCCTCAATGATGTGGTTTTGGCTATTTGTGCTGGTGCGCTACGGCGTTATTTACAAGAAAAAGGAAAATTGCCTAACAAACCCCTGGTGGCGATGGTGCCTGTATCGACCCGCACAGAAGCGGATGGCAAGACCTCGGGCAACCAGGTTTCTTCCATGCTCATTCAATTGGCAACCAATGTAGCCGACCCTATTGAGCGGCTGGAAGTGATCCATGAAAATACCATTCGGGGCAAGTCCTATCAAAATGCCATTGGAGCGAAAACACTGGCCAATATGGCCGAGGCTGTACCCTTTGGCATTGCCAACCAAGCGGCACGGGCCTATTCCAGGTACAACTTGTCTAAACTTCACAACCCGGTTTTCAACCTAACGATCACCAATGTGCCGGGGCCTCAATTCCCCCTTTTCCTGAATGGCCATCAATTGCTGGCCATTATGGGCATGGCACCGATCATAGATGGCATGGGGTTGATTATCACGGTGTTAAGTTACAACGGTATTCTGACCTTAAGCCCGACATCTGATGCGAAGTCCATGCCTGATATTGATGTTTTCACTCGCTATTTGAGA
>CBDCVJ010000082.1:0-102649 GCA_965222975.1 Saprospiraceae bacterium | reverse complement strand
AAAGTGTCCTTAACATACGGTGCATGGTTGTGAGAAATAGCCACTATTGAAACTAACGGCTGATTATAATTAGTTTTTTTTTGGGTAAATAACTTTTGAACTTCATAATCCTTGAGTTGATAGAAAACAATTAGAGACTTTCAACCTCTTATTTTTTTATGGATTAAATGAAATAATCCATACAATGAAGATATTGCCAAAATGTTCATTATTTTTCTCAAGGCGAAATAGGAAACAATTAGAGCTAACCCACTTACAATAAGTCCCCCTATTATTGGAGTCGTAAAAGTCAATATTAGAAAAGAAGTACTAATAACAATTGTTAAGAAAAAGATTGTGAGTTTTACTTTAGAAGTCCATATAAAATCATTTTTCCTTATTAACCAATATATACATGAACGCTACATGTATTAAGTAGAGTAAAAAATATGCGATGCCACAGCCTTTTAACCCGTATAGATTAAGTAATCCTAATATCAAAGCTAAATGAATAATATTGCTTACAACTTGTATCCAAAAAAAATAACTTCCTTTTCCCCTTGCAATGAATAAATATCCCATAGGCCATGAGATAGTGCGGATATAGACACCTAAAATCATCCATTGTAAAATCAGATATGCTATGGCATATTCCGACGTATATAATATGTTAATTGCTAAGGGAGCAAAAGGCCATCGTAAATAATAAACCGGGGGCTGCAAGTATCGCCCCCTATTTCTGTTTGTTCGTTGATTAGCCTGATTTCTTTTTCTGAATGATATGCCACTCCCGCCAATCGGGGATAAAAATCTTTACCCATTGCTTTCAATATAATATTTATATAAATGACACTAATGCTCATGGCGGCTTGATAAATCCCGGCTGAACTCAAATCAAATGATCGAATAATACATACCCGTATCAAGGTAAGTGGTAGCGATACCTGCCAGACCTCCCCCCCATAAAAGCCAACCCTAGCCGAACCATACTTTTTTGCCTTATCGCCACGATTCTCGCCAACCTAATATGAACATGTTCGATCTTAATTTTACGGGCGTAAATAAATGAAACTATGAATTGACTAATGGCAAGTATAATCAGGAAAACCGTAACACCTTCCATCTTGAAAAAGTAAATACAGGGAATAGTAACTATTGTACTGGTAAGGGCACTCCATAAAGTCATTTTTCCCAGTTCCTTAATACGGCGCATTCCCTGAATCAGTGCACTTTGTCCTCCCTGAATAATATTGAAAAATACGGAAACTGACAAAAGCCTTATTTCAAATGTGTATTCGACTGAACTCGAATGTGAAACGAGATAGTTGACCTGCAAGTGCAAGTGTAAGCGTCAATCCTAGAATACCTGTAAAAAGTATGGCATTACGCATGGTTTGAATAACCCTGCTAATTTCCAATTTGTCGTTTGATGAATTTGCTATAGCTATTTCTCTTACTGTTGATGATCCTAATCCTAAGCCAGCAAAACTTTGCACCAGAGAGGTGGTAGAACTCAAAACTCCTATAAAAACCGGTACCTGTGGGGCCAAGGATTACTGCAATTGCCTTGGATCTTACTACATTCATTGCAATGGAAATTAATTGTGCGCCACCAATGATACTGGTTGACTTTAGAATGGATTTAAATGAGTTCAAAGAGTAGAGTATTCTATAAAAGTATTTTTAGTTGTTTCCCCAATTATCCAAATTATACCCAAGTGAAAGAAATATTTCAATATCATCATATAAATGACTCATTATAAATTTTTAAATCTATATTATATCGATTTCTGGAATCGATCATTTGATTTTTTACAGTTTGTGTTCTTGATTTACCATTAACTATTATTTCGTATTCATATCGTAATTTTGGAATTATTTTTTGTAAAAGTATTTTATTAGTTGGTTTAGGTTTTAATATATTTTTACTGCTAGTGATGTTCTTATGTTCTATCTGAATATCAAATTTAGGTAATTGTAAAAAATCTAAAATAGATTCAGAAACTTTATCCCGACCTATTAAAAACATCTTCATATTTTATGAATATAATTGAATCGTTGCCAAAAGTTTCTATAAGTGAAGCCAAATGTTTCCCATATTTAGAGAAATCTAAGTAAAATTTATAACCCCCTTTGTAATGAATTTTTTCATTAAATTCTTTTAATCCAAATTTTTTAATTTCAGTATTAATTTCATAACTAACATTTCCTAATGAGTTCATCCAATTATAATGTGATTTTATTCTTTCAATAGGATCTCTACCTATAATGATAAACTTTGCCGTTGGAGTTTCGTTTTTGATTCTTAATAAAGATTTTTTACTAACAGAGTATGTGGTGGAAGAATCTAAAATATATTTGGTTGTACAGTTAAAGAAATTTTTTTTAAGTATGGTATTTCTCTTTTTAAATAGATGATCTTTTGAATAAACGTGAGGTTCTTTACTGATCCCACCTGATATATCTGGGTGTTGAACCAACATTGCGTGTAAAGAACTTGTTCCACTTTTGGCAAATCCTGGAATAAAAAGATTAGGTTTACATCATAAAGAAATCTTTTAATTTTATTACAAATTATTTTTATATACTCTTGTTTTAATCCAACCCATAAGGGTAAACTCACCAATGATCTTGCTAACGTCTCTGCTATGGGGAAACTTCCATTGTTATAACCTAATTTTTTATAGCATCTTTGTAAATGGGGAGGTATGGGGTAATGAATATGTGTAATGACTTTATTTGATGTCAAGAAAGTTCTTAATTCATCTCTTTTGACGGTTCTTATTACAAATAAATGATTAACTGTTGAAGCCCCACTTGCTGTAACCGGAAGTTTAATTTCGGAAAAGTTATTCAATTCTTTATAATACCAGTCAGCAATTTTGGCGCGCTCCTTATTCCATTTATCTAAATGTTTTAGTGCTATTGAAAGGAATGCTGCTTCAAATTCATCGATACGATTGTTGTAACCAATCATTTCATTATAGTACCTTTTTTGAGACCCATAATTACGGAGAGTCTTAATTTTTTTTGCCAATTCAGCATCATCAGTAGTAATGGCACCTGCCTCACCTAATGCTCCAAGGTTTTTAGTGGGATAAAAACTTGTTGCGTTTATATGGCCAAAACTTCCTGTTTTTTTCCCATTGTAGGTTGCTCCATGAGCCTGTGCATTGTCCTCAACTACAAAGAGGTTGTGATCATCGGCGATTTTCATTATGGCATCCATCTCACATGCCTGTCCGTACAAATGAACGGGCATAATACACTTTGTTCGTTTCGTAATGGATGCTTCAATTAATTCAGGATTTATATTGTAAGTCTCTATTCTTGGTTCGACAAAAACAGGTGTAGCACCTGTATAGGTTATGGCTAATACTGTAGCGATGTATGTATTTGATGGAACAATAACTTCATCTCCGGGGCCAATATCAAGTGCTCTAAGGGATAAATGGAGAGCATCTAAACCCGTGCTTACTCCTACAGCATATTTGGTTTGATTATATTCAGCGTAGGCTTTTTCAAATTCATCAGTAAATTTTCCTAAAACATACCATTTGGAATCGAAAAAATCGCTCGAATATTTCCAGTGTTTCTCTTTTTATTTCTTCGTTCCTTTTTTTAAAGGAAAAAAATGGTATTTCCATTAGGCAACTTTTTTAAGACCGATTCCTATTTCAGATTTAATGTAGGTTTCATTGGATTCAGAAACCCATATTTCATCACTTTTTTTTATTAAGTGCTTTCCTTTTTCATCAACCCAGCCTTTTATTATTGCGGGATTACCATATACTAACGCATGATCGGGAACATCTTTAACTATATTTGCGCCCATTCCTATTAAAGCAAACCTACCAACGGTTGTTCCAGCCAATATTGATGAATTGGCTCCAATAGAGGCTCCTTTTTTAATTAATGTGTTCACTACGTTTCCATAATTCTTTGATCTGGGTCTTAAGTCGTTTGTAAATACAGCACATGGGCCGACAAAAACATCATCTTCCAAGCTAATTCCATCCCATAAATAAACACCTGATTTTATGGTAACCCGATCCCCTAACTTTACCCGATTTTCTATAAATGTATGACAGTTGATATTGCAGTTTGCACCTATTTCAGCTCCTTCTAAAATGACAGCAAATTGCCAGATGGCAGTCCCTTCCCCAATTTGCTTGGTATGAACATCAGCCGATGGGTGAATTTTGTATGTAGGATTTGTATTCATCGTAGTCTCTTATGTAATCATGTTGGTCAAAAAGATGGGAAGCTAATACGAGGCAAATGGCACCAGCAGAAAAATTAATTTCTGATGCCCATATACCGGGGGGGATATGGATACCTACATTTGGCCTGTTCAACATTACCTGACGTTTTACACTTCCATCATCTACCAACACTTCGAACGCTCCACTGGCGGCAATAATAAATTGATGACATTTTTTATGCGCATGTGCTCCTCTTGATTCTCCGCCCGGAATATCATATAGATAAAATACACGTTTAACCTGAAATGGAATGTCCTGAAAACCATGTATGGGTGTAATGTGCCCATTTCTATCTCCAATTTGCTTGAGGTATATTAAATGGCAATCAAATACCGTAGGTTTATTGTGCATTTTCCAAAGATGTGTATTTGTCAAAATCTCTTATGTAATCATTTGCATTAAACCCTGAGCTAGACAGGTGAAGGCTGAAGGAATTGGTTGAGAAATTTTCCATGTGCCTCCAAGTGTTGGCAGGAATAAACAAGCCATTATATGACCGATTAAGCGAATAGGTGATCTTCTGGCCTTCTGCATTTGTAATTATGACATCAAAACTACCACTTAAAGCTATTATGATTTCTTCCTGAGATTTATAGGCGTGTCCGCCCCTCTGTTCACCGCCGGGTACATCGTAAGTCCAAAACACTCTTTTAATTTCAAAAGGAACCTGATCCATATTTTGCAAAAAGGTCAGGTTTCCCCTGGGGTCTTCTATTTTGGGCAGTTGTAATAGTGATACTTTAGGAATCATATAATAAATGTTTTAAAATAGGAGCAAAGCTTAAAAGCACTTTCAAAAAGTTCAATTTTTTATTTTATCTTCCTCATAATAACCGTATCCATACCCATACCCATACCCATACCCATACCCATATCCGTAGCCATACCCGTACCCTTTTCCAGATCTGACGCCATTTAAAACTAAGGCGACATTTTTCAACTGACCATTTTTAGACAATTGATTTAAAATATTCATTTGCCCTTTTTGGGTGATTTCTTGCCGGGCTACATAGATAACACCATCAGCGAGTGAGTTTATCAACACAGCGTCGGTGACCAATCCCGCAGGAGGGGTATCCACTAATATGATGTCATATTTTTTCCTCAATTGGTCAAATAGGTCTTTGGCCTTTTCTCCCATGAGCAATTCTGCGGGATTGGGCGGGATAGGGCCAGAAAGCATCACGTCTAAATTTGGATGGATACCAGTAGGAGTGATAAAATCATCAACTATATTGTTTTGACCCACCAAATAATAGGTTACGCCATTTTCCTGTTCATCAAGATTCAGGTAAAGCCCTAACTTTGGTTTCCGCAGGTCCATGCCTACCAACAGTACCTTTTTATCGGAAATAGCAAGGCTCATCCCCAGGTTGACAGTAATAAAACTTTTGCCTTCCCCACTCATGGACGAGGTAATGATGAAAACCTTGCTGTTGGGATTGGGGGCAATGAACTGAAGATTGGTACGTAGCATGCGAAACATTTCTGCAATGCTGGAGCGGGATTTTTCTTTTACTACAATCTGCTCTTGTGATTTGCTGTGTCCAATCACTCCTAAAAAAGGAACATCGGTCAGTTTTTTAATGTCTTCCGTTGTCCTGATTTTATTGTTCATCAGTTCTTTTACAACGATGACGCCCATTGGCAGTAAGAATCCGACAAATATTCCTAATCCCATGATTTGCCATGGGATTGGAAAAATAGGTTGGGTTACCCGAGGGAGTTCTATGATACGGACATCAGATACCGCAACGGCCTTGGCCAAAGCGGTTTCTTCTCTTTTTTGCAATAAATAGAGATATAGCTGTTCTTTGATTTTTTGTTGGCGCTCTATTTCGTTTAACCCCCTGGCCTTGCCAGGAAGTGTTCTCAGTAAAGAATTTAGTTGAGTGTTTTTGTCCTTCAGGTCTTTTTGCTGCTTGATGATTTGTCCGGTTACTTTTTCCAGTGCATCCAATATGCTTTGTTGAATAGGAGCGAGTTGTGACAACAGTTGTTCCACGGCTGGGTTTATGGCGTCTGCTGTACCCTTAAATTCTTCAAATTTTAATAGTATTTCGTTGTAGCGTTGTAGCAGGGTGCCGAGGTTGAGGTAGTCTATGTTGGTGTTGTAGGTAAGTAGTTCGACGGTCTTTTTACTGGCGGTGACTTGGTTTTCGATCAAATCTATTATTTCCAGTTGAACGGCAAGGTCAACGATTTCCTTTTCATTTTCTCCCACGTTAGACATGATCCGCTCGATTTCAGCGCTTGCCCCTCCTATGATTTCGTTATTGATCACGTAGGATTCCACCGATTTTTCGGTATTGGAGAGTTCTTCTTCAATGATTGCCAGACGGTCGTTGACAAAATCGAGTGTTTTGCCCGAGGTGGCACTTTTCTCGGCTACTGACTTTTCCGCATATAAATCAATAATTGATTGTAAAATATCCACAGCCTTAGAACCCACAGTGTTGGTCATGCTGAGTTCGAGAATGTTGGTTTCCCGCAGTGGGCGTATCGTGAGGTTGGAGGATAGGCGTGTAGCCAGCTTGAACGGGTCGTGAAATTTTACATAAATTTCCTTCTCTGGTCTTAGTGAATTGGAATCCCGATGGATAATGAAACTTCCCAATTGATTGGTGACCAGTTCTCCATATTTATATTCCTGTTCTGTCTCTCCAATGGTTATTCGGTAAGAATCTTCAGCATTTGGCAATACCATGAATTGCCCATTGTAAGCTGCTTTCGTCAGTGCTACTGGCTCTGCTTTGATCGGGACATTTGCCGATTTATACTGCTCTGTGCTAATAACACTCCCTTTGGCGAAATAAGCTACATCTATTCCCAATCTTTCGACCACTTCCTCCATCACAGGGATGGATTTCATGATCTGGATATCGTTGCTCAGATTGGAAGATTTATCAATGCTTCCCTGATTGACGATTTTTAGGATGGAGCTTTCCTCCTCTGATTTTTTCACCATGATGGAGGCCTTCACCTGGTAAACGTCTTTGGTATAACGCAAGTACAATTTTGCGGCGGCAAAACCTGCTGCCATGAACAGGACAAACCAGTACCAATTCGCCAGGATCCGAAAGAGCAATGCCCGAATGTCCAGACCGCCTGTGTTTTGATTGGACTGGACGGTGGGGGAGGTAGGTTGACCGTTTGAGTTGGGATGTAAGGCTTCCACGGAAGTTAGGGAATTAGGGAATTTGGGGAATTAGGGAATTGGGGAATTATTGGCACTTGTTTCTTGAACAGGTTCTTACAGAATGACAAAAAAAGGCGGTGTTGAACAGATCCCTTCGGGATAAAAAAGGTCATCGAGTTAGGGAAATGATCAGGGTGATTAGGGATAGGGTTGCAGACCCAAGGGACAAATAACGGAATACCGGATCCTGTACCGTTGCGACTTTGGTCTTGGTGGGTTCGATGTAGATCATGTCGTTTTGCTGGATGTAAAAATAGGGGGACTCGAATATCTGTTTGTTTTTCAGGTCAAGGTTGACATATACCCGTTGTCCGTTTAACTCTCTGACCAACAATATCTTTTCCCGGTTGGCGTAGTTGGTCAAGTCGCCGGCTGCACCGATGGCCTCAAATAAGGTGATTCTTTTGTTGATGGTAGAAAAGGTGCCGGGCTGATTGATTTCTCCTAAAATAGTGTAGCGGAAATTTAGGTATCTCGCATTGACCACCACATCGGCTAAATAGGGCCTGATTTCGTCCTGTAGTTTTTCAGAGGCGGCTTCAAGGCTTAGCCCACCAATTTCCACCTCTCCAATTACTGGAAAATTTATATTGCCTAAACTATCTACCATGTAGCCTGATAATAGTAGCATGTTGGTGTTTTGACCACCACCACCTCCTACCCTTGATCCATCTTCCATATTAAAAGGACTGGCTGCCACCTCATTGAAACTATGCACATCAATTTTTAAAATATCATCTGTTTGAATTGTGGGATTTTGTAAATTTTGGATTTGGGCTGGTGCTTCATAAGAGTATGGCTGGCCATTTTGGAAGTTGACCAGATCGGGGTGACGGACGCAGCTGGGTAGCAGCGGTATTAGGAGAAGTAGGTATTTTAGATGTTTGATCATTAGGATGCAGGTTGCACGTTTTACGTTGTGATTTTGGGTGTTGTGCAAAATAGGTGTTAGTTAATAAGGGTAGGTTGTGCTAATTTGATTTTGTACCATTCAAAAGCCTTTTTCAGGCCTTCTTTTATTTTTACGTGCGGATGATATCCCAAATAATTCATCGCCTTGGAAATATCAGCCAAGCTATGCTTGACATCTCCTAATCTTTCTGGCCCAAAATGAGGCTCTAATTGCGAATCACCAATATTTTTTAAAAGATCAAACAATTCAATCAGGGTTGTCCTGTCATTGGTCGCTATGTTATAAACTTCATTTAATGCTGCCTTATTTTCGGTAAACAATGCCTTGATATTTGCTTGAACGGCATTGGCTACATATGTAAAATCCCGACTGGTCAATCCATCTCCATTGATGGTTGGAGGGGTATTTTCTAAAATGCATTTGATGAATAAAGGAATAACTGCAGCATACGCGCCATTGGGGTCTTGTTTTGGCCCGAAAATATTGAAATAGCGAAGGCCGATAAAGTTGATGTCGTAGAATTTAGCAAAAACATCTGCGTACAATTCATTGACCAATTTGGTGACCGCATATGGAGATAGCGGTTTGCCGATTACATCTTCTCTTTTGGGCAAATAAGGACTGTCACCATAAGTGGAAGAGGATGCAGCATATACGACTCGATTGATTCCTTCTTCTTTGGCAGCATTAAAAATATTGAGGGTGCCCGTAATATTAACTTCATTGGTAGTAATAGGGTCATTGATGGAGCGGGGCACAGAACCAAGTGCAGCCTGGTGGGTGATTAGGTTAATGCCTTTACATGCCTTTTGGCAGGTTTTGAAATCACGGATGTCTCCTTCCATGAATTCGAATTTGGGGTTGCTCTGAAATTCTTGGAGGTTTCGCAGGTGTCCTGTGGCTAGGTTGTCCAGTACCCTGACGAGACCAACATTTTCTAATTGAAGCAATGCTTCTGTGAGATTGGAACCAATGAATCCTGCACCGCCAGTGACGAGGATGGATACTTGGTTGACGGATGAAGGTTGACGGTTGATGGTTTGCGACATGCTATTTACTTGGGGTGGAATTGTTATTTGTTAATGATGCGAATGGCTGGTTAAAATTTATCCCCTTTCATTCAAGTCCCGGAGGGACGACATATTATAGCGAGGGATATAAATCCCTCGAAAATGAGGGCCATAATGACCGTTTTCGAGGGATTTATATCCCTCGCTATAATATGTCGTCCCTCCGGGACTTGGACTTGGACAGTTCGCATTAATGGCTGATTGTTTTCTAATGATTTTCATTCAAACAAATTCTATTGAAATACACCTGCCCCAGCTTGGTTGTATAACAAATACCATTTTACAAATTTGGAAATACCTTCCTTAACGGTGGTTTTTGGTTGGTAACCAAAATCATTCATCAAATCAGATACATCTGCATAGGTCGTTTCGACATCACCAGCTTGCATGGGCAAGTACTCCTTTTTTGCTTCAATGCCTAATTCATCTTCAATAGCAGTGATAAAATCCATCAATGGAGTAGGTTGACTATTGCCAATATTGTATAGGCGAAATGGAGCTGTCGGTGAAAATTGAGGTGGTTGATGGTTCTCTTTATTCTTAGTCGATTTAGATGAAGGCGCTTTTTCAATGATACGAGTGATGCCTTCAACGATGTCGTCAACATAGGTGAAATCACGAGAAAGTTTTCCTTCGTTAAAGACTTTTATCGGATGACCTTCCAGCATGGCTTTAGTAAAAAGGGAATATGCCATGTCTGGACGCCCCCAAGGGCCATAAACGGTAAAGAACCGAAGCCCTGTAGCGGGTAAATTGAACAAATGGCTGTAGGTATGGGCCATGAGTTCATTACTTTTTTTGGTGGCGGCATAAAAGGATATCGGTGCGTCAGTAGCATCTTCTACTTTAAATGGTACTGCCTGAGTGTTACCATAAACACTCGAACTACTGGCAAAAACCAAATGCTTTATGGCATGGTGGCGGCAGGATTCCAATATATTGAAAAAACCTACAATATTGGCTTGGATATATGCCTCTGGGTGCTTGATACTATAACGTACACCTGCTTGTGCCGCTAAATGACAAACTATATCAAATTGGTATTTTACAAACAAACGCTCTAAATTGGCTGCATCCTCAATGCCCAACTGGATAAAAGTGTAATTGGGGAATTTGGAACTTACAACAGGCTCATTATAAGCGACTTGTCGATTCTCGATTCCAGCACTTTCCAATCGATCCAACTTCAGCTTAACGTCGTAATAGTTGTTGAGGTTATCAAGCCCAATTACTTCATGGCCATCTTGAGCCAATCTGTTGGCGAGGTGGAAGCCAATGAAGCCAGCCGCACCTGTTATTAATATGTGTTTTTTACTCACTGAGATATAATTTCTTAATTGCTGAGACTATTAGCAGGTGACTGAAAGCCTCTTCCGAATGGATGTTCTGTTAGAGGTAGTTCAGCCATTTGATGGTAACAGCCCTTCAAGCCAACAGGTTGTTGATTCCGGATGTTATGAACAATGTCAATGGAAGGTTTAGCGTCATCAAGGCCAAATCCATTGTCTTTGAGGATGGCTTTGTAACTCAAAGTGTGGAGATCGGTAAAACCATCGCTAAACTCTATTTCCTCATTGTCTACCGTTATAGAACGATAAGTCCTTGCACCAGTTGTCTTTATTACATCTGGGATGGTGTCATAATTTATACTTAGAAACCATCGGACTCGTGCTCTTTCAAGTTGTATAAATCCAGCAGCCCGATCGTGGGTATGGATATGAACTTCATTTTCTTGCACACCACCGAACAACCATGTCAACATATCATAAAAATGGATGCCAATATTGGTGGCTATGCCTCCCGATTTTGAAATATCCCCCTTCCAACTTGCATAATACCATTTTCCTCGAGAGGTGAGATAGGTCAAATTGACATCATATATTTTTGTTGGGTCTCCGTTTTTTATTTTCTTTTTTAGTTTCAAAAGGGTAGGGTGGTGGCGCAATTGCAAAATATTATAGATTCTTTTTCCTGTTTCCTTTTCTATTTCCTTTAAGCCTTCCAGGTTCCATGGAGAAAGTACCAATGGTTTTTCACAAATTACATCAGCACCATGGCGAAGGCCAAAACGGATATGTGCATCGTGCAAATAGTTGGGGGAACATATAGAAACGAAATCAATCTTGATTCCTTTTCTTTTTAATTTTTCTAAATGGCGATCGAAACGTTCAAATTCGGTAAAAAAATCAGCTTGAGGGAAATAACTGTCAATAATGCCGACCGAATCATTTTTGTCCAGTGCTGCTAATAAATTATTACCCGTGTCTTTGATGGCCTGCATATGTCGGGGCGCTATATATCCTGCTGCACCGATTAATACAAAATTTTTATTGGCCATTGTTAATGACTAATGACTAATGGGTAATGACTAATTTTTGCACCATTTTATTATTCAACAAAATATATTGGTTGCCAGTAGTGGGGCAAATAGCTTTATTGTTTTTGTCAAAATA
This sequence comes from Saprospiraceae bacterium, assembly GCA_965222975.1. Classification (GTDB taxonomy): domain Bacteria; phylum Bacteroidota; class Bacteroidia; order Chitinophagales; family Saprospiraceae; genus UBA6168. The sequence goes on along the minus strand of CBDCVJ010000082.1, from coordinate 90,770 downwards.
TAATCGCTCCCCGTATTCACTCATCCAACCAATTTGTTTTCCGGGATTACCAACTATTAGAGCATAAGCTGGAACTTCTTTAGTAACGACTGTGCCGGCACCAATAAAAGCATATGATCCAAGGTGATTCCCGCAAACGATGGTTGCGTTGGCACCGATAGTTGTTCCGTTTCCAACTATCGTTTTTATATATTCACCTTTTCTGTTCACTGCACTTCGTGGGTTGCTAATATTGGTAAATACCATACTTGGGCCAAGAAAAACATCGTCGCCACATTCTACACCTTCATATATGGATACATTGTTCTGCACTTTTACATTATTTCCTAAAATGACATTATTGGCAACAAATACGTTTTGACCGAGATTACAGCCTTTTCCAATTTTGGCGCCTGACATAATGTGGCTAAAGTGCCATATTTTACTTCCTTCTCCTATGATTGCACCTTCATCTATAATTGCGCTGGGATGGACAAAATAATTTATGGAAATAACGTTCTGACTTTTATTTATTTAAAATAATTAATTACCGCATCAGATATATATGCAAGTAAGTCATTGTCCATTTCGGAGTGCATTGGCAGTGATATAACGGACTTGCATAGCATGTCAGTATTGGGTAATTTATTTCCATTATAAAATTTTGCAAACGCTTTTTGCTCATATAATGGAACTGGATAATAAATGCCGTGTGGAATGCCAGTTGCTTTTAAATGCTGGGATAAATCATCTCTCTTTCCATTAGTAACTTTCAAAGTATATTGATGGAATACATGGGTGGAATTAATTTGCCTTGCGGGGATAATTAATTCCGGAACATCCTTAAAAGCATTGTCATAATAAGCAGCAGCTTTTTGGCGGGCTGTGCAATAATCATCCAGGTATTTTAATTTTACATTTAAAATGGCAGCTTGTATGGCGTCCAGCCTCGAATTGCAACCCACTATCTCGTGGTAATATTTTTCTACTTGTCCATGGTTGGCGACCATTTTTATTTTATCAGCCAATTTATCATCATTACAGAAAACGGCCCCACCGTCGCCATAACACCCTAAGTTTTTGGATGGGAAAAAAGAAGTCGTACCTATATGCCCAATCGTGCCTGCCTTTTTTATTTCACCATTATTAAAAGTATAATCAGCGTGAATTGCCTGGGCATTATCTTCTATGACGTGGATACCATGTTTCTCTGCAACTTCCATTATGGGTTCCATGTCTGCACTTTGTCCAAATAAATGAACAGGCACAACGGCTTTGGTATTCAGAGTTATTGCAGCTTCAATTATTTTAGGAGTTACATTAAATGTATTTGGGTCAACATCTACCATAATGGGTTTTAATTGCAATAACGCAATAACCTCAGCTGTTGCCACAAAGGTGAATGCTGGCACAATTACCTCATCTCCTGGTTTTAAATCCAATGCCATTAAAGCAATTTGCAAAGCATCCGTCCCATTTGCACATGGGATGACATGTTTTACATGAAGGTGCTTTTCCAAATTGGATTTAAATTCTTGAACTGCTTTGCCACCTATAAATTGGGTTGAATTTATAACATCTGAAATAGCTTGGTCAATTTCAGTTTTTATTTTATGGTATTGACTTTTCAAGTCAACCATTTGTACCTCTTTTTTCATCCCGTAGGGACCCGTTCCAGTTAAAGCAATTTCCATTTAAAAACGATTCGGAACTTTAGGCGGCCATTCTCCACAAACATCAATATTCAAAAATTTCCATTCAGGGTTAAGCGACTCAATCAAATCTTCTTTCTTTTTTCTTGGCCAATTTTTTATTTCTTTTTCCCTTGTAATGGAATTCAGTACATATTTATCCCGCTCGTAGTAAACTAAATAATAACAATAATATCTACCCGCAAAAGTTTTTTGTTTTCCCCTATTTTGGTAATGTTCTTTAAGCCGTGCAACTAAATTATCAGTGCGACCAACATAAAGTGTTTTTTTGTTCCAATTGGTCAAAATATAAACCCAAAAATTGTACTCTCTTCTCATAGAGTTGACTTTAGATGATGGAACAGTTCCCTACGGGATGAAAAAGGGGATAGGGTTAAATTACCATACCCGCTGCAACAGTTTCATTCGTTTGTTCATCAATTAAAATTACACTACCAGTAATCCGGTTTTTTCGATAAGCATCGACGAATAATGGCTTGGTGGTTCGTAATTTAATCCTTGCAATATCATTCATCTTTATTTCTTTATCATCCAAGTTTCGGTGCAAAGTATTGACGTCCATTTTATATTGCACTTCCTTAATGACGCAACGTGCAGAATTCGTCGTGTGCATAATAGCATATTTACCTCTTGGCTGTAATGGCTTTTGATTGAACCAACAAACCATGACGTCAATATCTTGAGTTACTCTTGGTTGGTTATTTTCCCTCACTATCATATCGCCTCTACTTAAGTCCATATCGTCTGCAATAGAAACCGTAACAGACATAGGAGGATGCGCTTCATCAATTTCTTTCCCGTTTAATTCTATTTTAGTCACAGAGGTATTAAATCCAGATGGCAACAACATGACTTTGTCGCCTTTTTTTAATACACCTCCTGCTATTCTCCCCGCGTAACCACGATAGTCATGATAGTCATCATTATACGGTCGGATAACATATTGCACAGGAAATCTGGAATCAATTAAATTGTGGTCACTTCCAATGTGTACATTTTCCAAATAATAGAGTAGGGTAGAACCACCAAACCATTTCATGTTATCAGTACGTTCAACTACATTATCCCCTTTTAAGGCCGACATGGGAACAAAAGCAACATCGTGCACAGCCAGTTTAGAAACAAATTCTTCGAAGTCCTCTTTTATATTTTCATAAACTTCCTCACTATAATCTACCAGGTCCATTTTATTAATGCAGATAACAAGATGCGGGATTTGCAATAACGAGGCAATAATAGCATGCCTTCTGGTTTGTTCGACTACACCATTTCTTGCATCAATTAAAATAAGTGCAACATTTGCAGTAGAAGCCCCCGTTACCATATTTCTGGTATATTGGATATGGCCTGGTGTATCTGCTATGATGAACTTTCTTTTTGGGGTTGCAAAATATCTATATGCAACATCAATTGTAATCCCCTGTTCTCTTTCTGATTTTAGTCCATCCGTTAGGAGTGCTAAATTAACTTCAGACTCACCCATTCTCTCGGAGGCAATTTTAACTGCATCCAATTGATCTTCAAAAATGGACTTAGAATCGTATAATAAACGGCCTATTAATGTGCTTTTCCCGTCATCAACAGAACCGGCAGTTGTAAATCTTAATAATTCAGAGTTTAACATTTTGAGTTTAAAAATTTATCGGTAAATGAATTATTTCTTTAAACATAAAAAAGACTAAAAGTATCCATCCTTTTTACGGTCTTCCATAGCGGTCTCCGATCGTTTGTCATCTGCACGCCCGCCCCGCTCCGTTTTTCTTGAAATTGCTACTTCTGCGATTATATCTTCAATGCTTGAGGCACTGGATTCCCAAACACCAGTGCATGTGACATCCCCAATAGTCCTGCAACGGACTAATTTTTCTTCTACTATTTCTTCCGGTTTTTTTGGAATGAATTCCGAGTCGGCTAAAAGGATACCATCCCGTTGGAATACTTTTCTTTTATGGGCAAAATATAGATTTGGAAGTGGGACTTTTTCTTCCGCTAAATATTGCCATACATCCAATTCCGTCCAATTACTGATCGGAAAACAACGGAAATGTTCGCCATAATTTTTTTTGCCATTAAATAAATTCCAAAGCTCCGGGCGTTGATTTTTTGGATCCCATTGACCGAATTCATCTCTATGGCTGAAAAATCTTTCTTTGGCTCGTGCTTTTTCCTCATCTCTTCTGGCTCCCCCAATTGCAGCGTCATATTTTCCTTCTTCCAAAGATTTTAAAAGCACATGGGTTTGTAAATAATTTCGACTGGCATTAATTCCTTTTTCTTCGACCAGTTCACCGTTGTCAATAGACTCCTGTACTGAACCTACAATTAATTTTGCCCCTAATTTGCTAATCCAGTTATCCCTATATTCAATTGTTTCTTTGAAATTATGGCCTGTGTCAACATGTAAAAAAGGAAATGGGACACGGGCAGGGAAAAATGCTTTTTGAGCTAAATAGGAAACCAAAATGGAATCTTTCCCTCCTGAAAATAATAAAACGGGATTGTCAAATTGGGCTGCTATTTCACGCAATATAAATATGGATTCAGATTCTAATTCTCTGAGATGGGTTAATCGATAATTCACAAATTTTTCTTTTTTTAATCAACCTTGTATAAAATACTTGGTTTGATCAATTCGATTATTTTTAATGTTGATTCAGAAACAGATAAATTTTCCGTTTTTATTTCAATATCGGGATTAATGGGAGATTCATATGGCGAATCAATTCCGGTGAAATTTTTTATTTCCCCATTCCTCGCTTTTTGATACAAACCTTTTACATCTCTTTTTTCACAAACAGCCAAAGGGGTGTTGATGTATATTTCAATAAAATCATTTTCTCCAATTATATTCTTGGCAAATTGCCTTATTTTAATGGTTGGACTGATAAAGCTGCAAATGGTGATGATGCCTGTGTCCACAAATAATTTGGCAACCTCTGAAATCCTCCTGATATTTTCATGGCGGTCTTCGATACTGAATCCAAGGTTGTTATTGATCCCAGTTCTAATATTGTCGCCATCCAAGACTTTTGTAAAATACCCTAATTTAAGCAATTCTCTTTCGAGTTGTTGTGCGATGGTGCTTTTGCCAGATCCTGACAGGCCCGTCAACCAAAGGACTTTCCCTCGTTGGTTTAAAAATTTTTCTTTTTCAACTCTGCTTACGAGTTTATCAAAAATTGGGTGGATATTATTGTTGCCCTGTTCGATTATTAGACTATTTTAATGAAAAGTAGATGTGATTAATTATTTTGTGCTTACTGTTGATTTTTTGTTTTTCTTTATTCTAAAGAAGTTTCTGATAGTGCCGAAAGGAATATTTTGCCATGCACGCTCATGTAAGTAATAAATAATCATCTTGGCAAAAAATTCAATTCCCCCTACCTTAAGCGCATTTGATATGTCGCCAAAGATGAAATAAGCAATAGTGACGGTAGTTGTTGTGGCAATAATTCGCCAAGAAATTGTTTTTAAAATACTTCTTAAATGTGATTCTTTTCCTTCTTTCATAACATAAATGATACGGCTTCGCCACTCATAAGTCGCAGCGAACTTACCATACAAAAGCAAACCAAACTTGGGCAGAAATATTTACTCCTGCCTTTATTAAATTTCATTTTTAAATGCACTTTGTTTAAATGAGCGCATTAATTTATAACTCAATCATTAAACAACTTTCCTGAGTAATGAAATATCTATATTCATAATCAATGAATACCCCACATTCTCTAATTCCACGACCATTTGTTTTTTACCTTGCTTTTCAATTAACTTTCCCTTCAGTCCGGTCAATTTTCCTCCAACAACCTCAACTTCATCGCCTTCATTAAATATTCCCATTTGGGCTTCTACATTTTCACCTTCACCTACAACCAATTTCAACATCTCTATTTCGTTTTCGGGGATAGCAATTAAATTTTTAGCAAGCCGAATGAATTTCACCACATTTTCTGTTTCCAGAACAGGTACATATTGGGCTTTAATTATTTTGACAAATATGTAACAAGTAATTAGCGGTATTTCATAAGACTTGATTTTTCGTTCGTACCGCCTGGTAACTTTTTGTAATGGTAAATAGCACTCGATTTTTTTGTTGGTCAAAAGCCGCTTCACCACTTTTTCACTTTTTGATCTTGTATAAACCGCAAACCATCTTGGTTCAGTTATATGTAAGTGATTTTCGTGCGTATTTTTAGTCATAATCGGTACAGTCCTAATTCATTTATGGCTTTAAAGCCTATTTGGTTTTTAATTTAGAGTCGCCAATAAGAAATACCTGCCTGATTAAAATCACTTGGCTGATATATTCCTTTTAAATCCAATGTAATTGGGTTGTCTTTCTTCATAATGGATTTAAAATGTTCAGGGGTCAGGGTTTTGTATGAGTCATGGTTTACGGCAATTATCACTGCATCATAATCACTTGAAAGATTTTCCACTAAAGTCAGATTGTACTCATGGGCGACTTCGTTGGGGGAGGCATATTCATCAGTTATATGTACGTTAATGGAAAATTTCATTAACTCCTTTGCCAGGTCAGCCACTTTGGAGTTGCGAATGTCGGCTACATTTTCTTTAAAGGTGATGCCCATAATGAGCACTTTGGACTCCAGTGGGTTTCGTCCAAGGTTAATTAGTTTTTGAACAAGCCGTTGGGCGATAAATGCCGGCATTCCATCATTGATTCGCCTTCCGCTTAAAATGACTTGCGGGTCATAGCCCAATTTTTTTGATTTATAAACCAAATAATACGGATCAACGCCGATGCAATGACCACCGACAAGACCCGGATAAAAGTTGATGAAATTCCATTTGGTGCCAGCAGCTTCCAAAACGGACTTTGTATCAATGTCCATCATATCGAAAATCATGGATAGCTCGTTCATCAGGGAGATATTGATGTCCCTTTGTGTGTTTTCAATAACCTTGGCAGCTTCCGCTACTTTTATGCTGGAAGCTTTGTAGACACCAGGTTCGATGATGCTGCCATAAACGTTTGCTATTTCCTCTAAAGCATCGTTGTCGCTTCCAGAGACTATCTTCAGTATTTTGGTAATGGTGTGGACTTTGTCGCCGGGATTTATGCGTTCGGGGGAATAGCCTATTTTGAAATCGTTGCCCAATTTTAAACCGGAAACTTCCTCCAATATGGGCAAGCAATCTTCTTCTGTGCAACCAGGGTAAACAGTGGATTCATAGACCACATAGTCACTTTTTTTCAATGCACTTCCGACTGTTCGTGAGGCACTTAAGATGGGATTTAGGTTAGGCATGTGGACTTCGTCCACTGGTGTAGGCACAGCAACAATATGAAAATGGGCGGCCTTGAGGTCTTCTGCTTTTGCTGTAAAGGTAATATCACAGTTGTCAAATTCTTGTCCATCCAATTCTTTCGAAGGGTCAACGCCCCGCTTCATCATTTCGACACGGCTTTCATTAATATCAAAGCCAATGACCTTGAATTTTTTGGCCAGTGCCAAGGCCAAGGGCAGCCCCACATAGCCAAGGCCTATGACAGAAATCGCTTTTTCTTTATTGACCAGTTCTTTGTACATGTTTTCGCAAGTGTTTCAATTCCGGCCAAATTGGCCTCCCTTTTAAAAATGCATTTTCTCATTTCCCTATATGCTTGAACCAAGGATTCAATCGTCTTTAGACCAAAGCAATAGGGCTTCATTTGCAAATCCCAAATCCGAGTGGGATTGGAATTCAAGGCTATCGTAAATCAGGTACCTTATTTTCCGTTTGACAATTTCTTCAGCTTTCTCGACCAAGTTGATCAAATAATTCTTATCAATGTCTCCAATAAAAATCAGGTCGATGACAGGGCTGTCAAGGCCCTTTGCAAATTCGCCAACCAAGAATACCTGTTCAACATCTCCCAAACGTTCTATCACATTCATGATGATCTGGTCGAGGCCGATAGTTTTCATCAGCATCGTCCTCACATCCTTGAACAAAGGGTGCTTGGTATTGGCCCGAAACATTTTCTTGTTTCCTTTAAGAAATGATGATAACATTCCTGCTTCTTCCAGTCGGTTCAGTTCCAGTCTTATTGCATTGGTAGATTCTCCGAACTCACTTTCGAGGCTACGAAGGTAGGCGGTAGTACTGCTGTTCAAGAAGAACTTAAGCAGTAGTTTTATCCGTGTTTTCGATGAGATAAGTGTCTCAATCATAGTGAAAAACGAGTAATTTTTTTACTCAAAGTGAGTTATTTCCGGCAAATATAGGATTAGAATTGTTTTGGAAAAGAAAAATGAAGAGTTTTTTTTGAACTGCCAAAATTCTGACAATTTGTTTTTGAGCAATTTTTTGGCTCGAATTATTTTGTCAAAGAGCCGCAAATGTATGCCATTTATTTTTAATGGGAACTATCGGGAAAGTATTTTTCTAAAAGCAGGCCTTAAACAGAATTGCCTTGCACTGACCCCTTTGGTTGGCTTCCTTCATTCTGGCATAGAAAATGCAAATGCAGGCATATAACTCTCCAGGTATTCCCCTCTTGAATTTCCCCTTTTTGAATTTGAATCAAGCTAATATTGGTTGGCAAGTAGAACGATATTCAAAATTAAATTAGGCCATCCTGATTGAGCCGAGTTGTAAATTTTATTGAAAAACATTCCTGTTCCGGTTACATTTTATGGATTAAATAAAAAAGGTTTAAGGGATTGCAGCTATCCCGTTATAAACGGTATGGCCATTTGGTCACTTTATTGACCGCAACTTCTAATGAGTATAAGGACGTGTTTTGGTCTTGCCCGAAACACGTTTCTTTATTTAGAGAAATTAAAGTTGCAATATTGTTCCCTCATTCCTTAATCCTCTTCGTTGAGGTTTGTTTTTTTCAACCAACCTGGCACAGAAAACCGCTGTCCGTGAGATGTCTTCAATTCGTCACATCTCGCAATGAAGGCGTGCTTGCCATAGTCTTTAACATATTGGATCACTCCACCTTTAAAAGAAGGAAAACCCCATCCAAGCACACTGCCAAGATTTGCTTCTTGCACAGTCTTGATAACCCCTTCGTGCAAGCACCAAATTGCCTCCAATACCTGTGCAAACAAGAACCGCTCAATGATTTCTTCCCGCGAAAAAGTCGGTTTTTGAATTGGGAAATGCTCTTCCAGTCCAGTCCAAAGGCATGTATTTTCTTCTTGATATTCATAAAAGCCTCCGTTGCGTTTTCGGCCTGGCCGATTCAAAGTTTCCAACATTTTTTTCAAAACCGATACGGCTGGGTGCTGGGTGTACTTAGACCCATAGTGGCTTGCCGCCTGCTTTTCATAACGCAAAACGAGGTCAAGGGAAAGTTCATCTGCAAGCTCCAATGCACCCTTGGGCATACCACTTTGCAGGCCAAGGTTTTCAATTAAAGCGGGCGAAAAACCTTCTTGTAACATTGTAATCCCCTCTAGGATGTAAGTGTTTTGAACCCGAGCCACATAAAACCCCCAGTCGTCTTTTACCACGATAGGGGTTTTACCAATTGCTCTTACAAAATCAAATGCCTTGGCGATGGTTTCATTGTCGGTATTTTCTCCTTTTACTACTTCAACCAATAGTTTTTCATCCGCAGGTTTTAAAAAATGCAGGCCGATAAATTGCTCGGGCCGAATTGATTTCTTGGCTAAATTCGTGATGGGGATAGAAATCGTATTAGTGGCAAGAAAAGCCAATTCGTCAATATGTTGCTCTGTTTCGGAAATGACCTTTCGTTTAAGATCCACATTTTCAAAAACAGATTCAATTACTAAGTCACAATCAGCAAAACCGTCGGATGTTTCAGTCGTCTGAATTTTAGCAATACAGTCTTCTTTCGATTTTTTAAGAATTTTCCCACTTCGCACATAAGCCTCCAACATCTGCGTTACCTGATCCTTCCCTTGCTCGGCAATCATTCGGGAAACGTCTTTCAACAAAACCTCTTGCCCGGCAGCCAAACATGAAGCTGCTATGCCAGAACCCATCACACCTGCCCCAACAATGCCTATTTTTCGAGGTCTGAATTTTCCAAAACCCTTAGGTCGGCTAATACCATTTGAAATCTGGTTTTGATCGAACCACAGTGCTTGGGTCATATTCCTTGATTCTGGACTCAACAACAACGCAGTATAGTAGCGGCTTTCTATTCGACAAGCGGTTTCAAAATCTACTTGACTTGCTTCATTTAAAGCGTTGAGTATGGCTTGAGGGGCTGGGTAGTGATGTTTCCATTTTTCTGCCACCAAAGCTGCTAATTGGGAACTCTTTTTAGGAACGGAATCATTATGGGGAATTGAATTGCCCGGACAATCCCAAGGCCTCTTGACTTCTTCTGTTTCAAGAAGCCATTTTTTGGCTTTCGTTATCAATTCTTTTTGGTCATCGGCGAGTTCATCGACTAATCCGGCTATTTTGGCCTCTGCGGGTGTTGCTTCTCTTCCTTCTGCCAAAATGTGAAATGCTTTTTCAAGACCAAGCAACCAGAGTAAACGGATGGTTCCGCCATTGCCGGGCATTACCCCGTATTTAGCTTCTGGCAATCCAATTCGGATGTCTTCCCTTTTCAAGACAATTCGATGGTGGCAGGCCAATGCCAATTCAAATCCAGTCCCAATAGCATTGCCGTTAATGGCTGCTACTACCGGGACACCAGGCTTTTCAAGGTCTCGGAAAAAGGCTTTTAATTTTTCCGCATAATTGAAGATGTCCTGTGGATTTTTTGTGGTAGATAAATATTTCAAATCACCACCGACAAGGAAATTCTTTTTCGAAGAAGTTATAATTATTCCACGCAATTGCCCTTTCTCCTTTTCTTTTTTCAAATGCTGGATGACGGGAACAAATGCCTCAACGATCTCATGGTTCAGTATGTTCCTCTGCCTGTTTTGCATGCCAAGGGTAAGGGTGGCAATATGGTCAGTGTCTTTGGTATATCGGATCATAGAATTGCAATGAGCTTCAAAATCGCAAATGTAAAGTAAAGGCAGGAAGTCAACTTAAATAGTAACTCCAATAAGGCAAGAAAAAGAAAGTTGTCCGCAGAGTACCGCATTACATTACTTGGAATTTCAAAGAGTTGCAAGGAAACCCAGCGAAATTTTTCTGATAATTTAGCGATACTCTGCGGACAACTGGGCTGTAATTTTATTATTCATTTGCAAACAGCTCATTTAAATAGGCCGTTCTGGTTTGTTGGTTGTAATTGTCTCTACAATTTTCCAATCCGCTTCGCATAATACTCAAACATGTTCCATTTGGATGAGCACCTTCTGTATGACCGCGTGAAAGATAACAATGTCCAAGTTCGTGGAACACCACCATTTCCCGAACAAGAGATTGCTTGAAGTCATTCCAAAAAGTTAGATCTATGGTGATTTCATTGTCGATGTTAGTTCCATAAGAGCATTGCCCGGCGACGTGTTCTTCTGGCAAATCTTCCAGTTTCCCAATAATATGAGCTCCCGTTAAGTCGACATCCAAACCACGTAAAGAAGCTTGGTATTCAAATTCTTCAAAGAAGGGGTGAAGCAAAGGGTCAACATTTGGGTAAGCACTTTCTTCAACTACGGGAGGGTTTACATTGTCTTTTTGACAGGAAAAAAATAAAGCAAGAAATACCAAAGAAAAAGCATTGGATAGTTTCATAATATCGTCGTTTTATTAAGTAGTGAATTAACTTTTGAATTTAAGGTAGATATGGACGATATTAGATTAATTAATTTGAAAGAATAGTTGATACAGAATGACGGATTTTTATCCAATAAGCTAAGAGGAAAATCCATTTCATCTCCAGCATTCGTGTATCAATTGCGCCACTTAAAACTGATTTATTTTTCAAAATGTTGTACTCACGAACTATTTTCCCCATTTTCAAGTTTCGGCTGCGACACCAGTAGTCAGGAAATTTATTTCCTGATCTAAAATTCTATTTGGTAAATAAATTTACCAACTACGGGGGGCGGTGAAAAATAACTTTCCGATTTGTTTAGCTTTATTGTAATAAACGAGTTTTACTATCCCGATAGAATCATCGGGATAGCAAAACGGGTAGGCTAACCGATTTGCTAAATTTTAAAAATTTAGTAAATCTTTTTTTGAAATCAGTAAGTTATTTTTCACTGTTCCCTAAGGGGAATTCATCCAGAAAACAATAATTAAAAAAAATGGCAAAACTTAAAATAAGAGGCAAGGACCTGAAGAAACTCGGCTACCCGCAAGGCCCTGCCATTGGCATGGCCATTAATGTGGTTCATCAACACTTCAAGAAAGAAAAGCCTGAGAGAGTGCTGACCATGCTACAGGAGGTATTGGACAACCAAGAGAACTTTGCCGATCACGAATACTTTGGCCGCATTGTAACCGCCCTGCAACCTAAAATCAAAAAAGGCCCAAAGGAAATTCAGATCAACACCGAATCATTGCCCTATAAAGCATTTGGCCAAAATGGCATCGAACAAGGTGCTATGGATCAAATGGATGTAGCGACTAAGTTGCCCATAGCCATAAAAGCTGTCCTCATGCCAGATGCCCACCAAGGATATGGTTTGCCAATTGGTGGTGTATTGGCAACTGAAAATGCAGTGATACCTTACGGCGTTGGCATGGACATCGGTTGCCGGATGTGCCTGACTTTCTATGATTTGCCTCCGGTATTTTTGGAGAAAAACAGGTCGAAACTGAAGGATGTCCTATTTGAAAATACTGCTTTCGGATTGGGTGAACAAAAGACCCGTGCCAATGATCCTGTTTTGGAGAGGAAAGAATTTAAGGAAATAGAAACAGTGAAAAACCTGCATGGCAAAGCGTGGAAACAATTGGGTTCATCGGGTTCTGGCAACCACTTCGTGGAATTCGGGATTGTTGAAATCAGAGATGAAAAAAATGGACTCGGGGTAGAAAAAGGCGAATTTTTAGCTGTATTGTCGCATTCGGGTTCGCGTGGACTTGGTGCGAACATAGCTCGTCATTATACTAAATTGGCGATGGAAAAATGCCCCCTTCCTAAGGCGGCTAAACACCTCGCCTGGCTTGACCTCAATTCAGAAGAAGGCCAAGAATATTGGATGGCCATGAGCCTCGCTGGTGATTATGCTTCTGCCTGTCATCACGATATTCACAAACGTTTGGCAAAAGCGTTAGGGGAAGAACCTATTACAATGATCGAAAACCACCACAACTTTGCTTGGAAGGAAACATTAGAAGATGGAAGAGAAGTGATTGTTCACCGTAAAGGGGCGACTCCGGCGGGCAAAGGTGTTCTGGGCATAATTCCCGGTTCTATGGTGCATCCCGGATTTATCGTTCGTGGAAAAGGAAACATGACGGCCATCAATTCTGCGTCGCATGGAGCAGGCCGGGCGATGTCCCGCACAAAGGCAAAAAATTCAACGACCCAGCACGAACTGAAAAAAGTTCTAAAAGCTTATAACGTTGATCTCATTGGTGGTGGCCTCGACGAAGCACCGATGGCTTATAAAAATATTAACGAAGTAATGGCATACCAAAAGGACTTGGTGGAGGTTGTTGGTACTTTTATGCCAAAGATCGTGCGGATGGATAAATAAAATGAATGGTTTAATGGCTGAATGGTTGAATAAACCATTTAACCATTCAGCCATTAAAATTTTAAATCAATGAAAATAAAAAAAAGGTATTTAATTCCCGGGCTATTAATTATTGCTGTTCTGGCAGGGCCTCGTCCGGGTTTTTCCGATTTAAAAAATTCACTGCCCGAATTAAATTTAAGTATTTCTGAACTTGATAATTATATCTTAAATAAAGAATCAAAAACCGAAAATTTAAAACCTGACAATGAAGCCCGAATTATCTGGGCAGATTCCGTTCGGAAGACACCTTATAGTATCGTCTACCTGCATGGCTGGTCAGCGAGCCAAGGAGAAGGTGATCCTATTCATATGGAAATGGCGGAAAAGTATGGCTGCAATTTATTTTTATCAAGACTGGCAGGGCATGGTATTGACAGTAAAGAATCATTTGCTGATTTAACACCCAATGAATTGTGGGAGTCTGCAAAGAAGGCGTTATTAATTGGGAATTTAATTGGTGAAAAGACAATATTAATGTCCTGTTCAACAGGTGGCACACTTTCCATTTATTTAGCTGCCAATTATCCCGAGCGTGTACATGCCCAATTCCTATATTCACCCAATATTGATATTTATGCTTCCTCCACTGAAATGTTGACCCTGCCTTGGGGCAAGCAGATTGCGACTGCAATGATGGGCAATTACCATTCTTTTACTCCGCCCAAAGAGGGGTACAAATATTGGACAACTACCTACCGAACAGAAGGTTTGATCTGCCTAAAATCGTTGGTAGAAAGTACTATGACAAAGGATACCTGGAAAAAAGTAAATCAGCCCCTTTTTATGGGCTACTATTATAAAAATGAAGAGGAACAAGACCATACCGTTTCTGTTGAGGCAATGAGGGATTTTTACCAAAACATTTCCACGCCTGATGAATTAAAAAGGGAGGTTGCATTTCCAGACGTAGGTGTCCATGTGTTGGTATCGAGGATTCATTCAAAAGATTTAGAGTCGGTGAGAAAGGAGACTTTTGCTTTTGCAGAAGAAGTATTAGGGTTACAGCCGAAAGGCTAAATGGCTTCATTGTTTATACCAATTACGGTCGAACAATGAAACAATGGAGCAATGAAACAATTTATTTTACCCAAAGGCTATCTGAAAAATGCATTTTAGAATCTGAAAAATTCTTTTTAAAACAAAATCCGGCACTTTTTGCTAAACTGGGTATTTCATCCAATCCATATTTTTTAGAAAGTTCTGTCCAAATTAATTCATTAGCCTGAAAATGTATGACTGTTTCCAATGCTTCAAAATAAACGGTTTGCTTTTCAAGGCTTACCAAAGTACTCCGCAATTCCCCATTTTTCGGATTATAAAAAGGATAAAAGTCAAATTTAGTTAAATCAAAATTTGCGCCCAGCTCTCTGTTCATCCGGGTTAATAAATTCATGTTGAACCGCTTTGTTATGCCATGTGGGTCGTTATAAGCATTTAAAATGGTGAGAGGATTCTTCTTTGTATCTATCCCAATCAAAAAGTGGTCGCCCGGTTTCATATAAGAACCAAACATTTTTAATAAATGAATAGCGGAAGGTATTTCGTAATTGCCAATGTTGCTGCCTAAAAAAAGAAACAAAGCAGGACGGTCACCATGTTCTAATTCATTCAAGACTTTAAAATAATCGCCCACCAATGGTTCAATTTTTAATTGTGGCAAAGAAGAATTTAAGTCGCTTTTTAATAAGTGCATTGCTTTTTGAGAAATGTCGACTGGATAATAAGTACAGTCAAAATTTTGTTCAGCAATATGTCGTAACAATTCTTTTGTCTTAAAACCATCGCCTGCTCCTAATTCAATAACATTGAAACTATTCTCGTAACCTAATTCTTTAATTATCTCATCAGGTTGATTTCGTAAAATCTCCAATTCTGCGTCAGTTAAATAATATTCAGGCATGTCCATTATTTCTTGGAATATTTTACTGCCAATATCATCGTAAAAATATTTAGAGGACATATGTTTAGGCGAAGCTGTTAAACCGGTTAAAGTGTCTTTGGCAAATGGGGACAATTCAATAGCGGTGATCATTTTTTGTTTTTAGAAAATTTGAATTTATAGGAATATTATAGATGATTACATTTAAAATTAAAGCTCCTAAATCATGGTGATTTTTAAAATCACCATGATTTAAATTCCGAAATTAAATTTCTAATGTAATTTTCTATAAATTACCTACTTATTATTTTACCATGCTGTACAGATTGCTTTTTTGCCAAGCGGATTCCAGTGCATTGCCATTTCAAATGGGGGTGGAAAAAATTTCGGTATGTTGGACGGCTATGCCCTGGAGAAGTAGCTGTCGAAGCGCCGCGCAAAACCATTTGATTGACCATGAACTTCCCATTGTATTCGCCAATAGCCCCTTCCGCTTTGTCAAAACCCGGATAAGGCAGATAAGCACTGTTTGTCCACTCCCAACGTGTTCCCCAGTTGATTTTATCTGACGCACATTCCCATTCAAATTCAGTGGGTAAGCGCATTCCTTTCCATTCTGCGAATGCCGAAGCTTCGTAAAAATTGATATGGCATAAAATGGCATTTAGGTCTACTTTTTTAAAACCACAATAAGTATAATAATACCATTCCCCATTTACGTTGTGCCAATAGAGCGGTGCGCTCGCATTGTTTTCACAGACCCAACTCCATCCCTCGTCCAACCATAACTCAGCACGCCTATAGCCTTGATCGTTCATAAAATCAAGGTATTCTTTATTTGTAACCAATGCTTTTGAGATTTCACATTCATTGATATATACTTTATGTCTTCCAACTTCATTGTCATAATAAAACCCATCGCCTGAAAAACCCACACTAAAAATTTGGCCGCTGATTTTTAGGTATCCTTGGTCATCATTTCCATTGTATTGTTCTACCAATGAAAAATCTTTTTTATAAATAGGAAAAATAGGGTTGTGGCCGAGAATATATTTAAAATCGGTCAAAAACAATTCTTGGTGCTGTTGCTCATGATTTATACCAAGCGTTATGGTTTCCAGAATGGCGTTATTTAATTCTTGATTTTCAAATAATTCGAGCATTTCTTGATCAACATATTTTCGGTAAGCGTAAACTTCCTCCACACCTGGGCGTGTTAAATTGCCCCGATCGGCTCGCATGACACGATTTCCAACGGCATTGTAATAACTATTAAAAAGGTAGCTAAAATCTTTATGATAAATCTGGTATGCAGGTTTATATTTTTTTAAAACAAATTCTTCAAAAAACCAAGTCACATGAGCTAAATGCCATTTGGGCGGACTAATAAAAGGGACAGGTTGTGGAATATAGTCTTCAGTCTTTAGTGGCTTGCAAAGCTTTTCAGTATATGCTCGCACCTTGAGATACTGGTTTGGCGTAAAAGACTGGGTTGTATATACAGCGGGTTGTTCTGCGACCATAAGGTGTATGTTGATTTTGATTATTGTTTTGGAAATTCAGATCGATTAAAATTCGATTATTCATATTTAAGGTAAATTACAGTTTGGGAAAGGAATTGTTCAATGATTGAATGAAAACAGATGAAAAGAGAGAATATTTTTATAAAAATGATTACAACCAATTTCATGACATAATTAAAATAAAAAAGCTCATGACACAACATGAGCTTTTTTATTTTAAATAATTTATATGCCACTGAATTATCGTATCAAAGTCACATCCCCTTTAAGGACTTCTTCTACCCCGTCAATAAATTCAACTTTTGCAAACCAAACAAAAACGCCTGGTTGCATTTGTTGCCCTTTAAAAGTACCATCCCAAGCATAATTTATATCTTCTGGATGAAAATTAGCGCTGGCAAAAACATTATTGCCTTGTCGATCAAATACCCGAAATTCATTTATTATAGAAACACCTTTTCCGGCATAAGGCATGAAAAAGTCATTGAAACCATCATCATTTGGACTAAAAGCGTTAGGGACAAATACTTTCCTTTTTTTCAAAACATTAATAAATACATCTGCCACTTCCGTACAGTCGAATTGGTCGGTTACAATAACAGAATAAATGCCACTTTCAGTCGGTATCACATCAATACTACTACAATCAAGGCAAAGGGAGTCGGTAAACGGCATCCACTCATAAGCCACATCCGAAATGTTCACTTGAGCCTCTAATGTAACCTCATCGCCTAAATCAATTTCCATATCATCCCCAAGCGAAACAATCAATTCTTCAGGCCCGTCTATCGTGGCGGGCACTTCAATAATACAGCCGCCAGCATCTTGGATGTGAAGGCTTTGGGTGCCAGCGAAGAACCCAGTGACATTCAATGCATCACTATAAACTGATCCATTCGAGGAAAATTGATAGGGAGGGACACCTCCATTTATTTGTTCGATCGTAACAACACCTCCGTCCGGCGGGTCATTGCAGGTGAGCTGGTTAGTGGTAAACGATATATCAATGGCAGTGGGTTCATCAAGTGTATAAGACGCCGTTGCCTGGCAGCCCAGCTCATTTTCAACCATAAGTGTATAAGTACCTGCACTTAATCCATTTGCTACTTCCAAATTGCTACCATTCGACCAATCATAACTAAATGAATTGCCGGGACCAGTAACGACCGCTACCAATTCACCTTCTTCTCCACCATTGCACACAACTGGCTCCACCAATGTTATACTGGCCTCTACGGGCGCATTTGGAGTGTCAATGATGATGGAACTAACATCGGTACAGCCATCTGTATTGGTCACGGTAACAAAATATTCGCCGCCTTGCAGGCCATTAACCGTCGCGGAGGTTTCATTATTAAAACTCCAGATATAACTTGATGGAGTGCCGTTGGTGGTGACCGTAGCAGCGCCGTCATTTCCCCCAAAACAGGAAACGCCCTGTGATTGCGATGCAGTGGCAATGAATTCAACTGGTTCTTCTATTTCATAATCATAAAATGCGGTGCAACCATTTGCATCTGTGATTTCAACGCTTAAGTTGCCTTGGCATAAATCAGATGCTTGGAATCCCGTTTGTCCATCGGACCATTTGGCCTGATAAGGAGCAGTGCCACCAATTATATTTATTAAAACACTCCCATCACAATTACCGAAACAACTGGCATCCAGCACATCGGTATTTCCAACTTCGAGCTGGTCAGGTTCAAGAACCGAAACCATAACGGTAGTATCAAATACAATGTCCTGAATATAAACCTGATATTCGCCCGCCGGCAAATCAATGATGGAAATGATTTGCCCGTCCGCTATGATCATTCCAGAACCGCTAATGGTGTTTGACGAGTTTTTCCAGCTATATAAATAAGGTGGTACACCAAATGAGGCCGTGAAATTCAGAGTCCCATCTTGATCACCAAAGCATTCCAACGTGCTGCCTTGCACGTCTGGAACAAAGTGGATATAGTAGGGCATTTCAAAACAGGTATCTGCTGAACAACCCACATCATCGGTTACTTCCACACAATAAACATCACCCCCAATAAGGCCTGAAGCGGCTTGGGTTATTTCCCCATTGTCCCACTGGTAGGTATAATTAGATGAACTGCCGGTAGGATTAACTTGGACTTCGCCATCCAGATTCCCCACTCCTACACCTTGCGTAAGAATGGATAAATCCAAGGCCAAAGGTGTCAATATTTCAAGATCAAGAAGTACCACACTATCACAGCCATTGGGCAATAACAAAGTGTCTTCGTAATTGCCACTCTGAGCGTACACGCTGTTGCCCACGGAAAACGTTTCTCCAAAACAGACGGTCTCGTCCAAAAGGGTAACAGGTGTATCGTTACCCGCATCACTGATGCTGACCGTAAAGATGCCAGCGTTATTTGCTCCTTGGCCATCCACCATAAGGAAATAAGTTTGCCCTGGGTCAAGGCAACTTACTTCCAGTGTTTCATCAAATGAGGAGTTATCGTACCCGCTCTCATATGGTGATAAAATGCCACTGCAAGTATTGTCAGATGAAGAATAAAGAGCCAGTTGCATATTAATAGGTACATCTTCAGTATCGCTTACCCCTTCTATCAGGACATGGCCTGAACTGGGGGCGGCAAAAGCAAACCAAACGCCATTGTCAATCGGAAATACGCCATTGGGTGCGTCGCCAATGCCGTCGGCACAAACGTTGGTCATCGGAGTAGTAAGGCCAACTGTCCCGCCATCTGGGACAACACCAAAATCAATGGCATCACAAACGAGATTTGGGGCATCTTCCAGCCCCATTTCATTGATCTCAAAACTGAAATATCCTTCTATTTCGTGGAAGCTCCCACTCACAGCGTCAATGATGATAAAATAAGTTTTGTTGGGTTCAGGGCATTCAAAATAGATCCACTCATCGTAAACGAGATAGGTGAAATTTTCAGTCACCAGGTCAAAGTTACCTGTACAGGTATTGTCATCGGTTGTAAAAACCCCCATTTGCAAATTGATAGGATCGCCAAGGTTAGAGGGATCGCTCCGAGCTTCCAGTTTAATTATTGTGCTTGGGGCGTTAGTTGTGGTGAATTTTATCCAGATGCTCTGCTCGTTGCTCCACACTGCTCCAAAATCAATTGGAGAAGGTTCATTCAAATCAGTTGCGCAATAATTATTGTATAAGCTGACATCTGCATCCCCATATTGGTCGCCATTATCCAAAACCCCTAAATCCAATGCACTGCATACATCATCAAACAAGCCGCCTGGAAACCCCTCTACTTCAATGGTAACATTGGCTTGTCCATCAGAAGCAAGACCGTCGGTTAGGTCGAGATCGTAGTCAACGCTTCCAGTCATTGGAATCGGTATATCAAAACATTCTTCAACTTGACAAGTCAAAATCTCATTGCACGGATCGAGAAAAAATGCATCGTCTTCAAAAGCACGAAGACAAACCTGAATAGTAGGTGGCACATCCACAAGACATTGAAAGCCTTCCTCAAATTGAGTATTGGGGAGCGGACTTGGACAAGATGAGTTGCCGGGGTAGTTGACCCACCCTTGGCCTTCCACATTGATGCTCCAAGTGGGGTCAGGCGTGCCTATTAGGTCGGTGCAAGTTGTAGTAGCAGAGCCGCTGTTCACGGTCAGTTTCACTTTGAACTGCCCGAAAACATTAGAGGCGATTAATAAGAGAAAGAAAGTAACGGAAATTGGGTAAAAGGTCAATTGCTTCATAACCAACGGTTTGTATGTGTAAGTTTTGGTTGTTAAATGTTCTAATTGCAACTCGGGTTATCAGGTGTTTCCTTGCTAAACGTCAACCTTTGTTTTTTGTTAGTGGAAATTTATAAAACAAGGTCGCAAATGAATGCAAGGTTTTATAAAAATGAAAAATAAACGAATGGGGGAAAGGGTTCATTATCCTTATACAGATACAAGGAGTTAACAGAATCGGATTTTTCACAATCCAATCCAGGTCATTGAATAATTAAAATATACCGGGATGTTACGTGTGAAGTGAAGGCAAAGGTAGTGAATAAATGGGAATGATAATGAAATTCAAAATAGCCAATGGTTGTACAATAGAGACAGCAATTCTCGCTATTAAAAAAATTGAAATATGTGGAGAAGAAAACAAGGGGAGAGAGGTGTGTTTTTTTTGTTTTTTTCAAAAAAAAACCAAAAAAACACACCTCTCTCCAAAAACCCCCTTCCCTTTGGCCTCAAAGAACGGCTTTCATATTTCAAAAAAACTAATAGCGACAATTGCTGACTCTAATATCCAACAATTCCATCAATTCGTTTGATAAAAACGGTTGTTCTTCCATATAAACCCATCACTCATTTTATATAAATCTGTACCTAATGGTTTTATCAATAGTTCATCTACGGATATTTCCCGGCGGTCGTAGTCTTCGTGTTTTTTTAACGTAACCCTGATTTCACTTTCCGGGCTACTAATCCTAAATGGAATTTCAACTGAAACCCAACCATTGGTATCAAAAACTTTGCTGCCCCACCCAGGAGTGGTTTGACCAACAATGTTGACATGGCCGTTGGCAAGTTTTTCTGAGACTTTTAAAGTAGCCGTGGCAAATCTATCTGGAATAACATCTACCCAAACTTGCAAAGTATAATTACTGTCTGGGTTTGCATTGGGGAGGTGACCAATGAACAAATAATTGGTTTGACCCACATGCCCTTTGTAATGACCTTTCCCTAAATAGGGATTGTCTGCTGTAAGGGAGTCAAAATTTTGATAAATAAAGTTGTTTATTGAATCGGTAGAAAGAAAACCATCGATAGAATAAAGGCCATTATCATTAATTTCCGATTTTATGGCTTCTACTTTTTTCTCAATCCTTTTTTTAAAATCACTTAATTCCATTTCATAAAGACTCCATTTCTCTGTTTGGTGCAGCAATTCCGAGCCATCTTTTAAGTGACCATATTTAAGTTCATCTTCTTCATTGTTGGTATGGCTGACCAATAATAAAAGTGGTTTATTGTTTTTATAATCATCAAAAATGGTTGGTTTTCGGTAAGGTTCAGTTACCAATTGCAATTGATCAAATGATTGCCGATGCGATGATCGGGTCAGCATGGCGCCAGTAATGGGAAGCCCTGTTTGAGTAGATAACACCAAAGCTTGTTGAACAATATATGCACCACCGGATAATTCTATATTATTGGATCCCACCAAAAAAAGCGGTATTGGGACAATGGCTTGGTATTCTGAAAAATCAATATCTGTGACATTGGTAAACTCTTGCCCAGAAACGAGTTCAGGTGCCGCTTTAAGATGATAGGGCCGAAATACTTTTGGGGAAGAATGAAAAGTATATGCCTCATACAATGAAATGCCGATGATGAGCAAAAAGAGGGAAACTTTTAATAATTTATTTTTCAGGCTTATAAACAGATAATAAAACCCTGTGAAGGCGATTACATTTATTGAAAAATAGAACGCCCAGGCAAATCTTCCGGTTGAACGGAATTGTTTATAAGGACCCGTATATTCCAATAAAAATTCCCAGCCTTTCATTATAAAAGGCTGGCTACATGATAAATAGGCCATTATACCTCCGGCAATTAAAAGCCTCGTTAAAAAGGGTCTAAATTCACGGGGGATAAAAGAGAATATATTTGTTCTAAACTTGCTAAATAGCCATTTCGATAATAAAATGATCAAAAATACATCTGCAATTAACCCAATATATGACCAGCCTTCAAAGTCAACCTCCTTACCATCGAACCAGTCATCATTGATCCAGGTGAAAAGTGGTAAATGCGGAGAAGAAAAAAGGTTGGTGAAATTAGAATTGTAAACAAAAAAACCATAAGGGTTGGGTGTGCGGTCGGTGATTTTGTCGTTTAATATCATGTAAAATAAAAAAAACAAAAGAGGAATTCCTATGGCTATTGAATAATTTAATAAAAGCTTTTTTATATTCTTAAGATTTAAATCATTTAAAACAGCAACAAAATAATACAGCGAAACAAAAATGGCAATGATGGCGAAAAAATAGAAATGTAAAAAAGCTCCAATAAATGTAAATAAAGCCAATAAAAATAAGTGTTTTCGTTTTTGGGTCAATTCATACTTTAATAAAAAATAGAGGATGGAAGGTAAAACAAACAAAGGCGCTAACCCCATGTGTACGGAGAAGCGCATGTTTTGCGGCGCTAAAAAAGTAATGGCAATTGTAAATGGTATGGCTAAATAATAGGGTGTTTTTAATTCTTTAAAAATCAGGTATATGAAAATAGCGCATAGCAGGATTGAAAACAACAACATTAGATGAATAATCCCAAATGCGTAATCCGTGATCCAAGGGAAATAAGGATAAAGGAATTTGAATAAAATGGCAATACCTGGTAATTCTGTAGCTGCAACAATGTGTTCCTGATAAGGATAGTTCATGCCTTCATACCAAGTATAGGATTCATCATATTTTGCATGGTATATGGCATTTAAAATGGTTTTTATTCCGTCCCGATAAATATCAATTGTTTTATTAGTTGTTAAATTTTCGAATAATATCTGGTATTTGCTATAAATGAGTGCTGAAGCAATTGTTATCAGAAGAAATAATTGAGAAGTAGTATTGCTTAATATTTTTTTCAATTCTTTTTTGATTATTTGTTTGTGGTTAAATGGGGTTCTATAACTGAAATTAATTCATTGGCAACGACTTCCTGCCCAGTGTGATTCCAGTGGTAACCATCTTCGGAATGTACCGTAATTCCCTGTTGTACCTTATTGTCAATTGCGTGGGATGGATTTCTGGAAAATTGAAACCCCGTGTCAGTAAATATTCGATTCATCTCATTGATTTGAGGATTGAAATTGTCAGCCGCAAACCCAATGACCAAAACAGAATCCGGAATCCTGTTTTTAGCCAATTCCAAGATATTGTAAGTGGTAGTAATAGATTCCATAAAGGGGGTGAATTCTCTTTTTTCATTCGCAATATAGTATTCCCCAGTTTTCTTTTTGTTGAAAATTTTCTCAACCAATCTTTTTGTTCGATCATCCAACCACGCTAAAAAGTGACATTTATTTCTGATTTTTTGCCAGGCCAAGATTGGAGTTGCATAGTATATTTTTTTGTTATTGTCTAAGTAAGGGCGACGCAAACCAACTTTATATCCACAGACTAGTTCCAATTGGGCATAATTATCAATAAAATCATTGCTGCATGTCTGCCAGATGATTATTTTCGGTTGGATCGAATTGATCCATTGATCGAGGATCATATATTCCTGTAGTGTGCCAAACCCCGGCTGGCCATAAGCAAATACTTCAATATCCAAGCTGTCCCTGATAAGGTTGAAAAATGATTTTTCATTAGACGCTTCCAAACTGGCGGTGTATGAATCCCCAATAAAAAATACTTTTGGCTTTTTGGTTTTAATAGCTCCAAATTCTTTAAATCCATTTTCATCAAAGTTTATTGAAATGTGATATTGGTTATATTTTGCATCGAATATTTTTCCATTAAAATGGTAATTGGGCTTCATTTTCCAGCCTAAATAATCATCTGATTGGGTTGAATCATAGGGAGGGCGAATTTCGATTTTGGCATAATTGCCTTTATATATGATTCTCACCAAAATTTCACCAACTGAAATTATTATTGTTAAAAATAAAATAAATAGAGTGACGCTGTAAATCGCCCTTCGTAAAAATGAACGCTCTATTAATTCTCCTTTGTTTTCTGAAATTTCCATTTATTCAATAATAGGTGGAGAGAAATTCAAAGCATATTATTATTTGTTAACCAACTACTTCCACAAAGCTCGTCCCACCTCCTTTGCGAACTACCTTCACTTGGGTGGAAATCCTTTCTTTTAATTCTTTGACGTGGGAAATAATGCCAATGGTTTTTCCCTTTGCCTGTAAATTTTCCAAGGTATTTAGCGCTAAATCAAGCGCTTGATCGTCCAATGTACCAAACCCCTCGTCGATGAAAAGGGATTTTATATTGGCATTTTTTCCAGCCAGATCGGAGAGGCCGAGCGCAAGTGCAAGGCTTACCAAAAAACTTTCCCCGCCCGATAGGGTATGCATCGAGCGAACATTATCAGCCTGAAAGGTATCCACTATGTCCAGTTCAAGGTCTTCATTTTGCCGTTTGATAATGAGGTAACGTCCGAAAAGGTTTTTCAAATGGACATTGGCAAGATGCACCAATTTTTGTAATGTCAGACCTTGGGCAAAAATTCGGAATTTCTTGCCATCCGACGAGCCAATGAGATCGTATAAGGCCATCCATCGGTTGTATGTAGCACGTTGATTGTCAATTTGTTCGAGCAGTTGGACGGATTCTGATTCCAATGCTTCATTGTCATTTAACTGCTGTTGTAAAGCGCCTATGTTTCGTTGAATTTCCATGTAATTATTTTCTTGCACCTCAATTTCTGATTTCAATTCGTCAAAAGTTTTTTCGGTCAATGTTTTTTTAGTTAATTTTTTTAATTCTTTTTCAACCAGCTTAAGTTGCTGGGCCGCTTCTATTTCTTGTTGCTTTAATTTTCTTTCTTTTGTTTGAATGCGGTTGGCTTCCCCTTCAGACAAGATGGCCTGCTTTAATGCTTTCAAATCGATAAAACCAATCTTTTTAATGCCTTGCTCCAGTTTTTTCTGAATTGAAACCATTGATTTTTGTTCTTTTTGCAACCGCTTGGATAGGGCTGTATTTGACTGCTGGGCAAGTTTCAAGGATGCTCTGGTTTTTTCGTGGGCTCTCCTTGCTTCCTGCAAGGCCTCCTCTTTTTCTTCCAAAGTTTTCATCAATGCGCTTCTTTCTTCGTGAGGATCTTTTTCTCCAAATAGTTCTGTCCTTTTAGCAATTAATTTTTGCAATTCGGTTTCTTCCTTTTGAACATTCGTTTGTACTGATTTGCTTTTTTTCTCAAAACCGATTATGGCTTTAGTGGTTTGTGAAAAAGCTTGTTGGTCAAGACCCAATTGTTTTTCATGGTTATTAAGTGAATTTTGTTTTTCCGAAAACAATTGCTCTTTTGATGTAAGTTCACTGAACATAGCCTTGGCCGTTTCAACTGAAAAAACATAGCCGTATTTTCCAACTAAATTATTCAGTTCATTGGTCAGTGCTTTAAATTTATCGTTTAATTTACTAAGGCTTTGTTGGTTGTGCTGGATGCTTTTTTCCGTTTTCAGAAGGGCAAACTGACTATCTTTTGCTTGGCTTTCGAGCAGTCTTAACTTTAATTCCAATTTGGCAATTTGACCGTTCAGGTTGGCAAGCTGTTCCCTGGTATTTTTTTTCTCCAGCAAATTTTCTTCAAAGCCAGCAATTTTATTGGAGACCCAACCGCTGACCGATTTGGCAAAATCCTCTGGCTCGATATAAGGGACAAGTGAGGCTATTTGTTTTTCTTTTTCAATTAATTTTGTTTTTAATTTACCCAATTGTCCGCTCGAAAAGCTATCAATTTGATGAATGGCTGTTGCTATTTCCAAATGCCTTTTCACGAGGTCATTGCGTTGTTTTTGCTTGTTATTAAAAAACTGTTCTGCTTTTTCTAATTCAGATTTTGCACGATCAACATAAGGCGTTAACTCTTTTTTCCGGAAAGGGTGTTCAGTGGAGAAGCATAATGGGCAGGGCTCGCCTTCCTGCAATTCGGCCCGGTCCTTTTCATAATTTGCGATGGCCTGTTGTTGGCGATAAACCGCTTGTTTGAAACGGAGTACTTTTTCTGCCTCCTCACTTTCTTCAACGATACTTAAAAAAGTTTTATCGAGTGATAATTCCTCATTTCGCAATTCCTCCAGTTGTTGTTCTAACTGGTTGATCTCCTCCAAAAAAACACTGTATTCTGAACTTAGGGTATTTAGTTGGGCAAGGTGTTTTTGTTGGCCGGCAATGGAATCAATGTCTTTTGCCATTTTTTCCAAAAGCTCCTGGCGGTCAGTAGCATATTCTTCTGGGGCGAGTCGGTTAAATTTAGTAATTAGATTTTCAATGGTCGATTTCTCATGTTGAAGAGCCTCTTCCAGTTGGGCGGCCAATTTTTTTTCTGACTTTAGTTTTTCATCCTCGGCAGCAATTATTTTTTTAAGTGCATCCTGCTCGGTATAATTTTCACGCAACGAGGCCCTGATATGTTGGATAGTAGGTAAGTCTTTTGGCAGGTTGGCCCATGCTGCATTTACAGTGATCCATTCGTCTAATTCTTTAATGGCAATTTGATGTCTGGCAATTTTTTCTGTTAATTCTTTTTTTTCCCCTAAAGCAGTTTCTAATTGAGAATTCCAATCGGCCAGTTCCGTTTTTTGTTTTTCGAGTGCCGATTCTTTGTGCTTGATTTTGGAGTCGAGCGTAGAGACTTCGTCGAAAAGCTTGATGGCATTTGGCTGACTTTTTTTCAATTCCTCAAATCTTTCTTTTTTATTAATAAAATTGGCACGTAGCTCCGATTCGCTTTCCTTTAAATTGGCGATGGAAATAACAAGTTCATTTAGCTCGGATTCTATTGTTTGGATTTCTTTAGTCTTATCTTCATGACGGGCGAGAGTAGGGTGGAGGGGCAAGGTTTTTTGATGGGCATTTAGTCTTAAAGTATCGTCTTTAATTTTTTCAGATTCCCCTAAAATGCGTTGTATGGCTTTATTTGCTGTTGCTTCTTGCTTTTCCAGTTTGGTTAAATTTTGCAGCCATGTTATGGCTGCTTTGGCTTTTTCCAATTCCTTTTTTGAGGCTTTGTGTTCCTTTTGTTTTTGTCTGAGTATAGCTTTTTTTTCTTTTAATTCTTCTTTTGAGAAAATCTTTAAGGCATCCCTTTTTTCAGTAAGTGAGTCTAAAACGGTTTTTTCTAAATTCTTTTTTTCCAATGCAGCTTTGGATAATTCGGAATAAATTTCTGTGCCAGTGATTCGTTCGAGCAGGTCGCTTCTTTCTTTTTCATTGGCTTTTAAAAATGCTGCAAAATCTCCCTGCGCCAACATCACCGAACGAGTAAAACGTGGAAAGTCCAACCCTGTGACTTGTTCTACAAAATTATTCACCTCTCTTACTTTCCTTTCAGCAACGATATGAAACGCTTCCGTTTTCTCTTCCCATTCTGCAATAGAACGCTCTGCCTTTAAGTGTTGACCTGGTTTTTTTGACTTGGTTTGCCGTACCCGCCATTGAGCCAAAAAACGCCTCCCTTTCGCTTCAAACTCGCACTCTGCCATTCCTTCCTCTGCCCCATAGGAAAGGGCTTCCCGGGCATCAGATTTCCTGCATACGTCGCCATAAAGGGCTAAAGTGACCGCATCCAAAATGGTCGTTTTCCCTGCACCTGTATCGCCAATGATGGCAAACAGGCCTGTATCCACCAACGGGCTGGCGGTGAAATCTATTTCCACTAAATCTTTGAGGGAGTGGAGGTTACGTAGTGCTATTCTTAGTATTCGCATATTATTTAGAAGTCAGAAATCAGACCGCTTCGCTGTCAGTGGTCAGATGAAGGAGAGTCTGACCACTGACAGCGAAGCGGTCTGATTTCTGACTTCTCTTATTCTCCAATGTCTTCATTCCAAATTTCAGGTTTTTCTTCAATGAATTTTTGCATCAAGGTGAAACACTCTGGGCTGTCTACCAATTCAAGTTCTACCCCTTGATTTTTCAGCCAATTTTCTGCCCCCATAAAAGTTTTGTTTTCACCGATAACGACTTTGGGAATGCCGTACAATAAAATGGTGCCCGAACACATAGGGCATGGTGAAAGGGTCGTATAGATTGTGCATTCTTTGTAAACTGAAGCAGGTAAACGGCCTGCGTTTTCAAGGGCATCCATCTCGCCATGGAGAATGGCACTGTCCTTTTGTACCCTTTGATTATGACCAGCACCGATGATTTTGCCATTGTGGACGAGGACAGATCCTATGGGAATGCCTCCCTCATGGTAACTTTTGAGCGCTTGGTCGTAAGCTGCTTGAAGAAATTTATCCATATACGAAAATGATAAGTTTCAGGGGTTAGGCTATGCCGCCTGACTCCTGAAACCTGACCCCTGTTTAAGTACATCCATAATGCTCCCGTAAACGATTCCGGGATTTTCTAAAAAACCATTCAAGTCTTTCCATTCTGCAATTTCGATATCCTCTTCGGTTTGAGGGATAAGTTCTATTTGGTCAGTGCGCATGATATACCAATAGGTCTTTTTTAAAATGCGCTTCCCTTTTTGTTGGTAGGTATGCCAAGTGTTGCATAGGAATTTTTCCCTTTCCAATTGCTTGAGCCCCGTTTCTTCCTCTACCTCTCTTACAGATGCTTGTTCAGGTGTTTCGCCCGGGTCAATTTTTCCTTTAGGTAAATCCCAATAGTTGCGGCGGTGGATCATCAACACCTTTTCATCTTTGTTGAAAACGACCCCGCCTGCAGCTTCAATGATCTTGTAAATTTTACAGAAGGTTTCCCATAGCTCATTTAAGTCTTTATGGAAAACGACAATCCGTTCAAACCGATTAGTACTTTCTAATTGGTTGACAATGTTCAAAAGGAACTTCTTTTTTCCTGCATACCTAAGAATAAGTATTTTATCACTGGCAGGTCCCAATTCTTGAGCCTGTTTTACAGTAGTTAAGTATAGCGGGGTTTCGTTAATGTAAATTTTATACATTTGCCGTCATTTTTTAACCATCAATTTGAAGTGGTTTTTTTTATTTAAAACCTGATTAATAATTTAAACTGTTTAGCATATAAAGAATGCACCATTGTTCAAATTGATTCCCTTAATGGCCAAATTTTCCAAACATTGAATATCGCATCTGAAGTCGCAAAGCAATTGCTGCAAATAAAAGCAATTAAGTTAAGCCCTCAAAAGCCATTTACTTGGGCATCAGGCATTTTATCCCCAATCTATTGCGATAATAGAATAACATTATCCTATCCAGAAGTGAGGCATTTGATTAAGACGGGATTGGCTGAAAAATCAAAAGAATTTGGCAACTTTGACGCTGTTGCTGGCGTAGCAACAGCAGGGATTGCCCAAGGGCTATTGCTGGCAGAAGAGCTTAATCTGCCGTTTGTATATGTCCGGAGCAAGCCTAAAGGGCACGGGCGGCAAAACCTGATTGAAGGAGAACTGAAGCCTGGCTCAAAGGTGTTGGTGGTTGAAGATCTGATTTCCACGGGGGGAAGCAGTTTGGCAGCGGTAGAAGCGTTGCGGAACAATGGCGCTGAGGTGGTGGGAGTTTTGGCGTTATTCAGCTAT
Source organism: Saprospiraceae bacterium (assembly GCA_965222975.1). Lineage (GTDB taxonomy): Bacteria > Bacteroidota > Bacteroidia > Chitinophagales > Saprospiraceae > UBA6168. The sequence goes on along the minus strand of CBDCVJ010000082.1, from coordinate 60,868 downwards.
AATTTTGAGAGAGCAAAAAAAGCTTTTTCAGCAGCTAATTGTCCTCTGCACACATTGTCCAATTACGATGTAATGATAAGGGAGGCCCTTGCCAGCAAATACATTAATTTAATTGACGTAGATTTGTTAACAACCTGGCGGAGTAAAATTGGTGGGTAAGTAAAGATGTTGATAGCCCGTTTAATTTCCAAACAGTAAAACAAAAAGACCGACAACCAAAATAACGAACCAAACTCCTGGTGGCCAAGATGAGACCCGGAGTTTTAAACAAGCAAAACATTCGATGTCATTGATCACGGCCAATTCAGAAAAGTTTCTTAAAAACTACCTCAACAACGCTTCTCCAACTGGCTTTGAAGCACCAGGGCAAAAGCTCTGGCTTGAATACTTAAAACCTTTCATTGATGAATGGAAAATTGACAATTATGGCACTGCCTATGGAATCATCAATCCAGGTACAGACTATAAGGTGGTCATTGAGGGGCATGCTGATGAAATATCTTGGTTTGTCAATTTCATAACCGAGGAAGGCTTTATGCACGTGATCCGCAATGGAGGAAGTGACCATCAAATTGCTCCATCCAAAAGAGTAAATATCCACACAAGAAAAGGCATTATAAAAGGTGTGTTTGGTTGGCCTGCCATCCATACAAGAACCTCTGATTCTAAAGTAACCCCAAAAACCACGAATATTTTTATTGATGTAGGTGCCAAGGATAAAAAAGAGGTGGAGGAAATGGGCATTCATGTAGGTTGTGTGGTTACCTACGAAGATGAATTCACAACATTAAATGACCGCTATTATGTCGGACGTGCTTTGGACAATCGAATGGGCGGTTTCTGTATTGCGGAGGTAGCCCGTTTGCTTAAAAAGAACAAGGTCAAACTTCCCTATACCTTATACATAGTCAATTCTGTTCAGGAAGAGATAGGTCTGCGTGGGGCACAAATGGTTGCTGATACTATTAAGCCTCAAGTAGCCATTGTAACAGACGTAACCCATGACTCGAATACTCCTTTAGTTGAGAAAAAAAATGTTGGCGATGTGAAATGTGGCGATGGTCCATCCGTAACATATGCTCCCGCTGTCCATAATAAGCTGTTACAAATGATCATTGATACGGCGGAGAAAAAGAAAATCCCCATTCAAAGGGAGGCGGCCTCTCGAAGTACTGGAACGGATACAGATGCATTTGCTTATAGCAATGGCGGAGTACCTTCTGCGTTGATTTCTTTACCACTTCGCTATATGCACACCACAGTGGAAATGGCTCATAAAGACGATGTGGAAAATGTCATCAAACTGATTTATGAGACATTGTTAAAAATTGAATATGGCCAGAGTTTTAAATATTTTTAAAACCTGTCATATATAGAAAATAAGAAAGCAAAAGTGATGTTCCACTTTTGCTTTCTTATTTTCTAACTTTTTCCTATTATTATTTATAACAACCTGCTTTCCTTTTTCCCCTTCCTCGGCTTCCCATCAATCCGTTGTCCATAAAATTATAGGTTACAGTAGCACCTAAAATGAAATACCAATCTTGCCCTTTTAAGTCTCCTCTTTGAGTCCCTGTTTCCACGACGACAGGCTCATTGGTTTCAAGAAGTTCACCTGTGCGGTTGCCGAGATTAGCAGCCATTTGACCATTGCCAGCTAACAAATCAGGGTAAGTCACATAATTACCACCAACATCATCAAGATAATCAGTCAGAGTACGGCGAGCTCCCAATTCAAGGCCGAGGTTGATTTTATCAGTCAGCGCATATTTTACACCTATGCCAAACGGAATCGCAATGTCGCTGAGGCTGTATTTAGCATCTCGTCCTGTCATTCCCTGGCCTTCTGTACCGAGCGGCTGCAAATTGACCCAATTGCCCTGATAACGGGTGCGGGGTTTGTAACTGAAAAAAGAAATCCCCCCAAATAGGTAGGGTGATAAAGGCATGGATAAAGCATATGGTTGGTAGCCGGGCAGGTTGATTTCACCGATCAGCGAAAATTCAAGAATGCTGGAACGGAAGCTCAAATTCCGCATCCGCACAAAGTCATCGTTTTTGACGTTGGCATCTCGACCCGCCACCCAGGTGTAATTGGCACCTGCACGGATGGCAAGCAAATGATTGAAATTGTATTTGGCCAAAACACCGAATGCGGGTTTTGTTTCACTTAAATACAGGCTGCCAGAATTGTTAGACAAGTCCCCTAAATAGTTGGTAGCGCCGATCAATAAGCCCGCTTCAAAATGCTGGGATATACCAATGAATGGTAATAACGATAAAGTGAGAATTTGAACTATTTTTTTCATGAAATAAAAAATTGGTATTAGAAATATGGCAATAGGGAGAAGGGTGAATACTGGATTAACGTAAAAACGGCTCCAAAACTTGCGCCATCTGTTGTTGAATTTCAAGCGCAGCTTGCCTCGCCCTTTCAGCAAAATCCTCGCCATCGCCAGCAAATATTATCCCTCGGGATGAGTTGACCAATAAGCCAACACTTTTGTTTATGCCATAACGGCAAACTTCCTGTAAGTTACCACCCTGCGCTCCAATGCCCGGCACAAGTAGGAAATGGTCGGGGGCAATACGGCGAATTTCAGCAAATTGCTTTGGATGAGTTGCCCCTACTACATACATCAAATTATCTGGTGTCGCCCATTCTTGTGCTTTTTTCATGACCTTTTCATACAATGGCTCATGCCCATCTTGTTTCCCAAACTGAAAATCCAAACTGCCTTTGTTAGAAGTAAGTGCCAATAAAATGACCCATTTTCTCTCGAAAGAAAGAAACGGTATTATGCTATCTTCTCCCATATATGGTGCTACTGTAATAGCATCAAAAGAGAGGTTTTCGAAAAATGCTTTTGCATATTGAGTGGAGGTATTTCCTATGTCACCCCGTTTGGCATCTGCTATGGTGAATAGGTCGGAAGGGATAATTTTCAGTGTTTTTTCCAAACTCTTCCAACCCTTAACGCCTTGTGCTTCATAAAAAGCAAGATTTGGTTTATATGCTACACAGAGATCGTGAGTAGCTTCAATGATTTGTCTGTTAAATTCAAAAACAGGGTCTTCCAGCACCAATAAATGTTTGGGAATACGGGTAGGATCAGAATCAAGACCTACGCAGAGAAAGGATTTTTTTGCGAGTATTTGTTCAAAAAGTTGTTGTCTTGTCATGAATATTTTTTACAAAAATAAATCTTGTAAAGAGGGCCAATTGTCAATTTATGAAAGAGGTGGATTGACCTCGGCATCAAAAGCCTCAATGCCCTAAACCAATTTAATTTAACTTGAAATTTCTACTCCATTGATAGCCTCGATATGATGAATCTGTGGCACCTTCGATTTGATGGCCTGTTCGATGCCTGCTTTCATAGTCATAAGGGACATGAAACAGTTCTCGCAATTGCCCAGCCATTTTACTTTTACGGTCATGTCATCAGAAATATCCACAACTTCTACATCGCCACCGTCAGCTGCTAAGTGAGGCCGGACATCGTTAAGTGCCGCATCAACTTTTTGGATCAATTCTATTTTTTCTTGACTATCCATTTTATCTTTTTTTTACAATATGTGAATATAACCTATTGGGGTTCACTTAAGTTTGCATTTTAACCACCTCTGTGGGAGCCATCATTTCGTTTCTAACTGCCACTTGGCGGGCTACATTTTCCGCAATATTCATAAATGATTTGGCGATAATGGCATTTGGGTCGGTTACAATGGGTTTGCCTCTGTCGCCACCTTCCCTCACACCTTGCACCATCGGTACTTGCCCTAACATCATGCTGTTGCTCATTTTGGCTAAACGCTTGCCTCCACCTTCTCCAAACAGAAAATATTTCCTATCCGGCAAATCTTCTGGAGTGAACCATGACATGTTTTCCACAACCCCCAGAATTGGGACATCCACGGATGGCAACAAGAACATGTTCATCGCTTTTACGGCATCAGCTACTGCGACATCCTGAGGGGTGGTCACCATAATAGCTCCAGTAACAGGAACAGTTTGCACTAAGGTTAGTTGAATATCACCTGTACCAGGAGGCAAATCAACGATTAGGTAATCCAAAGGTTCCCATAGTACTTCCATGAAAAATTGTTTGATGATGCCTGCCAGTCTTGGACCTCGTAGAACAACTGCCTGCTGCGGTTCTATTATAAAACCTATCGACATCACCTGCATGTCAAAAGCACGGAGTGGCGTTATTTTGGGTTTGCCGTTTACATCCATCACTTTTGGCCGCTCTCCTTGCAATCCAAGCATTGTAGGGATAGAAGGGCCGTATAGATCGGCATCTACCAAGCCGACCTTAGCACCTAATTTTTTTAAGCCCAATGCTAAGTTCGTAGCTACGGTAGATTTGCCAACCCCCCCTTTACCTGAAGCTATGGCGATAATATTCTTTATCTGAGAAAGGGGAGAGGTATTTTGTTGAGCGTTTGAAGTCCTGGCCACCACGTGGACATTTACTTCCGCCTCAGGATAAATGGCCTTCACAGCACCCACACAGTCAAATATGAGGTTTTGCTTGTTTGGCCCGGTTAAGGAAGGAAGTATCAAATTGAAGTTAATATTCTTGCCCTCAACCTGAAGCTGTTCGACCATTCGGGCTTTGATGATGTCTTTGCCGGAATGTGGATCAATTACAGTATATAATGCTTCGACAATTCGTTGCTTTTCTATTTCCATGCGGGTAGGGGGCTATTAGGTATTGTTAGTTACAAATAACTAATGGCCTGAAATTTTTTATGAATCCCAAAGTTAAGAACAAATGGATGAATTAGGATTGGATCGTAGCGGGGATCAAAAAGTAATCAATTCAAAATTGAACCTTTCCCGAAACATGGGGCTTGCAACCCTTAGTGTAATAAATACTACAATTCTTTGGTAGGGTGTTTAAAACGCATTAATTTCACCGCAATAAAATTGGACAGGATATGAACGAAGTAAGCAACTTTTTCAAGTCTGCTTTTTCCGTGGATAATGTCATTTTTGGATTTGATGAGGGTGATTTAAAAGTATTGCTAATCAAACGAGGCGCTGATCCATACAAAGGACTTTGGGCTTTGCCAGGTGACCTGATCTACCCAAACGAAGGCTTGGAATCTGCAGCTAATAGAGTTTTGCAGGAACTGACTGGACTAAAAAAAGTGTACCTCGAACAGGTTCATACTTTTGGGGCGGTTGATCGCCACCCACTTGGAAGAGTGATTACCATTGCCTATTTTTCTTTGATCAAAATCAGCGACTTTATTGTAACTCCTTCTTCTTTTGCGCAAAAGGCCAAATGGCACAGTGTTTCAAAAGCACAAAATCAACAACTGGCGTTTGACCATGACGATATTTTAGATAAATGCTTTAATACGTTGAAAGCAAAGGTTAAATACCGCCCAGTCGGTTTTGAATTGCTCCCACCCAAATTCACACTTACCGAACTCCAGCACCTTTACGAAGCCATTCTCCGCACCAAATTGGACAAGCGAAATTTCAGAAAGAAAATCCTCTCCATGAACCTATTAATTGATTTGGATGAGTTGCAAGAAGGTGTACCCCACCGCCCTGCCAAATTATACCAATTCGATAAAGAAAGGTATTTTAAATTTGAAGCAGAAGGATTCATTTTTGAACTAAAGGAAAGTAAAAGTAAAGACCAGAAACGGAGGTTTGAAGAATTGATTCTTGAGAAGCAGTAGTCAGAAGATATTGTTATTTATAAGTTTTCAGGTTTTATAAGATGCCTCCGTTGGATGTATATATTGCCAGTTCCATGTCGCTACCATTTATTCCTGATCTATAATTTTCAAGAAGGTCTTTCAGTTGTTCTTCATTTCCATCGAATTTATAAAAGAAAGTATTGACATGGTTGTAAGCAGGGGGCGACTTTAATTTTAAATCGCCATTTGTTTCTATTTCAAAAGATCCATAATACCCTTGGCCAAGATGCTTGGGTTGTGTTAAGGATTCCAAGTCTTGCAAAAAGTCTTGGGGCAAATTGCCAACCAGGTTCTCATCGTCATAGGCAGTGTATCCCCATATTGTTTCACTGGGTATGCGGATCATTATGTTGTTCAATATAGCAATGCCATCGCTCGATTCCATGTTGACTTCGTATCGGTGATCAGTTACTGTCAATTTGCCTTCATTGGTTAGGGTATTTCTAACTGTGATATTAATGTCGTAAATGCCGTTTGATAAGAAACCAACATTTGGAGAAGCGCTTGCCGGGGCTTCTCCTGGATTGCAGTCCGTCGCAGGTTCAATTCCATTGATCAATAATGTTACTGTACCGTTTTTGAGCCTGACAAAATTTATGATAGATGAATTCATGCAAGGTTCTGACTCTACCGATTTCAGGTCGAAAATCAATTGGCGGGGAGAATCGAGCAACTCATTCAAATTAATCGTAAACTCCTCATTGACATTAATGATTGTCTCTTTGTCGTTTCCTGTTAATGAACAACTTAAGATGCCTGCAAAAGCAAATGCGCAAAATATCCAATATGTTAGTTTTACAGATTTCATACTTCAATTTGCGGAGGATCGGGTCAACAATAAAAAAAATTGGTTGATAAAAATTTCCTTTTTATAAAGGGCGACAAAGAAGGAACGTTGACCAATGGTAAATGCTGCTTGAACGTGCAATTTAGGAAAAAATCAAATTAAAATATAATTCAAATTGTTAATGGGCCAAGCGCACTGCGTTTTTACGAATTCAATTTATTTTTCATTCTTCTTTAAAAGAAAACGACTTTCTTTTCTGCCAATACCATTCCGTTTACTTGTGCAGGGATGCCCTAAACTTCCAGAGGCGTTTGATAGCAGATGGTGTAGTGCGGCAGCATCCGCCAATTATTTTTGCACCTTTTTCCAACCAGTCAAGCCACTGGGGTTCTGAACTATCTTCTAATTTGTTTTCCACCCAGCATTTATTTTTTGCGTCCCATGCATCACCATTATTTGGGTAGGCCAATAATGGGATACTGGTAAATTTCGAAAACGTAGCTAAAATAGGGGAGACCATATTCGGTTGGATACAATTGACACCAATCGCTTTTACATGATCAGTTTGAGCGGTGAGTAAAGCTGCATCTTTTATTAGGCTGCCATCAGCAAGCCTATTTGCATTTTTACAGCTAAAACTGAAGAACACAGGGAGCGGCTTGTCAATTTCCTGTAACAGTTCAACTATTGCTTCTATTTCATTTAGATTTGGGAAGGTTTCAAAAATCAAAAGGTCAATGTTAGTACCCGCTAAAAATTCAAGACGTTCCTGATGGAAAGATTTTATTTGGCTTTTATTTATGGCATATTCACCTGTGTATTCTGAGCCATCAGAAAGGTATGCACCATATGGGCCTATAGAACCTGCAATTAATACCCTTCTATTTGTTTTTTGTTTTTTGATAAATTCTTCTCTTGCCTGTTCGGTCAATTCTACGGACAAGGTGAATACCTGTTCTGCCTGTGCTTTGGATAGACCTCTATGTTGCAATCCTTCAAATGTAGCCTGATAGGTGGTTGTGGTAATGATATCTGCACCAGCTTTTAGATAATCGAGGTGAGTTTGTAAGATTAAGGCAGGTCGCTCTAACAATACCTTTGCTGACCATAGTGGGTCATTTAAGTTTGCACCTTTTCGTTCAAGTTCGGTGGCGATAGCTCCGTCAAGGATCAGGAACTTGTTTTTGGCAAGTAAATCTCCAATGGAGTTCATGGAGAATAAAGTTTGGAAAGATGGAAACGTAGAGGCTGTCTCATAAGTCTCCTCGGGGCATCAATTTGCTAAATATCAAAGATTTAATAAATTTAAAATCAACTATTTATAGATTTACTAAATTTTAAAAATTTAGCAAATCGGAACTTATGAGACAGCCTCTTAAGGTCTTGTCAATTCCGGTTCATACAGTTCAAGTCTTCAAACGCTTGTTTCAGACGAGCCACAAACGCATCTTCCCCTTTTCGCAACCAGACCCTTGGATCGTATTTTTTCTTGTTGGGTTTGTCGTCACCTTCTGGATTGCCAATCTGCGTTTTCAGATAATCAACATTAGCGTTGTGGTAATCCCTGACACCTGTCCAGAATGCCCATTGCATATCCGTATCAATATTCATTTTGATAGCACCATAAGAAATGGCTTCCCTAATTTCTTCCCGGCTCGAACCACTTCCACCATGAAAGACAAAATTGATCGGGTTGTCTTTTTCTGTATTGAATTTCTTTTTTACGTAGTCCTGTGAGTTTTTCAAAATGATAGGCTGTAATTTTACATTGCCTGGCTTGTAAACACCATGAACATTGCCGAAAGCTGCAGCAATGGTAAACCGTTCACTAACCTTGTTCAACTCCTCATAAGCATAACTCACCTCTTCGGGTTGGGTGTAAAGTTTCGAACTGTCCACGTCCGTGTTGTCCACGCCGTCCTCTTCGCCACCTGTGACGCCTAATTCCATTTCGAGTGTCATGCCGATCTTGCTCATCCTCTCATGGTATTTTACACAGGTTTCAACATTCTCTTTTATATCCTCTTCGGACAAGTCGAGCATATGAGAGCTATACAAAGGCATTCCCCTTTCTTTGTAAAACTGTTCCCCTGCGGAAAGCAAACCATCTACCCACGGCAATAATTTTTTTGCACAATGATCCGTATGAAGGATTACTGGAACACCATACGCTTTTGCCATTGTATGAACGTGGATGGCACCAGAAATACCACCCATTATAGCTGCATTTTGGCCATCGTTGGAAAGGCTTTTTCCTGCAAAGAAGGAAGCCCCACCATTGGAAAACTGAACCATGACAGGAGAGTTAACTGCTCTTGCAGTCTCTAAAACTGCGTTGACTGAATTGGTGCCAATCACATTGACCGCGGGAAGTGCAAAGTCATTGTCATTTGCATAATTGAGGAGTTCGGTTACTTCGTCGCCGTGCAGAACGCCGGCCCTGAATTTCTTGCTCATTAGCTGATTTTTTTCAAATTTAAGATTGGCGGCGAAATTAGCAATTTTTAAAAACAAACGAGGGGTGCTTTTCCAAAAAGCACCCCTCGTTTGTTTTCTAGTCCAAGTTGGATCGAATGTTACAGCACAGGTTCATCGATAGGTGTATCTTCTTCTATTATCAAATCATGGTATTTTTCTTTCATACCTTTTTCCACCAATTCAGTGACTTCGTCAAGAGCGATATTCATTTTTATGGTAATGAATGCCATTTCCCCTTCTGTAAGATCATTATAAAACATGAACATGCTTTTGACAAAACCATCCGCTTCTTGGATCATCAATTGAAAATCCATGTCCCCGCTCTTTATCATGATCAGGTCACTGAACTGGTCTTTCTGAAGGTTTTGCTTTAGCTCATTAATATCTTTTTTCGGGATTTTGGTGCCATCTTCAGAATACATGAATTTTACACCTCCTGCTTTTTTAATCAACTCTTTGGCAAGCTCTTTTTCGTTTTCTTCCATGTCGGAATTTTTAATCGCTATCTTGCCACCAAACTTGATCAGGAAGCCAGGCAGTTTCATGTTCTGTACTTCTTTGCCTTTTTTGTGTTGGCGGTAAAATTTGTTCAGCGCTCTATTTTGGCCAAAAGCAACCAGCGGCACTGAAAGGAGGATAACAGCAAGCAGAATGTTTTTCATCGTCGGGTGCTTTTTAATGAATAATGGTTAATGAATAATGATTAATTTTTTGTCTAATTAATCATTATTCATTAACCATTATTCATTAGTTCAACGGTTGTCATTGATTTCACCTTCAAAGGCTTTGGCCAGTTTGCCAACTTCATTTAAATCAATTGCACCGATAAAACTGATGAGGACAAATTCTGAATCACTTCCTCCAACTAAGAGGAGCAGTTCATTGATGATATCACTCCCATTGTCTTTGATGAGAAATTGAACATTTTCTCCTTTATTTTCGCGGACAGTCATGAGAGTTTCATATTCTTTAGTGTTGATGATTTGGAGGGCCTCTTTATAATACTGCATCCCGTTATTTTCAGAGGTAAGTATACGAAGACCTTTGAGGTCTTTTACAACGGCAAGTACGGCTTCAGCTTCTTCGTCGTCGAAATCAAGCTCCATTTTATTGATGATTTCAAACATTTTACCACTCACATAAACTACGGTAAAGTCTTCGTTGTCAACGTATTTTGAAAAATATTTAGTGATGGCGTCCTCTTGTGCAAACATGGTCGTACTGAGGAACAGGGCGAATACAATTGAAAGGAATTTCATGATACTTTTAAAGTTTTAATGTTAAACAATCGGGTTTTTCAGTTGGCAGCCAACAGTGGACAGAAATATGTAGTATTGGCTGCTGACTGCAAACGGCCTACTGGATCAATTTAAGTATTTGGTGACAGGTTCGGCTTTGGCGACTTCTTGTTTCGTTTTATTCTTTCCCTTATTTAGTTTGGAAGACAAAAGCCGCAATGCTTTTACTGTCTCTTCATAAGCTAATTGCTCGTCGTTGATTTCATGGGCACTCCAGTCAACGGTTGGTGGTTCAGGGTTAATTGGTTTATTAAAAAACAGGTAGGCGCCGAACAGAACAATGGCTACGGCTGCTACTCTCATCAATTTTCGCTGCCAGCTCCGCATTTGAATAATCTTTGCTCCACCACCGTCTATTTTTTCAAAAAGTTTTTTATCAAAATCGGCACTCAATTCAACGTCTTTTTCATTTTCAAAAAACTGGAAAAGCGGTTGGTATTGCTTGTGAGAAGTATCAACTTGCCCAGAATTGAAATAGGTTTTGAGAGTTGCTTCTTCATCTAAAGAAGTGTTCCCGGCAAAATATTTTTCAATTAGTGCGGTCATCCCATTATTGCCTGCATCAATTTTCCCAAATAGCTTTTCTTCGAAACCAGTGCTTAGTTCCAATTGTTTTTCTTTGGCGAAAAATTGGAAGAGGGGCAAAAATTCTATGAGGGATTCATCTACATCCCCAGAAAGAAAATAGGCTTTTAGTTTTGCCTCTTCTTGCTGGGAGGTTTCTCCTTTAAAATATTTTTCGATTAAATCTTTCATGTCTTATGGATAAAAGGTTGTTTGGATATTTAAAAAAGCATGATTTGGTTTTTGGTCAAATGCTATTTGGTGTCAAATTGATTCTTTCCAATTCTTTCCGCATGGCCAGCCTCGCCCGGTAAATATTGACTTTCACTTGGTCGAGCGAAATTTCCAAAGCATCGGCGACCTCTTGGTAGCTAAACCCTTCGATGTCCCTTAGTTCCATCACCATCCGCTGTTTGTCAGGCAGGGATCGCATCAGGTTTTTTATTTTGGAAAACAGGTCACTGCCTGCCGTTTCTTGATAAGGCGAAGGTGCATCATCTTTCATATCGAATCCTTCTTGGAAACCTTCCGTGCGGCGGTGTTTCGAGCGTATTTTGTCAATGGACAAATTTCTCGTTACTCTCATGCACCAGGCTTCTACATTTTTGATTTGATCCATGTTGTCCCGTTGGTTCCAGAGTTTAATAAATACCTCTTGCACTACGTCTTCTGCCTCGGCTTCATTGGTCACGATATTGTAAGCGAAGCGGAACAACTTGTTTTTGATCGGTAATATGTGCGATTTGAAATCTTGTCGTGTCATACGTTTGAAAGACGGTTGATGATTTTTGATTGTTACAACTTAAGGGCAAGTAAAAGATGAAATGGGTAAACAAACAAAGTGAAACCCCACATTTTAAGTGCCTTGATTTAAATAATCGTCATTTATGAGTGAGCTATTTTTTCGATAGACAAGGCAAAAAACCATTGCATAACTTGTCCCGCATTTTATATCGGGAGCCATAGCTACGGAATTATTTTTACTTAATTGGCAGTATAAATAGAAGCTTTTGAAAATCAGCCATTTGCAGTTAACTGCTTTGTTTCGCCATTTTTACAGAAATCAGCAAGTATAGTTTAATAAAAAGCAAATATGGCATCATTTCCACCAATTCTATGTTTATAAGAAAACCCAAAAGTTGAGAGCAAAATAAGATACTTAGGTACTTTTGCTTTTACTTTTTACTTCATGTTTCCTCTTTATGCGCTTAAAAAAACTGGACGGCCTTCTAATCAGGAGTTTTTTACCACCTTTTGTGGTCACGTTTTTTATTGCTCTGTTCGTACTGGTCATGCAGACACTTTGGCTTTATATTGATGATATAGCGGGAAAGGGCATTGGTTTTTTCCTTTTGGTGGAGTTGGTGGGATACATGTCTGTTTCCATGATTCCGATGGCATTGCCAGTAGCGGTTTTGATTTCCTCGGTGATGGTAATGGGAAATTTGGCTGAACGGTATGAATTGTCAAGTATCAAATCAGCGGGGGTTTCACTTTGGCGCACCATGAGACCTCTAATGGCCGTAACTTTAGTCATAGGGTTATTTTCATTCTTCTGTTCCAATTATTTTATTCCCGTTTCGAATTTGAAATTCAAGTCGAGGTTGCATGACATAAAAAACCAAAAGCCTGCCCTGAGCATGGAGGAAAGCCTTTTCAATGATGATTTTCAAGGTTATTCTATTAGATTAGGTGACAAATTGGCTGACAACCAGACGATCAAAGAAGTGCTGCTTTATGACAATAGACAGTCCAATAAAGGCCAATTAAACATGGTATCGGCTGACAGTGGGCAAATGTACGGTTCAGAAGACGGGAAATATTTCGTGATGCATTTGTTCAATGGAGACCAGTTGTCGGAACCAAAACCAACCAATGAGTCAGGTAAACGAAACTATCCAATGATGCGAGCCACTTTTAAAGAATGGACCAAGGTTTTTAATCTGGATGAGTTTGAACTTGACCGCACCGACGAGGGGCTATTTAAGTCGCACCATACCATGTTGAGCAACCGCCAATTGCTTATTGCTGTTGATTCTATCGACCGACATGTAGAAGAAAGGCAAGAAAGGTTCAGCGATCAGACCAACCGCTATTTTTATTTTTGGGAAAAGGCTGCTAAGGAAAAGAAAAAACAAGAACGGGAAGCAGAAACAGAAAAAAGAAAAGCAGAAAAGGCTAAAGAAAAACAAGCCTCAGATTTGAAATCCTCAAAAAGTGGAACTGACAAAAAGGGCGTCGGAGCTGATAAGATAAAGCAAGAGCGTTTGAAAAAAATTGCTAAAACAAAAAAAAACCAAGCTTCCAAAAAGAAAAAAAACTCCAATGCTGCCCAAAAAAAACAAACCTCAAAGCCAGCTGTAACTTCAAAAAACCCTCTCTCTAAAAAAAAGCCGGATCCAATACCTCAAATAATAGATAAACCATTGGAAGAATACCTGTCCATTGCCCAAACATTTACAAAGGAAAAAAGAATTGATTTGATAGATAAGGCTACAAATGATGCCAGAACTATTAAGGACCAAGCTTCCAGTAACAACCGCTCTATTTCGAAAACATTAGAAAATAGAGTCAAGCATGTTTTTGAATTTCACACCAAATACAGCCTTGCTATCGCTTGTTTCATATTTCTTTTTGTGGGCGCTCCGATGGGGGCGATAGTTCGGAAGGGTGGTTTTGGGTGGCCACTGCTCATTTCGATCATTTTTTTCATGCTGTTCATCGTTATCAGCATTTTTAGTAAGAACATAGCAGAGCGGTTTGTCATCGATGCCGTATTGGCTGCATGGATGAATTGCTTGGTTATTTTCCCTATGGGATTGATGCTAACATATTGGGCCATGCGGGACATGGGATGGTCTCAAATCGTTGACTTTTTTAAATGGAAATGAATCGAAAGCCACTCACTGGACAAGGCCAGGGCAATATGGACTGTCACCGCAATCCATATATTCCCTGTTTCAAGGGTCAGCCAGCAAAGCACTATTCCCATTGGAAAAGTCCCGACTGTTTCTTTCCAGCCTTTTGGGATATGCACCAAAGCGTAAATGGACGTATTAATGACGATGGCCAATAAAGCTCCCATTTCCCTTTCACAAGTGAATAGCAGGTAACCTCGGAACATTATTTCATAAGCCAATGTGTACAAAATCAATGTCAGGGCACTGCTGAAAAGAAGCCCCTTGCCCCATGGCAAAGGAGTGCGTATCTGTGGGTACATTTCGAGATGGTCGGGTTTTCGTGAGGCCATTAAATTGATTAATACACATAGCAAACTAAGTCCAAGCATCCATTCAAATATAGGAGTATTGCTTTTAAAGGTCAGACCGATAGATTCAAAGTCGATGTTAAAAAAAGTAGCTATTGCGATTGGTATTATTCCAAATAATAAAACACCCGCCATCCGTTGGAAAATAACCCAAGTGCTTTTTGCTTTAAAAGATCCATGTTTTTTTATGAAATATTGGTGGATCGGTTCAGAATGGATGGTAAAATAATAAACAATAAAACTAATAGTTATTACTGAAATGGAAATGGCGGCTTGCATTTACTTAATGGTGAATGGTGAATTAATCCGGCAAATGTAATCTCTTCACTAATATACCCAATACCTTAATACTATAATACCAGTTTTAAGTTACTATACACTTTTTACAACTGCACATGGATATGGTCGTCGTGCCTTGCAGCTTTACAACCTTGAAATCGTATTTTATGATATTTACTCAAACCCAGACGGGTTTTTAAATGAGGCTCTAAAAGGATTTTTCCAATGGATTTATGAGTGGCAAAAAGCCGGATCATTTCTGCTGTGCGTTCATTGTCTAATTTATAATTGTTTTTATTGAATAATAAGCCCGTTCCAATTTTTTCAAAATTTCTGTACCAGTACCATTTGCCATTTTTGAGGCATTCCTTTTTTACGTCCAATTCACTAGGCAATGGGTCTGCATAAGCCTTATAACCCATGAATGCTGGATTGCCAAATATAGGTTTTTCTGATTTCGCTTTTTTCCAATGCAATGAAACATCGAGCTTTTTCCCATCCCGATGGCTGAAATGTGGTTCAAGCGGGTATCCATTAAAAAATGGGAAATTCGCATCAAGGTAACACAATACAGTTCCCGGATATTTTTTGGCTAATTTGTCGGCAACATTTTCTGCGGCTTTTTTTAATTCGGGTCGAACATAATGATGATTTAAAATGCAATAATAAAAGGCATTATGTGGTTTGAGGTTTGGATTGCTAAATATAGGTAAAGGGACTCGTCCGCATTGTTTTTTTGCCAATGGGGGTACAATGAAAAATGTTGCGATTAAATAAAATATGGCAAACAAAAAACAATTTATTATACGCCTTTTCCATAAATTGATATCAGGTTTTTTCAACCAATAGAAAAATGGCAAGCATAATAAATAAATGACTCCTCCTATTTGTGTAAAGAGAGTAAGGATGCCTATTGTTAAAATACGTTTGAAAATAATTGCCATATTTTATCGAGTGATTTATAAATTGTCAATTAATTAAAAATAAAATATTCTTTTGAAAAAAAATGAAAACGAAAACCATTCATTAATTATTTTCTCTAAATAAAAAAGCCCTCAATTTATGAGGGCTTTTTATAGCGGAGATTTATTTTTTCAATTCAACATAATTTGAATAATAATAAGGGATTGTCTCTATCCCTTTATAAAAATTAAACAAACCATAATGTTCATTTGGTGAGTGGATAGCATCGCTATTTAGGCCGAATCCCATTAAAATGCTATCGACATTTAGTACATCTTTAAAAAGGGCAACAATAGGAATATAACCTCCTTCCCGTTTTGGAATAGGATTTTTTCGAAAAGTTTTTTTCATGGCCAGGTGCGCAGCTTGGAATTCAGGTGTATCGGTCGGTGTAACACCAGGAGTGCCTCCATGCATTCGTGTTACTTTCACTTTTACAGAAGGTGGGGCAAGTGATTTGAAATACTTTTCAAATAAATCATATACTTTTTCAGGGCGTTGGTGTGGAACGAGGCGCATGGAGATTTTGGCGGATGCCTTAGCTGGTAATACCGTTTTTGAACCCTCGCCTATATAGCCTCCCCATATACCATTACAATCGAGCGATGGACGAATGGAAGTACGTTCGATAGTTGTGTAGCCTGATTCACCCTGCACTTCCTTTATCTCCAAATCCTTTTTGTATTTATTTAAGCTAAAAGGAGCTTTATTCATCGCTTCCCTTTCTTTTTTGCTTACACGTTGGACATCATCATAAAAACCAGGGATTGTTATTTTTCCACGTTTGTTTATTAATTTGGAAATCATTTCAGCCAAAATATTGATCGGATTGCCAACTCCACCTCCGTAAACACCAGAGTGCAAGTCACGGGCTGGCCCGGTAACTTCAACCTCCAAATATGCAAGGCCGCGAACACCTGTGGTTATGGACGGGACATTATTCGCAATAATGCTCGTATCGGAACAAAGGACAACGTCGCACGCTAATTTTTTCTTGTTCTTTTCCACCCATGGCCGAAAGCTGGGCGAGCCGACTTCCTCCTCGCCTTCTACACAGAATTTTACATTGCAAGGAAGGCTATCTGTTTTTACCATTGCCTCAAAAGCTTTTACATGCATGTAAGTTTGCCCCTTATCGTCGCATGATCCACGGGCGAAAATGGCCCCTTTCGGATGCACCTTTGTTTTCTTGATGGTTGGCTCAAAAGGCGGCGAGTCCCATAGGTCAAGCGGATCTGGAGGCTGTACATCATAATGGCCGTAAACTAGGACTGTTGGGAGTTTTTTATCAATTATTTTCTCACCATAAACAATGGGGTAGCCTGCTTTTGATTTGCCATTTTTAATGTGCTTTGTTGGACATACCTGTACTTTATCGCAGCCGGCTTCTTTTAGACTGTTGGCTACAAACTTGGCACATTTCAAAACATCGTCCTTGTATTTAGGATCAGCGCTGATAGATGGTATTCTTAGAAGATCGAATAATTCATTGAGAAAACGGTCATTGTTTTGTTTGATAAACTCTTGTGCTTTTTTCATTTCTTAAGTTGATTAGTGATTGGTTGATTAGTGATTAGTTGAGTGATGTGGAGGAGTTCGACGCTTTCTGAAATAATTTAGGAATAGAGATATTTTTGTTTAAATATTCCTTTGATATTTAATGTTTTGGCGTCCGAATCAAAAATCAACTAATCACTAAATAATTTGGCCAAATATAGTTAGTTGAAATGTGGGTGTCCAAATGATTGACATCAGCCTTGATAAAATTGATCAAAAAGCATTTTATTGAGCATCGCTTCTGATAAAGCAAATTCCATTTTCCCTTCTTTTGCAAAACTAATTGCTCCTGTTTCTTCCGATACTATAAATACCGACGCATGGGTTTTTTCTGATATACCCAAAGCGGCCCGGTGCCTAAGCCCCGCAGTTGAGGGAAGGGCTTTGCTTTCCGACAGTGGTAGGACACATCCTGCAGCCATTATCTTACCCTGACCTATGACTACAGCCCCATCGTGTAAAGGACTATGCTTATTGAAAATACTGAGCAATAAATTGTGGTTGATAATGGCGTCGAGAGGGGTGCCGGTGTCACTGATCGTTTCAAGATCAAGATTATGAGCAAGCACGATGAGCGCACCAGTCTTTTCTTTGCTCATTTGGATCAACGCCGATTTTACCTGCTTAAGGTCAGATTGATGGAGATCGGTAAGGTTAAGGTTTTTGACAATCCATTTTCCAATGATATTGGTTCGGCTACGGAGGGCTGTATTTCCCAAATGGAGAAGAAAGCGCCTGATTTCAGGTTGAAATATTACGATCACGCCAATGATACCCAAGGATGCTACCTGATTCAAGATAGTAGAAACCATTTCCATTTGTAGCAATCGCAGCAACCAATATATCAAGAGTAGGGTAGTGACGCCGATGAAAATATTGAAAGCAACACTCCCTTTTAGCGTTTTGTAAATAAAATAAATCAGGTATCCGACTAGGAATATATCTAAAATGTCCCAAAAGGTAACGGGCAAAAAACCAATTTTAAAAAGATAAATCATGTACAGATATAATAGTTGATCGTAATTTTGACTCTCGTAAAATTTTGTTTTAAGCAGAATTCATTTTGCGATTTTGAAGGGGATATTTCCAAAAAATTAAAGCTGAAGGAAATTGCCCAATAAACAAAAAAAGTCATAGCTCAACCAAAGGCAATATTAGGATGAAATTGTCAATCAAGATACAGTGCTTTATTATTTTGTGTTTTCCTGCATCAGTCTTTGCCCAGATTGACCGATTGGCTAAAACTTCAAATTTAAAGGTGTATGCACAACCAAATGAAATTATTGATTTTTTGAAACACCCACCTCAAGTGGAATGCAATATTGAGAACTATGATAGCCTTTCAAGCGAGCAAGTACGACGAAATAAGCCTCAATTCTTATTTTCCCATACTGAAAAAAAATTGGAAAATTATTTCCCTAACAGAGATTTTCTGACGGGTTTTGGAAATATAAACACTTCGTTGAATGGCTTTAAGGTATTCCATCTGACCCTTCTAATAGCTACACCAAAAGCTGATAAGATTTTTGGAGTTTTGGAAGCAAAAGATTTTATAGCTGTGCATTTGCTGGATGGCACTAAAGTGCGCTTGCAAAACAGGTTTCGGGTAAATGGATATTGGGATGTTCAGTCCCAATCGTATATTTATCAAAGCCAATATCTTATTGGCAATAGAGAGGAAAAGCAATTGCGTTCATTTGAAGTGGATAAAATACTGATCCGGTGGAGCAAGGCAAGGGATGAATATGAAATTTTTGAATTGGATTTTTTCATAAACCAACTTCGGTGTTTGGAAAACCACTGAATTGGTTTATATATGCGATATGATTTCTTAAAAAGCTACTTGCCGACAGCAAACGGCCAATAGCAAAAAACCAAGATTTATAATGTTAGGACTGAAATTGCCGACAGATCCAAGATGGGTTAATCTTGCTGAAAAAGATTTAGAAGAAATATTGACCGACCATGCCTACTGCGAGCAGAAGGCCGCGACATTTTGCATTTCGTTGATCCAACAATTTCCAGAAAAAACGATGTTGGTCAAAAAGCTGGCACCGATAGTCACTGAAGAGTGGGGACATTTTAGGATGGTGCTTTTGGAATTAGAAAAGCGGAATCTGATGTTGGGTCGGCAGCGGAAAGATGAATACGTAAATCAATTGATGAAATTTGAAAAAAAAGGAGGGAGCAGGGATGACCGCTTATTGGAAAAATTGTTGATTTGTGCATTGATAGAAGCACGGAGCTGTGAACGTTTCAGATTGCTTTCGCTTCACATGAAGGAAGATGTTATGAAGGAGTTCTACCATAAGTTCATGGTTTCGGAGGCTGGGCATTATCGCCTGTTCATTGATTTGGCAAAAGAATATTTTGAAGAAGAACGGGTAAAAGAGCGTTGGAAGGAATATTTGAAACACGAAGCTTCTATAATTGAAAACCTTGAAATAAGAGGTGACCGCATGCACTAAAGAGGAAATGGAATAATTGGTTTTCAATATACAAAAGGTGAATATGTTTGAACAAGCCAATAATTTCCAGCATTAAATTTTAGTAGCGTTGTTTAAAGATTTTTTTTTAAAAAGTCAAGACCTTCGAGAAATTTGTGGCAACTTTTTTGATTGGTTTGGCTTAAATTTCTTTAACTTAGTCGCTTACTGTCTGATCGATATTGTCACAAAAACAACAAGTTGAGAAAATCAAAAATTAACACATAAACTACACGGTAAGTAACCAAAGCACTAACAGTCCTATCATGCGCCAATTAAAAATAACAAATAAGATAACCACCCGTGAGAGCCTGGCCCTCGACAAATATCTCAATGATATAGGCAAAATTGATATGTTGACGGCAGAGGAGGAGGCTGAAATGGCTAGGAGGATTAAGCAAGGGGATCAGGAGGCGCTTAACAGGCTCACCCAAGCTAATCTCCGCTTCGTCGTTTCGGTTGCCAAACAATACCAGAACCAAGGCCTTTCATTGAGTGACCTCATCAATGAAGGAAATGTGGGATTAATGAAAGCCGCTAAACGATTCGACGAAACTAAAGGGTTCAAGTTCATTTCTTATGCAGTTTGGTGGATTCGACAATCAATACTTCAAGCAATTGTTGAGTATTCCAGGATAGTCCGGTTGCCATTGAACAAGGTCGGTTCATACAATAAGGTGAATGAGGCATTTATTGCATTTGTACAAGAATTTGAAAGAGAACCTTCCAATGAAGAATTGGCTGAAATCCTTGAAGTCACTCCTAAGGACATCGCCAACATGATGAAAGGCAGCATCCGCCATCTTTCGGTAGATGCTCCGATCGGAGGAGAGGATAATGACTCTACAATGCTTGATCTTCTTTCGAGCGAACAAAGTGGCCGCCCCGATGATGCCCTGATGGAACAGTCATTAAAGGACGAGGTGCAGGCTGGTTTATCCATTTTGTCTCCACGTGAGGTGGAAGTTCTTTCTGCATATTACGGCCTTAACGGACATAAATCTTTAACATTAGAAGAAATCGGAGATCTGTATTGTCTTACCCGTGAAAGGGTTCGGCAAATAAAAGAGCGTGCAATCAGACGCCTTCGTAAAGCGTATAACCGAAACGCCCTTAAATCATATTTAGGATAAAAATTTCATGACGAAGAAACATTGAGCGTTCTGATCATTTTAATTGTATGGTCAGAGCGCTTATTTGTTTCAGGCAAAATTGTCTTTTTGGGCAAATTATCATACCATTGAGGTCTGAAATAAGGCATAAATTTTAAGTATAACAGCAACTTCAGTATTCTTTGCCTTTCCTTTTTATTATTTAATCACTTTTAAATCAGATTATGGGTGTTACTATTGCCATGTTAGCCATCCTTTCGCTGTTAGGTTTCGGAATTTATTTTGGACTTAAAACATTGGCGAACTTCAATCCAGGCAGGAATAAAATCCAAAGGGATTTAAAGGTCTTAAAAGCCGACCTTCAGCCTTTTATCAACGATTTGGTTCCATGGACGGAGGAGGAAATGGGACAGTTGTCGTTAAATACTATCAGGAAAAAAGCTAACAAGAATATTGTTAAATCTTCAAAAGGCATTTTCACAACGGTGTACCAAGAGCCCCTGATTGCATGGGCCTACAGGAAGTATGTTTCTTCAAAAGAGAATGCCCTTCTTTATGCAAGAACTTCCCACCATGAATTTATCTACAGGATAAAGAAGAATATGGTAGAAGTAGTTGTGGATGATCAATTGTTGGGACAAATTGACCAAAGTGGCACGATGTACCCTATTAAAGGAAGAAAAGCTTTAGCGCAGGTAAATCGGTCTTCAGAAGGTCTTGGGTTGCCAATTTTGGTCAATCAAAAGGAGGTCGGTAGGTTGACAGACTTGTCAAAAGTGGAATCGTCAAACCCAAGGGCATTCAAAGTGGTGTCCAAAATGGATGAAGAAGAAGAAAAAGTATTTCTTGCACTGTCAATTCTTGAAATGGTCAAAAAGCAGGTATAAATGACCTTAGCTTGGCGATTCCTATGACTTAATGCGGGGCTGGTTGTAAATTTAACATTGCCGAGTTAGATTTTATAGTGGATTATTAATTATAAGTAGTAAAAAAATATAGACCTAATTTGTAAATAAAACTTGAGTTGAATACATTTGAGCCTAATAAGAATTCACTGTCCCTATTTTCAACCAAATATGAACAACCTAGCCCATTTCAATTCTAAGATCTCCAATCATTTGAATCGGGCTTACGATTTTTCAATTCCTGCTAATACTTCCCACACAAAAATATATATGCGGTGCATGGACCGGGCAACTTTCGGGAGGTGTTCTCGTAATTATAATTTCATTGAGAAAACTTATCGCTGATACCACCCGCTGTGGTATTCCTTTGTGTTTTGAATGTTTAACAACTGAATCATAATCTATCATGACGATAAGTGATAGCTTGTAAGAATTTCCATTTTTAACAACTTTTATAAAAAACTGGAAGCATGAAAGTTCATTTACTCAATAAGAATCCCGAACGATCTTTTAGCTTTTTTAGAATGAACCCCATTCTTTTCTTGCTAATTATTTTGATGGTTGGGGTAAAGGTTACGCTCTGGGCCGAAGGGTCTAAAGATTTTATCGACTATCCTGGTCATAGGCTGTGGCTTGATGCTAAAAAAGACCAACAGTTGAAAGTGTATGTCCAAGAAGGTGAAACCATTAATGTTGGCGCGAGCCATGTAGGCCTAGGTGGAGGGTTTATCCAACTAATTAGTCCTGATCAGGATACCACAATAACATTTAACAACACAGGTGGATCAACTGGGCTTGCTATCATCTATAATGACACACAAGAAAAGAACGGACCCATTGGCGTTAATTCTTCTCCTGCTGATCCTGGATATGTACCTGGAACATATACCGTTCCTGTAGGAAACCCTGCTAGGGCAGGTATATGGACTGTTGTTATTAGGTACAATGATAATTCATCTCAGGCATCTTTTCCTACTCTCGACAATGATGCGCCTTGGGATAGGGACACACACCAAGCCCCATTTTTAAATAGAGTAATTTTGGCATGGGATATTACTGTGACCACTGGTGGTGCTGGCAACTCAGGCGGTACGCCTGAAGAAGGAAGGGTATATGCCAATGAATATAGCTCTTTGCTCAGCGGAAATTCCGTTGGTATCTCTCAAGTTAGGACAACATCCCCGTCTTTCTATGTTTTAACTGAAGACGGGTATTTGTACCGGGTTAATATCAGTGAGGCAGACCCATTCCGTTTTCCCATATCCTCCAATTCACTTGGATTGGTTACCGGTGACGGTAACCCTATTTATAAGTCATGGCATGAGCCCGACTACACTAGAACAGCTGTTGACCCAAGTACTTGGGACACAACGCAAGTTTATCTTTGGGAACCCCAAGCAAGGGACACTGGCACGTTGATTAATAACAAAGTGTTTTTTAATATGCCAGATACATTGGATTTTCCAAGTTTTGCTACAGTAACGGACGTATTCAAAAACACAGGCACCCATGATACTTGGCTATATGATGGAAGAGAAACACTTGTTCTTAATTCTGTTTCCTTGGTAGCAGCCCCTGATAATGGCCCTCCTTGTGCTCCAAATTTTCTCGAATTTGCGAAGGGCGGTTTTTTTGTATTTGAAACTAATTTAGGAGGGGTAGTTACTTTGCAGCTTGACCTAAATGGTAATCACATTTATACCGACCCTGTCGATACTACAATTGTTGGTACATTGGATGAGGGTATTGATTCTATTTTTTGGGATGGGTTTGATGGATTAGGAAATCCTATAGCGGTTCAGGATTCATTCCAAATCAATTATCAAGGCACTATAAGATTTGGGGAACTCCATATTGCTTTGGCTGATGTAGAAGCATTGAACGGAGGCGTCACTTTTAAATGGTTAAATCCACTGCCCACCAGTGATTCAGACAGTGTATGGTATTACGACCACTCGCCGATTGGCGGACCCATCAGTGGTGGCGGTCCAATTCCTGATACTACCAGTGTCCAATACAGCTATCCATTTCCTGAAGGAAATGATGATTATGTAGATCAATGGTTCTTTATTGAGCAACCTTTTGGGGAAGATTCAATATTTGTCAATATTGTTGATAGTTGCTTCGCATGTGTTGCGGCTAATACTCCTGATATTAATGTTGATGGGGGAAGTGTTT
This sequence comes from Saprospiraceae bacterium, assembly GCA_965222975.1. Taxonomy (GTDB): domain Bacteria; phylum Bacteroidota; class Bacteroidia; order Chitinophagales; family Saprospiraceae; genus UBA6168. Next base: position 37,269 of record CBDCVJ010000082.1, on the reverse strand, counting down.
GTCTTGGAGAGGAATTGACTTTAGAAGCATACAATCAAAATGTCCAGTTGACTGATTTGATTGACTATTCTTGGTCTACGACGAGTCCCAATAATTTTACGTATGACGACCCAGATGTTCCTCCAACAGATACATCGTTTGCATTGGTCTCTAACAATGCAACAACAAACGATGAAGGTGTCTATACAGTAATCGGAACAACGAGCGGTATGTGTGCCGATACTGTTTCAATCCAGGTAAGTCTATTACCGACCCCTGTTTTAGAATCAGATAGTTCCAATGTTCAGGTTTGTGAAAACGATGATGTACAACTTTGTGCTACCAATATCACAGCAGGTATTGGTCAAATGACTTGTACCTGGGCTGGACCAAATGGCTTCGACGATCAAGGCACTGTAAATGGTAACGACCAAATATGTATTGATCTTACCAACGTATCTCAATCCTTTGAAGGGGAATATACGTTGGTATGTATCAATGAAGATAATGGTTGTGCCTCAGATACTTTTACTTTTAACTTAGATGTGCAGCCTGCACCGGAAATTACCGGCGCAACCCCAAATGGAAACTATTGTGAAGGAGAAGATGTCGTTCTAACGGCGAGCAACGCCAATTTAGGTACAGGGCCTATCATATACAAATGGGTAGGGCCAAACGGGGACACCTTAGTAATCGATACTTCATTTAATGAGAATGGTCCTTTTAATTTTACCATTCAAAACATCCAATTATCCGATGCAGGCGATTATGTACTTACCTTGTGCACTTTTGCTGGGTGTATTTCTGCACCACAAACTGTTACCATAAGTGTTGATCCTGTTCCAGTGATATGCAACGTTTCTGGGGGAGGAGATGCCTGTGTTGGTCAGACCGTTACTTTAAGTGGATCGAATTGCGCCACAGGTTTGACTGGCCCAATAGAGTATGTGTGGATTGGCCCAGGAGGAGGGCAGCTATGTTCAGGTATCGCTGATAATGATGGCCCATATGAGTGTGAAATCACAAATATTCAGCAAAATCAGTCTGGTACATATTGCCTTACATTAATTGATCAAGGGACTGAATGTAGTACGGAGGAATTTTGTGTGGACGTGAATGTAGAACTCGGTATTATTATTAATGAAGTTACTCCTGATAGTTCCTATTGTGAAGGAACAGATGTAATCCTAACAGCTACAACAGACTTTGGATCTGATATTATTTATACTTGGACTGGCCCTAATGGTTTTTTCTGCACTGATACCATAGGTCCAATGAATCCGCTGACCTGTACCATTAATTCAATAACAGCAGGAGGTGCGGGCGAGTACATCCTTAATGCAGTTTCATTGGAAGGCTGTGTGTTAGATCCCCCTGATACGGTTTTGGTCGGGGTACTAGATGGAATAACCATTACCTCAGTAGGCGGAGGGGGCACTTTTTGTGTTGGAGATACGGTAATGCTTACTGGAACGGGAGAAAGTAACGCTGCTATGGTTGAATATGTTTGGACTGATCCAAGTGGAGATACGATAGCGATCAGCACCGTGCCTCCCGCCGGACCTTATGATGCCACTCCCCAAGATCCTGTTGAAGAGGGCACTTATACTTTAACTGTTACTACCATTCCTGATGGATGTACCGATACAGAAACAGTGACTATTGAATTTAGCGAAACACCAGTCGCCAATATCACTTTGCCAACAACGGATACCGCACTTTGTCAATTAGACAGCCTGATTCTTTGTGCCCAAAATACCAATCCGAATATTGGCAATTTCACATATACATGGACAACACCTAGTGGCGGACCAATTACGGGGGCTGGTAGTGGAACGGATGAGTTTTGTGATGAGCTGGATCCAATAAATACATTTGGAGAAGGTACGTACACATTAATAATATGTGCTGGAAACTGTTGTTCTGACCCGGTAAGCATTAATATCAGCCTAAATCCAAACCCGGTAATTGAAATCGTTTCAGGTGGAGGAACTTATTGTGAAGGGGACACGGCACTTGTTTGTTTTACGAATACTAACCCTGCAGTAAGTGATTGGTTCTATACCTGTAATGTTGATACCATCCAAACAACTGGAATGGGTACAGGTACTGATACTATATGTTTAGAGGTTACTTCTTCTACCTTTATATTCTGTTCTCTCGAATCAACCGATGGTTGTGTTTCTGATTTGGAGGGAATACAAGTAACCTTTGAGCCGAATTTTACTCCTGAGATAACTGTTGATTCTGTAATTTGTGCTAATGATACTTTAGCGCTGAATGGTTCTAATCCTTCTACATGTACCGGCACGGTAACGTATACTTGGACAGGGCCAAATGGTATTGTCTTCGAAGGGACTGCACCTTGTGAAGGCCCATTCCCTGCGACTGATCCAAATCCGGTAACAGGTGAATATTGCCTTGATCTTGACGATGGAACTGGAAGTGATTGTAGCGAACCTGCATGCACAACAGTTACAGTTCTTCAATTACCATTTGTAGTAGGGGATTCAATAAGCGGTGGAGGAGATTACTGTGAGGGTGATATGGTTGAGCTTTTTGCTACTATTGAAAACCCTTCCGGTGGAGATATTGATTACGAATGGACTCAAGATGGAAATGTTATAGCATCAGGTACAGCAGCAAGCGGGACGACTTTAACCCTTGATTTAAGCCCAATCGGCCTTGATTCGGCAGGCAATTATTGCCTGAACCTGACCTGCGTAGATACGGGATGTTCTGATGAAGGAGTAGGATGTACCCAAGTAAATGTTGACCCAACCCCCATCATTGATGCAGTGACTGGAGGTGGTACTTATTGCCAAGGTTTTGATGTTATGCTTGATGGTTCAGGACCTGTTGAAGCAGGAAATGTCACCTATACTTGGACAGGGCCTAATGGTTTCATATTCACAGGTACAGCACCTTGCGGCGGACCTTACCCAGTTACTATTGATAGCATTGATGTTGATCAAGCAGGTATTTATTCATTGGTAGTAATGAAAGGGATGTGTACTTCTGACTCTGCCCATGTTGTCGTTGAAGTGAACCCAACCCCTGTCATCACTAACACCTCGGGAGGTGGAGCAGAGTGTGAGGGGGCTACAACCACTGTTTCGTTTACTATTGATCCTAATGGAGCAGATACTGCTTTTTGGACTCTTAGCTGTCCTCCACTTATTGATACAAGTGGTTTTGTTACTGTATCGACTGATTTTGATTTTGATATAGTTGTGGACGGAGATATTACTTGCACCATTACAGCTGTTTCCAACTTAGGCTGTGAAGCAAACCCAGAGACTATTTCGATTACAGAAATCAACATACCCCCTCCACCGATCTTCGCAGATCCAGATATGCCTTGTCCAGGAGAAACAATAACTCTTTCAACAACATCAGAGCCAGGGGCAACCTTCACTTGGTGTTTGGATGGCACTGCCATTGGAGGGCCTTCTACCGATACTTTCCTTGTAGTAACAGACCCAGCAGCAGGTTCTTATACTGTAAAAATCACTTCCATGGGATGTACAGAAGAATCGGCATCATTTGTACTTTCTTTCCCACCATCACCTGTTGCTAATGATGATAGTTTTACTACTGATGCTGGCGTTCCGGTTTCGGGCAATATATTATCAAATGATAATCCTAGTAGTGGGGTGCCGATTTCAGTTGTTTCTCCGCCTGCCAACGGGTCTGTAATTGTTGATGCCGATGGCGAAATGACTTACACGCCTAATACAGGCTTCTCAGGCACAGATCAATTTACATATCAAATATGTTCGGTCATATGTGAGGAAGATTGTGACGAAGCCATTGTTACAATTGTTGTGAATGTCCCACCATGTGAAGTGCCAAATATTATCACGCCTAATGGTGATGAAGTCAATGATATTTTAATCATTGATTGTGTACCTGCCTTTCCTAACAACCGCCTCCGCATTTTCAATAGATGGGGCGATGAGATTGAAGTTTTTGAACCTTACACCAACACCTGGGACGGCACCATCGGTTCAGGCAAGGATCCTGTCCCGGCTGGCACTTACTTCTATCTTTTCCAAGAGGATAGGACAACGGATGAGCATAAGGCTGGCTACATCAAAGTAGTAAGGTAAAATTGTAGATGGCGAGTTGCTTTAACGAAGCAGCTTGCCATCTACATTTCAATAAACAATGATTTTCGAAAATCAACAATAAAAAGAGTGAACATGAAAAAATTAACATATACACTTCTTATTACATTCATAACGGTATCAGGTTGGTCACAAAGTGAGGATATTTTCACTTTCAACTTGTTTAACCAATTGAATTTCAACCCTGCTTATGCCGGATCAAAAGAAGTATTGGATGCTGGGGCCATTTACCGGAATCAGTGGTGGTCGGGAGTTGACGGGGCGCCCCGCGACATTAATTTATGGGGACATATGCCATTTGCCCAGCGCAGGAACGGTCTTGGCTTGAATCTCGTCTCTGATAACATCGGCTTGGACAATATTTTTAAACTTGGTATTGACTATGCCTACAGGATACATTTTCAAAACAGGAATGTGCTTGCTCTTGGCCTTGGGGTTCAGTTCGAAACGGCCAAATCGGATTGGAATGAAGCCAACAATAGTGTCACACGTGTGGACAATGAATTTGCCGATAACAGAAACTCTGTTTTTAATGTAGGACCTGGGGTTTATTTTAAAAACCAGAAATTCTACCTTGGCTTTTCTATACCAAGGTTTTTGGCGAATTCACTGTACAATGACAGGGACAACTTTGGTGGAGACGTAAACACCTATTTTTTTCAGGGGGGCCTAACTTTGCCCATCTCCTACAAAGTGGATTTTTTGCCCAATGCCCAAGTCAGGTACAATCCAAATGCACCCTTTGATTTTGATGTGAACGCCAACGTCCTTTTTAATGACGCCTTAATGCTTGGCTTGATGTATCGCTATGAAGATTCTATTGATGGCTTGGTGGTTTATCAATTTGATAACGGTCTGAGATTGGGCGTCGCTATAGACTTCACAACTTCTGAATTGAACAAAGCGACGACGGGCAGTTTTGAAGTGATGGTAGGCTATACTTTCCCATGTGAAGATTGTGAAATTGTTAACCTTAGATATTTCTAAAACCTGAAGCCCCGATTGTACACTTCAGTCACTCAATCCTTATTAAAAAGATACAAGATGAAAAATATAAAACCCTTCCTTCTTCTTTTGAGCTTGGCCATTTGCGGCAGCATGTATTCGCAAGATGTTGAGATAAAGAATTTGAAAGACATTAACTCGGAGGAACTTGATTTTAGCCCTATGCCGTTTGGCAATGGCATTATGTACACGTCTTCCAAGAGCGACAGGTTTTTAAGCTGTCCTGTGTATGGAGATAATGAAAGCTTTGTTGACCTTTATTATGCGGAAAAGAAACCGGATGGCTCTTGGGAAGAACCTATTGTCCTAAAGGGCAAGGTAAATGGCAAATACAACGATGGAGTGCCAGCATTTTTTCCTGATGGCGCTGATGGGAGCAAGCGAATGCTTTTTACCCGTAACAACTTACTTGGTAAAAATGCTCAAAACGTTATTGACCTAAAATTGTACACAGGCGATCTTCAGCAATCGGGTCAATGGGTCAATTCAACTTCTGAATTCCCTATTGAAAAAGGTTTTTTTAACAACGATGATTGGTCAACTGCCCATCCCGCTTTATCAAATGATGGCAACTTTCTTGTCTTTTCTTCCAACCGTCCAGGTTCTACTTTGGGGCCGGATGGAAAGCCAAGTATGGATTTGTGGGGCTCCCGGATGGAAAATGGAGTATGGTCCATACCGTTCAACCTAGGCCCTGATGTAAATACAAACAATAGTGAGATTTTCCCGACATTAAATGAGAATGGTGCATTGTTCTTCTCATCGAATGGTCATCCTGGCGAAGGAGGGCTTGATATATTTGCTGCATTGCCTGGAAACGGCGACGAATGGGAACTGGTTGGCAATATAGGTACGCCATTCAATACCGCAGGTGATGACATGAGTTTTATTGCTTTAAATGGTGGAACTGAAGGATACCTTGCCTCTGATAGAGGGCATGCTGACGCAAAGGGAAAGGATGACATTTATGAATGGACAAGGACTGTCGCCTTTCAAAATGCCGTCATTCAAGTTGTTGATAAAGCAGATGGAAAGCCTCTTGCTAATTCTCTCGTTAAAATTGACCCAGGGCAACTCCGCAACGAGTCTATGCTGAAATATGGCCCTGTACTCGATAAAGTTTTTGGAGGGACCGATGGAGAAACACTGGTATTGGAACCATTGGAGTTGGAAACTGACGCAGAAGGAAAAACAAAAAATATCCGCATTCTATCTCCTGCCACTTTTAATATACTTGCTTCTAATAAACCATTGGGATACAAAGATAAGACGGAAAACCCCACTGATGCCGAATTAACTGCTCAGCCAATTTACGTCATCGAATTGGAAAAAGCCAACCCAGCGGCCACCATGACTGTGAGGGTAGTTGAGGACGGTCCATATGAGACACGTATTCCATTGGCTGACATAAAAATTGTCAATAAACGCACGGGGGATGAAATTAAATTGGTCGGCGACAATGAAGGGGAAGCTTCCACCCAGATTTTTTGCAATGATGATTACATCATAACAGCAAGCAAAGAATCGTACAACGATAGCACTGTTGTTTTGAGTGAATATAAATTGGACTTTAAAGAAGATTGCTTGGACGATGGTAAGGTGCTGGTTGTTATTAAGCTCAGGAAATTGAACATCGTTTATTTGGAGCCAATTTTCTTTAGTTTTGATCGGTATTATATCAGGAGCAGAGATGCGAAACCTACGCTTGATAGCCTCGTTTCAATAATGAACAAATATCCCAGTTTATATGTGCAGTTGGAAGGTAACACTGATTCGAGGGGTTCAAATAAATACAATGTTGGCCTTTCGACCAGAAGGGCTAAATCTGCGAAAAGGTATTTGGAAGGCAAGGGTATAGCAAAAGAAAGGCTTTCAACGGAATGGTTTGGTGAAACAAAGCTATTCAATAATTGTGCGGACGATGTAACCTGTTCAGAAAAAGACCATCAATTGAATAGAAGGGTGGATGTAGTTGCTACCAAACATCAAGAGACGAACGTTAAGTTTGTCACTCGGCCTATTGATGAAATGAATGTGATTTCCGATAGGAAGTAAACAGCATTTGTTGGACGAATAAAATGCCGTGCCTAAATAATCCTGTTTTTAGGTACGGCATTTTTCTTTACAACTTTTTTTTGAATGGCCTCCACAGGATTTGTCAAAGTACCAAATAAAATAATGAAAATAAGCCATGAGGAATGTTGAGTTTGGCTATTTTCGCCCCGATTTTTTCGCCATGAAATTTTCTTGTGTCAGTGCATTTAGGCCAGGAATAATTTACCACTAAAAAATTTACTTTTCTGCTTTATGATAACTACGATTATTGCTGCTTTTGTTTTAGGTTACTTATTGATTGTATTTGAACACCCGCTTAGATTGGACAAAACCGTTCCCGCTTTGCTAATGGCCGCCATCTGTTGGGCATTGTTGGCATTAGGTTTTAACAACGGTTTGATTTCTGTAATTGATTCGCATGAAAACGTTTTTGAGTTAGCTACAGGTCATGGACATGAAGCCAACGAAGGGTTCCACAATACCCTCCTTCATCATTTGGGCAAAACAGCAGAAATACTCATCTTCCTGATTGGGGCTATGACAATTGTAGAGATCGTTGACTTGCATAGGGGTTTTGAGGTTTTGAAGGGGTACGTCAGGACGAAAAAGAAAAAAAACCTATTATGGATTGTTGGCGCTCTCGGATTTATTCTATCAGCTATTATTGATAACCTCACAGCTACCATTGTCCTCGTTACTTTATTGCGAAAAATTATTCCAGACAGAACTGAAAGGCTATGGTTTGTCAGCCTTATAGTCATAGCTGCAAATGCAGGAGGTGCTTGGTCTCCTATTGGAGATGTAACGACGACTATGCTTTGGATTGGTGAGAAGGTTTCATCGTGGGGACTGATTAAATTATTAGTGATCCCATCCATTGTTTGTTTTGTAGTTCCGTTTTTCATTGCGTCCTTACTTAAGCCATTTAAAGGTGAAATCAATTTGAAGATCAGGGAAGCCAAGAAAGAGGAAGCATTGCTCAGTAGTAAAACCATGTTGTACTTGGGGCTGGGCATGATTGTTTTTGTGCCGGTATTCAAAACTGTTACTCATTTGCCACCTTATCTAGGTATGATGTTAAGCCTTGGGGTGGTCTGGCTGGTTTCTGAATACATCCATCCAGAAGAAGAATTTGATCGGGAAAGGCGTGCTCAATATTCTGCCCACAAAGCTTTGTCGAGGATCGAGATGTCCAGTATCCTTTTTTTCTTGGGGATATTAATGGCTGTAGGCGCATTGGAGAGTTTGGTTTATGGGGTTGTTAACGGGGAATCCGTTGGTACTTTGCGCTACGTGGCTGAGTCCCTTGACCAAACTTTTAGTAACCGGGATGTAGTGGTAATGCTCCTGGGCGTAGGTTCTGCCATTATTGATAATGTTCCATTGGTTGCCGCATCAATGGGGATGTACGATGCGCCTTTAGATGATAAGCTCTGGCAGTTTATCGCTTATGCAGCTGGGACAGGTGGTAGTATGCTGATCATTGGTTCTGCTGCTGGAGTAGCTGCTATGGGAATGGAGCGCATTGATTTTATTTGGTATTTGAAAAAAATAACGTGGTTGGCAGCACTTGGGTTTGTTGCAGGTGGAATAACATACTTAATATGGTATGGGTTGCTGTATTAAATGAAAACGGATTTGGTTAAGGTTTTCCTAATCAGTTTTCATATGGAAAAGGAAAAAAGATGAACCTTGTAAATTTAAGGCTTGATTGTAATTCGTTTTCTATATGAAATATCAAATAATTGTTTTTTCTTACTTGATGGCCATTATGGGTTGTAATAGTCTGGATAGTGAAAGATTGGTTGGAAAATGGCAAGCCTATTTTATCTCTGAGGGGGGGGAAACTTTGAATTTAGATTACACACCCGTAAACTTTGAATTTACGAACGATGGATATTATTCGTTCAACAGTACTGTAGATTATAAAGAGGCCGGCACCTATTATATTAACGGAACATTACTTTTTACTTTGGATACAGTAAATACTGCTTCATCCGAAAAAGCAGTTCAAATAGAGGCTCTCACTTCCGATTCATTAATTCTAAAAATGATGGCGAACGGAAAAGATAAATTGATGAAATTAAAAAAGGTAGAATAGCAACTTGACTTCCAAAGTTCTTGACTCATGCTTCAAATAAAAATTCAAAACCCATGATTCCTAGATACGGAATCATGGGTTTTGAATTTTTATTTGAATTTGCAATTGAGCTAAACAAAACTAAATCATTTAGGATGAAGCCATAACCCCTAATTTACGTTCTTCTTTCCAACGCCCTCTCGTAAAATCAGGAAACCGAACTGGAACGCTTCCTAATTCTATTGACAGCTCGGAAAGTGGCGTTACCACAGACCACGAAGCAGCATCGTAAACATCCATATCAAGTGGTTGACCTTGATTAAAGCAGTCAATCAAACGCCAAAGCATTACAAAATCCATCCCTCCATGGCCACCATTTTTTTCGGCCAGTTTCTCCAATTTTGCCCATAATGGGTGGGCGTGCATTTCCCGGTAGGTTTTATAATCGTCATCAGAAAGAAATCCATGCCCTTGGCCATTGATGGCAAGTTTGCTTGGATAGCCTTTATGGAATGCTTTTGTACCTGCAAGCATATTGATGCGGTTGTAAGGACGGCCTGTTACGACATCATGTTGTACAAGGATAGAGCGGCCTTTATGGGTTTTAATAATGGTATTGTTCATATCGCCATGCTTGAAACCTTTCTTTTGGTAAAACTCATTGTCGGGTTCTACAGAATCAGAATGGGCATCCATGCCGGCCTGTAGGGAACTCATGGAAACAAGGTAGTCGAAACGATCTCCCCGGTCGATGCCCATATACTGCGCAACAGGCCCAAGACCATGGGTGGGGTAGAGGTTGCCGTCCCGCTCCATGATGTGATGGGTGCGCCATTGTTTGTAATAATAAGTTTTGCTATAAAGGAGTTCTCGTAGATCGTGGATGTAAGCGCATTCGGCGTAAGTCAACGTTCCGAAAACTCCTTTTTCTACCATGTTCAAAACCCATAGTTCCTCATTGCCATAACACACATTTTCCAACATCATACAATTCCGTTGTGTCTCTTCGGCGGTGTTGACCATCTTCCAACACTCTTCGATGGTCAAAGCTGCTGGCACTTCAAGTGCTACGTGCTTACCTTGCTCCAAAGCATATAATGCCATTGGGATATGCTCCTCCCATTGCGTGGCAATAATGACAAGATCTACATCTTCTCTTTGGCAAAGATCCATCCATGCATTGGGTGTACCTAGGTAAACCACTGGGTTTTGTTTTCCCGATTTCGTTAATCTATCCATCACTTTTTCAGCAATTTTTGGACGAATATCACAGATAGCCACGAGTTTGCATTTGTCCAATCCTATTGCATCTATGAGCCGGGCATGTCCTGATCCGCGGTTACCAAGGCCAATAATCCCGACTCCAACTTGCTTTATCGGAGCAGATTTTAACCCAAATACTGGTTTGCCTTTGGAGGGGTAATTAGAAGCGGCAGCATCCAGTAAATCATTTATTTCTGCTTTTGCAAAAGAATTCTTTCCTGGAAGGCCAACGAGTGCTGCAAGGGCAGCAGCATTTTTTATAAAATGACGTCGTTTAAAGTTGTTTGACATGCGCTTATTTTTGATGTATCAATTCTAATGTTTGTGAAATTAAATTCCCGGTCAATTTTACAAAATAAACCCCGTTCATAAAGTCTTTGAAGGAAAGTTCTGTTTTTGAGTAACCTTTGGGTATGGCCTTATTTTCAGAAACGACAATTTGACCTTTTGCATTGAATACAATCATGTTGACTTCTGTCGTTTCAGGGCTGCCAAATTCTAAAGTCAATATTTCTCCAACGGGATTTGGGAAAAAATTCACCTCCATTTTATCTCCTTCAAAAGGAGGTGGCGGGATGGCAGGAAAAAGCTGTGATGACGGAACAATGCTCCGTTCGACTTGGGCACTACTCCATAGCAATTGACAAGTGGCGTTGCCGATTGCTTCAAAAAAATCAATTCTTATAGGATAATATTTTTCTTCTTCTAAAAAAATCCGGCTCGTGTATTCGTTTGTTCCTTGGGGAGACCATGCATTTATAAGCCATTGATTGTCAACCCATAATCGGCTACCGTCATTTGTGATCAAATGAAAATCAAATGTGTCTGTGACCAAAGGTTTTATAAAACCCTCCCATCGAACCAAGAAATAATCAACTCCAAGGAATTCTTCATTGGGTGAGCCAAGCTCCCATTCAAAATCTACAGTCGGATCCAGACGGCGCATGATATAAGGATCGGTATAAGCATAGTTTTTTATCGGATCGTCATAATAAGAACCCGTCAGACCTTGCCCGTCAGCAAGAGCTTGAACAGCTTCATATACTGCGGTCAATGTGATGTCATTTTCTGGGGCCTCATAGGTAATGCTGGTATTCATATCACCGGTACTCCAATTTTTAAATATATAAACTGAATCCGCTTTGACTGCTGTTTGAGGCACGTTGAAATCATGGATAACGCCCACAACAGATTTTAGGACAAAAGGTGAATCTGAAAGTGTACCGTTGGCAAAAGCAGGTAGGCCGACCGGTTGTGTTTCTATATTGATATTTGATTTCATGGGATAAACCAAACGCTCAGTTGTTTTGCTCAATCCTTTTGAGTCGGTGGCAGAGAAATTGATCCTAAACCACACGTTATCAGAGGTTTCTCCATTTTTAGAAATATGGAAACCGTCGCCTGTAATGCTATCTATTGGCCCGTAGGCAGGGTGGGTATGTTGGTCATGGTGGAAATCAATTTTCCAGTTGAGGTTTGCTTGGGGAAGTGTTCCTTCTTCTGGATCATTTGCTTCTCCATAGAAAAATAAAGTATCCCCAGCTCTATATAAAAATCCATCGGTTGGTTGAATTATCTCCAAAGACGGACGCTGGTTGGTTGTCACTCCAAGTATGGCATTTTCTGTCGTGTCGCTGCCCTCTAAATTAATGACGATACAACGAACAAAGGTACCGCTGTCGGCAAGCGAAGCATTTTCAAAAACGAACGAAGGCGAGTTGGGTTCGCTAATGTCCATGCCATCTATTTGCCAACGGAACTGCATTGGTTCTGTGCCATAAGCTGCAATTTCAAAATGTGCATTTTCACCAACAGAGACCAAGGTGTTTTTGGGTTGGACGGCGATAAAAGGAGCATCGCTACCAGTGTAAAAAATCCGCCAAAGCGATCCAATATTGGTCGTGGTATTGTCTTCTTCCGACCCATCTCCAAAGCCTGCCCTTGCCAAATAATACATTGTTCCATCGGGAGCGACCAAAAGGTTCAATGGGCGGTTGATACCAGTGGCAAAATCTGCAATTTCACCTGTTAAAGGGTTGAGTGTCTTGATTTTGCCATTACAATAATCCGAGAAAAAAATTTTGTCCCAATACTCAGATGGGAAGGGTTTATTGACAGGGTTGTACGTTGTGACACCCACTGCTGCACAACCTTCATCATGATCGTAAAAATGTAAAGGAGCTTGATAGTTGGCAGGTGGTATTTGGTCTTGATGGTTGCCTTCGAGGGCGGGCCAACCGTAATTTTTACCCTTGAAAATTTCGTTGACTTCTTCTGCCCTGTGATTTCCAACATCTGTCGTGAAAAGGCGGTCAGTGCCGCTTTCATAGTACAAAGCAAATGGGTTGCGGTGTCCGAGTGACCAAATGGCTCTGTATTTTCCAAAAGTAACGTTGTAAAATGGATTGTCCACGGGGATGCTGCCGTCTTTGTGGATGCGGAGGATTTTACCTAAAAGCGAATTCAATTCTTGAGCGGCCTCGATTTTTTTGCCGTCCCCTGTTGCAATAAATAAGGTTCCATCATCAGCAAAGGCCATAGCTCCTGCATTGTGGTTATTTCCTGCCAAGGAGTCAAACTCCATCAATATTTCTTCACTGCCCGGTACAGCAAAATTACCAGTGGCCAAAAACCTGCTCAAGCGGTTGTGGTTAGCGTCAGGTACCGTGTAATAAAGGTAAACATAGGGGCTATTTGCAAAATCGGGGTCAACAGCAATGCCACTCAACCCCCTTTCATTGAAGTTGTCAACTTCTATTTCAATGAACGGGTCAATTAGCAATTGGCCATTCTCTACTATCCGTACCTGCCCATTTTTTTCAGTAAAAAAAATGCGGCCATCTGGGGCTAATGTCATGCAGACAGGATCAAGGCCATCAGCAACTTGAATAGCGGCAAACCCAGGTGGAAGTTCATGCGAGAACCCCTTGTTTATTAACAAAACGAAGGATAAAAGCAAAGTGAGAAGGTATTTGAATTCCATTTTCATGGAGGCAAAATTAGGCAAAAGGCTGTCTCGTAAATGTCGGCAGGTTTTCGCAGGCCGGTGAATAGGAAAAGGGTTAGTTATTCAACAATCACTCGTACACTATCGGATTCGAGCCTTGTTTTCAGCCAATCCTGAAACCGTATAACATCTTCAGGTTTTGGCGGTTTGGCATATTCGGTGAATGCAAGGTGGATGGTATCGGTTGCCACCCCATCAGGGTTGTAAAATACGGATTGCTGGACACTGATTTTTTGGACGTTATCATCTACTTTCGATGCTTCCTTAGAAATCTTATCCATTGGGATTTCCTTATTTTTCATTGAGATGACCTCTTTTTTTAGAAAATCTATTTGTGCTTCCATGCTTTTCAAGCTGTCAAGATTTCGGTTGAGGAAATCTTCCAAGACCTGGGATTTGATGTCTGAGGCACTGACGTTTTTTGGGCCTTGCTTGACTACTAATTTAACGCCTTGAAGTCCATAGTTTGATCTTAGGTTGCGAAGGTTGTCAATTGTATTATCATCAAGAAGGTCACCCATTAGGGTTACTTCTATCTCTTTATCTTCATCTTCCCCAGTACATTCATATTTCAAAACTTCCGTTCTTGGAAAATTAAAAACCGTATTTACAAAGGTTTCGACTTTCTTTAAATAAAGGGTCTCCAAAACAAGATTTCTGGCAATATAAATACTCGGAAGAACCATAGCGATAATAAAAACAGCAATCCCAGTGCGGACTCTCCTTTTCATTTCTGGGCTGACAAAGGCAACTTCATGAAAGCGCAAAAACCTGACAATCAATAAAGTGGAAAAACATATGAAAACCGTATTAATGGAAAACAAATAGAACGCTCCCAAAAAATATTTCATATTTCCAATGGCAAGACCAAATCCCGCCGTGCAAAGGGGAGGCATCAGAGCAGTGGCAATGGCGACACCTGGCACCACATTGCCTTTTTCCTTCGAAGCTGCAGCAACGATGCCTGCCAGGCCTCCAAAAAAACCTATAAACACGTCCCAGATGGTAGGTGTGGTTCGTGCCAATAATTCCGATTGAGTGCCGTAAGTAGGACTGATAAAAAAGTACAGCCCCGAGGTCAAAACACTAATGACGACCATGACCGCTAGATTGGTCGCTGCTTTTTTTATCAGGTTGACATCGCTGATCCCAATACCCAGCCCAATACCCATGATAGGCCCCATAAGCGGAGAAATCAACATCGCCCCGATGACGACGGCTGCTGAGTTGACGTTTAGGCCAATGGATGCAACCATGATGGCAAATACTAATACCCAAACATTGATCCCCTTGAATTCAACCCCTTTCTTGATTTCAGCAATTACGTTGTCTTCCCGCTCTTGATCGCTTCGCAGGCTGAAACGGCTTTTGAGGAATTCAATGCTTTCCTTTAAAAAATTACTCATGATTGGTTTTTCTGAAAAAGGTATGAAAAGCGGTAAAGTTAAGAATGCATTGAGTTAGATCAACAAATACAATCTGAATTTGAATTGGGATGGAATCGAAAGCGGTTAGATTTGTTTAAATGGATTCCGTTGGATCCAATTGTCATCAGGCCGGAAATATTCAAGGATAGTGGGCATCAGGTGGTTCATTAGTTTATTGTTTGCCCGAATATAACAGAATAAATCTTCAGGAACTGCTCCAATGGTGCTTTTTATTTCCATGGCTGTCCGGGCATATACCACTCTTTTTGCTTGATTGGAAATGCCATGTTTGAGAGAGTCCAAAAGCATGTTCATGTATAATTGGTACTGTTTATTATAGCTTTGGTCGTAGCCCAGAAAATGAGCTTCTATTTCATCAAAATTTTTGATGTTGGTTCTGTAACCAATTAATTCACCATTTAGATAGTAACCAGTCACTTTGAGCAGGTCGCCGAGGTTTTCTTTCAATTTAATAATGTAATTGTCATTCAGTGTCACCATATTAAATCCTGCGGTGACCATTACGCCTTTATAAAGCTCGTAAAGGCGATCCTTGTTTGTTTTAAGCTGCTCAAGGTTCAATACAACTTTCTCTAAACCCTTACCACATTTAAATGCTTTTTTCGCCCTGACTCGGTATTTGGAACTAATGCATTCCATATAGTCATCAAAGGTTTTCCATTCAGGGCGGAGGTACAGCACCATGTTTGGGTGGAAGAGAAATTCCCGGTATTTATGGCTCATTAAATCACTTCGGCAGTTAGCCTGTTCTTCCCCAATGTCCTTGATGAAAATTCCATCCGTTTTCACCCCTTTATTTCTCCAAAACAATTGAGTTTTGTCCAAAGCCTCCTTGATGAAATCCGCAGCTTTTGCAGTATTCACAATTGTTTTATCAAAATAAAACCCATGTTCACCAGTGAACAAAAGGTTGCCACATACCAATAAGCTATATTCGAACCTTTTCGCAAGAAAACTTTTGACAGAACCTGTAAAAGACCGAAAAGCTCCTCTGCCTTCTTTGTCCTGTACATTTTCATCCGTTTTGAAAACCATCAACTGGCAATAGGCAACTCCAATGGGTTGGTCATTTTGATAAAAAACAAGATAACAGGGCCTTATACCTTTAGGGGGGGCTTCTTCGATAGCTGTGAGAATAGGTCGGTGGAGGTAAATATTTTCAGGAGGTTGGGCTGATTCCCAATCTGAGGTAAGGTCGTTGACCGAAGAAAATGCACGGAATTTAAACCCGTTTTCGGATAGCTTATACTCTTTGCTGTCGTCGGATGAAGAACGGGTAGCCAATACGGGTAATTTTTCTGTCAATTTATGCGGTGATTTTTTTCCCGAACATAACAGGTTGTGCAAGAAGATAGTTTTGAGTTAACGAAAATTGTTTACGCAGAATTGATTGATTAGTTGTGTATTGAAAAATTTTCGGTCACTATAAGAATAATCTTTTGACAAAACGGCAAACAAAAGAGCTTCCAAAACCAAAAATTCTGGAAGCTCTGTGCACCAACTGAAAAGGGAGTTTTAAAATCTCTCCGGTTCTGCCTCACTCACCATTTCATAAATGACTTCAAAAACATCCTCAGGGTGGGGTTTTGAAAAATAATCCCCATCTGTTCCATAAGGTGGGCGGTGTTCTTTGGATGTTAATGTGAGAGGAGCAGAATCAAGGAATTTATAACCACCTTGTTTTTCCAAAACCTCCTGCATCATGAATGCAGTGCCCCCGCCCGGAAGGTCTTCATCCATGAAAACAATGCGGTTGGTCTTTTTCAGTGATTGGAGAATGTGGTGTTCGAGGTCGAAAGGAAGCAAGGTCTGCACATCAATCAATTCGACTGATATTCCTTGTTCTTCCAACAAGGCAATTCCTGCTTCTGCCACTCTTACACAAGAACCATAGGTAACAAGCGTTACATCTGAGCCTTCATGCAGGACTTCTGGAACGCCCAAAGGAACAGTATATTCACCAATATTATCAGGCATTCTTTCTTTATGGCGATAACCATTCAAACACTCAATGACAAGGGCAGGATCATCGGAATGCAACAAGGTGTTGTACATGCCAGCCGCCTGAACAAAATTCCTTGGAACCAATAGGTACATACCCCTTAGTGAGCCAAGAAGCATTCCCATCGGTGAACCTGAATGCCAAATACCTTCTAACCGATGCCCTCTGGTTCGAATGATCGCTGGTGCTTGCTGGTTGCCGTTGCTCCTATATCGGAGGGTCGCCAAATCATCGGAAAGTGGGGAAAGCCCATAGATGAGGTAGTCAAGGTATTGGATTTCGGCAAGCGGGCGAAGGCCACGGGAAGCCATGCCCACTGCTTGGCCAACAATCGTCCATTCACGAATGCCGGTATCAAAGACCCGGTCTTCTCCATATTTGTCCTGCATGCCCATCATGCCTTGATTAACGCCACCTATTTTACCGGTATCTTCTCCAAATGAGAAAAAGTTTGGATGTTTTTCAAAGGAGAGATCAAAAAAACGGTTAATGACTTCATAGCCATTTTTAATCACAGAATTTTCCGAATAAACAGGGGGAATGACTGGAACATTTAATGCTGCATATTTACTGGAACTATGCAGATGGGTTTCATACCGTTTGTGCGCTAAGTTTTTGGCGAGGTCGAGGAAAGCTTCCAATTCTGTTAAGGCAGCATGATTTTCTTTTCTTATTGTGAAATAAAGCTGTCGTGCATTTTTAACGACATCAGAATAGACTGGGTGAAAGGTGTTTTTAAGATTGTTATGCAGTTCTAATACACGTTCTTTCTTTTGTGTATTTGGATAAACCTTTTTATAAATGGCTATCAGTTCTTGCATTTTTTCAACCACTGGGTTATGGTAATTGGCCCATGCCCGATCTTTGCATTCTTTGACGTATTTTTTTGCTTTTGCCCGAATGTCTACGATACCTTTTTCGTCGGTAATACCGATATCTACCATCCACTCGCCCATTTTTTTGATGCAGTCGTGGTTTCGCTCCCACGCCAATCTTTCTTTTGACTTATAACGCTCGTGCGAGCCAGAAGTGGAATGTCCCTGTACTTGGGTCAACTCTTTAACATGGATCAAGGCTGGCATATGGGTGGAACGAGTGTCAGCGGCAACTTTGGAGTAGAGGCTGCAAAGAGTTTCGTAATCCCACCCACTGACAGTATGGATTTCAACGCCGTTGCTTTTTCCAGTAGGTTTAAATCCTTGTAAGACATCTGAAATGCTCCCTTTGGTGGTTTGGTATTTGGTCGGCACCGAAATGCCATAACCATCGTCCCAAACAGAAATTATCAGAGGGACTTGCATGACACCCGCTGCATTTAGAGTTTCCCAGAAAGCACCTTCTGATGTGCTGGCGTCACCAATAGAACAAAAACAAACTTCGTTTCCTTTGTTTGAAAAAATGGAAGATTCACTAAGGTTGGGGAACTGGCGGTATTTTTTGGAGGCAAGCGCAATACCAAGAGCCCGGGCCATTTGCCCTCCGGTACTTGATATACATATTGAACTGTTGAGTAGGTTTTTTTGGTGAAGCCATTCACCATTTTCGTCTATGAGTGGAGTTCCGTAGTGGCCGTTCATTTGGCGACCACCTGTCATGGAGTCATTTTCAGAATCGGCGTAAATCTGGGCAAAATATTCTTCTACATCAAGAAGCCCCAAAGACATCAGGAGGGTCTGATCCCTGTAATAGCCTACACGCCAATCACCTTTTTTGAATGCCTTTGCAAGTGCCACCTGTGGAACCTCCTTGCCATCTCCAAAAATGCCGAACTTGGCTTTTCCAGTAAGCACCTCTTTTCTACCGAGCAGGCTGGCTTCCCTACTGACACAGCAAACCCAAAAATCTTGAAGTACATCGTTCTGGTAGGTTTCATCCAAATTTGTTGCTTCTGCGTGTAGGAATTCTGCAATTGGTGTTTCGATCATAATCACTTATACAAAATTTAATTTGGTTGGTTAGGTATTGTAGATTGTAAAATAAGGATGAACAAATGACATCTTTTACAAAACAAAATTTCAAAAAACTGTTTTTCAGCAGGCAAAAATATATAAATATTCTGGAAAAATGAAAACGATATGACGACAAATTATAGCATTAAAGAAAACAAACATTAAACACACGTGCCGGGTTCGATTAACAAGTCAATAACATCGCCCCCCTTTCATGGCATGTTTGTGGATATTAACTTTGCACCATCTTAATTTTGAAACAAATCAAATAATTATCCTAATGAAAAAATTACTTTCTTTTATTACTGTTTTTGCTCTTTTTGCAAGCATGTCTTTCGCTCAGGATGCTCCTGCTACACCTGCTGACGGTGGGCCTAAAATGCAATTTGAAGCAACGGAAGTTGATTATGGTACTATCACTCAAGGTTCCGACCCTTTGCGTGTATTTAGATTTACCAATGTAGGTGACGAGCCACTCATTATCAGCAAAGCAAAAGGAAGCTGTGGTTGTACAGTGCCCAAATATGCTCAAGAGCCAGTCCTTCCAGGAGAGACATCTGAAATAGAAGTCCGTTATGATACCAACCGCATTGGGCCATTTCAGAAAACGGTTACTTTGACTACTAACGAGGCCAATCCTACCCACACTTTGAAGATTAAAGGCAAGGTAGATCCAAAGCCTACTGAAGAAAGTGTTCCTGCAAGCAACAGTGGTTTTGGCAACTAATAAAAAATAATATCGTTTGAGATATTCCTTGAAAGCCCTGAGATTTTCTTCTTCTCAGGGCTTTCTTTATTTTAGAAATTTCTGATTAAAGATAGAGGTTTAGCAAATGGTTTGTTGAAAAATGCCAGTTCAATTGAAATTGGATAAAGACTTGGTACTTTTACCCAAAAAAGCAGAAGCAATATGTTTTTGAAAAATGCCCATCTTGGGGAGAATAAATGGTATTTGTATCTGGCAACATTAGTATTGGTTGTTGTGGGAACCTTTGTCGGGCAGGCGCCCCTTACCATTGTAATATTGGCAAAAGCATCTCAAAGTGACCTTGACCAATCCGAAATCGCAGCAATGGCTGAAAGCATGGATTTTAGTAGCCTTGACATGGATCAAAACCTCACTGTTTTCCTATTGCTGCTCACATTTGTTGTGGCACTTGTTTTCTTATGGATCGGTGTGCGTTTTATTCACAAAAAGCCCTTTGAGGCCATTATAACGCCAACATTAAAAATCAATTGGAAAAAGATATTCTTCAGTTTTGGCCTTTGGATGTTGTTGAGTATAGGATTGGAATTTGTGTTTTATTCACTCCAGCCAGACATTTATACATTTCAGTTCCAAGCGGATAAGTTCTTTGTTCTACTGTTGATTGCATTGCTCATCTTTCCTTTGCAGACCTCTTTTGAAGAACTATTGTTCCGTGGCTATTTAATGCAGGGAATCAGCTTGATTAGCCAATATAGGTGGACACCCTTGGTTCTGACTTCAATAGGTTTTGGTACCATGCATTTCATGAATCCAGAGGTGCAGGCTTTTGGGCTTGGTTTGAGCATGACCTATTATATAGGGGTCGGGCTGTTTTTGGGCATCCTCACTTTAATGGACAATGGCCTGGAATTGGCACTTGGTGTGCATGCCGCAACCAATATTTACAGTGCTCTGTTCGTTACCTTTGACGATTCCGCAGTCCAAACCGCTGCCTTGTTCCATACATCAGAAGTGAATATGGGATGGATGTTAGGTGGATTCTTTTTTGCTGCTGCGATATTTATTTATGTGGTTTCAAAAAAATACCAATGGGGCAATTGGTCGAATTGTTATGGAGAAATAGAGAAGCCACAAATCGAAGAAGAAATCGTTTTTGAATAAGATCATCTGAAAAAGGAAGATAGGGATATATGGCTTTCATGCTCACTTTCTTCATTCCTTTTTCGAGGTAATTCGGTTGAACTTTACATCGATTGATTACCTAATAAAAATACCCAATTTAATATCCAATAAATCTTTTTACCATGATGCAAAAAACTTTTTTGTTAAGCCTGCTTTCCATTTTGTTCTTAACTTTTGGTTGCAATGACGATGAACTTCCTTTTAATGACTGCTTCCAAGAGCCTAAAGGTAATACCAACCTGACAATCAATGTGCTGGAAGGCCCAACAGTCACTTTGCCTTCAAAGGTTTCTGTGTTTTTCAAATTAACTGATAGTAATGGTAATCCTGTAGGTTACTTGACACCCGACAATTTCAACATCTATGAACAGGGCTTGAACGACCAGTGTCACAGAGTCATTTCTGAAACTGAGGCTGCAAGGAAAATATCTGGAAAAGAACAAATTTTCAACCATACCACTATGTTGG
Source organism: Saprospiraceae bacterium (assembly GCA_965222975.1). Lineage (GTDB taxonomy): Bacteria > Bacteroidota > Bacteroidia > Chitinophagales > Saprospiraceae > UBA6168. The sequence continues at coordinate 15,992 of CBDCVJ010000082.1, read as the reverse complement.
TTCTTGATCTTAGTGGCAGTGTTTTACAACAAAACTTGGAGCCACTTAAAAATGCCGCAGTTGATTTCATTGAATCTATTATGCCCGATACTTTGGACGACAGTACCAAAATGGGTATCTGGTGGTTTGACGGTGAGGATGTCTTACATGAATTGGTGCCTGTTACTTCCAGCAAAAGCACATTGAATTTAGGTATTCTTTCCGTTGACGCAAATATTAGTAATGATGCATCTACTGATCTTTATGGGGCTGTAATTAAATCAGCAGATATAGCTTCAGATTTACTAACTGCCAATCAATCTGGCGATATCATTGCTGCCGTATCGGTCGTGTTATTCACAGATGGGAGAGATAGGGCAAACCGTTATCTCAAAGCAGATGCCCAAGCTGCCATAAACAGTTCGCCTTTGGACATAACTTTCTTTACAATTGGTGTTGGAAGTGAAATTGACAATGTTGAATTAGCAGCTTTTGGACGAAATGGTTTTGTGGCTGGAGCTGATGCAAGTCAATTAAGTAATATTTTTGAAAGTGTCGCCTCTCAAGTAGGCAATGAAGCGAACAGCTACTATCTGTTTGAGTATTGCAGTCCAATCCGTAATGGTACAGATAATGGTTTAATTATAGAAGCATCTTTTAGTGCATCAAACTCAGAAACCAAATTCGGCTTTCTCAAAACAACTTTCGATGCCACAGGCTTCTCTGGTGGCTGCCAATTGTAATGATTAAGTTTCGAGCACAAATTCAAAATGGCTTGCTCCAGATGCATGGAGCAAGCCATTTTGAATTTACATGTAAATCTGAATTATTTACAATTTAATCCTCCCACGTCTTCCACACGCCTGACCAGTGATACATTTCTTTCAAAATCATAAAGCGTAATCCTGCGCAAGTCATAATGGGCGAGCCAAAAATCCCGCAAAGCGTTCATATATCCGACTCTTGCATTTTCTTTTTCAATTATGGCAATGTTGAGGTCAGTGACTCCAATTTTGCCAATGAAATATCGGTTTCGGGTCATTTGTTCCCTCTTTTGTGAAACCTCATATGCTCGCTTAGCAAGCGTAACTTGATTGCGAATCAGATCGAACTGCTTGACCTTTAAAATAATCTCCTGCTCAAACCTTACCCTTTCCTGTTCAACGTTCATACGTTCCAATTCCCTGTTCGAGCATTGGGTTTCGAGCAGTGCCCTTGCCTTTCCCCAGTCAGCAATAGGCACTTGCAGGCCAAGGCGTAACGTCTCATTATCGAGCGGATCTTTAAAGGCATCACTGAGTTTATCAGAAGTTTGAGACAAGCTAATTACACCAACAAGGTCTATTTGCAGGCCGCTATTGGCCTTTGCTTCTGCTACCCGCTGGTCTGCTTCAACCAATCTGCGTTGGAAGGCAATCATATCACTGCGGTTTTCACGGGCATAATTGAGTGCTTCGTCTGTGTTTACAAAAAATTCTGGGATGTATTCTGGTGCTGCTAATTTGAAAAAAGTAGCTTGCCGGATACCAAGAAAATTTCGAAGTTGCTCAGTGCCGGATTGCAATCCTATAACGGCCATTTGCAATGCGGCATCGGCATTCATTGCGCTTAATTCGATTTGGAGCAATTCCGTTTCAGCAATGCGGCCAACCTCGAATCGGCCTTTAGAAATTCCCAACAGTGTATCGGCATTGGCTTTGTCCCGTTTTGCTGCCTCCAGGTTGAGTTGGGAAATAAAGACTTCAAAAAATAATTGGGATGCTTGAAATGCAACATCTTCCATTTCTTCAGCAAAACTTCTTTCCGCCTCTTGGTACTGTAAAGGGGCTATTCTTTTTGTCCATTTTAATTGATTGATCCCAAAGAGGGGTTGGCTAAAACCAAAGGAAATGGGGGTTGAGAAATAGGAACTTGTATTTTCCGAGTTTTCGTTAAATACATCCAATCGCTCCAAACTTGTACCTGCAAATACAGTTCCTCCAGTCCAAGGGACTTGTTGTTGTAAGGACAGTCCAAGATTGTTGCTCATTTGGGATCGTTGGAGAAAGATGTCCTTTCCATTTGGTTGGGTTACTGGCTGAATGGAGCGATTGAGGTTGGGCAATTGACCATCCAAGGTTATGGCCGGTTTGAAATCTGCCATCGTTGACTGGTATGACCAATAACGGTTTTTCATCCTTGTTTCCGCAAGCAATGCATCAGGCGCATCACTTTGGGCAAGGGCAACCACTTCTTGCAGGTTCAAATAGAGCGTGTCTGCTTGAGCAGTTGAATTGTTTTTCATTAAAAATAATAAAGAGAAAATGAGGAGGGTTCTTTTCATGCCGTTATTAATTAATTTTTTTTAGTCGGAGCGTAATGCTTTAATTGGATCTTGTTTAGCTGCTTTTCGGGCAGGAAAAAAACCAAAAGCCAACCCTACTACTGCTGCAACTCCAAATGAAAGGAAAATAGATGCGGCTGAAACCACTGTAGGTATATCCACTGATTTTGCAATAAAATTGGCCGATAGCACACCTATGACAATGCCCAATAACCCACCCATTAAGCTAATAAATACCGCTTCAAAGAGAAACTGCAACTGAATATCCGTCATGGTAGCGCCAAGGGAGCGGCGGACACCTATTTCTTTTATCCTTTCCAGCACGGAGGCAAGCATAATGTTCATAATGCCAATACCACCCACCAAAAGGGAAATGCCAGCAATAACAGCCAACACCATATTAAATATATCCTGTGTTTTTTGCTGGGCGGCCAATTGAAGTTCTGGTACTTCCACCTCAAAATCCACCAAGCCTTTATGACGGCGTTTAAGGATTTTTGCGATGATTTCGGCGGTCACTTTCAACTGCCCAGAATCCGTCACCCGAACAACGAATTTATCCAATTGGTGATAATTATCCTCTACCTCCCGGTCATCCCATTGATTTCTTTTAATGTCGGATTTTGTTACCCTGGCGCGGTTGGTGATGCGGAGCAAGGCAGTTTTTATAGGGATATATACATCTGAATTGTAATCCCTTATGCCAAGGCTTTCAAGGCTTTCTTTTGAGGCTGATCGTTTTTCAAGGACACCAATCACTTTCATCCAAGCTGTTCCGCACTTTATGTATTGGCCTATTGGATCGGTTTCAGGGAAAAACTTTTTGCGTACATTATTGCCAATGATACACACCGGTTTTCCACCAACCATATGTTTATGGTGAAACAATTTGCCGTTGGCCAGCTCTAAATTATTGAGGTCAAAAAAACTATTGTTTACCCCAACAACTTTTGATTTTTGCGTTTTTCCCGATTGAACGAGATTAGTCGATAGCACTATTTCCGGGCTTACCTGATCGATGTTAGGCAATACCTTTTTGATAGCATGTACATCTTCTATAGTTAGTCCTGGCGACCAAGGACGCTTGTTTTTATCACCATTGTTTGAATTTTGCTGTGTGTTTGCTGTTTCCTCTTCTCCATCCCCTTCTTTAAGGATTACCGATTTTACGACTATATTATTAGTGCCTATCAACTTCATTTGGTCGAGGATAGACTGTTTGGCGCCATTCCCGATAGCAAGCATGGCAATCACCGCGCCGACCCCAAACACTATCCCAAGGGCGGTCAGGATGGCCCTTAGAGTGTTTGAGATAACGCCGTCTATTGCAAGTAAGAAATTGAACAGGATTCTTTTCATGGTTGGGTGGAAAATTGATGAATTGGTAAATTTCTGATGAGATAATTATCTATCCAATAATAATCACATTACCGCCCCCGCCACTTTTGGGTTGATACTTGTCTTTTACTTGTTTCATTTTTTTGACGGCCTCGTCCATGCGTTTCTTTTTTTCTGCTTGGATGCGTTTCTTTATATCTGCTTTTATAGTTGGATCAAGTCTCGATACCTTTAATTTATCCTCATTATCAGGAGTAGAGAGCAATATTTCATCCCCTTCTTCCAGCCCATGCTCAACGATAACTTCCGAGTCATTGGTTTCACTGGTCAGTACTTCCTGTTTTACTGTGCCGGCACCTTCTTTTTTATAGACAAATGCAATTGTATCATTTTGCAAAGCCTCCAATGGAAAATGCAATACATCTTGGAATGTGTAGGTCAATATTTCATTGCTGGTCGTCATGGCTGGACGGAGGATGGAGTCCACTTCATTGATCAAGACCGTAACTTCAAAAACCTTTGAGTCATATCCACGAAGCTGCTCCCCAACATTGGCCACTTGAATGACAGTACCATCGTACTCCCTGTCTGTAAATGCATCAACATTTACTTTCACTTCTTGTCCCTTTTGCACTTTGCTGATGTCCACCTCATTGACATAAGTTTTGCTTATCATGATGCTTAGATCAGGGAGTTCGGCAACTACGGGGTCCCAAGTGCTGATTTGTGAGCCAGGGCCAATCTTTCCATTCCAACTTCTCGCATAGATGACCATTCCGTCCTTGGGTGCATTAATAGTGAAGTCTTTTTTAAGATTGACCAACCGATCTTGTTTTAACTGCTGTTGTCGCAAGGAGGCCATGATCTCCGAAATTTGCGCCTTTGATTTTGTAATAGTCAGTTCATATTTCTGTCCTAACTGCTTGAGGTCACGTTCCGATTTTTGTAAATCAATCTCTGCTTGTTGAATGACCATTTGAGGCTCATAGCGGCTTTGTTCCACTTGAAGCTTTTTCTCCTCCATCGAAAATTTCATGTTGATGAGTTCATCCCGAATGCTTCTAAGCTCTATAGCTGTATCAATTTTGGCCTGTTCCAATTGGGTTTGGATTTTATCAATTTCTGCTTGGGCTTCTTTGAGCTTGGTTTCCAATTCGGTTGGATCAAGGGAAGCGACGTATTGGCCTGCTTTCACCACAGTGCCTTCGGAGACCATATCAGAAATGGTAGCATTGTAAATTTGGGCACTCCTCATGCCCGATGGGCCTTTGATTTCCAGCGAGTTTTTTGCTTTCAACTCCCCGGTAGCAGTCACGAAAATTTTAAATTCCCCTTTTTTTACCGGGACTACAAGCTCTTTGGACTGTTCTTTTTCTTTATTGGAGAATGAATTGCACGAGCTGAGTAGGCTAAAAACGAATAGGGAAATTAGTAAAGAGGTGGGTATTGATTTTAGAAATAGCATAAGTGAATGAGTTGGAAATTAGTTGTTTTAATTTACCTGTATCAATTTTGGATGAAGGTAATGCATGGGTGCGGTGTACGCAAAACGACAATTAACATTAAGACACAATTAACACAACTGAAGGTTGCATAGTGAAATAATTTACTTTTTGTTTTATATCCGTTTTCAGGCCAAAGGCGAAGAAACCTAGAGGGAGAGAGGTGTGTTTTTTTTGTCCCGATTTCAATCGGGACAAAAAAAACACACCTCTCTCCCTAAATTTTCCTTCTTTCAGACATGAAAATCAGTCGTTTCCAAAAAGTGTACGGTAGTGAAAAATAATTTAAGGTTGTTAATTATGCCAATGCTTTGAAATACTTTTCTTTAACGCTAAAAATTTGAAAAGTATCAGGAAGGAAAATAGTCTTAACTAAAAATCAAATCCATCCCGATTTTGAGAGAGGATGAATTTGATTTAATAATTTTAAATCTCTCCCACTTTTAATAAAGAATACCTCATTGCCAACAAGACTATGCCTGTGCAGTCGGCGTATTAAAATTCATGGTAGGAAAGGGCGGGGTATCGGGTTCGGAAATAGGGCCAAACTGTGCCTCATATCTTTTTACATTATCCGCCAAAGCTTTCATTAATCTTTTAGCATGTTGTGGGGTAAGAATTATTCGTGATTTGACTTTTGCTTTAGGAACATTGGGCACCATCATTACAAAATCAACAATAAATTCTGAATGATTGTGGGCGATTATAGCCAAATTGGAATATTGGCCTTCTGCGACATCTTCTGGTAGTTCGATATTCAATTTGCCCTGGTTAGGTTTTTTCTCTGCCATAATGATTTTTGAATTAAATATTGTAGTTGTTATTTAGCAGAGAGTTTTTTTTGGAAAAAAATGAAATTTTATTTCTTTCCTCCTATCTCCTAAATAGTTGCATTTTATTTATATATCATGGGTTTAATGAGGCCTGCAAATATCGGTATTATTGCCAAAATTGGAAACTTGGTAAAGCTGGCGACCATCAATGGAACTATTTAAGGAATGGAGCGGTTTAGCCACTTTTCTAATTCAAAATTATAAACATGGATAACCAACAATTTTTCCAAGATAACCTAAAACTGTGGGATGCAAGAGTTGAGGTTCACACAAAATCAAGCCTTTATAAAATGAAAGCCTTTTTGGAGGGTGAAACTTCTTTGACTGAAATTGAACGAGATGCACTTGGCGATGTTTCAGGCAAATCATTGTTGCATCTACAGTGCCATTTTGGCCAAGACACCCTCTCATGGGCAAGGAAGGGGGCCAAAGTTACGGGCATTGATTTTTCGCCAAATGCCATTGCTAAAGCAGAGGAAATCAGAGATCAATTGGATTTGAATGCCCGCTTTGTGACCTCTAATATCTATGATTTACCAGAAGTGTTGGCCGGAGAATTTGATATTGTATTCACTAGTTATGGAGCGACACCTTGGTTACCGGACTTAGAAAAATGGGCTGCCATAATCAGTCGTTATTTAAAGAAAGGCGGAACATTTTATTTAGCTGAGTTCCACCCAACTTTATACATTTTCAATTTTGATAATTATAAAGTTGAGTACAGTTATTTCAATGAAAACAAGCCCTATTCAGAGGAAGTAATAGGAACTTATGCAGACAAAAGTGATCAAACGAAAGGCACAGAGCATTTTTGGAATCATTCCATTTCAGAGAAAGTAAATGCTTTATTGAAGGAGGGGTTACAACTCGTAGAATTGAATGAATATGACTTCTCCCCTTACAATTGTTTCCCAAACATGGTAGAAAGGGAACCTGGTCGATACGTATGGGGGGCAGATAAATTTGGTGTGCGGATACCGATGATTTTATCTTTGAAAATGGTTAAGCAGTAATTTATTATTTAAAGTGACGACTTTTAAAACCATAATTCACTATCCATAGATCATTTCTTAAACGTTCCAGGCAATGCCTCATTGACTAGCTTTTTCGCATCGTCCAATGACATAGCTTTAGCATCATCTTGGGTCATTCTTTTTCCATCTACTTTTGGCAGGGAAATACTTTTCTTCTTGTAGCGAATGAATGGCCCCCACCTGCCATTTTCAATAGCAAGGTTAAGTTCTGGCCATTGATGGATATATCGATTGGCTTCCTTTTCGATTTTGGCAGCGATCAGTTCATGTGCTTGATCAATTGAGATATTTTCAAAATCGTATTTCTTGGGAACATTTACGTAAAGCTTATCCCATTTGAGAAATGGGCCAAACCGGCCTTTGCCTTTGGTTATCGGAAGCCCTTTATATTCACCTATTGGGGCATCGGCTTTTTGCTTTTCAATTATTAACTGGATGGCTCTGTCCATGTCCACTTCATTGGGGTCTTCACCTCGCGGTATGGAAATAAATTTTTCATTGTATTTAACATATGGCCCAAAACGGCCAATTCCAATGGAGACTTCCTTGCCATTATATTCGCCTAAGTTTTTTGGAAAAGAAAACAATTTTATTGCTTCTTCAAATGTGATGGTCTCAATGGATTGACCGGGATTGAGGTTTGCGAATTTTGGTTTTTCGTCTTCGCCCAGTTCATCCTTCGATCCAATTTGAACGGCAGGTTTGCCAAAACGGGTCATCCTCACAAGCAAGGTTCTGCCCGTTTCAGGGTCTTTTCCAAGTATTCGTTCGCCTGTGGCACGTTCGCTTTTTTCAAGGGCTTGGTTCACTGTATCATGGAATGGATGATAAAATTCACCGACCATTTTTTGCCAATCGGTGCCGTTATCAGCTATTTCATCAAATTCCTTTTCAATGCCAGCTGTAAATCCATAGTCCATTATCCCCTTAAAATGCTCAGCGAGGTAGTCCACCACAATTCCTCCAAGGTCGGTAGCGAAAAGCCTGTTTTTAGCGGCACCTGTTTTTTCACTTTTCGTCTTTTTACTGATTTCCCCATTTTTAAGTGTTAAAACAGCGAATTTCCTTTCTTCACCCTCTCGGCTATCTTTAAGGACATAGCCCCTGTTTTCTTCCATGATTTTAGTAATCGTCGGGGCGTAAGTGGAAGGGCGGCCAATTCCCAATTCTTCTAATTTGCTTACCAGACTTGCTTCTGAATATCTCGCTGGTGGGCGAGTGAAGCGCTCAACTGCTTGCATATTATTGAGGTCAAGCGATTGTCCGATTTGCAGTGGAGGAAGGATACCTTTCGTCGATTCTTCATCTTCATCGTCTTTCGATTCGAGATATACTTTTAGAAATCCGTCAAATTTCAAGACTTCCCCTTCTGCTTTCAGGCTGGCATCTGGCTGGGTTGAAATTCCAATGTCGACGATGGTGCGTTCGAGTTCTGCATCGGACATTTGACTTGCAATGGTCCTTTTCCAAATCAGTTCATATAAGCGTTGTTGGTCGCGGTCTGTTGTGACTTGCTGGCGATCAATATAAGTTGGACGTATGGCTTCGTGTGCTTCCTGGGCCGATTCTTTTTTTGTTTTATATCTACGGGTATGGACATATTTAGGGCCATACTGTTTATCAATTTCAGCGGCAATGGCCGAGAGGGCCAGTTCGCTCATATTGGTTGAATCGGTACGCATATATGTAATGTTCCCAGATTCATAAAGCCTTTGGGCAACCACCATGGTACGACTAACCGAAAAGCCCAATTTGCGACTGGCTTCTTGCTGTAAGGTAGAAGTAGTAAATGGAGCTGCAGGTCTGCGTTTGGCAGGTTTTACTTGAATGTCTTTAATACTGAAATTGGCGCCAATACAATTTTTCAAAAATGATTCAGCCCCTGCTTCATCTTCAAATCGGGTAGGGGATTCGGCCTTGAGGATAACATTTTTACCGTCTTTACCTTTAACATCAAATTCTGCGGCGATCTTAAAAAAAGGTGTTACTTTAAATTCATTGATTTCCCTTTCCCTGTCAACCACCAATTTAACAGCAACCGACTGAACCCTGCCAGCAGACAGTCCGCCTTTAACCTTCTTCCACAACAAACCGGAAAGTTCATAGCCGACCAACCGATCGAGTATTCGCCTGGCCTGTTGGGCATCCACCAAGCTCAGGTCGAGGAGCCTCGGGTTTTGCATGGCTTTTTGGATAGCCGGTTTGGTGATTTCGTGGAAAACGATGCGCTTAGTTGTTTTTTCATCCAAGCCGAGTACTTTACACAAATGCCATGATATTGCTTCCCCTTCCCGGTCCTCATCCGTGGCAAGCCAAACTTCATCTACTTTTTTTACCCAATCCTTTAGTTCTTTGACCACCTTTTTTTTGTCGGGCGTGACTTCATATTTTGGTTTAAAATTATTTTCGATATCCACAGCCGTTTCACCTTTGGGCAGGTCTCGTACATGTCCATAACTTGACTTTACAGTGAAATCGCTACCGAGGAATTTTTCGATTGTTTTTGCTTTTGCCGGAGACTCAACAATGAGGAGGTTCTTAGGCATAATGTATTTTAGGTTTATGATTTTGGTTTAAAATGAAAAAAAAGATGATCGTAAAAATGATCTAACCAATTGATTGTAAATGATTTGAACTCCAAACCCATGCATTTCCTTATAAAAATGTTTAGGAAGTTCATTTTATTTAAAACCGGAGATTAAAAAAGAATGGAAACCAAAGCAAGCTATTGGGCAGGTCTGGAAATCCGGCTGCAAAAGTATAAATTTTGGAATTTGTTGTTAGGAAAATTAAAAATGGCTGTTTTTTTTGAAGACTTTTCCAGTCATTTGAAAAGGTCTTACTGCCCTCTGTTTTTAATTTCTGGCGGTTTTTCCCTTTGACGGGTTTCTTCGTGGATGATTGTGCCTTTGTTCAACCGTTCTTGTTTTTCTCTTTCTGACTTTTCTTGAAATTGTTGAACGAGTTCTTTTAATGCCAAAGGCTTTTTGGTGAGGTTGCGATGAAAGAGGATCATCAAAAACCGGGACATATCGTCAGGGGCATAGATGCCCATACTTCGGAGATTGACTGTAAGACGTGACCCGTCGTGGAAGCCCCAATTGTAACTCATCCAACGGCCAAAACTGAAGAAAAGATTTTTTACAACTTCTTCTTCGGTCATGGTTTTCAATTTTGCCTTGGATTCTTCGTCGGTTAAGCGGGTAAGTTGTATCAGGGCGTCATTGACGTCTCTTGGAATATAGGCACCATACAAGACTTCCTGACGAATCCTCCATTCATATTTTTTTTGGTAGGGGTCTTCCGTTTTTTGGGTATTTCCAATTAAAGGAAAGAATAATATGGTTGCAAAAAATAGGATTGTTCTTTTCATGTTCGATTTGGGTAGAATATTTGGAAGGGCAAAATGGATATAAGTAGTTGAGCCTATATATTTTCCGTTTTTATCTGCTGCTTTTTCCGAATAGCTGTGTTAAAAACTTTAAACGTAGCTACGGCTATGCTGAAAATTTTTGCCTTGCTCTTCGAAAAAATCAACTCGCTAAAAAACGGAAAATATATAAACTCAACTACTTAAATTTTACACAATGATAACGACGGTGTTTTAATACTATTTCACCAAAACCATTCCTTGAATTTTTATTAGGCGTGTAAGATGCTACGGCACAAAAGTAGCAACGAAGGAAAAAATTAGTTTAAATCTTGCGTGTAATTTTAAATTACCACCAGCATTTCTTGATGGAGCGTGCAACCTAAGCGGAAAATTAATCACCTAAGGTTACATGTGCCTTTCGGAGTCAATTGGTTATAAAAAATCATAAATGTTTTAAACCATTGGTATTCCTGCAAGTCACAAAGACATTCTTTTTGAATACCATTCACAATTATGACTATTAATTTGTACTTCATTTCCACATCACCATAAATCAATTCAATCATGGATAGAAGAACTACCTTGGCAAAGATGTTTGGGCAATCAAAGACGGACAGCGCTCCAATTGCAGCTTCCTCCGTCACAACGACTGCTCTTTCAGGCCTTGATCCCTACATGGGATCTTTTGAATACGAACATGCTGCCCATTTACTCCGCCGTACCACGTTCGGACCTACCTACCAACAAATAAAGGATGCCGTCAGCAACGGGCTGGATGCGACCCTTGAGCAATTACTGGCCGACCAACCTCTCCCACCTGAACCTGTCAACCATGTTTATGAAGAAGACCCAGAGGTTTCAATTGGTGAAAGTTGGATCAATAAGGCATACCAACCAGGACAACTTGGCCAAGAGATAAGGGGCTACCGCCGTCAATCTTTCCGAGCGTGGACTATAGAGACTTGGCGTAAATCTGGCCTTTCAGTGATTGAAAAAATGACCTTGTTTTGGCAAAACCATTTTGTCACTGCCGATATCAATGATCCGAATTACACCTATTTATACAGTACTACTTTGCGGGAAAATTCATTGGGCAATTTCAGGGAACTGACTAAGAAAATAACAATTAATCCTTCCATGCTCATTTACCTCAATGGCAATCAGAATACGGCTGTTGCACCCAATGAAAACTATGCCCGTGAGTTGTTGGAGTTGTTCACGATAGGTAAAGGCCCAATCGCAGGCCCAGGTGATTATACCAATTACACGGAAGATGATGTGGTTGAAATGGCTAAAGTACTGACTGGCTGGAGGAACACTGGTATTTATTCGCTTGACCCAGTTAATAACCCAGCAGGTAGTAGATACGTGAATGGGAGACATCATCAAGGGGAGAAGCAGTTGTCCCACCGATTTGATAACATTGTTATCCCAAATATGGGAGAGGCGGAATATGCACATTTAATTGATGTGATTTTCGATAAAGATGAATGTGCAAGGTTTATTTGCCGGAAGTTGTACCGCTGGTTTGTTTATTATGTTATTTCGGAGGATGTGGAAAACAATGTCATTGCCCCTATGGCGCAAATTATGATTGATAACGACTATGAGGTGAAACCGGCACTCGCTGCATTATTGAACAGCGAGCATTTTTTCGATATGCTGAGCATTGGCCCGATGATCAAAAACCCGATTGATTTTGTGATTTCAGTATTGAATACGTTCGAAGTATTTTATAATGAAACGAATTTGAATTTGTATTACAGGCTGATGATAGGGACAGTCAATGAGCCTTTGGAGCTAATGCAGATGGTACCTTACAACCCACCGAGTGTAGCAGGTTGGAAGGCATATTATCAAGAACCTGGGTATTACAGGATTTGGATCAGTTCTTCCACCCTTCCTCCACGGATGAATTTTACAAATAGACTGGTGAATGAAGGATTGGGGCAGGGGGATTTTTTGGTAAAAATTGATGCCCTGAAATTCGCAGCTTCCGTGGAAAACCCGTTGGACCCAAACACCCTCATCGAAGCGTTTGCCAAGATTCTTTACCCCCAGCCAATTTCACAGGAACAAAAAGATTTGTTGAAAACTATCCTCATTCCCGGCTTACCCGATTTTGAATGGACAGTGGAATACGGAGATTATGTCAACAACCCTGATGACCCTGACTTGGAGGCTGCTATCCGATCAAAGTTGGAAGGGCTACTGACGGCCATGCTAAGTATGCCTGAGTGTTATCTTAGTTAAATATAAGCTGTCAGGTGTTAGGAATCAGGTGTCAGAAAAGTAGTGTTTTGCAGTTGCTGGTTTCTTACAGTTATGACGGTCAATCCATTAAAAAAAATGAAAAGAAGAAAATTTATACAATCGACGGGGCTTTCTATTCCTTTGGTTATCAATGGCATGAACCTGAGGGCTATGCCCAAATCATCTATATTTTCCGCTATTACTGATGACAATGATAAGGTGTTGGTGCTGGTGCAACTAAATGGCGGAAACGATGGCCTTGCCTCCATAACACCTCTTGATCAATATGACAAATTGGCCAATGTCCGAGGCAATATCTTAATTCCACAATCCAGTTTGCTTGATGTGGGTTTCAACAATGCCTTCCACCCAAATATGACGGGCATGAAGTCTTTATTTGATGATGGGAAAATGTCTGTGGTGCAAAGTGTTGGCTATCCAAATCAGAATCGTTCGCATTTTAGAAGTACTGACATATGGACTTCTGGATCTCCTTCTAATGAACAGTGGACGACGGGTTGGTTAGGGCGTCATTTTGAAGTAGGGGCGCCCGATTACCCTGATGGCTATCCAAATGAAGATTTCCCCGATCCGTTTGCAATCACCATGGGGTCGCTCGTTTCCGAAACATGCCAGGGAACTGCGGTCAATTACAGCTTGGCCATTAATGACCCGTTTAATCTTAACCCCCTGCTCGACCTTGAAGGGTCTATGCCTCCAAACACACCTTACGGAGATGAATTGACTTTCTTGAGGCAATCAATCGAGCAGACCAATGCTTATGGTGAGGTAATTTTAAATGCTGCTGAAAGTGCAGACAATATGGTTCAATATCCTGGTACGGATGTAAACCCTTTGGCCGGCCAATTGAAAAACGTGGCACGAATGATTGCAGGTGGTTTGCAAACAAAAGTCTATATCGTGAGCCTTGGTGGTTTTGACACCCATGCAAATCAGGTAATTGATGGAAGCCCAACCACAGGGAATCATGCTACCCTTATGAACTGGTTGTCTGAGGCAATTGACCTGTTCCAGCAGGACATTGAAATGCTTGGAATAGATGAAAGGGTGTTGACCATGACCTTTTCCGAATTTGGTCGTCGCATCCGTTCAAACGATAGTCTTGGTACAGATCATGGAGATGCAGCGCCTTTGATGTTATTTGGTAGTTGCGTTGCACCGGGCTTTATTGGGGATAACCCAGAAATACCTGCTGACCCGGGCGTTCAAGATGCAGTTGCCATGCAATATGATTTCAGGAATATTTATGGGTCAGTCTTGATGGACTGGTTTGAAGTAACTGAGGATGATGTAAGAAATTTGCTATTTCAAGAGTTTTCACATATCCCTGTCATCGAGGGTTGTCAGGCAACTTCCGTAATAGAGCTTCCTCCATTATTGGAAGCAGCAGCTTTCCCCAACCCATTTTCAAAAAATGTCAATATCCGATTTAATTGCGGACATGAACATGTGAAACTCAGTGTGTTCAATGGTTCCTCGCAAGAACTAAAGGTATTGGTCAATAAAAAATTGAATAGTGGGGAACACCAATTTTCCTTCGATGGATCATATTTACCCGCAGGCACTTATTATTTACACTTGCAATTGGAAGGAGGTAGGCAAAAGACGAAGTTAGTAGTAAAACATTGAGCTGAAGCAGAATAAATCATAAAGTAAATCAAGGCTGGCCATTTGGCTGGCCTTTTTATTTTTTGAAAAGGATGACAGGCTGACACGCAACCATTAGTTTTGTGATTCCTTATTCTTAAACACTTTTCGATTTTAATGAAAGAAAATTATCTCCTGCAAGTCAATGATTTAAGTATCCGATTCAATTCGATACAGGGTAGGGTAGTTGCGGTTGATGGGATTTCATTTTATTTAAAAAAAGGGGAGACGCTGGGGGTTGTTGGGGAATCAGGTTCAGGCAAGACAATTACTTCATTGGCACTGATGGGGTTATTGCCAAGGCGCGCTGAAATTCGCAGTGGCGAGATTTTGTTTCAAAACAAAACCGAACAATTGCTGGATTTGGCAAAATCAGATCAGTCTGCCTTTCAAAAAATAAGAGGTAGTGAAATAGCCATGATTTTTCAAGAACCAATGACCTCTCTCAACCCAGTATTTCGTTGTGGAGAGCAAGTAATGGAGGCTGTTTTATTGCATCAGGAAATGAATAAAAAAGACGCCAAAGAAAAAGTCATCTCTCTTTTTTCAAATGTAAATCTTCAAGATCCTGAGAGAATATTCCATTCCTATCCCCATCAACTTTCAGGTGGACAACGACAGCGGGTCATGATCGCCATTGCGCTCAGTAGCAACCCTTCCATTTTGATCGCTGACGAACCAACAAGTGCTTTAGATGTGACCGTTCAGCGTTCTATCCTTGACCTGATAAACGAATTAAAAACAGAACTGGATGGTGCGACTATTTTCATATCCCATGATTTATCAGTTGTGGCTGAGGTGGCCGACCGGGTATTGGTAATGAAGCAGGGAAAGATTGTTGAGCGAGGAAAAGTAAAGGATGTTTTTACCCATCCAAATCATGAATACACCAAAAAACTATTGCATGATTTTGAAGGTGAAAAGAGAAAAGCTGTTAAATCAATAGAGTCGGAAATGCCCATTTTTAAAATTCAAAACCTGAGTACGTGGTTTTCATCAAAAAAGAATTTTTTCGGAAAAACAGTCTCCTTTACCAAAGCAGTAGATGATGTCAGTTTTGATATTTATGAAGGCGAAACATTGGGTTTGGTCGGTGAGTCGGGGAGTGGAAAAACGACTTTGGGCAGAACCATGCTGCATTTGCAATCGCCTACTGGAGGGTCTGTTATTTACAATGGTATTTCGTTAGAGGAAGTCACTGACAACCGATGGAAAAATATTAGGCAAGACATCCAAATTATTTTCCAGGATCCTTTTTCTTCCCTCAACCCACGGCAAATGATCGGTCCAACTATTATGGAACCGATGAAAGTGCATGGCATTGGAAAAGACAATAAAGAAAGGCAAATATTGGCACTGGAACTACTGCTGAAGGTTGGCCTTGAAGAGGAGCATTTTTGGCGTTTCCCAAAAGAATTTTCAGGGGGACAAAGACAGCGGATATGCATCGCCCGTGCTTTGGCAGTTGATCCTCGTTTTTTGATTTGTGATGAATGTGTTTCTGCATTAGACGTGACCGTTCAGGCAAAAATTCTCCAATTGTTGAGACAGTTGCAGGAAGAAAAAAAACTGACTTACCTTTTTATCTCGCACGACCTTTCTGTAGTCCGCCAAATCAGTGAACGAATTGTTGTAATGAAAAAACGGGAAAATAGTAGAGATGGGTGATACCGATTCTATTTACGACCA
>CBDCVJ010000081.1:0-21489 GCA_965222975.1 Saprospiraceae bacterium | reverse complement strand
TTTGTCTTGATCCTCTACGCTCCAAAGAAGGGCAATTTTTTTATCTTCTGAGTATTCAACATCCATTTTAGGCTGGTAAAAAACGGTGCCGAGGTCTTTCACCATAACTGAGTCCACCAGGTTGGCGCCGGGGTTGTAGCGGTGTGCTTTCAATATGACATGACCTTTGTCCCTAAAAGTGTAAAAGACACAGAAATCGCCACCAATTGATGCCACATCAACAACCTCTGGTCGTTTTTTGTCCAGCTCAATCTCTTTTTCCCACTGTTTGTGGAGACGTTCATCGAAGCCATACACTTCAAATTTAGTGGTACGGTCGTGAAAAAGCAGAACGTTGCCCCGTTGGTCGTCGAGCAAGTAATAAGCAAGGTTTTCCCGGATAAGATATTCATCGGAAACGAGCACACTCTGCGCTGACAGCACAGTCGGAAAGAGAAAGAAGAGGTATATTAATTTTTTCATAGCCGGGTTTTTCAGTTCGACAGTTCTTAGTTGGTCAGTCCCGTGGCTGGTCGGTAACGGAGATGGGTCATTTTTCCAAAAAAAACTAACCAGTCATTAATAAGCACATCTGGGCTGACTAACTGAATCATCTTGTCAAAACGATATAATCCCTGATAAGGGTTTTCAAAAATTCGATCTGGTTCCCCTGGGGCTGTTTGATGTTCAATTGCTCTGAAACGATTTTGGCCGTTTCATTAATCACGCTGGCGTGGGCATTGTTCCGCCATGTCTGGTAGCGGCTCAGGGTGTTTTTTATCAACAACACATCCGGTTCGCTCAAATGCTTGACAGCCGGGTATTGTGGTTCGTAGTTTTCGATGGATTGGATGTTCAGAATGTCGTTCAGTCGGAAGTGGAGTTGGTTTTTTGTGCGGATCACAGTGGTATTGGCAGCGAGGTCGCCGAGACGCTGACCCCTGA
Organism: Saprospiraceae bacterium; assembly: GCA_965222975.1. GTDB lineage: Bacteria > Bacteroidota > Bacteroidia > Chitinophagales > Saprospiraceae > UBA6168. Next base: position 20,565 of record CBDCVJ010000081.1, on the reverse strand, counting down.
AAGTAGAAGTGATCAGTACTGCGCCAAGCACACCTGCGGAGAAAATAAAATCAATCAGCAGAAAAAGGCTTCGCATAGCATGACCACCTAAGCTTGGTTCTTGCCCGTCGAGCCGGACGACCCTGAGGTTCACTGCTTTCTTGCCCCACGATTGCCCATTGAGAAAAAGCAACGATAGAAAATGATAGAGCATCAATCCTGCCACTTGCATCAAACCCAAGAAGCGAAATCCCCATTCCGTGATAAATTCTCCCAAAATACTGGCAAGCAGAATCAACAGGGCGATATATATGACATAAAAAATGAAAAGGTCAATGAAAAAGCCATAGAACCGCTCCCGCAAGGAAGCCAGTTCATATTCTATCATTACGTTCTGCGTGGTGCGAATATCAATGGAAGACACTTTCCGTATTTTGAGTTAATAGTTTTTCCGTTGAGAAGGTTTGGCTATCAATTTTAAAGACTTAAACCCCGAAAATACAAACAAAGTCTGGAATACCCCAATTTGACATAGATGGAACAGGAGCTTTCCAATAGTTATTGTAATGGGCAATACCATCTGCAACTTTTTATCCCAAGATAAATTGTAACCACTCAGCATGTGGAGAAGAGGTCTTTTTTGAGAAAAATTTCTAATTTTTCTCAAAAAAGACCCCTGCTGAATAGTCACGATAAATTTATAGCAACAGCTTGGTTCAAACAGATTCGCAAATTCAAAAACCCAACGCATATCAAAAGAACCCCCGTCTTTCGATACAAGAAATCATTTAAAAATAAATCCGGCTCAAAATGAAAAAATCAATATTGATAGGCCTCCTGGCCATTGCAATTGTTTCTTTCGGTTTTCATGCTTGCAAAAACGATGATGAAGGAAGGAACCATAACCCAGAAAAGGTAAGAGTCCGTTATTTAACAGAAGAAGTTTGCTGTGGAAACATGATTATATTGGATAATAAAACCATTGAACGAATATGTATCGTGCCAGATGATAGTCTTCTAAGAGCAGTCAACTTAACGGATTTTGCAATTGCCCAAACTTTAAAGGATGGGAATATACTGACCATCGAATACGAATTAACCGAAGATTGCACTGCATCATGCGGCATTGACTGTAACCGCGACAGTGCTATTCCTGTAAGATTATCAAGTATCGAATAATCAATTTTTCATTTCACGATTATCTCCCCATCTTGGCGCTACCGAGTCTCCATTGTCTTCAATAGGTTCAATGAAATCGTAGCGCCGGGGCCACTTAACTGGCCGCTCAAAATCTTGTCCGGATTTTAGCACACGGGCATTGGGGAATTGGCTTTTCACATCTGCCCAGGTCGTCTGTTTCCAAAGTGCTTTATCCAGCACTTTCATCTCCGTCCCTTTCATTTTACCAGAAACTGCCCTGCCAATAAGCGGCCACCACAGGCTTTCCGTCTCCCGGTCCCACATGACGAAACCGTCCAAGCCATCCCATACCTTCAGATCGTAATAGGTGTAGCCGCTAAGGGCAAAAGTGAACTCACGCCCACCAATGGTACGGTCATACATCGCTCCCAAATCGGCAAGGATGCAATAGGCAGCAAAAACAGGTTGGCCATTTATCACATCGTTCACCACCTCGTGTCGGGTAAGGTCTTCGATCGAATAAGCTTTTACATACTCACCGATTTTTGCCAAGAGGAAACGGTCATCGTCCTTCCATTTTTCATCCGCTTTTTTTACGGAAATAAATTCTGGGTCGAGCAACGCAGGAAAATGTTCCCGTCCAATGCCATAGTGGAATTGTTCGTCTTTTAGCTCACAGTCGGTGATGTCGAAATGCATGGAAGGGTCTTCGCCGCCCCAAAGTATTTTTTTATTTGGTTCATTTAAAATCTTTCCCCGGTCAATGGCGAGCGGGCGTTGTGCCATGATAAATGTGGAAACGAGAATAAGGGCGAACAAAAGTATTTCTTTCATGGTTGGACTTTTTTAGTTAAACACCAATTGTCAACTAAGGTCAGAAAGGAGTGCAAATTTAATTGTCGGGATGGCGATGAACCACTTTTACCATTGATAATATTCCGAAGGGGACGAAAATCACAAATTTGAACTTTTATATAAATTGCCTCTGGAATTAAATTTTTTGCTGTAGGAATGAGTTTTACTAAATCTGCGAGATTTAGCAAAACAAGAAGGCAATGACCGATTTGCTAAATTTTTAAAATCTTTCGACCAAATGAAATAACTTAGAAGCAATTTTTTACATGAAAGTAATAGACAAACTCGCCTGGATCGAAATCCAAAACAAACAAATACTCAGTACCCGCAGCAAGGGCAAGGACACTTATTACATCCCCGGAGGAAAAAGGGAGGCGGGGGAAAGTGACCATGTCGCTCTTATCCGTGAAATAAAAGAAGAACTATCTGTGGAACTCCTCCCCAATTCCCTTCAATATGTAGGCACTTGGGAAGCACAGGCACATGGCCACCCCAGTGGTGTGATGGTGCGGATGACCTGTTACTCCGGGGCGTATATCGGCCAATTGGCGCCAGCATCAGAAATTGCAGAAATCGTTTGGTTAGATTACAGCGATTGGAATAATATTGCACCTGTGGACAAAATCATATTTGATTCGTTATTCGATAAAGGATTGATAGGAAGTTAAAAAACCAAAATTCAATCTGCTCAATTAGCATGGTTTTTTCATCTTGTTTCAAAACAAAACCTAAACCCTGAATTTTTAATCATAAACCAATTCCAGCAAACATTGAAGAAAATAATTCCAAATTTAATCTTCTTTTTCCCTTTGTTTTTATTTGGCCAAAGCAATGCCGATGACATCCTCGGCGTATGGCTCAATGAAAAAAAAGAAGCCGTAGTGAAAATCTATAAAGACGGAAATGAATATTTTGGGAAAATAATTGACATTCGGGGCGAACATGCTTCTGAAAAAGAAACATTAAAAGATCTCAACAATCCAAAGCCTGAATTAAGAGGAAGGCCATTGATCGAAATGCCCCTTCTTGAAAATCTAACTTTTAAAGACGGTGAATACAACGGTGGCACAGCGTACAACCCCCGCATGGGCAGGTATTTTAATTGCAAAGCATGGCTCATATCTGCAAGCGCCATGAAAATAAGAGGCTATTGGGGGTTTTTATTTGCAACGGAAACATGGGAGAAGATTGAATGAAAATTGCCTCATGACCCCATTCTTCCATTACCCATGCCAACCATTATGAAGCAATGGAACAATGAAACAATGAAAATAAATATTATTGGCGGAGGCATTATTGGAATGTTCTCCGCTTATTATTTGCAGCAAGCTGGGCATGAAGTCCATATTTTCGATAAAGGAAATTTATCGGACGGTTGCTCTTATGGCAATGCAGGCATGATAACGCCCAGCCATTTTGTGCCGCTGGCAGCACCGGGCGTAATAGCCCAAGGAGTGCGATGGATGTTTGACGCTGGCAGTCCGTTTTATATCAAACCCAGAATGGATTTGGATTTGATTAAATGGCTTTGGCGCTTTTACCGTTCGTGTAATAAAAAAGTAGCAGAAGCGGCCACGCCCGTTTTATTGGATTTTAATTTGGAAGGAAAAAAGTTGTACAAAGAATTTTATAAAAAGACAGGTGTTGATTTTAAATTGGAAGAACGAGGCATTTTAATGTTGTATAAAACGGCAAAAAAAGAAAAAGAAGAATTGGAAGTGGCGGAAAAAGCGGCTTCACTTGGCATTGACACAAAACATCTAAATAAACAAACTGTAAATGAATTTGAAAAAGGAACAGAGATAAATGCTCTCGGCGGTGTATTTTGGCCATGCGATGCTCATTTACATCCAAATATTTTAATGGCACATTTAATTAAATTTCTATATAATAATGGTGTTGTTTTTTATAAAAATAAAAAGATAAATGGTTTTGAAAAAAAAGGAAATAAAATATCAGCCATTTTTTGCAACAAAGAAAAGTTTGACGCAGACGCCACAGTAATAGCCGCTGGAAGTTGGTCTGCTATTTTATTAAAAAAATTGGGCATTAATTTATTATTGCAAGATGGAAAAGGTTATTCCATTACTTTAAAACAACCTGCTGCCCGGCCGCATTATGCAACCATTTTATCAGAGGCAAAAGTTGCGGTCACCCCAATGGGCGATGATTTAAGGTTTGGCGGCACATTGGAATTGGGAGGGTTAAACCCCAGCATCAATAAAAAAAGGATAAAAGGCATTGTGGATTCCATCCCCAATTATTACCCAAACATCAAAGTGGATATGCCAGAAGAAAAGAATACCTGGCACGGCTTCCGCCCTTGCTCACCTGACGGACTGCCATATATCGGCCGTTTGAAAAAATATAATAATTTAATTTTAGCCACTGGACATGCCATGATGGGGTTGAGCTTGGGGCCAGCGACTGGGATAATGGTGCGGGATGTTATTTTGGAAAAACAAGTAGATTGCAGGTATTTGCGCTTTTTTGATGCAAACAGGTATAATTCTTAAATGTATTAATTCATGGTGAATTTTAAATTCACCATGAATTAAAGAGCTATATATTTTATTAGCAGCAATTCTTATTCTCTTGCATCGGCGGGCAAGGCTCAGTGCCATAACTGCAATACACACAACAATCTTTCTCTTTTGGTTTTAATATTTGTTTACAATTTTTACATTCATAAAAATATTGGCAAGCATTGGTCGGCATTTCCTCTTTTTTTCTGTGGCCGCAGTTGGGACATGTTATAGTGGAATATAAAATCATCTCTGTTGTTTTTTTATTCAATTTAATTCTTTTTCCGTATTGAAATACCCCAAGCCCCATAAACCCAACTCCTATCGCAATAAACAACCCACTGAATTTTTCAAGCCCATCATTTAGACCCGCAAACCCAGTGGCACTGCCAATGGCTATTGCCAACCAAGGCAACCAGCAACAACTGGTGGCTAAAATAAAAGCCAATGCAGTGCCAATAACGGTATGTCTAAATTTGAAGTTTATAACTGCTCGATTTTTCTTATTGCAATTCCCCTGCATATAAAACACGAATAACATACTTTTACCCGAACAAATAATAATTTATGCAAATAATTCGCCTAACATTTTTTTGCTTCTTATTTTTTATAGCTTGCCAGTCCGATATCTCAAATCAAAAAGCACCCAGCCAATACACCCAGCCAGGCATGGTCCTTATTCCCGCCGGTACTCTCCAAATGGGCGGCGACAACGAACAGGCCGATAGCGATGAATACCCTAAGCACGCTGTCGAAATAAATGCGTTCTGGATGGATGAGACTGAAGTGACCAACCACCAGTTTCAAGAATTTATTGAAGCGACTGAATATGTGACTGTTGCTGAGCGGCCTATCATTTGGGAGGAGATTGCCAAAGACTTACCGCCCGACACCCCTCCCCCACCCGATAGCGTACTGCAGCCCGGCGCATTGGTTTTCAAAAAAACAGACGGACCAGTTAGGTACGACGACCCCTCGCAGTGGTGGAAATGGGTGATCGGTGCAAATTGGCGGCAGCCGGAAGGCCCCCACAGCAACATCGCCGACCGCATGGACCACCCCGTTGTACAGGTAGCCTGGGAGGACGCTGTCGCCTATTGCGAGTGGGCAGGCAAGCGCCTACCGACCGAAGCGGAATGGGAATGGGCAGCCCGTGGAGGACTCGAAAATAAAATCTATCCCTGGGGCGATGAAGACGTGAACAAAGGTAAACCAAAAGCTAACTTTTGGCAGGGCATTTTTCCCTATCAAAACTCGGAGAAGGATGGCTATTTCGCCTCGGCACCAGTTAAGTCATTCCCGCCAAATGGCTATGGTCTGTATGAAATGTCCGGCAACGTCTGGGAGTGGTGCAGCGATTGGTACCACTATGGATTTTACTCTAATGCCGATGCAAAAAAGCCGAACCCAAGGGGCCCGCTCAAAAGTTACGACCCACAAATGCCTTACACCCAACAACGTTCCATGCGGGGCGGCTCATTTCTTTGCAACGACGATTTTTGCTCTGGTTACCGCAATGCCCGGCGGATGAAATCAAGCCCTGATACGGGGCTGGGGCATACGGGGTTTAGATGTGTAAAAGACCTTTGATCTTTTTTAGATTAGCGATTAATAGAGATGTTCGTAAATAAGTAATCCTAATGTGTTTCCTCCCCCCAGCCCTCCCGTATTTATCGGGAGGGCTGGGGGGAGGAAACATGGGGTAACAAATTCCAAAATTTTATTTTTGAACGTCTTTAATGATTAATGATTAACGATATTTGATTTTAGATTTCCTGCCAATCAAAAATCAAATATCGTTAATCATTAATCGTTAATCATTTTCTCCATGAAGCGACACCACCTTTTTGAATACGAAGACCTGCCTTGGTTCCCACAATTCCTTCGCAATTATGGGACAGACTTTTTGCAATTTGTGGCCAACAAAATGGACGTCTATAAAGAAATTATTCCTGTATTAAAAAAAGGCATCCAAAAAAGTGGTCATAAAAAAATAATTGATCTTGCTTCTGGTGGCGGGGGCGGTTGGGAGAAAATAATCGGTCGTTTAAAAGAAGAAGTCCCCGATGTAAAAGTCACCTTGACCGATTTTTATCCAAATATTGAAGCGTTTAAAAAAATGCTGTTCGTGGATAGAGAAACATTTAAATATGTGCCGGAAAGTGTCAATGCTTTGGATGTCCCAAAACAATTAACGGGTTTTCGTACCCAGTTCCTGTCCTTTCATCATTTTAAATACGAGGACGCCAAACAAATTTTGCAAAATGCCGTGGACGCCCGGATGCCCATTGCCGTATTTGAAATACAGGAACGGAACATGGAGCATGTGCTGAAAAATATGTTTTCGCCCATCATGGTTTTGTTGACGGCACCATTTATTAAGCCATTTTCTATCGGCCGGATTGTTTTCACTTATTTAATTCCGATAGTGCCAATATTTATTTTATGGGACGGTGTTGTTTCTGTTTTACGGACGTACACATTGGACGAAATGAAACAAATGACGACGGAGTTAAAAAACAGGACACGTTATAAATGGGAAATCGAAAAAATAAAGGATGGGCCGATTACGGTTTTGTATTTATTAGGTTACCCAAAATAACATAACACATTGGGGGTTTGATTTTTTAATTGAAACACATAATTTTTGTACAAAGCATGAAAATCCAATTTGAAAACATCTACCGTTCCGCCTCTCATTTATCATTCACCTTTTTGTTTGACGACCATCGATTTGAAACAGCCTATTGGTACGAAGGCATTGATTTTTATGATCTGGAAAATAATCATGGGAAAGCGTTTATGGAAAATATTTATTTCCATATTGTCGCTTTTGAGTTTAACAAACTATTGAGTTTAGCACCGGATGAAATTGATTTTGGGAAATACAATTCGCTTGTCACACCAGCATTTATAGGCCTTTGGCGGACAATCGCCCATAAAGTGTGGGCGCAATGGCGATATGAAAATGATTTACCGAAATATGAAATTCCCAATTTTCCAGAACAGCATTTCCCAGCATCAGCAATACAGCCAGTTCATTTAAAAAAAGGAAAAATAGAAAACCTCGTTTTCTGCGGAGGTGGCAAGGACAGTTTGGTTGCCATGCAATTAATGGAGCAACAAGATATCCCATATTCCGTTTTCACCTATTCCCATTCCATCTATGGCACGGCAGAAAAACAACATGATTTAATCGGAAAATTAATTGACCAATGTAACCCCGAAAAAACCCACCGCCAATGGGTGTATGATAGTTTTGTGGATTCGCCTATTTTAAAATTGAATAAAAAAATCAACGTTAAAACCATTACGGCCGCAGAAACGCCTTCTTCCATTTTTGCCGTTTTGCCCATCGTTTTGACTTGTGGTTATTCCAATATTTTATTGGGACATGAGCGTAGCGCCAATAAAGGCAATTTAATTTGGGAGAAAACCGGAGAGGAAATCAATCACCAATGGGGCAAATCATTTGAAGCAGAAGTATTATTAAATAATTATATCCAGCAGAATTTAATTTCCAATTTTTCTTATTTCAGCTTATTGCAGCCAATTTACGATGTTGTAATTTTTAATTTATTAAAAAAGAATTTATCGGCAGTACCATTTACCCATTCTTGCAATATTGAAAAACCCTGGTGTAAAAAATGCGCCAAATGTGCTTATGTATGGCTGAATTACATGGCGTATTTACCAACAGATATGGTCAATGAAATATTTGGTGGTACAAATTTATTTGACCTGCCCGAAAATGAAATATGGTTTAAACAGATGCTCGGCATGACAGACCACACACCTTTTGAGTGCATCGGACAGGTGGGGGAAGTTCGGCTGGCATTTGAAATATGCAAACGAAAAGGTTTGGGTGGAAAAATGATGGATTATTTTTTAGGTAATTTTAATTTAGATAAAAAAGAATTGAGAAGTATTATTGAAAAATATGCAAAAATATACGAAGACGATATCGCCTATCCTGAAACATTAAAAGAGAGACTTTTAAATCAATTAAAAGAAGGTAATAAAATAGCAATTGAACATTTTCAAAAATTTATGATTTAATGGGAACGCAGATGACACTGGTTGGGTGGATATTTCACGGATTTTCATTCTGCGAAATACCTCCATCCATTTCTTTTTATCTGCGTTCCTACCAAACTTACTCCGACTTAATCGAATTAACCGGGTTCATCATGGCCGCTTTAATACTTTGAAAACCCACCGTCAAAAAAGCAATCGTAATTGCTAAAAGCCCTGCCACCAAAAAGACCCACCATTCTATCTCAATACGGTAATGGAAATCCTGTAGCCATTCGTTCATGGCATACCAAGCGACGGGCGAGGCGATGATGAGGGCAATTACCACCAATTTCAAAAAGTCTTTGGATAGCAATCCGATAATGCCTCCAGTGGTAGCGCCCAATACCTTTCGGATACCTATTTCCTTAGTACGCCGCTCGGCAGTGAATGCGGCCAAAGCCAACAGTCCCAAACAGGCGATGAAAATGGCCAATAAACTGAACAGCCCAAACACCTTGCGGGTCGTCATTTCTTTATCATACAAAGTCGCCCACTGGCGGTCGAGAAAAGCATAGTTGAATGGCTGTTCCGGTTGGAATTTGCTCCAAAGCGTTTCTATTTCCCGCAGGGTGGGCAACACCTCACCAGCACCCAGCCGCACGGTGATGAGGCCATCCACATCGGACGTAAATGAGTGATAATTGTGGACTAGAAACAACGGCGATATAACATGGTGGATCGACTGAAAATGAAAGTCCTGCACTACGCCTACGATAGTATATATCCGTTGTGTACCGTCGGGGAAATTGAGGAAGTTGTCATTCGAAACGATCGTTTTTCCAATGGGATCATCCAGATCCATTTCACGGGCGGCCGCCTCGTTAATGACCACTGAATTCGAATCTGAAAACTCTTTGGCAAAGCTTCGACCCTTCACCATCTGCATTTCCATGCACTCCACATAACCTTCGTCCACGATGAGGCTGCTGCCAGTGGTCATTTCCGTTGTGCCCTGTGGCTGGAACGACATGCCAAAATAAGCATCGCCCGGCTGCGTATTGCAACCGCTCACAGCGGCTACACCGGGGAGGTTGGCTACTTCATTTTTAAACGTTTCACTTTGCTGTGCAGTCATGGCTCCGGCATTTTGCAAGGTGACGAGGCTTTCTTTTTCGAAGCCCAGCTCTTTGTTCTGGCTGTACTCTAACTGCTTGTAAACCAATATAGTACTGATGACAAGGAACACCGAAATACCAAACTGGAACACCACCAATGAGTTCCGCAATCCTGCCCCTTTTGTGCTTTGCATGAATTTCCCCCGCAGCACTTCCATGGGTTTAAAAGCGGAAAGGGAAATGGCTGGATAGATGCCCGAAAGCAGCCCCGCAAGGCCCGCCGCACCTAACAATATCAGAAGATATTGTGGGTTCAAGAGATTGGACGGTACAAAGTCTTTCCCTGTCAATCCATTGAAATAAGGAAGCGCCACCTGATCTATACCGATAGCCAATACGGCAGCCACCAAACTAATAACAACTGCCTCCATCAAAAACTGTCCAGCAATTTGGCCTCGTTCGCTGCCCAACGTTTTGCGAATACCCACCTCCCTTGCCCGACCTGCTGAACGGGCAGTGGCAAGGTTCATGAAGTTGATACAGGCAATCACTAAAATAAGAAAGGCAATCACCAAAAAGAACGAAATGCGTTGACGAGACCCAGCAGGTTTAATTTCTGCCTCGAGGTTGGAATCGAGATAGATGCTGGACAAGGGTTGGAGGAAGTAGCGGTAGCCGTTGCCCTGCTTTTGGTATTCTTCGTAATTGACGCCGAACTGTGTGAGTACCTGACTGGAGGCATATTTCACCACCAAGTCTGGCAGCTTCTTTTCGAGTTCGGCAGGATCAGCGTTGGGGTTGAGTTTCAAATAAGTATAGGCTGAAAAATTAAGATAGTTGGGCTGTTGAATAAACTGCAGGGACGAAGAAGACACCAACATATTGAACTGCAAGTGGGAATGCCCCGGCACATCGCCACATACCCCGGTCACGAGGAAGTCATTGGGGTTTTGCGGTACATCAATGACCTGTCCCATGGGGTCTTTTTCGCCAAACAATTTCTTGGCAGCACTTTCGGTCAAAACAACAGACTGAGGCTTGGAAAGCGCCGTAACCGGATCGCCTTTCAACAGCGGAATGCCGAACATATCAAAGAAGGTCGTATCCGCCCACATCACTTTGTCCTCCTCGTACAGTTGGTCATCAATTTTCAATACGAATTGATTGCCTTCAATATAGAACAGGCGGCAGGTCTTTTCCACCTCAGCATATTCCTTATCCACCACTTCCGAATAACCTGCGGGGATAATGGCATAATGGCGGGAACGCCCGGGGTACTTGCGCTCCAAGGCCATCCGGTAAATATTCTCGCCATGTGGGTGGAATTGATCGTACCCCAATTCGTCCTGCACATACAATATGATGAGTATGAAACAAGCCAACCCAATGGCCAGCCCGAGGATGTTTACGATGGCATAGTTGCGGTTGCGGGTGAGGTTGCGCCAAGCAATAGTGAGGTAGTTTTTAAGCATGGTGGTTTAGTGATTAGTAATCAGTGATTAGTGATTAGTTGGGAGTGGCCACAATATTTAAGCCAGTGGATTAAAGGGTTGTTTTTTAGTGGTTTATGAAAATGGTAAATATATATGTATGTATTGAAATGGACGGGCGATGTTCGGATTTGGACAGGGGAGACAAGTTTCCATTATCTTGGTTTTGCTTGGAAATGAAAGGATTGTGTTTTACTTTTATGCCACTCTTAGGTATATCCTTACTTTTCTTTTAACATACTGCGGGATTGTTCTGGAAAAATTAAAATCATAATTGCGGCATAAATGTATCTCTTATATAATACGATTTATTTTGTAAATTATTGATTTTTTTTCTTTACACATTGAATATTTAAAAGACGCCAAAAACAGATAGCGGAAATACACGCCATATGGCGTGTATACAACCGTTCTCATCAATAATAAAAAAAATAAAATGGGTGCATGGGGTTTCAGAAATTTTGAAAATGATAATGCAGGAGATTGGGTTGTTGAATTAATGTCTTCTCCCAATTGGGACTTCATCGAAAAGACTATTTTAAAATACAGAAACAATAATTTTAATGATTTTGAGGAAGAAATACTTGCTGCAACGGAAGTGGTTGCAATTACCCGAAACAATCCACCTCCTGATTATAATGAAGTTGATTTTAATCTTGAACCAGTCATTAAGAAACTTCCGAAATTATCCGATAATAAATTAATTTTATTGTCAATCGAGGCGATAGAAGGAATAATGAAAAAATCAAACTTAAAAGAACGGATTGAAGATGTGGATGCACTTGAAGAATGGAATGAAATACTATTAGATTTAATTGAAAGAATAAAAAAATAAAAGAATACTGATGAGAACAATGTGCTGCTGCCCATGCCGCCTATGCGGCGGCACGTCAGCAGCACCAACCGTTACACAATTATATAGATGAAAAAATCGAAATACATATTCATTGTTATCATGCTATTACAATCTTCTTGTAATTCGTCTTCTGAAAATCATATCAAAAGAATAGACGGTTCAAAAATAGAAGAGCAGATTTTAGACGAAAAAATAAGTTTCCTAATCGACGAAGCCAAAGTAACAGGATTAAATGTTGCAATATTTAATGATGGGGAAGTAGTTTATCAAAAAGCATTTGGTCATTCAAATATCGAATCAAGAGATACGCTTGATGTAAATCAAATTATATATGGAGCATCATTTAGTAAAGCCGTGTATGGTTATTTAATTTCTACACTTGTGCAAGAAGGGATTTTAGATATTGATAAAGAGTTATATAAATACTTGGGTGTAGAATTACCAGATTTATACATTGAAAAAGAATTTAGACGACTACATGATTTAAAAGAAGATGAAAGATATAAACAAATAACAGCAAGAATGTGCCTATCGCATACTACAGGGTTTTCAAATTGGAGGTGGTTGAATGAACCTGATGAAAAGCTAAGAATACATTTTGATCCTGGTACGAAATACAGTTACTCTGGGGAAGGAATAGTTCTAAGTCAATGGATAGTAGAGCATTTGACAAGTACTCCGCTCGAAGACTTAGCTGTAAGCAAGATTTTTGCACCTTTGGGTATGACAAACTCCCATTACCTCTGGCGTGAAGACTTTAAAAAACATTTTTGCTATGGACATAACTCTAAACAAGAAAAACTTCCAAGAGACATAGAAACTGAAGATGCTAACGCAGCAGGATCGCTTTCAACGACGCTTTCAGATTATTCGAAGTTCTTTGAACATATTTTTAAATTATATTCTGAGCAGTCTGAGATTACCGAGCTACTTTTCAAACCAAATATTAGAATTAAGTCAAAAGCACAATTTGGACCGTTATCAAAACAAACCACAAACCAGAATGATGATATAGAACTCAGTTATGGATTAGGGTGGGGAATATTAAAATCTCCTTTTGGAATTGGAGCATTTAAAGAAGGGCATAGTGAAGGATTTCAACATTATTCAATTATGTTCCCTGATACTGGAATTGGGGTTATTTTAATGTCAAATAGTGATAATGCAGAGAGCATATTCAAAGAAATGTTAGAATTAACAATCGCTGATATATATACTCCATGGAAATGGGAAAATTATGTTCCATACAGTCAAAAAGAATAAAAACTGTGTGTAAAAAAGCATAAAATGTTCATAGCTGCTATACGCTGCTACGCCATTTATGCAAACCGTCAGACTGTGAAAAAACCCCTTTTCATATTTCAAGCCCCATATGTTTTCTAATTAATTTATTTTCCACGAAAAAAAAATAAAAACGTTGAAAAATAATTTTCAAAAAAATATAGCGAAAAATATATGCCCGGTTTTTTTAATTAATTTTAGTGCGTCAAAAAAAAACAATAATCAATTTTTAAAAAATGAAATTAATTGGCGAAGACCGCAACCAGTTCCAGATAATATGTTTGGAAAACATGGTTTCCCCCGAAAGTCATGCAAGAGCCGTTGACGCATTTGTTGATTTTTTGAACCTGAAAAAACTGGGCTTTAAAATAAAAGAGCCTGTCCCGAACCCGCTTCGGGAGGGAAATAAAAAACGGCAGTCCCGCATATACCGCAGGCGATTTATTAAAGTTTTATTTTTACGGGTACGTGAACCGGGTGCGCTCCCATTAAATTGGGAACTTATTATTTGAGCGTTACTCATGGTGAAAAAATAGGAACTTGGTGGATATTCGCAGTTCTCCTTATATATTGGAGAATTGACGTATATCCGGGAAATGGGCGCCATTGAAAAAATGAAAAAAATCAAACACATAAAATTCCAAAACAAAAAAAGACCAACGTCCGATTTCGACTTATTGAAATTGGAAGAACTGCTTTATAGAAAGGTCAATCATGACATTACCCAACCTCATAAAATAGAATTCTTCCACATTCTTATCATTTCACAAGGACAAGGTTATCACACAATTGATTTTACGGATTACAAATATCAAAAAGGAACTTTGCTCACTATACGAAAAGACCAAACCCACAATTTTTTTAGGAGTCCAAATGTAAAGGGGTACATATTACTATTTACAGAAGATTTTTTGGCAAGCCAGTATGGGAAAGTAGAAGTTTTGAGGGCATTCCACTTATTCAATGAAATGCTCATTTCACCTGTTGCCAATCTCAATAGTAAGGAGTTTAAAGATATTATACAATTGGTCAAAAGTATGGAAACCGAATACAATGGATATGAAGATGAGTTTTCGTTAAGTATAATTCGTAGTGCTTTACACCTGCTTATCATCAAGCTTTTCCGAATTAAAACCAAGGATAATGAACAACTAACGAAACGGAAATATTTTGATGAGTTTTTGCAGTTTCAACAGTTAATCGAGGAAAATTGTTTCAAAACAAGAAAAGCCCTTGATTATGCCAAAATGATGAATTGCACCACCAAAACACTAAATAATATATGTAAAGCCACGCTGAATAAATCCGCAAAAACAATCATTGATGATATTGCGATTACCCAAATCAAAAGGTTATTAATCAATACCAAGCTTTCCATCTCTGAGATAGCCTATACCGCTGGCTTCGATGAACCAACTAATATGTACAGATATTTTAAGAAATATACCAATTACTCTCCTGAAGCCTTTCGGCAAGCGCATACATGACGACTTTCCCATTTTGACAGTCCAAAGGCATTTTTTAATCTGTTTGAAGCAGAAAGCTCCTGATAAATTTGCATCAGATTTTAATTAAAAAATACAACAATGAAATCAGCAAATTTTATCATAGTGTTGCTACTTGGATTACTCTTTGGTAATTGCGGTACAACAACAAAAAATTCAAATTCAAAAAAAGTAACAAAAATGGAATTAACAAACAAAGAAAAGGCAGTCGCCTTATTGAACAGTTTCAACACAGGGGACCAAACCCCTATTTCCTACATCAATGCCAACAAATACATCCAGCACAATTTAGCAGTAGGTGATGGCTTAGCAGGATTTGGAGAAATAGTGAAAAATGCCCCACCTCAAGGGTTTAAAGCCAATATTGTCCGAGCTTTTCAAGATGGCGATTATGTTGTCCTTCACAATGAGTATGATTTTTTTGGACCCAAAGCCGGTTTTGATGTATTCCGATTTGAAGATGGAAAAATTGTAGAACATTGGGATAACCTTACGGAGATTACTCCCCCGAACCCAAGTGGAAGAACCCAATTTGACGGAGCAACGGATATTACAGATAAAGAGAAAACGGCTGCCAATAAAAAACTGGTAGAAGAATTTGTCAATGATGTTTTAATGAATGGAAAAGTGGATAAATTGACTGAATACATCAACCCTGATAAATATCTACAACACAACTCTGCAATTGCTGACGGTTTGGACGGATTGGGTACAGCTTTGAAATACTTTGCCGAAAATGGATTGGTATTAGAATATGACAAAGTACATAAAGTATTGGGAGAAGGTAATTTTGTCTTGACAATGAGCGAAGGAAAATTTGGCAAGGGAGAACATGTTGCTTATTATGATTTGTTCCGAATAGAAAATGGTCAAATTGTAGAGCATTGGGATATTATCCAGCCCATTCCCCCGAAATCAGAGTGGAAAAATAATAATGGTAAATTTTAAAGAATGAAGAAGCTACTAATAATTCTCATCTTATTTACAGGATCAGTAAGTTGTTCAACAAATACAAAAATCATGAAACCTTATGTCATCGAAGTAGTCACCTTTAAGTACAAAAACACAGTTAATGCTGCTGATTTTTGGAAGGAAGATGCAAAAATAGAAGCAGATTATACCAGCCAGCAACCAGGGTTTATTAGCCGAGAAAGTGGCTACTCTGAAAATGATAATGAAGTTTTAGTGGTTGTTCGATGGAAAACAATGGCAGATGCAGATGCTTCCATGAAGAAATTTATGAATGATGCGTCGGTTAAAGATTTTGCCAATATGATTGATGGATCTACTATGAAAATGGTAAGATATGAGATTAAATAGCTACTTTAAGGATTGAAAGTTCTTGTTGGGTTTTAAAGAATACTATCTTTAACAGACTGCTCTATATAGAGCAGTCTGTTTTGCATTTGAAAATGAACTAAAAAAAAATCGGCAATAGCGGCTATGTGCCGCAACTGAATTCTATCGGTCTCACAAGTTTATTTTGAAACGATAAAAAAATAAGTACGACCACTAACAAAACACAAACGTCAATAGCGGCTGCGGTCCCACCGCTCGGGGAACCATGCGTGAGAACCTCTCGATTCACAAGGTTCTTCGTTATCAAGCCTAAGGCATAAATCACATTTTGCTTGATTTTTCCAGAGGCTATTTAATGATCTCTACAGTCCTTTTCACCATTTGTTGACAAATTCCCCCTTTTCATTGAATCATGTAGGATATCCCACAACATAGCACCAACTTTGCTGTTAATACACCACTTGAAAAAGGTTCTTGGTTTTTGGTTGAGGTCAGTCCCAAATCAAGAACCAAGATTCTTCTCCTCACAACCCGACGCATGAAGAAAACATTGACTTTCCCATTGGCATGGCTGCTCTTTTTACCTTCTATCTTGTTCGCCCAACAGCGTGGAAATTTGCCGGGCAAACCCGATGCTGGCTCGCCGACCTCCATAAAAGGGAAAGTAGTGGACGGTGGAACCAAAGCCCCACTGGAATTTGCCACTGTCACCCTTTTTACTCAAAAGGACAGCAGCATGATCACTGGCGCAATAACGGGAACAGATGGCAGCTTTTCCCTCCAGGCCCGACCCGGTCAGTATTTTATCAAAATAGAATTTATTGGTTTTCAATCACTTACGCTCAATGATGTAGTGTCGGAAAGAGGTAAGCATTTTTTGGATTTAGGTGATATAGACCTTGTCGTGGAAGCCAATGTCCTTGATGAAATTGAAGTACGTGCAGAAAAAAGCACCATGCATTTATCTCTCGACAAAAAGGTGTTCAATGTGGGTAAAGACCTCGCCAATTCTGGCGGCACGGCAGCCGACGTACTCGACAATGTACCCTCCGTCACGGTGGATGTGGAGGGCAATGTGGAACTGCGGGGCGCTGGTGGCGTCCGCATTTTGGTGGACGGAAAGCCGTCCGGCATGATTGGTATCAGTAATACAGACGGGCTGCGGAATTTACCTGCCAATATGATCGATAAAATAGAAGTGGTGACCAACCCATCCGCCCGGTACGAGGCGGAGGGCATGTCGGGCATCATCAATATCGTTTTGAAAAAAGAGCGCAAGCAGGGGTTGAACGGCTCGTTCGATGTAACAGTTGGGCATCCGAAAAATTATGGCGTGGCCCTTAACATGAACTACCGAAGGAATAAGTTCAATTTTTTTACCAGCTATAATTTGCGCTATCGTAAAGGCCCAGGCAATGGCCACCAGTTCCAAGAATTTTACAAGGGTGATACGACTTTCATAACGGATAACACTTCCCGACGTGAACGGGGCGGGTTGTCCAACAGCATCCGTTTTGGAGCAGATTATTTTTTCAACGAAAAAAACATCCTCACCACCGCTTTCAATTACCGATACAGTGACGACGATAATTATGCCCGCATCCAATACAGGGATTACATTAACGACCTTTCCAATCAGGTGGGTTTCACCCAACGGACGGATGAGGAAATAGAGAAAGAACCCAACCTCGAATATTCCCTGACCTACAAAAAACTCTTTGCGCGAAAAGACCATGAACTGACTTTCGACCTGCGCTACCAGGACGAGGAGGAATCGGAAAGTTCTGAGATTTTGGAAAGAAGTTTTCTTGCTGATGAAACGACACCTTCTGGGCAGCCTGATTTAGAGCAACGTTCCAACAACGTAGAAGGTAATTCCAACCTGATACTCCAATTGGATTACGTCAAGCCGTTTGGCGAAAACGGAAAGCTCGAATTAGGCTGGCGCAGTGGCATCAAGGACATTACCAATGACTTCAAGGTGGAGGAAATGCAAGATGGCGCATGGGTAGCGCTGGATTCGTTTAACAATAACCTGATTTACGATGAAAACATCCATGCGGCTTATTCCAGCATCGGCAATAAATTCGGGCAATTTTCTGTGCAGGCAGGCCTCCGGGCAGAATATTCGGAAGTAAAAACCGAATTGCTCCAGACAGACGAGGTGAACCCAAGAGATTACTTCAATTTGTTCCCCAGCATCTTTTTAGGTTATGAAATCAACGAAAAAAACACCTTCCAGGTCAGTTACAGCCGCCGCATCCGCCGACCTGGTTTTCGACATCTGAACCCGTTTTACTCTTATAGCGATGCTCGTAATATCTGGGCAGGCAATCCCAACCTCAACCCGGAGTTTACCGATTCGTATGAGGTGGGTTATTTGAAATATTTTGAGGAAGGCACAGTCACAAGTTCCATTTTTTACCGCCATACGGACGGAGTGATCGAACGCATTCGGGAGGTAATTGCTGATACGATCTCAAGGACTCGCCCCCAAAACCTGTCCACCCGCAACGACTATGGGTTGGAATTTACTTTTTCATTTGACCCGAGCAAAAAGTGGCGGCTGAACGGAAACGTAAACTTCTTCCGCTCACAGACAGAGGGGCAGTACGAAGGGCAAGACTTCAGCGCCGACACCTACACTTGGTTTGGCCGCTTGTCGAATCGGGTGACGGTTTTCAAAAAAGTGGACATACAGGTAAATTTCAATTACCGGGCACCAAGAAAGAATACTCAGGGCCGTTCCAAAGCGATGTGGAACGTTGACCCCGCAGCCAGTATGGACATCCTAAAAGGCAAAGGGACGTTGACCCTCAGCGTCAGGGATTTGTTCAACACCCGCCTACGCCGCTACATTTCAGAAGGAGAAAATTTCTTCGTGGAAGGCGAATGGCGCTGGCGTGCCCGTCGGACAACACTGACTTTCAATTACCGACTAAACCAAAAGAAGCAACGTGGCGGACGTGACCGTAGAGGTGGTTTTGATGGTGGTGATGGCGGGGAGTTTTAAGGATGGCGAGAGGTGAATGGTGAATGAGAACAGTTCGTTCCATTCACCTCTCACCTCTGACCATTATTTTAAGCCCCTCTAAATCATGGATCCAAAATTTCCCCCAATTGTAAATCAATATATTTTTCGATTTTAGCTCCGTTAATATCTCTGTGACCGTCTGACGACCAGTTCCAATGTAAGCACCAATTTCCTCCTGAGTGATTTGGCTATCGTAAAACCAATTCGAGCCATCGAAAGAGCCTTCCTTTTCGAGCCTTTCCAATAGGAAATTAACGAAGCGGGTATCGGCTGTTTGTTCGGTGAGATCAATGGCCCGTTTTTCGAAACGTCTAATTTGTCTGGCTGCCAGTTCCAATAATTTTTCGGCAAATTCAAAATTAACTTCCATCAACCGATGGAGGTCGGCATTTTGAAAAATGGCAACACTCACTTTCGAGCGTAGAGCCCGGGCATATTCCCGGCGAGTTGTTTGTCCAAGGAGTCCGTCGATGCCAAAGATTTCAGAAGGAGAATATATTTCCCGAACCAGCCATTTTTTACCAATAGGCAAAATCTCAACTTTAATATTTCCTTTTATTAAAAAGTATAGTTGGTTGGAAAGGTCACCGGGTTGGAAAAGGGTGGATTTGGCAGGAACGGTTTTCTGTTCCATCCTTTCGGACAGCCACAACCGTTGGGACTGGGACAGTCCTCCAAAAAGTTGGTGCTCCCATATGGTTACGTCGCTCAATTCAGGTAGTTGAAGTGTAATTTCCATAACTGAAAAATAGGTAGAAGTAACAGTTATGATGGTGAACAAATTTTGGGAGAATTAAAAAAATGAAGTTGTTTGGCTACACATCTTTTCCGAGAGGGGTTTACCTACTTATGAGGGTAGGAGAAATGTAGGAAGGGTTGCATAAGAAAGCAAGAATTCACAGGGCATTTTACCAAGTGAATTGAAATGAAACTTCAAGAGCTTCCTCGTCTTCTCCCGCTGGGGTGAATCGGTTTTCGAGTATTATGACTTTGTGCCGAACAACCCTGCCTTTGGCTGGGATGGCCATCATCGGGGTGAACCTATGAACCCGGCAGTATTCGCCTGGTTTGCAGAAGTGGAATTTGTGGATGGGCAAACGGTGCTGTTTCAGGGAGATGTCAGCTTAATTCGATAACTTTACAGAACTCATAGTTTTAACGAGCTGGACGGCTTTTGGGTTGTCTGGCCTTTTTACTTGGGTTTCCTTAAGCCAGCTCGATAAGCAAATAAAAGCAGAGCATCATCTTGTCAAAATGAGAAACTATACAAAATTTGTAATCCTTTCTTTAGATGACCCGTCCAAGCAAAATGGATAGTTCGGAGAAATTGAGGCTAATTGAAATAACCTCCTAAGCTGCCCTGATAATTGAGCTTGTATTTTCAATATTTTTTTATATCTCAAATAATTACAAAATGAAATTTATCAAATCCACCAAGTTATTTATTCTATTATCATTCTTGTTTGTTA
>CBDCVJ010000080.1:0-9448 GCA_965222975.1 Saprospiraceae bacterium | reverse complement strand
TCTGCGTAACGTCTTCATCGGCCAGCGGGATTTTATTAGGCAGGATGATCTCTTGGGCGATGCTGTCGAATTTCTGCCTCAGTTCCGGCACTACGAACGCCAACAGGTCTTGCTCGTCGTCGTCGAGGTTTTTGACCATCTCCTGCGTGTAGGTATTGATGATGGCTCCATTTACCACTTTGATGTAATTGACATAAGCGTTTTTTTCGTCACTGGCGATGGAAAAAACATCCACATCCCGGATGGTAGTGCTGGTCACTGTGCTTTTGCTTTGGTAGTCCTCAAATGCGGTCAGTTTTTCCTTGATCTGTTGGGCTTTTTCAAATGCCAGGTTTTCAGCATGCTTATGCATAAGGTCTTGGAAGTGACGTTTGACGAGACCAAAATTGCCTTTTAGAATATTTTTGATCTGGTCAATTTTATCGTTGTAGTGCTCTTCTGTTTCCAACCCCTCGCAAGGGCCTTCGCAGTTTTTGATATGGTATTCCAGACACACCTTGAACTTGCCTTTGTTGATGTTTTCCTCTGATAAAAAGAAGTTGCAGGTACGCAAGGGGAATAGCGTCCTGATGAGGTCCAAAATAGTTTTTATCTGTATCCGGGAAGTATAAGGTCCAAAATAGGTCGAGCCATCCCGAACGACATTCCTCGTGATGAACACTCGTGGGAAACGCTCATTTTTAATGCATAAATAACTATAGCTTTTGCCATCTTTTAGCATTACATTATAGGGCGGCTGCATGCGCTTGATGAGGGTGCTTTCCAACAACAGGGCATCGGTTTCCGTCTCCACGATGGTCATTTCTATACTGCGGGCATGTTTCACCATAACCCTCGTTTTGAGGGCCATACCTTTGGTGGAGCCGAAATAAGAAGAAAGGCGGTTTTTTAGGTTTTTAGCTTTGCCGACATATAGGACATTATTTTCGCCATCGAGGAAACGATAGACGCCCGGCTCTTTTGGCCAGGTGGGCATGAGTTTTTTGTAGTCCTTGTCGGTCATGTGAGTGGTATTAGGGCATTAGGTATTGAAGTATTATTTTGGGTTGGCGTAAAAATAGGAGACTTTGATTTTTTTGAAAAACCGTCCGCCGCCTGCCATTGTTCCAAATGACAAATTTGAGCCATTCCTTCACCCTGTATTCCATTTACAAAATAAGCAAGTAGCGGATTCGTTTAACCAATTGCCATGAGAAAAGTTGGCTGTGCTCTCTTGAAACAATGAAACCATTTAACAATGAAGCCATAAAGCCATATTAACCATTTACCATACCTTTGCGGACGTTTAAAAAAACTAATACGGAATGAGATATATCGTTTTTTTGCTTTTAACAATACAAGTTGAACTGCATGCCCAGACGACGGACAAACTCGTTACTTGGATGAATTTGGACAATCCCTTGTGCCTGATTGAAGATGAGTTTGGCGACCCTGGAGTGGTCATTTTTTCAGTATTGGATACATTTGAATGTGTTTGTGGCGCAACTGGCAACGGTGGGTACTTTGACGGTGCTGTTGACGAATATATATTGCTCACTGGTCCGAGCATCAAAGGTGTTTTAGGCGCTGTTGATTTTACGCTGAGTTTTTATTTCAAACCTGACGAGGGCAACAATACATCTGCCACACCGCAAGTATTGTTTGCAAAAAGGAATAATTGCGATCAGGACAGCTCTTTTGTGGTGAAATATTTCCCTGGCGGCAGCCGCCAATTATCTGTTGAATTATTTGAAAGTGTGGGTACTTCGACTACCATGTTTGCCAGTTTGCCTAATACTTGTTGGCATCACATTACTATTGTCAGAAAAGATTCTGAAGTAATCCTGTACCACAATGGTAATGAATTGAAAAGGGCCGGCACCATCAATGGCCAACGGGTGCGGATTTCCACTGAGCATGAATTTACTTTTGGAAACAGTGAATGCAGTAGCCTCATGAATACAAGTGAGGCTGGTTTTAAAGGCATCTTGGATGAGATACGCCTCTACAACAGGGCGCTCAACCGAGATGAAATAGAAGACCTTTACCTGTTTCCCGACAACATCGCCAATGGCCTTCGTTTCAACGATTTAAAGGATACGACCATTTTCCTTGGTGGATCGGTGCCTATCCGTTTGACAGAAAATTGCGCTGGCACATTTGCCTGGTCACCAACTACAGATGTGGACAACCCAAATATTGGGACGCCTATTATTTCACCGATCGTGTCGACTACTTATATGGTGGAAATTGAAGACACCCTTGGCATGTGCAAACAGATTGATTCCATATTTATCGAGGTCATCGATCCTGCCTCCATCAAATGCGGCGACATATTCCTTCCCACTGCTTTTACTCCCAATGAAGATGGGCTAAATGACAAATTCGGCATCAGCAATCCTTTTTCAACCGGGGAAATACTGGCCTTCGAAATTTACGACCGCTGGGGCAACATCGTTTTTTCCACTACTGATGTATTGGAGAAATGGGATGGCTCGTACCGCGGGACTCCAGTGAACCCTGGTGTTTTTCTGTATAAATTGCAGTACCGTTGTGAGGATGTAGAGGATTTGTTGTCGGGGAGTGTGACGGTGATTAGGTGAGGTGCTCAGTTTCATTGCTTCACTGTTTTATTGAAAAAAATGCCCCCGAAGGGAGTTGTTCTTTCGGGGGCGTTTCATTTTTGTTTAAATCATCTTGATCTTTATGCGACTTAATGGACACGCGGATGACGCGGATTAAACTGATGTATCACGGATTTTTGAATGTGCTTTAAAAAATCCGTGATACATCAGTTTAATCCGCGTCATCCGCGTGTCCATTAAGTCACCTCCCATCGGTAAATAATCTTTTTTGTATTTCCCACTTCCCGTAGCTTTGGACATCTAATGAAATCTCATCAATGCAAAATGATTTATACCATTTCAAAAAAAGACAAAACCCTCTCCGGCGATATTTATCTCAATGGTTCAAAAAGCATCAGTAATAGGGCACTCATCATCAGGGCTTTAAGCGGGCAACATTTCGAAATAAATAATCTTTCTAACTCAAAGGATACTGAATTGATGCAAGTGTTGTTGAACAGTGACAGCAACTTGCTTGATGCAGGTGCAGCGGGAACGACTTTCCGTTTTTTAACTGCCTATTATTCGATACAGGAAGGTAGCCAAATATTGACCGGGACGGATCGGATGAAGCAACGTCCCATTTCGGTTTTGGTGGGGGCATTAAACAAAATAGGCGCTGATATTGAGTACCTGGAAAAAGAAGGGTATCCGCCATTAAAAATAAATGGTTCAAAAGAACTGGGAAAAATATCCGAACTGACTATCCCTGCTGACACCAGTAGCCAGTACCTCTCTGCCTTACTGATGATCGCCCCGGTTCTGCCAAATGGATTGACCCTCCATCTTGAAGGGGAAATCGTTTCACGCCCCTATTTGGAGATGACGCTACGTATGATGGAATATTTTGGTGTAAATCACAACTGGGGGGAAAACAGCATTTTCGTAAAACCACAGTCTTATCAGCCAAAGGATTTTATGGTGGAAGCAGATTGGTCAGCAGCATCTTATTGGTATGCTATGGCGGCCTTTGCTGATGAGTGTGACCTGACCCTGCACGGCTTATTTGAGGACAGCATGCAAGGAGATTCCGTTTTGCCAAAAATGATGGAAGCTTTTGGCATTAAAACCGAATTTGATAAAAACAAAGTGCGTCTCCAAAAAGCAAATACGCCCCCTGCACCATTTTTTGAATGGGACTTCCTACCCTGTCCCGATTTGGCACAAACGTTTGCTGTTGTGTGTGCAGGCCTCGGTGTACACGGCGTTTTCACAGGGTTGGAAACACTACGGATCAAAGAGACCGACCGCATCAATGCACTGCAAATCGAACTATCCAAAATACAATCGTTCTTAGCGCTATTGCCAGGCCGTTTTTCAAAAAAATCAAATAAGGATTATTACATGGTGCAAGGGAAGGCCAAGATGGAAAATACACCCGTTTTTGCCACTTACGAAGACCACCGCATGGCCATGGCTTTTGCACCGCTGGCCTTGCTCGGGGAAATAAAAATAGAAGATCCGGATGTCGTGGGAAAGTCCTACCCGGCTTTTTGGGAGGATTTGAAAAAAGCAAGTTTTTCAGTAAACAGTAAACAGTAGACAGAGAAAGACTGCCAACTGTTTACTGCCAATTGCACTACTATTTAGCAGCTTCTAGTGCCGCCATGGCTTTTTCCTTTGCCTTCTGTGCTTCTTTCCACTTCTTTTCTATTTTTTTCATATCACGGCTGGCTTTTTCCGCTTTCTTTTTGGCCTTGTCGGCTTTGTCCATAGCCTTTCTGGCTTTGCTATTCATCTTGTTGCCTTTTTCGCCTGCTTTTTCCGCTTTTAATAAAGCATCCGCATCTCCTTTTTTGAGCCCCTTATCTCGCATATCAGTAGACTTGGAAGTCTCCTTTTTTGCTTTCGATGAAAATTGTTTGGCCTTTTTCTCCGCCGATTTCATTTTTTTCTCTGCTTTGTCGGCCTTCTTTTTCGCTTTATCATATTCTTTTTTAACGGCTGCTTCTTTTTTGATGGCCTCGGCAGCCTTGTTTTCCAATTCCAAAACAGTAGTTGGTGTTGTCATATCCACTTGAGCACTCATGGCAAAACCAGAAAATAGGAATAGGGCTAATACAAATGGTTTGATTAAATTTTTCATTATTGCTTGTTTAGTTTTTAAAAATTTCATTACCGTGCATTGTTAAAAGTGTATGGTAATGAATTAAAAATAAGACTTGTTGAAAAGAAGGTGCTCGAAAAGTAAAGATAAGCCTCTTTGGCATTTTAAATTGTCATAAGTGAGGTGTTAAAAATTGTTGCATAAACCTCAAACATAAGACTTGCTGTCACCAATATAGGTCACTATTAAATACAAGCGTCCTGCAAGTTTTTTTCTTGCAGGACGCCTATGTTGAAAAATCTTCACCAGTTATTTTGAAAGCCAACTACCTAAACAGACCAACATTGCCTTCAAACAGCTTCACTTTCCCGTCCAAAAATTCCACCTCGGCCATCCAGACGTACATGCCGTCCGGTGCAGGTTCGTTCCGCCATTTACCATTCCAGCCAACTGTCAAATCGTTGGGCTGAAAGTTTTCGGCAAAAAAAACCTGTCCACCCCAACGCTCGAATACGGCCAGTCGTCGCACTTGCTTTATATTGTCGCCACTCATCACGGTGAAAGAGTCATTGACGCTATCGCCGTTTGGCGAAAATGCATTGGGAACATAAACTTGGTACTGAGGCCGAACCACCACGGTCACGGCGCTCTCAGCGGAGCATCCATTTTCATTAAATAAAAGAATGGAATAGGTGGTCGTTTTTAGAGGGGTCGCCAACGTCTCCAAACAGGTTGGGCATTCCAGTCCCGGTGGCTGGGAACCATTGGATGGAGCCAGGAACAGATAAATTGGAAAAAGCAGTCAAGACGAAGCTTTCCCCCAATCGAATATCCTTTTCGTCGCCAGCATTTACCCATATTTCTTCCGGGGAAATGATTTCTACGGTTTCTTCCCAGTAGCAACCATTTTTGTCCTGTACTTCCAATTCGTAGATGCCTGGGGAAAGGTCTGGAAATTCAGCCTTTGTGGTAAAGAAATTGCCGCCGTCAATCGAATAAGAATACGGCTCGAACCCACCGCTTACATTGGCAAAATTGATTTCCCCACTCAAATCGGAATGGCAACGTGGATGCTCCACTGCGGCTTCTGCCTGTAGGCCCGATTCAGTTACCGATACTGATGTTATGTCATCGCATCCTGCTGCATTGCTGACCGTTACCTCAAAAGTGCCTGCACCACTAACAGTAATGCTTTCTGACTCCGCACCTGAACTCCATTTAAATTGACTTCCACCATAGGCTGTCAATACACTTTCATCTCCTTGGCAGATTTCCGTCACTCCATCAATGCTGGCTGAAACTGGCGGATGGACGGTTAGGTTGACTTGAAAAATGAGGCTGTCGCAGCCATTGGGCGTGGTAACTGTTTCCGTAAAAACCTGATCTTCTTGATACACTGTGCCCATAAAGGTTTCTCCAAAACAAATAGCTGTGTCTATAATGGAATAGTCAGGTACGACCACATGAATTATTGTGGTGATAAAACTGTCGCAACCATGAACGGTTTGCAAATTTTCGACAATTGTAGTATCGTCGGGATATGTAACGCCCGTGACCGAAGAGGGCTCTCCAAAGCATAGGCTCTCATTTTCATAAATGTAAAAATGTTCATTCACTTCAATAGTGGTAAAGACCAAACTGTCGAAACCAGTAACGCTGGCTAGT
This sequence comes from Saprospiraceae bacterium, assembly GCA_965222975.1. Classification (GTDB taxonomy): domain Bacteria; phylum Bacteroidota; class Bacteroidia; order Chitinophagales; family Saprospiraceae; genus UBA6168. Next base: position 3,133 of record CBDCVJ010000080.1, on the reverse strand, counting down.
GTATCTACAAAGCTGGTGTCCGACATGTAAAAAATGCCATTAAAACTTTCCCCTAAGCACAGGTCTTCATCTACAAAAGTCGGTTGCCCATTATAGACCGACACATGAATTGTTGCTACGCTGTCACAGCCGACGGCGTTTGTCAAAGTAGAAACAATGGTGGTATCCGAGAAGACAGGTATTCCATTGACCAAATCGCCAGACAACACAGTCGCATTGCCCTCGTAATCCGATGCCTTAATCAACTGAACCAGATAGGTAACAATGCTGTCGCAGCCCTGTGTGCTGGTATAGTTCTGGGCGATGACCTCATCCTGCAATATTTCCACTCCATTGAACACCTCGCCCTCACAGATGGTCGTATCTACCGATTCGGTCAATTCGTCCTGAATACGTATCTGATGAAAAAAGACGCTGTCACATCCTGCAAAAGAAGTATAGTGGATTTCAAAAACCGTATCCTGATGATAAAATTGCCCAGCATATAAAACGGAATCGCAGCCGGGGAATTCTTCCGCCATTTCATTAGTGCAAAGTGTTTCGGGAGTGCCCGGTGCAGAACCCGTTCCAGTAAAACCTCCATAAATGTCAACATTTCCGCCTCCGATTACTTTGATGGAGTTACCAATATTGACATTTAAAGAGTTGGGTGGAAAAAATGGATCTTCTTCATTTTTAATAATGTACAAACTGTCCGCAGCATGTTCTCCGCCATTTTTAAAAGAAAAAATAGGAATCGAGACACCTGCCTGAAAATCATACACGCTAACACCAGGAGTGGTAAGTGCGAAAGAGAAATAATCGAAAGAAGGCGCTTCAATTGGTGCCCGAACTACATCGTTTGCCTGCCATTGGGCTCCGGGCGTTTCCATGGTAAGGTCAACTACTTCAAAAGCATTGGGGCCAATGCCATGAGGCATGCGGATGGTCACTTGGCCCGAAACGACCTTGTTGAGTGGAGGGGCATAGGTCACGCTGGAAATAAATGAAACCAGATAGGTTTCATTATCGGGCAGTAGCTCGATCTCATATTGGATCTGTGAAAACAGTGAAGCACTGATAGTCAACAGGAAAAATGAAGTCAATAGTTTTTTCATGATTATCAATTGCTCGGATGAGGTTGTTGATTGCTTTATTCGAGGGAAATGAAATGAATGGTTATTCTTACCAAAAAGAAAACTGTTCAAACCAACTGTCCGTTTGATAGTCTTATTAAAACCATGTACCCGCGGAAATCGCAGCAATCGAAAATGGGGGGAGATTAATAAATCAAATGGTGGGGAAGTAGGGGGAATTGAACGGTCAATAGGGTATATGAAAGCAATGTTCAATGATCGGCAGCGATAGGGGATGCTACTTTTCTTGGCCTTAACCGAAGCTCGATGCCATACTTTGGCTTGAGCGTAACAAGTGGTTGAGGAACAACTGGCGTGTTGGTCACCAATTCAAAATCGAACCGACTGACCAACATGCCCAGAAGCAATTGCATTTCCATCAATGCAAAATGGTTGCCAATACACATGCGAGGGCCAGCCCCAAATGGCATGTAGGCCATACGGGGGCGTTTTTTTTCGTTTTCCGGAGTAAAATGGTCAGGATAAAAATCGTCGGGCCGCTCCCAATACTTAGGATCGCGGTGTACACCACAAATGCTTATAAACACCACAGAACCTTTTGGTATTTTCACACCAAGTATTTCATCATCTTCTAAGGGTTCTCGCCCCACAGCAAATGCTGGCGGGTACAAACGCATGCCTTCCTGTATGACCTGGAGCGTATAAGTTAGCTTCCGCAAATCTTCAAATGAAGGCGTTCGGACACCGACAATGGCATCTAGCTCTTCTCTCAGTTTTTGTAAAATGGCAGGGTGTTGTGCCAGCAAATAAAGTATCCAGGAGAGGGCATTGGAGGAAGTCTCATGGCCTGCGGCGAAAAGGGTAATGGCCTCGTCCCTAAGTTGTTGATCATCCATTGGTTTGCCTGTGTCCTCATAGCGGGAATGGAGCAGCATGGAAAGCAGGTCGTTCACTGGCTCGTTACTTTTACGGCGCTCGTTAATGAGGTCGAAAAGGTGGCCGTCGAACCAGTCCATGTCCTTTCTAAAACGGCGGTGCTTGCCGGTGATATAGTGGAAAGGGGTCAGGTAAGGTGCTATCGTCCGTGTGATAATGTATTCTTGTGAATCCACCATGATACGGTACATCTCAGAAATGGCCGCCGGGTTCTCTGCGCTAAACAGTGCTTTCAACACTATGTCAGCAGTGACAGACATCATCTCTTCCGAAATTTCGATGGTGTCGTTTTCTTTTATTTTTTCGGATAAATTTTGGCAATAATGTTCGGCAACCTCAGTCATTGCATTATATAGCCCTTCAAGCTGGGTTTTGTAAAATGCAGGTTGTGCCAATTTCCGGTTGCGCCGCCAGGTATCCCCTTCGCTGGTGAGCAAGCCGTTGCCCAGAGCCAGTTTCAGGTTGCGGTATGCCACGCTCTTGATGTAGTTCTTTTGGTTGGCTTGCAACACATGCTTAATGACATCCAAATTGGTCGTAAAAAATACTTTCCTGAAAAAAAACGGCACTCGGAAAAAGTCACCGAAATCACGGGCAGAGCCGAGGGAAAATTTATAAGGGTTGCTAAGAAACTCTGCGCCGGGCAGGAAGGGGTTTCTGCCTTTGTAAACAGGGATGTTGGACATGCGGACAGTTTATTTTTAAAAACATGTCTGCAAATATAAAGTTGTGCCTGTTTTTAATTGGTTGCCCTGTTCACTCATATTCAAATAAAAAAACAGCTTCGACATCGGACAATGATAAAATTGGCGATTGGCTGAACCCGATATCAGCATTTATTCCTACCTTAACCTTCAACCCCGAAACGGGGTTTATCACCTCATCTTCTGTGAAATCTTCAATTTCCAAAATCTCGAAATTGCCTTCCGCGTTGTCCGCGTAGATGCTTTTACCAATATAACTGCCAGCAGAATATTCTGGCGGTGAATCCAATGGACGCATACTAAATCCTAATTCAATCTCAAAAGGGGCATTCCCAAAATTATATTTTTTTCCGACTTCCATTAATGCTAATAATTCGTCCTTTGAAAATTTCCTGTTCGTTTCAGTATCGGGTCTGT
>CBDCVJ010000079.1:0-42075 GCA_965222975.1 Saprospiraceae bacterium | reverse complement strand
TAATGAAAAAGGACTGACCATTTTTGAATATGGATACAGATTGGGTATTAAAATCTTGTGCATTTGAGTGCTGAAAAATCAACAGCAAGATTGCAATGAGAAGAGAAGTTGTGGTTTGTTGTAACATGGTTTATTATTTTGTGAAGTAAAAATAGAAGAATTAGAATTGAAAACTGAATGAGCCGCAATTTGCTGATAAAATTGAGTGGCAATTGGATAGAATGGGTGAGTAGAATGGTACACTTGGTGAGGCGGTAGTTTGGGTTGGCAAACAATTTTTATCCAAAACTCCGCTGCAAATGTTGATATTAGCGTTTGAATAAACGTTATATGAACCGAAATATCGTTAGTCACGAATTCTTCAACGAGAAAAAATTCATCAATGACACACCGCCGATCAGTTTTTATATTTCTCCTGCTCCCCATCACCCTATTCGCCCAGCGCCGTGAACCACTCGACATCCAAATGGACTTCGAGGCTTACGACCCGCCAAGCACCCTCGTCGTGCCAGAGAACCCAGTCACCAAAGCCCGCTTCCCGTTCATTGATATCCATAGCCACCAATGGCGGATGGATACTGCCAACCTCGATCAGCTCGTACGGGAAATGGATGTCATGAACATGGGCATTATGGTTAATCTCAGCGGAAGAGGCGGGCGAACCTTAAAAAATATGACGGACAATATTGCCAGCCAGTATCCCAACCGTTTTGTCTGTTTTACCAATATTAACCTCCGCAGCATTGATGATGCCGATTGGACTGAAGAGACAGTCAAACAAATAGAATACGACGTGGCCAATGGCGCAAGGGGATTGAAAATCTATAAAAGCCAAGGCATGCACAATGTGGACAGTAACGGCAACCGCATCAAGGTCAACGACCCTCGTATCGACCCTGTGTGGGCAAAATGTGGCGAATTGGGCATCCCCGTCCTCATTCATTCTGCTGACCCAAGGCAATTCTGGCAACCGCTCGATTCACTCAACGAACGCTGGCTCGAACTCAAACTCCGCCCTGGTCGCAAAAGGGAAGCCGATGACCCCGCCTCTTGGGAAACGATCATCGCTGAACAGCATGATGTTTTTAAAAAACACCCGAATACAACTTTCATAAATGCCCACCTTGGCTGGTTTGGAAATGACCTCAAACGACTGAGCGAGTTGATGGAAGAAATGCCCAATATGTATGTTGGCATCGGGGCAGTGATTGCAGAACTTGGTCGCCAACCACGCATGGCCAATTGGTTTTTTGAAAAATACCAGGATCGTATTTTATTTGGAAAGGATTCTTATAAACCAAATGAATTCCCAACGTATTTCAGGGTTTTGGAAACAGCGGACGAGTATTTCCCCTATTACAAGCGCTACCATGCTTTTTGGAAAATGTACGGGCTGGACTTGCCGGACGAGATTTTGAAAAAGGTGTATTATAAAAATGCGCTGAAGATCGTTCCAGGGTTGGATGCATCATTGTTTCCTAAGTAGGTTGCGTGCCTGAATTTAAACTTTTGTCATTTCTCCCTTTTATATATGCCTACTCAACAAGCGGGAATAGCTCAGGGGTAGAGCATCAGCTTCCCAAGCTGAGGGCCGTGGGTTCGAATCCCATTTCCCGCTCGTTTTTTTTCAAGGGCCTATGATAAAAATTTCATAGTCCCTTTTTCTTTGGCCTAAATTCCGACCCTTCCGCTTAAAATTAGTTGCCCCTTACATGTTGACATATGCTCCCAAAAGGGCATAAAGAAGTATCCGAACAAAAGTCCGGTGTCCAAGCCTTCCCGCTTCGGCAGGTAGCGAATCATCGCCTGTTGCCCTATGGCAGGCCTGGGCTATTTTTCACCCTAAAACTATTTTGTGCTATGTTCAAAATCATTGTTTCCCTGCTTTTGATGCAGGGCCTCTTTGTTGGTTTTACGCCAACCCAAGAAGCCAGCCCAACCGTTTGCCAGCCAGCCTCCAACTACCAGAAGACTGGCGAGACAGCAACTTCCTTCACCGTATCATGGGATCAAGCATCTCCGTCAGCGCAGTACAAACTGTGGTGGTTTCGTCAAGAGGACAGCAGTTCCAGCACTCCGATCCTCACCTCGAATGCCTCGTTCGACTTCACGGGCTTGACCCAGGGTTGCTATACTTTTTACATTGTCAAAATTTGTGGCACGGAGGAGAGCAGTTGGATCGGCATCGAAGATTGTATCATTGGCTGAGTTTTGCCGGCCAGAGTGCAAAAAGGTTGTCTGCAATGCAGGCAACCGCTTTTTTACAAGTCCTTGATTTTTTGAAACAGCCATTTTTTTGAAAATACAAACTTCATCGCTTTTAACTCATCTTTTAGCTTGCTCTTTTTTTGCTTGGCCACCCTACCCTCTTTAAGCCTTATAGAAGCAAGGCTACGGGTGAAGCGGACAAAATTGAGCCAAGCCTCCTGCTTTATTTTCCCTATCGACTGGCCGGAGATAAATTTATCAAAAGCCGCCACATGGCTCGAAAAATGTTCGTACTGCCCCCGGTCTTTTAAGAATTTTTCGAAGAAAATTTTGAGGAGCAGGCCACGCGTTGAAAAAGAATATGGGGGCTTGTTGGATGCAATGTTTTTAATCCTCTCATGGGATTTATCAAACTCCCCTTTGGTGAAAAGCAGATGACCGATAGCTGCCTTCTCCGCATCTACTGCCTGGTTCTCGTCTAAAAAGGGTTTCCAAATTTGAATAAAATCTTCTGCCCACTCATATTCTTCTTGTTCAGCCGCCAAAGCGCTAATATTTAGATAGGTCGCCTCCGTCATTCGTTGGTTAACAACCAAAATCCCCTGGTTCAATGCCCAGCGGTTCAATTCAAGTAATTTACTGCCAACTGGCCTGTTTTCCAAAGAGAATTGACGACCACCGATATTGGCAAAATGAGCAAACAACAGGCGCTGTTCCTGTAGCGGCAAATCAGCTGCACTTTGCATGAACAAGTCTCCGGCCCAGTTATAATCGGATTCATCTTTCTTTTCCAAATAAAGCTGTACCAGCCCAAGGTAAACAGCGACCAAAGAATGGTTTTCAAGTTCAGGCCCATTCTTGCAATGGGCTGACACCAATTTTTTAGCACTATCAATCACTTCATCAAGAAGCACGATGTGAACTTCAGTTTGCTGTATTTGTGCCCGCGCAAGCAGCTCGGCAATATATCGCAATTTTGACAACAGATAGCATTGGTCAAGTCGGCGCATAGCCTCAGATATTCCATGCAATTTGTTCTGGTATTTATTGGTATCGGGATGGTAATATTGCCAGTGATTCAATTGTGTTAAAAGCCAATAGTCGTCAGTGTTTTTGACAGTCAATGCTTCCGTCTTTTTGACGAGATCTTGTGAGTACTTTAAGTAAAGCTCATAAGCATCGTGACGTCCCAGTGACTTTACTAAAAGTTCCTCTCCGATCGAAATACCATTCGACTGACGTGCTTGCAGTTGGAGGCTGGTGGCCATGCTCTTTTCTTTTTTTCGATTCGATGAAGGGTTAAACATCGCCTCTTCCACTACCATAAATGTTTTTAGCAATCGAAACATATCTGAGAGCAAGTGATCCAATTTTTCATTCAGCATTTTCCTTTTTAATTCCAGCCGATCTTCCCTATCTATTGGTTCATTTATTTTAAGCCGATCTGCAAACAGGCGCTCATAGGCGGCTTCGAGTTGCACTTTTTTTTCATCGAAAACAGGGTGGTGTTTCTTCAGAAAACCATAAAACACCCTAACCCCACTGCTATTAGTGAAATATGGGGACATCAAAAACTTTCCAAAACGCTTGAATTCATCCTTGGTCAAGGAAGCCAACAATGTGAATAAATTTCGGTGCCGCATGCTAAAAATATTGGTAAAAAAAACGTAGGGATTATAGCTTATATTATTGAAAATCAGACAGTTGAAAAACAGATCAGTAAAAAAACTCCGTAAATATACATTCATTTCTCCAGCCTGATAAAATCGCAGCATTTATACTTGCCCACACAACCGTTATTGGGCGAGGCGCTGGATGCCCAAAAACAGGCCTCATGGAGTACCTGCCCACTTTTTCATTTCCCAAAAATTCTCTCGATTTGCTGCCAGTCTTATTTGCCTTTTAAAAAAGAACCATCTTTCTGTTGACCTACAAGCCGACCAGGGTATTACTTCATAAACAACCAACAAAGCGGAAGCCGAAAAGCTGATAGAGTAGGCGTCTTACCACTTAAAAAAACAATTATGAAATTCTCGTCCAAACTTTCAACCAGTCATTCATTCTTTATTTTCTCCTCCTTATCAAAGGCAATTCTGTTGCTCCTGGTAATCCAATGTTTAGTCGGTTGTGCATCCATTGTTAGCCATAGCAGGTGGAATGTGCCAATCAGCAGCAATCCTTCAGGTGCAAGTGTGAGCGTGGTCAACCTACGCGACAATCAGGAAGTATTTACGGGTACAACTCCCGCTACTGCCAATCTTAAATCCGGCGGCGGATTTTTCGCAAAAGCAAAATACAAGGTAAATTTTGACCTACCTGGTCATAAGCCATTTTCAACCAATCTTGAGGCAAAATTTAACGGCTGGTATATCGGCAATCTGGTGTTCGGGGGCGTCATTGGTTTTCTCATCGTAGACCCTGCCACTGGTGCTATGTATTCCCTCAAAGATATGTCAGTTAATGCAGAGCTAAATCAGGACATGGGCAGTACAGATAAACATCAACTACGGGTGTACAACCTAAATGACATTCCTGAAAGTTGGAAAGAGCAATTAGTAAAAGTTAAATGAAGCTGGCTGGGCAGTGGGGAGAATAAGCAAGGCGCTACGTGTCGCAAGTCACAGTAAATACCCCGCCTTTTTATTATAGCAACTATGTGCCCAGCAAGTTGCCTGAAACGGAGCAGAGTTGGAAGGCTCTTTAAAAAAGCCTCCCAGCTTCGCTCTACCCATTCATAGGGCCGTACGCACTCTTTAAAATGAAAGCCTATTTGGCAGCTACTAGGGAACGGATGAAACGGATTTGATGAATTTCAAGTAAATCAGGTTTACAAACCCATGTTAATTCGTCGAATCTGGATACCCCATTTTCCTGCCACTGTCACGTTTACATGCTTCCTATTTTTTTGGGTAAACCCCTCTTCATTGCGCTTGGCTTACAAAAATTTCTAAAAAAAGAATTCAGCGATTGTTGACATCTCCTCATTTCCAATGATGAAACAGCAGTTGACTTAGAAAACCATTTTAACAAAACAAATATTCGATATCATGAAACAGATCGCATTTACTTTTTTCCTTTTCTTGGCCATAGGTTTTTCTTCATCGGTTACGGCACAAAACAAACCAACTAACTTCCAAGGCGACAGCCTCGCCAACCTCAAGCCTTTGAATGGCGACATCGGGTTTGGCCTAAAAGCCAATGGCTTAAAAGGGCTTTTGTGGGAAAACAATTTTGACTCCCTTACCATCCAGATTCGGAAAGTGAAAGACCAGAAAATTGTGTTCCGAGGGGACTTGAGCATTGCTTATTCAAGTGTAAAATTCAGCGAAGAAAATAAAGTTACCTCAGGCCGGTTTTACGATGAAAGTAAGGAAAGGCGGTTTGCCATTGGTTTGGCCCCAGGTATTGAACGACATTTCAGGGGTACCCGCAGGCTTGATCCATACATTGGAGCTGCCCTATCGATAGCTTTTGTTGGTAAAACGAAGTTGACCGAGATAGATGACTGGGAGGACAACGATGGGTCATTCAATAAGGAGGAAACCGAAATCACTTCTCCAGGTGGCTTAGGATTTGGCCTCGACGGTATCCTTGGTCTCAACTACTTTGTCGCTGACAGGATTTCCCTGGGCATAGAGTATTCTTTAGGGCTGACGCTTCTCAGAATAAAAGGCAATTACAAAGAAAAAACTACCGAAAGATATAAAGCTACACCCACCAGCGGGGTAGAAACTGAGATCACCGAATCCGATGAAGAAATCAGATTTACAACTACCAATTTCGGGAATAAGGGGGTAGCTGGGCTGAACCTGATTTTTTATTTGGGGAAGTGAAGTAAAGAGCAATTTTTGGTCTGGTAATAAAGCAATGATTAAACTTGATCCCGCAATTCGACTTCGCCCCATTATCTCCTTATGGCCGTTGCATTCAAAATTTTAATTATCCAACTCACTGAGAATCAATTCTATTTATAATGAAAGATATTTCAACTTTTCAACGCTTCTTTTTCACTTTATTTTTTTGGGGATTGTACTGCTATTCCTTTGCCCAAATCATTGACATTGATTACGGTCAATATTTGGATGGCATAGTCTCTAACCCCTCATCGACTGTCAGTTTTAATACCCCAATGGCACAAGAAGGGGATGTCCTGCTGGTAAGGGTATCCTCCATAGGCTTGAAGCTAAGGTTAGAGTTATTTTCTCCTTCTGGAGAATTAATACAACCAGTAGTAGATGGGGCTTTTAATAAACCCTTAACACTCATTCATAAAGTAGAAACGGGAGAGGCTGGGATTTATAAGATAATAATTTCCAATACTGGGATATGGGATGGCAATTTTTGTATCTCACTTAACAGGATGAATAATTCCCCTGTTTCAGAATTTTTAAATTGTAATACAAGTTTGGAGAACACCCTAGATTGCCGTGGCGATGTCCGGGCATTTAGATTTTTTGTTTCAGAAGGATCTATTTCAAGAATTACTTTGGCCGAGCCCGTTTTTGCCCCCGAAGTTTGGCTCACGGATTTTCATGGCAACATATTGAGGCATGAAACAAAGGGTTTTTCCCAAACATTGATTTTGGACGCAATCGAAGCTGATACTACTGCTTGTTTTAATGTGTTTGTTACAGATTCAGAAGGTTTTTGGGACAATGACTTTTCAATTTCTCATACCCTTATTTTTGGTGAATGTGCTGCACCTGTTATAGGACTTTCTCCTACATCAGGAACTATATGCGAAGGTGAGGATATTACGATGGAGGTTATCACTTCCTTTTCCGAAGCCCAATACTTGTGGACTGGACCTAACAGCTTCACTTCAACGGACTCAATTGTCAATTTCCTAAATGCAAGTCCAGCAATTTCAGGAACTTATACCGTTAGGGTAACGGCTCCAGATATGTGTGAGAGTGTAATTTCAGAGACCATTACGGTCAACCATCTTCCAACTGCCACCGCTAGTATTACAGTTGATACTGTATGTGCTGGAGAAAGTTTTGAATTTGATGTTGCGACAAATGCTTCTTTATATGAATGGAACGGACCGGATGGTTATTCAAGTGCAAAAAGATCACCCACAATTACCACTTCTGACACATCATCAACAGAACTAAGGATTTATACCGTAACTGTAACCAATAGTGTGACGGGCTGCACTAACACTTCCAGCATTGATGTTCAAATTTTTGCAAAACCCACAGCCACCATTTCCTCACCGACAAGTGAGACCGTTTGTACGTCAAGCACCCTATTTTTGGATGTTACAACGGATGCAGATGTGCAGAATACAACATTTCAGTGGAATGGGCCAAATGGATTCAGTTCCTCTTTGAAAAATCCGAGTATTCCCAATGTAAGTAGTTTGAATTCAGGAACCTATTCCGTGACTGTAACTAACGAAAATGATTGTACTACCATCACAAGTAAAACAATAACAGTCTTGTCACTGCCGTCTGTCAATATCAGTGTTACTCCTTCCAATAGAGAAGTTTGCATGGGAAAAAGTTTCACGATTGATGTTACAACGAATGCTCAGAATCAGAATCCCACCTTTCTATGGACTGGACCTAATGGTTTTTCATCTACATCACAAACTGTCAATCTTATAGCCAATAGTCTCATACAATCAGGGATTTATACAGTCGTCGTTACCAATGGGGTTACGGGTTGTACCAACAATGACATAGATTCAATCCATGTTAATTCCTTGCCCACCGTTGGGTTAACTTCTACTCCTTCAAATGCGGAAGTTTGTTTTGGAGACAATGTGCTGCTTTGTCTAAATACAACGGATGCCGACAATCCAACCTATCATTGGTCTGGACCGAATGGATATTCCTCTACATCCCAATGTGTGCCTTTCAATGATCCCAATCAGTCAGGAGTTTATCAAGCCTGCGTAATTGATGGAAATACTCAATGTAGCAGTGATACAATAAACAAGACAGTTACTGTCCATCCAGAGATTTTTGTTGATATTCTGTCTGTTCCTGACAATGGAGTAGCTTGCCTAGGCGATGAGTTTACCCTCTGTGCATCTTCAAATGCCTCCTACTGCTATTCTTGGTCAGGGCCAAATGGTTTTGTTGATTCAAGCATGTGTATTTCCACAAGTCTTCCAATGTCTATGAATGCACCGTACCAAGTGACCGTATGTGATAGCTATGGGTGTACTGGAAGCAATGGAATTTCCATGAATATTGTGGAAGTAAGCCTTAGTGTTTCAACCACTGGAAATAACATTGAAGCGACAGCATTAGGTGGCACTTCACCCTATACCTATACTATTTCCCCCGGTGGGCAATCGAATACTACTGGCACATTCTCTAACCTACAACCCGGCACTTACACCGTTTCTGTCTCCGACTCAGATGGTTGTGGTGACTTAGAATCTGGGATTTTAATCATTCCCGACAACACAGTAGACCCAGTCAAAGAATGGGGCATTTCCATATCCCCCAATCCAAGCAATGGCCTGTTTGCCATCACTGCCAAAAATCCAATCACTGCCGACCTGGTTCTTACCCTTTTTGATGGTAATGGCACAAGACTGCGAGACCTTACCGTGAATGGTTCAAATCAACAACTTGACTTTTCTGACTTGCCTGCTGGTATTTATATTTTGAGGGTTTCTGATGAACGTAATGTGGGGGCTATGAGGCTGGTGATTTTAAAGTAGAAAGGAAAGGAGGCTGTCCCTACATCAATCGTCCATTTTTTATCAATCAGTTCAAAATCATCAATCATGAAAAAGCAATACATTCTAACTTTTATTTCAATATTGTATTTAGGGCAAATGACGGCACAATGGCAGTTTGCCCCAGGTTTAAACGGAGGAAGTGTTTGTTGCATGGCAAGCAACAACGACAATCTCTATGTAGGAACTGGTGGCGGGGGCATTATCACTTCTACTGAAAACGACAGCACATGGTTGTCTATAGCGACAAGCTTGCCGATGCAGAATAAAATATAACAATTTTTTGGTCAGGAAATAGCTTTTTCCGCCCTCCCAAGTGGGGCTTTTTTTCAATTAGCTCAACTGGTTGGGTGGTTTCGGAGCGATTGATTTAAGAATAAAAAATTACCCGTTCTGCAAAAAATCACAAAGAAAACAGCATTTGCCAACATCCTTTTCAATCAAAAATCAATTCACCCAATGAAAAATACAACAATATTTGCCCTGTTTTTGGCCATCTTCTTTGCTGCTTGTCAAAAAGATTCAGATGGTTCGCAAAAACCCCTTCTCTCCTCCACCTCCTGTTGGCACTTACAGAAAATCGAATTCTTTGATTCAACCACCAATGAATGGGTGGATTTCTTCCTCGACGACTGCCTTCTGGATGACTGTGAAACGTACCACTCAAACGGGAAATACACTTGGGACAATGGAGGCGAATCCTGCTCATCTTCCGACCCACAGGCCATTGAGGCTGAATGGTCTTTGTCCAACGGAAAGTTAACCCTCTCCGCACCGGGTTTTGATGATTACACCGTCACCATTGTGGATTTGACCAAAAGTCTATTGGTTTATGAAGCCCCTGTTAGCGATTTTGGGGATTACATCAAGGTACGGGATACGTATAAGCCAGACTAATTGAAAAAAAACTTTTCACCGTGTTGATCTATTCCCGCATTGAGAGAAGGGATGAGATAAAATCAACAAATAAAAACATTCTGATTTTTCAGGTAACAATATGAAAAGCTTCATCCTGATAATTCTTTTTTTCCTCATAGGTGCAAGTTCGGTTTTAGGCCAGACCAATATGTTTGCTTCACTTAAATCCTTTGCCCATGCACCCACTGATCAAGGTGTTTTGCCCACATCTGGAGCCCATGCGCTTTGTTCTGCGCTGGCAATTGAACGAAACTTGCAAAGAGGAATGAAGGACAGCATAGTTTTTTCCGCTTCCTATCTGTTCAACTCCCTTAAGGAAGGGCGGGACTGCGAACAAGGCATCCGCATCAGCGATGCCCTCCGTTTCTTGAAAAAGGAAGGGGTCTGCCCAACAGCCGTATTCCCCAACAGCCGCTACGATTGCGAACCCCCTCCACGAGTCCCCCAAAATTCACTGCACCGCATCCGGGGGGCAAAGCGGCTTTTTAACCTAAAAATGGAAGCAACGAAAAAAGTGGAAGCTGTGCAAAGGGCTCTTGACGACTCCCGTCCAGTCGTCGTCGTATTGTATGGTGATCTCGGCTTCGATGCCTTGGCCAGTGCTTCGGAAGACTGGCGGCTCGCCCCATTGGCTCCGGATGATGGCGCTTCCACCCAATTCCAAGCGATGGTTGTGGTTGGTTATGACAAGTCTTCCCGCACTTTTGAACTGATGGGCAGCTATGGCCATAACTGGGGCGACGGAGGGTTCGCCCGCTCTGCCTTCGAGGATTTTGGCAAGATCGCCAGATATGCTTTTATTCTGGACTCCGGGCCGTTCGATTGGTGAAAATTCATTGCGGAAATTGTCTTGCAAGTCTTTGATTTGCAGGGCTTTTCCAATTTTAGCAATTTCAGTGAACACTTGATATTTTTTTTTAATTTTGGCTGGTGGACAGCTTTGCAGATAATTTGTTTTTCAAAAAAAAATCCTCCTGCAGCGTTGACCTTTCCCTGCAAAAATCATTTACTATATGAACGGACACTGCAACGATGAGGACATCTTAAAGGGCTTGTGCCAAGGCGGACGTGCCACGGTGGAAGCGTTGAAATGTTTGGACCAAAAGTGCAAGCCCAAGATCATTAAATGGCTCAAGAAGCATGGCATTCCAGCGGTGGATGCGGAGATTATCTGGTACGAAACGGTTGAAGCAGTTTGGGAAAATCTTTGCCTAAAAGACAAACCGCTCACAACCAAATTTTGCAATTACCTTCAGTCAATCGCACATAACAAATGGAAGAAGTACTGGCGGAAGCGGGGCTTTGAAGTGAAAGACGACGAAGATTTGAAGCTTTCCCAACCTCCTTTCCAAGAGCAGATAGACAACCCCATCCCAAAGGACATCCAGCAAGCCTGTTGGGAGAAGCTAAGCCCAAAGGGGAAGGAAATTATAACGGCCAACATTCAAGGCTATTCCAATGAAGAAATGGCCATCAAGTTTGGGTACGTTGACAAGGCAGACCCAGCCAAGCCAGCCATGGGCAGCTTTAAAACCATAAAAAGCAGGCATTGGACAGCTTATGTGGGCTGCATTCGCCTCCAAATAACAAAGCGTAATTGTTTCGCCAAACTCCCGCTCCGCTGTCAAGCTATTCTTAAAGACCGCCGCAACGAATTAAGTTGGGAGTCCATCGCCAAAAAGCACGGCTTCGACAATGTGGAAAATGCGATGGAAAAACACAAGCGATGCGCCGAACAGTTCGATTCCTGTATCGAAGCAGGTATGAAAAAATTCTTCGAGCTGGACTGCTTCGAAGCGCTCGACGACAAACCAAGAGCCCAAGTCAGGGACTACCGCAGAGGCTGCTCCCTGGAAGACATCGCCGAACGGCATGGATTCCCCGATACAGCCGACGCAGAAGAAGCGCTCCGTGCACTTTTACTGAAACTGGATGAATGCCTGGCAAAAAAACTTTCAAAATTTAGAAAAAAATCATGAAAGAAAATATACCACCGATTGACGAACTGGTTGCTGCCTACCTTTTGGGCGATATGACCCCAGACGAAAAAGCCGCTTTCGAGCAGCGCCTCGCCGACAACCCCGACCTGCGGGAAGAACTCGAATTTCAGCGGGCAGCCCGCAAGCAGTTGCAGCAGGTTCAACTTGAGCAGCAGTTCAGGAACGACCTGCAATCTGCTCGCTCAGAAATCGCCGCCGAAGGCCGCCGAAAGAGACGCTGGCTGCAAGGCTTTGCCCTGCTCTCTGTGGTGGCAGTTGCGCTATTGTTCCTTTTGAACAAAGACACTGACCCACAGTCAACACCTCCTGTTCAGACACCAGTTCAAGACACTGTACCTATTGCTGCTCAACCGCAAGGCGAGGAAGACGATCCGCTCGTGGGTGCAAGCGCAAAAAAAATAACCCATCACTTCAAAGCACCACTTCTCCGATTTTCCCCGATTACTGATTCATTGAAAATCAAGCTGGTGGAAGATACCCGGCAGAAGGCCATCTTAGAACCCAACTTACTCGCCATTCACTATCTGCCCGGACAGATGCCCGATGAGAAAAACATACGCCTTTTTGAGTTGACAATCGATGGGCGCAGGGTATTGTACCTGAAAATGGATGGGAGGTTTTTTCGGCTGAAAGTGGGGGAGCAGGGGTTGATGGAGGAGAAAGATGAAACGATATTTCGCTGGTTTGAGTGAGTTTCAATCCTAATTTTCATTTTTTAAAAATCAATTACGAAATGAACCAATATTTATTCGTTAGGAACAAAGGGCCGATATTTCTTCTTTTATTTTTTGCTCTGATCCAGTCTTCATTTGCCCAAACCTTTTTGCCAGGAGGGCTTATCCCCGACGATGAGGAGTATCTCTCTGTCCCTTTGGCGGACGACCTTGAGCGACGTTCTCCCAAAGGCAGCTTTAAGTCCTTGCTTCCTAAGGACGACCCATTTCCAGTCCAAAACCAAGGAGTCAGCAATGGTTGTGCAGGCTATTCCATTGCCGCTGCTGCTTCGCTTCGCCACAATTGTTACTGCGATGCCTGGTGCGCTTGTCAAAAACCATGGGTCCTGTTCTCCGCTACATTCATTTATAACTTAGTGCGTGACCCTACCACTGGTTTTGCTTCGATGAAACGGGCGCTCGACACCCTCGTAAGTCAGGGAATTTGCCCTGAGGCCGTTTTTCCCAACCATCTCAATTCAGTGCCTTTGGCCGACCACCGCCAAGCAGCCAAGGCATTTAAGATTTGGGAATACCGCCGCATTTTTCGGTTGACAAAAGCGTATGCCAACAACACCGACTCGTTGCGGATGTTCCGTCAGCAAGTGGAAGACAATGCCATTGCTGCCATTGATGTCAATCGCCCCGTATTGGTAGGTATGCAAATTACACCTGACATTATAAAGTTATCATCACGTAACTGTAAATGGATGCCACCCAGCCCACTTGATTCCGCTGTCTGGCATGCTCTTGTGCTGGTGGGTTACGACGATAGGGCAAAGGAGTTCACCCTGCTCAATTCCTATGGTAGCGACTGGGGCTGCAACGGCACAATGCAGCTTTCTTACGACGATTTTTGCCGGGTGGCTCGATATGGGTACGAGTTGCGCATCAATCCGCCTTTCGGCAAGCGGGTCAAGTGCAGCGAGTGAGTGGTTTTCCTGAAAATAAATTTATCACATCACAAAATCAAAGTTTTATGAAAAATTGGATTGGTTTCATTTGGGTGGGGATTTGGATGGTTTGCAGCTTTCCAGTGAGTGGGCAAAAGTGTCAGGAAATGGTTGATATGCTCGATTCTTTGATAAAAAAAGGCGAATACCTTCAAATCATGCCGCTGGCATTGCAAGCTGATTCAATTTGCCTGCTCGAAGTTGGCAATGAAAACAAACTTTATGGCCACGCAATCAATGGACGGGGAGCCGGGTTACTTGCTATTGGTAAGAATTCTGACGCTTTGCCTTGGTTTCGACGAGCATCTGAAATTTACAAAAAATCTACAGGAATCGACTCTGACGAATACGGAGGCGTACTAAATAACATCGCCATTGCTCAACACAACTTGGGACGATTCCAGCAAGCATTGATAACCTTGGATTCTGCAATCAATATTGCATTAAACTTGAAAGATACAGCCTCTTATGCCAATCGCTTAAGTACAAAAGGAGCCATTCTAACTAAACTCGGCAATCTTACGCAAGCACTTGATGTCATAAAGCAGTCATTGATTCTAACAGAACAGTTGAAGGGTAAAAATAATTTCCTGTACCTAACTCGATTATCGGTGTTGCTTCCTGTTCTTCAACAATTAGGCTTGATCGAGGAAACTATCCAATCCAACATTGAGGCAAGGGATATTGCAAAAGCTTTGTTTGGTGAAAATCATCCTAATTTCTTTTTCATCAGCTCAAGTTTAGGAGCTGCTTATACTTCAAATGATTCCTTTAAAAAAGCAGAAGAAATCTTGGAGCCTGCTGTAGCGGGGTTATCAAAATTTTTGGGCGAACAACACCCTAGTACCAATATGGCAAGAAACAATCTGGGTGCTACAAAGTTACGGCTTGGGAAATTTGACGAGGCATTAGCAATTTTCGAAACAGTTCGTTTCAATCAAAAAAATAGACCCGTACTTGATCCAATCAGTTATGCAGCACTTTTAAGCAATATGGCGCTGACACATTCCGGAAAAAAAGAATACCGCTTCGCTATGCCATTAATTATTGAATCACGTAGCATAATTAAAGACTCTATAGGTACAGAAAACCAAGATTACATTCGCTCCAATAATAATCTAGGGGTTTGTTCTTATTATCTCGCTGATGTGGAAACAGCAAAATCTATCAATGAAGAAAATATACATTTAGTAGCAAAACTTGATTATAAATTTGCAGGTAAGGGTATGTTGCTTATGAATACTGCTCAAGTCCTGCATGATATTGGGGAAAAACAGGAAGCACTTGAGATCATGCGGAGCGCCACCGACCTCATCCTTAAACAGGATGGAGAAGCAAGCTATGACTTCGGCTTTGCACTAAAGGCGTTGGGAAATCAGCTTTTTGACCTAAATTATCCAGAAGCAGCTCTGGATACGATCCTCTTAGGTCTCTCTATTATGAAAAAACACGTTGGAGAGGTTCATCCTGAATACGCTGAGGGGCTTCTTTTCATTGCCAATATTTACTCCAGCCTTGACCAAACTCAAAAAGCACAGCTTTATTACGAGCAAGCTTTGGCTATGACAGAATCATCTGTTGGCAAGATGCAACATCTCTATCCTAAAATCGCTATTAATTACGCATTTTTCCTTGAACGTCTTGGCGACACTTCCCGCACTCGTCAACTCTATCGGGAAGCTGATTCCCTCTATTACCAACTTATCGACCTCAACTTCGCTGCGTTAGGCGAAAGCGGAGTAGAGTTCTTCGCTCATTCAGTCAGCAAGCAGTTCGACCATTGGAAATCCTTCGGTTTCCGCCACCATAAATCACTGCCGGAAGTTCCCGGCTTGTTCTACGATGATGAACTGGTACTCAAAGGGTTATTACTCAACAGTTCCCGATCTGTATTGGATGCCATTAAGGAAAGCAACGACTCAACGCTTTTACAAGATTATCTTAAATGGCGAAACCTCCAGCAATTGCTCGCCAAGCAATACAGTTTGCCAATTAATGAACGCCACTTGACTCCGATTGAAATAAATGCAACCGTTCTCGAAGCCGCATCAGTTCAAGCAAGGCTCACTAAAAACTCTGAAACCTTCCGTTCTGCCAGACAACCCATCGACTGGAAAGAAGTACAAAAAGCCCTTAACCCCGGTGAGGCCGCCATCGAATTCATGCGCTTTCATTATAGCGATCCAACAAAGCCAATAAATTCCAAAAGCAATGCTCAAAACGCATTGTCCGACAGCATTTACTATTGTGCGCTGGTCTTACGCCCTGAAGATGAACAGCCTCACCTTGTCTGGTTGTTCGAGGAAAAATCATTGAAAGATCAGTTACGGGCTGTCAGTTGTGGCGGTGAAGAGTGCTTTGATTTGGTTTATAGGGGAAATGCTTCCGTGGGTAAATCCGCTCCGAACTACTCTCATCTTTTTCGTCTAATCTGGCAACCACTTGACAGCCTCCTTCGCGGGGATTCTATTATTTATTATGCCCCAGCAGGCTTGCTTCATCGAGTGGCATTTCCTGCAATTGCCCGCAGTGAACATGAGGTGCTGCTTGACCAATATGATTTGCATTGTGTGGGCAGTACCCGTGAAATTGTATTTAGAAAACCGCTGCATGGCAAGGATGTCCGAACGGCGTGGGTCTTTGGTGGCATACACTATGAGACCGACAGCCTTTGCCTCGCCCAGCACAAGTCACCTGCACCATTGCCAGAGGGATACACTGCTAGTATTCGCCATGCATCAGATACCCTGCTTTACCTTCCTGGCACCGACACTGAAAGGGAACAAGTAAGTGGTACTTTGGAACAAAACAGTGTTGCCGTACACCGGGTAAAGGGTTGCGAGGCAATGGAAGAGTTGGTGAAGTCTATTGGCAGGGACACCACACCACCAGATGTTTTTCACCTGCCTACGCACGGCTTTTTTTGTGACACAGTGAGTTTGAAAACAGAGCTGGGCTGCCCGGCGGCACTCTCCGGCGACAGCCCCAACTCCTTATTTCGCAGCGGCTTGGTCTTGGCAGGAGCGCAACAAGCCTGGACAACTGGCAAGCCCCTATCAGGCTATGAAGACGGCATCCTCTATGCCTACGAAGTAGCCAGCATGGATTTGACAGGCATGAAACTCGTCGTTTTGAGTGCCTGTGAGACGGGATTGGGGGACCTGCGCGGCGGCGAAGGGGTGTATGGCTTGCAACGGGCGTTCAAACTGGCAGGCGTACAACATGTGGTGATGAGCCTTTGGAAAGTGCCCGATGCTGCAACGGCGGAATTCATGAACACTTTGTACGGGCATTGGATGAATAAAATGGATTTGCGGAAGGCATTTCACCAGACCCAAAAAGACCTGCGGCAACAGGGTTTTCACCCTTATTCATGGGCAGGTTTTGTGCTATTGTGAAAAATGAAAAAAAACAACTTGTATGGAGGCATTTTTCATTGCAAGCCGGGTATTTCCTTTAGCCATTCCTCCCTGTAGTTGGTTTTTTTTAAAATGATTTTTTCACCCAAAACATGTTGACCAACGGGAAGGAAAAGGAATAAAACCCCAAAGCCCTCACTGGTAAGTCAACATCTACGTCATTGCCTATTTGGCACATAAAAAACAATCTCACTATGCTTCGGATCTCACTGCTGCTTTTTTTCGGTTGGCTGCCTATCGCTGCCTTTTTTGCCCAATGCCCCTATCCCAGCAACCCCGTTGGACAATGCGGGAACATAGCACCCTCTGGTGGTTTGTGCCCCAACAGCCCTTCTTTTTTTTGCGAAGGCGAGGTGGTATGTGTTGAAAACAACATGCCTCCCGGTTCATTCGACCAATGGCAGGTCATTTGGGATGATGGAACCTGCGACACTTATGCTGCCACAACGTTTGAAGCAACCCACACTTACATTTTCCCTGACTCATGTCTGCTTGCTGGATATGAAGGCTTCAACCCTGAAATCACACTGATCTTCACCAAGTTTTGCGCAAATGGAATCAGCCGCAGTTACATCAAAACGCCGGTACTCATTAAAGTCAACCCTGTCGCCAAAATCATCCCACCCCAGAAGTTGTGCGTAGGTCAAGAGGCTTGCTTCTTAGCTGATGGCTGTGAAAATGCTGATACAGCATATTATGAATGGTATTTCGATGGTGTGTTCGCCGGTATCGGTTTGCAAGCCTGCATAACTTTCACAACAAAAGGCTGGCATACTGTTCAACACACTATGACAAACGAATGCGGTTCTAATACCGTTATAGATTCTTTTTGGGTGAAAGATATACCGAAGGCGGTATCTTCATTTTCCTTCACCGACATGATTGGTTGTACCACTGCCTCTGTGGAATTGGAAGACCAATCATTGGACGCTACCTCCATCGGTTGGAGTGTTTTGCCAATGTTGGGTGCCACATTTACATCAAGTTATTTAAACTTACCCGACACAATGTTGCAGATTTCCGAAGCAGATACTTATGTGGTACAACATATTGCAGAAAACATTTGCGGAGCGGATACCTCGGAATTGGAAATCACCACCCATGACGTACCCCTTGTCACCCTCGCCCCTGAGCTGCCCGCCTGCGATACGTTCGACTACACCCCCGTGGTCACTTGGTCGGGCAGTATTGACTCTGTAATGTGGTTTTTGAACGATAGCCTGACGCATGAGTTCTTTGACACCATCGCCCCTACTTTTCACCTCGGCGGAGGAGATTACGAAGTTAGGTTAGTGGCCATTGGGCGCTGCGGAGCTGACACGGTTGAACAACAAGTCATTGTGAATGCCCAAGTGGTCGTCAATGTAGAACCTGTGCCGTTACTCTGCCAATCATCTGATTCTATACCATTGATCGCCGACCAGTCAGGGGTAGAATTTTCGGGTGGTGGCGTTACGGGGAATATTGATTCGGGCTTCTTTTTCGACCCTGCCATGGGTAGCGTGGGGTCAAACACGGTCAACTTTTTCTTGGAAGGAGCAGGCGATTGTGATGCCTCTGGAAGTTTGGACATTGAGGTGTTACCGGGAGCAATCGTTACGGTGCTTCCGCCTTTCACCGTTTGCCGGGACGCAGGCTTGCAAGCGCTAAATGCCGACCCACCAAATGGCGAGTGGACAGGTGAGGGCGTCGTAAGTAATATGTTCGACCCTTTGATGCCGATAGATACTGGCACTTACGAACTCACTTACCAGTACACCGACCCATCAGGTTGCTTGGTGGTGAAAACAACCACAGCCACGGTTGTGGACTTGCCCTCGCTCCAAGCGCTTGACACGGTTTCGATTTGTGCGGCCAACGAACCGATCAATCTGGTAGCATTAACGAACGCAACCTATTCTCCTGATAACGGCGAGCTTACTTGTGTTTTCGACGGAGTACCTGCTACCAACTGCCAATTCAACCCCTCGCAAGCAGGCACGACCCAATGGCATGAAGTTATATTTACTTACACCAAAAATGGTTGCGATACAACGCTCTCCACTGTTGTTGAAATCACACCCTTGGAAATCCCCATAGCCGAGCCCGATTTTAGCATCTGCAAAAGTGAGGGTAGCGTCAATCTGGATGTAACTGGCGTGGACGAGCAGCAGGGTACGTGGTCGGGAGATGAAATTGAAGAGGACGGCACGGTTAACTTAACGGTGCTCGACCCCGGCACTTACGAGTACGTTTTTACCCATCTGCCAGGGACACCTTGCGAAGAAACCGACACTGTGTTAGTTACTGTTGAAGCCGGAGCAATCCTAACCAAAAATGAAGATTGGGTTTGTGAAACGCAAACGTCTTACACCTTGCCATCTGGAACGCCCACCAGCGGAGACTGGGAAGGCTTGTCAAGCAATGTAGTCAACATTTCTCCTTCCATGGCCGGCGGCTCGTTCCCCTACACCTACACCGTTGATAGCCTGCCCGACGCCTGCGAAAGTGATGTGTTTACGTTGCATGTGCAGATGCTACCAGAAGTCGGCTTCACCCATCCACCTGTTGGCTGTAAGGGCATAGAGGTTTGTTTTGAAAACATAACAACCGGAGCTACCCATTTTGAGTGGCATTTCGGCGATGCCAACAATTCGGTTTCTACCGAAGAAGCCCCTTGCTTTATCTATCCAGATACTGGTACGTTTATTATCACCCTTGAAGCTTGGACAATCCACCCTTTGACCGGGCTTCCGTTTTGTGCAAGCACCCAAACCAGCATTATCCATATTTCTGAGCCACCACAAATTGTGGATTTTAAGCCGAGCAGCCTTGAAGGCTGTGCTCCGTTTACAGTAACTTTCGAAAACCTCAGCCAAGGTGAAAACATGCAATACCACTGGGAATACGACGGCCCAGACATCATACCGCCCTACGATGGTTTTGAACCGCCCCCCGTTACTTTTCTACAAAAGGAATTAGAGACAACTTTTTATACGGTCACGCTCACCGCTTGGAATGACTGTGAAACGATCATAGTGAGCAAGGAAATTGCTGTGTTGCCACGGCCAAGCCCCAGTTTCGGTTACAACTTCGACGAGCCTTGCAGCGGCGGCACGCTCATCCTCGGCAACACCAGTACTGGTAACCCTGAATTCAACACCTGGACTATTTTCAATACCGTTACTAATGAACTTCACACATACACCGACTTCAGCCCGCCCCCCATTAACGTCTTCACCAACGATACTGACATTGCCACGGTCATCATCACACTTCACGTTGAAAACCCCTGTGGCGACAGTGTTTATGTGGACAGTGTTCATGTTTTTCCCACAGAAATTGACGCCCTTTTCAATTACTCAGCCCTGAAGGTGTGCAAGGAAGATACGCTGTTTTTGACCAACCATTCCACGCCAGGCACAATCCCTTCCTGGAAAATTGTTGGCCCAGACGGGGTGCTGCTCGGTTCATTTCTCGGCGATACGGTCATATATGAGCCTCCTGTTGCCGATTCGTTCAAGGTCATCCTCTACGCCGATGGTTGTGGTTACGACAGCATGGAGGTTTGGTTCGAGGTACTTGCACCACCTGAACTGTCTGTCACTTTCGACACCATGCGCTGTGCAGGGCAAAGTGTAAAGTTCGAGGTATTCACCAATGGAAGTGGGCATGAGCTGCACTTCGGGGACAACACTTCCACGAACCTCAGTTTTGGTGAACACCTCTATGACACAGCTGGCATCTATTCTCTTCACGCCATCGCCCAAACGCCCCTTGGTTGCTCCACCGACTGGTTGGGAAGCCTCGAAGTGTTCGGTACGCCCGAAGCATCTATCCTGTTCACTGACAGTATCTGTGCTAATGTGAAAGCCATTTTTAACCAAAACAGCATCGGTGCCCAGACGTATGACTGGAACTTCGGCGACAGTAGCCTTGCCACTGGCGATAGTGTTAGTCATGCCTTTGAAACGGGGGGCATTTATGACATTGAGCTTATTGCCACCTCAGAACATGGCTGCCGCTATACCACTCGGCGACAGTTTTTTGTGCGGCCTACCCCCGATGCCGACTTTGCAGTGGAGGTTTTGGAAAAATGTACTCCTGCGGTAGTTCTCAGTCAGGAGCAAAACACTGACGCTACTGGTCAAGAGTGGCAGTTCAGCAATGGGCTATCCGCAACGACGCATTCTGTCGAAGCTACCATTGAGCAAAGCGGCGTTCTGGAAATCATGCTCATCGCTACACACAGCGGCATCTGCTTTGACACGGCCCGACAGTCAGTGACTATTTTTGAATCACCTAACCTTGCAGCCGTTCAAGACCCAAGCTGCACCCAAGAGGAAGGAACAACCGTGACGTTGGAAACGGATTTGGAGAATTTTGTGAAAATGACTGGGGTCGGCTACGATGAGCCGGGCACTGTCCACGAGCAGGTTCAAACAGGTGATTTCACGGCCATTGCCCTCTCCTCCGACGGCTGCGAAACATCACTGGATGTATTTGTGCCGCCCGTGCAAGAACTTATTATTTATGCTGAAAAAGACACGGCCATAGAAATGGGCGAAGAGGCCCCCCTTAAAGTCATTTCAAATCAACCCAGTGCGACCATCGCCTGGTCGCCTGCCGCTGATGTGCTGGGCAGTCCCTCTGTTGCTGCCATCGAGGTGCGTCCGATGCTGACGACCTTCTACGCAGTCGCTGTTACCAATGAATTGGGCTGCATCAAGTACGACACGGTACTGGTGCGGGTGAATATTGACCGGGAAAAGAACATCTTCGTGCCCAACACTTTTACACCCAACAACGATGGGGCAAATGACCTGTTCCGCTTCCGTTCACAAAACCCCGGCCTGACGAAAATCAATTTCCTCCGCATCTACGACCGTTGGGGCGAACTGGTCTTCGAGGCCAACAACTTTGAGCCGGAAACAGCACAGGGCAGTTGGGACGGTACGTTCCGGGAACAAAAATGCGAGATGGGAATGTACCTGTGGACAGCAGAACTATTCTTCCTAGATGGTGTGACCGTTCCTCGAAAGGGGGGTGTGACGCTGATACAGTAACCTATCATTAAACTGGTCTAAATTGAACGGGTGACCCACAACTTCCCGTTCTGTTTATCTGCCCAAAATCACTTGCCATGCGCTATTTATTAATGCTTTTTTTCAACCTCCTCGCCGCTTGCTGCTTAGCGCAGGACATCCATTTCAGCCAACCATACCTTGCCCCACTCGCACTGAACCCATCGTTGACGGGCATCATGACCGGCAATCTTCGTTTGGTGGCAAATGTCCGCCGTCAAGGGAACAGTGTAGTGGGAAACCGTGCTTATGAACATGCCCACTTCAGTTTTGATGCCCGTATATGCCTTGATGATGGTAGTTTCCTTGCCTTTGGACTGATGATGCAGGGCGACCGTGCTGGCAATCCTTCTATCTCTAACAATACTGCTGCTCTGGCCTTTGCTTATCACGGAAAGATGAGGAAGGATTTGTACTTTTCGGCTGGTGCTTCGGCAGGCATCCTGAACTACAAACTGGACACCGATGGGATGAGCTTCGATGAGCAGTTCGGTGTCGGTGGTTACAGCCCTGCCTTGCCCCATTTTGAAGATTTTGAAACGGACAGCCGCATTCAACCAGACCTGTCGGCAGGACTGCTGCTGTTTGGTACAGCCAACGGTGGCTGGCTTTTAGGTGGTGCGCTCCAACACATCAACCAGCCTGCCTATTCTTTTTATGATAAAGATGACAACCGCCTTGGCATGGGTTTTACACTTCACGGCGCGAAGACTTTCATCCTTTCCACGTCGGGCGAACGAAGCAAGGTCACAATACGAGGAGCCTATCGGCGACAGTCTGTTTTTCAAAACAGCAAGCAGTGGCAATTGTACCCCGGAACAACCTGGCGATACGGCATTGGCAAGAGTCAGGACTGGGGTTTTGGTGCAGGCTTGTCGTGCCGACTGAGTGGCCATACGGAAGGCAAACCAGCCACCTTTGACGCCGTGGTACCTTCGGTACTGTTTGATTACGAGGACTGGTCGATAGGTCTGAGCTACGATGTGAACACTTCATCCCTGGCAAGTGCGAGCGGGCTGCGGGGAGGTTGGGAGGTGGCCGTGAAATGGCAATTGCAAAGGAAGATGGGTTGCGTTTTGTGCCCCAATATGTGAGGCAGTGGTATTTTTATTTACTCCCGTCACCTATTTATCAAAAGTCATCCTCATTTCCGAAACAGGGCGCAAGGGTTTTCGTTATTTTGCCTTCATTTCCATCACCAAAATCCACCTCTCCATGATTAGATTTATATTCTCTTCGGCGCTGTGTTTGATTTTTACACTCCTTTCCCTTTCTGCATTTAGCAATGAAATCTATTTTTCGGAAAACATTTCCCATTGTGCAGCAAACCATTCCGCTGCGGATATTGCTAAAAAAACAGATCGGCATCATTGGTTGCCCCCAGCGGTCATGGACTGCGGATCTTTATTCTTTGACCCAGGTGGACCAGATGAAGACTACCAGCCCGGACAAAGTCAATTAGTCACCTTTTGCCCTGAGTCTTCCGACGAATTTATCGTTGTAGATTTTAACGAATTTGATTTGAATCCTTGCTGCAGTTCCAGATTGGAAGTTTTTGAAGGTATAACGCTAAGCAATCCGATCTTTACTTTTAATGCAGGCAACCCGGCAAAGTTAGTTTCAGGTAATGTCCCAGGTGGCTGTCTGACATTTAATTTTACTGCCGATTTAAATGCCCAGCCAGCTCCGGGTTGGGAGGCAGAAGTTTTATGTTCGGCTTGCCAACCTCCACTAGATTTATTTATTGAGCCAATTGGGCCAGACGAATTTGATTTCTTTTGGTTCGTCAACGATCCTTCCCAAAACTTTCTTTTGGAAATCGGCAACCAAGGCTTTACGCCCGGCCAAGGCGAAGCTGTTTATTCAGAAATGACTGATATTGAATTTGCTCATGTATTTGGCTTGCCGGGTGGCAATGTCTTTGAGGCATATGTAGCCACCTTATGCAATACTGGTGATACAAGCGTTTACTTCGGGCCAGTTACATTCCAAACTTCTCCCGGCTGTGGAGACACTTTCTACGACTCTGGTGGGCCAGATGGCAATTTTCCCGCTTCCGATTTTTTATTCTTATCCATTTGTCCTGATCCGGGCCAAATAGTTTCAATTACTTTCGATTCCTTCGATCTTGGGCCTTGTTGCAATATAATGGATATTTTTACCAATAATTTTTCCGGTACTTTTGAGGGAACAAACAATCCTGGTATTATCTCAGCCTCTCAGCCTGACGATTGTATCAATATATTTTTTAACGCAGCTGGTCAAAGTGCACCGGGCTGGGAAGCAACAATTTCTTGTGTCACCTGCCCTCCCCCTTTCAATGTTGAAATCAACCAGGTTAGCAGTACTACCGTTGATATTAATTGGGCATTTCAGCAAAATGCAAGTTTCTATTATTATGAAATAGGTCTTCCCGGATTTATGCCTGGCACAGGTCAACAATTGGCCAGTGCCAATATTGTGAATAATTCTATCACCATTCCTGGTTTACAGGGAAATACAGATTACGAATTTGCGGTGCGGACTCATTGCGGCAATTCGGATACAAGTGCTTTTTCCACCATCTTGCCTTTTAAGACCAGCCCAAGTTGTGGCGACCCATATTATGATCCGGGAGGGCCTGATGCCGACTACCCGCCATTTCAAAATGTCACATCAGTTATTTGCCCTGATCAATCTGGCACTTTTATCCAAGCTGAATTTGACTCTTTTTCTCTTGCCCCCAACATTGCCAGGTTGGACATTCGCGATGGCAATGGGTTTGGCCCCTTCTTAGGTTCATGGTCGGGGCAAAATTCTCCAGGCACCATCACCGCTACCAATCAGACGGGTTGTTTAACATTCATATTTTTTCCAAATGGCTCTTCTGGCTATGGGTGGGATGCTTCCATTTCGTGCATTTCCTGCCCAGCGCCAAACAATGTGTCAATCAGTTTTTTCAATACGAACACTAATTTTTCTTGGCCCTTTAATAATTCCGCTTCATCCTATGTTATTGAAATCGGTGCGGCAGGATTTGCCCCTGGCACGGGAGAAAGTGTAATTAGGGATATAGTTTTCCAAACCAACTATTCTACTGATGACTTGGAAGGAGGAGAAACGTTTGAGGTGTACATTCAGAGCATTTGTGCGCCGGGAGATTCCAGTGTATTCGCTGGCCCATTTCCCTTTTCCACTCCGCCAAGCTGCGGTGATACTTTTTATGACCCAGGAGGACCAGACGAAGACTATCCATTGTTTTCAAACACCGAAACGCTTATTTGTCCCAACTCCTCTCTCGAATTCGCCCAGATTGTTTTCACTGAATTTGACATTGATCCTTGCTGCAACAACATGTTCATACTTGATGGTCAGAACTTTGTTCAAATTCAATTGGGCAGTGGAATACCTGAACCAATTATCGCCGCATTTCCAGGAGAATGTATGACCGTCATCTTTGAATCATTTGATGATCATGATGCCGGAACGGGTTGGGCTGCGGATATCAATTGTGTCGCCTGCCCACCACCCAAAAATGTAATTATCAGAAAAACAACTTCCTCTTCCGTAGTATTTGAGTGGCTTTCTATTTTTATCAATGAGTCTGTCCAGTGGGAAATTGGTCTACCCGGATTTGTACCCGGTACTAATTCAGCCATTAGTATGGGCTCCGTCCCACCTTTTAATACAGTTGCAGAAGCAAACGGCCTGATAACGAATACTGCTTATGAGCTATATTTGAAAAACCTTTGTCAAGGTGATACCAGCAATTTTTTTGGGCCAATCAGTTTTACCACCGCCCCAAGTTGCGGCGATTCCTATTTTGATCCAGGTGGTCCTAACGGTAACTATGATTTGCCATTTTCAAGTTTGACTACCACTATTTGCCCCAATATGCCGAATACATTTGTAGAAGTTACTTTCTCAGAGTTTGAGCTTAATCCGTTTGGGAATGATATCTTAGAAGTTTACAATGGACCAGACCTGGGCATCTCATTTATTGGGTCATTTATTGGAAGTGATTTACCTCCTCAGGTCACTTCCAGCCACTCTACAGGTTGCCTAACTTTCAATTTCAATCACTTTTCTGGTCAGTCGTTCCCAGGTTGGGCAGCATCGTTAGACTGTGTTTCCTGTCCGCCCGTATTTGGAATCACAGCCGAAAATGTGACCACCAACAGCGCCACAATTATCTGGGAGGAATTGTCAGCTGCTGATGCTTATTTTTGGGAAATAGGAACGCCTGGTTTTCTACCCGGAAATGGTGAAGCGTTACAATTGGGAACAAATACCTCCAGTTCTTCAACCTCTTCTCTGATAGAAGATTTGGAAAGTGGGACTTTTTATGAGGTATATGTCTGGGCAGAATGCAGCCCTGGCCCAAGTAAGTTTGGGTCTCCATTCCAATTTTCCACCCAACCAACTTGTGGTGACTTTTTTTATGACCCGGGAGGCCCGAATGCGCAATACCTTAATAATAGCAGTAGTGTCACAACCATCTGTCCGCCACATGATGGCATTGATATAACGGTCACGTTTAATCTTTTCAATACCCAAGCCTGTTGTGACATCTTAAATATTTTTGATGGCCCTTCCAGTGGTGGCCAGTTTTTAGGAAGTTTTTCGGGCAGTGCCCTACCCGGCCCGTTCACTTCCAGTCATCCAAGTGGATGCTTGACATTTCAATTTAATACCGACAGCAATGGTGGTGGAAATGGCTGGGAAGCCATCATCAGTTGTGACCCTTTGGATGTTTCAACGACAGGAAATTTTGCAGGCCGATTTGATATTTATCCAAACCCGACTTCCTCAGAGTTGAATATACTTTTTGAATACCCAGCTTCTGAAACGGCTGCTTTGGAAGTGACTGACGTCACTGGGCGATTGGTTTTAGAAAAAAAGATGGAAGCACTGTCTGGTGAAAATCAAGTAAAATTTAAAATGGATAATATGCCTGATGGAATTTACCTTGTTTCTTTAAAAGGAAAATTTGGCAGGGCCGTTGATCGTGTGGTGAAGATTAATTAAGTATCATTTAAAATTTAAAATCGACATTTCGTAGGCGGGATTTTGTAATCCTATACTCAACCAATTTAAAATTTTGGTATGGAGTGCGGGATTACAAAATCCCGCCTGCATTGGGGAAATGTCGAAATTATTATTTCATCGTTCTTAAAATAAAAATAAATCATGAAAATCAAATTGTTACTCTCTTTATTTTTCTTTTCATTTATTATGGTTAATTTATTTGCCACACACAATTATGCTGGCAATATTATTTTTGAACAAACAGGACAAAAATCCATTAGAGCTACCATTATTACTTTCACTACCGCTTCCTCTGTGGCGGCTGACAGGGACAGCCTAACACTTTGCTGGGGCGATGGCCAATGTGAAACCATAGCAAGAACCATAGAAGTTGTATTGCTGAATGACTTTAAATACAATGAATATTCATGGACCCATAATTATGCTGATTATGGAAATTACACATTATCCATGACTGACCCCAACCGCAATGCTGATATTTTAAACGTCGATTTCCCTTCTTCCCACTTAGTGCAATACCATATCGAAACCACCTTTATTTTAAGTGATGAATTCAATAACAGCCCGATCCTTTTGGAAGACCCCCTGGAAGGTGGAATGGTTGGCATACCATTTATCCATATCCCCAACCCATTCGATGCTGATGGCGACAGCCTCGCTTATGAGTTGATCAGTCCATTAGGAAGCATTGGAACACCGGCTCCAAACTACCTTTACCCACAGGAAGTATCGGGAACCGGAACTGGTACTCTAACCATGGATGAATCAACAGGAACGATTATTTGGGATTCGCCAGAATTGGAAGGCCACTATGTTATAGCCTTTAAAATAAATGAATATCGGAATGGGGAACTAATCAGTTCAATTATCAGGGACATGATGATTGAAGTTGAGGCAGAACCGGACGGGAATTCCCCACCAGAAATTACCGTTGGAAATGATGTTTATCAAGTAACACCGGGCAGCGCCGTCAATTTTGATGTGCAGTTTGACGACCCTAATAATGATGAATTATTTATTATTGCTACTGGCGGTCCATTTTTGGTTGACCCCAACGCTGAATTCAATGTTTATTCTTACCCAACTTCTTCTCCAGCCACCATAAATTTCAATTGGACAACCACCGCTGACATTGCCAGAAACCAACCTTATCAAATTGTCTTTACGGCCATTGACAATAGCAGTGATGCTATGTACAGTCAAAAAGCAGTGCAAATATTAATTGATGAAGCTCCATTGTCGAATGAGGAAAAATGGAATTCTGAAAAATTAATTATTTCTCCAAATCCCGCTAATGGGATCACCAATTTAATTATTGAAAATACAGCACTTAAATCAGGACAATTGTCTATTTCAAAAATTAATGGGGAAATTCTTTTTGAAAAGAAATTAATAGGTAATAATATTTTACGCTTAGATATTTCTGATTTTTCAAAAGGTATTTATTTTATTAAATTACAAAATAAAAATGAATTTGGTGTGGAGAAATTAATTATAAATTAATTATCAGGTTTTAGGGACTGAAAAAAATAACATACCGATTCATTATGCTTATTGTTAAAATAAATTTTACTAAATCTCCAAGATTTAGCAAAACTGGAAAGCCAACCGATTTGCTAAATTTCCAAAATTTAGTAAATCTTTATTCCGAAATAGGTAAGTTGCTTTTTACTGATCCCTTAGTAATCCAATAAACAAAAAAAAGAGGGGTGAAAAATAATTATTTTTCACCCCTCTTTTTTTACCATTTTTTAATTAATATTTTACAAATTCATTCACCCAAATTTTATCCTCGCTTTTCATTTTTACAAAATACATTCCTGCTGGCAAATGCGAAAGGTTAATTTTAGAGATCCATTTCTCATCGTATATTTTACCATAATTATTTAAATAAACTTGTTGTCCTTGCAAATTGGACACTTCAAGGGTTATATCATTTCCTGCAAAGCCACGCAATTCTAAATTAATTAAATCATTGGCAGGATTAGGATAGGTACTCATTGATTGAAATTTTTGGTCCTCTTCAGCGGCCACAACATCCTCAATGACAAAATCAAACTGGACGCCCGAACCAAAGTCTGGATCGAAAACTTTCACGCCAATCAAGAAGGTTTGATTTATGTAACGCCTGAATGAAAGGGAACCGTGGCCATAGTCATCAAAAAACCAAAATGACAAGCCATCGTGTCCTTCATCGAAAAACTGGAAGATATAACAGCCGGGAGGCAAATCCATCATGTCTTCGTATGTCGTGTTATTGCTCATGTTATCCCTTTCCATCATTATTTCGCCAGCCGCATTTTTGATGACATAAGAATACTCATCGCCATGATTGTTCGTCCTCACCGAAAGCACGTATTCTTCATTATTGGGAAATATTTCGGCAGCTTCAAATTGGGAAATTGCACCATCATTGTCCGCATTCTCATCGGGTGTGCCATTTACCTGAATTATTCTCGCCTCAAATATGGATTCAGTTAAAGGCGTTGCCCAAAAGCCGACACTAAGTACTGGGAGTTCGATGGCGGCTGTTGCATTGGGTTCGAGGTTGCCCTCCCAATTTAAAGTTTCAATCACCGAATTCCCCTGCACGAAATATTCAATATCGAGGCTGCTTATGGTGTTGCCGCCCGTATTTTTCACCCAGACAATAGGTGTGCTGCATGCCGGGTTGATGCGTTCAAATTCCACATCCGTATTGTTTGGGCGGGCAATCCGCTCCAATGAAGCATCCAAAGTGAAATTGTATTCGCCATAAGTAACCAACTGATTGGAAACCAAGTAATTAGCCTGCTCCATAAATGCACCATTAACGCCGTAATCCACTTCCACTGCCCCACCCTGCTGCACGAGGTTGGTTATGTCAAATTCATGAACATCTGTAGCCGCTCCGGGACACCAGCCTGCCCGGTCGAATATCCAAGTGCCGCCCTGTGGGTAAATCGGGTTGTCGGCGCATTCCTTCCACACATTGTAAGTGAACTCCTGAGCACCTCCGTCGAGGTTGAGGTAATGAGTACGTGGAATGAACTCCCCATTTTGGCCATGCCCAGTAATGGCAGAGCGGAGTTTGTAATGTGCCCCATTTGACGACAACTGCACCATTCGGGGTTCAAAAAAACGGTCATCTTGTATCTGGCCATACCACCCCCTGCGGAAAGGCCAGATGTTTTGAATGTCCAAAACTTCCCTTGGCGGCGTTCCTTTGATAAATAAAAATTCGATGTCCAGCTCTTCCTGGTTTTGGCCACCCATTTCGATGGACATCCGTTTGGCCCCTTTTAATACAGGTGCATAATCCGTCACGTCAAATGTGAATGTTTTGCCGTCCTCGCCAAGGTCGAGGCCATTGCCATAGGGGGTCACCAAAGAGAGGATTTCGTATTTGGCAGGTTGTTTTGTGAAATGGGTCAATTGCTCAATAAGGATGGTATCGTCGGGCATAACCCACACAGAATCAACAATTTCACCCGACTCAGAATAAACATAGTGATAGCCAGCCAAATATAACAATTGGGTATCTGTCGTAACAAGGTCACTTCCATCTACCCCATAATAAACAACTCTGTTAGGGCCATTCGCCGATTGTTCAACAATAGGGATCAGCGTATCGGTAACAACTGCTTGACCCTGTAAAAAGGTCATGTCAAGCCTTACCGGTGTCGCTACAAAGTTTTTGAAGAGGTCTTTGCCACGGATTGGCTCCCAATTGGCCAATTGAGCAGTAGCATCTGCGCCATTTGGAGAAAAATCAATGACATTATTGCCCATTGCCTGATTCATCGGAAAATAGGAAATCAGGCGGTCATAGTCAGGGTGAGAAGAAGATATATTTTTCCGCATCCATTCTCGAATGGTCGCTTGCTCCAGTTCTTTGTTCCAAACCCGAAACTCGGCTACATCTCCAAAGTAGCTCGGATTGCCTGTTACGGATGATCCAATTTTAAATGCAGAAATATTTATCAGTTTGTTCTTTCCACCTGCCTCATGCCAAAGTTCACCGTTCAGGTATATTTTCATTTGTCCTGTATTCGCATTTTTGGTAAACGCCCAATGGTTCCACTGACCTTCATAATCGGCTTCGTTTGCTGACTTGTTGATGCGGTCATAGCCGCTGCCATCGTTGCCACAGTCCCAATAAACTTGGCCATTGCTCCAGGGCAAATGGACATTCGCCTGCCGATTGTTTTCATTGTCCCTTCCTTCAAAAATATATGTGTTGGTTGGAAGGATTTCTGGTGTTCCATTGCACCAAAGGGAAATAGTTATTTGGTCGCTGATATTGGAAAAATGATCAGTCGGCACATCCACATTTCCAGTCCCGTCAAAATGAAGGGCACTGTCGAACGGGCCGCTGAAAATGGCAGCATTAAATCCTGCATCCGTCGCTTCAACACCTGCCATCGTTCCATTTGGGGTTTGGGTGAAACTGAATTCTACCAACAGGTTTGAAGTGCCGTCCCATTCAAATGGCTGGTAAAAATTAAAACGCTGGGAAGCAGTGTTCAAGAAGATAGTATTTGAAAAATACACCTCTGTAAAATCCTCTAAATCAGGATGGTCTGCATCCAATTCCATTTCAGGTATGGCTTTCAATCTAATCCTTAGAAAATCAATCTGTCCCGCTTGAGTCGGCACAAGTTCAAGTGCATGGATAGGCCCTGCCGCCAGGCCTCCTGTGGCCAGTTCATTGGCCAAGTAAAGGAATTGCGCACGTGCGACAGGTTGAGTCCCAGATAGGATCAATTCCTCTGTACCTGAGCCAATTTTCGCTTCCACTACATCCGTCAAATCCACACTTGTTTGGTGCTGCAAGTATTGGGTAAAAGAAAAAGTCGGCGATTGGGTATAAGGAAATTCATTTTCGGAAAAATTGGAAATGACGTGGGAAGGTGCCGTTTGCCGGGTCGAATCCACTCTCGTAGAATCGGTAATAAAAGTGTTGCAACTGTAGTCCCACTCGCGACAACCGTCAGCACCAAAACCCACGACAGCATCATGGCAGCGCATATTGTATTTCATCAAAATTTTTCGGTACGTTTCACCGGGGTTGTCGGGAAATTGGAAAACACCAGAGCGGTTGGGCGAATCCCAATCAAAAGTCTGCACCCGGATGGTATCCTGACCAAACAGGAAACTGGGCGTGAAAAAAAAGGAAAATATTGCGAAAAGGGTAGAGATATTTTTGCTCATAAAATTTAGGTGATTATAGTGATCATTGGACTTTTGCCATTAGAGGCTAGACCTTAGATTTTAGACAAGGTTCGATAAAATAAATTTTGTAATGTACTAATTTTCAATTCTAGGATCTTATAGGGTTTTCTAAAATCTAACGTCTATTGTCTATTGTCAAAAGTCTAGGTGAATAGAAGAAAGGCGCAATTTATCAATAAACAAAGGAGATGGAAGAATACCCAGTTAAACATACTTGCTAAAATGTCTTTAGGTATTCATGTTCTGTTAATGTACTATTTTTGGAAATCAATAATCTCGTTGGTTTTCCGCTGAGTTTCGCAGCACATTCAAATCAAACTCAGCGGAAAACCCTGCGCCCTCTGCGGGAAAATAATTTTTACACATAATGATGAGACAAACGGAAATGCTTGAATTGGTAATGCCCTTGCTGAAATCGGAGGGCGTACAGTATAAAAAGTTCAAACACGTATTCGCCAGAAAAGCAAAAGAAGGAGAAACCATCGCCACCGTCACCAATGATGGTGTCGAAACCATCAACCAAGCCAATAAAGGCGACTACATCGTGAAAAACCAAACGGATGCCGAGGAGATGTACATTTTGAGCAATAAGAAATTCAATGACCGTTATACTTTTTCAAAAAGGAGCAAAAATGGCTTTTCAGAATATTCGCCAAAAGGAAAAATAATAGGGCTTGAACTCACCACTGACTTATTGAAAGAATTCAACCTACCCAAAGAATTCCACTTCGAAGCCACTTGGGGAGCAGCCATGATCGCCAAAGAAAGCGACTTCCTCGCCTGCCCACCCGACCTCAGCGAAGTTTACCGCATTGCAAGGAAAGAGTTTTTTGAAACGTATGAGGTGGATTGATTCATGGTTCCATTGCTTCATGGTTCCATTGCTTCATGGTTCCATTGCTTCATTGCTACACTGCTAACAATGAAGCAATGAAGCCATCCTGACCATTCATTCACTCCGCAAATTCTCTGCTGGGTTAGCGAAAGCTGCCCTAACTGTTTGAGAACCAATGGTTAGAATACCCAACAGCACCAAAGCCAAAACACCTGGAAGGAATACCCAAATATTTAGTGGAATCGAAAAAGCAAACGTCTGCAACAATTGACTACCGATCAAATAACTGGCTGGTACAGCAATTAAAATGGCAATTAGTACCAAAGCCACATAACCTTTCGACAAATGACCGATCAGGTCGCCTGCACTTGCACCAATGACCTTGCGGACACTGATTTCCTTGGCCTTTGTTTCCACCGAATAAATGGCCATGCCCAACAGGCCGAGGCAGGCAATGATGAGGCCGAGCACACCGATAAAGCCCACCACTTTTGCCATGTCTTTGATGTCGGTAAAATTTTCCGCCACTGTCTCATCGTAGAATTGGTAATTGATTTCCTGTTCCTTGTCCAATTGTTTCCAAGTCCGTTCAAGTGCTGCTATGGTGGTGGGCAAGTCAGTGCCGCTGACGGTAAGGTTCATCACATTCAGTCGGTCAGGCTGATAGCGGAGGAGAAGGGGTTCGAGGTTGTAGACCAAGGGTTTGTACAAAAAATCTTTGACCACTCCTTTGATGGACACCAAATTGCTGTCGCCGATGATAAAGGATTTTTCCAAAGCTTCCTGGGGTGTGCCGAGGTCGAATTGGTGGAGGAAGTTTTCGTTCACTATGGCAAATACTTCTTGTTGCTGCGAAGAGTTTTTGGGGAAATTTTCTCCTGCAATTAATTCAAGGCCAAAGTTTTCAATGAAATGGTGATCGACGGCATAGTCACGCACCTCAATGGCTTCTTCTCCAAACGCCAGCCGCACATCGTCCTTGCTGTCTTGCCATGTACCCATGAGGTGGGAAGTAGCGCTGATGTTTTTCACTTGTGGCAATTGGCTGAAGGTGGCCGCCATTTTATCATAAGAATGCCCCTGCATGGAAATATTAACGATATCGGTTCGGTCAGCGCCAAAATTTTCAGTAATCGAATAATCTATTTGTTTCCAAGCAATTGTTAGCACTAAGATGAACACTAATGAGACAGCAAACTGGAAAACAATCAATGCTTTACGCAATCCAACCCGCCGAAATAAACGCACATTTTGCAGCTTTTGCATAATCGACAAAGAGCTGAATTTCGATAGTACAACTGATGGCAACAGGCCAGCTACTAAACCTACCAAAACAGTAAAGGCCAAAAACAGCCCAAAGACTTTTGCATCTGTTTCCAAACTGACATTGGCTTCGGCCATGAGCGCCGTTCGGTTGAAGATAGGTGCCAGAAACTCCAATAGTAAATACCCAAAGGCCAGCGCAAACAGCGCCACCACCATCGCCTCGCTAATAAACTGGGCGACCACCTGGCCTCTCGTAGCCCCCATCACTTTCCGCACCCCCACTTCCCTTGCCCTCGTCAGCGAACGGGCTATGGTCAAATTGGTATAGTTGAAACAGGCAGACAGCATGACGATGATGCCCAAAATGCCAAAAAACCACAGCACCTGCTTGGGTAGGGCATTGCCCATATTATTGGAAAATTGAGGACCGGGGGTGATACCCCCCAGTGGCTGAAGATGAAAGTTGTACCCGACATCACGTGTCTCCAACTGGAGGTCGCCATAACGTGAATCGGAAATATCGGCCAGCACAGGGGCCATGTCCTCAGCGCTAACGCCTTTTTTTAATTTAAAAAAATTGTAAGTCTGGTAATAGTTGAGCCAATTGCCCGTGACATCCCTCCTTCCCGGCAATTTATCCAATGCTATCTGCGTAGCCAGCGAGCCGAGCACGTCAAATTCGAGGTGCGTTTTGCTGGGAAAAGGTTGCAGAACACCTGTCACTTTGAATTCCGTTTCAAAAGCTGGCATTTCCAGTGATTGCCCTATCGGGTCGGCATTTTTAAAAATACGCTCCGCCAATTCTTGGGTAATGACAACGCTGTATGGCTCTGCGAGCGCGGTCAAAGGATCGCCCTGTTCAAGTTTAAACCCAAATACATCAAAAAAAGAAGCATTGGTAAAAAGTCCAGTACTTGAAATGATATTGCCGTTCTTCCGCACATCGCTGTTGAACGACCGGACCAACGGCGCCCAGCTTTCCACCTGCGAATAATCCTCGAACAGTGACCGGCCCACTGGATAGGGGGAGGAAGCATAGGCTTCCACCCTCCCACTCTTTCTGATCGGCGTGGTAATCAATCTGTAAACCCGCTCTCCTTCTGGGTGAAACTGGTCGTAGCTATGCGCGTCCCTGAGCATTAAAATACAGAGCAGGCAAACCGAGAGGCTGGCCGCCAGACCAAAGATGTTGATAAAGGAAAATGACTTGTGCTTTAGCAGGCTGCGGAAGGCAATTTTCAGGTAGTTGTTCAGCATGGTCAGTTGTTTATTGCCTGCCTGTCGGCAGACAGGTTAGTTGCTCGGTGCTGAAATGTACCGCCGAATTCCAGTTCGGCGTCTATCTCATTAAGCCGAATTGGGGTTCGGCGGTACATTTTGGCAATAAGGGAATACGAGCATTTGGCTTAGATAAAGTTAAAAAACACGCGGTTACACTTTTTCCCCTTTTGGCTAAATTTGTTGACCAATTGCCGTGCCTCTCTGCACAACAGATTGGTTTTCTGTTTCTTATAAAATAATTACAAATTCTGTTCATGTGCGGACTTGAACGAACTCGTTCGTAATCGGACGGAAAGCACCACCAATGAAAAAAATAAACATCAAAGAAAAATTCGACCTCTTCCACGATCATTGGTCACCCAAGATCATTGGCGAGCTGAATGGGCAACACGTCAAATTGGCCAAAGTCAAAGGCGAGTTTGTCTGGCACAACCATGCCGACGAAGACGAATTGTTTTACATCCTAAAAGGCACTTTGAAAATGGAATTCCGGGACAGGACGGAGGTATTACATGAAGGCGACCTGCTCATCGTACCACGCGGCGTGGAGCACAAACCCATCGCCGAAGAAGAAGTTTGGCTTATGCTGTTCGAACCTGCTGCCACTAAGCATACTGGCGATGTAAAGCATGAACTGACGGTGGAGGAGTGCGAATGGTTGGATGGTTGAATGGCTTCATTGTTTCAAGGCTCCACTGCTAACAATGAAGCAATCACCTCTTCTTACAGTGATAAATGCATTCGAGTGGAATATTGAGCAATGTTTTCACGCTCACCTCATCAAAAACGCTTTTGAATTTTTTTACATGGACTTTTGAGTAAAGCACCTGATGGAAATAGTGGCCTTCTTCCAACGAATCATAAGCACCTTTCAAAATAGTGCGGCTCATTTCTTTGGAAAAAAATGTAAAGGGGATGGAAGAGATAAAACTGTGGACAGGAGTCCCCACATGTTTGGTCAAGTTTTCAGCACCGTCGTTGATTATCACCAAGCGGTCATCATCAATTTTCGAAGCGACATGATCACAGAATTCTTCATTGACCTCGAAGGCGAAGAGTTTGGAGGTAGGAGAAATGTTTTTCAATATCTCCCTCGTGATGTTACCATGCCCCATGCCGAATTCGACGATTACTTGGTCAGTAGTCGGGGGTAATTTGGAAGTGATCTCCAGTTCGACCCGACGGCTGGTTTCTTTGAAAGCTCCTGTGACGAGTATGTTTTTTGTGTATTTGAGGGATGTTTTTATAGTATTCTTCATCAATTTTGTTGCGTTGCTGGGTTGGTTGTTTGGTTGCAAAACTAACAAAATGGATGAAGAATCCATTTTACATTATCTACCCCACCATAAGTTACTATACACTTTTTGAAAAAGGCTGGTTTTCATGCCTGAGAGGAAGATCAATTTAGAGAGGGAGTGTTAAATAAACAAGTTAAACAAAAGCAAACCTAAGCTCTTTCCTCTACCCCTACGTTTAATGTAAACGAACCCACCTTTGGAGAAAGCATCACTTTGTGACTACTTTTACCGCCCTTAACCAGTTGAAACAACTGGACATTTTGAATTAACCATAAAATGGCAATCAACGCACCGTCAGACTGCAAACTGACTACCTGCGGACTGCCTACTGCATAATGATCCTTCGTTCAGATAAACTTATCAAAAAATACGGAGACCGCACCGTCGTACGCGGCGTTACCCTGAAAGTGAACCAGGGCGAGATCGTTGGCCTGCTCGGCCCCAACGGTGCCGGCAAAACGACCACCTTCTATATGGTCGTGGGTTTCATCAAACCAAATGGCGGAAAGGTGTTTTTGGATAACAATGACATAACCCGCCAACCCATGTACAAAAGGGCAAGACTCGGTATCGGCTACTTGCCACAAGAGCCTTCCGTGTTCCGCAAACTCAGTGTGGAAGACAACCTCAAGGCCGTGTTGGAAATGATGGCAATTCCAAAGGATGAACAGCGGGAAAGGTTGGAAAAACTCATTGCAGAATTTGGTCTTGAAAAGGTCAGGAAAAATGCAGGGGACACGCTCTCAGGTGGCGAACGGCGGCGTACAGAAATTGCCCGTGCGCTGGCCTCCAACCCCCATTTTATACTCCTCGACGAACCATTTGCAGGCATTGACCCGATTGCCGTGGAAGACATTCAATCCATCGTTTTTAAACTCAAGTCCCGCAATATTGGTATCCTCATCACCGACCACAACGTGCAGGAAACACTTTCCATCACCGACCGGGCCTACTTGATGTATGATGGGGAAATCCTGCGGGATGGAACTGCCGAAGAGCTGGCCGCAGATGAGCAGGTTCGCCGCCTGTATCTTGGGATGAACTTTGAATTGAAACGGAAGGTATTGAACAATTAACAGAGGGCGGTAAATGACAACAAAAACTCATTTTTCTTGCAACCTTTTTTCATTTTATGATCTCTAATAATATTGTTGGCCTATACATTTTGGCCAAACTCTTCTGTTTACTAATAAAAAAACCTCTTAAATTATGAAAAGCATATTAAGCACTTTGCTTGCTTTGGCCATAATAACATCTGCTTTTGGACAAGACAAGCCAGTCACCTTTACGGTTGATGTCAGCACAGATTCCATTTTGATGGACAATTATTTTGAGGTAAAATTTACAGTCGAAAATGCTGATGGTAAGAACTTCGAAGCACCTGATTTTTCGGAGAATTTTGTTATCGTTAGCGGCCCGAATTTTTCTTCTTCGGTCAGCATGCTCAATGGCGATGTGACGCAGAGCATGACCATCACCTACTATTTGCAGCCTAAAGATATTGGTGCCCATTACATACTCCCGGCCAGTGTACAGGCCGAAGGAAAAACTTTAGAAACTGCCCCACTGGAAGTTTTTGTTCATCCGAACCCCGATGGCATCCAACAAGCACCGCCGATGAACAACGGGGATTTTCATATGCAATTTAGTGATCCATTTGGGGAAGGTTCTCCTTTCAATGAATTGTTCAAGGGCTTTGATGAGCACATGATGCCGTTCGATTTTGACGAATTTTTCAAAGATTTTGAAGAGGGTGTTATGCCAGAAGATTTTAGTGAACTTTTCAAACAATTTGATATGAACA
The DNA here is from genome assembly GCA_965222975.1 of Saprospiraceae bacterium. Lineage (GTDB taxonomy): Bacteria > Bacteroidota > Bacteroidia > Chitinophagales > Saprospiraceae > UBA6168. The sequence goes on along the minus strand of CBDCVJ010000079.1, from coordinate 3,375 downwards.
TGTCGCAGGAAGAGTTGGATGAAATGTTCAAGCAATTTCAGGAGCAAATGCCGCAATTTGATTTTTCATTCCCAGAACCACCTTCCGATGAGCAAAAAACCGGGCCGAAGAAAAAGCGTAAAACAACTCGTATTTAATGGTAAATAGTGAGAGGTGAATGGTGAATGAAGTAGTTTCATTCACCTCTCACCATTTACCATTAATCAAGTTCTTGCAAACGATAGCCTTCAATAATTTGTATGAGATGCTCACCGATGTTTGGATCGCCGCCGAAGCCGTTGTTTTGGAAAGCATTGGCGTAATTGGTATAGTTCCCGCCTTTTAAATTCGCATAATTTGCATCGAGGTATTGGCTGAAGTCACGGAAGCTCGACCAAGCCGACTCGTATTTCCGGTAGCTCTGGCTGTGGAAAGATTGGCAGGCACTCCGCCAGTCGCTACTGCATGGTAGTGCAAAGTGGTTGTTCGCTTGAACGGCAAGGTCGCGGGTACCTGCTGTGCTTTGGTGCATGGCCATCCCCAAAATAACCGAGGCAGGAATGCCGAAACGATCCTGCTCTGCTTTAGCAACTTCTGCGAACCGTTTTAGGAAACCATGCTTTGTTGCATCATTGACTGTGCTCAGTTCGGCAATAGCATTACGGCCTTTTTTTGCAGCATTGCTACTGCTGAGAAATGGAATCTCAAGCCTTTCCAAGTGGTCATTTTTAGATGCTACAGTGGATTTTTTGTTCTCTGTAATCTTTTCAACAGGTTTCTTTTGGGTGAAATGTTGTTCCGTTTTTTCAGGGGTTTGCACCTGAATCTGGAAGCTCAGTTGTTTGATAAAAAACAAGTAAAAGCCAAGGAAGGCGATGGCAAGCTTGAACCAATTCTTTTGTACAAAGGTCAGCCATTTGGCGAAGTCTATCTCCAATTTCATTACATTTTGTTTTAAGTATTTGGTGTTTGAACTAATCTGGACAGCAAATATAAAACAAAATGTTTTTTAAAACAAAAAGTTTCAACGGTATTTATTTAGAAAATTAATCCTCCTTCACATTCACTCGAATTCGTTCCTCCCTATTCGCCAATTCCCATGTGGTGTAAAACACTAACTTCGTGATGTTCTCCATTTTATCGAACATAATCTTGTCCACTGTATCAGTTGTGCGGTGGTAATCGGCATGCGTACCAGAGAAATAAAAAATGGCTGGGATGCCTTTTTTGGCAAAATTATAATGGTCGCTGCGGTAGTAAAAGCGGTTGGGGTCGTTTTTGGCGTTGTACGTGTAATCAAGGTCAATATGCGTGAATGACTGGTTGGCCGCTTCGTTGATGTAGTGCAGGTCAGTACTGAGTCGGTCAGAGCCAATTACGTAAATATAATTCGGGTCGCTATGGTTTCTATCGATACGGCCGATCATGTCCACATTCACATTGGCCACTGTATTTTCCAAAGGATAGATGGGGTTCTCTGCATAATATTCAGAACCCAACAAGCCTTTTTCTTCACCACTTACGAGCATAAACAAGATACTGCGTCGAGGGCCTTGTCCTTCATTTTTCGCTTCCACAAATGCACGTGCAACATCCATCACCGCGCTGGTACCTGTACCGTTGTCATCTGCGCCATTGTAGATGGAATTGCCACGCTTGCCCAAATGATCGTAATGAGCAGTAACGACTATGACCTCGTCTTTCAGCTTAGGATCACTTCCTTCCAAATAACCCAGAACATTAGAGCCAATCAACTGTTTTTTCTTCTTCTTTTGGACAATGCTAATGTTACATGGTAAAACCATATTGGCCGGTTTTCCTTTCTTCTTGATTGCATCCCTTAACTTCACAAATTCTTCCATTTTATTTCCTACAATCTGTTTGGCCAATGTGCTTGAAATGAACATGTTGTTTGGGTAACGGCCCTCAGGCTGCCCCCCCATGCCCATTTTCATTTCACCGCTCAAAAAAGTATTGCGGCTTTTGGAAATATTGCCTTTAATATCGGGATCTATGATGAGTACCATAGCTACACCATGCTGGAAAGCCACTTCCAGTTTTTTCCTAAAGTCAAAAGACCAAGCCGAGTATTCTTTCGATCCGGTCAGATGCGATTTGCCATTTTTTTTCACTGGCTCGTCGCTGTAAATGAGGATTGTTGTTCCTTTTACATCCACTCCTTTGTAGTCACTATATTTTGGGTCGTCTATACCATAACCAAGGAAAATTATTTCGTCCGCTCCTAACGATTCGAGGCTTGGGTTGGTGGAAGGAAACGAATAAAAATCTGATAAGTGGCGTTTGCGTTGACCATTAAGGCGAAGCGTGATATTTCCGCTGTCCCATTTTTCCGAAGTAAATGCTATCTTTTGGAAATAGCTTTCGTCGTCGCCTATCGCAGGTAAACCTAATTTTTCAAAATGAGCTGCAATGTAATCTGCTGCTTTTCGCTGTCCTTCTGTTCCGGTTTCCCGTCCTTCCATTTCATCAGAAGCCAACACTTCGAGGTAGTTCTTGAGTTTGGTAGCCGTGATGGTTGCTGCGTATGGTGGTGCATTTTCAGTTGAGGTTAAAACGGAGTGTTCGTTTTCGTCGAACTCGATGGACATTTGGCCAAAAAGGCTGGCAACTAAAAAGGTGGCAAAAATGGAAAGAAGTATTTTTTTCATTAAAAATGTTTTTCAAAAAATTATAGGCGGTGGAAAAATTAAATCTTCAATTTGTCTTTTCAAAGGTTTCTTCTATTGACAAAATTAACGCCCGATTGTTGCGTGCATTGCTCCATTCAAAAATTGATGGGTCATTTAAACAAGGACAATAAAACCAAATCACTATCAATTTATTCTTTTTTTGCTTTTTGGGCATTTCGCCAGGACTGATCTACCATTGGGCCCAATTTGTGGCCACCTATTAGATGCAAGTGGATGTGGAAAACGGATTGGCCACTATCTTCATTCGTGTTAAAAACAAGGCGATAACCTGTCTCCCCAATTCCTTTGTCCTTGGCCACTTGCTTTGCTACCAGCACCATTCTTCCAATCAATAAGGCATCTTCTTCCTGAATATCATTGACAGTGGGTATCCTTTTTTTTGGAACAATGAGGAAATGAACAGGGGCTTGGTTGCTCAGGGGTTGGAAGGCAATTATATCGTCATCTTCGTAGATGATATTAGCGGGCAGCTCCCTGTCAACAATTTGCTCAAAAGGTGATTTAGCGGAGAGCTTTTGTTCTTTTTGCTTTTGATATTCAGTTGATTGCGAAAATGCGAAAATGGGAAGGAGGAAAAACAATACGGAAATGAGTTTCATAAAGAATTGATTATTTCAAACAAAAATACGCCAGCGGAGCGAATAGTTGAGAGAACGAGTAAATTTGCCGTCAACCCATCCTAATT
>CBDCVJ010000078.1:0-291491 GCA_965222975.1 Saprospiraceae bacterium | reverse complement strand
GAAGTTAGCTTAGAAAAGAAGTGAAATCTATTAAATATACTTCATTAAGTAGGAAAATATCCCAAATATTTGGGCGATAAAGAAAAATCAATTTATCTTACCGTTTCTTTTATTTCGTGAAATGATTGTGGTTTTGGAGAAACGAAAACCAAATTGGATTGCAGTCTATATAGAGTTGATATTTTGCAGATCTGAAAATTGATAGTAAATCGAACTTCCGCACAAATCATTATTTTGGCAACAAGAAGGGAATCGGGGACTTTACAAATAGTATTGTCATTACCCAGATAAAAATTGTTACATATCTATAGAAAACTATAAAATTATTAGGATAAATTTTCCTTACAATAATTATAAGAAGGAGATTAATGTAAGCAAGATTTAGGACGATTGTATTGAGGATTATTTTTTAAATACCATCCTTATATACTTTAGTAGAATTTGAATATAAACCACATACTCATAATTATTTGCCTCTAAATATTTTACCGGCAGCAATTATATTTAATGAGTTCAAAATGCCGGGAAAGAATAATGTAAACATTTAGCAAGTAAGGGGAAATTCAATAATTTTCTCCAAAAATGCTTTTGGGCTGTAAATAAAGAATTCAAGATTTACGCTAAAAAGGTTTTCAGTTCCTGCCACAGGGTGTAAATCCTAAAACTTTTTTTGCCCTTTTATGGAAACTTTTTTTGGGTACTTATTGCCAATGCTTATGAGAAAATTTATTTAATAAATATTGTTAATCAAGTATAATTATTTTATGGAAATGATTCGTGGATTTGTTATAAACCTAATAAACGGGACAAGGGCTTTCTTTCAAGTATATCACGAAAATAAAAGCAACCTATATTTTAGGATCGCCCGCTTTGCCTTGATGATTTCCATCACCGTGCTGACGGTAATTTTCAGTATCAATGCCAACATCATAAAACAATATAAAGATTACAATTGGTACAGCCCATTCGAGACTTTGAAATTTGTCAATAAACAACTGCTCCTTGAAGAGGGTCCTATAGAATCACCAATTAAAGTGGAATGCTCTAAAGACCCGCCGGACCGGTCGAAATATAGGTTTATTTATGTGATTGACAAATCAGGTTCAACCGTTGTGGACGACGAGATAAAAGCCTATACGAAAAAAATTAGAGAATCTATTATAGGTGAAATAGGAATTGATGGACTCAACAAGGATTTGGACACCCTTGTTTTGTTGCAGGAGTTGTTGTGCCTAAAGATGAACCTTTCCTTTTTTCAAGATAGTGGCAGCTGTAACATTGAAACCGGAATTGCCCTTTTTGATGGCATTGAAAAAAGCGATCGTTATCTTTATCCTTTAAAAGTAATGAACCCCCTAATAGAGGGGAGCAACTCAAAAGATAAAAATAACAGTTGGAGAAAAGGTGCAGTTAATGAGTTTCTTACTATCCCTTTTGATGGCAATCAGAATAAAGGTGTTTACGATATAAATCTTGCCCATGCCTTTATTCAAGAAAAGAACAGTTTTGAAACCGACCCGAATGAACAAAGGACAGATTTCAAGAGAATATTCAGGGAATTAAAAGAAAATTACACTGGGGGAAATGGTACTTCTAATAACATTATAACCATATTCAGTGATTTTCACCATGATGTGCATAAGAAAGGAAAATCGACTGTCCGCTTTTCCGAAGTGGAACAGGAACTAAAGGAATTGTCGAGGAGCGGTGGTGTGTGGCAGATAAATTTGGTCAGGCTTCCGAAAAGCGATGCGAAACATCAGGAAATCGAGGAAATAGGCCAGCTGTTGAAAATGATCAAATCCCATTTTTCCACCAGTGCTTACTATTATTCCGTGGATGCTCTGGGCCTTGCACAAGAGGTTGATATATCGGAAAGGATCAGGGAGATCAACGCACCTACTTTGTCGGTTAAAGACTCCTCAAAAATATTGTATTATTTTCCTTACCAAGATGATAAACTAGGTGTACTCAACAAGGCCGAGGCAAAAATTAAAGTCGAACTGGTAGAAGCCTCGAGAAACTGCCTATTGTCCTTGCAGTCTAGGGAAACCTATGACCAAGGCCGTTCGACGCGTTTTACCTTCAGGTCCAAAAACAGGGAAAGAAATGATCATGGGTATGAATCCAAGGTGGTCAGGGTAAATGATTATTGGCACGAAAAGATAGACAACAATGATACTTTGGAGACAAGTTATTTTAATTCAATTTTTGCCCAGCAATACGGCGATTTATCATTAAGCATATTTCCGTTTGATTCGAATTATAAAACAAGGTATCCGATTCAATTTATTGAGAGGCTTTCGTTGTTAAATGCGAGGATTTTGGGAGTTTCGACATTGTTGTCCCTCATTGCACTTTCATGGTTTATTTTGTTCATGATCGGCGACTATGTTGTTCATCTTTTGAAGAAAAAGCAGAAATTAAAAAAAAGGAAGGGAAAGGTATTAACAATAATTGGTGTTCCTATAATTATATCATTACCGGTTTGGGTAGGGGTAAGGCTTATTAAGGAAAGCTACCTTAAAAACTTGGGCGAAGGCGATCTTTATCCTATAGGGTTATTATCCGTGATCGTTGTTTTGTTTTTTATCATATACACATTGACCAATGTTCTGAAAAAAGAGCCGGAAGAAAAAAAAGAGCCAGAAGAAATAACAGAACTGAAAAAAGAAATTCAAGAACTGAAAAAAGAGCAACGGTTGGCCAAGCAGGAGTATCAAAGCACAAAATCTGAAATAAAAAATAATATTGGCATCTTATCTGAGCTGGGCAGTAAGATTAATGCCATCCATGATAAAATCATGCTTCCCGGGCAAACTCCACGAAGCGACAGAAATAAAAGGAAAAACAGGAAAAACAGATAAAAATGACAAAGGGGGAAGGGAAAGCCCCACAGTACCGAATAATTACAAAAGCCCCACAATTGAATTAAGCATATTTTATAATACACGGTGGCGGGGGGAGTTATTTTTATTTTCCTGTTGCCCTAAAGAAAAAAGGCGTTATGGGTTTGGCAGGCAATGAAGCAAAGAACGCCCCGGCATTTTAAAACCCATCCATTGACATGGACGAAGAACGGACAGGCCAAAAAGAAAAATTCAAACCCTTTCGGGACAAAGCTACCGCATGGATCGGTGCCGTGGCAGTAATCATCACGACCCTGTTCGCTATTTCGGACAGGTGCAAGCCGCCAAAGGAAAGCGGGCCGCACAATCAGGAAACCAATATTTTTATTGAAAGCCAGGCCAGCAATGAAACAAAAGAACCAGAAATCAATTTTGCTCAAAAAGAAACTGCCGATAAGAAGGAGAAAAGCCAAATTGAAGAGCCAATAAATAATAAACCCAGATTTATTTACAGGGTGAGGATGTTGGTAAACGAAGATTTGAAAAAAGTGGACAAAATACTTTGTGACGGAAAACAGGCGGAAATAATAAAATGGACAAATAACATGTTAATAATTGGGGTTCCGGAATTGGGCAGGTCATATAATATCACAGTCATGATGAATGAAACAATTGTGAAGTGCCCCCCGGTTTACGTCGAAAAAAACAACCAAAAAGTAGCATTGAATTGCAGGCTTCCAAATAATTAAGCAATATGCTGAGTCAGAACAAGCTGCCGCTGGCATTTTTAATTGGTTTTATTTTTTTCATGATACCTGGGCTGAGAGGCCAGGTTTCCTTGGACGGTATTTATATTCGAGAATTTCGGATGAAGGACAGTACGCAAAATGGATTTACAGAAAACATTACTGCTCAATATAGGATGCAATTGGGCAATTCATTAAAAGTTAAAATTGTCAACAGGGAAAACCCAGCAGTTCTGGGTGAACTTGCAGAAAATGAATGGGTCATATTGGAAAATGAAAAAGGAGAGATTAATCTTCCAAAAAACATTCAAAGTAAGTTGCGTGAAGTTGGTGTAAGTTTATTGGTCGAAGGTTTTATTGAAAGAATTTATGAAAGAGAGGTGTTTGCTATTCGGGTTAAGTACTCAAATATTTTCACTTTGGAAGAAATTTATGAAAATGAATTTGTTGTCAAAGCTTCCAAAATCGGCGACCGGCCTTATCTGAGGAATGAAATGAAGAAAATAATTCCCGACGAATCCAGGTTATCCAATGCTATTAACTTTAAGGGAGATAGGCAATTGTTGATTGACAAAGACATCTTGGATCAACAAACACTTCCGTGGCACTTGTTCAAATATCTTTATTTTGAAGACTTTTCGAATAGGAAGCGTTCTGGATTTTTGAGTCATGTTTGGAACCTCAATAACCAGGAGGACTATTGGAGTGGTGTTTTATTTGGTAAATATTGTTTTGACATCAAAAAAGAAAATTATTCGAGGCATAAATATATTGAAAGCAAAATGCTGAATTATAATACCCAAGTCCAATCAATGCCTTATTCTTTGGCCATAGAAATTGCGGATACAGCAAAATGTTATTCAAGCAATGGATGTTTGGGTAGGGGATTGTCGGTCAGGTACGACAAAAAGAAAAAATCATGTTATGCATACACATTAACCGATGATGGAGATTTAAAGTTTTTAAAAGTGAGCCATGTGTTCCGTCCCTCTAGTACGGAGGTGCTTCATAGCCAAAGGATAAAGGTTGAACGTGGCAAGCGATATAAATTGGGAATCGTGTGTATAAAAGATAGGTTTTATCTTTACTTAAATGACGAATTGGTCAAAATGATTAAGGATGACACCTATCCAATAGGGTTGCACGGTGTGCTTGCCTCTGGGAAAGCAGTGCATTATATTGATGATGTGACCATCTGTGAGCCATATTATTTTGGAAGAGATTGAGAATTTGCTTTAATAAGGCTGGACTATCTCACTAAACAAAATGTAATAAGGATCAATAAAAACAGGACAAAAAACAACCAAATAATTCGATGATTAAAAAAATCATCCTATATTTCGCACTCCTTCATTTATCCATTAGTTGTATTGGTGGAAATTCTATTTCCTTAATTTCTTGGAATATTAGAGATTTTGGAAAGACGAAGAACAAAGAAGAAATTTTGGCAATAGCTGATATTTTGAAAGATTTTGACATTGTAGCTATTCAGGAAGTTGTGGCAGGATATGGAGGCGCACAAGCTGCGGCAAGACTGGCCGAAGAGTTGAACAGAAAGGGCAGTAAATGGGATTACTGGGTCAGCAATTCTACCAACAGCCCTCCGTACAAAACCGAGCGGTATGCATTTCTTTGGAAAGTTTCCAAAGTCGCTCTGATCGGGAGGCCTTGGCTCGACACTACTTATGAAACACAAATATTTAGGGAACCTTATTTAGTGAGGTTTAGATCAAATGACAAAGAGTTTATTGTAATAAATTTTCATTCCCGAAGATATAATGAAAATCCTGAGATTGAAGTAAGGTTATTGGATGATATTGCTGCGAATTATTTGCCGACACCTTGTATTATAGCGGGAGACTTTAATATGTCGGAAAGACATGTAATCTTTGATGAATTGAGAAAACAGGGATACATTTCTTTATTAAATAATCAACTGACTACTTTGAAACGCAAGTGTCCGGCTCATGGTAATGACTATTTAAATCTTGCAATTGATAATATTTTTTATCCTAAGCAATATTTTAAATTACTTGATGGTGGGGTGATTGATTTTGTGTGTGATTGTAGGTTGCTGGAAGGCTCAAGATTAATTTCGGATCATTTGCCGGTGTGGTTAAATATTGAATTTTAAATATTAAATATGAGTGAAAAAATCATAAATAACTTAAAAAGTTTAGTGGGCATTATTTCCATTGTGATTGTCACATTCGGGTGTAATTCAGATCCTAATGGCCTTCTTGTAAGGGAAATAAAAAAATGCCTTAGCGATAGCCATATTTCAAGCGAAGAGTGTGATACCATTAGGCAGCTTATTGCATCAGATGAGAACCTCCAGTCTGAACTTTCCAAAGAGGATGAACTGAAGTCGTACATAAATGATGTTGCCACAAAGATGGCTGAAAGTAGACGGGGAGGGAATATATCCTTGCCGATAAAAATGGATTGTTTTGGAAATATTGACACGTTGCCAACCACTGAAAGCCAAGAGCCAAAATTCAATTTTTATATTGAAAATTCAGGTAGCATGTATGGTTATATGAGTGGCGTGTCGGATTTCAAAAAAGCCACCCTCGGGCTGATGACGAAAATAAACCGCTATGGCGAGGAAATAAACATGAATTTCGTTAACGATGAAATCCACCCTGTCAAAGAGCAGTTTGAGGATTTCATGAAATACCTTGACCCTAAAAGTTTAAGGACTAAGGGGGATGTCAAAAACAGTAATTTGACACAAACACTAAATATGGTGATCGAGGATATACTGGATGATAGCACGACAGCCGTCCTGCTTTCGGATTTCATTTTTTCCATCAATCACAGAAAAGACGTGCGGGATGAACTTGACTTCCAAAGGTTCGGGATAACGGCCATCATTTCCAAAAACCAGCTGGAAGAAAAAGGCTATGGTTTTTTGGTGATAAAATTCAATTCTAAATTTACGGGCAAGTATTATAAACTGGACAATACTCATGTTACCTTGGACAATCAGGACAGGCCTTATTATGTGTGGGTGATCGGGAAAAACGAAACCTTGGTAGATTTTATCAGAAAATATGAAATAAAAGAATTAGATGGCTACAAGAACAGTTTCATTGTTTCAAATGCAAATACAAGTACAGACCAGTTCTATACGATATTGAGGAGCAGTGACAACCAGATCGGGAGGTTCAACATTGACCGCAACAGCACTAATGCCAATTCCATCAACGCCATAGAAGATGTGAAAATAAGCTCAAGGGAGAATTGCTTTCAGTTCAGCATTGCATTCGAAAACAACGGGCTGCCGGTAGAAGATGACTATTTTTTGGAAAAAAACAATTATGAAATAAAAAGCGACTTGGGGGATGCGTTTGAACTGGTCAAAGTGGAGGAAGCAGGTTTTGGCAACATTGAAAAACTGGACAAGGAATACCTCAATAAAGTGGATTATATAGTGACCCTTAAAGCGGAAAAAGTGGCGCCGGGAAAACAGGACATCCATGTGGCACTCAAACGCCACATCCCCGAATGGATAAAAGAGTCTTCCACAGATGATGACTTGGATATTGGCGACACCAATGAGGACATCGAAAAGACATTTGGGTTTTACGACCTGATGCTGGGGGTGCTGGAAGACTACACCCCATTGGGTGATGGGGAGGACAATTACTTTGAACTGACCGTTTCGATCAAAAGATAAAACTTTTGTAACTGTTCAGCAGGAGAGGGAAAGAAGAAAAAAAGAATTTTTTTCTTCTTTCCCTCTCCTGCAAGGCAGTTGTTTTTTGAGAAAAGTTGATCCCGAATTTACTTCGGGATTCTCAAAAAATAACCCTACTGAATAGTTTCAAACTTTCATTTATTAAATCACATTAAATCAAAATGAACGAATTTTTCGCCAATTTTTATGAACTGTGGGGGTTCAACATGACAACCATTTCCGATAGTCTGTACGACTACGACCTGTACGCCACTATTGGGTATTTTATGGTGGCAGCCTGCCTCTTGGCCTTTTTTATTTACTACTATTGGATGAACAACCCTGCCTACAACAAAACCAAACACTGGCTCATTGCCATGACGGCTGCATCGCTTGTCGTTTCCATTTTTGCACTTATCTATTCCAAAGTCAAGTTTGACTATGAACAGCTCGGCTATGTTTTCGGGGACTACGTCCAGTTCACCTTGACGGTCCTGCTCCTTTCGATGGTTTTCTTTTTCATCGTGTCCTTATTGGGCAAACATTGGAGCAGCCAGTGCAAGGATTCCCCTTTCCGTACCAGAAAATGAACAATCATAAAACCCGTTTAATATCATGTCTAATCATAATATCAATTATCCCAAATTATTTCTTTTTTGCATAGGAGGCACTGGCTCTAGGGTGCTAAAGGCACTCACCTTTATTATGGCCTCTGGCGTCGAGATCAAAGCAAGCCAGATCATCCCCATCATCATTGACCCCGACCGGGCCAATGGCGATGTGACCAGGACCATAGAAATCCTCAAGAAATACCAGGACATCAGGTCGGAACTCGATTTTGGCAACAATGGTTTTTTCAGTGCGGAATTCCAGACCCTCAGCAGTTTGGACGCCGAGACCGACCAAGGGCAGCATGGCACCACTGCCCAAGGGTTCCGCTTTGGCATTGACGGCACCAAAGAGGGCCGCTTCAAGGACTTTATCGGCTATGACCAGCTCGAAGGCGGCAACAAAGCCCTGATCAGCACCCTGTTCACCGAGGAAAACCTGAACGCAGAACTCCGGGTCGGCTTCAAGGGCAACCCCCACATGGGGGCGGTCGTGCTGAACAGGTTCTCCGAATCCGATGATTTTAAATTTTTTGCCTCCCGGCTGGGCAACAACGACCGGGTATTCATAGTGAGTTCCATATTCGGCGGCACGGGCGCAGCGGGTTTCCCCTTGTTGGTCAAGAACATCCGCTCGCCTAGGTTGCACCTGAAGCACCCAAAGCGATTGAAAAATGCAAAGGTGGGCGCCATTACGGTAAAGCCTTATTTCGGGGTGAAATCGGACAATGGCAGCAATGTCAATTCAGGAACTTTTATCTCAAAGACCAAGGCAGCTCTTGAGTATTATCACAATAACATTTCTGGCAACCGGTCCCTCAATGCGCTTTATTACATTGGCGATACCGAAACCTTGGACTATAACTACCACGAGGGTGAGCAGGACCAGAAAAACAATGCCCACTTGGTGGAGTTCATTTCGGCCCTCGCCATCATTGATTTTATGGACATCAAGGATGCCAAGCTGACCACTTCCGAGGGGAAAGCGGAGGATCCTATATTTAAGGAGTATGGCTTGAACGGAAACGTCAAGAACGTGAGGTTTCCCAACTTGGGCAGGCGTTCGCAGAACAGGGTTTTCAAGGCGATGGTCCAATACACCTATTCTTTTTTATATTGGAGCAAAAACCTCGGCTCTTTCCCGACCAACCACCCGTGGACGAAAGGCTTCGACGATGCCTTCCTGACCAGTGAATTTTTTGAGCAGGACCTCCACCAGTTCAACGCCAGATACCAAGAATGGCTCAAGGAAATGGCCAAAAACGAAAGGGGCTTCAAGCCCTTGAACTTGGACGTTCCGGGCAACATGCTCCACCTTTTGATTGAAGGGATCAAACAAAAGAAAAAAGGGACACTTTTTAAAAAGGAAGACTGGACCTTTACCAAGTTTGACGGCTACCTGAACGAGGTCGCTGAAAAAATACCCGAAAAGCCCATGCCCGCAAAATTGTTCTCCATCTTTTTCAAAGGCACGGAGGCCATTTTCGACGACAGGGTGCCGAGTTCAAGCAATGGCAACAACTAAGAGTATGTTTTAAAATTTAATTTGGAATCATTGAAAAAATGGCAATAGAAACAAAATTTTGTGTTGCAAGTAGTTGATATTCAAAAGGTTTCTCAAAAATCCAAAATTAGAATTTGAAGCCAATTCGCCATTTGCGGTTAGTCCCCAAACGGCGAAAATCACAAAATGTCCGATCTAAAAGGTGCAGAATTAGCTATAAACCATTGATTATCAATCATTTTCAATTTTTCAACAATTCGGTTTTCAATTTTAAAACATACTCTAAGGGCATGGATGATTTTTGAAATCTGTTAAATTTTTAAAATCCAACAGATTTGTCCTTGGCCCTACCCGCTGATATTTAGCTATAAAAACATCAAACAACCACTAACTAACAAAAACAAAGACATCATAATGGCAGAAGTAAAAAATCAATATAAAGTATTAAGATTATACGATGGCGGGGCAGAACCCGCCGACGACTGGCACAAGATCAGTGACCCATATGGCCCGAACGATATTGAAAAAATCAAGGATCCTGCCGGTGCCACCGACCGGAACGAGATAACCTCCATCCCTTCCCCTTTTGCCAGGATTCACCTGTTCGAAACGGCGTTCAGGATCGTCACTGACAAAGCGACCGACGACATCAATGAACTGGACGGCAACACCATCTACCACAAACTGGTGTCCGACAGCTTGGACGTGGCCGAGATGTTCTTCAAATATGATTTCTTTAAATCCAAGTACAACCTGGGCATTACCAAGTGGGACAAGGCCAGTAGTATCAACGAACTAAAGGGCAGCACCAATGAGCAGCACCAGCTCTTGGGCGAAACGCTGGACCTCTACCTGAGGCAGGACGGTGATTTGTCGAATTTTGGCAAAACACAAAATTTATATTTCATTACTCTCAATCACCGCATAGTCGGGGGCACCTCCCCCTCCACCCTTTTCTTTTCCAGCGGCAATGACCTGAGCTTCGCCCAACTAGTGCAGGGCAATGATACTTTTTTTGACGACGAGTACAACCCGCTCTATAACCGCGATATCAGTTTCCAAAAATACCTGTTGGCCCTTTTTAAAGTCCATCCTTCCCTAACGAACGACATGGGCCTGGTATGGCGCTACATGGAGATCAACATGAAAGCATTGGAAAAGAAAAAGCCTACTGATTACCAAGAACTCAAAGGCTTTAAAGAAGCCCAAGGATACCGGATGCAACATTTTAGAGAAGAATTTAAGGCATGGGACAGCACAGAGACGATACAGATATTCCCCGACCCTCAAGAAAAAATGATCGAGCATTGTAAAAAGAGCCTCATCATTGGCGAACGAACCGTGGGCGATTTCATCATCCGTTCTGAGAAATACAAGGGCAAAAAACCGGTCGTGCTTCAGAACAAATATGGCCGCCAACTGAACTATTTTGGTGGGAAGTGGAATCCGGAAACAGCCGTACCCTACTTGGACGAAGCCAAGCTGGACGAAAGGTTCGTACCCGGTCAGGATGTGCAGTACCCCTACCTTACCGTGAGCGATTTTCTGGAGCCCTACCTCATCGAAGTGCCTTATGCCATTGACAACGAAAGTTTTTTCATCGGCAACCCCGACGGGTTTTTCAGGGGCGATACCGTCACCAAAGAACCTGCCGACAACCTCTACCTGCTGCCTATCAAAAGCTTCTTTTTTAAATTTTTTGACATTAAGGACTTGAGCGGGTTTGCCTCCCAAGGCAGGCCAATATTGAGGATGGTCAAGGTCGGCCTGGATGCTGTGCGGGTGGAACTGCTGATACCTATTAAAGCAGAAGGGGAGTACATCAAATTTGAGCGGGTGTACAAACCCGGTGGCACACCGGATGAAAAAAAGAACGATGGGGCCATCGTGAAATGCAAGTTCAGCATGGGCTTCCTGCCTTTTAATGAAAATGATACAGGTGAGGAGCAGCGGGTCGGTTTCTTGGATGCCGATGTGTCGTTTGGCAACAGCGTGAGCGACTACAGGCTTGCATTTATGGATGTGGCCGATAGCGGCTGTCGGCCCGTCGAGGCTAAAAATTCGACCATCCGGAGTGACGAAAGCAAGGGGCATGGGCACAATGTGACCTCCAAATATTTTGTGATCGAAAAACCTTACCACCTGATCGAAGTGACAAAATCGAACGGTGTAAAGGGGCTGCTCCTGCCAAAATTCCAGAACCGGCCGAAAGGCAACAGCCGGTTCACTTTTGCCATTGATTTTGGCACCACCAACACCCATGTCGAATATTCGGTGGACGGGGAAAACCCCATACCTTTCGACATTGAAAACAAAAAACCACAACTCATCACCCTGTTCGACCGGTCTTGGGGATTGGCCGACCCTCAACTGAGGAGTCACCTTGAACGGGAATTGATCCCCTTTGCCATCGGCGAGGGCAATAAGCACCGGTTCCCCATGCGGACGGCCACTTCCGAAATAAAAGGCCTTGACCATATAGGGTCTACTTTTGCCCTAGGCGATATTAACATCCCATTTCATTATGAGAAAGAGGAATCCTTGAAGTCCGAAAAAATAGAGACCAACTTAAAGTGGACAAAGTTCAAAGGGAGCGATGGTAAGATCAATGCCAATAGGGTGGACAAGTTCATTGAAACCCTGTTGGTCCTAATTCGGAACAAAGTATTGCTGAATGGCGGTGACCTCAACCGGACAGACATCATCTGGTTTTACCCTTCCAGCATGAGTGCCAACCATATCAACCAGTTCAGGCGCATCTGGCATGCTTCCTACAAGTCGTACATCAACCCGAAAGGTGAACCCATTGATTATTCCGAATCGGAAGTGCCTTTTTATAAACATCCTCCCAGTTTGGTGAAAAGCCGCCAGTACCCCGTAGTGAGCATTGACATTGGGGGCGGTACTACCGATGTCGTGCTGTTTTTAAATGACAAACCAGCGTTCCTGACCTCCTTTAAGTTCGCTGGGAACACCGTATTTGGCGACGGCTACCGGGAGGATGTTTCCGCGGAGAACGGTTTTGTCCAATTTTTCAAGCACAGTGTGGAAGAATTTCTCGATCACAACAAGAACGAACTCCATTCCCTGAACGGGGTGTATGACCAGCTCAGCAAGCCCGGCGCTTGTAGTTCTTCCGACCTGATGGCCTTTTTCTTTTCTATAGAAAACAACCAAGACCTGGAAAACAAGAACCTCCAGTTCAAGTTTTCGGAAGAAGTAGCGAACCACGAAGAATTCAATATCGTATTTTTGGTGTTCTACGGTGCCATCATTTACCACATTGCCTCCCTGATGAGAAAGCTCAAATTCGACATGCCGAGGAACATCTGCCTCAGTGGCAACGGTTCTAAGATCATCAACCTGCTCGATCCCGACCCCAAGCTGGACGGCATCGCCCAACTGAGCAAGCTCATGTTCGAAAAAGTTTATACCGACATGTCCGAGGGCGGGCCAAAAAAAGAGGAAGGAGACGGTGCAGGCGGCGATAGCTCCAAAAAGGAAAAAGTGCCCTACCACAAGGAGGGGCTGCAGGTAGTGCAGGGGGACAAGCCCAAGGAAGTGACCTGTAAGGGCGGCATCATCAAATTTGAAAAAGAGGGTGCAAGCCAAAAGGCCGCAAAGGCCAAGTTCGACAGGGTCGTGCTCTTGGGCGACAAAACCCAACGGCTCATCAACAACCAGCCCATCGAATTCCCCAGCGAACACTTGAAGTACCAGGACATAACAACGGAACACAAAAAATCCTCCCTACGGGAAATCGAAAAATTTGTGGACACCCTGTTCGCCCTCAACGACGACTTCAATTTCGAGGACAACTTCGGCATTGCTACTTCTGCCCTGAGGGAGTACAAGACCGAATTGCTGCGGGACATGCAGGACAGCCTCGCACGAGGGCTAGCCAAAAGGCTGGAACTGAGCGACAAGGACAAAAATGTGGAGGAGTCTTTGTTCTTTTACCCGTTGGTGGCTTCTTTGTACCACTTGACGCAGGTCATTGCTGAAAAAAATTAAAATAACGGTAATGTTCCTCTTTGTGTCGGTGAAAGTTGACAACTTTTCAAAAGTTGTCAACTTTGCCAACCAACCACCAACATTTTCAGTAACACTACCAAATTGATCAATGTGAAAAAGCCTATCCTCTTTTTTTGTTTTATTTTATACGCTGCCGTCATTTTTTGTAATGGCGAGCCACCAAATGAATTCAAACCACCATTAAGTGATTTATTGAAAGAACTTAATAAAATTCCAACAGGGTATAATTATCCTAAAATTACTGTTGAAAATGAGTCCACGTATCCGGCCATAATTCTGTCTTCTCTGAAATTTGATGGTGATGGTGAAAAGCTTGACCCAGGATATAATATTGTTGAAAAAATGCTGAAATATGAAGGGAAAATAGAGAACTTGAATTATCATAAATCATTACACATAATAGATAAAGAAGCTATAAAGGGTTTGCAAGATTTAGATTTTGGAGGTTTAAAAGAACTTCGCCTTCAAGATAGCATTGCAATAGGGGGGGATACAAAGAATGCTCCAGTTGAAAAGACCTTCCCAAAACAACAAATAATTATAGCTGCAAATGTTGCCCGGTACATATTAAGGGAAATACATAAAAATGCTGATCTGATAAATAGCCCGAAATGGAAAGAGCTATTAATGAGACCTGACCCTCCCGATATTCGCAAATTAGCAGCAGATGTTGAAGTTTTAAAAAAGAAACTTGAAGAACCGGATAGCAAAGCTGAAAATTTGAATAGGCTTATATATGCTGTTGCCGCACTTGCTGGAATGCTCGTCCTAATTGGAGCACTACTTTGGAGGTTTTATTATAAATTCCAAAAACATAGAAGAAAAATAAAAGATCAGGCAAATGGATTAAAAAGTGAAGTCAACTCTTTAAAAATTAATAATACAAATTCACAAACCAAGCAGTCAATTGGAAGTTCAACCAATGAAAAACGCTCAACTCAAGTATCCAAATCCCTCCAAATTAGCCAACTAAATAGTGAAATTGAAATCCTTAAAAAACAAATTAGCGAACTGGATCAAAAAGTCAAAGATAAGGGAAATAATGACAGGCGTTCACAAGGGGGGGGGCAAAGTAGTGCATACGCCGGGCATGTACAACGGTCAGGGAACAGTGCCGACGATTCGAAGTACACAGACCATTTCTTCGCTGCTGCTCCGATCAACGAATATTTTTATGGAAGGTCCCTTTCTAATGACTTCCGTCCAAAAGAACATATCTACAAAATATTGGTCATTGACGGAAACAGTGCCGACTATACCCTGACGGACAATAAAGAATCCCAAAAATACGCCTTCAACATTCCCCAAGACTACATACAGCCGGCCATGGAAATGAAAGGCAACGGAAGGTTGCAAGACGCAACCAAAATCAAGGTGGAGAAAGGGAAATTGACAAAAGAAGGGGACAACTGGAGAATAACGCAAAAGGCCATTATTGAATATTCATAACTCGTGCATGAGTGCTATTCGGAACAAACACCTGTTATTGTTATGCTTTTTTATTGGGATGGGCGGAGTCTTTTCCCAAACGGATAGCGAATTGGCGTTTGTGGAAAGGCAGGTAGAAAAGTGTGAGAAGATTGACAGCTTAGTTCAGGTTTTTGAAATTACCGGTGTAAAAAGTGCCAAAAATGTAATTGAGCTGTTGGGGAAGAGCATGTTAAATAATGATGAGGATTATCGGAAATTGATAAATGAAAACTTGCCCGATGAATTTGACTTAGATACGAATAGGCTTTGTAAGAAAGTAATTAAAATCAAGAAACGTATTGAAGACGAGAACACTCGGAATTTGTCCATAGCGTGTGAAGTGACCAGGTTTTTGCATAATGATTTTAAAAAAAATTACAAAAATCATTTTTCTAAAACCAACCCAATTGCATTTCGATTTTATAAAAAACTGGACGAAAGAGAGCAGGAACTTTCAGAATGGGAAGGATTGATTGGTTGTGTGTTGATCAGCCTTCTTTCTTGGGTGTTGACCAGCATTTTATATTCCCATATCTTCCGGTTGTTGAACAATAGCGATGCTATCATTGATCAAAGTGTTTGGTGGGAATATATTGTGCTATTGCCTTACGAAAAAATAAAAAGAATTGTGGCCAATGAGGACAAAATTTTAAATCGGGCCAATATTGATAAATTGTTCAGATGGATCAGATCGGCAACTTTAGTTTTAGCCTATTACGCAAAGCAAACATACGAGGGAATAGTAAGAAGAATAGAGGGATTGAATTTGAAATTTAATGCTGCTGAAAATAGGACGGTGTATCACTCTGGCAATAAAACAACCTTTTATAAAAATATGGAAACTCCCAACCAATATTCCGGAGTGCAAGATTTGTCAAAACAGGTTGATAAACTTGTTGAAAAAAAGGTGAATACTCGTTTAGCTCAATTACGAGAAGAAATCGCAGAAGATTTTGAAGATTTAAGTAAAAAGTTTGATAATGCACTTTTTATTAAATTTCAAAAACTCAAAAAAGGGCAATCCGATCATCTAATTAAAACGAAGGATGAAATTAAAGAACAACTTAGAGAAGAATTTAAAAACACACAAGATTCAGATATTGTAAAAAGGGCCGTAAAAGATGAACTAGTATATTCAAGAACAGAGTGGAACAACAAGTTTCAAAAATTAAAGGATTCGTTAGAAAAGAAATTAAAAGAATTATTTTCTGAAAAGCATGGCAAAGCCCCGGGGAATGAACAAGGAATTAAAGAATTGAAAAATGCAGCCTCAGCCCAAGCCAATGAAGTCAACGACCTGAAAGCCCAATTAGACAACCAGCAATCTGCCTTTGAAGACCTGCAAACAAAATTCACAGCATGGGTTGAAAAAACACAAAATAAGGAGGCCGAAAAAAGCCGGGTCGAAAAATCAGCAAATAAGGAGGATACAGAAAAATTGGGAATGGCCATTGACAAAATTGCTGAATTACAAGCATTGGTAACACAATTGACTGATGTTGGGAATGAACTGAAAGAAACAACAATCAATCAATCAGAACAAATAGAAAAACTGCAAAAGCAGATTTCTGAAAAACAGCCAAAAAATGAAGAACTGCAAAAGCAGTTGTATGACCAAATAGCGGAAATTTCCAAAAAGAATGAACAGTTGCAAGGTAGATTAGGGGAGGTTTCCAAAAAAGTCCAAGAATTAGGAACTGATAAAAATCAAGTTGAAGGATTGACAAAAGAACTGGAAGCCATAAAGGATTTAAAGCTTGTCGAACAATTAGCCGCTTTGAAATCCGTTGAGGATCAACTTAAAAATCTTATTACATCTAATAAATGGGAACAACAAATTGCGACAGTCGAGCAAAAAACAATATCCCAATCCAAACAGATTGAAGAATTAAATTCCCAACTTGAATCAAAAGAAGCCAATTATTCTGAACTGAAAGTAAATATAAAAAAAGCAACGGATGATTTAGCGTCAGTAGAGGTGAAAATAAATGACCTTTTACCATTAAAAGAAAAGGAACAAAAAATAGATGCCATTGAGAAATTGGCGGAATCCCAAGCCAAACAAGTCGAAGAATTAAATACCCAATTTAACTTGATAAACACTAATTATCCAAATCTCCAAAAACAATTAAATGAAATAACAAAAAATACATCCACATTAAAACCTGACAAAGAACAGTTTGATTTATTTTTGAACGATATTAAAGAAATGGAATTAAAAAAATTAAAAGAGGAACTGACCGAAAAAATTAGTGAAATAAATGAATCAATAGAAGGTCGCCTAAAAAACATAGAAGCAAATGAAGAAAAAAATATAACAGCAAATGGGCAGGACGTAGAAAAAATGCTGGAAGAAAAAGTCCAACCCTATATAGACCAAATAGGTGAACTGCAAAAACAACTGGCGACACAAGTCACAGAGAATAGAAAACTACAAAAGCAAATAGAAGATTTAACCAAGGCGCAGAAATTCGTTCTGGACAGAAAGGAAATTGAAGACATAATAGCAGAATATAAATCATCGAAAGAGGCCGAAATAAACAAAAGGATAGAACTCATGGAAAAAGCGGCCAAAAGCACCAGTGCAGCGCCTCCTGCCAATAACGAAGCAGTAGAAAAAGACCTCCAAAACCGCATGGACGAACACGAGGCCAACCTCAACCGCCACGTCAACGAGCGATTCGATAAACTGGAAAAACAGATCAGAGCCGTACCATCAGAGGACAGGCTGGTCTCGATCATAGGCGACCAAGTGAGGGACATAGAAGACACCAACCTCGGCCTGTTGAAAAACTTTGAAAAGCGGATAGAAGAAAAACTCAGGGATTTGGGTTCGGGCACTGTTCCGCAAAATACCACCAGCGTTGCGGCCGCAAGCGAGGATACTTGGGAAAGCAACAGGGAGGAGGCCCCAATCAGAGCGGATTTGTTTTATTCGCCGGCGCCACAGGAAGAGAGGTTCTATGGCAGGAAGCTAAGGAAAACCTTTGCCCAAAAGGAAACCATGTACCGGATTACCATTTCCCCGACCGACCCCGACAAAGGGGAATACACTCTGGTGCAAGACCCCGACACCATCAGGTATGCGCTGAACATCCCCAGCGACTACCTGTTGGCTGCTTGGGAACTGGAAGGGAAAGGGAAAATCAACGAGGCCTCGAATATTGAAATAAAAGCACCCGGCGAAATAGCAAAAGATGGCAACAATTGGAAAATAACCAAAAAAGGCATAGTGAAATATTATTAAAGAATGAATTGTTAAAAACACCACTTGGCCCTATCGATGAAAAACAAACCACTATATGCGGCACTGATCTTATCTATGTTGTCCTGCCCATTCATAATACAAGGGCAGGTTCCTGCTGATTATATGGGAAATTCCATCCAAACTTTATATCTCTGGATTTTTGGATTGTTTATATTCTGCATTGCCCTGTTCTATCACCTGTTGGCCCAGCAGCGAAAAATAAAAAATGAAATAAAGTATATTGCAAAGCGGTCTGCAGATATTTCGATCAGGCCCCAAATAAAAACCGAAACAAATATCAAAAAAGAAATAGAAAATGAATTTAAAAACTTCACCCCCCACCTGATGGAATTGATCGAGGGGCAGATCAGGAACATCAACAACAAGGTGGAAAGGGAATTCGAAAAAAAATCGGATTTAAAAAAAATATCTTTATCCACCGATTTTCAGAAAAACAAACCGACGGGGGGGGGCATCCCTGCTGGCTTCCAAGCGGATAACAATCATTTTGCCGATTTGCTGTCGAAAGGCCATTCCATCCGATATTCGGAAATGCCCCAGCATGGAAGGTTTTTTGGGAGAAAACTGAGGCCCAAAAAAAACGACGCTTCCGCTTTTGAAATCTACCTGCTGGACTGCGACCCAGAAAAAGCGCTTTTCAAATTGATCGAGGACAAGGTTGTGCTCAAAAGAGCGCTCCGCTATCCCAAAGAGTACATATTAAGCACCTTCGAGGCCACGGGCAAGGGCGACATAGAGGAGGCCAATGAACTGGTGCAAGTTTATGGTGTTGCGGAAAAAGAGGGCAACGATTGGAAAATTGCCCAGAAAGGTAAAATGGAATACCAAGTGAACCCTGATAAAAACAGCAGAGAAGAAGATGAAACTGTGCTGCTAAAACTAAAAGAGACCCTAAAAAAGGAAGATCTGGAAGCGGTGATGAACAAATTGGGCGAACAAGCTGCCATGAACCAAGCACTGGCGACAAAGTTGGCTGAACTGCAAAAAGTAAAAGAAAAAGAAGCGGCAGTCATTGAAAAAAATTCAGCTATGTTGCATAAAATGGCCATGCATCTCGAAATGCAGCGTGATGAGTTTAAAACAGAATTAAATTCCCAAAAAGAGGAAAACAAAAAATTAATAGAAAAAATAACATATTTATCCGAGGCGCAAAATGCAGCTATAAGCAAAAACGAATTAGAGAAAATACTGTCCGAATTCAAATCGTCGCAGGAAGCCCAACTGAAAGAAATTAAAGCTCGCACAACTCTGTCATTTGCCAAAACAGGTCAACCGACCAAAGTCAATGAACAAATAGAAAAAGAACTCCAAAGCCGCATGGACGAATACGAGGCCAACCTCAACCGCCACGTCAACGAGCTGTTCGCCAAACTGGAAAAGCAGATCGGCTCGGTGCCGTCCGAGGACAGGCTGGTCTCCATCATTGGCGATCAGGTAAGGGACATTGAGGACACCAACCTTGGCCTGTTGAAAAACTTTGAAAGGAGGATAGAAGAAAAGCTCGCAAAGCTGCAAATGCAAAATGCCCAAGATCATCCCAATTCTTCTTTAAATATTGCTGACAAGCTTGAACAAAGAATTTCTGCTAAACTCAACAAGCATGAAAGTTTTTGGGACAAAGCCGAGAAATATGCAGAGGGCGATTATCCTTTAGAAGGAAATGAACCGGCAAACCAACAATCGTATGCACAGGGCGAATTTAGCGGTGGCATATTTTATTCGCCAGCACCACAGCAAGGTACATTCTATAGCCGGAAGTTGAGGGAAAGCTTTACTCAAAAGGAGACCATGTACCGGATAACCATTTCCCCGACCGACCCGAACAAAGGGGAATATACCTTGGTGGAAGATTCCGACACCATCAGGTATGCGCTGAAAATCCCCAGTGACTATATATTGCCTGCTTGGGAATTGGAAGGAAATGAAAAAATAAACGAGGCTTCAAAAATTGGAATAATAGAACTAGGGGAAATAATTAAAAATGGCATCAACTGGAAAATAACCAAAAAAGGCATATTGAAATATTATTGATGGAGGTATATTGAAAAAACCAACCCATTTTCAAAGAATGAAAAACAAAACACTATTAACGGTATATGTATTGTTCTTTTTATTGATCGGACACCCGTTTGTCTTTTCACAACAAACGGAGACTTATGTAGTGAATACAGAGAGCGTATTATTTGTCCGGAAAGGGCCATCCAGAAATGCGCAACAAACGGGCATCAGCTATCCGGGTGGTAAATATGTCGAAGTATTTCCAGAATTATATAAATGGGAAAGCATTGAAGGTGTAGGCGGATTCTGGAGGCGAGTGAAAATAGAAGGTAGGCCCGGCAGTTATTATATGTTCGGCGGCCATCTCCTAAAAAAACCAACTCCGTCACCACTGACCAAAATTGATGAACTAAATGACAACATAAAAAAGCAATCCTCGGAAATAGAAAAAATAAAAGAGACCCTTTCCAAACCAGACGATCAGACTCCATGGGTGTTGTCCAAAATACGCTCGTTTGAAAGAAGGTACTTTGACATAGAAAATACATTCCAATTGGTCACTTATGCGTTGACTGGGTTGGCCCTCATGACCATAATGTTATTTTTCCTCCTTTTGCACAAACATAACAAAGCGCTCAAAAATATTGCCCCCCCCCAGCCACTGGAAATACCTGACATCAAAAAAGCCATAAAAAAGGAAATCAACAAAGCCGTGCCCAATGTCGAGGAAATCATCGGCCAACAAATCGGGGCATTGAAAAAAACAATTGAAAGTGAGTACGAGAAAAAATCCTACCTGAAAAAAATAGTCATTGAAAGTGAAAGCGGAGAAAGTACGGCCCAAACTTCCCCTTCTCTTGTCGGCACCATAAACCTGCAATTGGACAGGGATTTATTTTCTAATTATTTTTTAAAAGGATATACGAGAAAATATGCGGTACTGCCACAGAGTAATACTTTTTTTGGTAGAACGCTTTCCAATGTAAAAACAGATAATTCCGTATATGAATTGAGGCTGCCTAATGACGACGACAACACGGCCCTGTTCCGGTTGCTCGACGACGACAAGATCATTGGAATGGCTTTAATGCATCCAGCCCAATATATTTACAGTGCCTGCGAAATAATAGGGGATGGCAAAATCCAACAGGCAAGCGAATTGGCCTATGCCTATGGCATAGCAAAAAGAGACGGCGAAAATTGGAAGATAACCCAAAAGAGTAAACTCAAATTCCAAACGGGGGCGGATTATATTGACGAACTATATAAAGAGGAATCAAGGCTTGAAGAGGAAAAATCGGAAGCGGAAGCTTTGATCAATCACGTTCAACTGTTAAAAGAAAGCAATGACAAACTGCACGGAGAAAACGAATCCCTTTTGGCTGAAATAGCAATATTCCAAGACAAATTCGCTACTCTGGAAGAAATGATAAAATCCTTACAAAACAGTGTGGATGACAGAGCTGAGATATCGGATATTTCCTCTAGTTCTGAATCAAGTGATATAACAGCGAATGATAGAGAACAACAATAAAATAACCATCAAAGTTATTTATTGACAAAATACACAGCATCTATCAACAAAGTATAGGAAGAATACAATATAAACATACTTGCTCTTTGTAATAACAGATTTAAATAAATGACTAACAATCTCAATTATTATGATCTTAGAAGTAGGCTTTATCGTTTTGGTAATATTGATCCAATTTTGGGTGTTCAGGGTTACCCGAAAGGATCTTTCTGAATTAGAAAATATCTTTCCAGAGAGAAAGGAATATGAACTTGTCCTAGCTTCCTTTTCAGAGGCGGAAGCATCTCAAATAGACGGAGATACATTAGCGGCCATACTTTTGTCCAATAAGGAAAAAGTGATTGAGGTCAATAATGGTGGATTTGATTTAAACCTTAGTCCTACAAAACAAATCCTTATTGATTTGATCAATCCCAAACCCACTTTTTCCGCCTTGTTGCTTTCCATAGTACGATCTACCAATACCTACCTTGTCAGGAATAAAAACCACGCAGCCGATTTTAAAATAATAAGGGAACTGGCCGACCGGGAAGTTGATGCCCAAGAAAACCAAGTGGACACGACCATTAACCTGCCATTGTATTTGGGCTTATTGGGAACTATAGCAGGAATAGTGCTAGGATTGTGGGAGCTTGCACCACTTGGCGATTTTATTTCAGGAGGAACTACTTCTGACGACCTCCTGAACAATATTGAAAATGAAATACCAGCTCTTTTAGGATCTGTTTCATTTGCTATGATCGCCAGTTTCTTTGGACTTGGATTGACAATTTATAGCAATGGAGTGTCGTACAAGAATGCCCTAAAAAAATGCAACACTAAAAAAAATGAATACTTCACTTTTATTCAGACCGAACTGTTGCCCATCCTAACCAAGGACATGAATTCAAGCCTTAACACTCTCCAATCCAACCTCAACAATTTTAATGAAAAATTTAATACAAATATTGAAAAATTTTCCAGTGCTACTGAAAAGATTCAAGAAAACCTAAAGGTCCAAAGGGATTTCCTTAATAAGTTAAATAAGATAGGATATAATAAATTGATCGAGTCTAACCTCGACCTGTTCAATAAAATCAATAAAAGCTCGAAACAGTTTTCGCTGTTTATAGAATATCAAGAACGACTGAACGAAGCCATTAAATCCGCTGACGCTGCAACAGAAAGACTTTATGGGTTGATACATCGGTTTAAACAATTTGAAGAAAATGCCGACGTGATTTCGGGAGAATTAAAAACAACTTTCACTAAAAATGGCGAACTGCTTTCTTTTTTAAAGAACAACTACGGCGAATTTGAAGTTAGGGAAAATGCGATGCGGGGGCTCATTACCCAATTGGACAATACATTCCAAAAAAGCGTCGAAGTCATTTCCAACCGTTCCAAAGAAGAATTCGACAATTTCAGGTCATTCACCATTGAGGAACTAAATGCAATACAAAAAGCTTATGAAAACAGTCGTCCCCAATTTAAGCAGTTGAGTTTCTTAAAGGAAATTGATGAAAAAATAGGCCAATTGGGTGAGTTGAATAAATCGCTATTGAGAGAATTGGAAAAGCAATCCAAAATCCGTGAAAAATCTTTTAATGCCAACGAGGGTGGTATGGTCAAAAGTTTAAGTCAGATAAATCACAGTATTGATAAACTTGTTGCACTGAATTCCAAAAAACCTTATTGGATGTCGGTTTGGAATAAAATCAAAAAATGGTTTGTTCGGTAAATATTATTTTTAAAAAATGGCAGTAAAAAAGAAAAAAAGTTATTTCTGGGCAAGCTATACTGATTTAATGACCAGCTTGTTTTTTGTAATGCTAGTCTTATATGTGCTGACTTTTGCAATGCTAAAAAGAGAGAAAAAAAAGCTGGAAGATTATATGAAAGAAATTGAAGTAGATGCAAAAAAATACCGAGAAATACTAGAGGTAGAAGAAGAAGTCAAAAAGTTGGAAGAGTCGGAAGACTTTGTATATGAAGAAGAATTTAAAAGGCTCATACCTACCAGACAAATAAATTTCAAGCCCCAGAGGTATGATATTCCAAACGAAGACAAAAAATACCTCTTACAAATCGGGAAACAAGTCGAGGAATTGATAAAAAATGATGAAGGAAGAGACGACGTGAAATACCTGATAATAATTGAAGGTATGGCATCGAAGGACAGTAATTTGAAAAGTAAGATTGGTACGAATGAATATAAAGTACTTGAGCAGTACAACTATGAACTTAGTTACAGAAGGGCTTATTCCCTGTATAAGTTTTGGCTGAGAATGGATTTGAAATTAAATACTGATGCAAGTGAAGTATTAATATCAGGAAGTGGGATTGGTGGGGTAGGGAGAGATGTAGTAGAAGCAAAAAACCAACGCTTTTTAATCCAAATAATTCCAAAAATAAACGCAAAATGATTGGGTTCTCTTTTAAAAAGTTTGAGCTACTGCCAATAGTTTTTCTATTAGGTATAACAGCTGCATGTGTGCGGCACAGCGATAATGAAAGGGACGGAAGGAACAACTGCAAAGATGCCTTGTATGTTGATGAAGAGTTCGGCTTTAACGAAAAATATGGTTATGTCCACGAAAGGCAGACCTATGACCTATTCCTGCCAAAGGGGATAACAGAGCCAGTGCCTTTGGTGATATTACTACATAGCGGAGCTTTTTTGATGGGCGATAATAAAAATCACGTCATCCGGAAAATTGGGCGGACTTTGTCAACCCAAGGATATGCTGCAGCTACGATCAATTACAGCTTGATTAACTTTGAAAGCTTTCTAAAGGAAAAGAAGCCAAGATTGATTTATTTAAATGCTATTAGGGATGCAAGGATGGCTATCCAATTTTTCCAAAACAATGGCAGTGATTACGAGATTTCCAAAGGCCTGATAGATACAGAAAATATTTTTTTGGCCGGATTCAGTGCCGGGGCAATCGTCACGCTGCATACAGTTATCACAGACTCTGATGAGGAAGCCGTTGACTATTTTGGTGACGGGTTGAATTATGACGGGTTTTCCACGGATCGGTCTTTAAAATTGCGGGGAGCGATCTCGATTGCTGGAGCGATGCTTAACCCTTCCCATATTGACGGAGGGGATAATATCCCCATCTTGTTCATGCACGGAACAAAGGACAGCATCGTGCGGATTGATCAGGGAAAACCACTCGACAAATATGTAAAAGACTTTTCCATTGACCTGCCAGGACTGTACTATGAATTGGGCATCACCGAATCCGTTGAAGGCGAGCCCGACCGAAAATACACTATTGGTGGGATAGAGGTAAAGGCTAAAGTGCCTGCCCAGATCACAGGGTGGATAAGAGACTTCCTTACTCCTACCCTGAGCGGATCTGAAATAATAATTGACGACTTGACCCACAAACGAAAATGTAAACTGGTCAGGTTTATTGGCAAAGGGCATACTTTCATGAAGGATGAGGGCGGTAGATTTAACAGCGACTTTTGCAAAATGATGAATGAAATGTATTCTTTTATTGATAAAAATGTATCGAAAAGGAGTAGACGGAATGAGGGAACAGAAAGGTCGAGGAGAAGGAGAGACCGTTGATGACTTGAATTAAAAATATTAATTATGGCATCGAAAAACCCAATAAGACATTTTCAAAAAAAATACAGGACTTTATTTTATTTAGTGATATTTGGCATAGGCTTGCTCATTGTATTTGTGTCTTTAAATGTTGAAGTTTCCTATAAAAATAAAAAGGCCTTAAATAGTGAAGAGACCTTAAATAATGAAAATAGACCATCAAGCGAAGAAGTGTCGGTGAGTTGGGAAAACTTCTTGATCGAATTAGCACCAAACTTGGCTGCAGGTTTCTTTTTGGCCAGCATCATGTATTTTTTGATCAGCTATTTTGAAGTCGATGAAGATGGTGCATCTGGTGACCTGCTCAAAGAAATCGGCAAAATAAAAAACAAGCTCAATTCAGTGTTCGACAACAGTGAGGCTAACATGAAATTGCTTCAAAAGTTGGTTACCACTGACAATGTTATCAAGCCGATTTTTAATGAAGCCCTTTTTAACCAACGGCTATGTGAATTGATCATGGATGCAAATAGTTCTATTTTGTATATCGGAGACGGTTTTTCGTGCCACGACAAGAACAATGAAGAATTTGCGGAAACGTTTGAACAAGCCTCTTGGTATGCCATCAACAGCAAAAGAAATTTGACTTATAAATATTATCAATGGGGCACAACGCTCAATTTAAAATGGTTGAAACGGCTGATAAGCTTGAAAGGGCAAAATAATTATGAAATTGATTTTAGGGTTTTTATCAGCAATGAAAGAAATGAACATATTCCCCATCCAAACTCGACCATTATCATCGATCCAGGAGAAGAAGGCCAGTCAATATGCTTGAAATTCACCAAAGATTCGAATGAGCATATTAAATCCTATTATGAGTTCGGTGCAGCATTTATTTTCAACAATAGGGAACTAATCGAAAAAAAGAATTCCTTTTACCAATCTTATTTTGGTTCGAACGAAGTGAGTAGAAACGAACTACAGCAGTTGTATGACACCAAAAAAGAAAGACTTGAAAAAGCTGTTGACGAATTGGTAGAAAAAGATAGCAGTGTTCTTGATATTTCCCGGGAAAATGTTCAAAAGGTTTCCAAAGCACTGAATGTTTTGGACTTTGAATACGTCAAAGGATTTTTATTGAAAAACATGCTTGATTATGTAGAATTTATTTTTGTTACAGACATTTATATGGATGAGTCCCTATTATCAAGGATATGCAAAAGGTGTAACAAGGTTTGCACTTTTGTTCTTCCCGAATTTACTTATGGTTTTAATATCGAAAGCAGACATGGCGTTGGCAAAGGGGGAGGTATGTTGAATATTTACCATACAGCCATTAGAGATGATTATGTAGCAGGGGTGGTATATGCTATTTATAAAAATGAAATCGAAAAATATAAAAAGGTTATGTGCAGGAAAGGATTTAAGGCAGAACATTTCCGGCAATTGCCCTATGATTTTGATTTGTGGGAATCCGAAGAATTTCTAGGGGGAATTCTTGAGGGGCAAATAATCAATTATTTTTCATTTCAATTAAATGGCAAAGAAAAAGGGGCTGTCCCGTTGCCTACGGACGAGTATATTGATAAACTAGAAAATGCAATGACTATCAATGAGATACCCCAAAGTGAAATTACGAGGGTAAAGGCATTGGGAGACGGTAAGCCGCTTAAAAGTAAGAAATGGTAATGTGTATAGTCGTAGTGATAACAAGAGTAACTAACAGAAGAGAATTTGAAAAATAATTGAAATTAACATAGTTGAAAATAAAAATTACTTTAAAATATTTGAAATAGACTGAACTAAGTGCCTTGACACATATAATCGACACTTTTGGCGGCCTCTTTTTCCGTTATACTTTGTTAAAAAATAATTCCGTAGCTAAGGCTATGCAAGGATTTTTTGCCTCGTCTAACGAAAAAATAACCTCCCCAAAAATGTCGATTATATATATCAAGGTACTTAAATATTAGATGTCAAACAGATTAAGTCTATGTCTGCAACCCAATTTAAGTATGAATTTATCATCTCAGTCCCGTTTTGGATCATTCAATAACAAAATTTTTAGAATTGTAGCACTTTGTTGTTTTTATGCTGTGTTCTATAATTTTTACAAGGCCTCTTTTCACAATAGTCTTGACTGGTTGACACTACCATGGGAAAGATTGTGCTTTACCATTAACAATGACAATGAGTTTGGTCATATTGATAGTACTATTTTAAAAAAGGAAAGTGATATTTATTATATTTTCGTGTTTGACGTTAGTGGTTCTGTTCAAGGAAAGATAGATAAACCTAATTGGTATGATGGTACATTATCGGAACTTGAAAATTCCGATTATTTACCAAAATACAAAAATAGGTTTAATACCGATGCAAGTTCCATAAATATAAATTTGGTCGCTAAAATATACCTTTACAACACTCTACTTCAATTGTTACCAGATGGTGACAACCACACTGACGATAAATTTTCTGTTTGGACATTAGGAGATGTAGGAAAAAGGTTGTTGCCAAGAGTCAATGAATCGGGCAACCAAAGTTTGGTGGGAAAAAATATTGCCGAAATAAATTCAACTCATATTGCTTTGGCCATAAATAGAACCTTGGTTTTGAATTATGAAAATTCAACCGATTTCAATGACTTATTTGTAAAAATATTGAAGAATTATAGCAATAATATTGAAGAAGATAAAAAATCTGGCTCTAACTATCCGTCTATAATTATTACTTTCATAAGTGACATGCTTCATGACATTGATGAAAAACCGCACTTAAATGAAAAGATAGAAGAAAACTGGACAAAGCTTCAGACGAATATTGAGCAACTTGCCAATGCGAATTTGATGGCTAATATGGTCGTGTTCACCAAAAGTGGAAAAATCGAACAACAATTTTTCGCTGATTTTGACTCAATTAGTATCTATGATGAGTTTAAAGAAAACCTTGATTGGCACAGGATAGAAAAACAATCTTATTTTGAGAAATTTAATTCCCATCTTTTATTTCCTACAATAAAAGCAGAAACCCCATTTATTTATTATTATAATGGAAATAAAAAAGTTATGGTTCTTAGACAAATCCTGTGGATTAAGAAGCGGCGATTAGAATACGAAGTCTCATGTGTTGAAAATTTGGAAGACCGAAAGAAATGCGTTTGAAGTAACGCAGATAATTATTGAGCCCCTCCGTTACCGCATTGGTTACTCTTTCGGGAGCAAAAGCGGCAATATGCGGCTTCCAGTTTTTCAAGGTCTTTATAAAATTATTGAGATGCTTATAATCTAATTTTTCGGCAAACCCAATCCACAAATCTAAATATTGTTCAAGTTGTTGGCGGCTCTTGGCAATATCAAACATGGAATTAAAAGTATTCCTGAGTTGATAAATTTCTTCGAGCAACCATGACTTGCCAAAAGCATTCTGCAAAAGGGCAAAATCATCTTCATTGCATTTTTCGGGGCGTTTGAAAAGTTTCCATTTGATGGATTTAAAACAATCTTCATCTTTGAATTCTCTTCGTAGACTTTTGCGAAGGAAGTCCAAAACATCGTTGATTGCTTTAACTACATGAAATCGGTCAATGACAATTTCTGCATTTGGGAAACATTCTTTGGCAACATTGACATAGGTCTTCCAAATATCACAGCAGACCACTTCAATTTGATTGCAAAAATCAATTCCAAGTGACTGAAAATGAGCCCTTAAGGTTTCCTTTTTGCGGTCAGGCAGCACGTCCAATTCTATGCCCCGTTCCAAATCCGTCAAAACACAGGCATAGTCTTTTTTGCCTTTTCGGTGACTGATTTCATCAATGCCCAATTTGCGAACCTGGGCATAGCGTTTAGGTAAATTGATTAATTTTTCGGCCATTTCATAAAACAGCCTTTCAACTGTTTTATAACTTAAATTGACCAATGCCCCAACTTGAGTAAATGCCTGTTGTTTGCACAATTCAAATATCCATCTTGCTTGTCGCTTGGTATAGGACTTTCCCGGCATAACCCATTTCGGGATGTCCAAAAAATATCGGTTGCAGGTCGGACAAACAAATTGACTGACCCGAATATGCAGCCAAACTTCACGGGCTGATATTTTTAAATCCTGTACTTTTCGGGTGTCATATTGATGAATGATGCCCGTTGGTTCTAAGCAATTTGGACAGGTCGAAACCTTTGTTTTGACCTCGCAATGAAATATTAACTTTTGAGTGGTTTTTTCAATTGAATTAATTTTCAAATCTGAAAAACCCAACAAATCTTCATATAATTCTTCCTGTGTCATGGCTCAAATTTAGTCAGACCACAGGATTTGTCTAAGAACCAAAGTTATTAATTCATTGTCATTGAAGACAGATAAAGCGTGTAAAGTTCATATTGACGTTCCGGATGTCATTAATTATAAAATGCAGCGAGAAGCCATAAGGCTAAAATACACTGTTGTTGGTGCAAATGAATATAATAGATCTACTGGATGGATTACAAAAAAATCTGAATTGAGCAAAGAGCTAAAAGCGGGACAAGTCCTTGATTTGTCTTATGTAGATACCGAGTTTAAAGGTTTTGAAATCCGATTGATACATGAATTAACAAGAAGAACCATTTTACTTCCAATTGAATTTCGACAAATTCTTCCTATCCTTATTGCGATATTGATGATTTCAGTCCAATTAGGTATAATGGTTTATTTCCTGTCAATCTTATGGCTTTTTATTAAAAATCGGCACAACAGTTCGGCCAACTCATTAGAATTGATGAAAAACACTACTTTGATCGATATTTCTTCAAGTGAAGATAATGTTGATATCTATACTAAATTAACCAATGGAACTTGGAGGCGAGGCAATTTGGAATTGCAATTTTCAGATAATGGTGTAGTGTTGTGGAAAAAACAACCGAAACTTTTCAAGAAGAAACCTACTGTTCACGCTTATAGGTACGGGCTGAGAAACAACAACTTGTATATCAATAAAAAATCAACAAGGGTTGAAGTATATATTATTCTTTTGGTTAGTGATAGCATGATGCAATTGAACCTTAATGGGAAGTCAATTATTTTTGAAAAAATAAATAGCACTTCGAGCGGGTTATAATGGTTGAAAAATTTGATTTCTAATGATTAATTGCTCTAATTATCATAGTTTTGAACAATCCAACCTATTGAATTAACCTGTTATTGCTTGAATGAAAAATATTTCAATTTGCCTGATCTTTTCGTTTTTGCTGATCCTCCTATCGGGTTGCTCCCGCGAGCGGCCTGCCAAAAGGAACGCAAGATCAAACACTGAACTTTTGCCAAGTACAATCAATGAAAGAAGCAGGAATTGCCAAAGCAGAAACAGACCATTGAGGCCCACTCTGATAGCTTCTCTAGCAAAGGACAACACTGTGTACATCCAAGTGGAAGATGAATATGGGAATGCTTTTGCCTTTGGGTCTGGCGTCATTCTCACGAAAGGGGTCGTTGCCACCAATTTTCACGTAATGGAAGGTGCATTCTCTGCAGTAGCCAGTCTGGTAAAAGATACGGATCGCACCTTTGATGTGGAAGGGTACTATGGGGTAGATGAATTAAATGACATCGCTATTATTTCGGTGCCCAACCTTGACTCTCGGCGAAAACTCTGCTTTGAAGACACCCCCGTAAAAGAAGGCGAGGAAGTGTTTGCAGCGGGCAATCCGAGCGGGCTGACTGGGACCATCTCCGATGGGATGGTGAGCGCTATTAGGGTGTTGGACGGAAGTAGAAACGTCATCCAGATCACAGCTCCGGTTTCCCCCGGCAGTAGCGGTGGGCCTGTATTGAATGCTAAGGGGAACATCATCGGCCTAGCGGTCGGGACGATGGTGAAAGGCCAGAATTTAAATTTCGTTATCCCGGGCAAATTGGTAGAGGTCCTTTATAGTCGCTCCATTGGCAACGAGGTGAGGCGGTATCAAAAAATAAGATGATTGGAACGCCTGAAAACTATTTCCTGAATATCTTACTGTTCTTTAAAGACTCCACAAACTTGGCCATTTCATTTGGTGCCATACCTTTCTGTAATTCCAATATTGATTTGATCAACAATTCTTCTTCCCATCTTTTACTGATTAATTTTAAATTTAAAAAGAATGGAAGGATTGTGGAAATGAGGGTCAAAATTATCCCGAACAGATCGCCTGATTGTATCCGGAAATGTCCAATGAAAAATGCTATTAAAATGAGGGTCAATAAAATAATTAACAAAATCCGAATAATAACAAAGTTCTGAATCCGCCTGTCTCTTAGTTTTTTGAATAAATTATTATTTGATTGAATAATTTTTGATTGGATTTCTTTGTCGTACCTCGATTGGAACAATTGCCTCCCAGACAAGTTTTGCAGTTCGTCAGTAAATCGGATTATCTTTGAAAATATCTCCTCATTATGAGGCTTTGGTGGCATATTCAAATTTTTCAGCCCTTTAATGTCGGCAGTTAATTGGTTGAATTTTTCGAGTATTTTCTTATTAAGTTCTTTGGGCGGATATTCGCCCAATTTGACAGGCTGTCCCGTTTTGGGAATGGTGGATAAATATTCCTCTAAAATGGTGTTTAATTTTTTCATGTTGGCAAAGATTTTTTTTGCAAGTCGTAAATATATTTTCTGGTTTCTTGAAAAGCTTCAAAATATGTCAACTCTCCATCGTGCAGGATTTTCATGAGCCACTTGTAAAAATGCAGCCAGTAGGCAGGGGTGGCTGCAGTCGTAAGGGCCCTTTTAACAACACCGGGGTGTGTATCGTACAATGACCTGACCCAATTGACCGGGTGGCAAACGCACAAGTCCAATATGCCTTGATATTTCTGGGGGACCACAGCGGATATTTCAGAATAATGGACCATCCCGTTTTTGAATTCTATCTTGTCGGCTGTCCAATGGGAAAATAAAATGACGACTTTCACAGAACTGTCATAGATGACCTTTAGATATTCGTCTAAACCGCAATCGTATTTTTGTTTCAGCCCCAGTTTACAGAAATACGGGGCCACCCTTTCATAAGGGCTTATGACTTCTCTGATATAGCGGTTTCGATCAAAATGCCACCCTTCAGAGGTGATAAACCGTTGGCAAAAATCTCTTTTGGGGTCATCAAAAGAGTGGTCCATTTCCTCTACCATAACAGGTATCCCAAAGCAGATGGTGCAGTCCTTGGGCTTGACCTTTTGATATATCGCATTGCTGTTTTCGTTTTTTACCCTCATTACGATAAGTGTAAATGCTTTTTTGATAAATCCCCGTTTTGGCCGATAATGATATGGTCTGATTCGTCGTTCAGCTGGAATATGGTTTCGTCCCTGTCCAGATCGAGGTCTTTGCCCAGTTGCTCTATGGATTCCTCAATCAAGTCCTGAATGCTTTTGCCTTTATGATCCCCACCCTTTTTTGATTTCCAATATTTATGGAATTTATCGACCGTGTTTTTGTTTTTTGAAAAAATAGTGAATTTTAACTTCCTGATTTTCCCTTTCCATTTTACCAGGACATCTACTGTGGATTTCCACCACTTTGCGAAACGCCCCCTCCTTTCTTGGGTAGGTCTCCTGCTTTTTACGTTGGTAGAAATTACTTCGCCTTCTGAAAGCATTTCTCTCATTTGGGTGGAAGGGGGGACAAATTCGATCCTTACCAACCGGTTGTTTGTCCCCAGGTGGAGGCGGAGTTCTTCCAGTATGGCCTGCATGTTTTGGTCGGACAGTTTGTCGCCGGTCATTTCGATATAGATGGTTTTGGTTTTCCCTGATATCCTCTCATTAAAAAAGTCGTAAGCTGTTTTCCTGTTTTCTATATCAATTTCCCCACTGGTATTTTTGCCATCGCTGATGTCCCACCTCCCCTTGTTGATGTCCATTGAAAAAACCAGATAGTTATTGGCAGTCGGTCGGTCAGGGGTTTCATTTGGCCGATTGTTTTCCCGCTTTTTTTTGCGCCTGAAATTCCAATAAAATTTTTCCGGGTCGGTGGGCTTGCTGTTTTTGATCGCTTCGGCAAGGGAGGCAAGGTCTGCGTTTTGGGGCTTGCTATAATTTATTTTGCCCGCTGGTATTTCCATGCTTACACCCCCGCAGGACGGAAGCCAAAAACTCGTGGTCAATCCCCCCCCCTCGGTGGGTTCCGTGTGCTGGAACTGTTGGATATTGCTCCGCCCCGGCAATTGTTTTTTCAGGTCGGTCTTGATGAACATGGAATGTTGCTGTTGGATCGAAGCCAAAAGGGGCATGGCATACTGGGGGGTGGAGGGGCTTCCCAGTGCCTGTGCCAGAGAGAAGAGTTTGTACAGGGTGTTCAATTCCTCGTAGATCGGCCGTTGTGCTGCAATGTCCTTATATTTTTCCGTAAATAGATCGGCAAACCTTTTTGCCATCGGTTCTGCCTTGCCCTTCCCTTTTATTTTGCCCGAACGGGTCAGTTTTTCTTCTTCAGTTTTTAAGGTCACTTGGCAATCGCACACATAGACATCACCTCTGTTTTTCATCATATTGATAATGCCGGGGTAAAACCAGAACCGGCTCATCGAACCTTGCTGTTCCAAGGATTTTTGACCTTTTTTTATTTTTTCCCGGATGGCCGCTACCCGCATGCCCGACAGGCTGGTGAACCCTTCAATGGACAAAGGATCGCTGCCGTCCACGATTTTTTTCATGTCATAATCGGCCTCCACCATGACTCGGCCAAAGCGGGATTCGAATGGTACCCCGAACACGCTCACTTTTTGGGGCGACCGGCAGATTTTTTCCCATTCGCTGTTCAGTGTATTGTCCCCGGTGCTTCCGCCAAATTTCCCTGACAGGGCTTTGAGCCGTTGCATGGTTTTACCGTCGGGATCAATGGAGCAGCCCGGATAGGTATAAATTATTGTATCGTTTTTTTTCTCGGCGAATGTTTCACCGATATTGAGGAGGGAAATGACAAAGTCCTCGAAGTAGGCAGCGGGGGCTTTGGGGGTTGCCTCGCCATAGATGATTATATCTTCTGCCCCGTCGTCAAAAATGAACCCTTTCGGGTTTGTCAGGCCGCCGAAATTTGCGACCATCGGCGGGTACTCGGCCCCTTCGGGGTTTTTTGAAATTTGGTTCAAAAGCCGTTTGACGGACACGGCCCTACCTTGGCCTTCGATGGCAATTTGGCAGGGGCCTATTGGCAGGTGTTTTTTTTCACTGCTCCTCCGACGCTCCCGGTGGCCTTCCCGGTCGCGGGAGCAATGAAGCGACAGCATTATAAAAACAAGGAGCAATAAGTATTTGGAAAGTGTAAACGTGTGCTTGTTTTTCATCTCGGCTATGTATATTGGCGGGTTAGAAAATATTGGTTCTATGCCTTTTTGCAATACAATGTAAAAATAAAAAATAGGCTATATATAAATAGATATGGAACCGAACAATTTAGGGGAAATCCAGACAGGCTTTCTATATCATTAAAAAAATATAAATAAGCATTTTAAAATGAAAAAAATGAATGAACAAACAGCTGGTGATTTCGTCATCCGTTCAGATAAATACCGGGGACAAAAGCCCGTTGTGTTGCAGAACGACTATAACCGCCCACTGAATTATTTTGGCGAAAAATGGAACCCTAAAACGGCTGTACCATTCGTGGATAAAGTCAAATTGGACGAAAGGTCTATGCCGGGTAAAGACGTTAAATACCCATACCTGACTGTTAGCGATTTTCTGGAATCCTACCTTATCGAAGTGCCTTATGCCATTGACGAAAATCATTTTTTTATCGGCAATCCAAAAGGCTTTTTTAGGGGTGATAAAGTAACCAAAGAACCATCTGATAACCTTTACTTGCTGCCCTTAAAAACTTTGTACTTTGAATTTTTTAATATTAAAGATTTAATGGGGGCTGCCCCAGGAGGCAGGCCGATTTTCAGGTTTGTCCAAGTTGGCTTGGATGCAGTTCGGGCCGAACTGTTGATCCCCGTAGAAGCGGAAGGGGAATACATAAAATTTGAGAGGCTGTACAAGTCCAGTGGTACATACAATGAAAAAAAGAACGAAGGGGTAATAAAGAGGTGCAAATTCACTTTGGGTTTTTTGCCTTTTAATTTTATAGGTGAAAAAATTGGGCAGCGCGTTGGTTTTTTGGATGCCGATGTTTCTTTCGGTTCCAACCTAAGTGATTATAGGTGTACTTTCATGGAAGTAACCACGAGGGGATGTCGGCCAGTGGAAAGCCAGCAATCAACTACCCACAGCGATGAAAGCAAAGGGCATGGGCACAATGTGACCTCTAGGTATTTTTTGATGGGAAAAAAATATGACCTCATTGAAATTGAAAAATCGGGAGATATCAGGGGCTTAATTTTGCCGTTGTTCCGGGATATGCCCAAAGGCCATAAAAAATTCACGTTTGCCATAGATTTTCGCCCGGCATATACCCATGTCGGATATTCGGTAGAAGGTGGGGTGCAAAGGTCTTTTGACATAGATAAAGAGGATCAACAATTGATCCCCCTGTTTGATCGGACATGGGGGTTGCCTGATCCACAACTACGGGCACAATTAGAACGAGAACTCATTCCCTTTACAATCGGTGAGGATAGCAGGCATCAATTTCCTATAAGAACTGTAACCGCTGAAATCAAAGGACTTGACCATCTCCGGCACACCTTTGCTTTGGGCGACATTAACATCCCCTTCCATTATGAAAAAGAGGAATCCTTGATGTCGGAAAAAATAGAGACCAACCTAAAATGGACGAAACCCAGAGGGGCAGACGGTAAGATCAATGCCAACCGGGTCGAGAAGTTCATCGAAACCCTGATGGTCCTGATAAGGAACAAAGTATTGCTGAACGGAGGCGATTTGAATAAAACGGATGTGATATGGTTTTACCCTTCCAGTATGAGGCCTCATGAAATCAACCAGTACCAGAGGGTTTGGAAGGATGTTTTTGAAAAGCAAATTAACCCCAGTAGTGAGCCGATAGCCTATTTGGCGGCAGAAGCCCCTTTTTACAGCCATCCGACAAACATGGTCAAAAGCCACCGATATCCCGCAGTGAATATTGATATTGGCGATAACACCACAGACATTGTCATTTTTTTTAAAGACCAACCTGAATTTATCACTTCATTTGAATTTGCCAAGAATGTTGTTTTTGGGGATGGCTATCGAGAGGATATTTCTACGGAAAATGGTTTTGTGCAATTTTTTAAAAATAGTGTTGAAGAATTTTTGGATCATAATAAAAACGAACTTCATTCGCTGAATGGAATATACGACCAGCTTATCAAGCCCGGTGCATGCAGCTCTTCCGATTTAATGGATTTTTTATTTTCTACAGAAAACCATCAAGATTTAAAAGACAAAAATTTACAGTTTAAATTTTCGGAAGAAATTTCAAATCACGAGGAATTTAAAATCGTATTCCTCGTATTTTATGGGGCGATAATTTACCATATAGCTTCTTTAATGAAAAAACTTGGGTATGAAATGCCCAGGACAGTTTGTTTAAGTGGAATTGGTTCTAAAACAGTTAATTTATTAGACCCAGCCCCAAAACTTGATGGAGTGGCCAAACTTGGTGAATTGATTTTTGAAAAAGTCTATATTGCAAAATACCATAAGGAAGGTTTGCAAGTGGTAAGGGCAATAAAACTTAAAGAGGCAACCTGTAAAGGGGGAATCCTAAAATTCCAAAAAGAAAATCAGAAAGGTATTTTTGAAAAAAACAAAATTGATAGAATTGTTTTATTAGGTGATGAAAGTAAAACCTATATAAATAATTTACCAAATAAATTTCAAAGCGCAGATTTAAAATATGAGGAAATCACCAAGAAGCATAAAAAATCCACATTAATAGAAATTGAAAAATTTGTGGACACTCTTTTTAACCTGAACGATGATTTTAATTTCGAGGATAATTTCGGCATCGCCACCTCCGCCCTGAGGGAATACAAGAGCGAATTATTGCGTGACATAGAGGACAGCCTCATAAAAGGACTATCCAAAAGGCTTGAATTGAGTGACATGGAAAATAACGTGGAGGAAACCCTATTCTTTTATCCATTAGTTGCTTCCTTGTACCATTTGACGCAAGTCATTGCGGAAAATAATTGAAATGATAAAGGGAATTTCTTCAAAACAAACTCCCCTGCCCATCCAAATCAAAGTCCACCGTATCCCCCGCCTTCAGCGTCCCCGAACCAGTTTTTTTAGCGGTTGATTTTTTCGCAGCAGCAGCCTTTTTAGGCATTGCTTTATTTGCAGGAGATTCAGACTCCTCTGAATTCCCATCAGATGGTTCTTCATCCTTTACCTTACTGATTTTTAATACTTTAAATTCTCCCAGTTTATTTCCAAGCGCTTTCCAACCTTTCACATCAATAAATTCAGCAAGGTTCAACTCCAGTTCATGCTTTTCATTTTTGGCTTTGTAACTGTACTGAACGATAGGGGTCTCCGAGGCCGTGGCGAAATACAATTTTGAGGACTTGTGGTCACTGATGAAAGGATATCGCTGATCTACCGTAGTCGTCTCGACGTAAAAGCGTTTCACCATTGTCCAGCCCTTGCTACCTTCGTAATGGACGGCGGAGATGGGGGCATCAGGATCAAACTTACTTATATACATTAGGTCTTTCGGCTCGTAGCGGCGGGTTAATTCCACATAATTCAATTCATAAGAACCATCTTTATAAATAGCGAGGATGGCTTCACCTGTATCGAATTCGCCGAGGAGACGACCGCGCCCGTCTGTATTGAGGCGGCCACTGACATCATCCATCCAGACTTTCAAAGCGCCGATGGTAGAATGGCCTTCCTCTTTCAACACTACTTTTTTCACTGGGTAGCGGGTAACGATGTTGCCGCCTGCGCCACGTCCTTTGATTTCGAGGTCGCTGAAGCCGTAATCAAATATTTTGATGCGGGCACGACTGGTAGGGCTGAGGGTGAGGGTCACCAATTCCGCTTCTCCATTTGGATTGGCGGTGAAAT
Source organism: Saprospiraceae bacterium (assembly GCA_965222975.1). Classification (GTDB taxonomy): domain Bacteria; phylum Bacteroidota; class Bacteroidia; order Chitinophagales; family Saprospiraceae; genus UBA6168. The sequence continues at coordinate 253,282 of CBDCVJ010000078.1, read as the reverse complement.
AGAGGACCTTGTTTTTATCACCTTTTACCAAGTCGTAAGGCTTGTCCCTCGTAATAGCAGTCACGTTGAAACGCTTGGCCATGGCCCGACCTTTTTTGGCGTCCCAATAGATCATGTTGTAGGTGGTCCGCTCGTCGCCTTTTTTCCAAACGGCCACATGGAGGATGCTTTTTCCAACAAATGTTTTATCGGCAATTCGGCTGACGACCATTTTGCCATCCTTGCGGAAAACAATAATATCGTCAATATCCGAACAATCGCTTACAAACTCCCCTTCTTTTTTGAGGCTCGAACCAAAGCCGATGAACCCTTCTTTTTTATCAACATATAATTTGGTGTTATTGGCAACGACGGCCACTGCCTTGATGCTTTCGAAACTGGTGATCTTTGTCCGACGCTCCCGACCTTTGCCAAATTTATCTATCAGCATTTGGTAGTAATCAATAGTGTATTCCACCAAGTGAGCCAGATTATGCTCAACCTGTTCCAATTGGTCAATGATCTTTTCGATTAGTTCATCGGCCTTAAAGGAGTTGTATTTCGAAATGCGCTTGATACGAATTTCGGTCAAACGGGTAATATCATCGTCGGTGAGGTCACGGAACAGCTCCAAGCGGTTGTCGCCTTTTTTTGCTTTGTCGGAAGGGGTGGCAACGTACTTCCGCATTTCCCGGTAAATGGTTTTCATCACCTCCTCCCAACTTTCGCATTCCTCAATCTGGTGGTAAATGCGGTTTTCGATAAATATCTTTTCAAGACTGGCAAAGAACCACTTTTCTTCCAGTTCGTGTTTGCGGATTTCGAGTTCCAATCGCAGCAGATCTTTGGTGCGCTCGGTGCAAATTTTCAACAGCTCCTCCACCTTGATGAAGTGGGGCTTATTGTCCACAATGATGCAGCAGTTGGGCGAAATCGAAATTTCACAATTGGAAAAGGCATAGAGTGCATCTATCGTCACATCTGGCGATATGCCCGGCGCCAATTGGATGGCGACCTCGACATGCTCTGCCGTGTTGTCATCTATTTTTTTGATCTTGACTTTGCCTTTCTGAACGGCCTTCTGAACACTGTCAATCAACGAAGAGGTAGTTACGCCATATGGCAAATCTTTGACGAGTAAAAGATTTTTGTCGGCCTTTTCGATGGTGGCCCGCACCTTCACCTTGCCCCCACGTTTGCCACCATTATATTCGCTCACATCAATAGAGCCACCCTGCATAAAATCGGGGTAAACCTTCACCCGTTTTTCTTTCAAAATATCAATGGAAGCTTTGCAAAGCTCGATGAAGTTGTGCGGTAAAATCTTCGTGGAAAGCCCCACTGCAATCCCGTCCGCCCCTTGGGCAAGCACCAAAGGGAATTTCATCGGCAGGTTGATTGGCTCTTTTTTCCGGCCATCATAGCTGAGTTGCCAATCGGTCGTCTGGGGGTTAAAAGCAACAGTCTTGGCAAAGTTGGTCAGTCGTGCTTCGATGTAACGGGGGGCTGCTGCCGAGTCGCCTGTGCGGTAGTCACCCCAGTTTCCTTGGGTGTCGATGAGGAGTTCTTTTTGGCCGAGGTTCACCAGTGCATCGCCGATGGCGGCATCACCGTGCGGGTGGTACTGCATGGTGTTCCCGATGATGTTGGCCACTTTGTGGTAGCGGCCATCCTCCTTTTCGTTCATGGCGTGCAAGATGCGGCGCTGCACGGGCTTGAGGCCATCCTCCACGGCGGGCACGGCGCGTTCGAGGATCACATAACTGGCATAGTCGAGGAAGTAGTCCTCGTACATGTTGGAGATGGTGGTGATATGTACATTCTCGTGGCCGTTGCCATTTCCGTTGCCGTTCATGGAAATATTGTTGGTCAGATTATCTGCTATGGGTTGCTTTTTTTTAGCCATGATGCTTTAAGTAAAATTGAGCGAAGCGAAATCCCGTATTTCAATAGGGAAGGCAAAAGTAAATAGTAAAAAGTTGTTGCCTTAGGCAAAAAATTGAGTGCAAATTTAAGCATTTTGGTTTTATTTTAAAAACAAAATGTTTGTTCAGAAATAAATTTTTTGTTTTTAAAAGCTGTCTATTTTATTACTTGAATCCATTATATTTGTGAAAAAAATAGCCATGTCATCAGTAGCAGCCATTCAAGAAGGGGCTTCGGGAATACCGCCCCAGTCAAGTAAGAAGAAAAAAAAGATTTCATGGGAGGCATTTCAGCAAGAATACCTCACACGGGAGGATGGCTTTAAGTATGAGTGGCTGGATGGCATTGTTGAGAAAACAAAACGAACAATGGACTACACTCAATTCCGCATTCTAAGGGCGATACGATATTTTTTTGACGAATTAAAAAATACTGGAAAAGTAAAAGGTCTACTAATCTCAGAAGGGGATACTTTTTTCAAGACACACCATCGTCGTCCTGATATAGCTTATTATACAGATGAACAAATTGACCGAATAGAAGATGGTAAACCGCCCGTACCTCAGTTTATCATTGAAGTCATTTCAAAAAATGATAAAATCAGAAAAGTCAATGAAAAGATGGACGATTACAGAAAAGCTGATGTTCTAGTCATTTGGCAGATTTATCCCAATTCAAAAAAGGTACATGTTTGTATAGGAACGAAAATCAATATTTACGAAGGGAATGAAACTATATCAGCAGCGCCTGTCCTGCCTGAATTTGAAATAAAAGTTGCTGATATTTTTAAATGAAAAATCCTTTTCGAAAAGTCGTCTAATTCACAACCTCATCTCCACATATCTTTCCTTAAAACCCAACCTTTTGAAAAACGCCACTTCCCCATTGCCGGGTTCCAGTTGTATGGCTAGGTCGGGGCCAGTTCGTTGAATGGCATTGTCCATCATGTGTTTCGCAATGCCGTTGTGACGGTGAGCACGGGCCACAGCGAAAAGGGACAAGCGGAATTTTGGATTTCTGTTTTCCATGCCCGTTGCATTGACGACCATGGCGCCGAGCATTTCGTTTTCTTCATTTAAAGTAAGGATAAAGCCTCCGAGCGATGGGCGTTCTTTCATAGCGCATTCGACGGCCTCTGCAATTTCACATTTGGAGAAATGGCCATTTTCGGTGTTGACCTCCAGAAAATCAATCAGCTTGGACTTTTCCAGAAAAGTCAGTCTGGTAAATGGTGTGTAGAGTTCTTGCTTTTTCATTTGAATGCGGATTCAAAATTTGTAATCAGTTCTTTTATGTGGAAGGGATCAAAATGAACGGGGCACAAGAATGTCTGCAATGTATAAAAAATGTTCATAATGTAATAATTGTGGTTGGAAAAATGTTATGTGTTGGGTTACCGAAATGTTCAGACAGATAGTTTCCCAAGCAATTTTTGTAAATATTTTATATGAATTTTTTATTTATTAATAAAGATTTTTGTTGGTATTAAAAGCTAATGCTATTGATGTAGTGAGATGTAGTATTTTAGGCTTTCTTCAATCAATTTACGCCCATAAGTTTGGTTTACTTTTGCTTCTCCGATAACCGATAAAAATGTGAAATTTATTACTCCGTCCCGATTTTTTTTGTCTTTTTTCATATATGAAAATATTTCAGGAAAATTTATTTCTTTAAAAATATAAGGTGGATAAATTTTCTTTATAAAATCGGTTATTTCGTTTAATTTATTTTCCGGCAAATGACCTGCTTTGTGCGACAGCCAACTTTCGCAAACAATGCCGATGGCTACTGCTTCTCCGTGCAATAGTGGCTTGTCTGTTTTTAAAGAAAAACTCTCCACAGCATGGCCGATCGTATGGCCAAAATTGAGCGCTTTGCGAAGCCCTTTTTCAAAAGGATCTTTTTCGACTACCTGTTGTTTTATTTTAAGCGAATGGGAAAGGATCGGCAGCCAATTTAATTCCAATAAATTATTTATTTTTTTTAAGTCATCCCAATGGTCGGTATCGGCAATAAGGGCATGTTTGATAATTTCCGCAAAGCCACTGCGAATTTCATTGTCGGGTAAAGTTTTTAAATATTCGGGATCAACAAAAACAGCCTTTGGGTTTTTAAAAAGGCCAATACTGTTTTTTATTAATTTAAAATCAATGCCCAATTTCCCGCCGACCGATGCATCCACCTCTGAGAGTAGGGTAGTGGGTATTTGAATAAAATCAATGCCACGCAAATAGGTGGCTGCACAGAATCCGCCCATGTCGCCAATCACACCACCGCCAAGGTTGATGAGCAGGGAATGGCGGTCCAATTCATGGATCATCATTTCCGTCCAGATGTGTCGGCAGGTGTCGAGGTTTTTATGTATTTCCCCGGCTGGGATTTCAATGACGTGAAATTTCGTATTTAATTTATTTGATAAAAGAGGTAAGCAATGTTGGCGGGTGTTTTCGTCAACGAGGACGGCCACTTTCGAGTAATTGCCTTTCTTGATTATTTCGGAAAGTTCATGGCCTGTTTGGCCGATATATATATTATAGTCTTTTAATTCGAGAATGGTCATTGATTAAAGGTTTTCAGAGGTGGGAAGATGACACCTTTTTGTAGCCTGCCCGCACAACCCATCCCGCCAAAAAGAACCTGTCCCGGATTTACTTCGGGATGTCACCTCAAACCCTTTGAATCCACCTTGTTCCGAAAAAGTTGGGTTATGATCCTTTGACAGATAGGAGGGCTAAACAGCCGCAAAATATCAATACCTATAAAGCTGCTTCCACTCCCTTAAGTATCAAACTCTTCCGCTCCGGCCCTGTAGAAACCATTGTAATCGGCACTCCCAAATGATGCTCTAAAGTTGCGAGATAGGTCTTGGCGTTCACGGGCAGGTCGTCGTAATCTTTGATGTTATCCAATGCCAGTTTCCAGCCGGGGTATGATTTAAAAATAGGCTCAACAGGTACACCACAAAGATCATAAGGCAAATGGTCGGTTTCAGAGCCGTTGTAGCGGTATTTAGTGGCGGCACTTATTTTTTCAAATTTATTTAAAACATCAATTTTAGTGATGACCAATTGCGTGACGCCATTCAGCATAATGGTATATTTCAATTGCGGCAAATCAATCCACCCACAGCGGCGGGGCCGGCCAGTGGTAGCGCCAAACTCCATCCCTTCCTTTCTTAAAAATTCACCTGTTTCATCAAACAATTCTGTCGGGAAAGGGCCACTGCCCACTCGGGTACAGTAAGCTTTGGTGATGCCAATAACCTCCCCGATATTTTTTGGAGAAACACCTAAGCCTATGCAGACACCTGCCGTCACGGTATTGGAAGAAGTGACGAACGGGTAGGTGCCAAAGTCAATATCGAGCATCGAACCTTGTGCGCCTTCGGCCAATACCCGCTTCCCTTCTGCCAATTGTTGGTTGATAAAATACTCCCCATCAACCATTTGTAAAGAGTGAAGTGCATCAAGTGCGTCAAACCATTTTTTTTCTTCGGCATCAAGGTCAAAATCTATTTTTGGCAAAGCGGCCAAAAGCCTCAAATGTTTTTGTTTGAGGGTATTGTACCGATTTTTAAAATCGTCCAACAAAATATCGCCAACGCGCAGGCCATTTCGCCCAGTCTTGTCCATGTAAGTTGGACCGATGCCTTTCAGCGTAGAACCAATTTTTGCTTTCCCTTTGGCCGCTTCGGAAGCTGCGTCGAGGTAGCGGTGGGTCGGCAAAATGAGATGGGCTTTTTTAGAAACGAGCAACCTGTCCTCATAATCAACTTCTGCTTCTTGCAGGCCGCCAAGCTCTCGTCGCAAAGTGATCGGATCAATGACGACACCATTACCTATGAGGTTGACCAGTTCTTTTCTGAAAATACCCGAGGGAACCGTGTGCAGCACAAATTTTTGCCCGTCGAATTTTAAGGTATGCCCGGCGTTGGGGCCGCCCTGAAAGCGGGCCACTACGTCGTATTGAGTTGCGAGATAATCAACAATCTTTCCTTTTCCCTCATCGCCCCATTGGAGGCCGAGGATCACGTCTATTGCCATTGGATTAGTGATTAGTTGATTAGTTGATTAGTGATTGGTTGATTAGTGATCAGATAGAAGCCTAATCACTAACCAACCAATCACTAATCAACTAATCACTATTTTTTGTCCGTTCACAAGCACCATCGCATTTGCCAAACAGGTTCAGCGAGTGGTGTGTGATTTTATATTTTAATAAATCCCCCATCATGTCCTTGATCTGTTGGATACGGGGGTCGCAAAATTCAACTACTTTTCCGCAGTCTTCACAGATAAGGTGGTCGTGTTGTTTATAGCCGTGGGATTTTTCATAAAGGGCGAGGTTCTTCCCAAATTGGTGGCGTTTAACCAAATCGCAACTGACCAGCAAATCAAGCGTGTTGTAAACCGTAGCCCGGCTCACCCGGTAGCTCTGGTTTTTCATGTGGATGTAGAGGGCTTCGGCATCGAAGTGGTCGTTGCGACGGTATATTTCTTCGAGGATGGCGAACCGTTCCGGCGTTTTGCGGAAAGCGTTCTGCTCAAGATGGGAAGCGAAAATGTCTTTTACTTCCTGAATGGTTTCTTCAATTTTTGCAGTCATAACCTGACTTTTCTCTATCTAACAACAAAAGTAGGCAAAAGGTCAAGTTTAATTTTCCCTGTTGTGTACTTTTTATAAACATCCGTATTTTAATCAGGATAGTCGAATCAAGCTTGAACTTACTTATGAATTTCATTGTACTTTCACCGCATTAATTTCTGTCATGTCATCCTTCACTTTCAAAAAAGCAGAGCGGCTCAAAAGCCGGAAAACCATTGAACGGTTGTTCAAGGAAGGGAAATCCTTTGGGGTCTACCCACTGCGTTTGGTTTTTTTGAAGATGGATGAGCCAAAAAGCGAAGCGCCCGTGCAATTTACGGTGAGTGTCCCAAAAAGGAGTTTCAAGTCTGCCGTAGCCCGCAACCGGATCAAGCGGAAGGTGCGGGAAGCATGGCGGCTGAACAAACACTGGCTTTATAAAAAATTGGAAAAAGAGGAAGGACAGTTTGCTTTTATGGTAATTTACACGGGAAAGGAGGACCTGCCTTATCAGGAAATTGAAAAGGCTGTGCGGAATATGAACTACCGTTTTGTCAAAAAAAATATTTCCTCCAAATCCAACCCCGATAGCCGAAAATGACCTCTTTTCTGAAAATCAACTCGACCATGAGAATTACCCTCTTTTTAATATTCGCTACTTTTTTTGCCAATAATATAGATGCCCAAAAATTCCTGCAAATAGAGAAAGTACACAGCCCCAAAACGAAAAAATATTTCCCCGGCCACGAAATCACCTTTCAACTTCATGGCGGCCAATGGTACACCCGAGTGATTGATGACATCAATTATGAACAAAACCTGCTTCTTTTCGCAAAAGACCACGTTCATCTCGACAGCATCGCAGCTTTGCGGTTTTACGACCGTCAACGTTGGTCAAGGCCATTGAGCAACCAGTTTTTCAACTTCGCTGTAGTTTGGACGGTTTATGCCGCCGTTGATGAATTGGTCAGTGGGAACAATTTCGACAACCTTTCCAAATCTGTATATATGGTGCCTGCCTCCAGTATAGCTACTGGTTTTTTAATCCGGCATTTATTTAAAAAAAGAACTTATCGTTTTAAAAAAAATAAAGATGGCGAGGCGAAAAAATGGCGGCTGCGGTTGTTGGACTTGGATGTGTCGGGGGAATTGAAAAAGCCGTGACATATTTATTCATAAACTTTAATTCGTTTTTTGATAAATTTCCTTGTTGAACATTAATAGCTCAAAGAGTAAATAAATATGGATAATTTAGGCTTTTTTGACAAAAATGAATTGTCTTATATTTTGAATAATAAGAAGTTGTTCGGGGAGCGTATCATAGAACGAGTTGAAAATTATTGTTTGCGAAAAGGTTGGGCATTGGATAATATTAAAAACATTAAGCCCCATTGGGAATTAAAATCCCAACGTCTTGATTTTCAATTGGAAAAAGAAATAATTATTGTTTCAAAAACAGAGAAAGCTAAAAAGGAAGACTTAAATGAGAATGTATTTATTTTAATTCTTATTTCCATATTACTGGTCTTTACCATTTTTCACCTACTAAAAAATGGAGGAAATAATTATTTTGAGCTGACCTATGTAATGTATATTGGTTTGCCAATTGTGATATTAAGTTTAATTGGATGTGTAAAAAGGAACAAAGCACTAAAAATAATAGTCCGTGCAGGTTTTAGCTGCTGATTTGGATAAAAAATAAAAAGGTCGTAAAGTTAAGTTGCACCAAAACTTTCACGACCTATGATGAGCATCAAAAAGACACTCGGATCAATATTCGAAAAAATTGAGGTAAAGGACAAATGGCAACGATTTTTTTTAATCGAATTATTTGAATTGGTTTTCTCCATCCAGGGCCGATTAAATTATTGCAACCTTTCCCGTTTCTCCAAATTCAATGAAATTACGTTTCGGCGGAATTTCAAAAAGTTCTTTGACTGGTTGAGTTTTAATTTACAGATCATGTACCTGTGCGGACTTGATTTTGCCAACCCCATAATTGCTGCCATTGATTGCAGTTATGTCCCCAAGGCCGGGAAAAAGACCTTTGGCCTTGACAAATTCTGGTCGGGAGTGGCAGGGCGCAACAAAAAAGGGCTTGAAATAAGCCTCCTTTCCCTCATTGATGTCAAAAGTGCCAAAGCATGGGCACTGAGCGTTGTCCAGACGCCTGCAAAACTTTCGGCAAAAGAAGGTTCGGACAAGGAATATACCCGCATAGACTTTTATATGGGACAGGTCGCAAAGCTGTTGCCCAAGCTGACCAAAGTCCTTTACATAGTGGCCGATGGGTATTATGCCAAAACAAAGGTGTTCAATGCCCTGCACACTCACGGCAAGCACCTTGTAACAAAATTCCGCCCCGACTCCAACATGCGTTTTCTGTACAAAGGGCCCCACCCAAAGAAGAAGCGGGGGGCCAAGAAAAAATTTGCGGGCAAAGTTGATTGGAAAAACCTGGACCTCCGAAAATGGAAATCGGTCGGCCCCGACCATAAATATCCATACCTGCATATTTATACCCTTGTTTTGAATTCCAAACATTTTAAAAGGAATTTCAAAATGGTCATGCTCATCAACAAAAGGACAAACAGGTATGTCCTGCTCGCTTCGACTGACCTGCGGTTGGATGCAAGGTTGATAGTCCTGTATTATCAACTCCGTTTTAAGGTCGAATTTATTTTTAGGGATGCAAAACAATTTACGGGACTGAACCATTGCCAGGCCAGGGACGAACAAAGTCTGGACTTCCATTTCAATATGAGCATGTCCGCTGTCAATCTTTCGCAATTGATAATAAATGCCGACTCAACCATTAATTCAATGAACTCATTTGTCAGAAAAGCCTATAACACCCGATTGGTAAATTGGCTTTTTTTAAAACTCAGCTCAAAAGCAGAGTTTGATATAAATCATCCAAAGCTGCAAACCGTGCTCAACTTTGGTTGTATGCAAAGAGCTTGACATTTTTTCGTGTTAAATACTTGCACGGACTATTGTAAAAATAAAATCACATAAAAAAAGGCAACTTAAAATTTTACCTGATGGCAACTTGATAATGACGGATAACAGAAAAACAATTAGTGAATTTAAAACAAAGACGGTTAATTATTTTTGGCAGAAAAGTGAAGAAGCTGGAAGTGTGACCAACGCTGTCTTGGCAATAAAAACAAATTCCGGAAAAAGCATTGAAATAGATAGCAGCAGATGCTATAAAAACCTGTTCCAGATTGGGTGTAGAATTAGTGGTTTTTTAGACAAGCGGTTAAATGTATTTTATGGAAATAATCCTATCAAATATAAAGTTGAGCTATAAAAAAAAGGCATTTTTATTTTTATAAAAAACATCCCATTTTTGCGCCCATTTTAAATTCAACCGTAAAACCACAAACCAAACACCATGTCAGACAACAAGATCATCTTCTCCATGTCGGGCGTTTCCAAAACTTTCCCCGGCGCACAAAAACCTGTCATTAAAAATATATGGCTTTCCTTTTTTTATGGGGCAAAAATTGGCGTACTCGGCCTCAATGGCAGTGGTAAGTCCACCCTGTTAAAAATTATCGCTGGCCTTGACCAGAATTATGAGGGCAAAATAGAATTTGAAAAACAATTCAAAATAGGCTACCTGCCACAAGAACCGGAACTGGACGATACCAAAACCGTCCGGGAGTCAGTGGAGGAAGGCGTTGGTGAATTGATGGCGACCATGAAAGAATACGAGGAAGTAAACGCCAAATTTGCCGAACCCATGAGCGACGACGAGATGAACAATCTCATCGAGCGACAGGGCGAACTCATGGACATCCTCGACCGCAGCGGTGCTTGGGAACTTGATCACAAAATTGAAAGGGCAATGGACGCCCTGCGCTGTCCACCTGATGATGCGATTGTCAAAGTACTTTCTGGTGGGGAGCGCAGGAGGGTTGCAATTGCGAGGCTGCTACTTTCCAATCCTGATATTTTACTGCTCGATGAGCCGACCAATCACCTCGATGCAGAAAGTATTGACTGGCTGGAGCAGTACTTGCAAAATTTCCCCGGCACGGTGATCGCTGTTACGCACGACCGCTATTTCCTCGACAATGTAGCTGGCTGGATACTCGAACTAGACCGAGGCGAAGGCATCCCGTGGGAGGGCAATTACAGCAGTTGGCTGGAACAAAAGGCCAAGCGACTGGAGATGGAGCAAAAGCACGAAGACAAGCGCCGCAAGACCCTTGAACGGGAACTCGAATGGATTCGCATGGGGCAAAAAGCCCGGCAGGCAAAAGGCAAGGCCCGTCTGAATGCTTATGAAAAGCTCGCTGGTGAGGAGGCCAAAGAAAAAGAAAAGAAACTCGAACTCAATATTCCGCCCGGCCCCCGCCTCGGCGATGTGGTCATCAAAGCAGCTGATTTGAGCAAAGCTTACGATGGACGGCTGCTTTTTGAAAACCTATCTTTTGATATTCCAAAAAACAGCATCGTCGGTATCATTGGCCCGAACGGGGTAGGGAAGTCCACTTTGTTCCGTATGTTGGTCGGACAGGAAACACCTGATAACGGGGACATAAAAATCGGCGACACCGTGAAGCTGTCTTATGTGGATCAGTCGCACGATGCCATTGACCCAAACAAGTCGGTGTATGAGGTAGTGTCAGAGGGCAACGATATTCTGACCGTCGGCAATTACGAGGTGAATGCCCGGGCCTATATTTCCAAATTCAATTTCAGTGGCTCTGACCAGCAAAAGAAGGCAGGTGTCCTTTCCGGTGGGGAGCGCAACCGCCTCCATTTGGCCATGACGTTAAAAGATGGTGGCAATGTCCTCCTGCTTGATGAACCGACCAATGACATTGATGTGAATACCCTTCGTTCTCTCGAAGATGCACTCGATAATTTCGCTGGTTGCGCTTTGATCATTTCCCACGACCGTTGGTTTATTGATCGCTTGGCTACACATATTTTGTCTTTTGAAAATGAGGGGGAAGTGGTTTTCTTTGAAGGTAATTATCAAGATTATGAGGCGATGAAAAAGGAGAAGTATGGGGATGTGACGCCGAAGAGACATCGGTTTAAGAATTTGTTGCAGCAATAGCGGCCCTCTCTCGAGGAGGCCAACACCTTTTTCCTATTTTTGCCGTAAAATAAAAAGAAGGGCAAAGCCCCAAATTCAATTGAATCAAACAAAACGACCCACAAGCAGAGGACTTTAAGGTAGTCACTTGAAAAGAGAGGTGACTTAGACCTTTCCTGCTTGCCAACCCTGTTATATGCCACTACTGATAGTATTTTTTGTCGTATCTATTGTTTTTTCATTCCTCTGTTCTATATGGGAAGCTGTTTTGTTGAGTATCACGCCGTCCTTTGTCAATCGGCAAGTGGAGGAAGGGACTCAATTGGGCAAGTCCCTGCAAAAATTCAAAGAGGACATTGACCGTCCACTTTCAGCTATCCTTACTTTAAATACCATTGCCCACACAGTCGGAGCGATTGGGGTAGGGGCGCAGGCCGGAGAAGTGTTCGGCGAAAATTCAATTCCCATCTTCAATGGGTGGTGGAGTTTGTCTTATGAGTCCCTCATTGCAGCGGGCATGACCTTGGCCATTTTAATCCTTTCTGAAATCATCCCTAAAACACTGGGGGCGAATTATTGGCGGAAGTTGGCAGGTTTTACTGTTAGGTCACTAAAGATCGTTATTTTTATTTTGTCCCCGCTGATCTGGCTCAGCATGCTCATCACCAAAAACCTAAAGTCGAAAGATGTAAAAAGTGTTTTCTCTCGCGCTGACTTTTTGGCGATGGCAAGCCTTGGCAAAAAAAGTGGCGCACTGAAGGAAAATGAATCGGCCATTATCGAAAACCTACTGCATCTCAACAAACTTAAAGCAAAGGATATAATGACCCCTCGGACCATGATGTTCATGGCCGACCAAAACATGACATTGGGTGAGTTTTATGAATCAAGGGATAAAATGCCACCTTTTTCCCGGATACCTGTTTACGACGACGACCAAGACAATTTGACTGGGATAATTTTAAAAAACGAAGTCCTTATAGGCATGTTGGAAGGCAGGAAGGAAAATAAACTGGAAAGTATCAAACGGCCATTGGCAATTGTCAACGAAAATAGAGAACTTCCACACCTTTTCGAATTTTTGTCAAAAAACAGGTCGCATATTGCCGTTGTATCCGATGAATATGGAAGCACTGTTGGACTCGTCACTTTGGAAGATTTATTTGAAACCATTCTTGGTTTTGAGATCATGGATGAATCCGACCATATTCCTGACCTGCAACTATATGCACGTAAAAAGTGGGAGGAGCGAGCGAAGAAAATGGGGCTGTTGGTGAAGCCTGTGGATGAAGAGAATGAAAATTAAAATAAAAATCAAAAAAAGCCCGATCTTGATTTCAGGATCGGGCTTTTTTGATTTTCATTTTTATTTAATCTGATTCTTCATATAGACCCATCGTTTTATCTAATCTCTCCTTTATTTTTCTCCGCAGTCCCACTGGTTTCAAAACTTCGATTACTTCACCCATGCCCAATATTTCCCGTTCCAGTTCATAATTCCAGACCACATTTAAACTGATTTTTACCCATCCATTTTCTTCTTCCAATATTTTCTGACTGGGATGCAAAGGTTTGGTAGTAATATATGGCAGTTGGGATTTTTTTAATTTTAATAAAATATTCCGGCCTCGCATTTTAATGGTTTTGGAGACACCAATTACTTCATCGAAAAAACGGAAGACATCAACAAGGGATTCATTATATTTTATGCCGCCATATTCTCGGACGGATACAATGCGGTCAAGTGCCAGGGTCAATAAATTTTCCCTGTTTATTTTATTGGCACATAATAAAAACCAGCGATTGTTGTATTCTTTTAATAAATAGGGAAAAATAATTTGTTCCAATGGTTGGTCGGCTTTGAATGATTTGTAAATTAATTTCAGCGGACTTTTTTTCTGAATGGCTTTATGCAATGGCTCAATTAATTCCAATCCTTTTAATTGCTCATTTTTATCCAAGTCAATATAGGAAATGCCTTCATTTTTTTGTTTTAATATTTTGTCCTCCAATTTTGCTACGACCGTTGATAAATCTTTGAAATAATTAAATCCTTTAAATTGCTTTAAAATGCCGACCACCTCATTTAATTTTTCCAAATCATAATCGGAAACAGGAGTATTGGTGATGCTATATTCTTTATCCTCATAGGTATAGTATTTCCTGTTAATAACAATAATGGGCGCATTGAATCCCAATTTATCACTCCGCATATTTTGAATATCCAGTTGCACAGTTCTTTTACTTGCACCGGAGTCTATCCCTTCGTATTCATATAAAGCATCAGAGACAGCATCAATGAGGTCTTCCAATGTCCACTTGCGAAAGCGGTTTTGCAAACATTTATCAATAGTGCGGTAACGCAGTAGTGCTAATTTATTGATCGGCATGAAACTTTTTTTAGGTGAAATGGATTTATGCGGTCAGATTTGACGAATTTTCAAAAATAATTTTTACTACGCAAATAGATTGCGTAACAATGTGAAAACTTTGCACCATCAATATTTCAAAGGAGAAATAAACAAAATTTGAAAATATAATTCGGTAACGGGGTGCAAAGCACAGTTGTACCGTCCACCGAAAAAGAAAAGTGCTTTTGCACCAAAGAGCAACAGTCTTTCAAGAAGTACCTGATGAGGGTTTCTGTATGGCCCCATAGTGTCGCCCCGACTGTCGGGGTTGATATGCTGACGGATTGAATAGGCGGTTGACCATCATCCAACGGTCGTGGGTTCGACTCCCACTCCTGATCCAGTATCGGGATAGCTCAGTGGTAGAGCATTGGACTCTATGATTTGCAGGTTCGAATCCTGCTCCCGACTTTACGTCGGGATGGCGGAATTGGTAAACGCGATAGATTTTGGTTCTATTATCATTTTCTTGCTTCCATCAACTTAAGCATGCAAAGGCAGTCCCCGCCTTTTCCGAATTTACTTCAGAATGGGGCAGTCTGACCGAAGCCTGAAAACGGCAGGATACCGTCTCTGGAAAAAAGCAGGCTTCCATTTTCAAAAAATCCAATGGCGAAAATTGTTAATGGCATATTTCAAAATTGGATGACCGGAACTTGGAACCCTCCTCCCGACCATTGGCTCAATGCCGTTTCCGCCGAGGCTGGATGGGAGTGCTTTTGCTGCTTATTTTTTGCATTTGTACCTCGGATTTGAAAATCCGAGTAATTCTATAACTGCTCGGATTTGAAAATCCGAACTACATAAACCAATCATGAAATTCATTAAAATTTTTCCCCACAAGGTTGGATTGGTTTTCCGTAAAGGAAATTACATCCGCACCTTGACCAAAGGCAGCCACTGGCTTGGCTGGAATGAAACGGTAAAAATCTATGACAAAACGCAGGCTTTTACAGCCCCTTGTGAACTCAACATTCTGCTTGCTGATCCTGTATTTGCGGCACAGGTAGAAGTAATAGAAGTAAAGGATACGGAGATCGCACTGCAATTCCTAAATGGAAACTTCAAGCAAGTACTGACGCCTGGACGTTATGCCATTTGGAAAGATGTGGTTGAATACAGCCACCGCCTTGTTGATTTGAATGAGGTGGAAGTGCCAGCGGACATTGAACGGAAAGTACTGCTGCGTCCTGGCTTGATCATTTACATCAAAATCCAAGAGGTTGCTTCCTTTGAAGAAGGTCTGCTTTTCGTGGATGGAAAATATGTGAGGCACTTGACGTCCGGCACTTACTACTTCTGGAAAAGCGATAAAAATGTGAAAGTAGAAAAAACCGACCTCCGTCAACGTATGCTGGAAATCTCTGGACAGGAAATCCTGACCAAAGACAAGGCAGCCATCCGCATCAACTTCTTTGCCCAGTTTAAAGTGGTAGATGTGGTAAAAGCATTGGCTGAGACCAACGATGTGTTCAAGCAACTTTACATCGCCCTGCAATTGGCCATCCGTGAGTATGTGGGTACGCTTACGCTCGACGACCTTTTGGCGAAAAAGGAAGACATCACTGCCTTTGTGCTAGAAGGAGTAGCCGAAGAAGCCGCTGAAATGGGTGTTGAGGTGACAGGCGGCGGTATCCGTGACATCATCCTCCCCGGCGATGTGAAGGAGATCATGAACAAGGTGCTGATCGCTGAAAAGCAAGCACAGGCCAACATCATCACCCGTCGGGAGGAAACAGCTTCTACTCGTAGCCTGCTGAACACTGCAAAGTTGATGGAAGACAATGAGATGCTGTTCAAATTGAAGGAAATGGAATACGTGGAAAAAATCGCTGATAAAATCAACAGCATTTCTCTGTCAGGTGGATCGCAGGTGGTGGATCAGTTGCGGGAGATTTTTGTGAAGAATTGAAAACACGTTCTTTTTGAATGGGACGCTGAGAGATCAGCGTCCTATTTTTAGTTCTCATTTAATCATAAATAAAATGCAAAGAAAGCTTTTCAAAATACCCACTGATGAAACCGACTCCCAAGAGTTTATTGACATTGTAAATCTAATTTGCACCTCTGTTACAAGAATTGAAGGTGTCAATTATATTTCTATCACTAAAATTAAAAATTGGTTCGACCATAAGTGGCTGAATTATTCTGGTAAAGCTGTAATTCCGTTTGAATCTGGTGGGGTGTTACCAGTAGACGCTGCATTAGAACCGAGGTGGAGACAAAAAATTACGGTGCCTCCATTTAATCCAAAGAGGGTTGTTTGGGAGAGGAGTTATTTTGTTGATGGACAAGTAGATGAAAAATTGCTACAAACACAGCATGGCTATCAGCAAAGTGATATGAACCTCCAAAACAGGATAAAAGATAAAGTTGAAAAAGGACTGTTTGTTTGGTTTTCCTCTAATTCTGAATTAAATAGCAGGGGCAGTTTAATGATCTATAATGTTGATTTTGGAAAAGTTGAAACATGGTATGCTTCCCTTGTGAAAAAGGATAATTGGGAAGTCTTTAAAACAAAGGGAATTGCAAGGAAAAAAATTATTGAAAAAATGAGGCATGGCGTTTAATAGTTTCCATCACTAAAATGAAAGAAAACAATCCAACCTATCTTATTCAAAGCCATAAAGGAAAAGAACATTTCAATTATGATTTAGTAGTTGATTGGGCTTTGGATTTGATTGCCGAAGGTGTGGAAACAGAAAATATCCTAATATTAGCTTCTTTCTCAAAACCAGTTGATGCTTATGAAATTAAGCCGTATTTAACGGCAGCATTAAGTGATTTGGATTTGGAAGAAAAAGAAGAGAAAATTGCGGCGTTGGCCATTATTTATTTTTATCTCAATGAAATGATTAATGGAAAAAGAATTAGAGATAACCTTAGCCAAGTATATAATCTTTCACTTAGAGTATGATGGTGAATATGGTTTATATCCTTTTTATCTACTTTTCCATGACTGGTGGGAACTTGATGATTTAGGCTTTAATTTTTATTGGCCGGAAGCAACTAAATCCAACATAAATTCAATTGTTCAAAAAGAGGCTCGTCAATAGGTTGAGGCTTATTGTCATGAATTGGAATTTATTACTTTGGAACGCTCAAGACAAGAAATAAATTCAATTTATGAAAAAGGATTCTATTGATTTCCGAAATCTCCTTTTGGCTGAAAAAGGATTTTTATTTTCTCACATCAACTGGCCAAGGCGATTTCGGAAATCTTACCAGAACAGTAAGAGAGATTTCCGAAATCGTTCTGGTCTGGTTTTATTGGGTCACAAAAAATCCGCTTCCAATCGAATGAAGATTTCGGAAATCGGGTGTCGCTAAAATTAAAACTCTTTTTTACCAAATTCGCTATCCGGTAAATTCACTTTTTTGGAAGCTTGGCTGATATGGTAGGCTACATTGATCTGGACGATATCTACCTCGTACACATATCTCGTCGTCTGAAAAAAGGACTGTTGCTGGTAGGTGGATTTGCTGGTTTCATTGGCTTTCCATAGACCGAGGTCAAAACTTTGCCACAATAGGGAAACCGCCAGCCGCTCGTCTAAAAATGTTTTTCTAAGAGTATGTTTTAAAATTGAAAACCGAATTGTTGAAAAATTGAAAATGATTGATAATCAATGGTTTATAGCTAATTCTGCACCTTTTAGATCGGACATTTTGTGATTTTCGCCGTTTGGGGACTAACCGCAAATGGCGAATTGGCTTCAAATTCTAATTTTGGATTTTTGAGAAACCTTTTGAATATCAACTACTTGCAACACAAAATTTTGTTTCTATTGCCATTTTTTCAATGATTCCAAATTAAATTTTAAAACATACTCTAAAAGATAAGGACGGATTGTAAAATTCATCATTACGGCCTTGAGCGGTTACTTTTTCTGATATATAATTAAAGGCGATCTGCATGGAAAAAGTGGAACTGAAATCGTAATCGGTATTGGCATTAATGGAGTAGACCACATTTGAAGTATTGACATCCTTATCAAAGGCACGGCCTCTGATCTCGTAGTTGTAAACATTTCCTCCCGCATACAACCGCCACTTTTTGGTGGGATAAATAGTAGCGCCCATTTCCATTCCATAAGCATCAGCGACACCAACATTGGTATAGACACGTTGAAGAATAGTATCATTGTATACCGTATTAACCCTGTTAATAACATTGTCAATACGTCTGTAATACCCAGTGGCAAAAATCGTATTGTCTTCCCAACTGTGGACAATGCCTGCCTCCACGGCATCAATAAATTCTGGAAGTAATTCCGGATCACCCTGTACCAAAACTTCGGAATGTTCTCTATCGGGATTAGGTGTCATTTTGGAAGTGGTCGTTCGCTCAATCCGGCGACTATAGCCTGCTTTGAGGAGCGTTTTATCAGATAATTGGTAAGTTAAATTAGCCGAAGGAAATACATTGAACTGATCCAAATTGAAAGTACTATCCGGAACACCGATCTCAATAATCCGATCAAAATATTCCAATCGAACTCCGGCATTATAGCTGAACTTTTCTTTTTTCCCTTTTAGTTGCGAATAGAGTGAATGAATATTTCGGGTTAGATTTACGGTGTTGGTAAACATTGAGTTAACTACCCATTCGTTATTATTCAGATCTCGGTCAAAGAAATCAAAATTGCCCGTGTGATTTAAATATCGGTAAACATACCCTGCCTCCAATTTTGCAGCTCCGATGTTTCGGTCGTAATCCAATTGCAAACGCACGCCATCCAAAGGAGTATTTTTTTCAACCAGTTGACGTTGATATACCTCTGAAATATTTGGGTACGCCAAATTGGCATTATTGATCGGTCCACCAATGACAGTTCTCTCATACAAGGTGGAAAATTTGATTTTAGATTGATCTTCCAACTGAAACTGATAGTCGAAAGAACCGACCAGAAAATCACTTCTTCGCTCTCTTAGATTGGTGTTGAAATAGGTATTTTCAGATAAGGTGATTCCTCGATTGAATAAACTGCCATTTTGCGAATATAAATTGTAATAGTTTTTGGTTCCAAAAAATCCAATTGCAGAAATGCCTGTTCGCTGTTGACTATAAAGAACATCAGCCGTACGATCCTTCTGTTGCCTACCTGCATAAAACCCCATTGTAAAAGTATGTCGGCTGGAAGGTGTATAAGACAAGTAGGTTCTGGCAGAGTAGTTATACTGATCAAAACTACGCTCCCCTTTAGCTGGAAATTCAGTTAAAATATTATTGATAAAGGTATTGGCATAGGAGATTCTATTTCCCAATCGATCAAATCGACGATAATCTATTCCTGCGGAAAAATCCCATTTACCTTGCCTGGTGTTGAAGGTAATATCGGCAGCGAATCGTGGAGCACCCTGAGTATTTTCATAGTCCCTTAAACTTGGGAACCCAATCATCACATTAGTCGACAGATAATTGCCGTCCGTTACTGATTTTTTGGTTTTGATATTGATGATCCCAGCATGCCCATCAGGGTCATATTTTGCAGAAGGAGCGGTAACCATTTCAATATCATCAATAGCATTGGCAGGGATTTGTTGGAGAATGGTGTTTGGGTCGCCTTGGACGGGTTTGTCATTGACCATCAAAAAGAAGCCCTGAGTACCTCTGATAGATATTTCTCCAAATGAATTGATATTGACAGATGGTAAATTTTTTAAAACATCCGAGGCATTGCCCCCTTTGGCATTTTGAAATTGGGTAGCATCATATATTTGTTTGTCCAATTTATGAACAGAAGTGGCACTTCGCCCTGATACAACGACCTCCTCTAAATTATTGCTATTCAAACTTAGAGCAATATTTCCAACGTCATAATTATTAGTGGGAACAAATGGTTCTGAAGAGATGGTTTTGTATCCGATAAATTGTATCACATAGTAGATTGATTTATTGGGTAACTTCTCAATAGAAAATTCCCCATTTTCATCGGAAATGGTCCCATCAATCAAAGTGGAATCTGAAAGGGAATAAACGGAGATAGCGGCATATTCGATCGCTTGTTTATTGTCCTGAGCGATCACCCTGCCGGAGATGGCGTTTTGGGCTATCAACACTTGGGATGTAAGAATAAGAAAGCAAATAGTCAGGTTTTTCAACATGGTGTTTCGTTTTGGAGAAATCACACTGCCTGATATTTCCTCTGATACTTATCCTTTTTCTTTTTAGGTTGTCCACCTTTGTGTCCTTGCGGAATGATGCCTAATTGTAGCATGGCCTTTTCAGAAGCGGTTTGTTCAGCGCTCTTTTTGTTAAAGTCGTCAGCAGTGGCCATTTTGGTACCATCAATTAAAACAGCGACTTTGAAGCGATCCCTTTTCTCGAATTTATAGCGTGCCACCAATTTATAGGAAACCGTCTGCCCATTTTTCTGGCACCACTCCAGCAATTGGCTTTTATAATTATCGTCAAAGCTTTCCAAGGCATGGACATTGACGTAATTGCGGAGCATTTTGTTGACGATAAAGCTCGTTGTGCCGTCATATCCTTTTTCAAGGTAAACCGCACCGACCAGTGCTTCAACAGCATTGCCAAGCATAGAACGACTCAAACGTGTCTGGCTGTATTCCTGCAAGAGGACATCCAGCCCCATTTTATCGCCAATGCTGTTGAGGGTACTCCGTTTGACGATCTTGGATCTCATTTTGGTAAGAAACCCTTCATTGCCATTCGGGTATTTTTTGAACAAATACTCCGCTACGATGGTACCCAACACGGCATCGCCCAAGTACTCCAAGCGCTCGTTGTTTTGGATGGCGTAAGCCTTGTCGGATGGATTGGATTTGTGCGAAAAGGCCAATTTGAAGATGGATAGATTGGCAGGGGTGAAACCGATGAGTGGTCTCAATTTTTCAGCAAATTCTTTTTCCGGGTGGAAAAAACGGTTGTAAAAGCGTAAAAATAGCTTCAGCAAAAGAATAGGTTTTGTTGGCTGCAACCAGCAGGAAAACAAACCCGCCAGCTACCAAGCCCGGTTTTGGCAAACTAAACCCTCGGACGCCTGCTACATTGATCAAGATGGCATCCAAAGCAAATTACAAGTATATAAATCGCTGAAAACCAGTAAGAAAAGAGAAGTGAAGCTATTGAAAACAAGTAATTGTCCTTTTGCGGGTTATAGGTCAGGTTTTAGATATATGATTTGGGGCAACCCGTAACTCGCATTTGTAAAGTCGAAAATGCTCGATTTCAATTTTTTCGGACTTCTTTCAGTCTTAAAAGTCAGCAGCGTATTTTGAAACA
Source organism: Saprospiraceae bacterium (assembly GCA_965222975.1). Taxonomy (GTDB): domain Bacteria; phylum Bacteroidota; class Bacteroidia; order Chitinophagales; family Saprospiraceae; genus UBA6168. The sequence continues at coordinate 232,074 of CBDCVJ010000078.1, read as the reverse complement.
AGATAGGCAAATAGCATACCTTACCAGTCTGGATTTTTCTAACAATCAGTTTTCAAATCTTTTTATTCCTCAAACTTCTTAATAATCACCGAGGCATTGTGTCCACCAAACCCGAACGTATTGCTGATAACTGCATTCAAATCCCGCTCTTGTGCCTCGTTAAATGTCAAGTTCAGACGGTTATCCAATTCAGGGTCGTCCGTAAAGTGGTTGATCGTTGGAGGTACAAAGTTATTATTTATTGCCAAAATTCCAGCAATTGCTTCGATGGCACCTGCTGCACCGAGCAAATGCCCGGTCATGCTTTTGGTCGAACTGATGTTCAAATCGTAAGCCGCCTCCCCGAAAACCTGCTGTATGGCTTTTACTTCAGAGACATCGCCCAGTGGGGTAGAAGTGCCGTGGACATTGACATAATCAATATCGCTGGGGTTCATTTTGGCGTCTTCCAAGGCCAATTTCATCACATTGGCAGCGCCGAGGCCATCAGGGTGAGGGGCGGTGATATGGTGTGCATCGGCAGTGGCTGCTGCACCAACCACTTCTCCATAAATTTTTGCTCCTCTCTGCTTGGCATGTTCCAGTTCTTCCAACACCAATGTGCCGGAACCTTCTCCCATCACGAACCCATCGCGCTCCAAATCGAAAGGACGGGAAGCGGTTTTAGGGTCGTCATTTCGGGTGGACAGGGCTTTCATGGCACTAAACCCTCCCATAGCCACCTTGGTTACCACTGCTTCCGACCCTCCTGCAATGATAATGTCGTTCCTCCCCCAACGGATGTAATCAAAAGCATTCATGAGGGAATGGGTGGAGGATGCACAGGCTGAAACGGTCGTATAATTGATGCCCCTGAATCCATATTTTATTGAAATATGGCCGGGAGCGATGTCGCAGATCATTTTAGGGATCAGGAAAGGGCTATAACGGGGCGTTCCGTCTCCCGATGCGAAATTTTCAACTTCCTTTTCCAGCGTAATCATGCCACCAATGCCCGATGAATAGATTACGCCAACTCTGTCGAGGTCTATTTTTTCTACATCAATGCCAGCGTCAGTTATGGCTTCGTCCGCTGTCACCAAGGCATATTGGGCGAACAAGTCCAACCGCCGAACCTCCCTGCGATCCAAATTTGCAGAAGGGTCGAAATTTTTCAACTCACAAGCAAAACGGGTTTTGAAATTGGAAGCGTCAAAGTGGGTAATATCCACTGCTCCACTCACACCGTTCTGCAAGCCTTCCGTGTATTCTTTGATGCTATTGCCTATGGGGGTCAATGCGCCGAGGCCAGTAATGACAACCCTTCTCATAAATATGGTTAAAGAAGGCAAAATCCAATTGCTGAATTGGTTTCCACCTTATTGTAAGCCATAGGCCAGCATAGTGAGTGCGTTCAATTATACCAGCCTATGCCTTGGGAAAATTTGTTCAAGAAGAGGGAAACCAAAGGCTTCGGGATGAAATGCAACATGCTTGGGCCTTTGGTTTCGGGTTCATTTGTTACCGTAATGTGAAACTATGCTGCGACATTTTCTTCCAAATAAGCTACTGCATCGCCTACGGTCGCAATTTTTTCAGCTTGTTCATCAGGTATGGAAATATTGAATGCTTTTTCCAATTCCATGATAAGTTCCACGGTATCGAGCGAGTCAGCACCGAGATCATTGGTGAAGCTGGCCTCGTTCGTCACTTCCGATTCTTCTACACCAAGCTTTTCAACAATGATGGATTTAACTTTATCTGCAATTTGAGACATAACAAAATACGCTTTTAAGGTTTTGAAAAAATTTTTGCAAAGAAAGACAAACTCACCCTTTTCAAAAAATATTTATGCTCATTTTGAGCTAAAAGGGGTTTGCGTTTCCAAATGAGTAGAGGGTTATTTGGATTAATTCCACAGGTAAATTTGACATTGTGGAAGAGAAATGTACTTTTGGCAAGCAAAACTAATTGTAAAACCAACACTTAGCATCAAAGCCGCCCTATATCATTTAAGGTCAAGCTTTTAAAAATATAAATCTATTAAAATTTCAACCAATGCTTGCCGATAACTTACCTGAAATCCAGCACAAGAACACTAAAATAGTAGCCACCGTAGGCCCTGCCAGTAGCTCGTATGAATGTTTGCTTGACTTAATTCACGCAGGAGTGGACATATTTCGGCTGAATTTCTCGCATGGTACACACGAAGACCACCTCGAAGTCATCCGACGCATTACGTACATCAACGAAAAATACAATGTACACATAGGCATATTGGCCGATCTGCAAGGTCCAAAGCTTCGCGTTGGAAAAATCAAAGATGAGCCGCTTCAGCTTTCTGTTGGAGATGAAATCACTTTTGTAAACAAAAAATGTGAGGGTACAAAAGAAGCCATTTACATGAGCTACCAGAAGTTGGCCAAGGATGTGAAAGTGGGCGAGCTTATTTTAGTGGATGACGGGAAAATCCAATTGGAGGTGCTGAGTACGAATAAGAAAAATGCAGTCAACTTAAAGGTCATTCATGGTGGGCCACTTTACTCCAACAAAGGGGTTAATTTGCCCAAAACCAAAATATCCCTGCCTTCACTTACGGAAAAAGACCGCAAAGACCTTGATTTCATCCTCACCCAGCCCATCAATTGGATCGCCCTTTCTTTTGTCCGAGCACCGAAAGACATGAAGGATTTGCGGCAACTCGTCGAGGCAAAGGATCACCCTGCTAAAATCATCGCCAAAATCGAAAAGCCAGAGGCAGTGGATAAAATTGACAAGATCATAAAAAATTCCAATGGCATCATGCTTGCCCGTGGCGACCTCGGCATTGAAGTGCCCATCGAAGAATTGCCCGTCATTCAGAAGAACATCATCAAAAAGTGCATTCAACGTGCAAGGCCAGTCATCGTCGCCACGCAAATGATGGAATCCATGGTGAAAAATCCGACCCCTACCCGGCCAGAAGTCACGGATGTAGCCAATGCTGTCCTTGACGGTGCCGATGCTGTCATGTTGAGCGGCGAAACGGCCATTGGAAAACACCCCGTACTCGTGGTGGAAACAATGGAGAAAATCATCGAAACGGTCGAGAACAACGAAGCCTATTCCGTAGACTCCCCCATGCCAGCGCCGAAGGCCAGCACTTTTCTCAGCGATACCATTTGCCTCAACGCCGTCAACGTAGCGAAACAAATAAACGCTAAAGCCATGACAGGCATGACCGTTTCTGGTTACACGGCTTTTAAATTGTCCAGTTGTCGGCCAAAAAGGAAGATTTATATTTTCTCGGAACACATCCACATGCTGGCGACCCTCAATCTCGTTTGGGGCGTTCAGTGTTTTTATTACGATAAATACAACTCCACCGACGAGACCATCCACGACTTAATTGAAATTTTGAAAAACGCTGGAAAAGTTGAACCCAGCGACCTTGTGGTCAACCTCATGTCCATGCCGATCAAAAGAAGGTTTATGACGAATACGATGAAGATTACGCAAGTGGAATAAAGATAAAAGTGGTCGCTAAGAATTTATTTTTTTTTAATTGCTTTAATGATTTCTTGACTGTTTTTGTTTAATGAGAATTTAAAAGTTATAATGTTATTCCGTTTTTCATTTGATCAATCATAACAGGACATTTTTTTGGAAACAAATAGAGTACATAAGGACACATAGGTTTTAAAATTTTATTTCATAAAATTATTAAAATTGATTTTATGAATTTGATGTTTCTAAAATGCTCTATAATGTTTTTTTATGTTCCATATTGTTTCCTTTAACTAATAAAAACAACTATGAAAAACCTTACAAAAAGTTACGTCAAAGATTTAACCTATAAAATTATTGGTGCGGCCATTGACATACACAAAGAAATGGGACCTGGATTGTTGGAAAGCGTATACGAGGAGTGTATGCTTTATGAATTGGAAAAAGCAGGATTGAAAGTGGAAACCCAAAAAGATGTACCAATTAAATATAAAGGGCGTTTGCTTAAAACAAAACTCCGCTGTGATATGATCGTAGAAGATTGCATTGTTGTAGAGTTGAAAGCGGTAATGGAAATGCTTCCCATTTTTGAGGCGCAGATCATGACCTATGCTCGACTTATGGAAGTGCCCAAAGGTATGCTTATAAATTTCACTTGCGATAACATATACAAAAGCGGCCAAAAGACTTTTGTCAATGAATATTTCCGTATTTTACCAGAAAAATAAAAGTTGTTTTAACAGTTCAGCATGGAAAGAGAAAGAAGAAAAAATAATTTTTTTTCTGAAAAAACAATTTGCTGAATAGTTGTAATTTGTTCTTATCAGATCGGTATAGATAGAGCATGTTTATAAAAATTTAAAATTTTATGGAATAAAATTTTAAAACCTATGTGTCCTTATGTGCTCTATGTGTTTTAAATAAAATGAATCAAGTGTTTTGGCATTTAAAAGGCGTAGTTGTCATATTTCAAATCATTTTTAGAATTGTATATTTTTTTTAAAAATATCTACACGTCTCATTAATTATTTAGCATGAAATTTCAAATTGATTTATTTTTATGTTCCTACCGATTCACAAATATAATCAGGAATAATCCCGTGCGAACGGATATGCACCTCAGCTCTTTCCTTTCTGGTATTTCCCGTTAGCACCAACGCCGTGTCAATACCGAATTTATTGCCACCGAGAATATCGGTGTGCAAGGTGTCGCCCACCATCAATATTTCCCTTTTTGGAAATTCGCCTTTTTCCATTAATAATTCATACGCATACATAAACATGCTGCTGTCGGGTTTTCCAAAATGGATAAACGTTTTTTGCACAATGCGCTCCACGATGTCCGCAACGCCACCCGTGGCAACGGCCACTTCATCTTTGGAAGCGGGATATGTCAAATCGGAATTGGCAACGATGGAAGGAATATTTTTCCTTTTTAATAAATTAACTGCTTTGCTGATGTCGGCATTCCAATTAAATCCTTCGTCGTCCAAAAAAACAATGGCCGTAATATCTTCAATATTATTCAAGTCCAATTCTGAAATGGAGACCATTGCCAGGCCCGCCTCGTCAATATAATGGGCCGCGTCTTCTGTTCCTAAATAAGCAACCCGGCCACCCCTTATTTTATTCACAAGGTAGTCTTTAGCCATCATGCCCGAGGAAATGATGTGTTTTGTTTTAATGGCTTCCAAACCAATGTCGTGGAATTTTTCCGCCAGCAATTGTGGGCTGCGGGAAGCGTCGTTGGTGAGTACATAAAATTCACGTCCTGACTCGATAATATATTGCACCGTTTCAATAGCGCCGGGAATCAATCCTTTATAGGTTTTTAATACCCCATAGGAATCAAGAAAAACGACTTTGTAATTTTTAATAACGGATCGGAAAGGTTGAATGGTCATTTTAATGGTGAATGGTGAATGGTGAATGGTGAATGAACGCCGCTCACTTTTACCTTATTTAATTACCTCTAATAGTTTTTCGGGATTAAAAGAATCTATTTTTGGGAAATAAATATCGAACGCTTCTTTTTGCAATTTGGTGGCATATATTTCATTGAAAAAATAGCGGCCGTTTTTTACCACATAATTTAAAATAAAAAAACGGTAAGCCTCTTTTAAGAATAAAATTTCATTTTCCGTCAGTGGAAATGTGTGGTGGTAATGTTTTAAAAATAATAAAAAGCGGTCTTCCATTAATTGGCTGATGGTATAACTAAAAACACTGCGGTCGCCAATATCGGAGACGACCCGGCTAAAAAAATAAAAGTCCATCATGCGGTTGCTGATGCGGAACCAGTCGTAGTCCCACCGGGAAAATAATTTAGTGTTGGGGGTGACGGAAAAATTTCCGATGTTCCAGTCCACAAAAACCGGGATGGTGTCAAATTCATAGACGCCCAATTTTTCAAGATTTTCCAAAAATATATGGCACTGCTTTTTTATTTCTTCCAAATTATTACGGAATTCATACCTGCCTAAATCTGTTTTTAATAAACTTAAAAAATCACGAATATCCCACGACAATGTTTTGGAGGAAGGGGGCAGCGTGTGGCGGATGAGGTGGCAGGTTTTATGGAAAGTGGCTATTTCCACGGCCAGTTTTTTGATATGGTCTGCTGTCAGCCGTTTGGGCATGAGCTGCACAATTTTTACGGGCAGGTAAAAAACGACCCAAGCATCTGTTGTGCCACTGTGAAAACGGTGGACAAATAATTTATCCCCTTTCATCAACGAGCGGGCAAGGAAATTATCAAATGGAGCTGGCAGGTTATTGTTCAGTACATTGATAATAGTGTGGTCTTCCACAAAATGCTCGTATTTCCCAAAATAAGAAAGCTTGGCAATCACCCATCCTCCATCTTCCAACGCTACCTTATATACATGATTCGTGGACACTTTGGCACTGATGTCCGTAATGGTATGGATGCCCCGGGTGGCATCATAAGCCATCCATGAATACTTGATGATGGTAATGAAATCTATTTGATTCATGCTGTTTTGGCAATTAAGCAGGGAGGCAAATGTCGCAATTATTTCTTAACAAAAATTTAAACCTATGCACCCAACTATAGTCCCAATTGCATTCGTCTTTTCCATTACAAACACCAAACAAAAAATCTATTGTTATGAAAAACCTAATTCGTTTCTTTCTATTTGCTTTTACCGTTTCTGTTATATTCACCAACTGCCAATCAGACGATGAGGTGGATGAAATAGGAACCCCTTTTACCGTTGAATTTGAATTTAAAAAACAAGTAACAGACGACTTGAGCATTTCCTTTGTGGAAGTTACGACTGATTCCCGTTGCCCTTGCGAAGCAGATTGTATTTCTGCTGGCGAAATCGGGGTGAAGATCAGGATGGAAACCAATGGAACGTCTTTGACAAAACTCTTTACGTTGGATGGTTATGATGGTCCAAAGGATGGAGTAGCTGAAACGGACTTTGAAGGTTACCATATAGAATTGAAAGAGGTGCTCCCGTTTCCTTGCAACGGTGAGCCAAATACCGACAGCGATTACTCCATTGAGGTATTGGTCACTGATTGATAAAATATAAACACTTTGAATCCTTTACGTTTTTAAACACGCTCTCTAATTTTTCTTGCAATCACTTTCATTTATATATCCGAAATAATAAGGCTCGCCCCGAAAGGGGCGGGTTTCTTTTTTTAATATCCCTCCAAATGTTAATTTCAGCCCTATATTGAAACTGAAATAATATGTGCCACAAATTAATAACCTTTTTATTTTTCTTTTTTACTTGTGTTTTTTCTTTTTCACAAAATGAAATTCATCAACCAATTAAAGTCGGTGTAGTTGGGTTGGTTCATACACATGTCCACTGGATATTGGGAAGGCCGGATAAAGGGGATATTAAAATTGTCGGTATTGCAGAACCTGACCGGGAATTGGCGCAGCGTTATTCTGACCAACATGGTTTTTCAATGGATATTGTTTTTGACTCTATTGAAGAAATGTTGGAACAAACAAAACCCGAAGCTGTTACCGATTTTGGCATGATTTACAACCATTTAAAAACAGTGGAATTATGTGCCCCGAGGGGTATTCACGTCATGGTGGAAAAACCGTTGGCCGCTTCCTTCGATCACGCAAAAAAAATGGAAACGTTGGCTAAAAAGCATAACATCCATTTATTGACCAATTATGAAACGACGTGGTACGGCAGCAACCATGAGGCAAAAAAATTAATTAGTTCAGAAAAAGAATTTGGAGAAATAAGGAAAATAGTAGTTCATGATGGTCACCCTGGCCCGGTTGAAATTGGTTGCAATATTGAATTTACAGAGTGGCTTACCGACCCCGTATTAAATGGCGGTGGGGCGTTGACTGACTTTGGTTGTTATGGTGCCAATTTAACTACATGGTTTATGGAAGGACAAGAACCATTGACAGTCACGGCTATCACGCAGCAAATAAAGCCGGATAGGTATCCAAAAGTGGAGGACGAAGCAACTATTATTTTAACTTACCCAAAAGCACAGGCCATTCTGCAAGCAAGTTGGAATTGGAATTACAATAGAAAAGACATGGAAGTGTACTGTGAAAATGGTTATGTACATACCTTGAACGGATCGGATATGCGGATCATGCGCTCTGAAAAAGAAGGTAAGGTAAATAAAAAAGCAGATAATTTAATTTCGCCCTACAACGATCCATTTGCTTACATGGCAGGCATTTTAAATGGAAAGATAAATATTCATCCTACTGATTTATCCGCCTTGGAAAATAATATGACGGTGATGAGAATTTTGGAAGGGGCAAAAATATCGGCTGCAGAAAGAAGGACAGTTAAATGGGCTGAAGTGGAATAGAAAATTATTTTTTATTAGAGCTTCCAGCACTTCAAGTGTTGGAAGCTCTTTTACATCCTATTTTTCACAATGAAAAACCTAAATTTAATGAATAAAATTCTAATAATTTTTCCCTTATTTTTTTCGATTTGCGCTTGCAATAATCCAACTAATAATACCGAAAAAATAAATAAGGAAACAGCATCAATTGCAGACCCACCTGCATGGGCAAAGGAGGTGGTCTGGTATGAAATCGGAGTGGAACGGTTCAGGAATGGAGACCCAGCTAATGATCCGACCGCAGAGGATATACAGGGGGCCTATCCCGGTTTTGTGCCGGAAGGGTGGGGCGTTACCCCGTGGACGCATGACTGGTACAAACCCGATATGTATCATAAAAATTTTTCCAACCAAAAAGATTATTATGGAAATACGCTGACCAGATTTGTGGACAAAGTCCAAATGCGGCGATATGGCGGCGACCTCCAAGGGGTATTGGACAAAATAGGTTACCTTGATTCATTGGGTGTTACGGCCATCTATTTTCGCCCACTGAATGATGGCCCCTCCCTCCATAAATACGATGCTCGAAATTGGAGACATATTGATAGAAATTTAGGGCCAGACCCAGAAAAAGATAAACAAATCATTGCTTCTGAAATACCGGATGACCCAACCACTTGGAAAATGACAGAAGCAGATAAGCTGTTTGTCAAGGTACTCGAAGAATTTCATAAAAGGGACATAAAAGTAATACTGGATTATTCCTGGAATCACACTGGCCAGACTTTCTGGGCTTGGCAGGATTTATTGAAAAACCAAGAACAATCCAACTACAAAGATTGGTATTGGGTGGAACAATTTGATGATCCAGCGACACCTGAAGATGAGTTTAAATATCATGGCTGGGTGGGTGTCCATGACCTCCCGGAATTAAGGGAAAGTCAAAAACAGGATTTATCCAAAGGGGTGTATGCCTTTGAAGGTGATCTTTATTCGGAGGTCGCCAAGCAGCATATTTTCAATGTTACCAGACGCTGGCTCGACCCCAATAATGACGGCGATACTTCAGATGGTGTGGATGGATTTAGGTTGGATGTAGCCGGAGAAATGCCTTTGGGTTTTTGGAGAGATTATCGAAAATACGTTCGGGAAATAAATCCCCATGCCTATTTAATGGGAGAAATATGGTGGAAAGAATGGCCGGATGATTTATTAGACCCAGAGCCATATTTAAAAGGTGATGTTTTTGATGCAGTGATGAACTATAGATGGTACAGGGCTGCCCGTCATTTTTTCAATGCTTCGCCCCATAAAATACCTGTCTCTGAATTAATTGATAGCCTAAACAGTTTTAGTTCCAATCTAAGAGAAAACACCAATTACGCTATGATGAACTACACTGGGGGATATGATACCCCGAGATTATTGACCTCTTTGTTCAATAAAAATAAATACAAGTATTATTGCAAGGTTCACGAAGACCCAGACTATAAAATTCATAAACCGGACGAAGCCACTTTTCAAACGGCTAAATTACTTTTGGCCCAGCAATTTACTTTTGTTGGTGCACCCCATATTTACAATGGGGATGAAATGGGCATGTGGGGGGCAGATGACCCTTCCTGTAGAAAGCCGTTGATCTGGCCGGATTATGTTTTTGAAGATGAGACCATCCACCCAACTGGAAAAGAGCGGCCAATAGATAAAGTGGAATTTGACCATGATTATTTTCAATATTACCAAAGATTAATTGAAATACGGAAAAACAATCCAGTGCTAATCCATGGAGATGTTGAATTTTTGAATTTGGAAAACAATGATGAAATATTAGCTTATCGCCGTTTTGATAAAAATGACGAAATAATTGCTGTTTTTAATGCAAGTTTAAATCCGCAAGAAATACAGTTGCCATTGAAATATAAAAATGGATACACGGATATTTTATATGGTGCAAAAGTGGAAAATAAAAATGGCCAATTAATTATTCATATTCCTCCAAGAACACCTGCAATTTTAAAATTGAATACTTAAAAATAATACGTTCTATCCAATTTGTCATAAAATGAAAAACAATAACATGCACAAAAAAGTCAACCTAACATTTATCGGTTTTTTTAAAAAATTTCATTGGGTGATTATTTGCCTGATATTCGCAGTTGCTTGTAAAAACACCGGAGAAAAAACGCCTCCAAATGATGTAAAAGAAAAACAATTTTCTTTTCTAAAAAACAATACTCATATAAATAGGACAATGGACAGTTTGGTGGAGAACGGTCTTCTTCCTTTCTTGTATGCTCGTATCGAAAACCACAACGGTGAAACAATTTTCGAACATTCTGCTGTCAACGAGGAATTATATCCTGGATTAGAGGTCAACAAAGACTCTTGGTTTCGCATCTGGTCCATGAGTAAAATAGTGACTATTTCACTCACGATGAATTTAGTGGAAGATGGCATATTGGACATCCATGAGCCAGTGAGCAAGTATATTCCCGAATTTAAAAAATTGAAAGTTGCACTTGCTGCCGACAACACGCCGATCACAGATGCTCCTTGGGATAAACGTGAAGGGATATGCCCTTTGAAATACGTGCCTGCCGAAACGGAAATGACCATTTACCACTTGATTAATCATCAGGCGGGGTTTTACTATCCTTGGACGGAAATAGAATGCTTGGACAATATCTGGAAGGAACAAGATTTGAACAAGGCCAACAATTCACAGGAATTGATTGACCTGCTGAAAGACATGCCTTTGGTGCAGCAGCCTGGAACGACTTATTACTATGGCTTGAACACAACGGTTTTAGGATTGGTGGCGGAGCGGGCAACCGGAAATTCGCTGAAGCAATTGGTGGAAGACCGCATTACAAAACCTTTAAAAATTGAAGGGCTGCAATACTCCAAACCCGCCAACGTAAACTTGCTCCCCCGTACCAATGGCGGTGAAAAATTGGTGAAAGTCAATGCCGAAAACGAAAACGATATTTTAGGGGCCAAACTCCCCGACTATTCACCGAACCGTTCCCTGTTTTTAGGTGGGGAAGGAATGTTGGGCACAACGGACGGCTATGCTGATTTTATGAGAATGCTGTTGCACCGTGGTATTCTCAATGGGCATCGTTTGCTGGAAAATGCGACCATTGAGGAAATGTCATCGCCCCACACACAGAAGGACAGTCCTTGGGGCTATAACGGTTACAATCTTTGGGTAACGGGCGACACCTTGCGGGCGATGGGTATTGGAGAGGCTGGATTTTGGGTCAGTGGTGGTTATGAAGGAACTTATTGTTGGATTGACCGAAAACGAAAATTCATTGGTTTGGTCATGACCCAAATGTTTAACATGAAGACTGCACCGGGCGAGGATATACGGGGGGCGGTGTATCAGGAAATTTGGAAACAGAAAAAGTAAATGGCAATGGGTCTGCAACATTGTTGGGGCAGCGCTTTTTTTAATAGAGTTTATTCTAAAATATTTTGTATGGCCGACAAACCATAACACCGCCATACCGACAAACCGAATAAAGTCTAAGAGTATGTTTTAAAATTTAATTTGGAATCATTGAAAAAATGGCAATAGAAACAAAATTTTGTGTTGCAAGTAGTTGATATTCAAAAGGTTTCTCAAAAATCCAAAATTAGAATTTGAAGCCAATTCGCCATTTGCGGTTAGTCCCCAAACGGCGAAAATCACAAAATGTCCGATCTAAAAGGTGCAGAATTAGCTATAAACCATTGATTATCAATCATTTTCAATTTTTCAACAATTCGGTTTTCAATTTTAAAACATACTCTAAAAAACAATCTTTACTTATGAACCGGACAATCGGAATCATCACAATCATTTTTTTTCTTTTTAGCTGTAATAATGCACCCACAGAGAAAAAAGAAGCCTCACCCACTGAAAAAGAACAACTTCCCAATATCCTCATGCTCGTTGGTGATGACCAAGGTTATCCCTATTTTGGATTTATGGGGGCCGATTATATTCACACACCGAATATGGACAAGCTGGCTGCTAATGGTGTTTTATTTACAAACGGTTATGTTTCTGATAATCACTGCCGCCCATCTTTACAAACATTATTGACAGGCATGTTACCGATTGATTTCAGCAAAAAGAATTTTGCTTTGATGGATGAAGAAATTAAAAGAAAAAATATTCCCGAAGATTCCGTGCAGGCATTTAAACAAAAATTTGATCAAAGGGCTTTGGGTTTTTCCAAATTTAATACGTTGCCTAAAATATTGGCGAAGAAAGGCTATGTCAGTTTTCAGGGTGGAAAATGGTGGGAGTTCAATTATCAAAATGGCGGCTTCACTCATGGCATGACCAAAGGCTGGACAGAGGGGGAACAAAAAACAAAAGACTGGTTTTTGCAACACATGGGTGGCGACGGAATGGATCTGGCCCGTGTGACCAACCAGCCTGCTTATGATTTTTTGGAAGAGACAAAAGGAAAACCATTTTTTATGTGGTTTGCCCCATCGTTGCCGCACTATCCTTTCGATGCGCCCGAAAAATATTACAACTTATATAAGGACAAAGACATGTCGGAATCTGCCAAACAATATTACGCAAACTGCACTTGGTTCGATGACGCCTGGGGGGAATTGGTTGAATATTTAAAAGCAAAAAATTTATACGACAATACCTTAATTGTTTATGTCAATGACAACGGCTGGGAGCAAGACCCAAAAGAAGAATATTGGGACGACCCCAACCGCTCGCACAATGGGGGGGACAAAGGCAAGGGTTCGATTTATGACATGTCGTTCCGCTCCCCGATTATTTTTGCATGTGGCAATAAAATAAAAAAAGGTGTTCGCACCGATGCCTTAATTCATAGTGCCGATATTCCGGCCACTATTTTGGATTATGTGGGCATAAAAATCCCTGACAATTTTTACGGCGTTTCCTATCGAGAAATAATTGATGGTAAGAAAGAAAAAATCAGGGATTATGTGCAGGGCAATGTCATCACCACCCGAAGCACCAAACCCGGTGAAGTCATGGGGCGGCATGTGGAAGGCTACTGGGTGAGAAAAGACAATTGGTTTTTGCGCTGGCATAAAACGGATAATCAAATCGAGCTTTTTGATTTGACAAATGATCTACGAAATAATAATAACGTATCTGGAGAATTTCCCGGAGTTGTGGAAGAATTACAAAATATAGCTAAGGAATACAAAGAGGAAAAAGGGGATGACCCCAGACTTGCTTATTATTTAAACATGAAAGAAGCAGAAAAATGAAAAAATTTAATTCCCTTTTTTTATTAATTCCATTCTTATTTATCATGTGCCAAAATAAAGAAGGCTCACAAGGCAAAGACTTCACAGATAAAATTGACAACAAGGAACAAATTATTGAAAACGATGGTGATTTGCTGACTTTTTTTGATGGAGAAAGAAATCCAATTCCACCGGCTTTTCAAGCTTTACCAACGGGGAGCAATTTGCCAAAAGGATGGTTGCTGGAAATGATGGAAAGTGATTTAAAGCACGGAATTGTTGGAGCATTGGACGAATTGTACCCAGGAATAAAAGCGGATGACTTGTACCGTACCGCCCGGCGTGGGGGCATGGAAGATATTCCAGAAATGGGCGATTTAAAATTGACTGGCGAGCCTTGGGAAAAATCCATTATGTGGTGGAATGCCGAAACCATCGGTAATTGGTGGGATGGTTTTGTGCGCCACGCATATATGACCAATAATGAAGAAGCAAAAAAACAAAGCCAAGCAATTGTCGAAAACTTATTGGCTTCACAGGATGAAGATGGGTATATCGGGATTTATAAAAAAAACCTCCGTTATCAGCATGAAGGCTCTAACGGGGAATTGTGGGCACAGACAACTGCCTTCCGGATGCTGCTGGCCTATTATGAAATAATGAATGAGGAAAAAGTATTAAAGGCGGTCGAAAAGGCAATGGCGGTCACCATGAAAAATTACAATGAAAATGCCCGCAATCCATTTGATTTAAAAAATGCTTTTGGCGGGGTAACGCACGGCCTGATGATGACCGATGTGTGCGAAACATTGTTCCGAATTACTGAGAAAGAAATTTATCAGAATTACGCTGTTTATTTATATCGGGCATTTTCCACTTTTAATATCAACCGCGCTTTCAATGATGTCCGTTATCCTTTTTTGATAAAAAAAGACGAGCCATTTACAGGGCATGGTGTCCATACTTATGAGCATTTACGGACGCTTTTAAATGCTTATTATTCGACGGGTTATGACGAATTAAAAACAGCTTACGAAAATGCGATGCATAAATTGGACGATTGCATTTTGCCGAGCGGGGCCGGACATGCGATGGAATGGATTGCTGGTTTAAAAGCCGAGCCAACTCAAACGGCTACCGAATATTGCACCATGCTGGAATTAAGGAATTTCTTTGGTACTGCTGCACAAAAAACGGGCGATTTAAAATATGCCGACCTTGCAGAAAAATTGACTTTTAATGCCATGCTGGGAGCGAGAAATACAGAGGGCACAGCCATCTCTTATGGCAAACCGGACAACTGTTTTAAAATGGATGGACATTCATTGGACGGGGAAGAAAAAGAAGTGCGATATAAATATTCTCCAACCCACTCTGAACCTGCCGTATGTTGTGTCCCAAATTATACCCGCAATTTAACTTATTATCTCGACCAGATGTGGGGCAAAAAAGAAGATGGTCTGGCGGCCATACTTTATGGCCCATCGGAATTAAATACGGTAGTTAATGGGGTAGATATAAAAATTGAGCAAACCACCAATTATCCATATTCTGATGAAATTGAATTTAAGATAAATACTTCCAATCCCGTTGAATTTACTTTTTATTTCAGAAAACCATTATGGGTAAAATCCATGCACCTAAATATAGAAAATACCAATTTTGAAAATGGGTTTTATAAAATAAAAAATAGGTGGAATGATGGCGACATAATTAAAATTCAGTTTGAAAATGGAGTAATCCCGCATGAATTAAACAATGGCGAAATATATTTCCAAAGAGGGCCTTTGGTGTATGCTTTAAATATCCCGCACCGTCAGAAAAATATCAAAGGATATACTTTGGAGGGGTTTCATGATTATCACTGCTTTGCAGAAAACAATAACCATGAAAATATAATTTTGGATAAAAATGCTTTAGTTTTTGAATTCGTGGATGGGGAAAATCAATATTTGAAAGGGGAGATAATAAATAGGAATACCAATGAAAAAGAAGAAGTGAAATTACACCCAATGGGAGAAACAGTTTTGAGGCGGGTAACTTTTCCTGTTCAATGACAAACAATATGTCAAAACGAATTTACCAATTTAATATTTATTGAAGAAAAATTAAGGCTAATCTTGTCCATCTACTTAAAATGAAAAACCTTTTCTTAATTCTTTTTTTTATCCCCGCATTTTTAAATGCACAGAAAAATACGTTTGCCAATCCCCTCCTTCCCGGTGGCCATCCCGACCCTTCCATCTGCCGGGCAGGGGATGATTATTACATCGTCAATTCCACTTTCGAATATTTCCCCGGACTGCCCATCCACCACTCCCAAGATTTAGTGAACTGGGAACTCATCGGTTATGGGCTTCACCGAACAGAGCAGGTGTCGGGAGCTGTTAACTTGGTGGATGTCCAACAGAACGGTGGGATACATGCGCCGACAATAAGGCATCATAACGGGCTGTTTTACATCATAGTAACAAACATTTACAGCTCAAAAATTGAGGGCCAACCAGGTGAGAATGTCAATTTCATCATAACCGCTGAAGACCCCGCTGGCCCTTGGTCCGATCCCCATGTCATAGAAGGTGCGCCAGGCATTGACCCCGACATTTTTTTCGACGATGATGGAAAAGTTTATTTCATCGGTACGCACGCTGTTGGTCAACCCGACCAAAACGGCATTGGCGAAATATGGGTGCAGGAACTCGACTTGCAAAACTGGAAATTAAAAGGCGAACGCCATTCCATTTGGCGGGGCGCTTGCGGCGGCTGTTGTGTGGAAGGCCCACATATTTATAAAGAGCATGGGTTGTACTACCTCCTCATAGCGGAGGGCGGCACGGGCATGAACCACGCCGTCATGATGGCTGCCAGCGAGCAGCTCACTGGGCCTTACGACTCCTGCCCCCGCAACCCGATCCTTACTTCCCGACACCTGTCCAACACCAACTGGGTACACAGCACTGGCCATGCCGACCTAGTGGAACTGCCCGATGGGCGCTGGTACATGGTCGCCCTCAGCAAGCGCAGCGATGTGAACGGCTCTACCAATATGGGCAGGGAGAGTCATCTGATACCAGTGGTTTGGGAGCATGCCATCGTGCGTTGGGAGCAAGTGAGCGAAACTGTTTGGGAACCGGTGGAATACCTGTGGCCTGTTTGTGCGCCCGAAACGGGCAAAGTGGAACGCTACGAAAAACTGCCTTTCCCCGATAAACCTCAAAATCGGAATGATGCCTTTGCAGATAATTTTGATTCGGAAAAATTGCACCTCGAATGGAATTTCCGGCGGGTGCCCAAGGAAGGGACTTATTCCCTGCATGCTAAAAAAGGCCATTTGCGCCTTTATTTAAAACCAATGGCTTTTCAACTCCGGGAGCAATATAGCTTTATGGGTTTTCGGCAAAAAGAAAACAATTTTGAGTACAGCGCCAAAATGGATTTTTCGCCGGAAAAAAATGGAGCGGAAGCAGGGATCAGTATTGTGCAGCAGGATGATACTTATGTGAATTTTACGATAATTAAAAACAATGATGTGCCTGTATTGCAATTGGTCATAAAAGACCGGAATGAAAAACAAAGTATTTTGAAGCAGGAAAAATTAAATGATTATAACGGAAAAATTATTTTTAAAATAATTTCCAAAAATAACCGCTACCAATATTTTTACTCGCTTGATGGCACGTCCTTCTCTCGTTTTTCCGAAACGGGGGACGATCTTGTTTTGTGCTATGGGTATATCGGAACTAATTTAGGGGTATATGCTACAAGCAATGGAAAGGCAACATCGGAATTTGCGGATTTTGATTGGGTGAAATACGTGGGGTATCCTGATTATTGAAAATTACTAAATAACTCATGTTACGCATTCTCCCGCTAAGTGCAGCAGAGGTTTCGCAAAGTCACGCAAAGCAGGGCAAAGGCATCTGTTTCCATAGCGGAACTTTGCGAAACCTTTGCGAGACTTTGCGGGAATCCCCCTTTGCGTAACTTCTGTAAATAAAACATTTTCGCTCATCTGCGTTAAAAGGTGAAGCGAGATTTGCTAAAATCTTTGAGATTTAGCAAATCGGGTTGACCACCGACGGATTAGCTAAATTTCTAAAATTTAGTAAACCTTATTTCCAAAATTATTTCACCCTTATAATAGAGATGAGCGAACATTTTAAATCTGGAATTGAAAAATAAATTCAATCTTTCAACCCCCGCTTTATCGGAATTATTTTCTCAAAATCCAGTTTCCCATGATCGTACCTTTTTACAATTAATTCTTTTTCATTAATCTCACAATCCAAATATTTTCCTTCCCTTGCAGCGCCGCTTGTAAAAGTGGGGATAAATCCCTGTCCAACATTTTTTTCTCCAATAGCATTCCCATCCCAAGGTAGGTAGCAAACCGTTTGGCATAAATGTGCGTGGCCGGCAAAAATGGCAATGATATTATATGGCTGAATTACATCCCAATAGGCATCCCGGTGTTCCTTCGTCCAAAACTCGGCCATAGGGTGGGTCGGTCCACCGCCCACGTTGCCCATCGAAAATTCATCGAGGCCATAGTGGTGGGCAAGTACCACAGGGCGGCCTGAATTTCCAACGTATTTCTTTAAGTCTTCTTTTAAAAAAGAAAGGGATTTAAAAGGGTTTTGTAGGGGTTTGAATTCTACGGGTGAATCGCCGGGAAAAACATTTAATTGGACAAAATGCACATCCTCCCAATCCCAAGAGTAATGGATATTGGGATATGAAGAGTTGACTTTTGGGATGCGCTCCCTCGTCCGAATTTCATCCCATAGGTCAATGGATTCCTTGTTCCATACCCAGTCTTCTTCAGGGATTATTTTATCCAAGCCATAATTAATAGAAGGTTGGGGGTTGTTTAAATCCATCGTGTCATCGGTGGCGAAATCGTGGTTGCCCAAACCATCAAATGTGTATTGTTTGAACCGCTCAATATATTTATGATAGCGTTCAAATTCATCTATCCGGCTGTTGTGAGTTAGGTCGCCGGAAATAACTACCCCCCTGTAATTCTCGCAACAGACTTTTTGAAAAATAGTGTCCCCGATCCGATCAGCATATAAAGCGGCGCCTTCCGTGGCATTCATGTCCACATAATTAAATTGCGGATCGGCAGTTGCCAAAAAACGGATGACCCGCTCGCCATTGGTGTTTTTTTTGGAAGTGCAATCACATGAGCTATTGTCGGATGTCGGTCTATTTTCTTGACATCCCAACAAGCATGGTATGATAATAATCAAAACTAATTGTAGAAAAATATAAATTAGAGGATGGTTGATCATTCTGCAATAATTAACTTGATAATCCCGATTAAAATACGGGACAAGTTGTTAATTTATGAAATTATAAATGTGAAATAAAAAATCAAGGGGAGGGAGGTGTGTTTTTTTTAATTTTTTTTCAAAAAAATTAAAAAAAACACACCTCCCTCCAACAGCCCTTCTTTCTCAGGCAGTGAAAAACAGCTTTCACATTTCAATAAATGCTAATTTAACAATGTTAAGTTAATCAGTACCCGTTTTTTTATTCTATTTCTTCCCATGTTTTTTCCAGTAATTTTTTAGTCGCCTTTATTCCATCTGGTTCGCTGAGGTTTCCCCCTTCGTATTCGATGCCAATGTATCCAGCAAATCCAGCATTTTTGATAATTTTTATCATTTTGCGGTAATCAATGTAAGTCTCATTATCATCTTTATCAAAATTATATGCCTTTGCACTGACACCTTTTGCATAAGGTAAAAATTCTTTTACGCCTGCGTATAGGTCATGCTCCTCTTTGCATTTATGGGTTCGAATGCCGCCCCATTTTTCGTTGGTGCACCAATTTCCGAAATCGGGGAGTGTTCCAAAATTTGGTTGGCCCACCTCTTTTATGATGCTTGTAATAAATTTGGCGTCCGAACTTTGCAGTCCATGATTTTCAATCAGGATATTTATATTTTCTTTCCCAGCATATTCAACCAACTGCCCCATCCCATCAATTAACGCAGAACGCAATTCTTCTTTATTCCCAGTTCCAAACGCATTTACCCTGATCGAATGACACCCCAATATTTTTGCTGCATTTACCCATTTAAAATGATTTTCGACTGCTTGTTTTCTGGCATTGCTGTTGGCAGCTCCCAAGTCGCCTTCCGCATCCACCATAATTAATAAATTTTTAACCTCTGCTTTATCCGCCCGTTCTTTCATGCTGATCCAGAATTTTTCATCCTCCCCCAATTCTTTGTAAAATTGATTGACATATTCAATAGCATTAATTCCATAGTCATTGATGGCAATATCCGCAAAATCATTTACATCTAATCTTTTGGCAAAAAAGGCTTGGTTCAATGACCACTGTGCCAGTGATAATTTTAACGTTGAAGTCGCTTTTTCCACATTTGTATTTTTACAAGAATATAATGGCAAAGAAGTCAAGGAGGCTGCACCCCATGTTGCATTTATGATAAAGGATCTTCTGTTCATCATTTATTTTAATGAAATTATTTTTTTGAAAAAATACGACCTGTTTTTCCGATATGAAGATTGATTTATTTAGTGTTTTTAATAATTCCATATTTTAAGAAAGTGCCGCTCTATCATTAAATCTTAAATCAAGAAAATCAAAAATCATATATCGAATAAATCATACATCATAAATCTGCTTAAACGGATTTATGATTTATTCGATATATGATTTTTGATTTTCTTGATTTGCGATTCGATTTATTTTTGATTTAACCGGTAGCCACCCCTTGCATCAAAAATGCACATATCAACGCACCATATGTCCCCAACGCATAACCTAACACAGCCATTAAAACACCTACGGGTGCAAGGGAAGGGCTAAATGCAGAAGCTACAATGGGTGCAGATGCTGCACCTCCGATATTGGCCTGACTGCCTACCGCCACGAAAAAGAAAGGTGCTTTGATGATTTTGGCCACAGTTAATAAAATGGCGACATGTACGATCATCCAAACAACCCCAATGGCAAATAGTCCTATGTTTTGGAAGATCTCACCCACATTCATGTGCATGCCGATGGTCGTCACCAATACGTAAATGAACAAACTGCCCCAGTTGGATGCGCCAACTCCTTCCAGTTTTCTGGCACGGGTAAGAGAAAGCAAAAGTCCGACTGTAGTTGAAACTACAACAATCCAAAAGAAGCTACTAATTAAAGAATTTAACCTGGCCGCTACCAGTGCCTCTTTGAAATTGTTCAGCCAGGGGACAATGGCATCTGCTACCATGTGTGATAGAGCTACCCCAAAAAATGCGACGGCCAGGATAATAAACATGTGGCGGGTGGTAGGGACCCGTTCGATGCTGGCCCGATAGGCAGCTATTTTTTCTTTTAGGTCAGTAATGGCAGAATTGTCAGCTTTGAGCTTTGCGTCCAGTTTATCAGAGATGCCAGCGCCATAGAGCAGAAATGCCATCCATATATTGGCTACCAAAACATCTACGATTACCATAGTGCCAAAGAGGGAATCCTTTACCTGAAATATTTCTTTCATGGCCGCCTGGTTGGCACCACCGCCGATCCAACTGCCAGCTACAGTAGACAAGCCCCTCCAAATATCGTCTGGGGATGCGGGGATAAAACCCTCCGGCGCAAGGTAAGAGATCACCAATAAAGCAATCGGCCCACCAATAATAATCCCTAACGTGGCTGTGAAAAACATGATCAGTGCTTTGTTTCCCAGTCGCATGATCCCTTTAAAATCAATGCTTATACACAAAAGCAGGAGGCTGGCAGGGAGCAGGTAACGGGAAGCCATGAAATAAAGGTTGCTGTGTTTTTCAAACTGCCCAAAACCGTCGAAAGGAACATTGTTCGACTTAAACCAGGCCAGCATTTCCGTATGGGAAAAACCTTCTTTCGGGATGTAATTGTTTTCTGCCAAATATCCAGTCAGGCCAGTGGTATAGCTGCCATCGTTAAGGAAAAATTGGTTGTACTCGCTGGCGGGGATGTTTTTTGATTTGAGCCATTCCAACATTTCCGAAGGAGTACGCTCTTCCTTTGGTATAAAATGATTTTCACCCAAGTATTTAAAGAGGTCTGCGGAGAAACTGCCATCTTCCAAGACGAACTGGCCATAGCCTTCAGCAAGCAACCCTTGCAGCTTCAACCATTCCTTGATTTGATTGAAAGACATACCATCGGGGATGGTCAAGCCTTTTTCACTTAGGTACTGGACAATGGATGAGTCAAACCATTCTGGAGCTATCAGGTTGAGCGGCCAGTACAAAAAAGCTGGCAAAAAGTAACACAATACCAAAGTGGGTATATAAGTGTAAAATTTTTTCCAAGCTGGCAATTTTGCGGTATAAAAAATCAACCCAAGCAATAGGGCAAGGAATCCGAATACAACGGCGTCGTTGGTGAAAATAGGTTCCATGTTTGATCGGCGTAGTTGGTGAATGTTAAAAAGAAAGGCAATAAAAAGAATTGTTGGGCAAAAAACAGCATCAATTAGGAATTTTTATTTTTTTTACAAATAAAATGGAATATTGGTTTCACAAATATTATATTAAATGATTGGAGATTAAAACGGCTGGACTGTGTTACCAAGCCGTTTCTGAAAGCACTTGAATTGAAACGAAAGCTACAGGGCAAAGCAGCTTTTCCGATTGTTTTGAGGCTTCTTGAAAGGGCGTTGGTTTTCTATTTGTGAATCCGATATAAAATTCTAATTTTCGAAAAAATGCAAAATTAATGGCGGTCATGTGTTTGTAATTTGGCAAGTGTTTTGTTCGGTCAAGTATGATTTTCAAAAACGAGGTCTCCTTTTTCAAAAATATCTTCCTAACCCAATTATTCCATTTTATAAGGAGATTTGTTAAACGCTATCGAGAGAGGGCCGCTTGCCAAAAAGTTTGTTCCTTTCTTGTTTTTTTTCCATCTTTTATTCACTCACCATTTTATTGGTAGCTATTTATTTGATTGTGTAATTTGACTTGTTGATTAAATTAATAGATAGGTCAATAAACACTTTCATATTCTCTCATAACTCACCTTTTTATTTTCCACAACGCTTGAACGCCAGACACTTGAATTGAAAACTGAAAATGCTCTGAAATTCAATATTTTCAAGTATTTGTTGCAGCAGCGTTTAGTCGTTGTTGTACAGGATGTTATTATTGGTTGAATTAATTGCTGTTTTTTTTCTGAAATAATGTTTCGGGAAAAATAGGGTTGTTATTGCCAAAAATAAAAATATTGATAGAGTAGCATTATAAATAAAAACACATAATTGACAATTAATTTTTGGTTTGTGTCTTATGCTAAGCCATAATAGGATGTGTGCAATTTAATTTTTTTGTAGAGGTGGTTGGGTTCTAAACCATCTCCGCCTCAATTTTCGATTTGCACAAATTCTATAGTGGTCAAATATAATTTACTGTCGATCAAACAATTGGGAATACCATGGAAAATACTTCTCCAGTTTTAATAAAGGCAAATTCAATTTTTAAAAAAGAAATCGCTCTAAGAATTAAAGGATGTTTATATAAATTGATTTTTATTTTCTTTTATTTCATTATTTGCCTTCCCAATATTTATTCAGAAGGGACGAAAGAATTCTCTCCAACATCTAATGACTGGGTGCTTTTATATCTCAGTGATGGGTTTGCCAATTATGGGACTCATGCTACTTCACAGAGTATGTGCTTTGAGGTACTTGATCCCTCCGAAGAAGTTTATATAGCGCTATCACAAATTGTTTATGGGAATTTCAGGGATATATCCCCCCAGCCTTATGATTTCAGGATTGTCAACTCTTCGGGTACTGTTGTGCATGGGCCTTTTACCATTACACCAGCAAATGCAAATGGGAATAATTATGCGGACGTAGTCGCTGGACCTAATTTGGGCGGTGGAGGTTATGATGTCTCCAATCCAGCTTATCATTTTAGCCCTTCCTCGGCAGGCACCTATTGTGTTGAATTTTCCATTCCAGCGACCTATACGGTCATGATAGATCCATTTAATTCGATCATTTATGCAAACCAGGGGCCTTACCGTTTTGATGTCACAGTGACTGATGCGGGAGGTGCCGCTCAATTGGGGAGGCTTTTTTCAGAAAATTGGAATTTAAGGACTCCTTGCACGGGTTGTACTGACGTTTTCAGCCAACCATTTAATGGGATGGTGTATGTGTTGACCGATTTAGGGTTTGTGCATGAAGTTGATTTTGATAATTCAGGATTCCGAGGGTTGACTTTTGCTTTAGCATTCAACGAATCAGGGCCAGGCAGTACAATGAATGTTTTGGCAGATAGGCGGTCTGTGGACGGATCAAATGCTACTAACCCACAATATAAAATATTTCTGAATGACCCAGACCTTGCCCTATATACCGAAGCGGTATTGGGTACGGTTGTGTCAGGGCCAGAAGTTGTAGGAAATGGCCAATGCGATCCTTCTGGCAATTTTTGCTTGGATTTCGAAATAGATCAACCCGGTTTGGTAGAGGTAATATTGGATTTTGATGGTGACGATGGTATTTATACCTCTGGCACGGCGGATAGAATATTTGCACTACGGGTTGGGCCGTCAGATCCTAAAACCCAATGTATAGCATGGGATAAAAAAGATGGGTTAGGTGTGGATGTTGATCCGGTTGCAGACATACCTCTTTTTATTCGATACTCTCAAGGCGAAATTCATTTTATGAAACACGATGTAGAGTACAATAATCCTGGTTTTACTACTTCTGTGATTCACCCAACAGGTGGTATAACTAGCAATGTTTACTATTACGACGATAGTGCGCTTAACACTTCGGACAACGATGCTAATTTGGATAGCGATGCTAACCCAGCAACAGGAACCAACCCTCCTTTGGTTGAACTGAACGGATGTCCCGCTCCTTGCCATTTATGGAACAGAAACCTTTCTTCAACTACCAACGGTTATGGGGAGGGAAATACCATTAATACTTGGTGGACAGGGCATGTGGTCCTTACGCCAGTTGTCAATCAACGGTTGTGTTATGTGGATGATTTGCAAATAACCAAGAATGTTTTGGCCTTCGGCTCTTCGGTAAGCGGTGATCCAAGCAATTTTGATGTTACATTTGAAATTTTAATGGAAAATGCGGGCTCAACCACCTTGACAGACCTAACGCTCACCGATGACTTGGTTGCAAATATGGGCGTTGCATTTATAAGTATGGTTACACCTCCCACTATTTCCACTAATACGGGAAGCCCTGTTTTGCCCAACCCTTCGGCATCGTTCCCTACTCAATTTTTCGATGGGAGTTCTGGCACGTTGAACCCCGGAGATGTTATCAGTGTGACTTTTACTATCGAAGTAGATCCAGATGCAGCAGGTGCTCCAAATCCAGTCGTCAATCAAGCTTCTGGAGGGGGCACCAATGAGTTTAGCAATTCTGAAACCAGCAATTCTAATACGCAGGAATTTACGCAAGATTCATTTCAGGACAGTGATATGGATGGTATTGTAAACGAGGATGATATTGACGATGACAATGATGGGATTTTAGATACAGACGAATGTTCTATTGCCAACAGAGTACAATACGTTGACTTCGATGGATGGATGCCTGGTGAAACCGTTCGCTCTGTATATTACCCAGGTGGAGGGACACTCAATGTAAATACGGTTCTTAGTTATACAAGGAATGGCGCTCCGATGACTTACGTTCATGAAAACAGTGGGTTAGGGGCATTTCCAAGAGCATTCGAAGGTCTTTCACTGGCGGATAATTACACAGGGGCAGTATTCACTGCTGAATACGATGGGGTAGAAGGCGTGTTGACCGCTTCCCATGCTTTGAACCTGCTCCGGCAGTTGTTACCCCAGCAGGATGGTACTTATGAACATGAATTGGAAGTTGACTATACCAGTACCACTTTAGGTACGACCGACCCTGGCACCATCGTGGCTATTGGAGGCTTTTACCCAGATGCATTGGGTTGGGACAATGAAATAACCATCTCGGCCATTTTGCCCGGAGGGGCACTTGAAACAGATTATTCAGGATGGACAGCCTTGTTGTCTGATGTCAACACTGCCCAGCCGGGTGGAGGTACATTCTCTACACCTTGGGAGAGTGCAACGTTTACAGCCAACGGTGTTGTTCTTGATCCTGAAGATAATCCACCGGGGTATTCAGGTTTTCAGGACGTGCGCTGGGGACAAGTGCAGACACCCAGCGACAAGTTTTATGAAAAAATAATTATCAAAAGAAAGCTCATTGCAGCGGCAGGATATTATGATTATGAATATTGGGCTTTTGCATTGGGATATGAATATTCAGTCTTTGATTGTGATGTAGATGAAGATGGGATTCCTAACCCCTTTGACCTTGACTCCGACGGCGACGGTTGTGCAGATGCATTAGAAGCAGGACATGGCGAAACAATGCAGGCCGACAGCACCATTGCTGGCCCTTATGGCAATAATGGATTAGACGAAAATGTCGAAAGCGACGACTTGCAAACCGCTACTGTAACTTATTCATTAGAAAATGCCTTTTTGGATAGTTTGACGCAAAGTTTATTCTGCCCTTGCGATGATCCGACACTTGTCGCAGCCAACTGTGACTATGACGGCGATGGCATTTTAAATGCAGATGACATTGATGATGACAACGACGGCATTTTGGATGTGGATGAATGCGCTCAAGTCAATTACCTCCACAATTCCAGCATGGAAAGCTATAATACCTGCCCTAATTTCTCAACTGGGGCGACCATTGATTACTGCGATGGCTGGGCGTCTTCCAATTACAATGGTCAGCTGATGGTCAATGACCCTGCTAATTGCGTCTCCAACAAACCGGGAACACCTTGGTTGGCATCAACAGCTTTGCCCTATGGTTCCAATGGCTTGGCGTGGTTGGGTATTCACAGTGTTTCCACTACCGATGGCGAAGCTGCTACCAACACCTTGGCCCTGCCTATGCCAATAGGGCTAAACTATACTTTAAGTTTTGATGCTGGCTATGTAGTCAATTCACCATACACAGTTGGAGGGATACTTAGGGTAAACGGAGTTAAATCTGACAACTCAAAAGTAATCATCGGTGATTTTAATATTACCAATGTGATGACCGATGTCAACCCTGACTGGCAACCCTATTCTTTGAACTTTACAACTGCGGATGTTTATGAAAAAGTAGAGTTTATGGCGTTGAGTACAGGTGGGCCTAACTCTTATATGTACTTCGATAATTTAAAGATCGTATCTGATGCGCCTGTTTTCTGTGACCCAGATGGTGATCTAATTTCAAATGAATTCGACCTCGACTCCGACGGCGATGGCTGCGCCGATGCCTACGAAGCAGGCCACGGACAAGCGGTTCAAGCTGACAGCACCATTGCGGGTCCTTTCGGCAATAATGGTTATGATGAAAATATAGAGTCAGATGATACACAAGCAGCTACTGCCACTTATACTTTTGAAGACAACGGCAGTGGTACACCAGCCTTTTTGGATAACCTGACCTTTGGTGCCGACTGCCCCTTCCCACCTGAAGAGTGCGGTAATGGAATTGATGACGATATGGATGGCTTGATCGACTGCGACGACCCCGATGTCTTCTTTGATCCCAGCCTGCCGGACAATGACGGCGACGGCATTCCAGATTGTTGTGATAATTGCACCGATGACCGAGATGGTGACGGCATAGTGGACTGCGAAGACATAGACCCAATGGGCTGGATTTATTACGAGCATACTGGTGAGATTGTATCAGGGGTGGCTGTTTCGGTGGTTGAGGTCGGTTCAGGCAGCTCTGCCAATGTCAACCTGATTCAGGATGGGAGTACCGGTATGTATCAATGGATAGTAAATACACCCGGTACTTACCAGATGACCCTCAATCTGCCTTCTGGCTGGACAACCAGCAATGGTTGTTTGCAACAAGACCCTCCGGCTTATGACCCAACTGGCATGACCGATCCCGTCGACTTAGGAAATGGCCAAAACGGTACGACTGGGTTTTTGACCTCAAATGCCTGCACACCCTATTATTTGACCTTTGATCTTGAAGTAGGTGACCCACTTGTCATTAACAACAATATACCCCTCATCCCCACTACGGAGATTAGCTGTGACGACGGCATTGACAACGATGAAGATGGACTGATTGACTGTGATGACCCCGATTGTCAGCCCGCCATCACACTTATAGGTGACTGTACTGGTCTGGCTGTTCTTAATCCTCAGTCAGATTGGGTATTCCAGTGGCTAAGGGATGGTAATCCCATTGCTGGGGCAACCAGTTCATTTTATGTGCCCAGCCCTGCTGTGTATGGCGAATATTCGGTGGAGGTGACAAACCAATATAGTTGTGTGACCATTAGCAGTGGTGTTATCGCTTGTTGTAATCCGACGATGCCCGGTGTGGGAGGTAATTAAAAATAAAGCATGCTAAAGGGTCACTAAGGAAAAACCCGCCGCTCTCGTGCGTTTTTCCTAAATGACTTAATGATAGCGATATTTTGTGGGAAAATGCCAAACTTGAAAAATAAAATCAATTAAAATAAAAATGAAAAAAAACTTTTTTTTTGTTTTAATTAATTTTCCATGAGCATATCCGAATGAAAAACACTTTCGGTAAATAAATTTTTCAAAACGCATTACAGTGTTCAAAAACGCTTAATTTTTATTAAAACTATAATTAAAATTTATTGGATGAATTTTTTTGTCCAATTCTTTTATTGAGAAAATTGGAAATTGAATTTTTATCAACATTGATGTCAAAATTCAAAGTCCAATTTCTTGGCTTTAAAAAAAAACGCTCCGATCCTCACCTTTTTTTAATTATCTGAAATATTGACACGCAAGGACAAAACATTTAACAAGCCGCTATCCATTCAGACGCTACTTTTTCCACGTTCGGAAAAAGCAATCAAAATGCTGTGGGATTTATGCTCCTGAGATTTAAAAGTAAAACCATGAATTACTTCTACTCTTTTAAAAGGCAATCGGCCCTTGTTGTGTTGATGTTGCTTATTTGTGCAATGAATATTTTTGCTCAGAAAACCACCAAAACCCCTGTTAATACAGAAGAGGGTGGTTCTTTGCAAGAAAATGTTCTGGGTCAAAAAATAGACGGTTATGATCTGGGGAGTCAACATGTTCTCGCTGGGTTTCAAAATGAATTTGCCCCAACAGACGAAGTGCTGTTGATTGAAAGCAGCATTGTCGATAAAGAGACTATTTTGCAAGAATGGGGGGCGGGCAACCGTTCTTTTATTATTGATGAAATACAGGATTTTGACCTCCTGAAAAAGGAAATAAATAATACTTCCAAAATTCATTTTATGTCCCATGGCCGTTCAGGAGAATTATTGATAAATAATAAATGGTATGGTGCTAATTCATTGGCTGATTTATTTTTAAAAATGAATTTAAATACCGACAGTGAATTATATATTTATGGTTGTAATTTTGCTGGCGGTGAAAAAGGAAACAATGCTGTTGATTATTTATATAAAAAATTAAAAATAAATATTGCCGCTTCCAGCGATGTGACTGGAAAAAGCGGTGATTGGGAATTGGAAATAAAAAAAGGATACGTTGGATTAGAAGAATTAAACTTAAAATATTACCAAAACGATTTTCAAATATTTTCTGTGTGCCCCGGAGGTCCTCCATCTGGCAACCCGCCAAATAATCCAGATGCAACAGTTGCAATAGCCGGGTCAATAACCAATGGGGTCTTTTTGGCACAAACCACAGAAGTTTGCATTCAAGGGGATAATATAAATGGAAATAATTGCGGAGAAGATCCCGAATGGCGATTTGATATTTCTATTCCCAATCCATCCATAACGGTACCTACCGCTGATAATATTTCATTTAGAGTTTGCCGCAGGGGGGATTTTGGCCAAATGTCAGAAGTGGTTTACATCTACGATGAAACATTTACGGAAATTGGGAATATCCCTGGTCACCCAGCCAATAGTGTGGCTTTTGATTGTACAGCGGAACCTATATGTACAATTGTTGAAATACCTTCCTGTGAATTTAACACCCAAGCAGCTGATGGAACGTTCTCTATTTCCATGTACACCAATGGCGCCATAAGTGGTAATACGGTGGGTGATTTTTGTACAGTTCCGCCGGGGCCACAAGCCGATGGCGATGCTGCCAGTTGTACTGGGGAGTGTCCGACTTATACGCAATCCGTAGGAGGTTCATTTGTTAATCAAACTAACGGTGGGCCGATGGTAGATGCCAATTGTGTAGGCTGCAACTGCCTCTTTTTGGATTATATGAAATTCGACCTTGTGCCGCTAGATGCAGGATTTACCATGTCGCAAGTAGCAGGATGTCCGAGTGAGCTGATTACTTTGACCCCAAATGTTTTAAGCGCCAATCAGAGTTGGACAGTGGATGGTGGCCCAACAGGGCTTTCGGCCACCAACGGGGTAGTTGAGTTTTCGACGCCTGTTCAAGGAACATACAATATATGTAACGATGTTGGCCATCCGACCTGTCCTGTACAAACTTGCCAAACGGTGACCATTATCCCTGTCAATACCTGTGTTGATTTAGGGGTAACTAAATCAGTCACTAACGCAACAGCTTTGTGCAACAATTTCACCATGTCATTCGAATGCGTAGTAACCAACTCAGGGGATTATGGATTGGTGGACATCAGTTTGTTGGAAGACCTAACTGCAAGTCTTGGCTGTGGCTTTGGTGGTATGGTAGGAAGTGTTATCGTTTCAGATGCTGATGGTGACGTTGCCGCGAATGGAGGGACATTACCGCTTGCAAATGCCACATTTTCAGGCAGTGGCGACCTTTTGGATGCAAGTGCAGTTTTTGATAGTTTGCCCCCAAACACAGAATTTGAAATCACCTTTACCGTATTTGGGGATGCTGGATGTGCCTTGCCTGCTCCTTTGGAAAATGAAGTGGAAGCGCAAGGAACGACCAATATGCAGATACCTCCTTATACCGCCTCATCCTTTTCAGGTCTTATACCTATCACTATGCCTACCAGTCCGAGTGGCTTGGACTGTTCAGGCCCAGGGGGAAGTCTGGTGTTGGATTGTGAGTTTAAGGTGCCTGCTGCTGGTACTGGGCCAATCTCTTTGACGACCACTGATATGGGCACTGACCCCAATTATACAGAGGTAGTCGTTTTGACCGATTTGAACGGTGAAATATTACAGACTACGACCACCCCTTCCCCAACTCTTACGGTTTCAACTGGCCAGTACATTGCTTGGGTGGTCAGTTATGCAGCCACGGCAGGTATCTCAAACTTGTCGGTTGGAGAAGCCATTACGGCGGTGAGTAGTAGTTGCATGTTTCTTTCCGACCCCTATCCTTTTGAGGTCTGTCCCAACCAACCACCGACAATCAACTTACTGGAAATCAATCCAATAGACTATTGTGCAGGACAGTTGATCGTTTCCGAAACTGTAACAGCAGACGACCCTGACCTTGACGATCTTACAGCCACGATCCAAATTTCATCGGGATTCCAAGTTGGGGAAGATATTCTCGTTTATATAGGTACTGTTCCCCTCACCACTTCTTTCGATCATGGCACTGGCACTTTGACCATTGGGCCAGCCTCCGTAGCGGAAATTGATTATGCCCTCAAAAATGTCGCTTACCAAAATACCCTTCCAGTAGGAACTGAAACGCAAGGCACAAGAACCGTTTCTTATTCCGTAACGGATGGGTATGATACTGCTGGCCCTGTTACCAGAGACGTCAATGTGACGGCACTGGTCTGTGCCCAGATCAATGCAGCCAAAGAAGTAACCAACATTTCCCCGGCAGCCAGTGGTCTGTCTGGGCATTTCGATATCACATATACATTCAATTTAGAAAATACAGGGACAATGGACTTGGGCTTGTTGACCATGCCTGAAAACTTGTCGGCCCAGTTCGGTGCTGCTTTCGTCAGCGTAGTGCAAACGCCCATGATTACGGCAAGCACTGCTACGACCGACCCAAATGTCAATAATTCTTACAATGGCGGCAGCAGCGATGACCTTTTTGACGGTGCTTCCGGTTTATTCGAAGCTAATCAAACATTGACTTTGACCATCGTGGTGGAAGTAGACAATGCAGAAATCATCCCTATCCTCGACAACCAAGCAACTGTGACGGGTACTGCTATTGATGAAAATGGCGATACCATCCTCGATGGCATCGGTGACCCCGTGACGGCCTCTGATGATACTGACAATGGCACTAGTCCCAGCGGCAATAATGGTAGCGGTGGGTCAGACGACCCAACTCCTCTCATTTACCCCGGCATTGCCGTAACCAAATCCATGCTTTCGGCCACATCCATTGCAGGTGGCCCTCCCAATGAATATGAGGTGTTATTTGAAATGATCGTCCAAAACACAGGGACGACTATTTTAGAAGACATCACTTTGGAAGATGACCTCAGCGGATGGGGTGGGGCATTGCTCTCCATTACGCCTGTTGTCTCTTTGACCAATGTGGATGCCGCTACCATGCCGACCGATAACAATGGCAATTACGACGGAACAACAGACACTGACCTTTTGACCAGCCCTGGTACTGGCTTATTGAACCCCGGCGAATCCTTTAAAATCAACGTGACCGTTTATATTGATATTTCACAGGCGGCAGGTAGCCTAATGAACCAAGCCACCGCAGAAGCAATACCGACCGACGGCACTGGAACACCTCTAACTGATCCCAATACAGGCAACCCATACAATGCAGGTGACATCACTGACGATTCGGATGATGCCACTAATTTGCCTTCAGGTGATCCGACTAATTCCAACCCCGGTGCTGTGGGCGATACTGGTGGCAGCAATGACCCCACGCCTGTTTCATTACCGCCCTACCCTGTACTGACAAAGGCCATGCCCTCCGCTCCATCGTTATTGGCCGATGACAATTACAGTGTGCAGTACGACCTCGTTTTGCAAAACAATGGAGGAATGGCACTATGCAACATTGATTTGTTGGAAAATTTCTCGACGCAGCTCGGATGCGCCTATCAGGGGTTGATTTCGGTCTCAACGATTTCATTGACAAATACCTCCGGCAATAGCATTGCTCCGACAGCCAATTCCACTTATGATGGAGGTTCTGATGACAATTTGTTCAACGGGGATGGCTGCCTTTATCCCGGTGATGAATTGTCCATTTCAGTGACGGTTGAAGTGAATCCTACCTGTCCAACCGTTAGTGAACCTTTGGCCAATACCGCAACGGCATCTGGCGAAGATCAAAGCACAGGTATCACCTATTCCGATGATTCGGATGATAATACTGATCTTGATGGAACACCGGGCAATGACAACGAAACAGGTGGCCCAGATGACCCAACGCTATGGAGCATTTCAAAAATTAACGTGGCGAAAGAACAGGTGAGCATGACCAATTTGCCCAATGGAAACGTGGAAGTGCAGTTCCAAATGGTGGCGCAAAACACGGGCAACGCTACGTTGTCGGGCGTCATTATGGAAGATGATGTTGCCACCCAATATGGAGCAGCTTTCATCTCTGCCTCAACGGTTTCTATTTCAGGGACTGCTTCTACTTTGGGTAGTACCAATGGGGGCTTTACTGGAAGTGGAACGACAGGCTCTCTTGCTGCCGATGGCGATGACATCCTTGACCGCAGCGCCGTCCTTGCACCGGGCGATTACATTGCCGCAGTCATTTCAGTTGTCCTTGATCCGAACAACGTACCGGGCACTGGCCTTACCAATCAGGCCACGGTACAAGGCACTGATCCAACGGGCAACGATGTGACCGATCTCTCCGACAGTGGCACTGACCCAACAGGTAACAATGGCGGTGGCGGGCCAGACGACCCAACGCCGCTCAATTATGGCCCAATCCCCGTTTTCACAAAAACCCTTTCTGCCGCTCCGGTGCTTTTGCCAAATGGAAATTATCAATTGCAATTTGATTTTTACTTGAGCAACTTAGGTTCTGGTCAAATGTGCAACATCAATGTCTTTGACGACCTCAATACTGAGTTCGGATGTGCTTATGTAAGTGCATCTACGCCGACCTTGATTGCTTTCAATAATACTTCGGGCAACAGCACACAGCCTGGTCTCAATGCTGCTTTCAATGGCCTGAGCGACATCAACATGTTTACGGGCAATGGCTGCATTTATCCAATCGATGATATTCAGTGGTCTATTGTTGTAGAGGTGGACCCCCGCTGTTCACCTCTTTTTTCACCGCTTGCCAACACGGCCAACCTCGAAGCAGAAGATGCCAATGGCAACCCCGTGACCGACGAGTCAGATGACGACACTGACCTCGACAACGATATGAACCCCGACAACGATTCTGGTGGTACGGACGACCCATCGTTGGTCTTTCTGCCGGATGTGGCCGTGACCAAAGCAGTGACGAATTCGACCGCATTGGCGAATGGCAACGTAATGATGGATTTCCGTTTCAATGTGGAAAATACGGGCAATGCCAACCTTTCCAATTTGAGTTTGCTCGATCCGCTCAATTTCACAGCCGCTATTGTTGGCTCACCTTCTATTAATGTGGTCAACGTAAATGCAACTAATACGCCTTCAGTAAACGGCTCTTATAACGGCAATGGGAACAATGATCTCCTGTCAGGTGCTGCCACTGATATGCTAAAACCGGGCGAAGCCTTTGTGGTCAACCTTTCTGTTGAAATTAACCCAGCTCTCTTTGGTGCATTAGCCCAACCTATTGAAAACCAAGCGACTATCAGTGCTGATCCAGTGGATGCAGCAGGTAACCCATTGCCCGGTTATCCTTCCGCTACTGATACTTCTGACGACGGCACTGGCCTGACCGATGGCGGCGACCCGACTACTGGCAACCTCGGAGCGGAAAATGATAACGGTGTAGGAGGCGAGAGTGATCCAACCATCGTCTCCGTTCCCCCAACCCCTGCCTTGAGCAAAGCAGTGGTGGGGGCGCCGATTACGTTACCCAATGGCAATTACAGCGTGACTTATCAATTTACAATTGAAAACATGGGAGGAAGTGAGTTCTGTCAGATCAGTTTGACTGAGGACTTGGCTACGCAATATGGTTGCGCTTTTGTAGGTATTTTAAATAAAACAAACCCCTCCCTGACGAATACTTCCGGCAACAGTATTTCACCTACTTTGAATTCTGTTTATAATGGAAGTTCCCATACCAATTTATTAAATGACGATGGTTGCCTATATCCCGGCGACCAAGTGACAGTTGACATCACCGTAGAGGTAGACGCCTCCTGCGCCACCATTCCTGATCCATTATCCAATTCCGCAACGGTAGCAGGGATTGATAACAATGGCAACCCTGTCTCCGATGACTCCGATGACAGCACTGACCTCGATAGCGACATGAACCCCGACAACGAAACGGGCGGGCCTAATGATCCAACTGTCTTGTTGTTGCCAGAGGTGTCCATCACCAAGGCGGTGAAAGATGTGGTCTTATTACCAAATGGCAACTACCAGATCATTTATCACATGATCGTCGAAAATACGGGCAATATGGAATTGTCGAGTATCAGTGTGGATGATCCGCTACCTTATGCGACAGCAGTGGTTGGTTCACCAACTGTCTCCGTGACAAATGTTGATGCCACCTCTGCACCTGCTGCCAGTGGTACTTACGATGGCAATGGCGATGATGACCTATTGGCTGGGGGAGCAACTGATATGCTTGCTCCGGGTGAAAGTTTTATCATAGAAATGGCGGTGGAAGTTGATCCCGTGGCTTACAGCATGTTCCCGCAACCTGTTGAGGTACAGGCCACTGTGACTGCCAATCCTGTGGATGAGACAGGCACTGACCTCGCTGGCCTTAGTAATGTTACGGATGACTCTGATGATGGGACTGGCCTGCCGGGCTATGGTGATCCAACCACTGACAACGCAGGTGCAGTAAATGATAATGGAGCTGGTGGTACTGATGATCCTACTCTTACAAATTTGCCTGCTGTGGCCGATTTGAGCAAAGCGGTAAGCGGTACGCCAGTCGAATTGCCAAATGGCAATTACAGTGTTACTTACACCTTTATCATCAATAACAATGGCGGTAGTGAGTTATGTCAAATAGGACTGACAGAAGATTTTGCTACGCAGTTTGGTTGTGCCTTTGTAGGGGTGGCCAGCACTTCGACTCCATTGCTGACTAATACCTCTGGTAACAGTGTAGCACCGACCCTGAATTCCGTTTTCAATGGCTCGGTAAATACCAACCTGCTTAACAATGACGGTTGCCTCTATCCCGGCGACCAGATCGAAATTTCTGTTACTGTTGAACTCGACATGGCGTGTGACACACGACCCGATCCAATGGCAAACATCGCTACCGTGACAGGAACCGACAACACCGGCAACCCTGTTTCCGATGATTCAGACGATGCCACTGATTTCGACAGCGACATGACGCCTGATAACGAAACGGGCAGCCCCAATGACCCAACCATTTTACATGTGCCTGAACTGGCCGTGACAAAAGCACAAACTGCCACCACGCCTCTGGCCAATGGCAATTATGAACTGACCTTCCGTTTCAATTTTGAAAATACAGGAAATACGAATTTGTCTTCTTTGAGCTTGCTCGATCCACTCCCATTTGCAACAGCGGTAGTGAGTGCACCATCTGTGAGCGTCACCAATTTGGATGCTGCGAGTGCGCCTGCGGCAAATGGTTCTTACGACGGCAATGGCAACAACGATCTTTTGGCAGGAGCGGTTACCGATGAACTCACTCCCGGCCAATCATTTTTTGTAGAAATGACAGTGGAAGTTGACCCATCAGCATTCGGTTTGCTCCCACAACCTATTGAAAATCAAGCAACTGCAAGCGGTATCCCGGTAGATGACGGTAGTACACCACTGACAAATCCCTCTACTGGAAATCCATTTGCCATAGGTGAAATAACCGACACTTCAGATGATGGCACAAGCCTTTCTGGTGGCGGCGATCCAACCACCGATAACTCTGGTGCCGACAATGACAATGGCGCTGGAGGGGAGGATGATCCAACAGTGGTTTCCATTCCAGCCATTCCAAATATCACCAAGGCATTGGCAGGTGTACCTGTTGAAATGCCAAATGGCAATTACAGCATCACTTATGATTTTATCATAGAAAATATTGGGGGAAGTGGTTTTTGCAACATCAACTTGCAAGAAGACTTGGCTACGCAATACGGTTGCGCTTTTTCAGGCTTGCAGTCTGTGGCTGCACCGACTTTTATCGTAAACGCCAATGGCAGTACCTTGCCGACCCTCAATGCTATTTATAACGGAGATTCTCATACTTATTTATTTAATTCAGATGGATGCCTCCAACCGGGGGATCAGTTCATGGTTTCCATAACGGTGGAGGCAGACATCTCTTGTGCTACCCGTCCTGATCCAATGGCCAACTCAGCCACGGTGACGGGTGAGGACGCCAATGGCAATCCGGTATCGGATACCTCTGACGATGCCACGGATTTCGACAGTGACATGACGCCCGATAACGAAACGGGCAACGATGACGACCCGACCCTTTTGTTGATCCCTGAATTGGCCGTGACCAAGTCTCTGACCAGTTCGACCCCATTGCTGAATGGCAATTTTGAATTGACCTTCCGCTTCAATGTCGAAAACATAGGCAACACTCGTATGTCGAGTTTAACCCTATCCGATCCACTGCCATTTGCGTCAGCGATAATAGGTATGCCAACGGTCACTGTGACCAATATTGATGCGACTATTCCGCCCAATGCGAGTTTTACTTATGATGGAAATGGCAATGATGACCTCTTGGCCGGAACACCTGTTGACCGCCTTGAAGCAGGACAGTCCTTTAGGGTGGACATGACGGTGGCAGTTGATCCCTCAGCATTTGGTGCATTGGTGCAACCTGTTGAAAATCAAGCGACTGCAACTGGTATCCCAGTAGATGATGCAAATACCCCATTGACCAATCCGGCTACCGGCATTCCATATGTCGTGTTCGATATTTCTGATACTTCCGATGATGGTACTGGCTTGCCCGACGGCGGAGATCCAAGCACTGACAATCCCGGTGCAGCTAACGACAGTAGTGTTGGCAATGAGGATGACCCAACGGTTATTTCCTTGCCTGCCGTACCGCAAGTCGAGAAAGCCATGACGGCTGCACCTATTGCTCTGCCGAACGGCAATTTCAGTGTAACCTATCAATTTACCATAGATAACGTGGGTGGTAGTGAGCTTTGCCAATTGGGCTTAGAAGAAGATTTAGCTACGCAATTCGGTTGTGCCTTTGTGGGTGTTTTGAATACCACTGCACCTGCGTTTTCCATCAATTTGGGTGGAAGTATTTTACCGACTGCGAATTCACTATACAATGGAAATACCCAAACAAACCTGTTGAACGATGACGGTTGCCTCTATCCCGGCGATCAAATAACCGCCTCAGTGACCGTGGAAATTGACCCCGCCTGTATAGGCATCAGTGAACCTTTGGCAAACACAGCAACGCTGTCCGGCGAGGACACCAATGGCAACCCACTATCGGATGATTCCGATGATGCCACTGACCTCAACGGCACTCCTGGGGCTGATAATGAAACAGGTAACTTGAACGATCCAACACTGCTTGACATACCCCGTTTAGGTGTGGCCAAACAACAGACTGGTTCGACCTTATTGCCAAACGGCAATTTTGTAGTGACCTATTCTTTGGTTTTACAAAACACGGGGAATGTTACATTGAACAATGTGGCTTTGGAAGATGACGTGGCTTCTGAATTTGCTCCTGCTTTCGTTAGTGCAACTGCAGTAGCCATTAGTGGTACTGCCAATAATATTGGTGGGTTAAACGGCACATTCACGGGTGCAGGCACAACTGGTTCGGCCACTGCTGACGGCGACGACTTGCTCGACCGAACAGGCATTATGAAACCGTGCGAAACGATTGTGGTGGAAATTTCAGTGGAAATCAATCCGACACTTGTGCCGTCCACTGGCCTTACCAATCAAGCAACAGGTACTGCCTCCACACCTGATGGTGATACTATTACCGATACATCCGATAGTGGAAGCGACCCAACAGGTACAAACGGCAGCGGTGGCACAGATGACCCAACGCCCCTTGACCTCGGCCCAGTGCCTGCCATCACTAAGTCAGTCAACGGTGTGCCGACCCTTTTGCCAAACGGCAATTACCTCGTGCGCTATGATTTTGAAATTACAAACAATGGAGCTGGTGAAATGTGCAATATGGACGTTTTTGAAAACCTCGCTTCGCAAATAGGTTGTGCCTTTGTTGGCTCGACCACTGCTCAACTAATTAATTGGGACAATACATCTACAAACAGCACACAACCGGGCTTTAACATGGCCTTTAATGGAAACACCAATGACAACCTACTCATTGGTGATGGCTGCATCTTCCCTGGCGACGCTATCAGCTTCTACATTGAAGCGGAACTGGACGTGAACTGCAGTCCTGCCCCCGCACCTTTGGCCAATACGGCGACCGTTTCTGTGGAAGACACCAACGGCAATGTATTCACCGACGACTCAGACGACTCCACTGATCTTGACAACGACATGACGCTTGACAATGACTCAGGTGGGGAGGGTGATCCGACCATTGTGCATGTACCTGAATTAGCTATGACAAAAGCTGTCACTGGTTCGATGGCATTGGCGAATGGCAATCTGCAAATGGATTTCCAATTCAATGTCCAAAACACAGGTAACTCCAGTTTGAGCAATCTAAGTGTGACAGATGCACTTGATTTTGCTGCTGCCATTGTTGGTGTACCAACCGTTACAGTGGTCAATGTGGATGCAGTATCTGCTCCAGCGGCAAATGGCTCATACAATGGCAACGGCAATGACGACCTATTGAGTGGTGCAGCCACTAACCTGCTCAATCCCAATCAGTCATTTATCATAAATCTTTCAGTTGAAATAGACCCCGCAGCATTTGGCCTCTTGCCACAACCTATTGAAAACCAAGCGACTGGCACTGCTGATCCCGTGTATGCCAATGGCAATCCAATACCCGGCTATACACCTGTCACCAATGACTCTGACGATGGAACTGGCCTTGCTGATGGCGGTGACCCAACTACTGGCAACCCCGGTGCAGTGAATGACAACGGCGCTGGTGGCCCTGACGATCCGACCATCGTAACCGTGCCTGCGACACCTTATGTATTGAAGGCCATCGCTGGTGCGCCAACTCAATTGCCAAATGGTAATTACTCAGTGACATATGATTTTGAAATAGGAAATATGGGCGGCAGTGAGTTCTGCCAGTTGAGCTTAGAAGAAGATTTTGCTTCGCAAATGGGATGTGCCTTTGCTGGTGTGCTAAATACCACTACGCCTGTATTGGCCAACACCTCTGGCAATAGCAATGCCCCAACGGCGAGTGCCATTTACAATGGCAGTTCCAATACTAATGTATTTAACAATGATGGTTGCCTCCATGCTGGCGACGTGCTAACCCTTTCGGTCACTGTTGAAATTGACATGAGCTGTTCTACCCGTCCTGACCCATTGGCCAACACGGCCACCATTTCAGGGGTGGACACCAATGGCAATCCTGTCACTGATGACTCCGACGACAGCACCGATCTCGACAATGACATGAACCCCGACAATGAAACGGGTGATCCTGACGATCCGACCATTTTGCAAGTACCAGAGGTGTCCATCACCAAGGCTGTGAAAGATGTGGTATTGTTGCCGAATGGCAATTACCAGATCGTTTTCCAAATGAATGTGGAGAATACTGGCAATACCAATTTGTCAAGCTTGCAAGTGGATGACCCATTGCCGTTCAATACGGCCATTGTGGGCATGCCTACTGTCTCTGTGACCAATGTGGATGCCACTTCTGCACCTACGGCAAATGGCGCTTACAATGGGGTAGGCACGACTGACCTTTTGGCCGGAGCTGCAACGGACGACCTTGCTCCGGGTGAAAGTTTTATCATAAACATGAGTGTGGAAGTTGACCCAGTGACGTATGCTGGTTTCCCACAACCCGTTGAGATACAGGCAACTGTGATTGCCAATCCAGTGGATGAAACAGGCGCTGACCTTGCTGGCCTTGCCAATGTGACCGATATGTCAGATGATGGCACTGGTCTGCCCAACTACGGTGACCCGACTACCGACAATGCTGGGGCGACCAATGATAATGGCGCAGGTGGAACGGATGACCCGACACGCATCAACTTGCCTGCTGTACCTGCTATTTCAAAAGCAATCACTGCGAATGCAATTGAATTGCCCAATGGTAATTACAGCGTAACGTATGAATTTTTGATAGAAAACAATGGCGGAAGTGAGTTTTGCCAAATCGCTTTGCAAGAAGACCTTGCATCGCAGTTTGGCTGTTCCTTTATTTCTATATTAAATGTGTCGGCGCCTGTGCTGATCAACACCTCTGGTTTCAGCGCAGCGCCTTCCTTGAACTCTGTTTTCAACGGAAGCACCAACACCAACCTGTTCAACAACGATGGCTGCCTCTATCCAGGCGACCAACTGACCGCAACCATGACCGTAGAGGTGGACATGGATTGCGCCACCCGTCCTGATCCAATGGCCAATGTGGCCACTGTTGCGGGTGTGGACAATACGGGCAATCCTGTTTCCGATGATTCAGATGATGCAACTGACCTTGATAGCGATATGACGCCCGACAATGAAACGGGCAGTCCGAGTGATCCGACTGTTTTATTGATACCTGAAATAGCTGTTACGAAAGCGCTTACCTCAAGCACAGCTTTACCAAACGGCAATTTTGAACTGACCTTCCGCTTCAACGTGGAAAATACAGGCAATGTCGACCTGTCTAACCTTAGTTTGGATGATCCGCTACCATTTGGTACAGCCATAGTAGGCACGCCAACGGTA
The DNA here is from genome assembly GCA_965222975.1 of Saprospiraceae bacterium. Taxonomy (GTDB): domain Bacteria; phylum Bacteroidota; class Bacteroidia; order Chitinophagales; family Saprospiraceae; genus UBA6168. Next base: position 190,686 of record CBDCVJ010000078.1, on the reverse strand, counting down.
ACGGTCGTCAACATAGATGCGACATCAGCCCCAGTCCCCAATTTAACCTATAACGGAAATGGTGTAAACAACCTGCTTGCCGGGTCAGCATCAGACCTTCTCGAGCCTGCACAGGCCTATTATGTAGCCCTGACAGCAGAGGTTTCGCCAACGTCCTTTGGGGCATTGGCTCTCCCTGTCATAAACCAGGCAACTGGTACTGGAGATCCGACGGATGGTGTCGGGTCTCCTCTTGCCGGGCTGCCAACTGCCACCGATGATTCCGATGATGGCACTGGCCTGCCCAATGGCGGTGATCCAACTACTGACAACCCCGATGCCGTCAACGACAACGGCACGGACGAAGATGGTACATTGGTGACCTTGCCACCTATTCCGCAGATTACCAAGACTTTAAGTGCTGCCCCTGTGCAGTTGGCCAATGGTAACTACGCAGCAATTTATGACTTTGTAATTGAAAACGTGGGTGGAAGCCAGTTTTGCCAAATACAATTGGAAGAAGATTTTGCTTCGCAATATGGATGTGCTTTTGTGGCGGTAACAAACGTCTCCGCTCCTGTGGCAAGTGGTAGTTCTACTGCACCTACTTTGAATTCTATTTTCGATGGAAGTTCAGATGTGCATGTGTTCAATGCCGATGGTTGCCTCCAATCAGGCGACAACATTACCTTATCTATTACGGTGGAAATTGATGTGACTTGTCAGCCTATTGATTCGCCTCTGGCAAACAGTGCTACCGTCACAGGTCAAGACGACAATGGCGTAAGTGTCTCTGACGACTCTGACGATGCCACTGACCTTGATGGCACACCTGGACCTGATAATGAAAGTGGAGATGACGATGATCCATCGCTACTCTACGTCCCTGACATAGCAGCTACTAAAGCAGTAGTGAACACTACGCAAGTGGGTAGTTATTTCAAATTTAATTTTGAATTTATTGTAAAAAATACGGGCAACAGTGTTTTGGAAAATATTTCACTGTTGGATGACTTGAACGCACAGTGGGGGGCTGCCCTCGTGGCTACGCCTGCACCGACAGTGGCTGTTCAAAACATTGACGCCTCTGTGCTGCCAACTGCCAATGCGGCTTATGATGGAAATGCCGATACCGAACTCCTTGGCGGCGACGGCTTGCTCCAACCCGGCCAGTCATTTAAGATATTGATGACGGCTTATCTCGACCCAGCAGGTCTTCCTCTGGGTGGCGTTGAAAATACCGCAACTGTATCTGGCTTGCCAACTGATGGAGCAGGCACTCCTCTGGTTGATCCAGCTACTGGCCTGCCATACAACCCAAGTGACATCAACGATACAACTGACGACGCTACTGGCTTGCCAACCGACGGTGATCCATTGTCTGATAATCCGGGGGCGACAGGTGACACAGGTGGAAGCGATGATCCAACGCCTATTGAGGTGCCAGCTATTGCCCAATTGAGCAAGGCCATCAGTGGCCTTCCAACTGAATTGCCAAATGGCAACTACTCAGTGACTTATGATTTTGTCATTGAAAATACGGGTGGCATCGAGTTCTGTCAGATTGATTTATTGGAAAACTTTGTGACACAGCATGGCTGCACTTTCGTGCAAGTGATGAACGTGAGTACGCCCGTGGCAAGTGGCACTTCCACTGCACCGACCCTGAATGCCGTTTACAATGGTGGTACGCAAGACAATGTATTGAATGACGATGGCTGCCTGCAAGCAGGCGACAACATAACTTTATCTATAACTATTGAAACAGACATTAGCTGTGCGGGACGTCCTGATCCATTGTCCAACTCAGCAACGGTCACTGGCCTTGGAGCGAATGGCCAACCAGTTTCTGCCACTTCCGACGATGCCACTGATATTGATGGCAACCCCGGCGTGGACAACGAAACAGGTGGGGAGGAAGACCCAACCCTGCTGCTTATACCGGACATCGCAGCGACCAAAGCATTGACCAATACGACTGCACTGCCAAATGGCAACCAGCGATTGGATTTCCGTTTCAACATTGAAAATACAGGGAGTGCCAATCTTTCCAATCTCTCGTTGGTGGATGCGCTCGACTTTGCCCCAGCGGTGGTAGGTACACCTGTCGTAACCATCGTAAATGGCACAGCCACTCAAGCCCCTGCCGCCAATGGCAGCTACGATGGCAATAGCAACGATGACTTATTGGCTGGCACAGCTACTGATATACTGGAGGCAGGCCAATCTTTCTCTGTTCTCCTTTCTGTAGAAGTTGACCCTGCACTGTTTGGAAACTTGCCACAACCTGTTGAAAACCAAGCGACTGCCTCTGGTGGTCCAACCGACAACGCTGGCAACCCACTGCTGGGCTATACCCCACCAACAGATAATACGGACGATGGAACAGGCATCCCCGGTGGTGGCGATCCAACCTCTGACAACCCTGCTGCAGATAATGACGATGGTGTTGGCGGTATGGATGACCCGACCAAGATTTCGTTGCCACCAGAGCCAACGATCAGCAAGGCTGTAAGTGCTGCGCCGATCCTGATGCCAAATGGTAACTATGAAGTGACTTATGACTTTGTGGTTGGAAACGTGGGTGGCTCGCAGCTTTGCCAAATCGGTTTAGAAGAAGACTTTGCTTCTCAATATGGATGTGCCTTTGTGCAGGTGCTGAACGTGTCGGCGGTCAATTTGACCAATACTTCGGGCAGCAGTGTTGCACCCACGTTGAATCCAATCTATGATGGTTCAACAACAACGAATGCTCTGAACAATGACGGATGTCTCCATCCGAATGACGAGATCACTTTTTCAATAACTGTTGAGATAGATGCTGCCTGCCAAGGCATTAGCCAACCGTTGGCCAATACGGCCACGGTGGCAGGCGTTGACCCGAATACGGGTGATCCATTCTCAGATGCTTCTGACGATGCTTCTGATCTCGATAATGATATGATGCCTGACAATGAATCAGGAGGGGAAAATGATCCAACCTTATTAGAATTGGCTGAAATTGCAGTGGCCAAAGCCCAGTTGGGTAGCACCTTATTGCCAAATGGAAATTTTGAAGTGACCTACCAAATGGTCATTGAAAATACAGGTAATGCGACCCTCGACAATGTGGCATTGGAAGATGACCTTGCATCTGAATTCGCTCCTGCTTTTGTTTCTGCAAATGTGATGTCACTCGGTGGTTCTGCTAATACCTTGGGTGGACTGAACGCTGGTTTCACTGGCAGTGGAAGCTCACCTGCCCTTGATGGCGATGACCTGCTTGACCGTAATGCTATTATGTTGCCGGGTGAAAACATTATCGTCACTTTGAGGGTAGAGGTTGATCCAACTCTTGTGCCTGGTACAGGTCTGACCAATCAGGCAACAACCACCGGAAATACTCCAGGCGGTGGCTCAGTAACTGACCTCTCCGATGATGGCAGCAACCCTGATGGCAACAATGGCAGTGGTGGGACAAATGATCCTACGCCGCTTGACCTCGGCCCAGTGCCTGCTATTTTGAAAGCTGTGAATGCTGCACCTGTTGCATTGCCAAACGGCAATTACAGTGTACGCTATGATTTCACCATCAGCAACAATGGTGCAAGTGAAATGTGCAATATTGATGTGATCGAAAACCTTGCTGCTGAGTTGGGATGTGCTTTTGTAAATACTTCGACGGCGACGTTGATTGCCTTTGACAACACATCAGGCAACAGCACCCAGCCCGATTTCAGCACGACATTTAATGGAAATACAAATGAGAATATCTTTATCGGAAATGGCTGCATTTATCCGGGCGATGAGTTGCATTTCTACATTGAAGTGGAAATTGCCAACTGTGCGGCTGCTGTATTTCCTTTGACCAATTCGGCAACGATCAATGCAGAAGACAATGACGGCAGCCCTGTTTCTGATGTCTCCGACGACTCGACTGATTTAGATGCAAACACAATTGCTGATAATGACTCTGGTGGAATGGATGACCCGACGATAGTTTATTTGCCAGAAATATCGGCGACGCAAGCAGTTGTTGGCTCGACGGCATTGCCTAATGGCAATGTGGTATTGGAGGTTCAGTTCATTGTTCAAAATACAGGTAAGACGACGCTGAACAATTTAAGCCTAAACGACCCACTGCCATTTGCGCCAGCAGTAGTCGGTACGCCGACCGTTTCCGTAACGAACGTAGATGCGACTTCAGCGCCTTCACCAAATGGCGCTTACGACGGCATGGGTAACGACGACCTCTTATCAGGTTCACCGACCGACGAACTCGAACCCGGTCAGTCTTACATTGTGACCATGCTGGTGGAAGTTGACCCATTGACCTTGGGTACGTTGCCGCAGCCAATTGAAAATACGGGAACTGCCACTGGCTATCCAGTAGATGACATGGGTAACCCGCTGCCTGGCTACCCAACGGTATCGGATGATTCTGACGACGGCACTGGCCTTCCTGATGGCGGAGACCCAACGACTGACAACCCCGGTGCTGCTAATGACAATGGCGCTGGCGGTAAGAATGATCCAACCATCATCACGTTGCCTTCTACTCCTGTGCTGACAAAAGCTGTCACTTCGACACCTGTTGAATTGGCAAATGGCAACTATTCCGTGACATACAATTTCACCATAGAAAATGTGGGCGGCAGTGAGTTCTGCAATATTGATTTGACGGAGGATTTTGCTACTCAATTTGGATGTTCTTTTGTGGAACTGAATAGTGTGGGTGCTATCAATTTGACTAACACCTCTGGCCTCAGTACAGAGCCTACCTTGAACAGCATCTATAATGGCGGTGCTAATAGCAACTTGTTTAATGGCGATGGATGTCTCTATCCGGGTGATGTGATTGCCGTTTCACTAACAGTTGAAATTGACATTTCCTGCGACACACGTCCTGATCCATTGGCTAATAGTGCGGCAGTAGCAGGTACTGATAGTTCAGGCATCCCGGTCGAGGACATCTCCGATGATGGTACTGACCTCGATAGCGATATGAACCCTGATAATGACTCAGGCGACCCAGATGATCCTTCGATTTTATTGATTCCAAATATTTCGATCACGCAAGCGATCACGTCTGTTGATCCACTGCCGAACGGCAACTTTGAAATTGATTTTGAATTTGAAATAGAAAACACAGGGAATGTCAACCTGTCAAGTTTGAGTGTGGATGATCCGCTGCCGTTTGCATCAGCGATGGTAGGTACACCTATCGTCAATGTGGTGAATGTGGACAGCACAGTGTCGCCGCTTCCAGCTGCGTTGTATGATGGTGCTGGTAACAACGACTTCCTTGCTGGCCTGCCAACTGATATGCTCGAACCGGGACAGACCTTCCGCATCACCATGAGTACGGAAGTTGATCCCGTGACCTTTGGTATGTTATCGGCTCCTGTCCTCAATGTGGCTACTGCTACTGGAATTCCAGTGGATGAAACGGGTACGCCAATCGCAGGCATCGGCACACCAGTTGACGACTCTGACGATGCTACTGGCCTACCTGATGTTGGCGATCCTACGACCGACAATCCCGGTGCAACGAATGACAATGGCGTAGGTGGAACAAATGACCCAACCTTGGTCACCTTGCCACCAATCCCTGCCATCTCTAAGGCACTGACAGCACAGCCAAGTGTTTTGCCGAATGGCCATTATAGTGCAACTTATGAATTTATCATAGAAAACAATGGCGGTAGTGAAATGTGCCAAATGAGCATCACAGAGGATTTCGCTTCGCAAATGGGATGCGGCTTTGTAGGTGTGCTAAATGTTTCATCACCAGTTGCCATCGTATCTGCTGGTGGCAGCACCTTACCGACATTGAACTCTGTTTACAATGGCTCAACCAATACCAATGTATTGAACAACGATGGCTGCCTCTTCCCCGGCGATAGCTACAGCTTAACCATAACAGTAGAGGTGGATGCCGCTTGTGATAACCTGCCAGACCCATTGGCAAATACGGCCACTGTATCGGCAGTTGATCCAAATGGTAACCCAGTGGACGACGACTCTGACGATGCTACTGATCTTGACAGCGATACCAACCCTGACAATGAGACGGGCGGAGATAATGACCCGACCATTCTTCACTTGCCAGAGGTGGCTATCACCAAGGCTTTGGTAGAAGCCATTCCATTGTCTAATGGCAATTATCAGTTGGTGTTCCAAATGAATGTGGAGAACACAGGCAATACCAATTTGACGAACCATCGGGTGGAAGGCCCACTGCCTTTCGCTTCAGCTATTGCAGGCCCAACGACTGTTTCCGTAACAAATGTTGATGCCACTTCTGTGCCTTCGGCAAATGGCACTTACGATGGATCGGCCACGACTGATCTCTTGGCGGGCAGTGCGACGGACAACCTCGCACCGGGCGAAAGTTTCATCATAGAAATGATAACCGAAGTTGACCCAGTAGCCTTTGGGTTGTTGCCACAACCTGTTTTGGCGCAAGCCACAGTCACTGCATCACCGATTGACGAGACGGGTACACCACTCGCTGGTCTGGCTGATGTGACAGATGACTCTGATGACGGTACTGGCCTTCCCGGCTTTGGTGACCCAACAACGGACAATGCAGATTCGGTAAATGACAATAGTGCTGGCGGCATGGATGATCCGACTCTGGTAACAATTCCAGCCATTCCTCAATTGTCAAAGGCCGTTGCCTCTGCCCCTATTGAATTGGCAAATGGCAATTTTGAAGTGACCTATAATTTCACCGTAGAAAATGTGGGTGGCAGTGAGTTCTGTAGTATTAGTTTGATGGAGGATTTTGCTTCTCAATATGGCTGTTCGTTTGTGGGCTTGAGCAGTGTGAGTGCGGTCAACTTGACCAATACTTCTGGTAACTCTGTTGCACCAACATTGAGCAGTGTCTATAATGGAAGCACGAATATTAATTTATTGAATGATGATGGCTGCCTCTATCCGGGCGATGAAATAACCATCTCAACAACTGTCGAGATTGACATTTCTTGTGACGCACGTCCTGATCCATTGGCAAATACGGCGACAGTAGCAGGTACGGATAAATCAGGCATTCCGGTAGATGATAGCTCTGATGATGACACTGACCTTGACGGCGACACCAATCCAGATAATGAGTCAGGTGACCCAGATGATCCGACCCTGCTGTTGATACCCGACATTGCTATCACACAAGCCATTACTGGTAAGGACTTATTGCCAAACGGCAATTATGAAATAGATTTTGAATTTGAAATAGAAAACACAGGCAACGTCAACCTGTCGAGCCTCAGTGTGGCCGATCCGTTGCCATTCGCTTCAGCAGTGGTGGGTACACCTGTCATCAATGTTGTGAATGTGGATGGCACAGTCGTGCCAGTGGCCTCTGGCACGTTCGACGGCAGTGGCAATATTGACCTCCTTGCTGGCCTGCCTGCCGACTTGCTCGAACCGGGGCAGACCTTCCGTATCATGATGACGACGGAGGTTGACCCAGTGGCCTTTGGTTCAATGTCACAGCCTGTGTTCAATGTAGCGACCGCCACTGGTACTCCTGTTGACGAAACAGGTACACCTCTTACAGGGCTAACACCACCAGTTGATGATTCCGATGATGCTACTGGTTTGCCAGATGTGGGTGATCCAACAACGGATAATGCAGGCGCTGTCAACGACAATGGCGTTGGAGGTACAAACGATCCAACACTCGTGACCCTGCCACCTGTGCCAGCATTGACCAAAGCCGTTACTGGTCAGCCAGTGCTAATGCCAAATGGCAATTACGAAGTAACTTTTGCATTTGAAATAAATAATAATGGTGGAGGTGATTATTGTGAAATAAGCCTCACGGAAGACTTTGCCTCACAATATGGATGTGCTTTTGTGCAGGTGTTGAATGTTTCCTCGGTTGCACTGAACAATGCCTCTGGTAACAGTACTTCGCCGACCCTCGATCCATTGTTTGATGGTGGTGCGAATAACAATCTTTTCAATGCCGATGGCTGCCTCGCTTCTGGCGATGGTTTGACCCTAACTGTTACCGTTGAATTGAATGTTGCCTGTATTGGCATTGAAGAACCACTGTCCAATTCGGCAACTGTCACTGGTATTGACCCAATGACAAATACACCATATGCAGATGTTTCAGATGATGATTCTGATCTGGATGGCAACATGACGCCAGACAATGATTCTGGAAATGACGAAGATCCAACCTTGTTGAGTATTCCTGAAATTGCCATAGCGAAAGCACAACTTGGTTCGACCTTGTTGCCAAATGGCAACTTCGAGGTGACCTATCAATTGACTGCTCAGAATACAGGTAATGTAACCCTGCTCGGTGTAGCCATGCAAGATGACCTTGCTTCCCAATTCGGCGCAGCCTTCATCAGTGCTTCGACTGTTTCTCTCAGTGGCAGCGCAAACACTTTGGGTGGTTTCCACACAGGGTTCACAGGGGCTGGCGGCAGTGTTGGCCTTGATGGCGATGACATCATTGATCGCACCGCCATCCTGCAACCGGGCGAGATCATTACCGCAATCGTTATCGTTGAAATTGATCCGACGCTGATACCACTTACAGGTGTTTCCAACCAAGCAACTGCTACTGGAACGACACCAACGGGTGACACGGTGACCGACCTTTCCGATGATGGCTTAACACCTGAAGGAAATAATGGCGATGGCGGTGTTGATGATCCAACACCTCTTGAACTTGGTCCAGTATCGGCCATTTACAAATCGGTAACTGGTCTGCCAACGCTCATGCCAAATGGCAATTACAGTGTGCGTTATACATTTACAATAAACAATGATGGAGCAAGTGAAATGTGCAATATCAATGTGAGTGAAGACCTCGCTTCACAACTTGGATGTGCCTATGTCAATTCAACCACTGCATCTTTATCTGTTTTTGATAATGTGTCTGGTTTGAGTACACAACCTACGTTTAGCACTGTGTTCAATGGTGGCGGCAATGTCAATATTTTCACAGGAAACGATGGCTGTATTTATCCGGGTGATGCGCTCGAATTTTATATTGATGTAGAAATTGAAGTCAACTGCACAGGGTATCCTGCTCCATTGAACAATACAGCAACCCTAGAAGCAGAAGACAACGATGGCAACCCCGTTGACGATAGCTCTGATGACAGCACCGACCTCAATGGTGATATGACATTGGACAATGACTCAGGTGCTGACGATGACCCAACGGTACTCTATGTACCAGAAGTGGCCATGACGAAAGCACTGACCAATTCAGTGCAATTGCCAAATGGCAACTTCCAATTGGACTTCCGCTTCAATGTGGAAAACACGGGTAATGCCTACCTCTCGAATGTGACGGTGGAAGATGCCCTATTATTTGGCGCAGCCGTAATCGGTTCGCCTTTAGTGACAGTGATTAACACCAGTGCCGACAATGCACCAGTTGCGAATGGAAGCTACAATGGGGTTGGAGCTATCAATTTGACCATTGGATCGGCAAGTGATTTGGTTGCTCCGGGACAAGTGTTCTCAGTTTATATGTCAGTGGAAGTTGATCCTGCTATTTTGAGTGCGCTACCACAGCCGACGACCAACCAAGCGACCGTTAGCGGTACGCCTGTTGATGAATCGGGTAGCAGTTTGCCGGGTTATGTGCCAGTATCCGACGACTCGGATGATGGTACAAATGTGCCGGGTGGTGGTGATCCAACCACGGATAACCCAACTGCTTCCAATGACAATGGTGCAGGTGGAGAAGACGACGTAACCATCATTACGCTTTCGCAAATAAAATTGGCGAAACGGGTAGTGGAAGTTTCACCTGCTGCTACGTCTGGCAATTTCTACGTGACCTTTGAATTGATAGCGAAAAATGCAGGCAACGTGCCTTTGACCAATTTGCAAATTGAGGATGACCTCGTTTCGGAATTGGGAGCAGCTTATGTGGATGTCACTGCTGGGCCAATTATTACCACTGGCTCAGGCAGTCCAACGTTGCCGCTGGCAGGCGCATTCCCAAGTATGGTCTTCGATGGCGCAAGCGGCCAACTGAATCCAGGCGATGAGATCAATGTGTTGTTTACCATAGAAATAGACCCAGATGCAGGTGGCTCGGTCAGTACCTTGACCAATCAAGCGACTGCAATGGGTACTGATCCAAACGGCATAGAAGTGGCCGACCTTTCTGATAGTGGCGCTGATCCAGATGGCGACAACGGCGATGGCGATGTGAATACGCCAACACCCATTCCGTTGCCTCAGATCAATGCAGCGATGGGTATTACCGATATTTCGCCTGCGGCAAATGGGGCGGTCAACCAGTTTGATGTGACCTATCAGATAGTTGTAAAAAATACAGGGAATGAGCCATTGAGCAACTTATCCCTCTTGGATGATGTGGCTGCTGAAATGGGAACTGCTTTTGTGGAGGTGGTTGGCCTACCTACAATTTATGCACCACTGACTGATGCGACCAGTGCGCCAAACATCAATACGGCCTTTAATGGTACAAGCCCAGCATTGGACATTTTTGCTGGCTCTGCTTCCGATCAGTTATTGCCGGGCGAACAGGTGACAGTGGAAATAGTGGTACGCACCAATCCAACCGATCCAAGTGCCCCAAGTCCAATCCTCAATCAAGCGACTGCTCAAGGTATTTCACCTGCCAGCATTGTCGTGGCCGACTTGACAGATGATGGCTTTGACCCAACCACGGACAATGGTGAAGGTGGCTTCAACGATCCCACTCCATTCGAGTGCCTCCCTGCCAATCTTGAATTGATAGCTTCGCAAAATACTATTTGTGAGGGTGAAGATGTAGCGATTACTTTGATCAGCGATGTTGTTGGGGCGGATTATGAATGGGTGACTTTAGCCAGCCCGTCCCTGATTGTTTCCACTTCGCAAAATCCTCTTTTCGAAGAATTACAGACGACAACGACCTATCGGGTACATATTTTCCCACAAAATGGGTGCTACTTAGATTTGGAAGAAACGATAACGGTTGAGGTGACGCCTAAACCTACTGTTTCCCCAACCAGTAACGGAACGGAATGTACTGACCCGATGACCGACCTTGGGCTTTTCTCAAACCCACAGGGCGGTACTCCTCCTTATACTTTTGAATGGACTGGCCCGAACGGCTTCTATGTCATTGAGCAAAATCCGATTTTGCCAAATGCGACCAATTCCTATTCGGGAACTTATGTTGTGACCATAACAGATGCCAACGGCTGTTCAGCGGAAGGGGAAACGGTGGTAGATGTTACTTTATCGCCAGATGAGCCATTTATCACGGCCAATGGCCCACTCTGTGAAGGCGAGCAGCTGGTGTTGGAAGCTCCTGAATATGATGGCTTGGATGTTTATTATGAATGGACTGGCCCGCTCGGCTCGACTACCAGTGGCGCTTACCCAGATGCACCGCAGATCATCACCAATTTAGTAACGGCTGCCGCGGCGGGTGACTATACCGTTCAGGTGACAGTGGATGGATGTACTTCGATTGTTTCTGAAACATTGACGGTCATCATCAATGAATCACCAGAACTCGCACCTACTTTTGGCTATACCTTAAACCCTGATTGCTCACCGAGTGACTTGCAGTTGTTTGCAAATGTTTCTGCTGGTACGGGTAATACTATTTCCTATCTATGGACAGGGCCAGAGGGTTTTGTTTCGACGGAAGAGAATCCAGTGATCTACGATGTGCAAGAATCGGCTAACGGTTCTTATCTATTGACAGTGACAGATGAAAACGGCTGCTCTTCTACTGCCAGCTTAGAGGTGAATGGTATAGCCGATATTTTGACCATACCTATCATCACTGGCAGCGAGCAGCAATGTGAGGGAGGAGCAATTACCCTGACCATTCCCGCCTACTCAGGTGTGGATGTACAATACCTTTGGAGCATTCCGGGTTCGACGGCAAATATCACTGGCTTCAATAGTCCGCAACTGATTATCAGTCCCGCAACCTCTGACCACAATGGCATTTATCGAGTAACCGTAATAGTGGATGATTGCACTATCTTGAGCAACCCTTACGAAGTGATCATTTATGACATGCCAAATGTAACGGCAGAAAATGATGGTACGGAATGCGTTGACCCAATGACAGACTTGAACCTTACAGCTACGCCAAGTGGCGGTAGTGGGGTTTATACATACCAATGGACTGGCCCGAACGGTTTCAGTTCAACGGAAAAAGATCCGGTTGTGCCAAACGTGGGTTCGGCTGCGTCAGGTTCTTATACGGTGATATTGACAGACTTCAGTGGTTGCTCGGCGGCGGCTACCACCATTGTGGATGTGACGACCCGCCCCGATGATCCTGTGATTTTCGCCGATGGGTCTATTTGTGATGGCGAGGAAATCGTGCTCGAAACGCAAGTTTACCAAGGGGTAGATGTCAGTTATGTATGGACGGGGCCGAACGGAACAACTATTCCCCCAACCCTGCAGGATGCGCCATTTATTTCTTTGGAAAATGCTGCCCTTGCACAAGCTGGTACTTATACCGTTCAGGTGACAGTAGATGGATGTACGTCAGAAATTTCTGCACCATACAATCTGGTTATCAATGAGTTGCCGAGTGTTTCGCCAGTGGCTTCCTACTCTTTGGCTGCGGATTGTTCGCCAGAGGATTTGAGCCTTTTCCCGAATTTTGCACCGGGCAGTGGCCAGAATGTTACCTATCAGTGGACAGGGCCAAATGGCTTTACTTCTGCCCTGCCAAGTCCAGTGCTTCCCGATGTAACCTCTGCCAGTAATGGTACTTACACCATAATAGTTAGTGATGAAAATGGATGTTCGGCACAAGGCAGCACGCAAGTGACGACCATTGAAGATGCAGTTCCAGAGCCAGTTATCACTGGTACACAACAAACTTGTGTAGGCGAAGCGATCACCTTGAGCATTCCTGCTTACACGGGTTCTGACGTGGAATACAATTGGACGGTTCAAGGGTAATGCAACCAATATCACAGGCACAAACTCCAACCAGATTACTATTTTTCCTGTTCAACCTGGACATGCAGGAATTTATGATGTGACCGTGACCGTGGATGGTTGTGAGATCAGTTCTGATCCGTATGGTTTGGTGGTTTATAATGCCACCCACTGTAGAGATTGCCAATGACGGTACGGAGTGTATTGATCCAATGACGGATGTGAACTTGACCTCTACGGTAGCAGGGGGCAGCAACGACTACTATTATGCTTGGAGCGGACCAAATGGCTTTACATCAACCGAAGCGAATACGGTTATTCCAAATGCTTCGAGCGATCAAAGTGGCGTCTATACTTTGGTAGTTACTGATGAAAACGGCTGTACTGCTGAATCATCTACTACGCTCGATATAACGACCTTCCCAAACGAGCCATTTGTTTCAGCGACTGGCCCGATTTGCGAAGGCGAGGAAATAACGATTACTGCACCTGTGTACGCTGGCTACAACGTTAGCTACGAATGGGAAGGTCCAACTGGCACTACTTCTTCTGGCGCATTGCCAGATGCCCCCTCCTTCACCTTGCAACTCGCAGGTGCTCAAACGGCAGGCGATTTCCGTGTGAAAGTGACCGTGGATGGTTGCGAATCCGTTTGGTCGGAAGCATACAACTTAATAGTCAATGAAACGCCTCAAGTCAACCCGACTAATAACGGCGTTCCATGTTCTGCAACGACCAACGACCTCGAACTGATAGCCAATCCATCAGGCGGTACAGGTAATTATACCTACCAATGGATAGGGCCAAATGGTTTTGTTTCTAATGTGGAAAACCCTGTTGTACCGAACGTCACTGCTGATGCTTCTGGCACTTACACCCTGTTTATCATAGATGAAACAGGCTGCCAATCGGCTGCTGCTTCGACAGTGGTTGACATATCGAATCTTCCTCTTACTCCTGTTATGGCATTGAGCGACAACCAGTTGTGTGAAGGTGAAGTGCTCGAACTGACTACAACGCCATACATCGGAACTAGATGTGACTTACAACTGGACTATTGGAAATGGCACAGTGATTCAAACGGATGTTCCATCGTTATAGTCATTGATTCTGTGGAGGAAGTGATACATGATGGATTGTATGAGTTATCTGTTACCGTAGATGGATGTACTTCTTTTGCTTCTGCTAATGCAAATGTTTCGGTGACGAAAACGCCCACAGCACCGCAAATGCAAGACGATGACATGAACTTGTGTGAAGGTGCTTCCCTGCAATTGTTCACTCAGACGCAGGCGCAGGTTTATCATTGGACTGGGCCGAATGGCTTCACATCCAGTTCACAAACGCCCGTGGTAGTTGACCCTGTTACACCGAATCATGCAGGAACATATCAATTGATCGTGGAAAACAATGGCTGTCTATCGCCTGCCAGCACTATGGATTTGACGGTAGAAGCTTTGCCAGCTATTCCTGTGATTGATACAGATCTCTCCATTTGTGATGGCGATACTATGGTATTGTCTGCGACTGCGATACCGGGTTACAGTTATCAGTGGATTGCCCCATCGGCCACGCCAAATAGCAACTTTGGAACGATGGGTGATCCAAGCAATCCTCTTTGGACATCCAGCAACACTACGGCCATCAACTTGACCGATCATCCGAATCTTTATGAGGAAGGCACTTGGATGGTACAGGCGGTCAGCCCGAATGGATGTATTTCCCAAACGGCATTGCCAGCGGATATTGCGATTCATGAAATACCAAGCGCTCCACCTGCTTTGAGCAATGGGCCTATTTGCGAAGGCGAAGAACTCTTGTTGCTTGTGCAAGATATGCCGGGTGCTACTTACTATTGGTATGAAGGCGATCCAGTGGCCACCCCAGCAGGCGACCTTATCACGACCATTCAGAACCCAACACTCTACAATGTAGCAGCCGGGCCAACATGAGTATTTCTTGATGGTGGAAATGAACGGTTGTGTTTCTGCCCAAGGCTCGATGGTTGAGGTGGATGTAGTTGACATGCCTGAAGTGCAGAGCGTTTCCAACACTGGCCCATACTGTGTGGGTGAAATCATTCAACTCGAAGCACCTACCATTCCGGGGGCATCTTATCACTGGACTGGCCCTGCTGGATTCTCTTCGTTTGAGGAAGATCCAATTATCACAGGCGCAACTGTTGCCAATGCAGGTACTTATGTACTGACGGTCGAAAACAGCTTCTGTACTTCCGATCCTATTTCAACACAAGTATTGGTGACGGGTCAGCCTTCAACTCCAATTGTTGACAACGACGGCCCAGCATGTGAAGGGGAGACCATCCAATTATTTACGATGAGTGTTCCGAACGGCATCAATGTGGAATATGAATGGGCAGGGCCAAACGGCTTTACCTCGAATTTGCAAAACCCGATACTCGACTCATTAGATCAAACAGACGAAGGTGCTTATCACCTCACCGTTTATGTAGATGGCTGTCAGTCACTGTCTTCTGCTCCAACAATCGTTGAGGTTTACAATGTACCGGGCGTGCCACCTGCTATAAACAGTACTACGGATATCGAACCTGCTTGTGAAGGCGAAACCATTCAACTGGAAACGTCATTCCTGCCAGGTGCGACATACTTGTGGACTGGCCCAGCTGGTTTTGTTTCAACTTTAGCCAACCCGATCATTCCAGGTGCGACCAGTCTGAATGCAGGTGAGTACATGGTACAATTGAATGTAAATGGCTGTGCATCAGGAGAAAACACGACGGAGGTATTTGTACAAGAAATGCCTGATGTGCCGAGTCGTTGTCTCCAATGGCCCAGTTTGTATTGGAGAGGATTTGATACTCGAAGTGGCAAATATAGACACGAATTTCACCTATACTTGGTACGACTCAACGGGTAACTTCCTCGTGGGAGCAGGCACGCAACTGATCTTCGATAACGCACAGCCGATCATCAACAACACGTATTATGTTTTAGGTGAAATAAATGGTTGTGTCACTGATCCTTCTGAAATGAACAGCGCCGGAGAGGATGCCTTTATGGTCGTCCATGTGGATGTGCCGTCTATTGATGTAGCATACATCGGGGACGATCAATTCCTCTGTGAAGACACTGTTACCTTGGAAGCCTTCCCACTGTTCGATGGCACGGGCTTATGGACTCATTTGGACAGTAATGCGACCAGCTACATCACCCGACCGAATGACCTTTCGACTTTGATTGTCAACATGGAGGTTGGGGAAAATACCTTTATATGGTCAGTGTACAGTGGGGCGTGTGGCATCACTTCGGCTGATACAATGACCGTGACGGTGAGCAATTTCCCAGAAGCATCTGATGACTTATTTACAACGGGTTATCAAGAGACTTTGGATTCCTCTGTCCTCTTAAACGATGATCCAAATACGGACGACTATTTTGTGGAATTGCTTACTCCAGCCAATGGTGGTGAAGTACTTCTGCTTGATAATGGCGTTTTTGCCTACATACCCGATCAAGGCTTTGTTGGAACGGACGTGTTTGAGTATCAAGTATGCAATTTCAATTGTCCCGACAATTGCGCTACTGCCATTGCAACTATTGAAGTAGGCTTTGACTCCCCTTGCAAAGTTCCAAGTATTTATACGCCAAATGGCGATGGGATCAATGACCAATTCGTCATTCCATGCCTGCCACAATATGAGGGCAGTTCGCTGACGGTGTTCAACCGTTGGGGGGATGAGGTATTTTACAGTGATGTCTATCAAGGAGAATGGGAAGGCACGTTCAAGGGCAATGACCTACCGGGCGGCACCTATTTCTATATTTTGAAACTAAATGATACAGACAAGACCGAGCTAAAAGGCTATGTGTTCTTGCAACGATAAGGTTATTCCTTCGAGGTGACAACCCGGCGTGTTTGATTTGTGGGTGGCAGTGGGGTGTTAACTCGGCGCTGGGAGTTGACACCCCGCTGCCACCCACAAATCAAACACGCCAGGTTGTCACCTCGAAGGGCTGGCTAAAAGAATTTAAAGGACTTTTTACGTGACTTTTGGATGCCTGAACCAACCCATTTTTTCAGGAATGTAACTGCGGTTGGTTTAGGGCTTCTTTTAGAATTAGTTGATTAGTGATTAGTTGACTAGTGATTAGAAATGAGGAAGGGGCTTTCATTACTGTTCCTTAATCTTCAAATTTTTATTTGCTATTTGACTATAACACGCATCAACTAATCACTGATCAACTAATCACTGATCAACTAATCACTAATCACTACAACACAACCATGAAATTTATTTATTCCATTCTACTCACCCTCTTTTCACTCTCGTTATACGCACAGCAAGGGGTACAGTACACCCAGTTTATGTTCAATAAATTGGGCTTCAACCCCGCCTATGCAGGGTCGCATGAAGTGCCTTGTATTTCTACCATCCACCGCAGTCAATGGGTGGGATTCGACGGGGCACCGACTTCGCAAGCATTTAATTTCCACACGCCTCTTTTTGCCAAGAGGGTTGGGATGGGTTTGTCTGTACAGCACGATAAAATTGGCCCGACGAATTCTTATTGGATCAATTTGTCCTATGCCTATCGGATGCAGATAGAAGAAAGCACTTTGAGCTTTGGCCTGCAAGGGACGATGCGGAGCTATGAAGTGGACTTTAGTGAAACGGAATCCGTCGTTGCTGGTGATCCAGCAGTGATGAATGGCTCGGCGAGGAAGATGCTGCCCAATTTTGGGGTTGGCATTTACTACCTCGGCCATAACCTCTTTGCTGGCCTTTCCATGCCCTACATCCTGCAAGGCGATATTTCCCTTTATGAAACCTCGCTCGCTGCCAACCAAGATTTTTCGGTAGAAGAGCGGCATTTATATTTCATGGCGGGTTATAAGGTCAACCTAAATGAAAAGGTAAAATTCAAGCCAGCCATGATGTTCAAAAGCGTTCGCCATGCCCCTGCCGATCTTGATCTGCACGGCAGTTTTGTTTTCAATGATCGCTTGGGCGTTGGAGCAACTTACCGGCTTGGTGGTATCCGCAACAGCTTTGGTGAGTCGGTAGATTTTTTAATGTATTTGCAATTTGAGGGTGGATTTCGTTTAGGCGCTGCTTATGACCTGACCCTATCGCAATTACGAGACTACCAATCAGGCTCATTTGAAATATTATTGGAGAAATGCCTCATCCGCAAGAACAGCAGATTGACGAATCCGAGGTTCTTTCTTTAAAGGAGTTATTGAGTTATTGAGTTTTGAGTTGTTGAGTACTCAACAACTCAAAACTCAATAACTCAAAACTAATTTCAGCAATATGAAACATTTATCATTGAGAATCGCACTTTTCTGTTTGGCATTGCCCCTTGCCGCAATTTGCCAAAACGCTAAAACGGCCAATAAGCTCTATGACCAGATGGGGTATAAATTAGCCATTCCAGAATATGAAAAAATGGAGGAACTCAGCCTAGAGGAATTGGCGAGAGTGGCCAATAGTTACCGCTTAAATGGCGATTCGGAGCATGCCATGATCTGGTATTCGCAGGTGGTGCAGTTGAGTGAAGAGCCGGAGTATTTCTTGTATTATGCCCAAGCATTGCAGAGCAATGGCTATCTAAAGGAAGCCAAAGATAATTACTTGATGTACCATCAACTCATGGGAGGTGAGACGAACGACCAGCGGGGCATGTTATTGGCCAATGCCATTGACCGCATCAGTGAATTCGAGCACAAGGGCGTCGAGGTAAAAAATGAAGACATCCTCAATTCCAGCCGTTTGGATTTCAGCCCGGCTTATACCAAAAATGGGATTGTGTTTGTTTCTTCCCGTGGGAATGGCAATAAGCATAGCATTTTCAAAGACAAATGGATTGACGATAACTTCATGGATTTGTTTTTTGCAGAAAAAAAGGAAAATGGAGAATTGGGTGAACCCACTCCATTTTCGCATGAGCTGCTGACCAAATTCCACGAAGGCCCGGTTGTTTTTTCCAAAAATGACAATAGGATATATTTCACCCGCAACCAATTCAACAAGGGAAAGCGCAAAAACAGCAGCGATGGGGTGATGAAGCAAAATATTTATGTTTCGCACAAAGAAGGCAACGATTGGACGGAGGTAGTGGAACTGCCATTTAATACCGATGAATTTGAAGAAGTACACCCTGCAATTTCACCTGATGGTCATACCATGTTCTTTGCTTCGGATCGGGCAGGTGGTTTTGGACAAATGGATTTGTACATGGTCACCCGAAGGGGAGTGGAGTGGGGCACACCTGTCAATTTAGGGCCGGAGGTCAATACGCCCGGCAATGAGCTATTCCCTTTTGTCCATGATGATGGAACACTTTATTTTGCTTCCAATGGATGGGGCGGACTTGGCGGACTTGATATATTTTCCACTTATATGGTCAACGATTCGGTTTGGTTGGAAGCACATAATATTGGCGCACCTTTCAATTCGCCCAAAGACGATTTTGGCCTCATCATGAACACCAGTAATACGGAGGGTTATTTTACTTCCTCCCGCGATGACGGGCAGGGCATGGACGATATTTACAGTTTTAAAATAGGCCGTCCAATTGCCTTAAAAACAAAAGTGCTTTCTAAAATTTGTGTGTATCATGAAAAAACGGACGAGCGCCTGAAAGGTGCGAAAGTGAAAGTGTCGGAAATCAGGGACAATGGCGAGGAAGTGGTTCTCAACGACGACCTCATCATGCGATTGGTGGAAACAGAAAACCAGAATGAGTACATCCTAAAATTGAAGCAGGACATCAACGAATATGGGGAGAGGGTAACCCCTACTTATAGGACAGATGAAAACGGGGAAATTTCCGTTGAACTAAAACCAGAGCGGAAGTATCGCTTTACTGCCGAAAAAGAAGGATTTGTGTTGGCCGAAAGAACTGTGGAGACAGGTGACTCCGAACTGTTCGATTTCTGCATCCCTATGGGAGTTAGTAATTGCCTTGTTTTGAATGGCCAGACCCGCAATGGCAAATTCACCGATAAAATGGTTGCTGGTGCAAGTGTGACCATGATCAGCCTTTGCACGGGCGAAGAAGTAGTGGTACGCTCCAACAAATACGGGGAGTTTCAATATCCTTGCCTTGAATGTGGGTGTGAATACATTTTAAAAGGAGAGAAAACCAATTTCAAATCTGGGGTGGCCGACGTTTCGACCGTGGACGAGGATTGCTCAAATGGCGGTGTCATAGGTACTGAAATTCTTTTGACCCCAGCCGACAGGGACGAACTCGTTTTTGCAGGGCAGAAAATTTCAGTTGGCGAATCGGTTGAGTTAAAAAATATCTTTTACGACTTCGATAAATACTACATTCGTACCGATGCCCGCCCTGATCTCAATAACGTAGTAAACTTAATGAAGGAATACCCCAATCTCATCATTGAACTCGGCTCACATACCGATGCAAGGGGTTCTAAGGAATACAATGAAAACCTGTCGCAGAACCGGGCCAATGCAGCTGTTGAATACATCGTTCAGCGTGGCATTGACAACCGTCGCATAGTAGCTCGTGGCTATGGTGAGTCACAACCTCGTAACCAGTGCCACGATGGTGCAGAATGCACTGAGGCTGATCACCAGTACAACCGTCGTACAGAGATCAAAATCCTTTCAAACAACGGAGACGACCTCAAAGTGAAGTACATAG
The DNA here is from genome assembly GCA_965222975.1 of Saprospiraceae bacterium. Lineage (GTDB taxonomy): Bacteria > Bacteroidota > Bacteroidia > Chitinophagales > Saprospiraceae > UBA6168. The sequence goes on along the minus strand of CBDCVJ010000078.1, from coordinate 170,152 downwards.
ATAACTTACCGACGTACATTGATGAGGCGGGGTACTAATGGCTAAATGGTTAGAATGGTTGAATGGTTAGAGTGACATGTGCAAACAATGCCAAATGGTTTCATAGCCATATAACCATTTGGCCATTATAACCATTTAACCATTAAAGATCACCCATCTTCACAAGCATCTTCTTTGTATCAGGTAGGATGGTTTGGGCGGTTAGGTAAACATCGTCACCATCTTTTGTTTCGTTTCCTTTAAAGGTGCAGCCTTCTCCAAACCAATGTTCATTTCCATCTGCATTAAGTAGATAACCTGCAGGGCCTTTCTCCGATTTATTTTTGATGAAATGACAGTCTTGGAATATAGCACCTGAAAGATCGGTTTTATTGGTAAAATAGCCAGCGCCAAACTGAGCCTCGTTCATGATGAAACGGCTGTTGCTGACCTTTGAATGAGTCGTGCTGCCAATGTTGTTGTCGAGGATAGCGCCTCCGGCCAAAGTGGCTTTGTTGCGGATAAATGCACATTCGGAGATTGTAGCTGTGGCCCTGCCCGATTGGCTGTGGTTGAAAATAGCTGCCCCTTCCCATGCCAAGTTATCCATGAACCTACAGTTGGAAATTGTCGGGTTAGAAATGCCATTAGATGCGGTGCAGACGTTGAAGATTCCTGCTCCACCACGGTCGGCGCTACCAGGGTTGCCTTCTGCATTTGCATAGCCTTCTATGATGAAAAAACCATCAAGAGTTGTGTTTTCATTTGCATTTTCGAAGTACACTATGGTTTGAGAATTGTCGAGATGATCTTCCCGGCCAATGTTGCCACTAAGGATTGTAGGATTGGCTTTCCAATTTCTTTCCTCCAATGAACCTTCATATCCTGCAAAGCCGCCAAACACCTGTACGCCACTTGTGATTTCAAATGCAGTGGCTCTATCTTTTGGCGAACAGTTTTCACAATCGGATGGAAAATAAGTCCCTTTGGCTACCCAGATTTGGGTGCCTTGGGCTGCTACCCGCAATGCTGTTTGCAAGTTGCCCATCGGAGATTCCCAGGAGTAACCATCCCCTGCTGCTCCAGATTTAACAAAAAGAGTTTGGGCTGTAGTGAAAGAAAGAGAAAGGAGGAGAAGTCCTGTTGATACGATTAGCTTGGTCATGATAAATAAGTGTTTGTAAAGTGTTTAATTTAATTGTTCATAGTCGTTTTTCCATGCAGCGGAAATCGTCTTAAAAATGATTCTCTATACTTATTTATCTAATCCAGTGAATATGTAGATGGATGGTTTGGAGCGGAATTGAGGAGGATTGTGAAGTCACATTTTCTTCACTCGTTGATTTGCAGGACAAAGATATGGGCAAAAAATAATAGCATGCAATAAGCAAAACACTTGTCAAGGGGCATCTGGTGATTTATTGTGACAGGATAGTGAGGTTGTATACTGTTTTCTGTAAATTGTAAAATATTGGTAAATAATATTTTAAGAAATGCTGGATAAAGTTATCTATGTCAAAAATCAAGGTGAATTGCTGTCTATTTTTTTTAATTCAATGAAATTGCTTTTGCTCTGTTTTCAAAATTTTCTCATGCAAATCAACATAAAAGGATACCATTTTATTTTTATAAAACACATAGGTCTATGGTGGCAAAGCCACAAATAAATATTTTTTTCCAAAATGACAAAGTGGGGTAAAGCGGATGCTCGTGGTTTTTCTATGCATTGTTTATTTCATGATTTTTTTGAATTTGTTAAACAGTTTTTTCGTAAAAATTAAAGTATATGTTCATGGGCGTTTTATTGATTAAAATAAACTTTATTTATTTGTTTGAGTTCTTGAAAATAAACTGAATTTAATTTTGGCGAATAAAAATTTATTATTTCGATATTTTTAATATTTAATAAAAATATTATAATTTATTTTGCTTTGGAAATGTCTTTATTTAATAGTGTTTCGAATTAATTTCATTTTTAAAAAATGAGAATTGGGTTGAATTGTGAATTAGTAACTTTGATAATTAAAATATATTTAATTGACTTTTATTTTTTAATAAAATACCTTTTTTAATAAGGTCTTTATTTAAATAAAATATTGATATTGAATTAGTGAAAGTGGCAATTATTTACATAAAAAATAATTGCTTGTTTTTATTTGTTAATAAGTCGGAACGGTACTGTCAATTTCTTTTGACCAAGCCAATATGCCACCTTTTAAATTGTATAAATTATCAAAACCGAAAAGTTTTTCCAATTCACGGATGGCATTGGCACTGCGGACACCGCTTCGACAGTGGACGACCACTTTTTTATGACGGGAAATTTTGTTGACCGCTGAAGAAACTGTTGATAATGGAATTAATTCGCCAATGAGATTGGCAATGTCGTATTCATAAGGCTCACGTACGTCAATAAGTTGAAAGTCAGTGCCCGTAATTATTAATTGATTTAACTCCTGCACAGATATTTCTTTGACTTGTTTTTTTTCTGCGTTGGGAATTATACCACAAAATTGTTCATAGTTGATCAACCCTTCGATTTTTGTATCTGGGTTTTTCCTGACTTTTAATATGCGGGTCGTAAAACTGGCCGCATCAAATAGGAATAGTCTGCCCGCCAATGGTTCTCCAATGCCTGTAATAACTTTGATTACTTCATTGGCTTGCATTGAACCGATAATGCCAGGTAAAACACCCAATACTCCTCCTTCCGCGCAACTTGGTACAAGTCCAGGAGGTGGTGGCTCTGGGAACATATCTCTGTAGTTTGGTCCTCTGATACCATCTTGTTGTAGATAATTAAAAACGGATACCTGCCCTTCAAACTGGAAAATAGAAGCATAAACATTGACTTTTCCTTCTAAAACACAAGCATCATTTACAAGGTAGCGGGTGGGGAAGTTGTCGGTGCCATCAGCTACAATGTCGTATTGACGCACCAATTCCAAAGCATTTTCTATGGAAAAACGAGTTTCGTAGACAGTGATGTTGATATGCGGGTTCAAAGCCTCTAAGCGGGCCTTTGCCGTTTGAGCTTTTGATTTTCCAACATCCCCTACACTAAATAGCACTTGTCGTTGGAGGTTGCTTTTATCCACCACGTCAAAATCCACGATGCCAATGTGACCAACCCCCGCTGCCGCCAAATACAGCAGTACTGGACTACCTAATCCTCCCGATCCAACCACTAGAACTTTGGCCTCTTTCAGTTTTTGTTGTCCTTTCAGGCCAAATTCTGGGATGGTGATATGCCGGGCATACCGGGCCATTTCAGCAGGGTTGAGATTTGAAACATCTGACATTTCTTATTTTTTTGAAATCTTCTCCAAAATAACTTCAAAAAGTTGGTCTTCCTTCACCAGCGAGCCTTTTGTAGAAACAGTTGTCCGATCTCCTTCCGACATGTGAAGCATAACTTCTGCTAGTGCATTGGGAGTGTTTTTTAACTCGTCGTAATCTGGTATAACCAAGTTAAGCAGAACAGCTTCTACTCCGATTGTCTTAATAGCTTGCTTTCCGTTCAGAAAACCATCGCACTTATAGTAAACTGTATCACCAGGAGCGGGTTTGAGCCCTTTGTTTTTGACATGGTGCAAATACTGGAAATTGTTTACCGCCGTATAGAGGGTGTCTAAAACGACAGTTTCTCCTGAATGCTTCATGGAGGTAAAAGTATCAACAATCTGGTCATCCGTGCTTTCACTTTTTTCACTTCCTTCCTGACATGAAACTATTGAAAAGAAAAAGATGGATAAGAGGGGAATCACTATTAAATATTGCTTGGTATTCATTTACTTGTTTTTCAGCTGATTGGCATCCTCCTGCTATGGCCGGTACAATGCTAATTACTGAATCGTTTTGCGATTAGAGTTTCTTTTTTGCAAGGGAAATTAATACCCTCATCGCCCAAATATACTCTAATAAACGACCGAAGTTACGCATATGGATGAGAAATAAAATGTGGTCAAGGCCAGATCATGTGCTGGAGTATTAGCTGGATAGTTGGGATGAAAATGGTAAACCCTTGAATTGATTTCTATTTGCCTGAGTTTGCCGCTCAGTTTTATATGCAATCCAAAGGCGAAATCTCAAATCGTCGGTGCTGACTCCATTTTTTTGCTTTTAGCTGCTGGAATAGCCGATATAATTAAACGTTTTCCTGAAGTTTTCTTTCCAAATAAGAACCGCAACATTCAAATCGATAAATGATTTTTTTTTTAAATTATTATTATTATACCTATGAAAACAAGAGGCTTGGCGGGGTTTTTGGATAGCCGAAAGTGGGTTATGGTAGTTCTATGAAACATATTCAAAACATACGAAATCGGTAACGAAAAGGACCGGTTTAAATGAGAAAACTTCGACATCCCGTAAGCATTGTTAACTTTTTCCCAAAATTGGATAATTATTGATTGTTAGGTGTTAGCGTATATGTTTTTTAACAAATACGAAAAATAGCAATCTTATTTTCATATTTGCTGCAAGAAAAATTGATGGAAGGTTGTAGCGTTGATAGATTTTGTATATCTTGCGCCAGTTTTTAAACGAATCGTATTCTTTATAGTCCCGTTGAACATTAATAATCTCATGGAAATGACAAGACTTGCACATTCTTCACAAAGGGGAGTTGTTCCTAAAACTCATCAAATCCCTAAAATCTTACCCTATTATAAGTTTTTTCATTTTCAGAGATCATTGAATTGATTTTCTCTGTTTTGTCATTCCTTTTTTTATTTCCAACTACCGATTTTCAAGTTTTATAGGACATTTTTTAAGGACTATAAGGTTTTTGAATTAATGTTTTGACTGACAGTCTTTCTTTTTACATCTCCCTGATGGGGAATGTGAGAGAATTGCTGTCCCATCGTCATTTAAACATGTACGATTGGCTGTATGGCTGTTTGCCCTTGGTTGGATTCGTTTTCCGCCATATTGGGCAGGTGAGCCTGCTAAAGGCAAACAGCCGAGTGTTAAGCCGATTGTACATAATATACTAATGTGTAGGGAGTTGGTGGGAAAAACCTCCAGTTGCCGAAACATTGAAGGTCTCAAAATGGTGTATTAAGCAAACTGTTAAACCATGATCGGACTTTACGTCACAAACGCAGGATTAGATATTACCTCGGCGCAGATGGTTGCGTTCCGAGGCATTCCTGTTTCAGTAAGGGTCCTCCTATTTCATTGTTGAATGTTTGCCATGTCCAGGCAGCCCCCTTTTGTGGGCGTAAAAAAATATTTGTGTAGTGATTATCTTAAAAACCTAAGTTTTAAACTGTTTTAAACAAATTGTAATCTTATGAAAGAAACGAATTTTACATGGAAAGGCTTGCCCGATATTGTGAAGGCTTGCCAATGTAAGGTTCCAAAATCCCTTTTACGCAGTTTCGTTTTTCTTGCCTGTTTTGGTTTTATGTCTAATCTTGGATTTGGACAACCAACTCAACCAACGATAACGACTCAGTGTGATAGTGATTTTGGAGCTCCAGCTGCGCCTGGTCCATTTATGCCAATGACCGCTGCTCTCCAAACTGCTGCGGAAACAGAAGCTCTTAATTATCTTAATCACCCCCTGATTTTGGGAGGGTGTACAATTACTATTGATCCTGGAACCAATGTGATGACGTATCCCGACGGGGACAATTGCACTGCTGATGGAGGCGTCATTGAAGTTCCATATACGGCTGACTGTGGAGCATTAGGCATTTTTACAGGTGCTATTAACATAATTGTTGATATTACTACTGCCAGTCCTTTACCCAGCATACCAGCTAATGGTTCGATGACCGTTGAGTGCGAATCTGCTGCCACAGATCCTGGTTCTCCAGGTGATGTTATGGATGCGTGTGGCGAAACCATCATGCCTGCTGCTCAGCCAACGGTGGATAACCCTGACCCAGTAACCTGTGCAGGGACAAGGACTTATACTTACAGGTACACCTTCTGTGATGGGACAATCGCTGATTGGACTTATGTCTATACTATTACTGGAGATGTGGATGATGATGAAGTGCCAGCCGATCCGGCTCCAAGTAGTGTGCCGTGTTATGCTGATGCGATTGCAGCAGGGGGTGCCGTGGTTCCACCAGGCCCTTTCAATGATGATTGCGGTAATCCTATCGTTATGTCCGGCCCTGTAATCAGTCCGGATCCAGCGCCTGCATGCCCTAGTTCTGGATCTGTTACATTTACGTGGACTTATACTTATTGCTCAGGTAACACTGACGATTATGTAGTCACCTACAACCTTAATGACAATATAGATCCGGTATATGTCTCTGGATGCCATGCTCTGGATGGCAATATACCTGTTGATGTCAATTGTGAGGCTGTTTTCCCAAATTTGACGCGTGACCTGGTTGGCACAGACAACTGTGGTGGTCCAGTAACTTTTACCCAGTCACCGGCGCCTGGAACTCCTATGGTCGTTAGTGGCGATGGATGTACCCCTGCTGGCTGGGCTGTAGGTGCGTATCAAAACATCACCATTACGATGAGTGATTGTGCTGGGAACTCAGTACCAGTTTGTGTTGGATTGCGACGGAGGCCTATAGATGATACGCCACCAGTGATAGACATTGATGATGTTGATGGTGATGGCTCACATGATATTCCTGTGAAGGTTCGTTTTAGAAGTGGTTTTTGTTTAATGGAGACTACAACCGTTGACATAACTTGGTTAGAGGACAATGGTGAACTGGAAGCTGAGGATCAGTGCGATCCAAATCCTATCTTAACTTCTCCCGATCTTCCTATAACATTTGATTGTGGCGACATCGGTACGTCCGTTGTCATTCAAGTTCGGGCTGAGGATTGCAACAATCAACAGAGTGCTTATGAGGATTTTACTTTGTACATCATTGGTGAAGATGATTTCACAGCAGAATGGGCTGTTGAGGATTATGCTAATCCTGGCGTAGGTGGTGATCAAATCGTTTGCCCAGACGAATTTGACCCAGATATTGATTTGATCTTGTTGGGCGACACACCTGATTGCGGTGTTTGGAGTGGTGATTTAGTGGTTGAAGGTGTTGGCAATGTTGGTGATCCAAGAAGGTTTGTTATTAGGGGGCCAGCGCCAGATCCTGGTGTTTACTCGTTGACCTATACTGTAGGCCAACCTGATTGCCATGTGGAAGTTACGCGCAATATCCTTATTGAACCGCAATTTGTGGATGCTGATGCTGAATTGGTAGATGACCATGACATTTGCTTGACAATGAATGAAGTGTTTGACCTGGAGGGGCTATTGGCACCGGGTTCTGTTCAAGGAGGTTCTTTCTCAGTTAATACAACAGGAACTCTATCTGGTGTACAGACTGGCAACTTATGGCAGTACCTTGGCGGTGATGGTGATTTAGAGGTTACTTATACACTGGAAGATTGTACTGGAGTAGATGAAGAAGATGAGGTGGTCTGCTCAATCAATCAGAAACCTTTTGGCGACTTTACCCTTCCTTCTAGGATGTGTCAGGATGAAGGTACTATCGCTGCTTTGTTTTCACATATGCCAGCTGCAGCTGATGTTACATTCACAAGCAACCCCGCAGGTTTTATTACTGCTGGTGGCGTATTTGATCCTGCTGCAGGCCCACTTTTCAACGAGTGTGTTGATGTAACGGTTACAATGACAGTTGCAAACAACACCCCTCCTGCCGTCTGTCCTGATTTCACTGTTTCACAAATAGTTAGAGTATGTGCTTCTGGTGATCCTGCATGGAGCGTGGCATCTTTGAGCATTTCTCCTGTATGTATTACAGCTGGAATCCAAGACCTGACGTTGGCTAGCAACCTGAACGATGGAGGTGTGAGTGACTTGACTGATGATAATGTTTATTGGTTTGGTGAAGGTGTTGGTGACGGTCCCGGCTTGCAAGGAACTTTCAATCCTGCGGCAGCTGGTATCGGCGTACACAATGTATGTGTAACTGTTGGTTCTCCTGGCTGTGAAGAGACGGAGTGCCATGATATAGTTGTAGAGCCGGATTATTTGGATGCCGATGTAGCATTGACAGCTAATTTTGATCTATGTCTATTTAAAGATGATATCATTGATTTTTATAGCTTGTTGGAGCCTTCTGCTAATCCAGCTGGTCAGTTTTTGCTGACTAATGTCTCCGGTACTATTTTAGGCCAGGTGAACGGATCTGGTTATGAGTACAATGGCGGATGTGGAACGATCACCGTCCAGTATAGCTTTGCGGACGATTGCAGTGATCCAGTTACTTCTGATGAAGTTACGATTACCATTTCTGAAAGGGGTGATATAGGTGATATTTCTGACCCAGGTCCACTGTGTGCTACTGATGTGGCTACACTACCTAACCTGTTCTGGTCTGGAACGCCATTCGCTTGTACACCTGGAGCTCCTGTGCCAGGGGTGTTTGCCGCTCCGGCAAGTCCTCCAGGTACAGTCGTGAATCCTGGAAATGGTGTTTTTGCATTTTTCAATCCGAATATTGCAGGAGAAGGTGAGCACTTTGTGACTTATACCTTGACCGATCCAGCTGGTATTTGTGATGATATTATCGTCGCAAAAACCATCCAAGTTCGTGCGGCAGGTGATCCAACCTTCTCTATTCCTAACGAAGTCTGTTTGGGTGATGTGGCAGGTGGTATTCCACTGAACTTGGATGCAGTACATCCTTCCTTGTTATCCAACTTCCCATTTGATGATTCTGAGGTGGTTTGGTTTGGAGGATTAACGGGCGATGTGGTCAACAATGTTACGCCGCACCCAGCGTGGCCAGGTGATAATGACCCATCTGGTGTATTCACACCAAGTCAAGCAGGGACTTTTACAATTTGTGTAAAGACAGGAGACGTTCATTGCTCACAGATTTATTGTGAGGATATAATCGTGCATGAGAATGCCGATGCTACTTTATTAACAAATGAAACCACTCTTAATTGCCAGGAAACGGACCAACAAGGTAAAACATACTTTGACCTAAGTACCCTTTATGTGCCAGGTGTTACTACTCCTCACGGTACTTGGACATTGGTTTCTGAAACAATGGCAGGCAACGCGGAGCTTTACAATGAAACGCTTTTTGCTGCACCCGGAAACTGTATAGAATTGAGATATACAGTTCAAACAGATCCAAATGCAGTTGCTCCTTCAGCTTGTATTGCCTCTAGCGATTTTAGGTTATTAATAACTGAAGAACCTCAACCTGCGTTTGACTTAGCAGAAGAAGTCTGTTGGGATGGAATAACTGGTTCTATTGTTTTACCTACGCTTTATAATGGTATCCAGCATGTTAACCCTGCTTTCTCAATTCCTCAGTACGCTTGGTCTGTGACAACTGTTTCAGGTGGCACAGCGCCGACGTTTGATGATGCGGCTATACAGGAACCAACTATTACTGTACAAGATGCAGGTGTTTTTGAAATTTGTTTGACTGAGTCGAGGGATTATGTTGCTTGCGGCAACTTGGGACCTTTTGATGATATCTGTAGTCAGCAGGTTTGTCATACGTTGACGATCCATGAAACAAGTGTGGAGGCAATTGCTGACTGGGATCATTTTGGCCCTGTCTGTGAAAGCGGTCCTACGGTTGATCTCGACGACCGCATTTTGGGCACAAGTACCCCTGATGGTGTTTTCTCTGGATTGGGCGTTGAAGTAGATGGAGCACATCCTGATTACTTGTTCAACCCCGGACGTGCCGATATAGCCGCGCTTCTCGCCAATGGTGAAGATTTTGTTGACGTTAGTGTCTGCTACACTGTTGGCAATGGAGCTGGATGTACAGCAAGTACTTGCCACACCATTCGTGTGTATAGTGATGTTGATGCTACTATTGATCCTATCACACAGTGTAATGATGCTAATACGCAGATTGACCTTACTGCGATGTTTGGTGCATCAACTGACGACGGCGGAGTATTCACGTTTACAGGTGGAACTGCCCCTGGAACGGCGGGTACAGGATCAGCCTCTGCCGTTATCAACGGTAATATCCTGACTTATCCATTGACGGTAGGCACTCCAGGTGATTTTACATTTGATGTTACTTATACTGTTGGTACTAACCCTCCGGGCGGAGCTTGTATGGCATCAGATGAGGGCATCGTTACGATCTTGAACAGTGCTCCAACACTTACATCATGTCCAAATTCTCCTATCAACGAAGAAACAGGTTCAGGTGAACTTCAATGTGGCGTTGAAGTAACTTATAGCCTCCCTCTTTGGGACGATGACTGTGATGGAACTGACTTGATAGGTTCTATTACTGCTGGACTTCCTTCGGGTGCGGTGTTCCCAGTCGGTACAACCACTGTTACTTGGGAGTACATTGATGAAAGCGGCAACGCTGGCAATGCTTGTACTTTCGATGTAGTTGTTGAAGATGATACCGATCCTGATGCAGAGTGCCAACCAAACCAAACTGTTTACTTAAACGGTGATGGAGAGGCTGTTGTCACCAACGCGATGATGGACAATGGAAGTTATGATAATTGCGAGGTTTCTTCTATGGACGTCAGAATCAGTGGCGGATCTTGGGCTAACGAAGTTACTCTCGATTGCCAACACGCTGGTACAGATGTCGAAGTTCTGTTGAGAGTTGTAGATGGTTCTGGAAACAGTGAAACATGCGATGGTACGGTCACTGTTCTTGATGCACAGGTACCGGACATCGAATGTCCAGCCGACGTTGTGGTTGTAAATGAACCAGGCGAATGTGAGCAGGAAGTAAACTACCCAGATCCAATTGTTCAGGACAACTGCGGTACTACGGTCTATCAGACAGAAGAATTCTATGGTCCAATAAATGGTAGGCAGGAAGTTCCACCTTCTGGTTCAACTGCTTCGGGTATTGTAAGCGGATTTGTTGGTTTGGACAATGGTGCTCTGTACCTTCATATAAGTTTCACGGGACTTAGTTCAAATGTTACGTCTGCCCATATCCATAATGCTAAAGCCGTAGAGAATGGCCCTGTGGTTGTGACATTGCACACCATGTCTGGTTTCCCTGTCGGTGTTACGTCAGGAAGCTGGTCAAACAGTACTCCAATCATACTTCCACCTAACATGGTAGAAGAATTTTTGGATGGCGATCTTTATGTAAATATCCACACAACTAATTTCCCTGCGGGTGAAATACGTGGAAAGCTGGATCAACAAGATAATTCCGGTTTGACGAATGGAGATGACTTCCCTGTGGGTATTACTAAGCAGAGCTTCTATGTTATTGATGACAGTGGAAATATTGATTATTGCCATTTCACAATTACTGTAGTAGATGCTGAGGCTCCTGTTTTGGATTGTGATCCAACGGTAAGGGTACAAGATAATGATGATGGCGAGTGCAGTTTCACCATGCCGGGAACTGGTTTTGATGTGTCAGCTGATGATAACTGTGAGTTAGAATCATTGACTCATGACTACCCAGTCGGTGTAGGATATGCCATGAGCAATTCTACTTTAATGCAGGCCACATTCCCAGTAGGCATCACCGATGTGATTTGGAAAGCAGTGGACATATATGGTAACGAAGCTACTTGTACTATTCAGATTGAGATCAATGATACGGAAGATCCGGAGATTGACATGACGGGTATTGATGATGTGACCGTAAATTGTGACTTCGAGTTGCCAGCGGTGGTTCATCCAGTAATTACGGATAACTGTACTGTTTTTGTTGATTTTAGTGAAACTGTTACCGAGATCAATTTTGGTAGCGGGATTATTCTTACCCGCAGATGGGTAGCTACGGATGCGTCTGGAAATTCTGTTTCTGCACAGCAAGTAGTAACAGTTGAAGATACAGTTGATCCAGAAATCGAATGCAGTACTGAACCTACCGATTTCAACACTGATCCAGGTGAATGTTCATACAAAGTAACTGACACTAGTCTTGATCCAACTGCTTCTGATAATTGTAATGACTATGCTATTACGCACAACTATGCAATGGCTCCGCAGAGCAATTCATTGAATGGTGCGCAGTTCCCTGTTGGTTCTACACAAGTAGGGTTTACTGTAACGGATGCTGCTGGTAACACCGCAGAGTGTTCTATCACCATTGATGTTGCTGATATGGAAGATCCTACATTCGTTAACTGCCCAACCACGATGGTAATGGTAGGAAACGATGTAGATGAGTGTTCTGGCAAATTGAATTGGTCAGTTCCAGTTGCTACAGACAATTGTGAAGTTCAATTGGTAGCTCAAACAGGTGGCCCAGCAAACGGTACTGCCGTTCCGGTTGGTACTGCTATGACTGTTACATACACAGCTACTGATATTCATGGAAATGCAGGTACGTGTATGTTTGACGTTCAGGTGATTGATACACAAGAACCATCGTTTGATGCTGACATTGTAATGCCAGCTGACATTACAGTTGAATGTGATGCAGTTCCAACCAACTGTGTTTTCCACGGGGCTGGCAATATCTGCGAACCACTTGATAATGACGATGTGCATGATAACTGTACTGCATCTGGTGACTTGGTGATCGATTTTAATGAGGTATCGACACAAGATCCTGATCCGGATGTTTGTGAGCATTACAATTACACGATTACTCGTACTTGGACAGTAACAGACGAAGCTGGAAATGTGCTGACCCACATTCAAGTCATTACCGTACAGGATACAACTCCTCCTGTTCCTGTCTGTCAAGACGCCGATATCGTGCTTGATAAAGCAGGCAATGCTTCAATTGATCCATATACATTGATTATAGGGACAACGGACAATTGCGCTCCATTCAATGTCTTGGATGTGGTTGCAAGCCAGGTTGATTTCACATGTGCAGATCTTGGTGACAATTCAGTTACGCTTACGATTTCTGACCCATGCTTAAATTCAGCTACTTGTACGATCAATGTCAATGTAACTGAAGGGCCAGCTCCTTGTACGCCGGAAGCAGAAATGACTTCTGAGTGTTTGAACAATGCCACTACATTGGACGATGGCCAGTTTGGTGAGTTCATTCAAGTGACTTCACTGGCTATGCAGACATGGACAGTAATGAATTCTAATGGCTTGTACTCAACGGCCAGCCCTGCACCACCGGCTGCCCCTACGGCAATTGCAAGTGGAACAGCGCTGACAGCAGGTACGGCTGATGGAATAGATAATGATGGCGATGGCCAGATAGATGAGGCTGATGAGATGATCTATTATACAATGAGCGCTCGGTATATTGAGGCCATAGGATATAGTGCAACTTTGATTAATGATATTAACCAAACGTTGAACATTACAAATGTTGCTCATTACCCAACGCCTGTAGTAGATCTTCCATTGGAGATATGCTTGGGTACTCCTGCTTTTGTTCCTGGCGTCACAGACTTGTATGCTGGCGACGGTGCTTACATTAGTATTGAATACTTTGTAAATGGAGTTCCGGTTGCAGAAGTGGATCCAGAAGCTTTGGGAATCGGCCAACATGAGCTTACAGTTGTAGTTGACGCTGGTGATTTTGCTAACTCACGCTATGTAAATGGTGTCTTAGTAACTGGCGATGCAGTTAATAGTAACGAAGCAAGATTGGATCCAGGCTGTATCCAGTCTATCACTGAATTCTTCCAAATAGTTACTACACCATCCCAGGTCACTTGTAATGACATGATCAATTTGACGATTGAACCAGATTGTACAAGTGAAATACTGCCCGATGATGTATTGGAAGGTTCTTATGACTGTTTTGATGATTATGAAGTGCATCTGTTTATGCCTGGTGGTATTATTCCGCTCAGCCCACCTAATGTTGTGACCAGCAATCAAATTGGACTGACGTTGACTTATCACTTGGTACACCCGATCAGTGGCAACGTTTGCTGGGGTAAACTTGTCGTCGAAGATAAGAACGCTCCAACGATTACATGTCCTCCGAATGCTGAGGTACTGTGTACTGTTGATCCTGATAGTGTGGTGTATTGGATGTCATCTCCTCCGGGAGTTCCTAATCCTTTAGACTATAGGGCACGCGACTACTTTGGTAATCTTGTTCCAAGTGGCCAATGTGATTCCTTATTGTATTTCGGTCACCCGACTGCTGATGATTGTTCTGCAATCTTACCGTTTGGCTGTGGCGGAAGAACATGGACTTACAATGATGATTACACGACTTATGAGTGTGCCGACAATCCAGAAGTAATAGCTGATATAGTCAGGACATTCGTTGTTGAAGACGAGTGGGGTAACTATTCAACTTGTCAGCAATTGTTGACTTGGGTACGTGGTGAAGCAGATCAGGTTGATTGGCCAGTAGATTTACATGTTGACTGTAATGATGTTGATACATTGCCAATATGGTTGGCTACTAACTATCATCCTGATTATACTGGTTGGCCTTCTATTTACGATATGACAGCAGCTCCTACTCTTAATAAGGATGAGATAGGTACGCTTCTAAATAGATTTTTAGGAGAATTGAATGTGGATGATAATGGTATCTGCGAATTGGGTCTTACTTATGAAGATCAGATGGTCAACATCTGTGCAAATGAATGGAAAATCGTACGTGAATGGACATTGTATGATTGGTGTCCAGAACCGGGCAATCCTTCTATTACTGAATACATTCAGAATATCAAGGTTATCAATGTAGCTCCTGTTATCAACATTACTTGTATAGACTACACTAGTCAAGGACTGTGTGTATTAAATGCAACAGAAGTAGGTAACTTACCGCACTATCCTTGTTCTGCTATCTATGTTCCTTATGCCGATATTGATGCAGGATGTGACGCATTGGTAGAAGTTTCAGTTGAAACACCGCTTGGTAATACAGGTAATGGTGGCGTACTGCCATCTCCAGGTCTGCCTATTGGCGGTCCTTATACCATTACTTACCGGGCTGAAGACCAGTGTGGAAACATTACTCAATACGATTTGGAAGTAATGGTTGAAGACCGTACTGCGCCGGTTGCTATCTGTGATGAGATCACGGATGTAAACTTGAGTTCACAAGGATTAGCTGAAATTGATGCTGAAACTTTTGACGATGGATCTTATGATAACTGTGCTCTTGATAGATTCGAGGTTAAGAAAAAGGTTCAAGGATGCCCAAATAGTAGTTGGGCCCCAACAGTTACCTTTAACTGTTGCGATGCCGGAAGCAGCTTAGTGGAAGTAGGGTTGCGTGTTTATGATCACAATAACAATTTCAACGAATGTTGGGTTATTGTGAATGTCAATGACAAAACACCACCGATCCTTGTAAGCTGTCCAGCCAACGAACGTGTATCCTGCGACTGGTACGCCGAGTTCCTCGAGACCCAGCTGGCCAATGCCGCACCAGAAGACCAGTGCGACATCCTCAACCAGTACTTCGGCAATGCGGTCTACCAGGACGACTGCAACCCGGACGTGACCTGTACGGTCGACATCGACCTGGACCAGTGCCTGGAGGGCGAGATCGAGCGCCTGTGGGAGGCCGAGGACGGTGCGGGCAACTCGAACAGCTCGCAGGACTGCCGCCAGCGCATCTTCGTGGACCAGGTCTCCGACTTCGTGGTCGAGTTCCCGCAGCACCGCAACGACGACCTGCTGGGCGGCCACCTGCCCGCCGTTGAGTGCGGCGACACCGTGCCCGACTTTGGCGAGCCGAAGATCTTCTACGAGACCTGCGAACTGGTCGCTGTCTCCTATGAGGACGAGGTCTTCACCGACGTGGACAGCGCCTGTTACAAGATCGCCCGTGAGTGGACGGTGATCAACTGGTGCGTGGTGGGGGATGAGATCGACCAGGAGGTGGAAGAGGACTCCGAGCTGGCCATGCGCCTGGCGGGCTGCCTCTCCAGTCTGGGCGGCGAGTGCGACCTTGACGGCGACGGCGACTGCGACGACCGCACCTTCCGTGACAGCTGGGCGGTCTGCAACCTGCCGGATGCGGCCCATGCCAACCAGGACACGGACCCCGATACGGACCCGGATTCCGACCCATGGGACGGTTTCATCGAGTACACGCAGGTGATCAAGGTGAAGGATTCTGTTGACCCGGTGTTCACCGATGGCTGTACGATACCCGATGTCTGCATCACGGACAACACCTGTGCCGCTACCTTCACTCTGCCGACTCCAGACATTGATGAGTGTAGTACATTAGTTACTTTCTCTGTGACAGGTGACCTTGGAAATGGTTTCGGTCCTTACGAAAACATTCCTCCTGGCGAATACAACGTAAGGTATGTTGCCATGGACAACTGCAACAACCAGACTGCTTGTGAAACGACCGTTAAGGTTGTGGACTGCAAGAAGCCGACTCCTTACTGTAAGAACGGTCTGATCGTAGAATTGATGGTGGTTGATCCTGCTATGGTTGAAGTATGGGCCTCTGATCTGGATGCGAACAGCTTCGACAATTGTCCAGGTAACCTTATCTTCTCTTTCTCCGCTGATACGGATGACCGTAGCATCGTATTCAACTGTGATCATGTTGATGATCCGCAACAGGTAGAGATTTGGGTAACCGATGCTTCTGGCAACCAAGACTTCTGTACTACTGCAGTTAACATACAGGCCAACATGAACCAATGCGACGATTCGCTGTCAGTACATGTAGGTGGTGCGATACACACAGAAGATAATGAAGGTGTGGAAGACGTTAGCGTACAGTTGAGCGGCTTTGGCCAAATGTCGGTAATGACCGATGCAGGCGGTAGCTTCTCCTTCCCTGTCTCGCTGGGTGGAGACTACACCGTAACTCCTACTAAGGATGACGATCATTTGAACGGTGTCACTACTTACGACCTTGTCCTCATCACCAAGCACATCTTGGGCGTGACCCTGCTGGACTCGCCGTACAAGCTGATCGCTGCCGATGCGAACAAGTCGAACACGGTAACGACGTTCGACCTCGTACAGATACGCAAGCTGATCCTCTACATCAACGACCAGTTCCCGAGCAACACGTCCTGGAGGTTCGTTGATAAGGGTTACGTTTTCCCGAACACAATGAACCCATGGCAGGACATCTTCTCAGAAGTTGTCAACTTCAACAATGTTGATCAGGACATCCTCGATGCCGACTTCGTAGCCGTCAAGATCGGTGACGTGAACGGCAGTGCCGCCACCAATTTAATGGGGAGCGGGAACGATGACCGGAACATGGTCGGTTCACTGGTGTTCGGTGTGGAAGATGAACGCCTTGAAGCAGGTGAAACCTACTCGGTGGAATTCAAAGCAACTGACTTCGGTGTCCAGGGTTACCAGTTCACGCTGAACTTTGACCAATCCAAAGTCGGGTTTGTAGAAGTTGCCCCTGCCGTTGCGGGAGCAGAAAACTTTGGCCTGACTTTGCTTGAGGAAGGTGTAATCACTGCGAGCTGGAATGACGATAACGTCAGGCTTGCTGGCGACCAAGTGATCTTCAGCCTTGTGTTCAAAGCCAACCAAAATGTGAAACTGAGCGATGCGATTGCTGTCAACAGCCGCTACACGGTGGCCGAAGCTTACGATACAAATGGGGAACTCCTCGATGTTGAGTTGGCATTCAATGGCGCTACTGTAGCTGCTGCGTTCGAGTTGTACCAAAATACACCGAACCCGTTCAGCAAGCAAACCATTATTGGTTTCACATTGCCTGAGGCATCTGCTGCTAAGTTGACTATTACTGATGTTTCCGGTAAAGTAGTAAAAGTACTGGAAGGTGATTTCGCAAGAGGCTACAACGAAATTAAGTTGCAGCGCAACGAATTATCATCTCAAGGTATCATGTACTACCAACTGGATACTGATACGGATTCAGCAACCAAGATGATGATCTTGATTGACTGATGGCAAGACGCAATTTGTAATCCCTTGAGAACACGCAAGACCTCTCCCCGGCTGGTCTGGGGAGGGGTTCTGCGTTTAAAAGGGAAACAGAAAAAAGGGGGCACGTCCTATGGGTGTACCCCCTTTTTATTTTTGAATAAACAGCATTTAGGGTTAATATTTCACCCCAAAATTTTTTCTTAAATAATTGGATACTAAAGCGTTTATTTTACATTGATTATTTATTAATTTTTTTTTGATAAATACTTTGCTTTATAACACCAACCAACTATTTTTGGGCATGGTTTTTTTAAACAATAAATAAAATCCTGTGAGCATGAAAGAAAAGTTATTCAACACAAAAGTGTGATGGGAAGCCTAACGGACATCTAATCAATTACTAACGCTCCCGAATGCACACTTTCGGAGCAATCCATTTCCCGACAACCGATCTATATTTTAGACATCTCGCAAACCATTGTAAATTAAGGCTTCTCGTCATTTTTTTCTGCTCCCCATTTTTGATCTCAGTTTCTATTTTTTTTAAATTGTTGGTTTCTTGTACTCATTTTAATGGATCGTTTTGTTAGCGTATCAACCGGCCTGTTCGGAACTCAACGTGAATTTTTTTCTTTTCAATAAATGAGAATTAAGTTGTTGAATTTAGTATTCACATCAACACCAATTCTTGAATATTGCATATAATGGACCTCAAATAACAAAAGATGTAATCGGTTTTTGGGATAGCCTCTCTCCACGATTTGGAGGGGGGCATTTTTTTGTCAAATAATTTCCTTTTTTTATGTAATTTATGTTATGCCTCGTCGAAGTATATTGTGACCGATCTCAGTTCGCCAAGTCCTTTTCCCGTATTAAATGTTTATTTTCGTCCCTTTTTAGTAAAATATATAGGCCAATTAAATGTCTTGTATATTTAAGCACCGAGACAGAATTATGTTTGAAATTTCAGGGAGGTTGTTTTTTCGATAGTTTTTCTTAAAAAATTCAAGCATAGCCACAGTTGCGTGAGAATTTTTTAAGGGGAAATAGCGGAAAAAAGCCTGTCCCGAATTCACTTCGGGGAAGCCGCTGAAACTTTAAACATAATACTGTCTCAGTGCTTAAATCCACTAAAATTCAATTTAAAAATAAATGATCGTCTGGATCGCCTTTATCTTATTCGTTATTGCGGCCTTGGCATTTGACCTTGGGGTACTGAACAAAGAGCCACATGTTGTGTCAACAAGGGAGGCTTTTCGATGGACATCTATTTGGGTTAGTTTGGCATTGCTGTTCAGTGTATTTATTTATTTTGGTTACGAGAACCATTGGCTGGGCTTGGGAGAAACAATAGGACATGATATAGGAGGAGCAAAAGCAGCTATTACCTACCTCACAGGATATATCATTGAAGAGTCACTGAGTATGGACAACATCTTCGTGATTGCTGTTATTTTTGGGTATTTCAAAATTCCCCCAAAATACCAGCATAGGGTTTTGTTTTGGGGCATTTTAGGGGCATTGTTCTTCAGGGGGCTTTTAATAGGAGTAGGGGCTTATCTTGTAGAACATTTCCATTTTGTGTTATACATCTTTGGGGCAATTCTGCTGTGGACAGCATATAAAATGATAAAAGGCGGTGATGAGGATATTCATCCAGAAGAAAATCCAGTGGTGCTGCAACTCCGCAAATTTTTACCGGTTACGAAATTGATGAAAGGTGAGCAGTTCTTTGTCAGACGGTTTGGAAGGATTGTAGCAATGACTCCCTTGTTTGTTGCATTGGTAGTTGTGGAGACAACAGACGTGATGTTTGCTTTCGACAGCATTCCAGCTATTTTTGCCATTACCACTGACCCCTTTTTGGTATTTACTTCAAATATTTTTGCTATTCTGGGCTTGCGTTCTTTATACTTTGTTCTGGCTTCATTGCTAGATAAATTTGCATATCTCAAATACAGTTTGGCCTCCATTCTGGGATTTGTTGGATTGAAAATGTTGGTGATGGAACCTCTGGAAATAGATTTGCCCGAATGGACTTCGCTCGTTGTTATAGTCGTGTTTTTGGCTACAGGTATATTGGTTTCATTGAGAAAAAGCAAGCAGAAAGAAGCAGCTGCATAGGAGGATTAATTGAAGCTTCCATAATGAACTCAAAATATATTTTTCCACATCATGCTTTCTACTGGCCGTTCGGTGCGGGTAATATATTTAGCATCCTTCTTTTTGTTATAAAACCGCTCTATTTCACCTTCTACCAAAAAATAGATCAATTGCCCAATAGGCATGCCAGCATAAACCCGGACGGGTTGGGTACAGGAGATTTCCAATGTCCATGAATTGCAGAAACCGACATCTCCTTTTCCAGCCGTTGCATGAATATCAATGCCCAAACGTCCAACGCTACTCTTACCTTCCAGAAATGGTACCGAATTATGAGTCTCAGTATATTCCAAAGTAGATCCTAGGTACAATGTACTTGGCTGCAAAACAAAGCCCCCATCAGGGATCTCAAAATGTCTAATGGTATTATGTTTCCGGGCATCAAGGACTTCGGCTTCGTATGTTGCCATATATTTGCTCAAATGCACGTCATACGAGTTGGTGCCAAGGCATTTGCGGTCAAACGGCTCAATCACTATTTCACCCGCTTCAACGGCTTCGAGTATTTTTTTATCGGAAAGGATCATGCTGCTGTTTTTGTTTGGGCGGCAAATATAGGGGATTGATTCTTTTAGAGAGGAGTGTGTTTTCTCTCAAATATGCAACACAACAAGAACTCGTGAACATATTTTTTACACTGCAAAATAATGCTAAAGCTGTCTGAACCATTTGGCTACAACATTTTCTGCTGGGCTGCCATGAGGGGTGAAACCTGTTTTGCGCCTCTGTTGGTGTTCTAAGTCGGAAGGGTATTTCCACCATAGAATGCCTTTACACCATGGCTTTTCATGAATACAAACAAATACGGTTTCATAACACCGACGCTGGTGGTCGGTGTTATGCTCGAAGTCACCCCAGTCCTTATGGGGTTCTTTCCAAGGCCTTTTGATGCAGGGGAATCCTATTTCCGTAAAAACGACGGGCTTGTTGTAGCGCTTGTGGACTTTATCAATTTTGTCAATAACGGCTTCAAAACCTTTTTTTAAATCCCGATCGCTAGGGTTGTCCTTTTTGCTCAAGGGGTAATAGCAGTTCAGGCCAATGAAATCCAACTCAATCCAAAGAGTAATATTCTCAAATTCGTCGCCCCAGTTGGCGGCGTAGGTAAGCGATCCACTATACAAAGAGCGAGTGTTGCGGATTAGCTTTCGCCAGTCACTTTCCCTTTTCAAAGTGGTTTGTACCAATTCAGTTCCGAGGCATAATACCTCCCAGCCATAGATTTCCGACATCATGGCATAATGGCTGATCCAATGAGAATAGTGTTTGAAAAACAATTTCCAATCGGCATCGGACTGCATTTCAATATCACCCGTCCACATGCCCCTCCCGACCCATATTTGGGGTTTTAAAACAACGGACAATCCAAGTGCTTGGGCATGTTCAGAGGATTGGATGACCGATTCGTCATTTTCCGAACCAGCTCTTTTGGCCACTGGGATAGGGTGGGGCTTTTTGGGATAACGGGTAAAAGAATACGGCACGACTGCTACAGAATTTGCCCCCATATCCTTTATATATTCAAGCGACTGTTCCGCTTTCCTTGAACCATAACCATTGTAAATGCGATATCCTTCATGGGCAAAATTGAACCCTTTTAGATAGGGCTGAGGGGCAGGAGGCGTATCATATTCCAAAGTGGCCAATTTGTCCAGGGAAGCCCTCCAGGCCAATTCGAGGTGTTTTATTTCAGTGGTGGAGAAGTTAAGGTTTTTGTATTTTTCCAAAAAAACAACTTTCCCTAAATGTCCGATCAAAAAATTACAAAAGGAAGCGGCAGCACTGCTGTAAATTAAATCGGAACCATATTGCCAATTTTGGTTTTCAAGTAAGTTTTCTAATCCTGGTAATTGATCGGCAGCAAGCAATCTACCCGACCAATATTGATAACCCTTTTTTTGCCAACTCCCCGAAAAATAAATGGCCAGGCCAGTCTGCAAAGCATGAATTTTTGGAGTACCTAATAGTTCCGACAAAACCAATTCATTCTCTTTTCCAAAATAATGATCGGCGAAAACTTCATTTACGACCGTATGTATTTCCTTTTTTTCAAAATCTATATGACAAGGCGTGGAATTTTTCAGGAGCAGCCCTTTCATCTCAGATGTTGGATAAAAATACCACTTGATAGGGTCAGCATTTAGGTGTTTGCCAATAAAGGTTTCGATTTTATCAACAGTGATTTCGCTGTTTGCAATAATTTTCTCAATATCAACATCGTCAATACTCCCATATTTAAAAAATTGAAAATGAGTGGTTTGTGTCAGGCTGTCAGGAGCAGAAGGCAGTTTCTCCATGACATACTCAGGTATCTTTCGTCGACTTGACCAATCGCTTTCGTCGTGGTTTTTTTGCCCGGATGACTGGCAGTTTGAACATGTAAGCAAAAATGGCAACAACAATAGGCGGAGGAAAAAAAAATGGTTTTGGAAAAACAGCATGGTGAAAAGGTGTATTTGAAAATCAAAATAATATAAAAACAGCACTGAATTTAAAGGGAATAAAACAGCTCCTGTAATTTCAGACAAAAAAACTATATTTTTGGCGGCTTTTACGCTGAACTTGCGGCATCAATTTTTAACAACAAAAATAACAATGCAAGCACCGTGGCAGGCGTGCTTGCTTTCAATTAAGATAGTGAAAAATATTATAGACCTAATCGGACGGATATTGTTGGCATTTATTTTTTTGTATGAAGCTTACGACTCCATATTTTTCTTTAAGGCCACTAAATTGAAAATGCTGGAGTATGGACTTACCTGGCAACCAGATCTACTACTTTATGGAGGTAGCACCGTCCTCGTTCTGGGTGGCCTCATGGTATTGAGCGGTTATCGCTCCAGCTTTGGGGCACTACTACTGCTACTGTACTGGATACCCGTCACTTTCATTATTCATGACTATTGGAAATTGCCGTTCGATTGCATGATGGAGTATAACTGCCCGGAAATGCCCCTGCAAGGGGAGGTGATTTATCGGCGTTTGCAGGCTATCCTTTTTATGAAAAACCTCGCCATCACAGGTGGTTTATTGATGATATGGGTAAATGGGAGTGGGCAGTTGAGCATCCGGCGTTTGTTTGCTACTACTAAAGTACCGGGCGTTTAAGGGTGGAAATTGGATATTTTCCGACCCGTTGATTTTCAGGGTGTTCTTGAATTTCCAATTTCTCAATTTCCATTAAAAACTATTTTCCGCAAATCCTCTTCCACTATTTGGCTGACCACCTCTGACCCCTCGTTGGTGAAGTGCATGGCATCGTAAAAATAACGGCTGTCTTTGGGCATCCAACGGGCGAGGTCTATCAGCGGCAGGTTCAGTTCGAGAGCAGTATTCCTCGTCGCATCATTGTATTCTTCCAACAGGCACCAATAGGTTTGTCCATTGAAGAATTTGGTGACCACTTTTCCTAAATCAACACCTGTCAGCGAGTCTGTTCCATTTCCAAAAAGCAAAGGTTGGGTTATAAGGATTGGGGAAGAGCCACATGCCATTGCTTTGCTTACCACTTTTTCGAGCCGCTCCCGATAGGCAGCAATATAGGGCAAATGGGCCTTAAAAAGGCTATCCACTTCCTCCTGCCCGACGACTGGTGTTTCCAATTTCAACAAATCCAAATTGCCATGTGCCAAATCCACTTGATAGGCTTTGAAGCTGCGATATAGATTGTTGGCGAGGATGAATGTTTCGCTGTTTTTTTTAACCCAATCGGTTAAGGAAAAACTATTGGAACGAACGATGGCTTGGTCTTCTGAAAACAGATCCTCCCGTCCCATTTCATTGATGCCCGTTAAAAAAAGGAGGTAGTCGGGCTTCATTTCGCAGAGGTAATTTTCCAATAAAATAAGATGGCCGAAAGTGGAATGCCCGTCGATGCCGCCATTGTTCATCCATATTTTTTCCTTCGGGAAATGGGCCTGTAATTTTTTATGGACTAAATGCGGCCAGTCATGGCCATCGTTAAGTAACCGACATTCCGTGGTGCTTCCGCCCACGGCAATGATTGACGTCACACTGGCCAAATCGGTTGGCAGGTTTTCCCCCCGGAAGCCCAATTCGTTTTTTGTGCAGGTAATATGCGTGTCCAGCTTCTCGATATGGGTATTTTCAAAAACAAAAGCTCGGTTGGCAGGTAGTAAAATGTCGTTCTGTTTCACCATCACTGGAAAAGGATGGTAGAGACGGAGAAATATTTCCAGCAAGGATAAAGCGAGCAAACAGCCAAAAATGAATGCCAAGAGATTATTCAATAGTTTTCTCACGGTTTAGCGATTAGTGATCAGTTGAGTGGTCAGGGAAAGGCAGCTATAAATTCTGGAAAGAAATTAAAGGTAAAAATAAATTAAAGAAATACAGGCGTGGAAAGGTTAATCTTTATTTTTGCCAGCAACTGCCGCCTTTCTAGTCACTAATCAACTGATCACTAACATGCAAATACTGAACGACCATCAGATAAAGCAAAAGATAAAGCGGCTCGCCATAGAGATCGTGGAGCATAATTTTGAAGAAAAGGAAATCATCCTCGCAGGCATCAACAACAACGGGATGTCATTTGCAAAGTTGTTGGAGCATGAACTGAAGTCGTTCAGCAAGCTGAAGGTCACCATGACCCGCCTGTTGCTCAACCCAGCTGAACCGCTCGCCTCGGAAGTAATATTGGAAATGCCTGTGAAAAATGTGAAAAACAAAGTGATTATCGTTGTGGATGACGTAGCCAATACGGGACGGACTATTTTCTACGCCGTAAAACCTTTGCTGGAAACCCTGCCCAAGAAAGTGGAGGTTGCAGTCCTCATTGACCGTACCCACAAATCCTTCCCCATAAAGGTTGACTATTATGGCCTTTCTCTTGCTACTACACTGCTGGAAGATATCAATGTGAAAATACGGGGTGTGGAGGAGTATTCTGTCGAATTGAATTAAGAGGGGAACGACTATGAACTCAAAAACATCTGATTAACGATTAAGAGATTAAGGATCAACGATTTTGATTTTTATGGGAGACCCCCAATCAAAAATCGTTGATCCTTAATCTCTTAATCGTTAATCAAAAAAGGGTTTGCCGGACTAAAGTCCGACAAACCCTGGAATTTTAAACCGCTCCTGAGTACCTCGTTCGGTACTGGAGCAGCCCACACACTATGAGAACACCCAATATAAGTCTTCAGTCTGTAGTTCGCCGATCCACAGTCCTTTGCTGCTTGTTGACAAACTTTGACTGTTATTTTCAATTTCAACTCCCTTTTTCATTCACCATTCATCATTATCCATTCACCATTAAATGTCGAGAAGGACAGGAGCCACTGCACGGAAGAAGACATGTCCCGAATTCACTTCGGGAATGGCCGGCTGCCCGCTGGTACTGTCCAAAGGACTCCTTTGGAGTGAACTTTCTGGTCAATGGGTAGATGCTTCAGCGAGCCTCCAATAGTTAGCGTAAGTCGATCAGCCTATATCCATTGCCGTGCGGCTGATTGCTCCTGTCAAGGGGTCTTCCCTTTTTCTTTTGTGTTTTGTTCAGATCCCAAATGCTTTCAATGGTCCCATCGTTGTGTCAGAGATTGTTCGACTGCTGGGGCAGTCGAACGTTCCTAAATCTCATGAAAAAAACGATTATTCTTTAGAAACAGATCGCACGTATTGTGACTTTAACCGGTTTTTCGTTTTGCTCAAAAAGGGGTTCGCCAATTGGAAATTAGCAAACCCGTTAACAGAAAATAACTACTTATAACCGCTCCAATTCCAAGGTGGCAAGGGCAATCTGTATGTTGGTCAATGGCAAACCTGCGCACTGCCAACTGGTAACTGCCCACTGAAAGCCACTGGATTTCCTTTGGGTTAGCCCACAGATGATGGGGATGGGTTGACCGCCCCCTGCTCGGAAAAGGGCCAGTTATAAGTCTTGATATAAGGAACGAATGTTGGTAGCGTAATAGTCGTTTTGTAAGACCCGTTGGTAGTACAACGGTGGTTTGTTGAAGAGGGATACCCCCGATTTAAATCGGGGCCAAACCGCCGCTGACGACCTGTAGTATGTTTGCTAAAATCCGTAGAATTTTACCTTGTTCTTTCGTTCCTTTTTTCTGTCAATCTTATTTTCAATCCTTTGATTGATTTGTTTGATGACACAAAAGTAGGGGCAGGTGCAAAGGCGCACAATCCAATTTTTTTTTGAAATCAAGTTTCTAACGCTGGTTTTTCTGCAAATTGTATCAGATTGATACTTTAATTTAAGTAAATATAATTTTAATAATAATTAAAAATCAATAATTTATGAAATTTATTTTATTTAAAATAATAAATTTGATGTGAAAATTCTTAATGCCTAATCTCTTTATGATTGAAGTTTCTAACACTCTAAAATTTTTTTTAATTTTCTAAAAAAAACCATTTTTGCCCTCCAAACCCTACTCCCTGGCTATTAGCACAAGACATTCAAATTTGAAATACCCAATATCTACTACCCCAATACCTAATTCCTAATACCCATTTCATGAGAAACAGAACAGACCTCTTCCACCTCATCAAAGCGATGTCCAAATCGGAGAAGCGCTACTTTGTACTCGATGCAAAAAAAAGTGGCCGCCGTGCCAGCCGCTACCTCGCCTTGTTTGAGGCACTCAATAAGATGGAAGAATTTGATGAGGAAAAACTGAAAAAGAAATTCCCCAAGAACCTCTCTTCCGATAAAGCCTATTTGTATGAAGCCATCCTGCGCAGCATGCGGGACTATCGGAGTGCCTCCTCCAAAGCAGCGCAGGTGAAGGAGCGGTTGATGGATGCCCGGTTTTTGTATGAGCGGGGGTTGTACGATCAGTCAAATGCAAGAATATTGCAGGCAAAAACACTGGCGACGGAGTTGGAAGATAATTTTAGTTTATTAGAAATTATAAAAGAAGAACAACTTTCACTTTTTGATCGCCGAATTAAAGTGACTCCTGAACAGGTCTTAACTATTCAAAAAGATAAGAAAATAATAGAAAAAAATATTGAGGAGGAGTTGAAATATATTGGGCTATATTGTTCGTTGGTAGTAGAATTTTTCAGACATGGAGTTTTGAAAAACAAAAACAATATTGATGAGATAAAAAAAAATATACCCATTCATTTGTTGGATAAAAAAAATAAACCCACGTCTAAACTTGCCCTTCGTCGTTATTATTTATGCAAAGCAAGTTATAATAGATTAATGGGCAATGTACAAGAAACGAAGAAATATTATGAGAAGGCAGCTCTTTGGTGGGCAGAATATCCTTCTATCAAAGAAGAAGATTATTATAGGTATGTTGGGGACGTAAGTAATTTAATTAATATTTGTTATACCGATCCTAGATTATTCCCTATTGCTCAAGAATGGTTTGACAAATTAAAAATAGAGCAAAGCGGTCGGACGTACCATGAAAAAAAATATGTCTTCCTCTCTCTTTCCCTTTCCAATTTATTACATCACATGAACAATGGGGACAGGCCATCAACTGAAATTGCTGTAAAGACTGTAACTGAAGGACTTGAGAAATATAACTTAACTAAATCATTAGCCTTATTGGCAAACATTGTTACTGCTTATTTTTGGGTAAAAGATTATAATAATTGTATTAAATGGGCCACAAAAATTATTGATCTGAAAAAAAACACTAGGAAAGATATTCAGTCTATAATGATGTTATACCGATTGGTTGCTTATTATGAATTGGGAATGATAGATGAATTGGATACAGGAGTTCGTTCTGTAGGGCGCTTTTTCAAAAAAGTGAATATATCAAAAGATAGTTTTGAGTTTGTATTATTGGATAATTATTTGAAAAACATATTTAACGCACCTCTCGGTGAAGTCAATAAATATTTAAATGAGTTAAGAGTCTATTTAAATTCGATTGAAAAGAATAAAATATTGGAGCAACCAATAGGTTTGGGCGAATTTTTAGATTGGGTAAATCTAAAATTGGGTGTAACAAAAAATATAAGCACACAAGCTACTAATATTCGTAAGACGTAATTTTTAAAAACGATTGTAGGATAAGGGATAATAATCATGGTGGTCTTTCAAACCACCATGATTCCTATAATATGAGAACAATACTTTTTTAGCTATTAGCATTGATTAAATAAAAAGCCAGATTTTTTTGCCTTCCTATGGTGCTTTCTTGCCTTATTAAAATAACATGATTGGCAATAATAGAATCATCGGGGTTTGGCTTTAATTTAATCGCAATACCTTTTATATTATCAGGTTTAATTTCTTGAGGAACTGCAAAACTGACAATCAAATCAGAAATGCCAATTACATGTAATATGTTACTATGTTCTTGGTAAGAAACACAAAGATGGTTCTTTTCCAAGTCCTTTACTTCAAATTCAAAAAAAGGTTTTTTGCCTCTAATTTTCGCATTGATTGTTCTGTCCAATTCAGCAGTTACTGCCGAACCGACCATTTCATTTCCCAAAACTGAAAGCAATACTCCTCTTTTACCAATAGATATTTTCCCACCATCAGAAGCATCATTGACGACGGCGTATTTAAGATCGGAGGTGATGTGTGCAGAGTTGCTCATTGATAAGGATTTAGATTTTTCTGATAAATAAAAGGATTAATCAAATGCGAATACCCTTAGGGTCTTTTCTTTTCGGAGTACACCAAAACCATAGCTGAAAGATCAGATGTGAAGAGGATGGAGTTTCTCATATTTGAATTAAAAAGTTTGAGACCATTTGAGCTGCCAAGGTACGTGGAAAGGGGCGGGTTACAAAATTTGCCTTGTAAAAAATTACTTCCCTAAAAAAATGGTCCCAACAGTCACACGGCTGCTATACATTTGAGATCGGATAATCTTTAGATAAGGTGTCTTATGTACAAAATTGTTCGAAGAAACGAATTGTTTTGATGAAAAGACAAAGGTAAATTTTAATGTTTGTCGAATAATATACAGGCAAACAAATATTAATTATTTATTTAATTTATTTCAGTAGATTTGTATTAATCATTTCATTACGATAGATCAGTTAATCATTTCATTACTTAAATTAAATTCATTATTATGATCAAATCACTCATTGTTCTCGCCCTTTCGCTTTTGCGATGCCAGTTGAATCCAACAAAGTACTGACCTGTGACGCACCGACTGATTTTAGGGTTGCCTCCCAAACTACTTCCTCCATCACAGTAACTTGGACGAACCCTTATCCTTCCAGTAACATGAAGCTTTACTACCAAAAACATGGTGAAGCTTACAATAGCGGGCTTTTTAGCACCAGCGCTGAGACTTTCACCTTCTCAAACCTCAGTGCAGGCACTTACGATCTTTACATTTATACATCTTGTGTAGGTGGCTCATCTGAAATTATAGGTGTAATGGACGTTATTCTTGAATAGGCCGACATTCCTGCCGCTCAAAAGAAGGCCTCAAGTGCAATGCACTTGGGGTCTTTTTCATTTCAAAGTACACCAAAACCATAGCGGAAAGATTAGAAGTGAGGAGTATGGAGTTTCTCATATTTGAATTAAAAAGTTTGAGACCATTTGAGCTGCCAAGGTACGTGGAAAGGGTCGGGTAACAAAATGGATTGATGGAAAAAATTGATAATCCTTTTATGGGTACTCGAACAGGATGGATGAACAAAGGAAAAGCTTTAAGTTTTTGGGTAATCAAGAGGGCGGCGGCTTCGGGCAGCTTTTGGGAAAAAACCGTAACTTTGGAAAAAATCTAAGAAAATGGGTACAGCCGTAGCAGAACAAATTAAAAAGGCGAAAAAAAGGAAGGGGAAAAAAATACCGGACTATCTCATCTACGAGGTGGTCAAAGGTCGGCCAGTTTATTACAAAGGCTACAAAGATGTACTGAACGGAACAAAAACCTTCGAAGAAATAACTATGGAAAGCATACTGCAGAGTTGGCTTAAAGCACAGATCACGGGCATCCTATTCGTTTTTTTCAAAGATAAAGATTATGAAATCGCTACCGGTGAATTAGGGTTGAATTTATCGGGTAAAAATAAAAGAGGTGCAGATATAGCTATTTATAAAACCGAAAACCCTATCGAAATCAATGAATTTTTTGCCAGTACCCCTCCAGAAATCATCATTGAAATTGATGTGAGGGCAGACACGGAAAATCAATCCGAAATGGATTACGTGCATGAAAAAATTGAAGACTATTTGGACTTTGGCGTCAAAAAAGTAATATGGCTTTTCTCTAAAACTAAAAAAGTTATGATCGCTGATGGCAAGGCGCCTTGGTTGACTTATGGTTGGGATAAAGTGATCAAGTGGAGATCATGGATGAGGTCAGTTTTAACCTTAATAAATTGTTGGAAGATCGGAAGGTTAAGTAAGTTCTGTTTGTTGCATTAATAATAACTAATTTCACTTCTTTCGCTCGGTCATTTAGGCCATAGTTCCCTCCTGCCACTCCATAGGCGTCACTCCAAACTCCTTCTTAAATACCCGCCCAAAATAACCGGGGTCATTGAACCCACAGTCCATCGCCACAGCGGTGATGCTCATGGGCGGTTGTTGTTGCAGCAACTCTTTGGCTTTGCCCAAGCGGATGTTTCGTATAAAATGGGTGGCGGAAAGTCCTGTGAGTGCCGTCAGTTTGCGGTGTAGCTGGGAGTGGCTCATGCCCACGTCCCGGCAGAGTTTTTCCACATTGAAATCAAAATCGTCCAAATGGCTTTCCACGCTGCGGCGGACCTTGATCACAAAATAATCCTCTTGTTCTGTTGTAGCTTTTTCGACTTTTTCATGGGCATGGCCTTCAATGGCGACAGGTGCTGGTGCCAGCCCGGCAACCGATTGATAATGCTGCTGCAGTCGTTTACGGAGTTCCAATAATTTTTTCAAACGGATGAGTAGTTCCTCTTTGTTGAAAGGCTTGGGCATATAGGCATCTGCCCCTTTGTCAAGGCCCTCCAATTTGCTGTCCATATCTGCCTTGGCGGTCAGCATGATGATCGGGATGTGGCTGGTGCGCTGGTCATTCTTCAAAATCTGGCTCACCTCAAACCCATCTTTACGCGGCATCATCACATCGGTAATAATAATATCAGGGATTCGGTCGAAAGCGATATCGACTCCCTCCTGCCCATCCTCACCAACAAGCAGAGTGTATTGGTCTTGCAGGCAAGTGGCGAGGTAGGCGACTACGTCGGGGTTGTCCTCGATGACCAGTAGGGTAGGGAGGCCATTGTTGAGAACGACGGGGGCAACCGGCTGGAAAGATTCGATGGTTTTTGCTTCTTCTATTTGTAAAACGGTCGGCGCAGCAGCTAATTCCTTTTTTGGTGCAGCGGCAGCCCCCTTCAAATGCAACAGCCCCTTCTTTTTGATCGGCAGCAAAATGGTAAACTCCGTGCCAGCCCCTTCCCAGCTTTTTACCCTGATTTCCCCGCCCATCAGTTCTGTCATTTCCTTGGTCAGGGAAAGGCCGATACCACTCCCTTCCCCTTGCCGGGTCGAGCTGCCATCCACTTGGTAAAAGCGGTCATAAATATGTGGCAGTGCATCGGCAGGGATGCCTTTGCCCGTGTCCCTTATTTTTAGAGTCAGGCGGGGGCGGGTAGTGGAGGGGTCTCGGTCTTTGGCGTCCACGTTCACATAAACATGGCCGCCTTTTGGGGTGAACTTGATGGCATTTGATAAAATATTGGCGACCACCTGTTGCAGTTTATCGGGGTCGTATTCCATGTCCACCCGCTCCATGTCGGGGATGAAATGCAGGCCGATGCCTTTGTCGGCCGCATAAGGGGTCAATCCTTCTATTTGGTTTTTTAAAAAAACAACAACGTCGCCCTGCACGGGCTTGAACTCCATTTTTCCACCTTCCAATTTCGAAAGGTCGAGCAGTTGATTCACAAGGCCAAGCAGTTGCTCGCCATTTCTGTTGATCAAATCGAGTCCGTTGTGGAGATAAGCTTTTGGGTTCTCCTTGATCTGCTTGGCCATGCCCATGATAATGGTCAGCGGGGTGCGGAACTCATGGGTGATGTTGGTATAAAGCCTTGATTTCGTGTCGTGCAACTCTTTCAGACGGACAGTCTCGTTCTCAGCCAATCGGCGGTCGAGTTGAAAACGATACGCCCAAAAAATAAGCAACAACGCCAGCAGTGCATATAGCAAATATGCCCACCAAGTCCTCCACCAAGGTGCTTTGATGACCACGTTGAGGGAAGTCTCATTTCCCCAGATACCAAACTGGTTGGCGCCCCGAACCTTGAAACGGTACATGCCCGGAGGTATATTGGCATAGGTGGCTCGTGGGTCGCCCTCGGCCACCCGCCAGTTTTTGTCGTGGTTTTCGAGCATATATTCGAGCTGGTGGTTTTCGGGTGATTGAAAATCCATGACGGCAAAACGGAAGAAAAAAGCATTTTGGAAATGCTGTAGCTCCAGCCAATTTGTTTCCCAAAAAGAAGCCTGCTGCGAACTGTCGAAAGCGACCCTATCCTCTAGGTCGAGCAATTCAAAATCGGTAATGCGGAGTACAGGGGCATTGAGGGAATCCCTCCATTCGGCGGGGTTGAACTGGTGATAGCCGTCGGCGGTTTGCAACACGATATTGCCTTGGTCATTGATGTAAATATGTTCGGCAGTTTCGGGAAGGGTGGTTGCCTTGGTTCCCTGTTCAAAGGAAAATGCCCGTTCCAGCAAGGGCTCAAATTTCAGGAGGGTTTGCCCCAAAATCCAGAACACGCCGAGGTTGTCCATTACCATGCCTTTGAACGGGGGCTTGCCGCCGAGTTTTTTGGCATCTATGAAAAAGCCTTTTTTTTCGTTGACATCCAATTT
Organism: Saprospiraceae bacterium; assembly: GCA_965222975.1. GTDB lineage: Bacteria > Bacteroidota > Bacteroidia > Chitinophagales > Saprospiraceae > UBA6168. The sequence goes on along the minus strand of CBDCVJ010000078.1, from coordinate 137,510 downwards.
CAAAAGGCCGTTTTCGAGACACACCCAGAAGTTGCCGTTCTGGTCTACTTTGGGTTCGCTCATCCAATCTGCATGCACCTTGGAAGGTTGCTCAACGATAAATTCAACGGATTTGCTATTGCGGGGATTTGTCATTTGCACCTTGCCCGAATGGTCGTCTTTGATAATCCAGAGCAGGCCATTGGTTTTGGATTCCGTTTCTGCCGAACCATCCGTTTTTTTATGGAAAGGGAATTGCCTCAGAGTGTTTTCGTCGGTAAGCTGCGATTGGGAGGTTTCTGCCTCGGCGATATATTGGGCCGAATCTTTTAAACGGTCAATGATCTGTACGGGAGGGGCTTCAACGGAGGGGGCTTTGGTAGGCAACGGGTCAATATTGTTGACAAGTACAGACGACTCCATGATCCGGTAAACCTGCCCTTTATCGGAAGCCGTACTGATCCATATCACTCCGTCCTTGGATTGGAAGATCGTCCATGCGGCGTTTTCCAATAAACGCCTTTCGGGAGGAGTGGTGATATTTGAATTATAATTTACCTGTGTGCCGGTGCTGGGGTCAACACAAAAGACACCTGTGTTGAAATGCCCTATCCATAGCCGTTGGCGGTTGTCTTCGTGAAAAAAGGTAACGTGCGGGTAGTTATTGCCTTTCAGGGGGAGGGTCACCGGTGCAGCCGAAAAATGCCCGGTCATGCGGTCGAACAATTGCAGCCCTCCGGCAGAGCCGACCCATAGTCGTTGCTGGCTGTCCTCATATATTGCCCGGACGTGGTGGCCAGCCAAGCTTTTGGGATTGCCCTTTTCTGGCAAATAGCGAACAAACGATCCCGTGGTCGGCACATATTTGTTTAGCCCGCCCTCTTTTTTTTCAAAAAAAGGAAAGCCCGTGCCAGCCCAAAGCGTTCCCTGTTTGTCCACATACAAAGCCCTGACTTGGTTGCAGTCAAGGCTGTTCTCATCAAATTTTTTATGGTAAAAACGTTTGACTTCCCTCGTCTGCAAATTCATCCGGCTCAGGCCGTTTTGGGTGCCGATCCAGAGGTTGCCTTCATTGTCTTCGGTGATGGCTGATATAAAATTATTGGAAATGGTGTTTTCGTCATTCTCTTTGTATTGATACCGTTTGAATTTGTCTGTCTCGTGCATGAAATGGTTCAGTCCATAGCCCCATGTGCCGATCCACAGAGAACCGTCTTTGGCGACATAAATGCATTCGATATAATTGGAGGAAATGGATGCTCGGTCCCATGCACCATACACATAAGTTTTGAACCTGTGCCCATCCCAGCGGTGCAGGCCATACTGGGTGCCGAACCACATGAAACCATAATTATCTTGGACAATGGCTTGCGCGTGGTTGCCATATTTGCCATTGGGGAGGGTAAACTTTTCCAGTTCTAAGTTTTTCAGCGAGCTGGATCTTTGGGCAAGGACGCCCACGTCCGTGCAAGCGAACAAGGCTAAAAGGCAAACAAATATGGATAGTTGTTTTTTCATTTCGATAAATTAGGGGAGGGGCATGTTGGCAGGCTCCCATTTCCGATCCCCTAGACAATTTTAACGCTGCGTATAGATTTCCATTTCATCAACAGGGGTAGGTTTTGAAACCAAGGTGTTTTTCAACAGCAAGCCTTTATTTGTTTTTTCAAACGGCTGGATTATGGTTTTCTCCTCCATTTGAATTACCAAAATGTGCTCGCCTGGTCGCAATTTATCCAAGGCAAATTGTTCGTCCAAAGCATTTCCTGTTTTAATTTTTTTATTGAAATAGACCTTGCCAAGCATATCGCACAGATGAATCCGTGCCAGGCCCTCTTTCAATCCTTCCAACTGCATGTTCAACTTGTTATTTTCCGCAGTAATATGGCATTTTAAATCAGGTGCTTTCTGTTTTTCAGTTGTAAAAAAAACAAAGCCCTCATTTTTCCCAATAGGATGAAAAAATGAAACTGCTTCCCCTTCTAGATGGAATGCTTGGTTATACTTACCGCTCGGATGTCCTACTTGCAATAAATAATCGCCTATTGGCAAATTGTTTAGGTTGATCATTTTGCAATACCCATCCTTTCCTCTCACTTTTAAGGAAAGTAAGGTATAGCCCCATACATCTATTATCTTAATGTCAGTAGGTTGTTTTTGAAGATTAGCTATGCGCAGTCCGAAGGCGCGACCTTCTTTCGACGGATCGACTTTGATGAGGAGGCCCACCGTAGTATCAATAGATTTAGCATTGAGGGGAAAGGAGATCGACAATGTCATTAACAAAAACGTGGCAAGAAAGAAATTGATTGAATTTTTCATTTTAATTGGTTTTAAAAATTTAGGCCGGATGGGGGCTTATTATAGCCCGCCGCCAGCCGGATGATTTCTGCTGCCACAAAGATGTTGGGGAAATGAAATCCTCGTTCGGATTGTGCTGCCAAGGTATGGGACATTCATTGCAATAGATAGGACAGATATTGCAGGGAGGGTAATAGTATTGTGTTTACGTCCAGTTTTGCACAAATGTTTTAAAAACACATCCCTCTAAATTGACCTTGCCATAGAGGCAAATATTGCCATAGATAAAATACCCGTTTTCCAGGCTTTTGTGGAATATGATTTTTATAAAAACATTAGAGAAGAGAACCATGACATTGGAGCTGTTGAATACGATCCTGCAACAAATATATTTTCCAGTGTTGAAATAAATCAGCTTTCGGCGTTTCCTAATCCAGCGAATAATACAATCAGAGTTGGGCCAATAAATATGAGGGCATTGGATTCAATAAAAATATATGACTCGAATGGCAGGGTCGTAAAAAAATAAAAATCGATTATAATATTGATTCTATTGAAATTGACATGTCTGAATTGTTTAAAGGGATATACCTGATTAATATTTTGACAAGGGGTAAAAAAGTTCATTCTATAAAGATGATTAAAATGTAATTTTACCTTATTGTACAAAACGATTGAGATGGGGGGTGTCTATCTGGAAAATATAATTGGATTGCCAGAAATCATGTTGTTTTTTTTTCTTCTGATATGGGTGGATAACGTGTTTTTTCGGAAAAAATAATTTTGCTGTGATGAACGAAGCTTGAATAAAAATAACTTACCTTTGGAATAATGAAATTTGAAAGCATACTAAAAGAATTATTTCCCTATCTTTTTTCCAAACATTCACCATTCTTGACAATATTTTATTAGCCAGATTTTTTAAGATGGTTTCCGTTTTTTATACCAGCGGGATGCAGAGGGAGAAATGTTTAAAAAAAATTGCTTATCGTAATATTGTCAAGTTAATAAAATCAAATGTATGAAAACCAAATGTTTACTTCTATTGGCATGGGCTATGCCTTTATTCCTGAATGCACAAATTACCATGACACAAGGTGATTTCCCCAGTATCGGGGATGTATTGGTAGATGCCGTGGACACCTTAGCTGATACTCTTGACATTGGGATGCCGGGCCCAAATCAAAACTGGGATTTCTCTGGCTTGCAGGAAGGCATAGTGACTGTTACTTCTGTGATTGATCCCGACACTACTGCGCTGGCTGCTGACTTCCCCAATGCAAATGTGGGCTTTGAGACAGAAGGCTTTATTGCTTATGGCAATATTTCCTCCGATAGCATTATTCTACTTGGTTCTGCCGTAGATTTTGGTATGGGGCCAACGTCAGCCTTCTTCGATCCGCATTCAAAACTGTACGAGTTGCCACTGCAATTTGGCAATACTTTCACGGACGATTACGTAATTCAGTCTGGCTTCCCAGGGTTTCCTCCACTTGTGGATTCCATAAGGTTTACCCAAACCACTCATCGGGATGTAACGGTGGATGGTTGGGGGCAGGTGACTACGCCTGTTGGCATTTATGATGCTTTGCGGATCAAGGTTGATGATTCGACCACCAGTGTTACTGAGTTTTTAGTGGGAGGGGTTTGGACTGTGCAACCTGGGGCGGATACCGCATTGACTATTGAATATGAATGGCTGGCCAAAGAAACCATGGGGCCAGCGGTTGCTGTAGTATTTGATGAAATGGGGAATTTGTCAACAGTCAGCTACTCTAAATTAGGTGGCGGTGGTACACCTGTGGCTGCTTTTTCGGAAGTGGAAGTGAACCCAGGCGTCTATCAATTCACCGACCTTTCCACCAATACCCCTGACTCATGGATGTGGGACTTTGGCGATGGCAATACCAGTACCGAACAAAATCCATTGCATGATTTTGGTGGGCCGGGCACATACACTGTTTGCCTGATTGCAGGCAATAGCGTGGGTCAAGATACGCTCTGCAAAGAAATCACGATTACCTTCTTGCCCGTGGCCTCTTTTACTTACATGGATCAAGGTAATGGAACTGTTCAATTCAATGATGAATCCTCCAATGCGCCCAACAATTGGTTTTGGGATTTTGGTGATGGCAATGTGAGCATCGAGCAAAATCCGGAACATACCTTCACAGCTTCTAGTGATTATAATGTCTGTCTGATCGTCAGCAATTTGGCGGGAAGTGATACTACCTGCCAGTCTGTTAACATCTCGCTTGGTGCAGCACCAATAGCTGCTTTTTCGTATGCAGACGATTTGATGGGAACCCTTGACTTTATGGATATGACGACGAATAACCCAACCTCTTGGTTATGGGATTTTGGCGATGGCAATACCAGCACCGATCAGAACCCGTCGCACACCTATGCTTCTCCAGGTATTTATACGGTCTGTTTGGTGGTTGGTAATTCGATAGGAATGGATACGACATGTCAGACGATTTCAGTTAATTTCCTTCCCGTGGCCGCATTTTCCTTTATAGACGATATGATGGGTACATTAAGTTTTATGGATATGACTCAAAACAATCCGATTTCTTGGCTATGGGATTTTGGCGATGGCAATACCAGTACTGATCAGAATCCAATGCATACCTATACTGTGTCTGGTGATTATACTATCTGTTTGATCGTCAGCAACATGGCAGGGAGTGACACCACCTGCCAGATGGTTACCATTTCGCTCGGAGGAGCGCCAATAGCTGCATTTTCATACACGGATGACTTAATGGGCAATTTTAATTTCATGGATTTAACAACGAATAACCCGACCTCGTGGTCGTGGGATTTTGGCGATGGTAATACCAGCACTGATCAAAATCCGATACATACGTATGCTGCGCCAGGTGATTATACGGTCTGTTTGGTGGTTGGTAATTCAGTAGGTATGGATACTGTGTGTCAGATGATTTCAGTCAATTTCCTACCTATTGCCGCTTTTTCTTTTACGGATGATTTATTGGGAACCCTCAATTTTATGGATATGACGACGAATAGCCCGACCTCGTGGTCGTGGGATTTTGGCGATGGCAATACCAGCACTGATCAAAACCCAATGCACACTTATGCAGCACCGGGAGATTATACGGCCTGTCTGATGGTAGGCAATGTAGCAGGCATGGACACGACTTGTCAAACCATTGCAGTTGGTTTCCGACCCATCGCCGCTTTTTCCTTTGCGGACGATATGATGGGTATGCTTACATTCACCGACGAATCCACGAACAACCCGACCTCGTGGTCATGGGATTTTGGTGACAGTAATACTAGTACCGAACAAAACCCAGTACATACCTATACCACGCCCAATCTGTACAATATATGCTTGACGGCAGCCAACAATGTAGGGGCAGATACTGTCTGCATGGAAATAGATTTGATGTTTACCTCCGTGAGCAATGCATTTGCCCATTTGGACCTTGAGGTTTACCCAAACCCAACTAGTACTTTAATTCAATTTAAATTGGAAGGTATCTCAGAACCATTGGAGTTGGTTATTCGAAATGCAATGGGGCAGAACATATATCAAAGCGCTTTTGAAAAAAGCCAGATAGTCAATGTGATGAATTGGTCAAGTGGTATTTATTGGTACCAATTGAAGACCAAGGAAGGGACTTCGGTGGCGAATGGGAAAGTGGTGGTGCAGGATTGAGGAATTGGTTCTCCCGATGATTGTTTTCTTCATTATTGCCAGCTAAAACTGTGGTTTTTATACTGTTTTAGCTGGCAATAACAATTCCTCATGTGTTTGATTTGGATAAAAGATGAACAGGCCGTACCTCTACTTATATTAAGAGGCTTTTGAAATATACTGCGAATAAACAAAAACCCCAATCCCAACCGGCATCAAAACCGACACTCCAAAAATCAAAACATAATAAGCAGGTAAAAAACCCATTTCTCCCCACAATAAAACGCCTTGCCCGAATAAAATAAATTCTGACAAAATAAGACCCGCCAGTAAAATAGCCAGCCCGCTTTTAGCTACTTTGTTTTTAAGGGAAATTAAATTTTCATGGACCGCAAAACCCAACAAAAAACATGTGGCCATTCCGAGCAATAATAAATGTAGAAATCCTAAAACAAAATTGCGGATGGTATAAGCAACTACACCGATCCACGGAACAATGACGGCCGTCTGGATAATTATTTTGCCAATAAATGAAATTAAAGCTACCAAAAACAAATGCCTGGCCCAACCCGTAAAATGCCCGTCCAGAAATGGCTGCATTTTCTTGAAAATTAATACAAAATAAATCAACGCCAATAATTGCAACGCTACACCTCCACTATTTATCCAAAATAAAATTGGCAGTGGTGTGCTCCACGTTACAGCCAGTACATAAGTCAGCAAACAAGAAGCAATTAATAAATATAAAAACCGTTTCGCATTTTTCTCAGAAATGGGCAATCGGTGAAATTCCGTCATTTTGAAAAACAACCCGAGCAAGGCAAAAATTATCCAACCATTAAATTGGAAATGCAAATAAAATTGTACCGTAGCATGATAAAAAGCCGAACCCCGCATATTATTCACCATCAAGACGGGCATTGCCCAAATGGCGACGGTAGATAGCAACATGAACCACAGCGCCAATTGGGTAAAGCGAAAGGAATAAAGTCCTTTGTTTGCAGTTTTTGCGTCTTTTAAAAATCGCCACATAAATAAATAAGAAGCGATAATATGCAAGCTCGAAAATAAAATAGAAAATCCAGCATAGCCTTGTAAAGGAAATGCAATGGCCATCCCAATCACTGTGATTTCAGTAAACCAAAAAAGCCTTTTATAAAAAACAGATGCTTGTTTTTCTTTCGGTAAAAAATAATGGATGAGCAGCGCATAAAGCGCCATATATATCCAGCCCAGCATGGCCACATGCGAGTGGCCGTGCATCATAAAGCGGTAGTCCAGCCAGCGCAATTCTTCCACAAAAGCAAAGCGCATCGTAGCACCCATGATGGCGGCGATGAGGAAATTTAGGAGGGCAATGCGAAGCCATGCCGACGTCGGTAATTTATTATTATCCACGTGGAGATTAGGTATTGGGGTACTAAGGCATTGGGGTATTGAGTGTGACAATACCTCAATACCCTAATACCTTAATATCATCTATTTAGCATCATTATCAAACATAAATTCCAGCACATCCCGGCCATCTTCCTTGGTAAGATTTTGATTCGGCATACGAACGAGACACTCTTTGAGTAACTCACGTGCAGCAGGGTCTTTCTCCAGCATCACGTCCACATTGAGGGTCATGTTCATGATCCATTCGGGAGTGCGTTTGGTGGTGATGCCTTTCCAGCCAGGGCCTACGACCCGTTGGTCGGTGAGTTTGTGGCAGGCTGCACATTTCATATCGTAAATATTTTTGCCCCGGGCGATCATCTCAGCGTTGAGCGGATCGTTCAGCTCAACGTTTTTGATCTCACCTATGCCTTTAGGGTCGGCTTCGGGTTCGTCGGCGACCATGCTTTTGGGTGGAGGGGCATCCGATGATTGCTCTTCTGAGGAATTACTGGAACAGGCAAAAACAAAAAATGCCAGCGAAATAAAAACGATTACTTTTTTCATGGTGAAAGATGTTTTAGTTAAGTAATTAGTTGATTAGTGATCATTGATTAACGTCAAATAGTTAGGCAAACCTAATCACAATCCAACTAATCACCAACCAACTAAATATTTAATCCCTGCCGTTCAACTACCATTGCCATTTCTCCAATTGATTGGTATTTCAAATGAAACTGTAACCCTTGGCGGTAGGCATTTGCCTGCACGTGCAATGGGCACGGATTTTCTGATGAACATTGAGGCAATCCCATGACGCAACCTGTGAATACTTCTGGTCCATCTATGCAGAGGATGATGTCTTCAAGGGTAGCTTTTAGGTTTTTTTCAGTCAAGTAAAACCCACCTTTTGGGCCTTTGGCAGAAGAGACCAATTTGTGCTTAGACAATTGCTGTAAGATTTTAGCGAGAAAGTGCTTAGGGGCGTTCAGGGCTTCGGCCAATTCCGCCACACCGACTTTTTTGTCGTCAGCATGTACGGCTAAGTACAGCACAGCCCTGATCGCGTATTGACAAGTTTTGGAGAACATTTATTTGGATTTAGTTTTTTGAAAAACACGAATAGAGGACAAAAATATCTTCTATTAATTATTTCCCGCATTCCAAATAACTTGTTTTTGAAAAAAATGAAAATTGTAATGGTATTTTATTGAAAAAAACTGGTGCAAACCTAATTTTATTGCCTTTTCTCAAATGTGATAAAAATCACTTTCTTCAACTGATTTATGTCATCTTTCAACTTCCTTTCCGTCACGACATTTGCCCAATAAAAGATAAAAAAGTCTTTTATTCAATCAATAAATGTTGTTTGATTTTCCGTCAAAAAATAATTTTCTGAACGTCGCTATTTAGAAAGGCGGGGCAGGGAAAGAAAGAATGAAACTTTTTCTTTCTCTGCCCCGCAGAGGAAAAGGTTGTATTTGTGAAAATTTTCACTTTTCACAAATACAACCTTACTAAATAGTTACTTCTCAACAATTCAAAAAAATCAATTATGAAGAGTCATCATGGCTTAATGCCTTTCCTATTTTTCCTATTTGTTGCCACTGGCCTTTATGTTCTGACCAGTTGTGGCAATCAAGGAACGACTACACAAAGTCCACAAGGCGCATTGGGTGGCGACGCTGCCTCACAAGTATATGTGGCGCCCGGACAGCACGATGAGTTTTACGCCTTTATGTCCGGTGGGTTTAGCGGGCAGATTGGCGTGCATGGATTGCCTTCGGGCCGCTTGCTAAAAGTGATACCTGTTTTTTCTGTCGATGCAGAAAAAGGGTATGGCTTCAATGAAGAAACCAAGCCTATGCTCAACACTTCTCACGGTTTTATTCCATGGGATGATGCCCACCACCCCGAACTTTCGCAAACGAACGGAGAAACGGACGGGCGCTGGATTTTCATTAATGGTAATAATACCCCGAGGATCGCTCGGGTTGACCTGACCACTTTCGAAACCGCAGAGATTATCGAGATACCAAACTCAGGCGGTAACCACAGTTCACCTTTTGCCACGGAAAACACAGAATACGTGGTGGCAGGTACCCGTTTCGGTGTTCCTTATCCGCAGGCTGATGTCGCCATTAATAGTTATGCCGAAAATTTCAAAGGTATGCTGACTTATGTTAGTGTAGGAGATGAAGGCGAGATGGATGTTGCATTCCAAATCCTACTGCCTGCCTTCGATTATGACCTTGCCCACTCTGGTAAAGGCAAATCGCATGGCTGGACATTTTTCACTACCTATAATACGGAACAAAAAGCCACTTTGCTTGAAGTGACTGCTTCGCAAAACGATAAGGACTTCATCGCCGCGGTGAACTGGAAAAAGGCGGAAGAGTACTTGGCACAAGGCAAATTCAAGGAAGTGCCAGCTAATTATGCACACAACGTTTACAACGAAAAAACGCATATGGCTACTTCCACCATGAAGAAGAAGGTGAAAGTGCTAACACCCGAAGATTGCCCCGGCCTCGTCTATTTCCTCCCAACGCCTAAATCACCTCACGGCGTGGATGTTGACCCAACGGGCGAATACATCGTTGGTAATGGAAAACTCTCTGCTGACCTGACCGTCCACTCATTTACCAAAATGATGGCGGCCATTGATGCTGGTTCGTTTGAAACGACCGTTGCGGGAGTGCCTGTTTTGAAATTTGAAGACGTGGTAGGTGGCGTAGTGAAGGATGCTGGCCTCGGCCCACTCCACACTGAGTTTGATGCCAATGGCAATGCTTATACCTCCTTCTTCATCACCAGTGAAGTGGTGAAATGGAAAGTCGGAACTTGGGAAGTGCTCGACAAGGCAGCTACTTTTTATTCCATTGGCCACTTGATGATCCCTGGTGGTGACTCTAAAAAGCCGGAAGGCAAATACCTCGTCGCCCTTAACAAGATCACCAAAGACCGCTATCTGCCAACTGGCCCAGAACTTTGCCACTCTGCCCAACTCTACGACATTTCTGGCGATAAAATGAAACTCCTTCTTGACTTCCCAACTGCTGGCGAACCGCACTATGCTCAAGGGATTTCCGCGGCAAGGGTAAAACCGAACGTGAAGAAGTTTTATGCTATCGAAGAGAACGAACACCCGTTTCGGGCGATGGGTGAAAAGGATGCAAGGGTAGAACGCGATGGTAACAACGTCCATATATACATGACCTCCATCCGCAGTCACTTCGCTCCCGACAACATTGAAGGTGTGAAGGTCGGCGACAAGGTCTATATCCACCTGACCAACCTCGAACAGGATTGGGACGTACCCCACGGCCTTGCCGTCATGGGTGCCAACACCGCTGAGTTGCTCGTGATGCCTGGTCAAACGGAGACCATGCTTTGGGAGCCAACTGCCGAGGGGGTTTATCCTTTTTACTGCACGGATTTCTGTTCTGCGCTCCACCAAGAAATGCAGGGCTATATACGAGTCTCTCCAAGGAGTTCCAGCATAGCACTGAAGTGGAGTTTGGGTGAGGAAGAACCGGTTCAGTAAATTAGGAAATTGGGGAATTAGGGAATTGGTAAATTGGGTGAACGGCATCTGGCCTAATTTCCCAATTCCCCAATTCCCAAACAATTGATAATGAAACAACTACCAAGGATACTAATGATCCTCGCCGCATTGGGTTTGCTGACGCTCTTTGTTTTCCCTATGTGGAAGATCACTCTGATAGCCCCCCAATATCCAGATGGCGTAACGATGCACATTTGGATTAACAAAATTGGAGGGGAGACGGCAAGCACCATCCAAAACATCAATATCCTGAACCACTATGTAGGCATGAAATACATTGAGCCGGATGCGATTCCAGAGCTGAAATATTTCCCCTACATCGTTATTGGCATGGTGGTGCTGGGATTGGTGGCAGCGCTTTCCAACAAACGAAAACTCTTTTTAGCTTGGGCCATAATGATGGTCTTACTAGCGGCAGCTGGCATTTATGATTTTTATTTATGGGAATATGATTACGGGCATAATTTAAGTGAAACTGCCCCGATCAAAATCCCAGGAGCTTCATTCCAGCCGCCGCTCATCGGCTCTAAGCTGATCTTGAATTTCACAGCCATTTCCTTACCGCACATTAGCGGCTATTTGGCTGGTGTGTCCATTTTCTTTGCTTTTTTGGCTTGGTGGCTAAAATCAAAATTTGATAAAAGACATGAAAAAACTGCTGCTACTGGCACTTCCAGTGCTACTGCTCACGGCCTGTCAACCATCGCCTAAGCCGATCGAATACGGTTCTGACATGTGCGATTTCTGTAAGATGACCATCGTGGATGCCCAGCATGGCGCAGAAGCGGTCACTTCCAAGGGCAAGGTCTTCATGTTCGATGCCATTGAGTGTTTGGCCAATTTTATAGAACAGGAGCAGGACAAGTCTTTTTCTTTTCTTTTGGTAAACGACTACCATTCACCCAAGGCTCTGATGGATGCCAATACGAGCCACTACCTCATTTCCAAAAACCTGCCCAGCCCGATGGGTGCATACCTAACTGCTTTTAAAGAACAATCGGCAGCCGTGGAAATGCAACAGGCCAAAGGAGGGGAAATATTTGACTGGGGCGGGGTACAGGTGTATCTGAAGGAGAATGGCATTGTGAGGACAGTGGCCAATGAACAGTAGGTTTTCTGAAATGTCATCCAGACCATATATCAGGATGACATTTCAGAGAACACCAATCACATTGAAGCAACGAGCCATTTTTTCATCAAAAAAATAACATCATGAAAGCATTGCATTTATTTCCGATTATACTTTCAATTCTGTTGGTTTTCTGCTCCTGTGGTGGAGAAACTAATGCCCCCGCCTCCAATAATACTGGCACGACGGCAGCCTCCACCCCAGTCAAGGGCCAATCCAATGTATCAGATGATGAGTCTTCTAAAAACGTGTTGCAAGTGGCACTCGGCTCAAAAGACCACACTACATTGGTAGCAGCCGTGCAAGCTGCCAGCCTCGAAGACGTGCTGGTCAATGCTGGGCCACTTACTGTTTTTGCACCAACCAATGCAGCATTCGAAGCATTGCCAGCCGGAACAGTTGAGGACTTATTGAAACCCGAAAACAAATCGAAACTAGCGAGCATCATTAAGTACCATGCTGCGCCAGGTAACTATCAAGGTGACTTGTTGAAAGACGGGATGCGGCTTTATCAGGCCAGCGGCCATTATGTGAAAGTGGCTAAAAGTGGCGATGATATTACTGTAGATGGAGCGAAGATTTTGGGCACTGTGCAGGCGTCCAATGGTGTCGTGCATGTAGTGGATAAAGTGATGTTGCCACCACAAGGCTAACCCAAACCTTTCCTTTGAGAGGGATCTGCCTTCGTTAGTGAACCTTTTAGATTCCCGAATCGCGAGGGCGGATTTTTCCTCAGTTACCAATGGGCTTTTGAGCTAATTTATACTTTCGCTCATCCCCACTAAAGGGTGAAAAGAGATTTACTAAATTTTCGAAATTTAGCAAATCAAAGATAGAACCATCTTATTTAAAGACCCTTCACCCTATAATGGGGATGAGCGAAAACTTTACACTAATCGCATTTAAAATGAAGAATTTGACCGCATTATTAATAATGCTTGGTGTTTTATGCTTTTGCTCCAGCCAATTGGCAGCTCAATGCTGCGCCAATGGAGAAAAAGCAAATTGCTGTTCTGGTGAAGGTTGGAGTTCCGCCCGACCAGATGGCAACGCTCCAATCGGCATCATGGGTGACCACTACCACGGAGCCGGGTCACTGATGTTTTCCTATCGGTATATGTATATGAACATGGAAGGCAACCGGGCTGGTTCAGTCAAAGTATCCGATTCTCACATTTTCCAAAATAACTATATGATGGCGCCCCAGAACATGGACATGCAAATGCACATGTTCGGTGCTATGTATGGAATGCGGTCAATTTTGGTGGTGAGCAGGTCAACGGATTTGTTGGCTTGAATGCTTATGTGCCCAAAGGAATTTTTCAAGGGGTCAGGATCGGCGTCGAATATGGCCAACCGCTTCACCAAAACCTGAACGGTATACAGATGAACAGAAATGATATGCTGACACTGGGAATAAAATACAGTGGTCATTAAAAAAAACAAGAAATTAGGAAATTGGGAAATTTTCGATTCTCTTGAGCAAGAAGAATTTCTAATTTCTTAATTTCCCAAACTTGCCTGACGGCAGTCAGGTTTCCAATCATCAAATGCGAACCTTTTTCATATTATTGATACTGAACTTCTTGGTGTGTTCCGTCCTATTGGCGGACACCCTGGAAGTTTGTCCGACCTGTGAATACAACACAGTAACTTCTGCAATTAGAGAAGCGCAAGATGGGGATGAAATTTTAGTAAACAAAGGCGTATATCAGGAAGGGAATATTTTGGTTGATAAAAAAGTACACTTGAGAGGTGTGGATTTTCCCATATTGGATGGCAACAACCAATCAGAAATATTGACCATAACAGCCAGCGGTGTCACGGTCGAAGGTTTTGTCATAAAAAATGTTGGGACGAGCTACCTCGAAGACCGAGCAGGCATCCGAGTAAGCAAGGCAAAAAATTTTACCATTAAAAACAACCGCTTGCTGAACACCTTTTTTGGCATTTACCTCGCCAATTCGAGTGATGGGTTGATAAGCGACAATGAAGTGATTGGCGAAGCGGTGAATGAGTCATCATCAGGCAATGCCATCCACCTTTGGTACTGCAAGCGGGTAACTGTGGAGAACAACCTCGTCCGCAATCACCGGGATGGCATCTATTTCGAATTTGTGGACAACAGCCTCATCCGCGGCAACACCAGTGAGGACAACCTCCGCTATGGACTGCACTTTATGTTTTCCAATAATGATGATTATTTGAACAATACTTTCCGCAGAAATGGAGCAGGCGTGGCAGTGATGTTTTCCAAGAAAATAAACATGTGGGAAAATGTATTTGAATACAATTGGGGCAAAGCAAGTTATGGCATGTTGCTGAAAGAAATTTACGACGCCGATATTAAAGACAATATTTTTCGGGAAAATACCATCGGCATTTACGTTGAAGGATCGACCCGCATTAATTATTTGCAAAATGATTTTATCCGCAATGGATGGGCAATAAAAATATCTGGCGGTTGTCTCGACAATGTGGTGAGTGGAAATAATTTTCTTTCCAATACTTTTGAGTTATCGCTAAAAACTAATTCGAACAACAATACTTTCGATGGCAATTACTGGAGTGACTACGGTGGTTACGACCTCGACCGGGATGGTATTGGCGATGTGCCTTACCGTCCAGTAAAGCTTTTCAATTATGTAGTTAATGAAACACCCGAAGCGATGGTGCTACTGCGTAGCTTATTTGTTGACATTATCAATTTTTCGGAAAAAGTAAGCCCTGTTTTTACACCAGAAAATGTGGTAGACAATGCGCCTGCCATGAAGAAAATTTAATTGTAGTGGCCCGATTCATTCGGCCCGAGCAACAAAAATAAATGCCAACTAAATTTGGCAACTATGTTTATGATCACGATACAAAACCTCTATAAGAAATTTGGAAAGAATGAAGTGCTGAAAGGCATTGACCTGCACTTCGACCGACCCGGCATTACAGCCATACTCGGCCCCAATGGTTCTGGTAAGACGACCCTCATCAAATGCCTGCTCGGGATGGTCATCCCCGACAGTGGTTGTATCTGCATGGACGGTGAAAACGTGGGCGGACAATGGGCTTACCGGGAGCGGCTGAATTACCTGCCCCAGATTGCCCGTTTTCCCGACAACCTCACCCCACGGGAATTGTTCAATATGGTGAAAGACCTCCGAAAGAGCAGTGCCAACGACGAGGAACTGATCCAATTGTTTGACTTGTTACCCCACTTGAATAAGCGCCTAAGCAACCTATCTGGTGGGACCCGTCAGAAGATCAACCTCGTCTTGGCCTTTATGTACGACAACCCCTATTTGATCCTCGATGAGCCTACCGCTGGCCTCGATCCCGTGGCCATGATTCATTTAAAGGAATTAATCAAGCGGGAAAAGAAGCAAGGAAAGACCATTCTGATCACCACCCACATCATGGGCTTCGTGGAGGATATGGCCGACGAAATTGTCTTTTTACTGGAAGGCCATATTCATTTTAAAGGTGGCCTTAAAGAACTAAAAAAACAGTACAACGAACCTTCTTTGGAAAGGGCCATAGCCACTATGATGCTGCAACAAAATGGGAAAGCGGTAGCGGTAAAAGATATGGAACCGATTGCCATGCCAACCCAAGGGCTTTTGGCAGGAGATAATTGAAAAGCATCATTCACTCATTCACTCATTGAAAATGTATAAAATACTCAAATATAGTTTTTCCGACCTCATCCGCAGTCGCTGGACATATGTCTATTGCGCCTTTTATTTATTGTTCACCTTAGCCTTATTGTGGTTGAGCAATGACCTGTCAAAAGTGACCATCAGTTTGATGAATGTGATTTTAGTATTAGTGCCATTAATTGCCACCATGTTTGGTATTATGTATTATTATAATTCACGGGAATTTACGGAATTGCTACTGGCACAACCTATCAAGAGGACGAGCATTTTTTTGGGACAATATTTAGGGGTGGCCTTATCGTTGTCAGCGAGTTTATTGGTAGGAGTAGGAGTGCCATTTATTTTATACGGTATTTTTGGATCGGCAGAAATATTTAATTTTTCGACAGTATTATTGGTGGGTATTTTCCTTTCATTTATTTTCTCAGCCATTGCATTTTTCATTGCATTAAAAAATGAAAACCGCATTAAAGGATTTGGTATCGGTATTTTGGTTTGGCTATTATTAGCGGTAATTTATGACGGTATTTTTCTTTTATTATTAGCGCTTTTCAGCGACTACCCAATTGAAGGTTTTGCGATGGGCGCATCGATGTTCAACCCAATTGACCTGTCGAGGATTTTAATTTTATTAAAATTGGATATTTCTGCATTGATGGGTTATACAGGCGCCGTCTTCCAGAAATTTTTAGGTGGGCCGATGGGGATGATCGTTGCGTTTTTGATTTTGTTGACTTGGATAGGTGTGCCTGTTTGGGGAATTAAAAGAGTGTCTTTGAAAAAAGATTTTTAGCAGAGCAATATTTGAACTCATATATTTTCATCTAAAGAGGTTAATAGAGATGTTCATAAATAAAAATTTTGGATTTGTTCCTTGGTATATCCTCCCCCCACCCCCTCCAAAGGGGGAGATAGCCCCGTTTTTTAATTTAATAGTGTGCTAAAAAATAAAATTTTAGCAGGCTTTATCTCCCCCTTTGGAGGGGGTGGGGGGAGGATACAATTTAGGGTTCCTTATTTATGAACACCTCTAATGTCAACAAATATTTATTTTAAGCACCCAGACAGAATTATATTAAATTTTCTTTCGGCAGGGTTAACAAGATATACATGATTATAACATTTTGGTTTTAAACACTTTATGATCATGTAAATCATGTTAACCCTGCCGAAAGAAAATAAAGAATAATCTTGTCCATCTACTTAAATCAATAAGGTTTATAATAAAAAAATGGTGTTGGCAATTAATTTACCAACACCATTTTTTATGCAGAGAAAATTAATTAGATTTAATTGCACATCTGTGTGTATTCGAAAACATGCGTTTCAAAATCTGACCATCTAGGGTCTTTTCCATGTTTTTTCATAAATTCTTTGCAGTCGCCGAAAAGCGATTTGAATTCTTGATCGTAATTTTTCTTCTCCACTTTAAAGGCGACTTTTTCGCCGTGTTTTTTTACAAAGTATGATTTATCGCCACCTCCCGCTACATTTACACCGCCAATACCAACGCCCATAGATTGTTTGGCCATCGGGTCATCGTACACTTTTATTTTTTTTGAAAAATGAGCATTGACGAGTTGCATCATTAAGGTACGGGTCTTTTTCTTGATTCGTACTTCGCTTTTTTCCATGTAGACATACCCTTTGTCGAGGATATCGTTATTGAGGTCGTCATTACGCATCTGATCCAGATCAGTAAGGTGGTCCATTGTTGCCGCGGCCTTTGCTAAACCACTTGGCGGAAGGTACATGAAATTGATTTCCTCCGGTTTGATCTTTACTTTTTTATCGTTGCTGTCCTTGATTTTTACTTCTTCGATCAAGCCCTTTTTCCAGTCCAGGTCTTTGATTGTACCTTTTACCTCTTTTCCATTATCAAGGGTCAGGTAAGAAGTTTTTTTGTGGGAATAGCCCATCAATGCTGGAGCGAATTGTTGAGCAGAAGCAACGCTGTAGAATAGGAGAGCTGCGAGAAAGCTAAAAAAGTTTTTTTGGAAATTCATTTTGAAAATTTAGATGGTTAAATTCCACCATCCTTTTCCGGTAGGAGAAAGAGCGGTGAAAGAAAAGGAATATTTTGATGAATTAAGTAGGTTGAATGAAATAATCGACACTTTTTATAAATGCCATTAGCTGTTGGCTTTTAATAGCTAAAAGCAAAAGGCTAATAGCCAATAGCCAATAGCAATAAAGCGAAAAAGTGTCGATTATATATGTTCAGGTACTTGCTTCATCCATATCGGAGGCAAACGTAACTTTTTTTCCATAATTGTTGAGAAATTGAGGCATTAGGGGACTTTTGCAGATATTCAATAAAATACCCCAATACCGAATACCCAACACCACCTTAATTGGCATTTCCAAAGCGTTGGTTGATTTAAATGGAGTGATCAGGTTAAAATTCCCCAAATTTGCGCCATGAATTGGCTACCGAGCAAACGGACCTGGCTGCAAATCCTTTTTTGGGGGCTGCTTTGGATCGCTATCCCCTTTCTATTGTCGGGAGGGGATGCGCTGCATTATGAACGATATTTCTATCACAGCATGGTTGTTTTTACGGGAACTGTTTTAGTGGTCGTCATTAATGTTGAAATTCTCATTCCAAAGCTTTATTTTGCTGAAAAACAATCTACCTATTTGTTTGCCGGCATCGGCTTGGTTGCCATCATTACCTTCCTCGATGAGTGGGACGCCATGCCCTGGGAAGCATACCTCGAAAAGACTGCGCCGCCAAGAAGGTCAAGAAGGCCGAACAATTCTTCCCTTTCATTTATCCGCTCCATCAGTTATTTTATGCCTTACCTTACGGCATTTGCCAGCAGTGCCCTGATCGAGATTGCTAGTTATGCCAACCGGAAAACGAAGGAAGCTGCCGATTTCAGAAATGAAAAACTGGAGTCGGAAATGAAATTCCTTAAGTCGCAGTTTAATCCGCATTTCCTTTTTAATGCCTTGAATAATATTTACACCCTCTCGGTCATCAAATCCGACAAGACACCGGACAATTTGTTGAAACTTTCGGGCATGCTCCGATATATGTTGTACGACTGCAAAGCGGACAAGGTCACTTTGGGAAAGGAAATCGAATATCTCCATCATTTCATTGACCTCCACTTGCTCAAGGACAGCCGTGGCCTCAATGTAGAAGTCAATCTTGATGAAAGCAGGCCCGACTTGGAAGTGGCGCCCATGCTATTTGTGCCCTTTATCGAAAATGCTTTTAAGCACAGCCGCATTGAGGATTTGGAAAATGGGTGGATCAAGATAAATCTGACCACCACCGACGAAGAAATTGTTTTTCAGGTAGGCAACAGTCTACCGAAAGAGGCATTTACAAAAGATAAGATAGGTGGCATTGGCCTGGAAAATGTCCGCCGCCAACTCGAACTGATGTACCTGGATCAGCATGAATTGGACATTCAACAAAAGGAAGACCAGTTCAGCGTATATTTGAAATTGAAGGTATAATGGTTCCACTGCTTCGTTGTTTCATGGCTCCATTGTTGGAACGGCAACCATGAAACCATGAAACAGTGAAACCATGAAACAGTGAAACAGTGAAACCATGAAAACCTTAGTCATAGACGATGAAGAACTCGCCCGTACGCTGCTCGAAAATTACATTGGGCGGTTGCACAACCTTGAACTTGTTGGGAAATGCAAAGACCCAACGGAGGCTATTGCCATTATGCAGAAACAAAATATTGATCTGCTCTTCCTCGACATCCAAATGCCGGGGCTAACGGGCATCGAATTTCTCCGTTCCCTTAAGCAAAAGCCGCTCGTTATTTTTACTACCGCCTACCCTGAGTACGCTATTGAGGGCTACTCCCTCGACGTGATTGATTATTTGTTGAAACCATTCAGCTTTGAACGTTTTGTACAGGCGGTGAATAAGGCCAGTGAAATGAAGCAGTTAAAATCGGGCGTCGGTAATTCCTCTTCAGAAAGCAAGGATTATATTTTGGTGAAATCAGAACATAAAGTCCACCGCATCAAATACGATGATATTAATTTCATCCAAAGTATGCGGGAGTATGTGGCTTATTACACCCCCAACGGCCGCATCCTTTCGCTCCAATCGCTTAAGGGCCTAGAGGTAGAGTTGCCTGCCGACCGGTTTATTCGTATCCATAAATCTTACATTGTAGCCATTGACAAGGTAACCACCTTGGAAGGGAACATGGTGCATGTTGGGAAGGAGAAACTGCCGATTGGGGCGAGTTACCGGGAGGAGGTGTTGGGGCGGATTTTTCAGTGATGGGCGTTATACTCGACCACTTTAGATTTTGTGCATTTGAAAAAATATAGTTGAGATGGTTGAGGAGGTTTAGACGGTTGAGAACTCAACCGTCTAAACCTCCTCAACCATCTCAACAAAAAAATGATTTGCACAAAACCTATTATGGTTCTGTATAATAGGGAAAAAACGATCATTCTTCCTTGCCCAGCCTGCTCATTAAATGCTCATGCAGTCCCAACTCCCTTGCCCGACCCATTAGCCGTTCCCGTTCCCCTGCGTCCGCCGATTGAATTTCAGTGAGCAATAATTGCAGGACGGCGTGGTCTTTCTGTTCCCATTCCGGCTGCTTTAGCAGTTTTTCTTCTTCCAATATCTTTTTTAATTTCGGTTCCAATCCCGTTACTGTCATCTCCCTTTTTATTTTTTTGGTCAGTTTGTCGTATTCCTGTTGGCTTTCTATTTTATCAATATTGCGGGTAAGGATGGACACCATTTCTTTATGCCGTAAGTATTCTTGTTCATTCATATCAGCTTCTTTTTTTCGTTTAACACTTTGACGCCAGAAATACAGTATGGTACCCAATACCAGAAGGCCCGCTGCACCCCAGATCAAATAATCCAGGATATTCATGGTATCGCCTTTTATATTTTCCGTTAATTTTTCCGTCCGATCCAATAAGGCATGAATGCGGGGGAATAGAACGCTGTCCGCTTGGTCGGCGACTTGGATCATGGCGAGGGCAAACAAAGAGTCCACCTGCCCTTGCATATTCCTTCGGAGCATGGCTATGGCCTCCGCTGTTCTATCAGACGCTATTTCTGATCGCAAAAAATCAATTAATGACCGGAGGTCGTTTTGAAGCTGTACTTTTAGGAGTTTTGTTAAATAATTGGAGAGTTGGTCATCTGTCAGGCTGCCTTTTAAACTGTCGATAGTAAAATAGAGTTGCTGACTGATCGTCTTCATCCTCGCTTTTATTAGGCTGTCCGTTTGATCGCCGAGCAGTTCATCTGGCATTTCGCCCAACATGTCGCTCACATCGCCTTTGGCATTTAAAAGCAAAGTGTCCAAGAGCGTGTTGAGTTGCGACCGCAGCAACATGAAATTGGAGTCTTGTGTCAGTTCAACCAATGCATCGTGGGCTGCCGTTTTGGCCATGAGGCTCACTGCTGCTTCCAATTCTTTTCGGTCTTTTTTAAAGCCTTTTAAAATATTGCTGCCGATGTTGCAAGAGGAAAAAGAAAGTGTAAAAATCAGGGCAAGGAAATGAATGGTGTAGCGCATTGCTTTTTGTTTTTATGGTTCAATTAAAATAGGGGGCGTAAATGGAATGGCAAGAAATAATAAGTCGCAAAAACGATCAAGCTGAGCTATGGAAAAATATTTCTGGTTTTAGATCACAAAATAGGGTGAATCACCAATATAGGGAAATTTTAATCGGTGATGAGGGTTTTGGGCTTTTAGTAGTACATTTACGAAAACATTTAATTCACTGTCAATATATGTTTATTTTAACAATACGTTGATTCCGTTTAATAAGCTATGGTGTCAATGTAACTGGATATAAGTAAGTTGCATAGTTGCTTTATAGGTAGTTACATTTAAAATTAAGGCTCCAAAATCATGGTGATTTTTAATATCACCATGATTTAAATCCTGAAATTAAATTTCTAATGTAACTATCTATAATTTTTTGGCATTTTGAAAACATAGTTTGATACATGTAATAGTTACATCTAACACTTGTTAGCTGCAACATCTAAAAACATTAATTATTCAACAGAAGAAAAGCATATGAAAAATGAATAACATTAAATTAACTTGTACAACATTTTTAATGCTATTAATAATGTGGCAATGTAACAGTAAAATAAATACCAACATATCTGAAAAAATAGAAATGTCCACTCAACTAATAGACAAAAAAAGTGATACACTTAGTTTTTGTGGCTATGACATTATCAGTCAAGACTTCACGGACACCTCTTCTCAATATAGAATTGCCCATTCGCCAGAAAATAATTTATTTACCTATGAAGACCTAAAGTACAATAACCTAAGAGAAGTAGTATATGACTCGATAGGTCTAAGCCAAGTAACCCATTGGAGAAATGGAGTAGTAGAGGAAAAGATTTTTATACAGTTCAATAAAAACGGAAAAATTCAGAAAATAGAAAAATACAAAGCGGGAAATGACTCCCTCCATTTGTTTTCCATTGAAAAATACACCTATTTAGAAGGACTGATAAAAGAACTGTATTTTAAAGATTATCAATGGATTGGAAATCGGGTTGGGAACCACAAATTCTTAAGGGAAACGATAATTGACTACAATTATGATGATTTGGATAGGAAAAAAACATCGATCGTCAAGGTTAAAAACAACGACAAGTATGTAACTCGTGATACCGTAAAATACTTCTATGAGCGTGATGCTACATTGCCATACGAAGTCCACAGAAAATTAGAAAGTGGTGCAAAGTATTTTATTGCCCAACAATCGATCAATACTTTAAAAATCGAAAAAGTAATTCCGTATGAAGATGGAAATTATATAGAAACACATTCACTGGCTTTTGACAACAAGAAAAGGGTCATTGAATATTTATCAAACGAACGATTAGACCCGCAACAATTTCCGCATGTTTATTGGAAACATGAAATTACCTATCCAGTTGATTCAAATTTAGCCCAAGTGCCTAATTTAGTATTTCCTTTTAAACCATTATATCCAAAAAGAAGTATTAATTCTTTCATTGAATCAATTGTAAACCCAGGAGCTTATAAAGATGCGAAAATCAGAACTGATATTGGATATAATTTTATTCCAAAAACAGTTTTAGTCCATAGATCAGATGATGGTAAAAATTGGAAGCTAAAATCTAAACTTATTGTACACGAATGAAATACTGTGAAAAACATAATTGCTAAAACTTTCAAAGCCAGCAAAAGCTGACAACTGCGGGCATGCAAGACAGTTATTTCTAATAAAAACAATTACCAATGGCATCCAAAACCTACGCCCTCACCCCCGAAATCGCAAAATACATCCAATCTGTTTCGTTGCGTGAAACATCCATTTTACAAAGGCTGCGTGCAGAAACCAAAAAAATGACAATGGGCATCATGCAAGTTTCACCAGAATTGGGTCAATTCATGCGTCTATTAATTCAATTAACTGGCGCAAAAAATATATTGGAACTCGGTGTATTCACAGGCTACAGCACCCTGAGCATGGCGATGGCGATTCCCGAAGATGGGCGCATCATTGCCTGCGACGTCAGTGAGGAGTGGACGAGCATTGCCCGTCGCTATTGGAAAGAAGCGGGCATGCAGCACAAAATTGATCTGCGGCTGGCACCTGCCGTTCAGACTTTGGCGCAGCTTAAGCAAGCAAACGACCAGCCTTTTTTTGATTTTATGTTTTTGGATGCGGACAAAGCCAATTACGGGGTTTATTATGAATTCTGCATCGAGTTGCTCCGCCCCAACGGATTGCTGTTGATTGACAATACCCTCTGGGAATTCAAAGTAGCCGACCCCGACATTGTGGATGTGGAAACAAATGTGATTCAAAAATTAAATAGACGGTTGCATGAGGATGAGCGGGTGGATATTAGTATCCTGCTATTTGGGGATGGGTTGACGGTGGTCCGCAAACGATAGATAAACTACGCTACGCAAACACATTCTCCTGCCCCGAGTCCATCACGAACAAGCAAGTCGTATTCACCGTCAATGTCATTTTTTTATAATCCTCCATCCCAAGTTCGGGTGAGATGCCAAAGATGTTGATGTCGGCCAATGGAGCATTGGCCAACTCCTCATAGAATTTTCCAAATTTCACAACTGTCTCGTTGATGGGCAGGCGGGCAAGTTGGATAAACTCCCGCAGGAAGGCCATTGCTTTTTGTTTTTCATCCTCATTATTGATAATGGTGATGAGGCGTATTTCTGCATCCCAATTTAATTTTAACTTATAGGCTGTAAGCAAGGCAAGGTTGGGATTGCGCTGACCATCATTGATGTCCCATGCTGGGCCCCTGTTTCTCACCCAAATATTAATGTGCTGCTGTTGGCCGAGCAGTGCTTTGGGGTGTGGCATGTAGAGTAGGATGCCCAGTTCCAAGGCTCTTGCTTCTTCGATGATTTTTGGATAATCGTTGATGGAACTTTCTTTTTCCAACTGGGTAAGGAAAATGATGTTGGGGCGGAAAAAAGCGCCGTTCAACGCTTGGTTGCCAAAGTTGACCCCTTCTGCAAAACGGTCGGTTTTCATGATGGTTATGGTGGAAAACAGGTTATCTTTTTTAAAAGCCTCAGAGATCAATTGCAACCTTTCCTTCAGTGGTTCTGCCCCTTGTCCATTGCCGACGCCCATCAGCACTGCCGACCCTTTCGGATGGGCAATGTCTTTGATGATCGAATAAGAGCCTTGCACCGTGGAAATCTCTGTCACTGGTATCAGTAGATTGGGTTTCCATGCCCGTTCTTGCTTGTGCTCATTCCCCGCGGTGTGCTTGGCGGCCCACTCGGAAAAGGAGGTGAACAGGCCACTCCGCACATCCTCAAACTGCATTTCCAATTTCCGCCTGCTTAAAATGCTATAGACTACAAAAACGACTGCCCAGGAGATCAAACTGATGGTCGGGTTGATGATGAACATCGCCATCACACTGCCCACCAAACCAATCCAAGGGACGATCCGATGCACCGTGAACAGTGGCCGGAAACTGATCAGCCCCAACTGTTGCTCAATAATGACCACTACGTTCAGCATGGCGTAGGTGATAAGGAAAAACATGGTCACGAGTGGGGCAACCACGTTGAGATCGCGCATGAGCATGCTCCCAAAAATCATGATGCCCGTGACGATCATGGCATTTCGGGGCTGCCCCGTTTTGTCCTGGCTTTCGAGCCATTCACCTTTTGGCAACACCTTGTGCTGCCCCATCGCAAACAAGATGCGGGACGAACCTACGATCGAAGCCAAGGCTGAGGAAAACGTCGCTCCTAGCACCCCTGCAATTACTAAAGGCGGCCAAAAGGATTTTTCGATCATCACATTATAATTGGTCAATAACTCTTCTTCTGTGGCCGTCCTCGCTATCCAATAGGCCAGCACGATATAAATGACCAAACTCACCCCGATGGCCCAAAGCGTTCCCGTTGGGATGCTGGTACGCGGGTCTTTCAATTCGCCCGACATATTGGCCCCAGCCATGATGCCCGTAGCCGCTGGGAAAAAGACCGCAAAGACGACCCAAAACTCTGTGTCGGTCGTTTTGCCCACTCCTTGAAATGTACCCCATTTGATCACCTCTTCCGATCCGAATTGCATGCCCCCATTAAAGGCTGCAAACGCTATCGAAACAAAAGACAGGAAAATGACCCCCATGATTATGTACTGCGTTTTGATCGCCAGATCCGCACTTTTATAGGCAATGCCAAAAAGGATGAGAAAAACAATAAAGTCAACTAAAAAAGGATGGTGGTAAGGAAAAATACTAAGCCAGCCTTCCCGAAAACCAAAAATGTACATCGTCACCGCCAGCCCCTGCGACACATACCTAGGTATGCCTAAGCTCCCCCCAACTTCCAGGCCCAATGCCTGCGAAATAATAGCATACGCCCCGCCCGCCCCAATGCGGATATTGGTCGTAATGGACGACATGGACAACGCTGTGCAGAGCGTAATAACAAAAGAGACGAGAATGATAAGCCATGCCCCGAGCAGCCCGGCATTGCCGACCACCCAGCCCAACCGCAGGTACATGATGACGCCTAATATGGTCAAAAGCGTCGGCGTAAATACACCGCCGAAAGTGCCGAATTTCACCATGCTTTTTTCAGCATCACTCCCTTTTTTGTTTTTGAAAAACAAGGATGTTGCTTTTTTAAAAATCTTTTGCTGGGCCATAAAGTGGGGGAATTATGTTCTCGTCGAGCAAAGCTACTGGGCTAAATCCAATAGGCCAAATCGTATAAGTTTCGTGCTAAATCTATTGTTTTGACCTATATTTAGGGCGGAACTTTTACTCATTCATGCTAAATATAGCATGATTAATGTCTGTTAAATTGACTCTTGACGATTTTCGTGTGAATTGACTAAAAGGAAAACTATGGTTTAACCTTGGAGGGAGATAAATAATGATGTTGGAATCTAAGAGATAGGACGTTCCCATTCGTTGCGGCTTTGATTTAGGTATTGTTCAAATGCGGAAGCATTCAAGGAGGGGAGAACTCCAATATGTTTTGACAAGGGCGGTTTTTTTGCTTTTGCATCCAATGTTTTTTGGGGAGGTTGAATGACAGCAATTTCAAGGCGTCGAAGCAATGGGAGTAAAATTTCGAGATCTTTTAAATGTTTTAATTCCAATGTCAGTTGCATAAACTACATTTTTATTTCTATATTCACTATCGTACACTTTTTGTTTTATATCCGTTTTCAGGCCAAAGGCGAAGAAACCTAGAGGGAGAGGGGTGTGTTTTTTTTGTCCCGATTGAAATCGGGACAAAAAAAACACACCCCTCTCCCTAAATTTTCCTTCTTTCAGACATGAAAATCAGTCGTTTCCAAAAAGTGTACGGTAGTGAATTTCTACAGAACTTTTACAAAAGTAAAAAGTTTTAACCAATAAAAGTTTCAAATTGTATTAAAGGCTCCCTCCCTGTTTTTAATTCTCACCTATCGAAGGCGCTTTCCACTTCTCAAAACCAATCGGCATATCTTTCGCTTTTTTAATTGCCTGCCCTGCCCTATTTTTATCGTACACCATGGCTGCTGTCATAATCAAACTTGTGCCAATAATGATAAATAATAAAATGCCCGGTTCAAATCCATCCACTTTGGCTGTTTCGGGAATAGCATAAAATAAAAGAATGGTAATCAATCCCCGGGGTGCGATAAATAATTGCGGGATAATATCTTTCCCAATAAATAAACGTAAAACGACATATCGGATCGCATATATAGATAAGATAATCAACAAACTAACCATCGCTACATTTAAATCGGCCAAGGATGACAATACAATCGTGACTCCAAATATGACAAAGAAAAATGTCCGCACCACAAATGCCGTCTCCATGGTAATTACGTGCAAGCCTTCATAAATATGGTTGGCCTTTTCCAGGTGCAGCCACTCGCCGAGTTTGCCACGGAAAAACAATTTCATATTGGCGATGAGCAGGCCGAATACCAAAATAATGATCAACGAAGAAAGGTGCATTTGTTTGCCAATCGCATATAGCAACAATAAAACTGCGATCAATAAAAACAGCTTGGTGTGGCTTTTTATATTTTGAAAAATTAGCACGATCATATAACTGGCCACTAATGATAAACCAATGGTCAATAATACATTTCCTCCAAATCCAACGATGCCACTCGAATGCTCAGCCTCTCCCAATTGTCCAGTCAGAAAATAAAAAAGCATGATTCCCATTATATCAGAAAATGTACTTTCATAAATATGGAATTCCTTTTTATTTTCTTTTAAACCCGATACACTTGGTATAATGATGGCGCTCGACAAAATGGAAAGCGGCGTCGCATATAACCACGCTTTGTCTCTCGTCATATCGGGGATAAAATATTCTAAAATCAGAGCGGCTATCCAAGTCGACAATAACAGCCCAATCAGTGCAATACCCATTGCAATTGCGATGGGTACATATTTTTCTTTTTTCAACTCCAGTTCCAGTGCCGCTTCCAGCACGATCATGATCAACCCGACAATACCCAATACTTCCAGCACTGGAAAAAAATCAATGTCTCCAATGCCCATTGTATCCATTCCAAATTTTAGGAGGATACCCAACACGATTAACATTAAAACGGAAGGGATATTTGTTTTGCGGGACACTTCCCCGAAAACAAAAGACAAAATAATAATGACAGAAGCCTCGATAATTAAATTATAAGATGATAATATTTCCATTGTCTTTTTATTTTTTCTCAATTATTCCGAACCAATTTTAAGGCAAAACCTCAAGGCCTCCCTCCTGCCTCACCACCGTTGAGGTTTTGCCTCAACTTATTTCTCTATCACTTCCGCCTCATACCCCCACTCCTCTATTAATGCCAATAAATCGAGCAAATGACTTTTTTCTTTTACTGAAACCCTTGCATTTATATGGCCTTCTATTTTTTTTGGAAATGATAATTCTGGTCTGTAATGCCAATCCAGATAAGGGGCGGCAGACAGCAGGTCCATTATTTTATCACGGGAGAGAGTTTCTTTTTCTTTTGGTGCAATTTTTAATTTATGATAGCCCCCAATTTCCTCGCCCGAACGCAATAAATAACCCTCTGACAACAATTTGGAATAATTAACAAAATGAAGCCCTTTTTCATTCTTCAACCTCACACCCAAACGCCCCATTTCCGAAATGATGCCACTCAAATTCCCCGTGGCTATTTTATTGCCTTTTTTTATGTTTTTATCAAACAACACGAGGCGGCCATTTGTATAATTTCGAAAGTGATTGAACCCCACTAACAAAACCAAACCTAGGCCGAGGCCATTGTATGTTGGGTTTATCAAAACAAAACCAATACCCAATATGAGCAAGGCCAATGGCTCATATACCAATAAAACGGTATGGATAATACGTTGTACCCGGTTTTGGTATTTCCCAAAAAAATTAATTCTGGACAATCGTTTATTTAAAAAGCGCAATAATAAATAAAGCGCCGCCAAACCAAACAGGGTAGTCAGCCAATTGCCCCATGTGTATTGAATGTCTATCATTTTTTTTGAATGAAGAATGAAAAATGATAAGCGGCGATTTACAATTAACCATTTTTCATTTTACATTTTAACTAAACATCAAGTAGCCCTTCTGCCCTAACAGCCGCCCCGTCTCATTGGCAGCTACCTCATTTAATTCCAACCAACCATCGAGCTGGCGGGAAAGGATGCCGACACTCAGCAACCGTTTTAACACACTAGCATATTTTTCCGTAAAAGCAGGGCCGAACATTTTTCGGAGGCGGTATTCATTTGTTCTTTTTTCCATCATGATGGCGGCCAATAACACAGCGGCATCGGGGCTGATAAAATCGGGCAATAAATGTTGGGGCGCACTTTCATGTGTTACCGTTTCCTCATCTATTTTTTTTGTGGAAAATGCCCATTGGTTGAGCGCATCACCAATATTTCCATTTTCCGACTTATATATTTTGGAAATTAATTTGCTAAATGTTTGAGGTGCTATTTCCTCCCCGTTTTCGTCGGCCAATATTTTATGGGTTGCACCATGGCGAATTAAAATGGCTTTATGTATTTCATCGAATGTCATGCGGTCGAGGTGGATTTCTGTTTGGAATATTTTATTTATTTCAAAAATGCGGTCGAGGTGGGCTTTTGTCCAATTGCTCATTGCTATCATGTAAAATAGCTGTCCCGAATAATTGTCAATATGTTTTTTTAATTGGCGCACATTGGTATGTAGGGCAATGCCGTTCCCGTTCCACAGTTCGAGGTCGTCTATCCATACGAGGGGGCGTTCTTGGATCGTGTTTTTTCTGATAAAATCAAGTGCTTTGCCGAGGTCGTGCCCCGTTTCCAATTTGCGACCCTTGATATTTAAAATATTATTTGGAAAAACACGGATGGTATTTTCTGGGAAATAACGATTGGCCATCAATTCCCCAAAAATGGTCTTGCCACAATACCGGGAGCCACTTAACGTCACTGCTCCCCGGTAACCCAAACGCCACTGCTCTACTATGTTTTCAATATGGCGGATTTCATTTTGACGGCCCACCCAAAACGATTCGCCGAGATAACCTTTGGTGAGGAAAATGCTCGCATATTGGTTGTTGGTCACCTCCCCTTTGCGTGACTGTATATACCGGACGACCCGCTCCGAAATGCTCATTAACTCCTCTTGGGCCACAGTGGTTTTTATTTTCTCTACCCGGCCCGTGATGCGCTTCAGCCATTCTTTTATTTTATCAATTAATTTATGTTGGTCAATACCCAATTGGCTCACCGCATATTCTAAAGGGAGGGGCAGAAATTCTTTGTTTAATTGGTAAATATTGGCAATGTTTAATTGATCGGACAATCGGGCATTAATTAATTCTCCGAGTTCGGTAAAATTGTTTTCCCAACTGTTTTCTTTTTTTAAAAAAGCATGAAGTGGTTGACTAGCGTCGTCTTTTTCCAATCTTAATTCCCCACCCTCTTTGCTTTCATTGATTGCCATGATGACCCGGTTGCGGATATTGATAAGCGACATTTTCATGCCGTACACCACGTTGTCGGTCAATTCCCATATTTCATAAAAAAGGGGTTTTATTTCGGACTCCAGCCATTGGCGGGTGTTTTTTTTGAAAAATATTTCCCTATAATTTAAAACGCCCTCCGATGCTGCTACTGTTGCCCTGACCTTATCGGGTAAAGCCTCCAAGTTCTTTTCATACGCCTCCGTAAAAATTTGGAGATGATTGCGGATGTTCAACACTTCTTCCGCCCCTTCCAAATAGCTGGGTATGCTTCCAGGTTTTTCCGCTATATTATTTTCAATAAAAGTGATCGTTTTTTGTGTATTGTTTTTGATTGTTTGTATCCCATTTTTACAAAAATAAATTTCTTCCTGTATCGTTTTTTTAATAGAAGCGTAATCACTGACAAGCATTTTTAATGCAGTATATTGAGTGTTTAATTCTTGGCATTGTTCAACCAGTTTATTTATTTGTTCTTTGTAAATTGGCCAAGGGTTTTGCTGTAACTTCCATTTTCCAATGTTTTTTCCAAGGCCTTTTTTCGTTTCATTTATTTTAGTAATTTCTTCTTCTAATAATATATTTAATTCGTTGGCAGCAGACGACACAACGTCTTTCGATTTATTTTTCAAATCCTCCAGTGCTGCTCCCGTTATTTTATTTTCCAATAATAAAATATGTGCCTTCTGTTCTTGGAACAAAACATCCCGCCATAAAATGAAAAAAGATTTCACCCGGTCAGCCCAAATAAAATTAATGATATAATGTGGTAATAATTCTATTAAACCGATTTTGTTCGTTGTATCTGTCAATGCTTCGAGACTAATGTCACCTACTTGCACTGCGGCTTCCTGCAATTTTTTTGCCCCATTGGAAAGTGCCCGAAAGTGGCTATCCGTATCTTCGATAGCCCAAGCATGTTGGATCGTTTCGTCCAAAAGCTTTCTGAAAGAGGAAAAAGACGTTTCAAAGTTGATCATCTGTATCCCGTGGTTGTTTTTGTTATTCGCACAAATATCAACAAAACACACGAATTGCAGAACTCGACATATTGTGCTTACTGTTCATCCCACATTTCCTGACCTTTAAAGCCAGAAATATTTCAATGAGTATGCTTCCGAAACGCGTGTTCAAATGGTAAGAACGTGAAAATCAGGTCGGTTACAAATTGTCTATTGGCTTCGCTTTCAAATGCCTGTTTATATTTAGTTCTATTGGCTCTTTATAGGTTTTGTGTTCTAGTACTTGCGAGGGCAAGTTAAAGCCGTTGGTCAACAAAAGGTCTTTTATTTCGTGGATAATTTTACTGCGGATGGTCATACCCAAATAGGAAGGTGACTGGTTTTTTCCTTTTAAAATATCCACCCAAAAAAGGACTTGTATGTCGATGGTAAATTCCCCAATTTCTGTTACCAGTACATTAGGTTCTGGTTTTTTTAATATATCCGCTTGGCCATTCAGGTGTTCGATTATCAATGTTTTGGCCATCCCCACGTCTGACGGGACGTCCAAACCAATGATGAACTGTTGGCGGAGAAGCCCGTCTTTGGTATAATTGGTGACGACGTTTTTTACGATCATGGCATTAGGGATAAAAATGTCCTTGCCCTCTATATTGCGAATATGGGTCGTTCTCATATCCATCCCTTTTACAGTCCCTTTGAAACCGTCCACTTCGATGATGTTACCAATGCGGAAGGGTCTGTTGACGGCCAAGAGCAAACCTGCCAGAAAATTTTCGCCGATGTCCTTAAATGCAAAACCCAATATAATGGCAGTCACACCTGCCCCAGCGATAAGGCTGCTCATGATGCCGCTAAAACCCAATATGTCCACTGCAGCGATCAACCCGATCAGATAGAGCGCCCATTTCAGCACATTGGCCACAAACTTGGTGACAATGGTTTCCTGCCATTTTTCCGCAAATTTTTTGCTGAATATTTTATATAAAAAATGGCCTATAAAAAAGAATATTAAAAATATAACAAGGGCGGCCAGTAAATTAGGGAGCATGCCGATCAACATTTCCCAAAATTCAATGAATGTGTTTTTTAGTTGCTCATTCATGGCGTTATTTTTTTTTGTAAACGTTGAGCAAGGTATAATTTCAAATCATTATCTAAACTGATTCCCGTATTTTAATCGGGATTATTTTTTCCCTTTTCCCTTAGCAAACAATATTTCCAAGTCCCTTCAGCCAGACAGGCTGGCGAGAAACCACTTATTTGATCCCATAAGCTAACATCTAATCATACTGTTGGACATTGGTAACCAAATTAGCTACAAAGGCTCAAAGGCACTAGGGTTTTTCGGTTTGTGCCTTTGCGGCAATTTAGTCTCATGTCCAGTAGCGTGAAATCTAATAAGGATTGCTTGAAAAAAAATCTTAGGAACGGTCAAATAATAACTTCCCGTTTTCTGCTGATTCTTTTTCCTTCTGACGGCGTTAAAAATACTCGCCGTAGCGCTGCTATGCCTCCGTTTTTTGCCTTGTCAGAATAAAAAATAATTCACCATAAAATCGTGAACTTATTATTTGATCGTTCCTTATCATTTTTTTTCTCAGTTCATTTTTTCACAAAATCATCAGCACTGCGTATCCACAAATCCCTTTGTGGGAATGGGATCTCCACTTTATGCATCCTGAAAAATTCCATTATTTTATAACGGATTTCACTTTTTATAAAATCAACCCGAAGGTATTCATTGCTAAAAAAATGCAGTTGAAAATCAAGGGAAGAAGAACCGAAATCTTTGAACATTACCTTGGGCTCTGGTTTTTTCAAAACATCTTTGTGGCCATTAGCCGCCTGCAATAATAAGGATGTTACCATTTCCACGTCTGAGCTGTAGGCCACTCCAACGTTTACCTGAAAGCGGGTCGGAACTTCATTGTGGCTCCAGTTTACTACATTGTCTACGACCAATTTGGAATTGGGGATAATGATAGAAATTTCATCCCGGGTTTCCACTTTTGATGTGCGAAAACCAATGCTTTTCACCGTACCGATAATGCCGTCCACGGAAACGATGTCGCCCACTTCCACCGTTCCTTCTGACAATAATATGATCCCAGAAACCAGATCGTTAAAGGTTTGTTGCAACCCCAATCCAATGCCTACCAACAACGCAGCCGCCCCCCCCAACAGTACCGAAAACTTAATGCCTAGCGACTGCATGGCCCAAAGAATGGCCACGGTGTAAATGATGTATTTCAAAAAAGTAATAATGGCATACTGCCTCCCAATATCGACTTTCCTTTTTTTGAAAAACCTTTTTAAAATCGTCCGGCTTATAATCACTATCAGCAGTCTCGCCGCAATGAGTATGAGAATGGCTGTAAGTACTTGCCCTAAGTGCAAGGCCTGATCCTCGCTTATTGTAAACAGTTCATATCCAAGAAATCCAGATAAATCCATTTCGAAAAATTATATTTAGAATTGAATGGGCGGCTCAAAAATAAGAATTGAAGTTAACCTTAAAAATAAAAACACCCCCCTCTCTAAATTGACCTTCCTCTCAGGCATGAAAACCAGCCTTTTTCAAAAAGTGTATAGTAACTTATACTGAACCATAATAGGTTTTGTGCCATTTTTTTTTGTTGAGATGGTTGAGGAGGTTTAGACGGTTGAGTTCTCAACCGTCTAAACCTCCTCAACCATCTCAACTATATTTTTTCAAATGCACAAAATCTGAAGTGGTCGAGTATAATCAGGATTTATTCCGATAATTCTTATATGCTATTCTGAAGAAAAATTCTTTCGCTTAGCTAAAGTTTCTTTGCAAGGAGGCATTATTTTATTGAATCATTATGGAGGCTATCTAACTTGTTATTTAATTAGACCTTTTACTTATTACTACTTTGTCACTTTAGAGAGAAAGGGTGATTAACGATTAAAAAAAAACTCTTTAAAGTGACAAAGTGGAATTAAGTACCTTGACACATATAATCGACACTTTTGGCGGCCCTTTTTGAGACGAAAACAATAGCCGGGAGAGTAACAGATGAAAATGGAGAAGATATTATTGGAGCTAACGTGGTTGTCAAAAGCACTTCAACTGGAATTGAACTGGCGGAAAATGTGGACTTTTATTCTTTTGGAAATTTCGCTGATACTTATGGCATTTACAGCTTTTTCTATCGCCTAGGAACGATGTACTGGCCCCTTCTGTTGACCCAGATGATCCTTCAAAAGGAAACTTCTGTGGTGTGATCAATACCCTGCTGGCTTTATCCTCGTCTTGAAGGTTTTCAGACCGGCTTTAGTGCAGTGGGCGGTATCGGGAGCAGCCTTGCAGGTGGTCTGAATTATGATATAAGTGCCACCTATGGTTTTAGGTGTTTACATCAAATTCAATAGAAGACATATACTGAACAGTTACTAGAAAACTCTATTTATCAATTGAATGTTTGATCTCTAAATGTTTAACCCCTGAAAAGACTTCCATCCTCAAACCATCCACCGAAGAAACACCATAGGAAAGGCGGCCGTTCACTGGAGTCATCATTCCGTTTTTCAAGACAATATCGCCGATTGGATCAAGGCGAATCACACGGATGGCACTGAGGTTGTCTTCCCAGATTTTGGCCTTAAAAGCTTTGCTGCTCACGCCGTCGAAAGGTACAACCTGAATCACGTTGTCGCCTACTTTGGTCACTTTGACTTTGTATTCCCTATTGAGTGAACCCTCTTTGGCAAACATGCCTGTGTAGACGCCAACCAGTTCGTCGGCCAATGATTTTTCAGCAGTAGTCTGGGAAAAGGAAAAAAGGCATGAAGACAGGGCAAGCATACCATAGAACATTAGATTTCTCATCTTAGGTGGATTATTTTACGATTATGTTGAGGGATATGCTATGAGAGTGATTTTGATCTATTCAAATTTTTTGCCATAAAAAAGGAGAGTTGAGAAATTGAGAGCGTGAGAAATTGAGAAATCAATGGTAAGGCCGTTTTGCTCATTATTTGTTTATTTGCTCGTTTGAAATTGTCAGGATGAAATAGTTCTGTACTGTTTTAAAACTCTCAACCTCTCAAACTCGCAATTCCATGCCCGTTATAGAGACAAATGACTACTGCCCCGGACTGCCTTTCAGGAACGGCCACTTCAACACCATTTTTCCTGCCTTGTTCCGCCGGACGCAGCCCCTTAAATATCAACGGGAACGGATCAATACTCCCGATGATGATTTCCTCGACATTGATTTTTTGAGAAATAGAAAAAACAGGGTGGCATTCTTGCTGCACGGACTGGAAGGCAATAGTACCTCGCAATACATCAAAGGTTCGGCTGATATTTTTTTTCAGAATGGTTGGGATGTGGCCATGATAAACCACCGGAGTTGCAGCGGCGAAATGAACCGCCAACGGCGCATGTACCATAGCGGCGTAACAGACGACCCACATACGGTGATCCAGCATTTGAAAAAAGATTACGATGAAATTATCATGGTGGGTTTCAGTCTTGGTGGCAATATGACGTTGAAATACCTCGGTGAGTGGGGTCATAAAACAGATCCCGTCATCAAATGTGCCGTGGCCATCTCTGTACCCATTGACCTACACTCCTGCTCCTTACGGATTATTTCGCCAGAAAACTTCATCTATGACAGGCGTTTCCTCCGCAGCCTCACCAAAAAGGTGCATTTAAAACACAAACAGTTCCCTGACACCTTCAAGCCTGAGCATTTAAAATATGTGAAAAACCTTTGGGATTTCGATGAGTATTTTACTGCTCCCCTGCATGGTTTTGATGGGGCAAAGGGCTATTATGCCAATTGCAGCAGTTTGCCATTATTGAAAAATATCCACATCCCCACCCTGCTCATCAATGCACTTGACGACCCAATGCTCGGGCCTACTTGTTATCCTTTTGAAATTGCAAAGGACAATGAACACCTGCATTTTATAGCCCCGGAATATGGGGGGCATTGTGGTTTTACTTTATTTGGGAAAAGGAATTATTGGCAGGAGTTGCAGATGTTGGCGTTTGTAGAACAGCAGATCAATCCACGTCACTCTCCTTCAAAATAGCTACTGCCTTTTCAGCAGTTTCAGGCAGTGCATACAATTCCGCCTCACCCAACATCGGCATCGCGGAATCGGGATGGTTGAGGATATGGCTGACTATGCCGTTTTGTTTGAGGATATCTTCTGCGATTTTGACCTGCATCAGGTCGGTGGAGGAATAGATTTTGACCCAGTTTTCTTTCATGGCGAGGTGGTTTGAGTTAATAATTCGCAAGGACGCCTTGTTGAAAAGTGTCCTTTGCAATTTTGCTCACAAAATACCACTTAATACGATCGAAGTCAAATGATAAAAATCAATCAATACCCACCCTTCAAATCATAGATTTCTTCGAAATCTTTTTCCACCAGCATCTTAGCTGCTTTTGCGCTGCGGATGCCGCTCCGACAATAGAGGTAAACGGGCCTTGTTTTATCCAAGGTATCTAACTGTTTGGGAAAATCAGGGCTGTAAAAATCCATGTTGATGGCGTTGTCGAAATGCCCGGCATTAAACTCGTTCGGAGTTCTGACATCCACCACCTGTGCAGACGCATTGGCAGTGATGGCCTGCACGAATTCAGTTTTATCTATTTTTGTGAAACCTGTCTGGGCAGTGGCGTTGTTAGAAAATAAATTTATTCCTAAAAATCCCATGATTAATATTTTTTTGAAATCCATGTTTTGGAAGAAAAAGCAAAGGAAGCATCGGTTCGTTTCACCAATGCCTCCTTTTTTGATAAAATCACCCGAAAATATATTTCTATAGACCAATGGCCCATTTTACAAAGTGGAAGGACAAACATAATCCGTCACCGCTATGTCAGCTTCTTTGATGGCTTTGAAGCCTTCCTTCACATCAATCAAATTATGGATGCCCCGCGCTTTCAGAATCGAACTGGCAATCATGGAACGGTAGCCGCCAGCGCAATGGATGTAAAAATCTTGATCGCCGGGCAGGCTTGCGAGGTGGTTATTGATTTCTGATAAAGGATAGTTTTCGGCATCAACTATATGCTCGGACAAATACTCGGAAGGCTTTCGGACATCCACAATTGCAGCACCTTTTTGCTTGGCCAGTTCTTCGGCAGTTACCTGCTGCACGGTGTCCGCTTCCATGCCTGCCTCTTTCCATGCATTTATGCCACCTCTCAAATAGCCCAAGGTGTTGTCAAAACCGACCCTTGCCAAACGGGTAACGGCTTCTTCCAAGCGCTCTTCTTCCACGACCAAAAGGATGGGGGTTGCCACATCTTTGATCAAGTCGCCGACCCAAGGAGCAAAGTTGCCATCAAGGCCGATGAAAATGGAACGGGGAACATGGCCTTTGGCAAATTCATCCTCGTGGCGCACGTCCAGCACGACCGCACCGGTCTCATTGGCAGCTACTTCAAATTCCCGCGGGGCCAATGCATGCTGACCTTTTTCCAGCACCTTATCTATGCTTGCATAGCCCTCTTTGTTCAGTTTTACGTTGAGTGGGAAATAAGCCGGCGGCGGCAGCAAACCATCGGTCACCTCTTTCACGAACTCGGCTTTGGTCATATCGGCCCGCAGGGCATAATTCATTTTCTTTTGGTTGCCCAAAGTGTCCACTGTCTCTTTCATCATGTTTTTGCCGCAGGCCGAACCAGCACCATGCGCTGGATAAACGATCACATCGTCACTCAAAAGCATGATCTTGTTGCGGAGGCTGTCGAACAGCGTTTCTGCCAATTGCTCCTGCGTCATGTCGGCAGCTTTTTGCGCCAAATCAGGGCGGCCTACATCCCCTAGGAAGAGGGTGTCGCCGGAGAATATCGCATGGTCTTTTCCTTTGGCATCTTTCAGCAAATAAGTCGTGCTTTCCATCGTGTGCCCCGGTGTGTGGAGTACCTTGAAAGTCACGTCACCCAACTTGAATTCCTGCCCGTCTTCAGCGATAATGGCATCGAATGATGGATTGGCATTTGGGCCATAAATAATGGGTGCGCCCGTTTTTTCAGAAAGTGTTACATGACCACTCACAAAATCGGCGTGAAAGTGCGTTTCAAAAATGTATTTAATTTTCGCCCCGTCTTCGTTGGCCCGGTCAATATAAGGTTGTACTTCCCGTAGCGGGTCAATGATTGCTACTTCGCCGTTGCTCTCGATATAATAAGCGCCTTGTGCCAGGCATCCGGTATAAATTTGTTCGATCTTCATTTTAAAAAATATTGAATTAAATTGGTGAATAATCCTACTTTAACATTTTAAGATAGAACGTTCTTGAAGGGAGAGTGTTTGTTTCATTTTTTTGCAAAAAATGAAACAAACACATTCACCTCATAAAGGTTTTTGGTCAATCTTGAAAGAATTAAAGTTTTAATAATAAAGGTTGGAATAATTATGCTGTTCCCGAACCCAGTTTATTTTTTTAAAAATCATGATACAAAGTTACAGGGAATTATTAACCCGTTCCGTAACATCTGTTACAAAGCCATTCTCAAAAATGGCTTTGTGTGACAACCATTACACAACTAATTAACTCAAAATAAAATCCGCCGCCATTTGAGCATGCAGGTCAGTAGTTGCCATCATTGGCAGGTCAAAGTCTCTTTCTTTAATCAATATGGGCAATTCTGTACAACCTAAAATAATGCCTTCGGCACCCCTGCTTTTTAATTCTTTCATTCTCTGTAAATAAAATTGTTTTGCCTCTTCCGTAAATTTTCCTTGCGTTAATTCTTCGGAAATATAATAATGTGTTCGCTCAATATTTTTTTCTTCTGGTATAATGACTTCAAGGCCATGGTTTTTATTTAAATGGTTTTGCAAAAAACCGCCCGTCATAGTTGGTCTATTTCCCAGTAGTCCTAATTTTTTCAACCCCCTTTTTTTAGCCTCCCTTCCCGTTGCATCGGCAATATGCAAAATGGGGATATTTATTTTAGGTGCTACAAATGGATAAACCATATGGGGTGTGTTGGCGCAAATAACAATGGCCTCGGCCCCTGCATTCTGTAATTTATTGGCAACGCCCAAATAAGCATTGTTTATTTTTTCTTTATTCCCTTCTCGCATCAGTTCAATATTTAAGCTGTAAATAATTAATGGGGGATTGCCCTGTGTGCCGATCCTTTCCCCGACGAGTTCATTGATAAGGCGGTAATAAACGATGGTAGAGTGCCATGAAGTGCCGCCGATCATTCCGAGTGGTTTCATATTTTTGCTATTTGCTATTTGCTATTTGCTATTTGCTATTTGCTATTTGCTATTTGCTATTTGCTATTTGCTATTTGCTATTTGCCAATAGCCAGATTTATTTTTCAAACTTAATGCTCCAAATACCTCTGAATTCTCCGGCAGAATATCCTGTAGCCAAGTCATTTGGATAATATCTTTTAATTAAGTCCGCATTTTCTTGCGTTAATTCTTTGCCGACAGCTCCATGGCATTTTAAGCATAAATCATTAACAAATATAGGGGCGTAAAAATAGTATCGTCCGTCATTTTCCTGAATGACTTTAGGCGGTACTTCTTTTCCTCCCTTTATTTCTTTTTGATAATTATTGATTACGGCAGATTCATTTTCATTAGGTCGGTCATGTGGGTTGCGGTATTTTTCGGAAGTGCGCCTTATTTTAGCATGATGTAATTTAGAGAGGCTGTCAACAATATTTAGTGCATTTAAATTGCAATATTGTAAAGCATTTTCAACGCCACCATTTTTCATGGCATTTTGGAGTTCTGCGCTTAAGGTCGAAAAAACGGCAGCGGTAATTTGTTGGCCTTTTTCTATATATTCTTCCTTGGGATTATTTTGCTGTTTGTTATTTGTGCAGCCCATTAATACAATAAAAGAAAAAAGAAAAGCCGATAATGTTTTCATAAGAATTAAATTTTGTAAAAACATTTTTTCATCTAAAATAAAAAAAGCGTCACTGTAGAGAGCCGCTTTTTTATTTTTTTTAATGTGGCAATTTAGGTCGCAATAAGCCATAGACATAGGTTCCTAAAACGGCACCCACAATTACGATCAATATGGGCACATAACCATACCCCAATAAAATAAACATCGGGCCAGGGCATGCACCTACCAGCGCCCAGCCCAAACCAAAAAAAGTACCACCAACCAAATAGCGGGTAATGCTCATATTTTTTGGATTGAATGTAACCTGTTCGCCGTACATATCTTTCATTTTCGACCGTTTAATTAACTGCACAATGATAACACCCAATACAACCGCTGAACCAATCACACCATACATGTGAAATGCATCGAACCGGAACATTTCATAAATGCGGTACCAGGAAATGATTTCGGCTTTCGCCAAAACGATCCCGAAAAAGACGCCTAAAAGAAGAAATTTTATGTATTTCATTTTTATTGAGAAGTCAGAGGTCAGATCGCTTCGCTGTCAGAAGTCAGACGAGACTCAGTCTGATTTCCGATAGCGAAGTGGTCTGGCTTCTAAAAAATTACAGGAAGAATAAAGTATGTCATGGCCAAGCCACCGATGAAAAAACCGATGACGGCGATCAGCGATGGCACCTGCAAATCGCTCAAGCCGCTGATAGCATGGCCGGAAGTGCAGCCACCTGCATACCTCGCCCCGAAACCTACCAAAAAGCCCCCCAACAAAAGGATAGCAAGGCCAGGCAGAGACGTCAATTTTTCCATACTGAATATTTCTGGTGGAAGGTATTCTCCACCGGGATTGGCAAAGCCAATTTCCGTCAGGGTATCAACAGTATTTTGACTGAGCGCTACAGAGTGGTCGATCGTCAGGTATTGGTAAGCGACAAACCCACCAATAACGGCACCTACTACAAATACCAAATTCCAGGTCTGTTTTTTCCAATCGAATTTAAAAAAGTGACTGCTTCTACCTGCGCCTGACATGGCGCACATCGTCCGCAAATTGGCCGATACACCAAAGTTTCGCCCAAAATACAGGAGCAAGAACATGGTTAGCGCAATGAGCGGTCCGGCTACGTACCAAGGCCAGGGCTGTGAAATGAATTCTATCATGGTGAAAAATGGAAATTGAAAAATTAGAAAACGAGGTTTCGATAATATTTCAACTCCAAAGTTTTGTTATTATAAATCCTTTACGGTGTGCAAAGATGGCTTCCTTTTTTGGCATTACCAGTAACTATGGTTACATAAGTGACTGTTTCTCGATGCTCTCCCGCCTACCAAAATGGATAGTCGTCACCATAAATGTTTTTCTCTCATAAAAGTTTTATTACGAAAAAAATCGTAGAAAAATTTGTTTTTACGAATTTGTTCGTATAAACTTGCAGTACGAAAATGTTCGTGCAACTGGATGACACTGATTTGAGTCCTTTAACTTGCACTCATATTTTACAATAAATTAGAGATCAATGTCGAAAAAAAGAATTCCCAAACCCACCGGATCGGAACTTGAAATCCTCAAAGTACTCTGGGAGCATGGCCCGTCGTCCGTGCGCTTTGTGAACGATGAAATCAATAAGCAGAAAGAGGCTGGATACACCACCACTTTGAAATTCATGCAGATCATGCTGGAGAAAAAGCTGCTGACCCGCAATACGGAAACCCGTAGCCATATCTACGAAGCGGCCATTAGTCAGGAGGCGACCCAACGTGATCTCCTTGGAAAGTTTGTGGACAATGTGTTTGGTGGCTCGGCCATGAGCCTCGTCATGCAAGCGCTTGGCGACCATGATGCTTCAAAGGAGGAGTTGGACCAGATCAAGGCATTAATTAGAAAAATGGAAAAGAATAGTTAATGAATAATGATTAATAAGCTGTTGCTATAATCAGATATTAATCATTAGTCATTGGTCATTAGTCATTTAATAAAAATGAATATCATCTACGACTTCCTACCCGAACATATATTGAACGCACTCGGCTGGACGGTGCTGCACTCCCTCTGGCAGGCGTTTTTGATTGCATTGTTGTTGGCAGCTTACCTGCTCGTTTGGCAAAAGACCGATGCCCGTAGGCGGTATTTGGCAGGTTGTGTAGCAATGGGCAGTACGTTGTTGTTTTCCATAATTACCTTTTTTGTTTTGTTGGAAAATGGCGATG
Organism: Saprospiraceae bacterium; assembly: GCA_965222975.1. Classification (GTDB taxonomy): domain Bacteria; phylum Bacteroidota; class Bacteroidia; order Chitinophagales; family Saprospiraceae; genus UBA6168. Next base: position 95,304 of record CBDCVJ010000078.1, on the reverse strand, counting down.
CGGGGAGCATCTTGGTTTCCGAAGTTGTTTCCGCAGAAGGGGAGGTGCCGGGACATTATTTTATCGAAAACGACCCCTTGGCTTTTGCGGGTTATTTTAATGAAAACATGCCGCTCATCGTCGCTGCTTGGCTCATGGGGATGGTCTTCTTTTTATTGAAAACACTAGGAGGACTACTGTATATCCAACGATTGAAAACGAGGCATTTGTCTGACGTGCCAAGACAATGGCAGGCCGCATTGAGCAGCCTGCAAGCCTCACTGGGTATTTCTTCGAAAATAAAAATTGCAGCCTCAGCTTTGGTGAAAGTACCAATGGTAGTGGGATGGTTGAGACCTGTGGTACTAATGCCGGTAGCTGCCATCAATAACTTGACCACCGCGCAGGTAGAAGCCGTCTTGGCGCACGAGCTGGCGCACATTGCCCGCTATGACTACCTCGTGAATATTTTGCAGGCAGCCGTGGAGGCCATGTTCTACTTCAACCCTGCTGTGTGGTGGATTTCCTCCCGCATTCGCACTGAGCGGGAAAACTGTTGCGACGACCTCGCCGTGGCCACTTGCGGCAATTCTGTCGCTTATGCCAAAGCGCTGGTGTCGTTGCAGGAAATGCATCAGGCTCGGCCAATTCTGGCCCTGTCGTTTTCCAAAAACAAAAATCAACTGCTCACCCGCATCCAGCGGATATTACAATCACCTGATAAAAAGTCCAATGCTATGGAAAAAATCTCTGCTACTGTACTGTTGCTGGCAGCCGTTGTGTTGTTATCGTTGCAGGCCCAATCTTCTTTTAAAAATTCCACCGAAATCGGGAAAGATTCCTTTCTCAATTCTGAACCCAGCCCCAAACTGATGCCTCATGACACGATCCCCGATGATTTGAAATTACATGGAGATGAAAACATCGTTATTACAAAAAAGAACGGCGATGTCATTAAAATGAAATTGGACAATGGCCAAATAAAAGATGTAAGGGTCAATGGGGAGCAAGTGCCAGAAGAAGAATTTGCCGCATATGATCTTCAGAGATTATCACCAGATGAAGTTGCAACTATTGATGTTTCAAAAAATAACAACGGAGATATTGGGGAATACCCCCCTGGCAATATCCGCATCAATAAATCTATTGATGGTGAAGGGGTGGAACTGAAATTGAAGGATGGCAAGGTTACCTACCTCGAAATTGACGGTGAGGTAATAGACGAAGCCGACTACCCAAACCACGAAGCATTGATAGACGATTTGGTCAACAACATTCCTCCACCGCCACCCGCCCCTCCAATCCCTCCAATGCCTGTTTTTCCTGGGCACGGCCATACTCCTGTTGCCCCCGCGCCGCCCAGTGCTGTTCCAGCACCGCCAGCACCTCCGGTGCCACCTGCCCGAACCCGTACCATCACTACGGAGAAGAACGGCAAAGGCATGACCATCATCATAGAAAACGGAACGGGAGAAGAACCAGTTGAAATTGAAATAGAAAACCACCGCAAAGGGGATGTGATCATCAACGGCAATGAGATCAAGGGCCTGAAAGATGGTGACCGCACTGTTATCAAAGAGAAAATCGAAGGCGATGGTACGAACCGTTTCTTTTATGACGAAGCCAATGACCGCACCTTTTGGTTTCCCAATAACCCGGAAATAGCCGACATTCCATTTCCCGAAGTGCCTGCACCCGAAATAGCCGATATATTTGAACGGAACAATGCTTTTGTCTTTCCAGACAATGATGAGGAATTGGCCCAGCGTTACCATGAATTGTTGGCTAAAAGAGAAGCCAAGAATCAAGAGCTTTTTGAAAGATTGGAACTAAAACAGGCACAACAAAAAGAATATTCTGAAAAACTGATGAGAGAACTGCGGGAAAACCAAGAGAATCTCTTCAACAAGCAAATGCAAAGAGCCGAGGAGCTTCAATTGGAGCGCAAACAACTCTTAGAAGAACTTAAGCAAAGGAAAAAACAAAATCTCTTTGAAAATGACCAGCGCATGTTGCTCAGGGATAAACAATTATTGGAATTGAACGAGAAATTGCTGGCCGAGCAAAAAGCTGTTGAAGAGCTGATGAGCAAAAGGGATTTTGAAACTTTGGCCAAACGCTTAAAGCAAATGAAGGAACTTCAAGAAGAAGTGAACCGCCTTGATTACAACACCAGCCTCCTCCGTTACAAGGAAGCTCTGATCAATGATTATGAAAACGCTCAGTAGCATAACATCTTCGGTTTGCCTATCGCTATCAATCCCTGACTATTCTCCACCGGATCCCCAACCCCAAAGATCCAGTCTTAAAATCCATCTTGTTTTTGCCCCCCCGGTAAAAGGCGTAATCAAAACCCACAGAAAATCGGTTGAAAGAAGCGAAGTAACCTGCATTTAATCCCCAAAACTTAAAGGGGTCTTTTCCATAAGCGTAGGTGTAGGTGTCGTGTGGCTGGTAAATGTACCGAGGGGACAAATAAAGGTTATGGCCATCAACAGGATGATAGGACAGGTAAACGGGAATATGGAAAAAGAACTTATTCCTTTGCCCAATGCCTGCCCCTACGGCCATTGCAAAAGGGGAATCGTGGTCGCCAAGGAGCTGTACTTTTGTATCTAAACCAATACCTCCGAAAAAATTCATCCATGCGCCGACATCTACCCTTTTCGCCACACCCACCATTCCGCCAAATTCAACGGCCGTTTGGTCACGCAATTTGAAATCACTGAACTCTTCGTCAAATGCAGCGAATATAGGAGAATCGAAAACCTTGCTTACGCTTCCTCTGATTTCATGCCCTCCTTTTCCTGTCGTGCGGCCAGTGTGGAAACCAGCAAAATTCATATAACAACGTATGAACAGGCAAGTGCTGCACCAACCAAGAACGATCAACCAAAATATTTTTTTGAACATACCGAATCTGTTTTTTGAAATTTTTAATTACTCAATAAGGTAGTCTTCAGTTTTTGTTGCCTCACCAGTCTCCTTTTTCATCAACCGCCGCCACTCTACCAAACCCATTACTGCCAATATCAAATACACAGCATACAATCCAACCGTCACATGAAGTCCTTTCAGGAAATAAATAGGCATGGCCACTAAATTGACGACGATCCAAACGGCCCAGTTGTCCAATTTTTTCTGCGTCAATAAATACTGGGCAGAAAGGCTGGCCACAGTGGTAAAGGCATCGGGGTAGGGGAAAGATGCGTCCGTTTGGCTGGCCATGAAATAACCCCATGCGAACGTTCCGACAGCAATGATGCCTATTAGAAGCGCAAGGCGCAATGGCTGCAATCGGCTGATTTTAACCAACGCCATCTCCTCTTTCCGCCTTGTCCAATTGTACCAACCATAACTGTTGATGAAGATGTAGAACACATGCAGTATGGTATCTGAGTACAATTTTGACACGTAAAAAATGTACACATAAATGGCGACGGTCACAATACCGAAGGGCCAGGCAACTACTTTCTCGCGAGTAAGCAAAAAAACATGGATAAGGCCACAGATGGTGGCAATCCATTCAAGGGTTGTGAGGAATTCCATTTTTAAAAAAGAAAATTAAAAAATATTCACTGTTTATTGTCGGAGCAAACAAGTTATTCTATCTAACCAATAATGTATTGATAATCTTTCCAACTGCTCCGTTTATCCAGATGAAATATAGGCCTGTTTGGAAATTGTTCAATTCAATATAGTTCTGTTGTTCGTTTGTCAAATCACCAAACTGGACAAGCTGGCCATTGGACGAATAAATAGAATATTGAGTTTTACCTGACCAGTCTTTTGGCAGGTCAATATTCAAAAAGGAGCTGGCAGGGTTGGGGTAGATAATGACTTCTTCAGGAGGCAAGTAAATGTCAGGGAAATATTCTAGGAAATTTTGCCAAACGACAATAGGGCGTTTTTGGGCGAATATTTTAAAATCGGAAATATGTTCCTCCCAAGCTGAAATAGAGGAGGGGTAATTCCAGCGGGCAATGTGTCGAGGCATTTCCGTCAGGTAAATTTGAGCGATAGAATCTATTGCACGGATCACCCGGTCGGGGTGAAATGTATAATCAAGGTGATAACGGAGCTTGGTTTTGTAGCGACGGGCAAAACCCTTGTTTGTCATGAGCGAGCGGAACAAGCGGGTACTCCATTCGGGATTGGGCCATGAGGTGCCGACATCGTTGGTAGCATGTTTGTATGCATCTTTTTCGAAGTTGACAAATGCGTCATCGTAATCATTGGCCAACCATCGCCACAAGGCACTGGCCGTATGCGGACGCCATACTTTTTCGTTATTGCTGCCCCAATCCTCACCACCACCATAGACCTTTGAAATATGGTGGTCAATGTAGCTGTCCAGATCAATCTGCAAAGCGATTTCGCCAAAATTTGCCTGGTTACTTAGGTCAGCATCCAAAAGCGATTCGATTAAGGTTTTGTAATCCCCGCTGCTGCTACCTTGGGTGTCGAAGTGGGAAGTGGAGGTTTCCACGAGGTCAAAATCTTCTAAGCCGCCCTGATGATAGTTTTCCAAGAAGTATTTGTCGTACCGTTCCCGAAGGTTGTGGATGCCCCAATATTCGCCATTGATAAAGACGACTGTTTGGCGGGAGGCTTGAGTTTCCACATTTGTGTCAGCGAGGAGCGTTTGCATGAGTACATCGGCAAAAAGCGTCCTGACAAAATCCTGTCCGGCATTTCTGAGGATCAATCGTTTATAGCGCCCCCATTCTCTGTTTTCAAAAAAAGGATGGTCGAAATATTTATTACCTAAGCTTTTTTTAGCTGATAAACGAAGGCTTTTGCATGGCATGATACGACTGCCATCGCCGTGGATCTCTACCTCGACATTTTGTCTGAATATCAAGTCCCCGCCTTCATAAAACCCGATTGACGCATTGCGTTCCCATTCATTGCCCTTTTCGTAATAATTTCCTGGATGCCAGATGTCAGGATTGTTGTCATAGTCTTTTCCGGGTACATAAATCCCTTCTTCATAACCAAAAAAACCGCTGCTGTCCGCCTGAATGGAAACAACGGGTAGGTTGATGTCCATCATTTCTCCTCCTATAAAATACTCATGTGCCGTAATGAGCGTCATCCGATTGCCATTTTCAAACAAAGCCGCTTTTACCATGGTCGTCTTGAGAACAGGAAGCTGGGGAGCATACCATCGGAAATGAGCTGGAGTGCTGGGCGGATTGGTTGGGATATTAGAAAGAACACTTGGCAATTGGGATTTTTCGTCGATCACAATCGGGTTTTCATAAAGGGCTGAACTGCCATCAGGATCGCTTCCATCAAGTGTATAACGTATATCAAAGTTTGTATTGGTTGAGAGGGACAACTCAAACGAAGCGGCGTAAAAACCTGAAACAACGCTGAAAGAAATACCTTGGCAAAACAAAGAAGAGGGAAGTAAAAGAGTAGTTAAAAGGAGAGATTTCAAGCGTCGCATATCAAATAAGGTTCTATTTATTTTGCAAACTTATAAAAATAGTTTTTGCGCTTTGCAATACTTCACAGTGCATGTCGGCTATTGACCATAGTGAGCCATAACATGTTTTCGTCTGAACAAAAATACCTTTAAGCATTTCTTTTTGAAAGGCTTAAATAGCTAAGTTTGCGAGTAGTTCTAACAAACAACTAATAGAAATGAAAAAAACAACCACCTTGATCCTCTCTTTAACCATGCTAACGCTCTTTCTTTATAATTGTAAAAAAGATGACTACAACGCTGCTGGCGATATTGCTGAAATCAAAGCTTTTAGCATTCAGGGCCTTGGCGTTACCTTCGAAATTGACTCTGCTACCTGCACTATCACCCATGAAGGCCAGTTGCCGGAAGGTACCGATGTGTCCAACCTCGTAGCGGATTTCCAATCCTCAACGGGGGCCGTTGTCGTGGTAGACGATGTGGAACAAGTGAGCGGTGTCACGGCTAATGACTTTTCCAGCAAAGTGACTTACTATGTGCTTTCCGCCAATAAAAGTACGGCTAAAGAATACGATGTTATTGTGGATGTGGAGGGTGGCCCTCTTTCTAATGATGCCATGATTACAGCTTTTGATATACCTTCTTTGGGGGTGAATTTTACTATTGACCAAACTTTTGGAACGATCACTCATCCCGACACTCTGCCCCAGGGCACAGACGTTACAGCACTGGTTGCAGAATTCACCTTCTCGAATGGGGCTTTGGTGACAGTGGAGGGCGTCGATCAGGTAAGTGGTGTTACTGCTAATGATTTCACCGATCCGGTCGTTTACACCGTCACTTCCTCCGATATGACAAATACCATTAAATACACTGTCACCGTCAACGTAGTGCCCCTTCCTTCCACCTTTTGGGAATCCATGACCAGTGATGCAGGGTTCAAAGGTTTTCAGGATCAAAGGGGAGCTGTGTTGAATGGGGAAATGTATGTCATGGGCACCTTTTCCGTAAATCTTGGGGGCCCCAATTTCCATGAGGTGTGGAAAAGTGCCGATGGGGTAACCTGGAATCAAGTAACGACCACCCCTAGTCTTGCTCCACCTTATGCTTTTTGTGAACTCCTTACCTACAACAATGCTTTGCACCTCATTGGGGGGGCGACTTTACCTGATTTTAGCGCTGGCAACTTAGAGGCCATTGCCCAAAATTCTGTTTTCTCTTCCACAACTGGTGCCGTGTGGAATGAATTTAGCGGCTTGTCCTTTCCCTCAAGAGTACTTTACCGAGGTGCGGTCTTCAATGGGGAGATGTATATCGTAGGTGGCAACCCATTGGCATCAAGTTTACCCTTAACTCCTTTCACTGATGTCTGGAAATCGGACAACGCCACCAATTGGAGCCTTGTTTCCCCTGCTGCGGGATTTAGCCCCCGTAGTGCACCTGCTGTTTTTGTACACAATGGGAAATTATGGATGACCGGCGGCGGTGCTATGAAACTGCCTGGCCCAGAACCTGTCTACAACGACGTTTGGTACACCAATAACGGCAGCGATTGGACAAAGGTGACCGTCTCCGACCCATACCCAGAACGCGGTGGGCACACTGGTCTTTCCTATAATGGAAAGATGTACATTCTTTTCGGAAACGACAACAATGTTGATTTGGCCAACAGGATTTACTATAGTGATATTTGGGTGTCGGAAGATGAGGGTGTTACCTGGTCGGAAGTGACAGGCGTTTCAGCTGTGCCACCTGAGTTCAAGGCTCGTGGCGGTGCTTCCGTTTTGGTGGATGGACAGGGTAAGATTTGGGTCATTGGCGGCAGAAATGGCAGTGGGTCGGTGACGGATGTTTGGCGGGGAGAACTACTCTAGGTCTAAATGTAACCGAAAATTCAAAACGCCTGCTCCTTATTTCGGGAGCAGGCGTTTTGAATTTTCGGTTACATGTTTGTTTACTACCCTTTCTTTTCCTTTTCAATAACTGCCCAACCTGCCATTATATCCACACCAATTAAATCCTTCCACTTCTTATTTTTATTTTTTGAAATAAATTCCCCTAACTCAATTTGCCGATGGGATAAGACAGACTCAGGCGATTGTCTTTGCCCAACGAGGCTGTTGGCTTTTACGGCCTGTAGTTCGGTCATCGGCACATATTTCCAGTGCGTTTTTGATAAATAGTATTTCGGCTCCCGGTCGGGGCGGTAAGTTCTTTTTGGGGAAATGGCATTGCTGGCGACCACTTTGCCTGCTGCTTTTTCCTGTTCGCTACTTTCCGTAAAAACATGGCTGGCGCAACTGACTTTTTCTGCTTGTCTTACCAATTCCTCATATTGTAGCACGGCGGGGTTGTACTCCACCTGTACCACCTCCTGGCCACCCATGAAGCCTGCTTCGGTGGACACCACGCCGGGTATTTTCCCAATCTCTTTTTCACCAGTCCAAAAGCAGTACATGGCAAGGGTCGCTTGTTCCGTGCCAATAGCTTTAGCCTGTAGTTCTTCTGCTAATAATTGCAAGTAACGTGGGGCTACCCGATTGCTTGCATTAAGCGCCAAGAGCATTGAGTTGGCCAACCCAAGTGGGGTGTAATTGCCGCCAAGACGAGGAGTAATGTCCTTTTTTTCTACATTGACAATACGCACGACGGGGTTGTTCCAAGATGGTTCACCAAAGTAGTTCAGCATTTTGCGATCGTCACCGCTCTTGTTGTTGTAAATTGCCAGCGGGACAAATAGCGTTTCAATGGCTTCCACAATTAGCGGGTGACTGAGCGGGCCACTGCCGTAGCGTTGGCAGGTAGCGCAACCCGGTACTTCTTGAAATAAAATGAGAATAGGCTTTTGCTCTTTTGCCGATTGCGCTTGGGCAGCTTCTATATTGCGGAGCCAATTGACTTTGCCCAATTCCTTGGGCTGTGGTTCTGTTTTTTTACTGGAAATGAAAAGGGCGCTCATAAAGACAACAACTATTGACGTGAGAAAAGGAATGGTGGATTTTTTCATGAAGTAATGGTTATGGAAAGTTAGAAATCCAAAGATTCACAAAAATAACTCCTATCATATTTTCTGGTTTGATCAAACTCACTCCATCTAAAATAATGTCTCTGCTGCGATCCAGCCTATGTTTCCCAATCTGCCTTCCCTTTTGATACTTTTGCGGCCACATCTCATTTGGGGTGCCTCAAATAAGAATGAGTGAATGAATGGATGAGTGAATGATTGAATAATAAAACCCATATCGGTTTCCATATTCAATCATTCACTCATCCATTCATTCACTCATTTCTAAGGGGGGCTGAGATCATACCCATCGAACCTGCCCGGGTAATGCCAGGTAGGGAAATGAGTGCTCGCCTATTTTTAGCAGCATTCATTTTAATAAATTTGGATAAATCATGTCGGCGCAAACCCAAGGCGCTGACAATCAATTCATTTTGAAATGAAAAAAACAGTACTTGTTTTGAGTTGCGCGCTGTGTGCGGCAATTTGCTTTGGTCAAATAAAAATAGCAGGGACAGTCGTTGATGAAAGTGGGCAGGCACTGGCCGCTGCGAACGTGTTTGACCTAATTTCCAAAAGAGGGACAATCAGTGATGAGGAAGGGAAATTTATATTGATGAACGTGCAAGAAGGACATATAAAATTGGAGGCCAGCTATGTAGGCAAAAGGACTGCTATCCAAATGTATCACCTGGTAAAAGATAGTGAAGTAAAGATCATTTTAAGAAAAGACCCAAACCTGTTGAATCAAGTCGTTGTCAAGGCTACACGTGCCGGTGATAAGGCCCCTTTTACATATACAAATTTGGACAAAGAATTTATTGAGAAAAGAAATGTCGGGCAGGACATTCCCTATTTGTTGGATGCCACCCCTTCTGTGGTCGTTACTTCCGATGCAGGAGCAGGTATTGGCTATACAGGCATGAGGATCAGGGGAACCGACCCTACCCGCATCAATGTGACCATCAATGGAATCCCATTAAATGATGCCGAGTCGCAAGGCGTTTTTTGGGTGGACCTTCCCGATTTCGCTACTTCCACGAATGATATCCAAATACAAAGGGGGGTCGGTACTTCAACCAATGGGGCAGGGGCTTTTGGTGCTACTGTAAATTTAAATACCTCGACATTGCACACAAAACCTTATGCCGAATTGTCAGGTACTTTGGGATCCTTCAACACCTGGAAAAGCAACACAAGTTTTGGTACTGGTGTTATCAAAAGCCAACGAACAGATCTTGGGCCGAATCCACTCACTGGCTTCACATTGGATGGGCGGTTAAGCAAGATTGTTTCTGACGGTTATATTGATCGAGCAGAGGTGGATATGGATGCCTATTTTGTATCGGCTGCCTTTATCGGCAAAAAAAACACCGTGAGGGCCAATGTTTTTTCTGGCCATGAAGTCACCTATCAAGCTTGGAACGGCGTACCTGCCCAATGGATAAACGATGACACGCTGCGCACATTTAATGTTTCCGGTACAGATGATTTGAAAGAAAAAGATAATCCTCATGACAATGAAGTAGACGATTACACACAAACCCATTTTCAATTATTATTTACGCAGGAATTAAATAAAAATTGGCACTTAAATATTAATGGACATTATACACGAGGGTTCGGTTTTTTTGAACAATATAAAATAAGTGAAAATTTAATTGATGATTACGGCTTAATATGCGATACCTGTATAGCAGATACCGATTTAATACGTCGTCGCTGGTTAGACAATGATTTTTATGGTGGTGTTTGGTCACTGAATTATGCATCTAATGGGCGGCTATTGCAAAATACTTTTGGAGGTGCATACAATGAATATAAGGGCGATCATTTTGGGGAATTAATTTGGGCAGAAAACATGTCCGGACTTCGGCAAAATGAACGGTATTATTTTGGAACTGGTGATAAAAATGATTTTAATGTTTACAATAAAACGCTTTATGGTTTTACATCGTCATTATTTGGATTTATTGATTTGCAATATAGAAGGGTTGGCTATGAAATAAATGGTACGGATAATGACCTGCGGGAAACCAATGAAAAAATCGATTATAATTTTTTCAATCCGAAAGTTGGTATTACTTATGAAATAAGCCGGAAAGCCAGTGTTTATGGGTCTTTTGCTGTAGCACACCGGGAACCAAACCGGAGTGATTTTACTGATGCTATAACTGGAGCTGAACCGAAGCCGGAACGGCTTTTTAATTCAGAACTTGGGGTGCATTTAAGAAATGACAGAGGGGTATTTAATGCCAATATATACCATATGCAATACAAAGATCAATTGGCGTTGACGGGAAATATAAACGATGTTGGTTCGGCAATTAGGATTAACATTCCAGACAGTTACCGCCTCGGCCTGGAATTATCGGGCAATTATATTTTTAATGAAAAAATAAATATTGACGCCAACGCCACTTTTAGTGAAAATAGAATAAAAAATTTTACAGAATATATTGACAATTGGGATACAGGCGAACAACGAATTGTTGAACATGGCACGACCGACATAGCCTTTTCCCCTTCTATTATTGCGTTTGCAAGGTTGAATTACAATTTATTAGAAAAATTACATTTATCATTTTCAGGAAAATATGTAGGCGAACAATTTATAGATAATACGTCCAATAAAAATACGGTGTCTGGAAAAATATGCGATTGGGTGATTTTCAAATAAAGTATGAATTAAATACGCCTTTTACACAAAAACGTTATCTTTTAATCTTATTGATCAATAATGTTTTCGATAAAAAATATTCTGCCAACGCATGGACATATCGCTATATTTCCAATTCTTACGATGCAAGAGGCGACGACCCATTATGCCCGTTTGGAAGGAGATGGGGTTTATAACTTGACAGGGTATTATCCGCAGGCAGGGCGGCATTTTTTGTTGGGGATGACGGTGCGGTTCTAACATAGCCCGATTTCATAATCCGGGCAGGGTTATCGTACCGCTGACTGCCCGCTGCAAACTGCCGACTGAAATTTTGATTTACCTGCCAAACCCTTTACTTTTGCCCGAATTTTTCGGGAGGCAATTTTCCAGAAAATTCAAATCAACGCTTTTAAGTCGTAACCCTTTTTAAATCAAATCGTTATAAATTTTCTTTTTTATTTTCCGTAAAAACAATTTCAGGGAAGCCCGTGGCAGAAAGACGCTCCTTTCCCTGCATTTTTAAAATATTAGCAAAGGTGTGAGGATGAGTGAAGGATGAGCTATCAAATAATTCACCCCCGAAATTTTCGGGGCAGGCTATTCACCATTCACCATTCACCGTTAAACAAAAGAGTTTCAAATGGCCCTGATAGGAAAAATTCGCCAGAAAAAATGGTTGCTGATCGGCTCGTTGGCCGCAGCATTGGCCCTGTTCATTTTGATGTTGATGTTCGACAACCCGAACCAAAGTTTCTTCGGTGGCAGCCAGACGATGGTCGGCGACATTGAAGGCAGGAAGATCGAATACAAGGAATTCAACCAAATTCACGATATGTTGTACAGTAACTCCCAGACCGACGGTTTCTCTGGCCGCAACTTTCTGTGGAACTACTTTGTGGACGATGCCTTGGTCAGAAAAGAGGCAGAGGCCGTGGGCTTGGGCGTCAGTGTGCCGGAATTGTTGAAATTGCAGTTTGGCCCTGAACAAAACCGCCTCAGCCAAGTAATCAGGACCCGTTATCAGAATCCCAATACCCGTGCTGTTGACATGGAACAGCTCAACCAATTGAAGGACATTGTGACCACGTCGGGCAAGATAGACCAGATGATCAGTGAACAACAATTGGTTGCTGATTTCAAATACCGTTGGGCTCACCAAGAGCAAGAGGTGATCAAAGACCGCTTGCAGGTGAAATTGACAAACATGATTTCCAAAGGGCTGTACACGCCAAACTGGATGGCCGAGATGATCGGGGAAGGTCAGAACAAAAAGGTGGATTTCGTTTATGTACAAGTGCCTTATGATGAAATTGACAACGCGGACGTACCTTTGGAAGATGCGGATTATGAAGCATTTTTTGCTGAAAACAAAAACAAGTATTTCCAAGATGAGGAAACCCGCAAGGTCGAGTATGTGGTTTTTGATGTGATCCCAACAGCAGAAGATTCCGCTAAAATTCGAGATGAAATTGCCGCACTCATCCCTAAATTCCGCGATTCGGAAGACGACTCGCTTTTTGTGGAGAGTAATATCGGATCTATCGATGGGGCCTATTTCAAAAAAGAAAGCCTGTTAAGCAACATTGCTGATACTTTGATGAAATTGCCTGTAGGTTCAGTCTATGGACCTTTCTATACCGCAGGGGTCGGCGGGAGTCCAGGCAAATATCAGGCTGTTAAGATTAGGGATAGCAAGATTGTTCCCGATTCTGTCTCTGCCCGCCACATCTTACGCCGTGCTAGTGACCTACCTTCTTTACAAGCGGCCCAGAAGACGATTGACAGTTTGAAAAACGTGATCGAAACAGGTGTCAATACTTTTGAAGAAATGGCCATCGCCCATAGCGAAGATGCTTCCAATGCGGGCAAAGGGGGCGACCTCGGCACGTTTTCCCAAGGTACGATGGTGAAGGAATTCAACGATGTATGTTTTTTCCAAGCCGAAACGAATAATGTTTATTCTGTGGTCACTCAGTTTGGTGTCCACCTGATTCAAGTTTATGATAAGCAGTTCGTGACCAATGAGCCGTCGCTCCAAGTGGCATATATTACAAGGGAGATTATCCCTAGCCAAGCCACGCAAGATGATGTGAAAGAAAGAGCTTTGGTAATGCAGGAAGAGAATGGCGATATTGAGAAGCTCCGTGCCGCCGCTACTGCTGCTGGATTATCAATGGATGTCTCTCCATCCCTAAAGGCCAATGACTTTACTGTTGGCAGGCTTGGCTCAGGGCAAGGATCAAGAGAGTTGGTCAGGTGGGCCTTTGGTACCAGCCAAAATGTAACACCGGCTTCAGTAGGGGATGTATCCCCTCAGGTGTACAGTTTCCAAAACCCCGGCCAATACCATGTTAGCAAATATGCGGTTGCTGCCCTGCAAAGCATCCGGCCAGCAGGCATGCCCTCTTATCAGAACATGAAGGCTGACATTGAAACCGAAGTAATCACCTATAAAAAAGGGGAATTGATCAAAAGTCAGTTAAGTGGCATGGCCGACTTACAGGCCATCGCCAACAAATATTCCGTAAAAGTTGACACGGCTACCGATGTGACTTTTGCATCTGGGTTTATTCAAAAGGCAGGCGTTTCCGAACCGGATGTGGTGGCCGAAGCACTAAAAGTGGACCTGAACCAAATATCTACGCCCATTGCTGGCGTGAACGGGGTATATGTGGTCAAACCCACCAACAAACCAGCAACTGCTCCCGCAAACCCATCTGCTGCCCGCCAATCCAGCCAACAATCGGCGCGGGTTCAGGTGGCCAGCAAATTGGTGCCGTCGTTGCGGAAAAATGCATCTATCGAAGACAACCGTTCGAGGTTCTTTTAAAAAAGGTTGGACAGTAAACAGAAAGCGGCTGCCAAAATCAAGTTGGCAGCCGCTTTTTTTATTAGGGAAAATCCCTACTTTTAGCCTTCCACTCGGAAAGCCGATTAGCGCTTTCATTTATTTCACAAAAAAATCAAAACAATGAACGGAGACCCGAATGCAAAAATCGAACGAATCATCGAAGAAGGCTATGATTTTAAGTTCGGCGATTACATCAGCCGCGGGTTTGATATTTTACAAAAGAATTTTGGCGGTTTCATACTTTTCTCTCTATTGTCAGTCCTCATTATGGGGGTTGTTATATTTATCCCCATTTTGGGTTTGTTGGCTGTCCTACTTCTTTTGGGGCCAGCCCTGATGGCGGGTATTTACTTGGTTGCCCATAAAGTGTGGCGTGGTGAGCATACTGAATTCGGGGATTTTTTCAAAGGCTTTGATTATGCCGGACAAATCGTATTGGTGACACTGGTCAGTTTCCTGATAGGCCAGATACTATCCATTCCTTATTATTTAGCCAATTCCGAACTCTACAGTTGGTACATGGATATGTTTCAGGTCATGATGAATGATCCTGCAAGTTTTGCTGACTTTGCCGAAATGGGTCAACCACCACAGCCACCTTTCTGGACCTATTTGTTGATGTTGCCATCCATTTACATTAGTGTGGCTTATAACTGGGCCTTGCAGTTTGTTGTTTTTTACAAAATGGGGTTTTGGGACGCCCTTGAAGCGAGCCGGAGGGTTATCACCAAAAAATGGTTCATGGTATTTTTATTTTTGATCGTGATCGGCCTCATAATGGCTGCTGGTTTCATTGTGCTGTGTATAGGCGTATTTGTCACTTTTCCGGCCTATCTGTGCATGAATTATGCAGCTTTTGAAGATGTGACCCAATTGAATGCTGAACCGCAAGAAGGAGATGATATTGAGCAGCATTTGATCGTGTAAGGAATTTGAAAAAGATTGATCATGAAGAGATAAAAATTCATCCCGATGTATCGTTTTGTACCGTCGAACTCCAGTTCGACGGTACAATGGCCAGCCTGCTAAATAGTTACAAATTTTTTTTCAAAAAAAAACCGTTTTCAGGAACTTTCCACGGAACCATTTCTGTTCCCTTCCCTGTCGGCGCAATAAAACTGAGAAGGAAGGGCTTTTGCCGCTTTCTTATTTCAACAACTGAAAACGAGAGTATCATGCTAACAATGACCAACAAAGCCAGCAAGTTCGAGCGTGTTTTCGATCTGGAACTGATGCCACACGCTGATGCGCTGTACAACTTCAGCTACCATCTCACTGGCAATGAAGAAGACGCCAACGACCTCTTCCAAGAAGCAATGATGAAGGCATGGCGTTTCATCGACCGGTACGAGGAAGGAACGAATGCCAAGGCTTGGCTGTTTACCATTGCCAAGAATGCGTTCATCAACGACTACCGCAAGCGGATTAAGACCCCTAACAAGGTAGAACTACAGGATTTCATCACTCATCAGGATCGCGAGGATACCCCATTGACAGGTAGCCTTGATATGCGGGCAGAAATGTTCAACTATTTGATAGGCGATGAAGTGACTTTGGCCATCAACTCTTTGGCCGTTGAGTTCCGTACCGTAATCCTGCTCTGCGATATTGAAGATTTCACTTATGAGGAAATCTCTAAAATACTTGATATTCCGATCGGTACGGTTCGGTCTCGACTATTCCGTGCCCGTAACGAACTGAAAAAGAAACTGAAAGAATACGCTGAAAACCTCGGGTTCGAGGACAAGCGGAAATAATGGCATATCGGTTTAATGGTCTATCGGGTGTATTGGTTTTTTCGGCACTCCGATAAACCGTTAGATCGGTACACCGTTAAACCTTTTTTTTAACTTAAATTGCTTTTCCGGCAATCAATCACCAATCAAAATGTTTTTCTCAACCACAAATACATCCGCAGCGACAGGCACTTCCGATTTTAGGACACCGCCAACCAGTGGCTGCCCTACCGTGGGTTGGGGCTGTTTGGTAGTTGGGGCCGGGTGGCCAGTCAAAAATACTTTTTGCGATGAACAACTATCAAAACAGCCAGGATTTTATTCAGCGGATGAACCTCTTGCTGGATAACCAGTTGACCCCCGAGATGGAAAGAGAAATGCTCGAAGAAATCAAGACCAATAAAAATTACCGAGCGCTTTTAAGTCAAGAACAATCGTTCCGTGAGTTTGTGAAAAGTCGAATCCACCGCAAAAAAGTATCGCCTTCCTTAGTGCAGTCCATCAAAGAAAAGATCCATTCTTCCCGATCGTCGGACATGTAGTATTTTTTCCTGACCAAATTAATTTTATATTTTAGAAAAAAGTAAAGAGCTTTAATTGCTTTCTACTAGCGGGTATTTTTTGCCTTTTCCCATCTTTATTAATTCAGGTTGGATTAATTAGTAGTCAGCAATTCTCGCTATTAAAAAAATTGAAATATGCGGAGAAGAAAACAAGAGGAGAGAGGTGTGTTTTTTTGGTTTTTTTCAAAAAAAAACCAAAAAAACACACCTCTCTCCACCCCCCTTCCCTTTGGCCTCAAAGAACGGCTTTCATATTTCAAAAAAACTAATAGCGAGAATTGCTGATTAGTAGTAGGCTATATCTCAGTTTGTGATATGCCTAATTTAATTTGAGGTACTGATTGAAGCCGCCCTGCGGCTAAGTGGTTGATTGCCAACTCGTTTAATCCATACCTCAGGTCAACTTAATAAACAACGATATCTATGCCCTTAAAACTAATTCATCTACGTGCTTGTAACGTTTTCTGATCTGGGCTTTCAATTCCCTTCTCGCAAAGAAAATCCTGCTTTTGATAGTGCCTAAGGGCAAATCAAACTTATCGGCAATTTCTTGATACTTGAAGCCCTGGTAGTGCATGAGGAAAGGAGTTCGGATACTTTCTTCCAAATCGTCAATCAATGTTCTTAACTCTTTGATCAGGACAATGGCATCGCCCCTATTATCAATAGAACCCTTTCCTGAGTTCAGGTAATACAGGTTGTCGGTTGAATCATTGACGATCTTGGATTTGACATTGCGGCGGTAGTTATTGATGAAAATATTTTTCATGATGGTGAACAGCCATGCTTTCAGATTTGTATCTGCCCTGAACTTGTCCTTGTGCTTCATTGCACGGAATGCTGTCTCCTGAAACAAATCTTGAGCATCATCCATATTTTGGGTTAGGCTGTATGCGAAAGAATTGAGGGAGGGTGTCAATTCACCGAAGCTAGTAGTGAAATCAAATGATGCCATAGTAAAATAGTTGTTTAGTTGAAATGATATTAATGATGATTCTTGCTTTGATGATGCAAATATAAGTATTTTTGTTTAATAAAAACAAAAAAAAGTTAAACAAAATAATGAAAACTTTAACAAGCCTTTGATTTATATGTGTTGAAATTTAATGGAAAATTTTAACTTTAATTCGCATTTGAACTGGGCGATCCAAGCTTGTGGAAAGTGTTGTTGTTTTATTTTCAAAAGAAATGAAACCTGTGGGTTTTTATAGAAAATGTAAGTTTATGTATAGAAGTGCTTGCTGTTCAGATATTCAATTTAATGACCATCTAATGCTTCGATGTTCTCTAAGAAATCAGGTATAGAAGCAAAAATTTTGATGCGCTTCAATAATTTATCTGTGGGGATTTGTTGTGCCCTGTGTCCTAAAATCCATAATTCAGAATTGCTGGAAGATAAAATGGTGGAATTAATCTCTTCCAAATATCCAAGAGCCTTGTTGGCTTCAGGTTTGACAGTGAAATAAGAAATAAAGATTAATGCCCCATCATCGGAAGTAAATGAGCTTAGACAACTTATAGGAACTGATTGCCCGAGAAAAACCGATTGGAATCCGTTGCTTAATATTTCATAATGTAAATATGTGAGGGCTAAATCGTGTATTTCGTTATCTGGTAAAAACAAAACAAATTTATGGTGTTTATTTTCCGATTTTTGAAGAATTAATTTCTCGGTATGAATCAATATTTTTTGCTTAATTAAATTACTTATAAAATGTTCATGAGCTGGGTTAATGGTTTTTGTTTGCCATAAAAAACCTAACTCGTTTAAAAAAGGTAAAAAATAGCGTTGAAAAATATCTCGAAAAGGCAATATATGATTGAACTTTTGGAAAGCTTTCTCAAATGGCTGCTGATCAAAATGGAGCATCGCTATTTTCATTTCATTGATAAACTTATTTTTTTCTGCTTTTTCTTCAACGAGGTTTTTGCAATGTTCTAAAATTTCGGACTGATCCAGATTGGCTATCTTGGATATTTTATAACCGTTGTTATACAACAATACAATATTCAATAAATGCTGTAAACTTTCTGTGGAGTAATACCTGATATTTGTTTTGGTTCTCTCAGGGGATAATAAATTATACCGCTTTTCCCAGATTCTGATGGTATGCTTTTTTACTCCAGAAAGATTCTCTAAGTCTTTAATGGTAAATGCTGTCTTTATGAAATTCATAATTCAAATTTTAGTTATCAATACCTTTGTAGAGGTACAATTATATACTCTTGTTTCTTAATGGTAACCCTTGTTTGGGTGGTATTTGCCAATTTGGGAAATCCCAAGATATGGACAAGAGCACTAAATTCGAGATATTAACAAAAAAATGATAAGACAAGCAACCTTATATAAAATAAAAAATAGGGCTAGCTATCTTTCGATTTTCCGGCCCTATTTTCTGTGCTTAATATATACTTAATAAAAACTTATGGTAGCAGTACCTCATCAACTACGTGTACCACACCATTCGCCCCCTGTGCATCGGTAAGAATTATGTTTACAGATTGATTACTGGTCGTTTCCAGTTTTGCACCACTGCTCAAATCTATTGTCAAAGTACCGCCCAGGGCTCCCACTTCTTGGTTGTCGGTCAATTCATCAGATTGTACGTTGGCGCCACTTACTACATGGTAATTCAATACGGCTTCCAAAGTCGCCACCGGAATATCATCCAAAGATTCCCATTCTGTATTAGAGTCTAATAAAGCCTGAAAGGCATCATTGGTTGGCGCAAATACGGTAAATGGACCTGCCCCCGATAGTATGGATACATAGTCAGTTGTCAGGTCACTTCTAGTCAATGCAGCTACTAGGGTAGAGAAAATTGGGTTATTCAAAGCCAAGTTGACCACAGATGGTGGTAACATCACCTCGTCAATAATATGGACCGTTCCATTAGTTGTTTCCACATCAGTTGTTGAAGGCGTGGCAGAACCGTTGAATTTTACACCGCCCGTGACATCAACTTGCAGTACAATTTGCTCATTATTTGGCCCTGTTGCCAAACTGGTCACATAAGAATCTGTCAGGTCAGCAGCTTTTACATCGGCAGCCAGCACATGAAATTTAAGGACGTTAGATAAAGTTGCATTATCAATATCACTCAGTGAATTCCAATTTGGATTAGAATCAAGTAGGGTCTGGAAAGCTGCATTCGTGGGGGCAAAAACCGTAAAAGGGCCATCGCTTTGTAAGGTGGCCACCAAATTTGTCTGGGTCAAGGCATCTACCAAAATGCTCAGGTCATCAGTTGCTAAGGCTGTTTCTACGATGTCCATTGGCTCAGGGGTAGGCGCCTCATCGTCGCTACTGCAAGCCGTGAATGTAAAAAGGTTGAGGATGAATACTCCGAGAATCAGAAATTTTAAATTTTGCATTGGTTAAGTTTTTTTTTTATTGTTTGAAAGAATGGAGGTATAACATGGAGTGATTATTTTTGTTTAATAAATTTTGAAAATAATTAAACAAAATTAACTTCTTGAAGTTTCTATTACATGAATCAACTCTATCTTTTCCTTTCTTGTCCATTAATTTTTGGTATTATGAACCTCTTCGATTTCAATCATGGCAGTGATTTGTCCAATTGGACTGTGGTGGATGATGTGGTAATGGGTGGGCGCTCAGAAGGCAGTTTTGCACTAAGCGAAGAAGGTCATGTTGTTTTTCAGGGTATAGTGTCTTTAGAAAATAACGGTGGTTTTTCCTCAGTTCGCTATCGTTTTGAACAAAAGAATATAGAAGGTTTTCGCACAATGGTGATTCGACTGAAAGGAGATGGAAAACGTTTTCAATTCAGGGTAAAATCGGATAAATATGATCGCCACTCCTATATCTATCATTTTCAGACAACAGGTGATTGGGAGACAGTAGAAATACCCTTGTTTGATATGAAGCCCAGGTTTAGAGGAATGAAATTAAGTACGGCCAATTATCCAGCTAAGTTTTTAGGAGAAGTCGCTTTTCTGATCGGTAATAATAAGGCGGAGAGTTTCAGAATAGAGATTGATAAAATTACTTTGGAGTAAATTCATATCCCCGACTTCCAATTTAATTTAAATGTTTATGAAAAATTATTTAGTGGTTGGGGAATTTAAATAAGCATAAAAAAAGCAATACCATGTTCAGTTTTTTCAAAAAGAAATCAAAGGTTGAAATTCTCAACGATAAGTACAAAAAACTTCAAGAAGAGGGCTATCAATTATCTACGACAAATCGTATGCGAAGTGATTTGAAATATGCAGAAGCACAAGAATTGCTAAAAGAAATAGAAGCTTTGGAGAATTCCACAAAATGAAATGAGGATTCGAAGCTAGTATCAAAATAGCCGATCTTCTGTGTTAGTAACGATCAAATAATAACTTCCCGTTTTACGCTGATTCGGCATCCCATCCGCATGCGGTTCATTCTCTTGAATGTCCTCGGACATTCACCCTGCGGGATCGTTCATTCATCCTTATTTTTTCCTTTAAAATCAGTCATAGTATCAACAATACTCCTTCTTTTAAAGAAAATCTAAGAACAAAATAATTCACCCTAAAATCGGGAAGTTATTATTCGATCGTTACTTAAAAGAAATAGTTTCAATCATGGAATGAAAGCCTTTAAAAACCATTCTCCCCCACCATTGTTACCTTCCCGACCATTTCAACTACCTTTGCCAAACCAAAGCCGATGACTGTTTCAATGGATAAACTCGAACGACAAATTGCTTTTTCGGACGACGATCCGACAGCTGCTTCCCGCAAAAAAGACCACATCGAACTGGCTTTCCGTTCGCAAGTGGAGAGGGGGGAAATAGACCAGCGTTTTTATTACGAACCGCTCCTTTCCCCTCATCCCGAGCCGCACAGCCTTGAACCATTTTCTTTTTTGGGAAAAGACGTCCGCATACCGATTTGGGTGTCCAGCATGACAGGTGGCACTGAGTGGGCACGCACCATCAACCATAATCTCGCTCGTGCTTGCAAGGACTTTGGCATGGGCATGGGGCTGGGTTCTTGTCGTTCGCTATTGTTTAGTGACGATACATTGGGCGATTTTGATGTTAGGAAAACCATTGGGGATGATTTGCCGCTGTATGCGAACCTTGGTGTGGCCCAGATCGAACAGTTGATTGATAGCAACGAGCTATATCGCATTCATCATCTATTGGATAAATTGCAGGCGGATGGCCTTATCATTCATGTCAATCCATTGCAGGAGCAAATGCAGCCAGAAGGTGATTGTTTCAAACGGGCGCCAATCGAAACTATTAAAACAGTTTTGGAAAAAATAGACATCCCATTGATTGTCAAAGAAGTTGGACAGGGGATGGGTTATGGGAGTTTGAAAGCCTTGTTCCTATTGCCATTGGAGGCAGTGGACTTTGCGGCCAGCGGAGGCACTAACTTCGCCATGCTTGAATTATTACGCAGCGAACCTCAGAAAATGGAATGGTACAAACCTTTGGCGCATGTGGGTCATTCTGCTGAGGAAATGGTGTTAATGACCAATAAATTAAAAGAAGAATTGGGTGACAAAATGCAGTGCCGACAAGTCATTATTTCCGGTGGCGTCAGAAATTTTTTAGACGGTTATTATTTAACAAAAAAATTAAACCTACCTTGTGTCTATGGGCAAGCATCTGGTTTTCTGAAACATGCACGCGGCGATTATGAAGAGTTACAAGATTATGTAGCGGCGCAGGTACAAGGGTTGGAAATAGCAAATGCGTTTTTGAAAGTCAAGTAAAAAATGAAAAGGAACCTCGCCTCTCGGCAGGTAAGGCTGCCTTTTTATTTTTTACTTTTCACTTGATTTTAATGAGTGACAAAAAGACAATATCAGGTTTTTCCAAACTTTCCAAACGGGGAAAGATCAAATGGATCGTGGAGACCTTTTTCAAAGACCCCGAACTCGTCATGCGGGAACTGATGAGCTATTGGCACCACGACGAGGAGCAACAAAGACTGTTGGATGGTTTTAGTGAAAACACTATTTCCAATTTCCCAATGCCTTATGGCGTTGCGCCAAACTTTTTGATTAATGGCAAGCATTACGTCGTTCCGATGGTGATTGAGGAAAGCTCTGTGGTAGCTGCCGCTTCTAGTGCTGCCAAATACTGGCTGACGAGAGGTGGTTTTAAAACAGAAATTCTCGGCACCAAAAAAGTAGGTCAGGTTCATTTTTCTTGGGGCGGAAAAACACAAAAACTCATCAGTGTTTTTGAAGATTTAAAAACCAGGTTAAAAGAAGAGGCTACTGACATTACCTGCAACATGGAAAAGCGGGGGGGGGGCATTCTCAATATTGAACTCATTGATTTTACCAAAAAAGAAAAAGACTATTACCAGATCAGAACCACCTTCGAGACCTGCGACAGCATGGGCGCCAATTTTATTAATTCCGTGCTGGAACAATTTGCTAAAACACTCGATGGTTTTATCGCCACTCACCCAATTTTCGACGACGACGAACGGGATGTGAACATCATCATGTCCATTCTTTCCAACTACACGCCGCAATGCCTTGTTAGGGCTTCCGTAGAATGCAAGGTAGAGGAGCTTGGCAAGTTTTCCGGCGGATTTGACAGCGCGACGATGGCTGAAAAATTCCGCAAAGCCATCCGCATCGCCCATGTTGATCCTTACAGGGCAACCACTCACAACAAGGGCATTTTCAACGGCATTGACGCTGTCGTGCTGGCCACGGCCAACGACTTCCGGGCCATTGAAGCATGTGGCCATACTTATGCTGCCCGTGATGGTCAATACCGCAGCCTCAGTCATTGTACTGTTGAAAATGGCATTTTCCGCTTTTGGTTGGATATTCCTTTGGCCATTGGCACGGTGGGCGGTCTGACCAAATTGCACCCCATTGCCAAGCGCTCGTTGGAGCTGCTTGACCACCCTTCCGCAGAGGAACTCATGCAGATTATCGCAGCGGTCGGGCTGGCTCAGAACTTTGCTGCCGTGCGGTCACTTGTTACCACTGGCATTCAGCAAGGGCACATGAAAATGCACTTGATGAATATTTTGAACCATTTTAATGCAAATGAGGATGAAGTGGAAAAAGCGAAAGTGTATTTTGCGGAGCGAGTAGTTTCGTTTACGGGGGTGCGGGAGTTTTTGGAGAAAGTTAGGGAAAATGTCCGAGTATGAGTACTTTCCACTCTAATGGTAAGCTCCTCCTCACGGCCGAATACTTTGTCCTCAATGGTGCTACGGCTCTCGCAATTCCCGTTAAATATGGCCAATCGCTCACCATTTCCAAAAACAAAAAAGATGGGAACCTCCACTGGCAAAGCCTCGACGAGAAAGGCAACTGCTGGTTTGAGGCTGTTTTCCAAAAAGATGACTTTGAAATATTAAAACAAAACGACGAAGCAATTGCCAAACGACTGCAATCCATATTTTTTAAAATAAAAAAACAAGCACCCCTACTCAAAACTCAAAACTCAAAACTCAAAACTTCACTGGATTTTCCCCGCAGCTGGGGCTTAGGCACTTCTTCTACCCTCGTTTATTTATTGGCAAAATGGGCGGGTATTGATCCATTCAAATTACAATTTGCAACTTTCGGTGGATCGGGGTATGACGTTGCGTGTGCAGGTGCGGATGGCCCTATCTTATATCAATTAAAAAATAAAAAACCTGTTTTTAAAAAATGTCAATTTAATCCCGCTTTTTCTAATCGATTATTTTTTGTTTATTTAGGCAAAAAACAAAATAGCAGAAAAGGGATTAAATTATATGTTGAAAAAAATAACTTGCCTGACGGCAGTCAGGAAAAAATAAAAAGTGATTTAATTAAAAAAATATCTGAATTGACTTATTTATTTTTAGAAATAAATAACTTAAATGATTTTGAAAAATTAATTATTGAGCATGAGAATATTGTCAGTAATTATATTGGCCTCGAAAAGGCAAAGGCTATTTATTTCAAAGATTATTGGGGCGAAATAAAATCCCTCGGTGCATGGGGCGGCGATTTCGTGCTGGCCACAAGCGACCGGACGAAAAAAGAGACCCAGCGCTATTTCAACGAAAAAGGTTTTGATGTGTTCATCCCATATAGAGACATGGTGCTTGGTTGAAATAATTCACCATTTACCGTTAATCATTTACCATTATATGCCAACAACCTGGTACAATAGCAAAATAATAAAAATAGAAGACCAATCGCCAACTACGAAACGCTTCTGGGTGGAAGTAGAAGGCGTGGATAACTTTGATTTCAAGGCTGGGCAGTTTGTGACGATGGATTTGCCATTGGGCGAAAAACGAAAACAGCGCTGGCGCAGCTACTCCATCGCCAATGCGCCGGACGGAACAAATGTACTGGAATTTTGCATCGTCCATCTGGAAGGCGGGGCTGGTTCGGCCTATTTTTTTAATGAAGTAAGAATTGGAACTGAAATCAAATTCAAAGGTCCATCAGGAAATTTTGTTTTACCAGAAAAAATAGAAAAGAAACTCATCTTGATCTGCACGGGCACTGGCGTCGCCCCCTATCGTAGCATGCTTTGGTATCTGTATAATACAGGCGAAACAAATCACAATATCCACCTCATTTTCGGTACCCGTTACAAGGATGGCATTTTATACCAAGATGAATTTGAGGAGTTGATGGGAAAAATGCCAGGCTTTAAATATGATGTGGCGTTATCAAGGGAAAAAGAACTTTTGAACAATTTTCCATTTGGACTGCACGAAGGCTATGTGCATCCCATTTACCTAAGTTGCTATCCCGAAAAAGACCCCAATCTTTATTTCATGCTCTGCGGCTGGACAGCCATGATTGACGAAGCGGTGGCCAATCTTATGGCAAAAATGGGCTATGACCGCAAGCAAGTAAAATATGAATTGTACGGATGATGAACTTGAATTGGGGAATTGTGTTATTTTTGTGGAATAAATCTAAATAAGATGGGATATCAAGCAACAACTGGATTGAGCAATTTACAAATAGAACTACTTAAGCTTTATGCTAATAATATTTCAGAGCAGCAGCTTTTGGAAGTTAGGTTGCTGTTGGCTAGTTACTTTGCTGAAAAGGCAACCGAGGCGATGGATAAAGTTTGGGAAGAAAAAAAATTGACAGCACGGGACATGATAAATTGGACTAATGAACACAACAGAGCTAAGACTCGTCATTGATGTCAATATCCTTATTGCCAATCATTGGTAAAAAGTCGCCTTTTAGATGGATATTTGATTGCATCATTCAGGGTAAAATCAGGTTGTGCATTACCACTGAAATATTATTCGAATATTGGGAGGTACTAGAGCGCAAAAATGGAACAGATGTGGCTGAAAATGTAATCAATTTTATTACAGTTAGCCCATTTACTGAAAAGATAGAAGTGTTTTACAATTTTAGGCTAATAGAGGAGGATGAAGATGATAACAAATATGTAGATTGTGCGATCGCTGCAGATGCTGCCTGTCTTGTTTCAAATGATAATCATTTTAATATTTTGAATAAAACCACTTTTCCCAAAGTACTTTGGATGAGACTCGAAGAATTTGAGGAAAAATATAAACAGCTATTAATCAACTAAATATGAATACCGCAACCACATCTCCGGTGATGTTATACACCGAGCAAACCCCCAACCCCGAGTCGCTCAAATTTGTGACCAACCGCATGCTCTATCGGGGTACGGCTGATTTCAGGGAGGAAGGACTGGCCCA
This sequence comes from Saprospiraceae bacterium, assembly GCA_965222975.1. GTDB lineage: Bacteria > Bacteroidota > Bacteroidia > Chitinophagales > Saprospiraceae > UBA6168. The sequence continues at coordinate 69,403 of CBDCVJ010000078.1, read as the reverse complement.
GGAGTGGTCACCCTTGGCCGCTGCTTTATTTGAACAGCCGTTTGTGAAAGGTGTCTATATTACCAATAATTTTGTGAGCATCACCAAAGAATTCAATTATGATTGGGCAGACATCATGCTCAAGTTGAAGGACTTCATCAAAAAATATGTGGAAGATGGGGGTGAGATAGTCAAAGAAGGTTTTGCTGCTGAAATGGAAAAAATCCAAGCTAAACAGGCTGAGGAACAATTCTCCGGTGAAGACGGTGAAATTGCCAAGAAAATAAAAGAACTCATTGACACCTATGTAAAACCCGCCGTAGAAATGGATGGAGGCAACATTGAATTCAAAGCCTACGACAAAGGAAAAGTATATGTGGTAATGCAAGGAGCCTGTAGCGGTTGCCCTTCCTCATCGGTTACTTTGAAGTCAGGTATTGAAGGAATGTTGAAGCGCATGGTGCCTGAAGTGGAAGAGGTAGTGCAGGAGATGGGTTAGTCCTGTCGGCAGTTCTCAGTTAGGCAGTTCGCCAGCCTCACTTTGGCGAAGTGAAATACGGTGCATTTAATATGAAAAAGGGCAGATCGTTACTAAAAACGATCTGCCCTTTTTTTCTAATTGCCTCAAAAAGTTGGTCATCGAACAGCAGGACTGGCGAACTGCAGACTGTTGACTTCCGACTGAATCAATTCCCCCCTAAGATCAAGGGAAGCCCACTATCACCACTGCCGACAACAACAACTTTTGAATTGGGTGACTCCGCCAATTGCATGGTGGCTTCGATACCTTTGTCCTTGAGGATGTTATTGGTCAAACTGGCATTGAGGATGCGGTTGGATTCTGCCTTTCCTTCTGCTTCGATGATCTTCCGTTCAGCCTCTTTCTTTTCCTGTTGGAGAATGTACTCGTATTTAAGTGCCCCCTGTTCGGCCTGTATTTTTTCTTCAATAGCAGTCACCACCCGATCGGGCAGGGCAATGTCGCGGATCAGCGTTGCTTTGAGGGAGACATAATTTTTTGTCAAATTGGCTTCTATGTCCTCTGAGATCATGGCTTGAACTTCCTCCCGTTTAGAGGAATAAAGCTCTTCCGGTTCGAATCGGCCGATGACCTTCCTGACAGCAGACCTTACCTCCGGACGGACAAGGGAATTCAAATACTCTTTCCCGAAATTTTCGTGCAGTTCACCAATTTTATTGTACATCGGGTGGACACGGACGGTTACATCCACTTTAATGTTGAGGCCGTTGGAAGATAGTACTTCCATTTCTTCTTCCAATTGCTTCTCCCGAACATCATAGACATACATGGTGTTCCAAGGTGCAACCACGTGAAAACCAGGTTGGTAAACATTTTCTTTATCCAAACCTGTTGAAAAGGGGCGGAAGATGACACCCCGCTCCCCGGCATCAATGGTCAGGAAAGTAGAACTGGTCAGGAGGATGAAAAGGAAAAAGCCGACGACGGCGAGTGCGATGGTAGGTCCAAATTTCTTATTCATTGTTTTGTGTTTTAAACGAGTAAAAAGGCAAAAGTAAAAATAAAGCAAAGTGAAATCCCGCATTTTAGTCGGGAGTAAAAGTCTCTTATAAATTCAAACCTTAAATTTCAAAAGCATTAATACCTTTCGGTGATTGGTCAACTCATTTGTCAAAAAAATGTGTTGGCTACAACTTTAAACTTTTGCCTTTTTACTTTAAGCCAATGTCGTAAAACTAATGAAATTACTGGAAGTTAGGTTTTAATAGAAGGATAAAATGCTATGATTAAAAGACTACGGTGCGAAAAACTTCTATATGCTTTCCGTTGGCCTTCAACAGAGGTATGTTTATTTTTCCGAAAATTTTACGAATGTCCTTGTTGCGCTTCACCGTCCTGACCCTGTTTTTTTTCCTGCAAGTTTTGGTTGTGCCTGCTCAGATGTCCCATATTGATACCATTAGCTTACCTCAAGAATTGACTTCGGTGAAATTCCTTTCCCTTGAACATGCCCCCTCATTTGACAAGAGAAGGTTTTGGATAAGTGCGGGAACTGGTTTTGGGCTTTACGCTGGCGTATCCTACGTTCTGTGGAATGCTTGGTACAAAGATTTTCCGCTGTCCGGATTTCACACCTTTAACGATATGAAGGAGTGGAAAGGCATGGACAAGGGCGGTCATTTCAACGCTGCTTATATGCAGAGCAACTTCACTTTCCACGGCGCACTCTGGACGGGCATGGATCGGCGGAAAGCGATGTGGACAGGGGTGGGGGTTGCCACGGGCATACAGGGTACTATTGAAATCATGGACGGTTTTTCCAAGGAATGGGGCTTTTCAATTGGCGATGTCGGTTTCAATACCTTGGGCGCTGGATTGTTTGCTGCCCAAGAAATGCTATGGCAGGAGCAGCGCATGTTGGTAAAAGCGTCGAGTACAAAGCCGGATTATGCCACATCACCTATTTTTTCGTTGGACGGCGACCACCAGACCACCCTTTCTGACAGGGCAAACGAACTTTATGGGTCGTCCCCTTCCGAGGTTTTCCTGAAAGACTACAATGCCCTGACCATCTGGGCATCATTTAACATTAAATCATTTTCAAAAAACAAAAACGGAAGCCGTTTTCCGGCATGGTTTAATTTGGCATTCGGCATAGGGGCGGGCAATATTTATGGGGGCTTCAGCAATGAATGGACAGATGAAAATGGCGCAATATTCTCTTTGGACAGGGAAACATACCCCCGATACCGCCAGTTTTTCCTTGCCCCCGATATTGACTTGAGCCGTATCCCAACCAGGCACCGGTGGCTGAAATTGGTCTTTAATTTTTTTAATTGGATAAAAATCCCATCCCCAGCGATGGAGGTCAATACTTTGGGCGGGGTAAAATTTCGCCCATTTTATTGGTGATTTTTCAGCTAAATGTGGACATTTTACTTGGAAAACAAATAAAGTTTTGCTTTTTTCGCAGCACTTAGCCAAAAGTATGGGCAATTGAAATGTTGGTAAAATATTTTCAGGTGTAAAAAATCATCATTTTAAGGTTGTTTTTTTCAATATCATTTAAAACTTTTGTGGCCTGAAAGATGTATCCGTACTTGTGGTTAGGTGAGTTTGGACGATCAAGCGCCTTTTTTTATGGCCAAACAAATATAACCCAAATTTAAAGGGACAATAGTTAAGTACCTTCATTGTTTTATTCAAATGCAGAGTATCTTTTATTGATCTCTATTTTTCAACCAAAAACGAATATTAATAATATGGCAGATTCTAATAACCAAAGCAGGTATCCAGATGCCGAACTGGAAGAGTTTAAGGCTATCATTGATAAGAAGCTAGAGAAAGCACAAGAAGAACTGAAATACTACGAAGAACAAATCTTTGAAATAACCGCCAATAGTGGTGACGACCATGGTGGCGATTGGATGGATGACAGCAATACCAACAACGACATGGAATTCCTGAACGATATGGCCATACGTCAGAGGAAACTCATTCAGGATTTGGAAAATGCCTTGGTCAGGATTCGGAACAAATCCTATGGTATTTGCGTCGTAACTGGAGAACTTATTGACAAACGCCGATTGATGGTTCAGCCCATCGCTACCAAAAGTGTGGCGGTAAAAAACGCCAGACCAGCACCTCGGCCAAGGCACAACCGCAGCAATGTGAACCGCTGATATATCATATTAAGATCGAAAGATACACATCCTTGGGTGTCGGGCAATCTGTAACATATTCCTCCTATCTCCTTTGCTTGGCACCCTTTTTTATTGGTGTTGTTGCCCCAATTTCTCCACATCCACTTTTCCAAATATCAATTTCAACCAAAACAAAGGATTCAGTGCTTTCTTTCGCACCTCTATTTCATTGTACATGAGTGCAATAACGTCAACCAGTGTACGGTTACGGGATACCCAATTGGCAGAAAGATTGACCAGCCAGGGGCGGGCCATCATTTTTTGCAAGGCAAAACTAAGTTGCATTTCCTTGCCCAAAACCCTTTCAACCCGTATGTCGTATTCTTTCATAAAAGTGGCAGAGAAATCGTTTTTTTCCAAACATTGCTTGGCTTGTTCGGCGGCGATATAGCCACTGTAAATTGCATTGCCGATACCCTCACCGCTGAGGGGGTCAATCAAATGGCCTGCATCGCCAACCAACATAAAATGATCTCCAGAAATGAGCCGTTTTTTCGAACCAAGGGGCAATCCAAATCCTGTAATTTTTCCTTCCAATTCTGCATGTTTAAAACGTTCCTGGAGGCGTGGGTGTGTTTTGATTACTTCTTTCAAACCATTTCGGAGGTTGTAATTCTTTTTGCTAATGTGGTCGCTTCGCATGCCCAGGCCAACATTCGCATAGCCGCCCGGCAACGGAAATACCCAGAAATAGCCGGGGTTGATTTCCTTCAAAAAATGAAGTTCGATGAATCCATCTGTATGTAAACCTTCCACGTTTTTATAATAGGCTCTGACTGCTCCGGCATGGTGTACTGGATCTTTTTCGAGACCGGCATGGTGGCGGGAAAAATTGGAATTGGCGCCATTGGAAACAATAAGTAGGCGAGCCTCCATTTCAAACGTCTTTTGCTTGTTGGAGAGCCGATAGCCGTTCGCTGTTTTCTCATAAACGTCAACGGAAGTTTTTTCAAAAAAATCAATGTTGCTCCGTTTCCTTACTTCCTCAACCAAGAAATCATCAAAGTCGATCCGTTTAGAAACATAACCCTGTTTGGGATCCTTTTCAGGATCGTATTGTGGGCGGAAAGGAACATCGATTTCCTTGTTGTTGGGGGCAACAAAACGGATGCCCCAGATGTCGGTCTGTACTTGTGTCGATGCTTCAAAGCGCTCCATGATGGAAGGATCAATCCGTCTGAGGATGGTCGCTGTTTTGCCACTGATAGCATCGCCGCAGATTTTGTCACGGGGGAAGGTGGCCTTGTCAACCAACACACAGGGAATGCCTAAATGGCTCAATTTCAGTGCAGTAGCTGCTCCCCCTGGGCCAGCGCCGACAATGCAGACATCGGTTTTTAGCATAGTAAGTGAATGGTTAAATGGTTGTTTCAGCCATTTATTAGCATGGCAGATTAGCCTTCGAAACCAATTTTTTTATGAGCGCCGTCACAATAGGGCTTGTTCCCGGAAGCACCGCAACGGCAAAGCGCCGTGACCCGGTTGTGTTTTGTTTCATTGCCCTGGGCGTCTTTCACTTTTATATTGCCATAAACGAGCAGTGGGCCGTTTGCCGACACTTCTATAATGCTTTCTGCCTCAACAGTTTCCACCTCCTTTTTTTCATCATTGTGATAAAACGACAATGCGCCGGACGGGCATTTTTTAACCTGCTCAACGATGCGTGCTGTTTCTGCTCCATTGATGTTGATCCAAGGCCGTTTTTTGGGATCGAACACTTCGCCCAACTGGCTGGCGCAGAAGGCCGCATGAATGCAAATGTCTGGTTTCCAGACTACGGTGATGTCGTCGTTTGAATACTTTTTGGTCGTGTCTTTCATTGGTGAGATGTTTGGTGAAAATTGGCTGTAGTCGGGAAATTTATTTCCCGATGCAGGTTTTTTTTTGGGAGATAAACCTCCCGGCTATGGTGGAATTAAAGTTTTGTTTTCGCTTCGTTCCATAAGGCGTCCATTTCCATAAGGCTCATATCGTTCAGGTCTTTGGGCGCATTGTTTTCGATATATTCAAATCGCTGTTTGAATTTTTTGTTCACCCGTTCGAGAGCCGTTTCTGGTTCGATGTCTAGGAAGCGGGCATAATTGACAAGGGCGAACAGCACATCTCCAAACTCCTCTTCTTTTTTTTCTTGGGAAAAATTATTGTTTACTGCTTCTTGCAGTTCCCCGATTTCCTCCTCCACTTTTTCCCAGACCTGCTCGGTCGTTTCCCATTCAAAGCCTACCTGCGCCGTTTTTTGCTGCATGCGCCAAGCCTTCACGAGGGCAGGCAACGAATTCGGCACCCCTTGCAGTAGGGATTTTTTACCTTCCTGCAATTTCAGTTGTTCCCAGTTCTTTTTCACTTCCTCCTCATCGGCCACTTTGACCTTGCCATATACATGAGGGTGGCGTTTCACCAATTTATCACTGATGGCATGCAGGGCATCTCCCACGTTCCATGCCCCTGCCTCCTCCGCTATTTTGGCATAGAAGACCATATGGAGCATGATGTCGCCCGTTTCTTCCTTGATGCCGTCAAGGTTGCCTTTGATAATCTCATCAGCCAGTTCGTAGGTTTCCTCGATGGTCAGGTTGCGGAGGGATTCGTTGGTTTGTTTGCGGTCCCAGGGGCATTGCTCTCGCAGGTCGTCCATGATGCGGAGGAGGCGGGAGAAGGCCTCCAGTTTGTATGCTTGGTGGGTAGTTCGGGGTCGTGGTTCAGTCGTGTTGGGTTGTGCAGCCATTTTGCGCTAATTTTGCGGAAGTTTATAATTTCGGGCAAAAGTAAAGTTTAGAAGTTAGTTTAGCAGTAATTGGCAATGGCTTGTGGAATGAATGAAATTTGCTGCCAACTTTGATGCAGCCCAGTTGTTTTTTTCTCTACTGTACACTTTTTATTTCAAACACGTTTTCAGGCCAAAAGAGAAGAATCCTACAGAGAGAGGTGTGTGTTTTTTTGGTTTTTTCGCAGAAAAAACCAAAAAAACACACACCTCTCTCTAAAATGTTCTTTCTCTCAGGCTTGAAAATCGGTCGTTTTCAAAAGTGTACGGTAATGAATTGTTTTTTGGAAATGAAAAACTTGCTACTCTTCTTTTTGTGGGTTTTGACGATGCCGGTTTTTTTTGCAATCGCAATCGGCTATTGGTTTGATGGTAGGTGGTGAATATGCACAACGGGTGTTTTATGGGGAAGATTTGCTTGGAGAACAGGCTGGGGATAAAAAGAAGATGAATTACCGAATTGGATTCAATTACGAACAAAAGCTGGCAGAAAAGATTTGGTTCAAAACTGGGGCGAGATTTGCCAAGATTGGTTTCGTGGATTCACACCTTTCTGATCTTAGATGGGGAAGTGAAAATGTCAGTGGCACTTGGGTGAAAGATCCTTCTCTGCCTCATGAAATAAAAGACATCGTAGAATATTCCTTTATTGAAGTTCCTGCTATTATTCGTTTTGAATTTACAGATAAAAGATGGCAGCCGTTTTTTGAAGTGGGGATTGGCAACAATTTTTATTTGAAATCAAAATTTATTCAAAAAACCGACATTAGAAAAGATTTTTCAGAGAGTAGGGAACCTGATGTAAACAAATACCAATTATCGGGCATTTTATCAATAGGTGTCAATTATGCGTTTTGTGAAGATTTCAAACTGTTTTTACAACCTGTTTACCGGCATCATATCACTCAGGTAAATGATATGTCTTCGGAAATTCATTTGATCAATTATGGTGTCGAAGTTGGAGCAAGGTTGCGATTATATTGATTCATTATATAGCCATGAATTCATTTTGTACCCGTTTGTTAAAAATGTTTAATTTTTACCACAAATCTTTCTAATCACTAATTACTAATCAACTAATCATGGAATTCCTAAAAATATTTTTCGCCATATTCGCATTTTTCATCCTGGCATTTGCCATGATCAATATCAGCTATATTTTCAAAAAGCGGGAGTTTCGGGGCACGTGTGCTACCAATAACCCGATGATCGCTGACAAATTTGGCGGCACTTGTTCTGTTTGCGGAAAGACGGCGGACGAGGCATGCAAGATGCCGGAAGTGGAGAAGAAATAAAATGGTTGCAGTTTTGTGGTTGACAGTGCAATCCACTGTCAGCCAACCACCATCAAAGCGGCAAGCGAACAATAAAAACCGCCCCTTCTCCAATTTTACTTTCCACACCCACTTTCCCTCCGTGTGCTTTTACCACTTGTTTTACATAATTCAATCCGAGGCCGAAGCCTTTTACATGCTGCGCATTGTTCGTTGGGATCCGGTAAAATTTATCGAAAATATATTTTTGGTCGGCAGCAGAAATGCCAGGGCCGTTGTCCTTTATTTTTAATATAAATAATTGCTTTTCGTTTTTGGAAATAATTTTAATGGTGGGTTTTTCTTTTCCATATTTTAATGCATTGTCCAATAGGTTATAAATAGTATTTTTAAAATGGTTTTTGTCTGCTTTTAAATTAAAATGGCTTGCATTTAGCTGCATTTCCAAATGGCCATTTTTGGTTTTTATTTTTTGTGAAAATTCATTGGCCACTTCATTTAATAAAATATGGAGATCGGTATCTTCCTTTTGCAACTGATGGTTGGGATTTTCGAGGCTGGCCAGTTCCAGCACTTTTTCCGTATGCGTTTTTAATTTATTATTTTCATTTTCGATAATACTTAAAAATTCAATCACTTTTTCGTAATTGGATTTAGTCAGGTTTTCTTTTGCCATTTTATTGGATAGGGAAATAGAAAAAATCGGGGTTTTCAGTTCATGTGTCAGGTTGTTGATAAAATCATTTTTGATCGAATTTAATTTTTGTTCTCTTTGTAAAATATGGATCAACAACGCCAATGAAATCAATAGTGCCAATAAACAAAGCACCGATGGTACCACCAAGTAATCCAGCTCCGCCAATAAATAAGTGAACAGGTTTTCAATGTCAATGTGCAATGTTTTTTCCTTAAACAAATGCGTGGAAAAATAGTCGCCCAGCGGGACGGCGTATTCGTAGAAATGAAATTTTCCTTTTTTTAAAATTATTAGAAGAAAAATTGATTTCGGTAGTATCATACCTTGACGTGATGGCGAATGAAAACTGTGCAGCAATTTCCGATTTGGCCAGTTCATTTTTTAAAAATGTATGGAGTGAATCGGCCAGAGCTAACGGCATTGATTCGGGATCGCTTTCCGTTTTTAAATAACCGATCAGCGCATCGCTTACTGGATTAGGATCATCGAGCGCATTCTGGATGTTACGCTGCGCTTTCAATATTTTTTGGTCGAACCGCTGCTTTTCCAGCCTCGCCCCAATGACCAATAGCCGGAACTGCACGAAGGTCAGGCCAACAAGGGCTATAAGGACGATGGTGGCGAGGAGGTTGCGGTTCATTTAATAGTTGTTGTTTGCTGACTGTTAAGGGTGCAAGACAGATTTGCTAAATTTCAAAAAAATTAGTAAGTCTCTCCTGTACCCATTGTTAATTGTGGGTTGATGTTGAGCAAAGATTTTCAAAAGTGCATATTTTTTCCCATCATTGATGCTTACCCGTTGATAGAAACAAATAACAACCTCTCTCCCTCTAGGTTTCTTCGCCTTTGGCCTGAAAACGGATATAAAACAAAAAGTGTACGGTAGTAAAATAACAACCAACAATGAATTATCTTTTAGTATTCCTCGGCGGTGGCCTCGGCAGCATTTGCCGTTTTGGTATTGCCCAGTGGATGGCCACTTTTAAATTTCATTTCCCTTGGGCCACTATTCTCGCTAACGTTTTGGCCTGCCTTGTATTGGGTGTGCTGGTAGGGTTGACTATGAAAAGCAAACTCAGTGAGCCGATGGGCTTTTTCCTGATGGTCGGCTTTTGTGGCGGATTCAGTACCTTTTCCACCTTTACCAATGAGACCTTCCAAGAGCTGGCGACGGGCGAGTGGGGGAGGGCTTTGGCGAACGTGATGGTGAGTTTGGTGGTGTGTTTGGTGTCGCTTTTTGTGGGAATAAAGCTCACAAACGGCTAATGAATTCATTAACTTGACAATCCCGATGTAAAATATGGGACGGGTTGTTTCAATTAACACGAACTACTTACGCCTCTCATTGTAATTTTAAAAAAATACTTTCCCATCTCTCGTAAAACAGATAAATTGCTTCCTTTGTATTTGCCCAACGATCAGAAACCGGATATTTAGGCTGGGCTAAAAACAATTGGTTCTTCTCGGATTTTGGCTGAGAGAGAAAACTGAAAATTTTTCTCTCTCCGAAAAGACTCCCTCAGTCTTAGGAAAAAGAACGACCATATTATTAAAAATAATTTTTATCGGGTCAAGTAATCTGTGATGAACCAAACAATTTGATACGATGATTTCAGATAAGGACGAAAACTATTTGGATGGCATCAGGAACAAGGATTCAGAGGTCATCCGAAAAATTTACGAACAATTCCATCAAGCCATTGTGCATTTGGTGGAAACCAAACAGGGTACAATGGAAGATGCCTGCGATGTATTTCAAGAAGGGCTGATGTTGGTTTATCAAAAGGCAAGAAACCCAAAGTTCAGATTGACAAGCAGCTTCCTGACCTATTTTTATGCCGTTTGCCGAAATATATGGTCGAATAAAAGGAGAAAAAAATCGAACCAGCAGGTAACCATTGACGAGGATGTGCTATCAATGCAAGAAGAGCTACCCACCACAACCATTGAACGCAACGAGCAATATTTTCTTTACCGTAAAAAATTCCTGCAATTGGGAAAGGATTGTCAAAAAGTACTGAACCTGTTTTTACAAAAAATAAGCATGGAAAAAATCATGGCGGAAATGGGTTACAGCAGTATCGGTTATACCAAAAAACGCAAGTTTTTGTGCAAGGAAAAATTGGTCAAATTGATTAAGAACGACCCCAGTTATAGGGAACTGAGGTTTTAAATGAGTTTCTAAACATTTCAAACCATTAAACCACCAATGCCTATGCAAGAAATATACGAAACCATCGAAGCCTATCTCAATGGTACGCTTACTGGGGATGCCCTAACAGAATTCGAGCAGCGGCTTAAATCCGAACCGGACTTGGCCGCCCAAGTCCAATTGTTCCAAAACATGGACGATGCCCTGAACGACCAGCCTGCATTGGATTTTCAAAAAATAGTGCAAATGGAAGGGGCAGCATTTTTGCAAAAAGCGGCTGCCCCGCCAGCAAAAGTGCGGCGGATCGGCTGGTCACGAAAGCAATGGGCCATAGCGGCCACGTTGCTGTTTTTAGTGGTGAGTGCGGCGCTGTTTTGGAAAATGCAATCCACTGATATATCCTCTGGCGATGAATTGTTTGCCCAGCATTTTGAAACTTATACTTTGAATGAAGGGCTTAGGGGGGAGGAGGATGAGAATGTTGATTTTAAAAAAGGAATCCAACAATACCGATTAAAAAACTATGGCTTGGCTGCCGAAACATTCAATACATTGGCGGAAAATGCCCCACAGGACATGGTCTTGGCCTTCTGCCTCGCCAATGCCTATCTCAACCAATCACCACCCCAAACCGACCTTGCTCAACAGCAATTTCAAAAAATAATAGCAGATGGTTCGAGCATATATACGCCTACTGCAAAATGGTATATGGCTTTGACATTATTGAAAAAGGAGAGATGGAAAAGGTGGAGGCGTTGTTGAAAGAGGTAGCCCCATGTCAGGGGATCAATTTGCGGGAAAGGGCGGAAGAACTGTTAAAAGAGTTTTGATTGGAGGCATCTTACTGCTGACAGCACTTGAAGTGCTGTCAGCAGTAGTCTCATTCAACGACGTCCTTTCCAAAACCACCAACCCATCCCAATCAAAAGCAAAGCTCCCAAGCCCCACCAGGCCAGCCCGCCTGCCCCACCTTTGATCTCCCCCGCATCGCCCAGCATCACAAACGCCGACCAATAGAACGGGTGTCGGAATTCCAAATTGGCCTCTGACAAAAAACGTTTTTTTGCTTCGTGCAAGGATGCATCCTTCGTTTGCCCCTCCGATAGGTATTCATAAAAATAGGGCATCAGTTCGCTGGTGCTTTCGTCGCTCACTTTCCAAAGGCTCATCACCACACTGGGGACGCCGGCATACATGAAACTCCTCGCCAGGCTATACACCCCTTCCCCTTTTTCGTATTTCCCCACACCCGTTTCGCAGGCACTCAGGACGGCCAGTTGTGCCCGTAAGTCCATGTTGGCAATTTCATAATGATGCAGCAGGTTGTCCTCGGTACTATCGGTAGTCAGGTCGGAAAAGATCAGGTGGTTGAAATTGGCATTGTCAAAATCAGCAACGCCGTGCATGGCCAAATGGAGGATGCCGAACCCATTCGCCGACTGCTTGAACTGCCGCTCGGTGGCCGTTTCCCCAAAGTCGAACTGGCCGCTGAAATAACGGGCGATCTGCTGTATCTCACGGGCAGTGCCTTCCAGATGCCCTGCATTCCGCAATTGCCGTAGGCTACCCCGTTGGGCAATGGGCTGTTCTCCTTTGTACGGTGGAGCAAAAGCAAGGCATTCAGCATTGGCGGGGAGCTGTGCCGCCCGTGTCTGGTTCTTCAGCAACAGATCGGCTGAATAGGCATACTGCACCTGGTAGTCATAGAGCAGGTAGGGCAGTTTGGCAAAATCGAAATCAGCGGGTGCTTCCCCGTTTTTGGTCAGTGCCTCAAAAGGGACGTTGTTCAGGTACTCGTCCGGGACGATGACCAGCCGCTGGATGCCCGGTGGCAAGGTGGCCAATGCTGGCTGCAAAGCGGTTTCATACAGATAGCTGCCCAGTGTATGGTAGTTTTTAAAAGCCGTTTTGGCATCCTGCTGAAAAGCACCGGCATCCAATAAAGCCCTTCTAAAAACGGAGACCGCCTGCCTCATTTCCTCCGGGTCGGTCAGTGCCACCATCTCCGCCGATTGTTGGGTGATGATAAAAACGAAACTGGTGCTGTCGCCCAGAAAATATTCCAAAAATGCCGTTTGGCCGTCCACCAGTTTTGCCTGCACTTCGGCGATGGAGGTCGTTTCGCCCCCGTATTTCAGTTCATGGAATTTGGGGTAGTCCTTTTCCAGTTGTTCCCTCAGAGCCACCAGCTCCAAGCGGTTTTTGGAAAGGTAGTTTTGGTAGAGTTCCGTTTTGGCATCGTCCTTTTCCTCTTTTGCTTTTCGCAATGATTTTTCATAAAAAGCAATATCAATATTTAAATCCTTTTCTTTTTGCAACAGACTGTCCGGCACCCCCGCATACGACTTCCCCTCCGTCGCTTTTAATGCTTCCAATAAAATGGCGTTTTTGCTTTTTTCGGAAATGGTAAATGCTGCGTCGAGATATTTTTCCTCCTGCGTGGTTTGGTAGAGGCGATAAGCGACGTGGATGGCCTCCTCGTATATTTTTTTGTACTCGCCGCTCCAATCGAGGTGGGAGGCTTCCGAGGAGTAACTATTTTGGAGAGTGTCGATCCATTGGATGGTGAGTTGGTAGGTGGAGAGGGCGAGGTTTAATTTTTCTTGTTGGTCGTCGAAAGTGGCCAGTGCTTTTGCTTTGCCTCGCAATGCATCTAAAAAATAATCGGGTTGATAAATCCCAATCAATGAAGGATTAGCCTCAAAATTCAAACTGTCTTTAAAATGGGAATGGTTGACGACCAATGCTTTTTGGTAATTTTTAAGGGCTGTTATATGGTCTTGGCCCAAAAGATAGGCATCTCCTCCTAGTCTAAGTAACCTTGCTTTGTAAAGAGGACTTTGATTTGGAGCGGTCGGATCATTTTCATAGGCTCTTAACGCATTATTTGAAAAATTGATAGCCTGTTGAGGTTGCTTTTTTTTGCAGGCAAGCTGACACATTAAACTCCAGACATAATATTTTTTAAAATCAGTTGGAATGGCTGCGGCCTGTTGACAATAATATAGGGTACTATCAAAAGCCGATGTTTCATTATGACAAATACCTAATCCCAGAAATGTGTCAATCCTATTTTTCAATTCTTTAGGTTTCCCTTTCGTTATTTGTAAGCTCTTCTTAAAATATTTGATTGCCTCAAAATATTTTTGTTGTCGAACAAATGACACTCCAATATTATTGAGCAAAACGGGATCATTTTCAGCTGCTTGATAACTATTTATAGCTCGTGTGAAATTATCTGATGCTCTTTGATAATCTCCCTTGCTGAGATAAAAAGCCCCAAGGTTAGTGTAATGATTGGAAATGTTTAATGAGTCTGTACGAGACAATTTATTGCCATTTAATTCTATAGTCAAAGCTTCTTGTGTATTCTTGATGGCATTATCAACATCCCCTTGCAATTGGTACAAGACTCCAAACAAATTCAACAATGTTGATCGAATATCGGCCTTATCTTCATCAGGCAGCTTTTTATTTTGCAGTAATTGATTTACTGCTTGTAAATGAATGTTACATGAATCCAGCTGATATAAGTTCAAATAGTTGACACCCTTCAAAATTTCACACCAAGCCCATTCTACCCAAATTGAATCTCGTTTGAACAGTGGAACAGCTTGATTAAGGATGTAATTAGCAGAATCATAATGACCTTCAATCATTAATGCTTCTGCTTTTTGACGCGCAGAAAAAGCTACTAAAGTATGGTCTTTTGGTAAAAATTGTTGCGTCTGGTTCACTGCATTATTGGCATGGCGAATTTTCATTTTTGGTAACCCCATAAAATCTGACAATTCCGCTAAACGAATTTCGCATCTGATAACTCGTTCCCATTGTTTATGTTCTTTATAAATAGTCAGAGCTTTTTGCACGTCTTTCAAAGCAGCCTGATAATTGCCGTTTGAAGCCAAAATTTTCCCTTCTTGAAGTAATTGTCGAGCTTCTAAAGTATCATTTTGAGTCAATGATAAATTATCTCCTTGAGGATATAATTGACATAATAATAGAGAATGAAAAATCAAAAGGAATAGAGTGCCACAAAAAATTATTGAGTTCATTTTCATATTTGTACGATCGGAATTAAGTTAAAGGGTTAGGCATTAATCAACAACAGCCAAATCCCCATTTAACGATTAAATCTAAAGAGGGAAAAGTGCAAGGCGATTAGTTTTTTTTTACTACTTATTAGGAAGTAGGTCTAATGTATTCATATGACAGGTTGGACATCTGTGATTTTATCAATGGTAGTTTTTTGCGATTTTTATCAAAACCCTCATAAACGGCCTAATCGGCTACTTTTGGAAAAAATTGGGGCAAATGCCCCTTGAAAACCAATTATTTACGATGCTCCTACCTCATTGTATTCATATTCATTATTTTTCATGATTACCCAGTTTTCAGGTTCCATGGGCTGGCCTGGTGCGGCAAATCCCGCTAAACATATATTATTATCACTTACACAACCTCCAAAATAAGTGTCTCTATCACGGTAATCACATACACCATTAACACAAGAATCCGGCTGCTCCAGATTGCTTTGATGAATCCATGTATTATGAGTTCTGTTAAAAATCTTTACATGTAAATCGTAATCAAAAGGGGTTCCTACTCCGTCTACTGTTACTGATACTGTAGTCGATACAGGATTTTCTGATAAATTACGATCATCAATGACAGGGGGTGCTGAGACGGTAACTTTAGTCACCGTAGGCCGTTCTTGAGGGTCCCCATTTTGTTCGCCATAAGCTTTCATATACATTTTAAACAGTTTCCTCATTTCTTTTTTAATGCTTTTCATTTCCCTTTTTACTGCTCTTTTCATTTCTTTTTTGAATTCCTTTTTCATTTTGGTTTGCTTTTTTTTCGGTTCACAAAAACAAGCATGCTCATTTTTTCTGAGCCAGGTTTGTAAAAAATTAATCACGGATATGGACAGCGTGGGAATCCCCATAAGCTACCCTTCCTGTTTTTCTTTTTTTTGAGTGGGAGATAAAATACAATCGGCCAAGTCATGGGTTATTTTATTTGCATGAAAAGTTTTTAGAGGCTGTCAATTTTGCTTGGAGAGCAGTTGTCATTTTAAGAGGCCAAACAGCATTGCTTCGCTGTTGTGTTATTATCTAATTTATTTCAAAAGTATTTCCCGTGTTTTTTTTGTGCAAGGACAAATTTGGGGCATAACCAGGTTTTTATTTTTGGTTTTGTTTTGTAAAATGTTGAAAATCAATTTTATTGAGATATTTTTTATAAGGAAAAAAATGGTGGTTTTTTATTGAAACGTTTTCCAAAACCTAATTCCTACTGACCTGGCCAATGCCCTATGAACCAAGAACGGTTGGTCATGAATTATTAAACGGTAAAACGAACGGGTCAACAAGGCTTATAATGGAAATATAATTTTCAATAAAACGGATACAAACAGAAAGTTGAAATGCCCGAAAAAAATTGATCGGTTGAAATATTTGAATGCTCCAAGGTAATACAGGTTCTCTATTTATTTCAAAAAAGTTAAAAAAATTCTCACCACAGGGTAACCTCTTGCCTCCCCCTCCTATCAATGCAACGAAATCACAATTAAAACCAAACCAAAAACAACTAATCATGCAAAATCTTCAAGCCCATAATAAAACAATCGTTTCGACTCCTTCCCCATTGCAAGTAGTACATTCAAAAATCAATGGAGCAGAACAAACGGCCCCGGCCAAAAAGAAAAAAATTAGGGTTCTGTCCATTGATGGTGGAGGGATCAGGGGCATTATCCCAGCTACTATTTTGGCATATGTGGAAAAGGAATTGCAAAAAAGAACCAATAACCCAGATGCCCGGCTGAGCGACTATTTTGACTTTTTTGCCGGTACCAGCACTGGCGGTATTTTAACCTGTATTTATTTGACACCAGATGAAAACAAGCGCCCTGCTATGACAGCAGAAGAAGGGCTTCGTCTTTACCTCGACCACGGGAGGGATATTTTCAATGCCTCCCTGTCGAGGAAGTTCCTGACTGCGGGTGGGCTGGCCGATGAAATTTACAAAGCTGAATTTCTGGAAAAGAAACTGCAAGAACAGTTGGGAGAAAACACTTTGTTGAGCCAGACGCTCAAGCCCTGTATGCTCACCTCTTATGATATTGAAAAACGGAGGGCCATGTTCCTGACCAGCGAAAAAGCGAAACGGGATGGCTGTTTTGATTTCAATTTATGGGAGGCTGCACGGGCCACTTCCGCTGCCCCCGTATATTTTGAGCCTGTAAAAATCAGGCCCCAAAAGGGAAGAAAATCCTATGTGCTGGTGGACGGCGGGTTGTTTGCCAATAACCCTTCCCTGTGCGCTTATTCGGAAGTCCGCAGAATGGCCTTTGCTTCTGATCTTGGACTTTCAGGGAAAGCGGATTGCCCTTCCGCCAAGGACATGATGATCGTATCCATTGGAACGGGGAGTTCGGAAAAACCATACCTCTACCGGAAAATGAAAGACCGGGGGGCGCTGGGCTGGGCCATGCCCGTCATGGATATGTTGATGTCCGGCAATGCAGAAACGGTCAACCACCAATTGAAGATGATGTACAAAACCATCAAGGACGAGGCCGACCGGAATTTCTATCGCATAGAACCCAGTTCTGGAACGGCCTCTTCTGGCATGGACGATGTGTGCCCCGACAATTTGCAAGCCCTGTACAATGCCGGGGAAGATCATGTCGAACGGTATCAAGATCAGTTGGATAGCATTATTGGTAAGCTGATTGAGAACCATTGAACGGCAGACGGGGCAATACATTACAACTCATTGATTGTCACAGGTATGCATTCGGGCCATCCGCCGCCCGAAATCCAATATTTATCCAAGCCGATGCAAGATAAATGCAAGGGCAAAACCTGTCCCTGCGCCCATCTTTGTGCCGTAATCAATGATGGGGATTTTAACCCTTGATTACCAGTTCTTCCATAAGCGCTTAACGGAATTTTTCAAACCCAAATTTTTAATCAACTGCACACCTGTGGCACGGTCATAGGTATGCCCAAAATCTTTTTCCAAATGAAAACAATCCATTTTTTAATCGTCCTTATTCTGCCTCTTTGTTTCGCTTTCACCAGCCCTGAAAACACAGCACAGACCGAATGCCCTCCCCCAGCAAACGTCACCAAAACTTTCCAGGCCAGTAGCTCGGTCAGTTTCGATTGGGACGACTGCGGCTGTACTTCACCTTTGTATCAAGTGTACTATGCGAGGAATGGGCAGACGGGTACAGAGTATTCGACAAGTGTATCTAACATTTCTTTTACTGGGCTTTCGGCAGGGACGTACCAGTTTTATTTTTATACGGTTTGTGGTGGTGGGGTGAGTTCGATTATTGTTGAAGAGGTGATCGTAGCATAGGGAGGAATTCCTAAAATCCACCAAGGGGCTGCCAGAAAGAATCATGGTAGTCCCTTTTTCTTTTGATATAAACTTACTTTTTCTAATAGCCAGCCTTTTAAGACTAGATTAGCTTCTTTTTTTATTTCTTTTTCAAGTTCAAATATAAAATTTCTCTCCCACCTCTTGTTCACCAATTTTTTTGTGATAGAAATAAATTTAAGGTAAGCGGATGAAAGTTTAATAGTCAATGTCTTATCTCTCCTAACATATTTTTCGAAAGCATCCAATTGAGCTAATACCAACTCCGAATAACTTTCTTCTTTGCAAAATAATTCAAACCAAGCCCTCACCATCATGGCTTTTGATTTAAGTCTAATAAATGAATTCTGAAAGTTATGGTTTAACACCTCAATTGATATATTAAATTCTTTTTTTTCAAAATGCAACTGCGCCAAGCTTATTGCAATAGTATCTTCTCTTACAATCGTGTCCAGAGTACTTTTATAAGTCTTTATGAATTTTTTTGTCCATTCAAATTCTCTACATTTAGTTCCACCAGTAACAATATTTTGGAATGTATTTTCGGTCATTTTTCCAAAAGAAATTAGACAATCATTTTGTAACCCTGTTTTGTATAGTTCAAAGCTGACAGGAATAAATTCGGTTTTGCCTTCATTGATCTTTCGGTTGGTGCTGTTGAGCAACATTTTCAAAATATATTCCCGGTCGTCATTTCTCAACAATGAGATATGTTCAATAAAGTAGTTAATTAGTTCATTTAAATTGGAAGCCTCTTTCGTGCGTTGGAATAGTTCCAGTTTTTTATACAAAATAAATAATGGGTTTTTAAATAAAATATTGCCACCTATTTCAGCTGTCGTTTTTTTACTTCGAAAAGTATTGGCCACCGCATTGCTGGCGCATTTCAATTTTATATCTACAAATTTTTTATATGCTCCAAAATTATCAATGGCGATTTGTAAAGTATTTTTTTTATCCAATGTTTTACTCGTATCCGGATGTCCATAATAAAGCAAATTCAACTCTTTTTTTTCAAAAAAATAAATCTCATCCCGATATGGCAAAGCATCCAATGCCCCATCCAATTCCCACACCTTTTTTTCAAAAGCTGCATAACAATCCGGCCGCCCTGCATACGCCCGTATCAATAATTTTTTTTGTTCCAGTTCCTCCTTTTCCAATTGCAGCACGGTCAAATATTTTTCCAGCAAGGCGGTAAAGTCCGACATCAGGTTGAGTAGTTTTTTGTGATCGTAAGGGCGGTTGGGGAAGAGTTTTTTAAATGCCTTTTCTTTGGCCAATTTTGGTGAATCGAAGGCAGGGTGGTAGGTGCGGAGGAGCAGGTAGAGGTTGACAATGTTTGGGTTGGCATTGTAAAAGGGTGACTTGAGGAACTGGAGTAGACGTTTGAGTTCTGCGGGATTGAGGGTTTGGAGGGTGCGGGTGAGTTTACTGTTGTTCATTCGTGAAGATTATGGGTGATGTTTATCCCCCGAAATTGTGATTTTCGAAAGTTTGACGCCCGAAAAATAATAATTTTATACCGGATTAAAAAACGATATAAGTCATTGAAATTTAATTATTTAAAAATGATATTTTAAAAAAAATATCCTGATTTAATACTGAATTTGTCTTTGCCTCGAAAATACTCCGCTCCTATCTTTGTTATGCAATTCAGATAAATGGAAAAGTCAATTGAATCAACAATCATTTTTGACTTTTCCCACGCCCCCTCTTACCTAACAACAATCCAAACATTTTAGTTAATCCACTGAAAATACGGTGTAAGGCGCTGCCTTCCCCACAAGTATATTATTGCATGAAAACAAGAATAGCAAACTCATTTTTTCACTTTTAAAAAACTGCATCATGAAAACATTCCATCTTCCTCAAAGCACCAATGGGAGCCATCCTTTTTTCACTTTTCAAAAAAACTTTACCAATATGAAACAAACAATTTACACTTTTTTGATTTGGGCAATATGCCTATGTTTTAGTATTCAATCTTTTGGGCAAAAAAGATGCGTAACGCAGGTTGTAAATGGAAGTATTAATAAAATTTGTTTAGAAATTGAAGGAAGTAATATCAGTAGCAGCTGCCCGCCGGATGAAAATAAGAACCAGATGAAAATGAACAATGGGATTGGTAGTGAAGTTACTTCGTCTCAGTTTAATGAATTGAATGATGAGCCCCACAATTGGTTTTCGGTGAATAAAAAGCAACTATATTCGGTAAAAATCGAATTTACGCTTCCATCAACCGAATATGACAACCTTTACGATAAGGTACATGTCGAATTCGGAAGCGGGGTAACGGTATGGTTAGATATCACCAAGCACTCATTCACCTTACTGGGTCATCACACGGCTGTGTCAAATTTTACATTACCTGCTGAGGACGTTTTATATGATGCCTTTAAAAACAGTGAACTGGTAAAAATAACCTACTATAACTCTAACCAATCAGACATATACAAACAAGCAGCTACCCGGTTGGTCGTAGTAGGTGATGTTATGGAGACCAGTAGCTTATGGACTACCACGACGCCCCAACTGCCACAGTTTATCCTCCGAGACCCGCCTGGTGATGGCAGTTATTCTTATATCGAAGAGGAGACGCAAATTTGCAGGGGACATGGTATGAGCCTCGCTGTCGATGCTTCGAACAATGTATATGGCTCGGTCAAACTCGGTGCAAAGGGGTCGGTAGGTCTTATCGTACAAACGGACTATGAGGCCTATGCCGAATTTTCGGCGAGTCTGGAAATGGGCGTTAACGTCACTTCAGCAAGTGAGTATGAAATGTGCCTGACCACCACTGACCGCTTTAGCACCGACGAGGGTAATGCTGATCTGACAGGGAGTAAAGGGGATGTCTATATTGGGTCAGTTACGACCTATCAGTACGGGATTCTTCACAAGGTGAGATTTGACGACTGCGATTCCGTAACCCATACCAAAACATTGGTTTTTGCCCCTCTTGATACGGAATCCACTTTCATGTACACGGAAGAGCATATTCTGAATACCCTTATTCCTGACCTTGTGGCCGACACATCTTCGAGTGATGCTGAGGTAAAACAGGAGGCGAAAGATCAGTTGGAGGTTTGGCAGAAGTTTGTCAATATCAATGAGGAGATCAAGGCCAGTGCGGATTTTGCCGAAACCAAATCTTTTAGTGGAGGTACTCCGCATGAGTACAATATGACCTCTTCTATCAGTCAAGTGAAAACCATAGACATGAACCTCTACATCGAAGCAAGTGTTGGTGTGGAAGTTGGCGTGGAAGTGGGGGGCAGCGGTGCTTCCGGTGGTTTTCAAGTTCGGACCCGCACAGAAATGGGCAGCACCACTTCTTCCACCAATGCCAGTACAAATACATTAGGCTATTCCTTAGCAGATAATGACGTGGGCGACCAATTCAACGTGGGCATTTATAGTGATGGGGTGTTTGGTACACCGGTTTTCAAGTTGGAAGAAGGATCTCAATCGAGCTGCCCCTATGAAGGCGGTTATCAACTCGACATGCCTGACTTAACTTTCGCCGATGGTACCCAATCATTCACTTTGAACAATATTCCTATTGGAGAGGCTGGTACTTTTGAAATGTCTATCTGTAATCTCAGTGATGAAGACCGCACGTACCATCTCAAAGTGGACGCTGCTACCAATACGGCTGGTGCTAGCATTGAAGGTTTTGGTGAGAACATCAGCGCCACGGATGACGGGGTCTCCCTGAATGTTCAGGCACAAAATTGCCTTAATGGAGTTATAATTACTATCAAGCAAACCAACACCAGTATTCTTAATTATAATGGTATCGAATTATTTCTCTATCCACTTTGCGATGGCGATGAACCTGAAATTGAATCAAGGGTGACGCTCAATGCCCATTTTGCCGATGTGCCAAACAATGATGCTGCTTGTGCGGCTATATTCTTACCTGTTGACGGTACAGTGCAGAGCGGCTTTACCAATGTGAATGCTACTGTTGATTCTGAAGAGGCACTACTTGTTCCGGTGGCTAATGACTGCACCACCTCTTGGTGTGAAAACAATGGCAATGAAGTGAACAATTCCGTTTGGTTCACTTTCATGGCTCCGGCCAGTGGCCATGTGGAAATCAGTACCTGCGACCTTGCCGATTTCAATACACAGCTTGCGCTTTTCGAAGCAAGCGATTGTGGGGACTTCAGTGCTTATAATCTGATTGCAGCCAATGACGATGGCCCAGCAGCTTCTTGCTTTACTAATTTCGACAGTTGGATGGAAGTGGACGGTCTCACAGACGGGCAGACTTACTATGTCATGGTTGACGGTCACAACGGATCGGCTGGCGAGTTTGGCATCTCCATTACGGAAGTCATGGCCAATGCCGATGAATTTGCCCTACAGGACTTGGCGCAAATGATCATTTTTCCAAATCCGAGCAACGGAAACTTTAAAGTTGAATTTGGAAATTTAAAAGAACAAGCTACCCTGACCATAACTGGTTTGAGAGGAAAGGTAGTGCATGCCCAATCGGTCGCTTCCAATCAAACTTCTATTGCTCTCGAATTGACCAATCTACCAAGCGGTATGTACCTGATGACTTTGGGGACGGAAAGCTATCGTCTGACAGAAAAATTGATCATTAATTAAATAGTAATTCAAGGAGTGGAACAGAGGAGTGTTTTTTTATTCCGATGAAATACCGTAATGGAAAAATGCTCCTCTCTGCTTCTTTTTTACCGGATAAACGGTTTTGAAAAATTAAAAAAAGAAAGGAAATTTTTTTTTGAAACTGTGAATGTTGATGCAATATGGGAGAGCTGAAATTTCAAACATGTGAATTGAATGATTGATGATTATTTACAAATTATAATTTCCGAGAACCCATTATTGCATTTTAATTAATTTTTCTGATTGTAACATTTTGCGTAGCTCTATAAAAATTTCAGGCAGTTCCCAGAGCGGCGGGGTTATTTTACCCCGCATCCAAGCACAAATTTTTAAATCTTGCTGGAAGTGCGGGGTAAAATAACCCCGCCGCTCTGGGAATTTATCAAAATTTATAAATTCGAAACCACTTTTATTAATAGCTACGCAAAACGTTACAATCAGGAATTTTTAAAAAACTAAAATAAAAGGGTTCAATTTAAAAAAAATAATGCAAGTTGTTTATTGGAAATTAAAGCGATTTCCGATTTATATTAAATATATGACCTTGATTATTTTGGTTTTTTTTTGACAAGCTATACTCGACCACTTTAGGTTTTGTGCAAATGCTTTTGGCCATTGGCTGTTAGCTATTAGCCAACAGCCAATGGCTAACAGCTAAAAGCAATTTTCCCATTTGCACAAAACCTATTATGGTTCAGTATATTTATTAAAATGAAAACATTAATAAAATATTCAACAAACGCCACTTTGGCTTCAATAAATCCTAATTCCTTAAATGGGAAAATTGCCTTTTTTTTCAGAATAAATAATGAAAAAAAAGAAAAGGTTGCCTATCAATATGAATACGATTTGGAAAATTCGGAAAAAAAGCCGCAAGTGATTGAAAACGAGGAACATGACAACCTCTCCAAACAAGCGGCCATTTTAATTGACAAACACCTTTACGATTCCAGTTTTGGGAAAAAACAATTGAGCAGCGCCATTGGCTTGAGTCCTACGCAAATGTACAGGCGGTTAAAATCCCAGACGGGCTACACGCCTGTTGCCTTTATTCGGAAAATCCGTTTGCACAAGGCGACAGAAATGCTTGAATATACGGGCTTGAACGTTTCGGAAATAGCTTATGAAGTCGGTTTTAATTGCCCGAATTATTTCTCCCGTATTTTTCAAAAGGAATTTGGGATTTCTCCTAAATTATTTAGACAGCAATGTAGAAGCAAAATAAATAAAGTTGTCCAAAAATAAGGTATCGGATACCATTAACCTTTTTTCCCCACCTTACATAAAGGAAATTGAATGTGGCATGGCGATGTGGTCAATATGTGAAAAAGGTGACCGAAGCTCAGTGCGAAAAAAAGACAATCTCGTTTTCCACCAAGGCAAATAGGTAGAAAAAACCAGATAAAAAATTCTGGAACATCAAATGAAAACATAGCGGAAAGTAACCCTATCCGTACCAGAGGAGCTATACCTACATTCCAGGCACAAACCAATTTTTTTAACCTTAAAATCTTCTTTCAAATGAAAATGATCAACATCCCTTATTTTAAACGACTCGCAAAAAAGACCCAATTGGATCAGTACGGCAAAGCCTATTTTAAATGTTCAGGTTTGCCCGTCCCAAATGAATACCTCCACAACCCCGCCAACAGAGTGTATGCGGTTTATTTTAGGAGACAGATGATTGGCGGCTTCATCCTCGGTAAAGGACAGGCTCTAAGGACATTAGAGGTTTTTGCTCAAACCGATGCCCGGACTGGTTTGTACAACAGCATTGGCAATGTGGAAAGTTTTACGGAAATCACTTGCTTTTGGATAGGCTCCCAATTCAGGCGGAACACCTCTTTGAACACTTTCATCTGGCTGTCCCTTGCTTTTTTGCTAAGGCGCTTTGCCAATGAGAAAATCCTTTTTGGCACCTGTTCGACTTCGTTGGCAAGGCTGTATGGCATTACCCCCAAGTCGAAATTGATCCATCGGGATGAGGTGAACGGCAAGCGCACATTTATTTTCCAGTCAGAGCGCCGGGTCAGTTTACAGGGCTTTTTGGAAATACTCCGTTATAAGTGGGCAAGGCAAGCCCGCATCCGCCGCAAACGACTGCCTGCTGTTTTGCGCCGTGCAGCTTAAACCCCATTGTTAGCGGGTTCACCTGCCTGCCGGCAGGCAAGGTTTCAAATGCCCCATTAATGAGCCTGGTAAAAAGGCTTGCAGCTCTGTTTTGAAAAATGCCCGAAACTTTAATGTTTTCATTTGCGGAGTGGTGGCTGAGGTGAGATCTCGGCTACCCTCCCTTTTAAGTATCTGAACATATATAATCGACACTTTTCGCTTTATTGCTATTGGCTATTAGCCTTTTGCTTTTAGCTATTAAAAGCCAATAGCAAAAAGTCAACAGCTAATGGCATTTATAAAAAGTGTCGATTATTTCATTCAACCTACTTAGTTGAGTTGATGCGATGGGGAGATGGAATCCGCATTCCTATTTTTCATTCATCTTAAATCAAAGAAACAATGAAAGAAAGAACTTTTGACCATAATGAATTGAAATTCAAACTCAACCCCACAGATTTAAAACCACTCTTCCGCATCCGGCCACTGCGGCATGCTTCGGCCATATTTTTCAATTGGGTCATTATTATTGGCTGCATGGTTTTGTGGGCCAAGTTTCCTTCTGTTTGGCTGTATGTGTTAACGGTGGTCATCATCGGGGCACGCATGCATGCGCTGGCCATCCTGATGCACGATGCGACGCATTACCGTTTTTTGAAAAACCGAAAATGGAACGACCTGTTGAGCAATTATTTTACGATGTATCCACTCTGCACGTCCATCGAAAAATATCGGCAAAACCACCTGGCGCACCACCAACACCTCAATACCGATGACGATCCTGATTGGGTAGCTAAGATAGGGAAGCGAAGTTTTACTTTTCCGAAGAGCAAGACTGAGTTTTTACTGCAATTGTCCACGTACATTGTCCTGTACCAAGGCATCATGGATATGACTTGGTTTTTGAAACGGTTCAACAGCGACACGGCCAACCGGCCCAAAAAAGCGGAACCGATCTTTTCAAAAATATTGTTCTATGCGCTGTTGATCGGTGGGCTGACCTTTTTCGGGGTTTGGAAATATTACCTGTTGTTCTGGCTCGTCCCGTGGCTGTCCACTTTTTACATGTTCCAGTACATCCGCAGTGTGGCCGAGCATTTTGGCGACCTGAGCTATGACAACCTGCTCACTTCTACCCGTACCGTGAAGACCAATTGGCTGGAGCGTTTTTTCATAGCCCCCCACCATGTTGGGTATCATTTGGAGCACCACCTTTATCCCGGCGTACCATTTTACAACTTACCTAAATTGCATAAGCTATTGATGGAGCGATCAGACTTTCAAGAAAAGGCACATATTACGAAAGGATATGTGACGGGATTGTTTGAAGAGTTAAGTAGGACAAGCCGTTTGGCAGGATATGGATTTAAAAGTTCGGGGTGAGAACCCAGTTGCCTTCCCTATTCCAAAAAAAAACGGGGCAGCAATAAGCTGTCCCGTTTTCATTTTCATGGAATTCTATAATGTTATCTGTAGCAGAAGGTCTAATAATCAGGCCAAAAAACTACAACCGACTGTCGAACTGACTTAGGCGTTTTCTTTCAAATACTGTTTTACCCATGTCAGGTTCACCGACTTGGGTCGCTCCAGTGGCAAACCTAATGCACGGGACCAACAGGTAGCAGCCAGTACACCCAGTGCCCGGGAGACGCCGAACAGGACGGTATAGAATTTATACTCCTTCAAACCGTAGTAAACAAGCAAAGCACCGGAGTGGGCATCGACATTGGGCCAAGGGTTTTTCACTTTGCCCAAGCTCTGCAGGATGGGAGGCACCACTTCATATATTTTCCAAACGACGTTGACGAATTGGCTGTTTTTAATATTTCGCTCGGCAAATTCTTTTTGTGCGATGAACCTTGGGTCTGGCTGGCGCAGTACGGCATGTCCATAACCAGGTATCACTTTTCCAGCATCCAAAGTGTCTTGTACGTATTGACCAATCTCTAAACTGGATGGATCGTCCGTATTTAAATCCCTGAGCATATCCATGATCCATTTGATCACTTCCTGATTTGCCAATCCGTGCAGCGGCCCGGCCAAAGAACCCATTGACCCGGCAAAAGAGGTATAGGGGTCGCTCAAGGTAGAACCGATCAAGTGCATGGTATGGGCCGATGCGTTCCCGCCTTCGTGGTCGGCATGGATGGTCATGTACAGGCGCATCAATGTTTTGAAATCCTTCTTCTTGGACACACCGAGCATATGGGCAAAATTAGCTGCCCAATCCAGTCTTGGGTTGGGTTCGATGTGATCGCCATTGTGATAACTACGCCGATAAATATAAGCTGCTACCCTTGGCAACTTGGCAATGAGGTTCATGGTATCTTCATAGGCAGCGTCCCAAAAATCAGATTTGCCCATACCTTCCGCATAGCGCTTTACAAAAACAGATTCAGTTGCCATCGACGCTATGGCGGTTATGAACTGAGTCATTGGATGGGCATCAGCCGGAAACTGATCGAGCACCTTGAAGGTCTGCTCCGGTACAGTGCTTCTTTTGCGCCATTCTTTGCTCAACCATTTCACTTCGTCATCGGTTGGAATGCTGCCCGTCATCATCAGCCAGAAAAGCCCTTCAGGGAGCGGTTCGTCGCCATTGCCAGTAGGTAATTTTTTACGAAGTTGTGGAATGGAATGACCTTGAAAGCGAATACCCTTTCGTGCATCGAGCAGGGAGGTTTCCCAAAACATCATGATGACGCCCCGTGCGCCACCAAAGACTTGTTTAAGGGAAACGTCGTCTACTTTTTTGCTGCCATGTTCAGCGAGAATTTTTTTGATCTGTTTTTTTACGGAGGTTGATTTTTTTAGGAATTTCTCTTTTAGTGGATCCATTGATGTGAAGTGATTTTATCTGAGTTGGATATGTTCTGACAAACTTATCCGATGAGCTGGAGAGTTCATTACGATACTAACGTAAGCATTTATGGAAGTGTTTGCCAGTTATGACCGCAAATGTAAAAAAACAGAAAGGTTACGACACGGCAACTGCTGACAATGATATGAGAGAGAAAGAAAAAATTTCATTTTTTCTTTCTCTCTCATACAGGGCAGGGTGTTTTTCGGGAAAAACACCCTGCTGAATAGCCACACGACGTGTTATAAAAACAAAAAAGCGGTTGGATTTTCCAACCGCTTTTTTGCTATATATTTTTTTCTAAAATCAACGGCCCATCAATGCCGTTTCCTCCAGTTGGGATATTTTATAATCAATTTGCATTTGCGAAGCACCGCTTGATTTCAATTCGGAATAAATGGTGGATTTCAGTTTGCGGAATTCCGCTTTTTCTTGCCGGAAAATAACAAGTTGATCTTCGTTGAGCATGCGCTGGATGGAGCCGTCCGTACCTATTTTCAAAGCCCTTATTTTTTCGATGAATTTGGTGGGGTCGCTTTCCCTCAAGTTTTCTATTTCTCCGAAGTTGCGGTATTTGCGTTCTTGGATGGTCAGCATTTCAGCTTGTTGCTTTTCTGTCAGCTTGTACTTTTCCGTCAACTGACCGGTCATTTCTTGTGCTGGCGTTCTTTCTGTTTGTCCAAAAGCCACAACTGCAATAAGTAAGAAGATGAAAGATAAAATTGCGTTTTTCATAATTATCATGGTTGATTCAGATACATTTGCCGCTAAGGTATTTGAAAGCCCATAAAAACGGAAATAAAAAAATGGGAAATGTAAAGAAAGAAACAAGGGGAGAGAGTTGCGTTTTTTATGATTCCGATTGCAATCGGGACCATAAAAAAACACCTCTCTCCGAAAGCCCTTGCCATGTTGATCGTCCAAGACAAACTCATTAGCGAAGACGTAATCAAAGTGCAGTTCCTGTGCCAGCTCGATGCCTGCAAGGGCGCATGCTGTTGGGAGGGCGATTTTGGAGCGCCCCTCGAAGAAGAAGAGATGCAAAC
This sequence comes from Saprospiraceae bacterium, assembly GCA_965222975.1. Taxonomy (GTDB): domain Bacteria; phylum Bacteroidota; class Bacteroidia; order Chitinophagales; family Saprospiraceae; genus UBA6168. The sequence continues at coordinate 40,799 of CBDCVJ010000078.1, read as the reverse complement.
CCTCCAACATATTTATCCCGACATCAAGCCGTTCTTGCGGGAGGAGGGCATAAAAGCCATTGAGGAGCAGGGGTTGTTTGTACCTTTCAAAGACCGAGAAAAAGAATTTTTGGGAACTACTTTAATAAATGGACGGGACTGTGCCTATTTAACCTACGAGGAAAATGGCATTGCCAAATGCGGCATTGAAAAAGCCTACGAAGCTGGAGCGACCGATTTTCAAAAACCTGTTTCCTGCCACCTTTATCCAGTACGGGTGACGAAAAATGAGGAGACTAATTTTGAGGCCCTTAATTATGACCGATGGGATATTTGCAGTGCTGCTTGCTCGGCTGGAAAACAGGCAAGTTTGCCTGTTTATCAATTTGTAAAAAATGCTCTGATAAGAAAATATGGGGAGTCGTTTTATGAGGAGTTGGATGCCTTGGCGAAGTGGTTGGAAAGGTAATCAGTTGGGTGAGCAATCATCACTGAACTATAAGATGAAAAAAATTATAATAACAACGTTAAATTTTTCCAGAAACGATCATTCCTAAAAAACATCAGCTGAAATAACTTTAACAACCGGAAAGGGTATGTTTTTAAGGACTTTAAAATGACCATCATTGGATATTATGAAATCAGCATTTCCAGCAATTGCACAATCAACAAATTTATTATCATCAGGATCAGCGGGAATTAAATCCCAATAAAAATATTTCGTAATATAATGAATGTTTGTGACATTATAGAAACCATTCAAAACGCCACTTGCTATAACGACTCCCATGTGTTCTTGGATAACTTCTTCATATTCGTTTAAAATATCGGTAGTCACTAAAAGGTCATACTTTTTATTTTCAAATGCTTCAAAAATTGGGTGGTAGTATGAACGACGAGAAATGGAAACCAAAAGCACATTAGTGTCAAGTACTATTTTCACGAGGCTTTTCTATACGGTGTCCGATAGTGGGTATTGAGGAGTGTTTTTTCATCCAATCCTTTTTCATCCCAAGCTTTGTCGGCAGAATCTTTAGCTTTTTCAAAAAAATATTTAGCCAATAATTCCTTTATTTCCAGCAACTCTTCGTCGGTGACGTTGCTGGCAAAAAGTTTAAGCAATTCCAATTGGACATTGCTGAAAGGCTGGCGAATACTTGAATCTGCACTCATAGCTTAAATTTTAACAAAATTAGTTTTTTTTGGATTAATAAACCAATCTGGCTACCACCTTAGTTCCTCGTCTATATCATCCGCATTTTGCTTTCCATATTTTTTTTTGGTAGCTATGCGCTGCTTCTGCCGTTCCATAACGAGTTTGGCAAGGGCTACATTGGCGGGGTCGGGATCATGGGGGGACAGGGCAAAATGGATTTTGTGTTCTTCCACGTCGTTTCGGTAAAGGAGGCTGAGTAGGTATTCCATGTTGTGTTCGATCATCCAGGCGATGCGGTCGCATAAGTATTGGAAGAGTTCTTCTTCTGTGGGTGTGGCAACACCTTCGGGAAGGTCAATTTCGAAGGCTTGAAGGAGGGTCGTTGTTTCTTTTTTTTCCATTATAAATATTAATGAGGTTTTTTTATACGGCAATTTAATTGTTTTATTAATTACTGCCGAGCATTTAATAAATAAAAAACACATCCCTCTCCTTTTGTATTCTCCGCTCACATTGCATAATTGTTAACATTGTAGGGTTGATTCATTAATTCACGTTATTCACAAACCCCGATGGCGTCATACCTGTCTTTTTTTTAAATACCCGGTTAAAAGTTGCTTTATTATTAAAACCACAATCGAGGGCGATGGCAAGGATGGAATAATGGCTATAATCGGGGTGCAATAAACGCCGCTTTACTTCCTCAATACGATAATGGTTCATTAAATCAAAAAAATTGGTTTTCATACCCTCGTTTAAAATTTGGGATAATTGATGGGAAGGAGTACCCAACAATGCAGCAAGGTCGGCAATTTTTAAATCTGCTTTCAACCAAGGTTTTTCTTTTTCCAATAACTCCAATAATTTTTTTTGGTAAATACGGATTTGCCGTTCATTCAAAGAGGAGGTTTTGTATTTGCCATTGGCGGCTTGAATTTTAGGTAGCTTACCAATAGCGAAATAACCTGCCACATGAATGGCCAAAGCGATGAGTGCTGCCAATATATATTCCATGGCAGCGGCTGATATGTCAAAATAAAAACCCAGGTGTTTTATAAATAAATCACAAATAAGCAAAACCAGAAAACCCATGCAGAAATTTTGCAGCCAATTTATTTTTCCTAAATTTAATTCATTAGTTGTTTGGCGTTTAATTTTTTTGCAAAGCACCCAGCTTGCTGCCACATACCCAAGCAAAATATAAATATGCACATTGCCCCATAAAAACCCCACCCAATTGGCATCTCCATGATCCGGCCCAAATATTTTTTCAATATAAACCAATTTTTTTTCCACCCCGACTTGCATGATCTGTATGCTCTTCCATCCTCCATATATTAGTGGCAATAGGTGAACCACGAAAATTGGCCGCCAACGGAAACTGGGCTGTAAAGAGCTTTTTATAAAAAAATAAAATGACGGGCCGACCAAATAAATAGGTGCTGAAAATGCGCCAAGCAATTGTGGTAGTGATCGAATGATGCCCGTCAGGAACAGTAGGTAATTGAGCAAATAAAAAGAAATGGAAAAAAGGGCCAATGCCAAAAAACGTTTTGGTAAACCTTTCTCGTTTCTAAAAAAGAGCAAAATGGAGAGATAAAACCCATGGAGAGTGGCAGCCCCTAAAAGGAAGGTAAGAAGCTGGGTCGTGATTGGATGAAAATCGTGCATTGGCAGCAGCATTTAATTTGCGTCAAAAGAGCTTTCTTACATTTTTATAAGAAAACCCTTTTTGCGTCAATAAAAGCAATTATTTTTTCTTTAGTAGTCTCATTCCATTAAATATCACCTTTCCCACTTGTGTTTGCCTCTATTTTGGCGGGCGTCTTTTTGTATTTATAGCTGCTTATATTAGGCTTTTAGCGTTTGGGAAAAATCCAGTAGCGTTAACACTTCAAGTGCTAACGCTACTCAGAGCCTGATATAATGCATTTTATAACGATCAAGCTGTCCGAAATGGCAAAGCTGTTTTGGATAAAAAATCAAGCAAAGAAATGAAAGTATTTGTCCGACTTTATTTACTGTTTTTTCCTTTTGTGCTTCATGGCCAACCAAGTCCAGAAATTCCCAATGCCTTGGAATCTTTTCAACCTTACATCGGTGATTGGTATTCTGTTCGTGATTCTATCGTACAAAGACAGTTTCCCGATGTGAAGGAAATGATCGGGTTTCGTTTTGAGTGGGACAGCCCAAATAAAAAGGTTCTGCGGTATTACGAGGGCATTCCCGACGGAGATGAGGATAAAACTATTTTAAGCAACATTGTAGTCCAGAATCCCCGCACAGGCGATCTGGAATTTCTCGGCTATCAAATGCTCAATGATTTTTTGTTCAAAGGTACTTTTCACTTTTTAGAAGACAACAAGGGTTTTGTCCGGTTGTACGATGTGCATTATCCATCCCACACCAAGTTTAGGCATCCGAAAGATAGTCTGAAAGGGACGATTACTTACCGCGATGTTTGTCACCTGATCGGTAGGGATACCTTAGATTGCAAAGTGGAGCGGTGGAAAGATGGGTTTTGGATCCCTTGGGGCAGTGGAAGGCCTTTTCAAATGCACCGCAAAACTGTAAAGCCTGAGATTGCCAACGTTTACAAAGAGGTGGTTTGGTTGATCGGGGAGTGGAAGTCTTCATTTGGAGAAGCTGGTGCTACTATGCGATTTTGGTGGGGAGAAAATGAGCGGTACGTCTATTATGAAAACGGGTTTGCCAAAAAAGAAGGCGAGCCGCAAAAGCTGGAATCGGCAGGCATCATTACTTATCACGGCATCAGAGATCAAGTCGTTTTTATGAATACTTATCTGCGGAAAAATACGCACCTGATTTCTGAGGGTTGGTACGAATTTAAAGACGACGGTTCTATCCACCGCCATTTTACTTGCCATTATAAGGAAGGCGACGGCTTGCCTTGGAGCGATGGCACAAAAGCGCCAACGGGTGGAAAAAGCATTGACTTTAAACAGATTTGGACACCCATTGATGAGGATTCTTTTTCGGGGGAATTTTATTGGAAAAAGAACGGAATATGGGAGAACCCGATTAAAGGGCACAGAGACAGAAAGGAAATTTGGAGGCGGGTGAGATGAAGTAATGACACCTTTTTTCAAAGATAGGTTTTCTTGCCTCCAATCCAATCAGTCACATTGACAACCTTTTTGACATTCTTCTAAAGTTTCAAATGGAACTACTCCCTTGCAGCCGCCATAAATGAACTCCTTGCATTTCTTTTCTTTCGAATCGTAGTAATAACGCTTAATGGCCATGCGGCAAGGCCCTGCATCATGTTTTAAAAGACAGTTATCATGGAGCTTTGTTTCTTCAGCCTTTCCGTTCGATTTGCGGTTGCAGGCATACGATGCAAAGAGTAAAAAGGAGAATATAAATATGGCTAAGTATTGTTTCATAATAGCTGATGTTGAAAATGGGAAAAAATGATGGATTGGCAGAAGCAGGCAATCCATCATTTTTCACTAAATTTTTTATCCTGAATTATAAGCGAACGATTTTAACCAGTTCGTTTATTTTTTCATCCTTGATACGAATATAGTAAACCCCCGCCGGGTAGTTGTAAAGTGAAACCAATCCCTTATGGTGGCCATCCACCGAATTTAATGTTTCATATAAAACTGGTCGGCCAATGGCATCTACCACTTGTAGTTCCAACAATGGGTACAAGCCTTTTAGTCCTTTTACTTCCAGCCAAAATGCCCCAGATTCTGAGGGGTTTGGAAAAACCTTAATAGAATATTCCCGATGTTGGTCATTGGCAGCTACCAGCGTTTCCACTGTTACCTCCTGTTCAATTACACATCCATTGGCATCTGTCACAACAACATCGTAGACCCCACCACCGAGGTTTTCAAATAAGGAATTGAGTTGAGAGGTTGCTCCCCCATCTATACTAAAGCTAAAGGGAGAAACGCCCGATGTTACAGAAATTAAAATGGCTCCATCATCGCTATTGGAAGTACCTTCGGGGGTCACATCAAAATCGGCGGCAAGGTTGCAGGGAAATTGAACGCAGAACACATTGTCTTCTTGATAGCCAAAGTTCACGTTTATGATGGATGCCAATACATTGCCTTCATCATCCTGAATGTTATAACTGCCATTCTGCCCAAAAGGCGTTTGCAACCCGTCACCATAGCTATCAAAAATGGTAAAAGTATAACAGGCTCCTTCTGCTACGCACCAATCCTCATTGATGGTTTCAAAAGGTTGACCAGGATAGGTGCCACCAGAAAAAAGAATATTGGAGGAAGCATCGGTCAACTGCCATGAAGTTTCTTGGGAAAAGAAATCCAAAGAGAGAGAGAAGCTGATCTCTACTCCACCCAACAACACTTGAAAACCCCTTGCATTACCATCATTGGAAGGAATTTCATCTGTCATCCCGTTAGGGTCCAAGGTATTGATGGTCAATTGGTTAGTACCCGATACGAGTGGGTTCAGGGAGATGTTGACAGTGGTTACCTCTCCGGTCGGCAGGTTACCTGTCCAGTCTATATTTTGAGTTGCTCCACTATTCAATTGATATTCAATGGTAACGGAAGTAAGGTTTTCAGTCCCAAAATTTTCCAATGAAATGATTGCCGTTGTAAATGAATCGCACAACACGCCATCCAACCCTTCTATATTGACAATGCCCGCATCGAACCGGGGTAGTTTTCTCCGTACCCTGCGCAAGGTGTCGTTCCGCTCGTTTTGGTCTTCGGCAAATTTGGCGAATATTTGAAATTGATATTCTCCGACTACTGACATATCCACTGTCGTTCCGAATGTATGGGTATAAATACTGTCTGGTTGCAATGTGTCGATGACGGCAGATTCGCTAACAGGCGTGCCATTTTCAAAAACATACCCAACCGTGATATTGGTAGCAGGTTCCAGCCCCAAGTTTCGCACGGTAGCTGTAACAGGTTCGCTATTGGTCAGGTCTGGAGCGTCTTGCGGAGCATCCAAAGAGATAGGGCCAATATCCAAGGTGTCCCGTCTGAGGGAGAAATTGACAATTTTAGTGCTGAAACTTCCGTCCGCCAGTACATATTCGCTGGTAAACCAAAACGAACCGTCCACAGGGTCAACGGACATTTTGGCATAATCGCCAAAACGGTCAATGCTTCTAACACCTGTACCTTCGGCAAATTCAAATTCATCTAAGGTCATTTCCCCAAGAGGGTCGCCTGCCCGCCGCCCAGTGTAGCGGAGCGACGGGAAAGTGTTTTCACCAGAAACGGAATAGGCCAATCCAATATCCCCTTTTCCATTAATGGCAATGCCACCTATGAAGCGGTGTTCATCATTATTTGGGGAAAATGTCCCTTCCTGGTAGACGGTCCAATCGCTACCCGGCTCACGGCGCAGTTCCATCCAACGGATGCCAGCCACGTCGCCCCCAGCATCTACGGAAAAAGTAAGGGCGGCACTTTCATGTGTTCCGTAATTCCAATAACTGATGTTGTGCATAATCACAGTCATGATACCATCAATTCCTTGTACTGTGCCGGGTTGGGGTATGCATTGGAAATCAGCTCCACCTCCTACAGAGCAACCATCACTGTCATAAGCAGCCGTTGGCAAAGCTAGCATAGAGGCAGTTGAATTTGCAGGAGTATCCCAATCAACATTGATTGTCCACACTTCAATTTGATCGGAGGCATTGCCATTGCCCCACGCATCGTCATTCAACCGGGCGACAAATATCTCATCGGATGGCGGCGACAACGGGCTGTTCCAATCCATCGGTGTTGCAGAGGGAAAACCACCATTTATTCCAGGGATTTCGATTCGCTGCACATCCACAGTGCCCGCTCCTGCCAGCATTTGTTGGCGGTTCAGAACGTACACTGGATAGCTCCCTTGGCCTTCATTAATGGTCAACAAATAAGCATTTGGCCAGATGCCATATTTCGGGTAATCAGCAAATGCAGGTGTATTGAGCGTATAAAGATACCAAGCACCCATCGGGTCGGAGGTTTCCGACACCCCATACAGGACAACATTAATGTTTGCCAGATCCGTCAACAACCAGCGTCCTGCCTCTTCATCCCAAAGCACGAGCGGGTCGGAGAAAGACTGTTGGTTAATCTGGCTCCAGATCGTATTAGCGCTAGTCACGGGGGTGAGCGGGATGCCCTCCTTGTTCCAAATCCGAAACCAGGAAGCATTGACGATCTGGAAATAATGCTCAGGGCTGACATCGCCATTGGTGTCTGGCACCCCAGCATCTCCCTCTGCTTCTGATATTCCTTCAAAAACAAGGGTTGGTTCAATTAGGGTACTTGACTTGGAAAGATCATCAATTTGGCGCACAGGGTCAACTTCTTTGGGTTGGGCATCCATATTTACTTTGGGCTGTCGTCGCCAGTTGATAAAATTAGGGGGTGTGAACTTTGGTTTATTGGCCTTCTGAAGACTTCGTTTTGCTGGATCGGTACCGGGCATTGGAACGAGGTCACGGAGTGGCTTTGTCTTACCTCTGAAATGGGCTTGGAGTGTTTGTGCCCCTTGTACGTTCTGTTGTTGAGCAACTATATTTTCAAGCAAAAACAAACTCATCAATAGTAAGGCAACCAGTTTGGCTTTTTTAAAAAGATTGGAAAGTAAGTTCATTAATATTGTGTTTGGTTAAAAATCCATGATTCTATGGCAATTTAGGTAGTGACCTGCAACCTTTCACCATCCTGATAACGCTTCCTATTTTTCGGCCTAAAATACCAGACTAGTTAGGAGTAGCGGCTCAATAAATTTCGTCATAATTTTTCGAGTTATTTCTATTTTTCATTCACATATAGCCACCACCCCACCACTGCAAACGCCCCAAATCCAAGCGCATTCGCTGATCCATGTAGTGCCCGCATCATCGGAATATCAAGACTAGGAATAGGGTAAATGTGCCGTATGCCGTACAGTCCCGCCAGCAACATACCTCCGATCATTGCCGCGCTCGCTATGGCAAAACACACAGCTACTTTAGCGGGTGTGCCACGTTGCAGCGCTATTTTTATTTGTAAAAATACCAACAATATAGCGGACAATGCCAACCACCAGGCAGTAAAACTTTCCAGTGTTGAGCCTTCCCCCATTTGTGATGCGATAATACCTGCCGCTACCAGCAATACTCCTGTGAGTAGGCCATAGACCGCTACTTTAGCCAATCCATTTTCTTAAATTCTTAGTTTCTCAATTTCAATTTCCATTGCCCGTTGTGATGCCCGCACAAATTTCCGTTGGTATAGCCTTGCCAGTGGATGTCCCAATTTTGCCAACCAAAAACGTGGCTTGGAGTAGGCCCTTAGCACGTACCACACCGAGTCGTCAGGCAACCACTCAATGCTGAAAAGTTCCTCGCCCTGCTCAACATGTTGACCCAAAGTGCCATAAGCAAAACCATATCTTCGGACGGGTTCGGTCTCGTCCAGAAGATAAACGATGCGGCAAGTGTTGACCCAATAGAGCCCCATGACCTTGGCTATCATAACCACATTCTGGCCTTTCCCTATTGGAGCATGGGCTGGTTCTATCCAAGCCCAACCACCAGGGAACATCTTCCATGTGCAGATGGCGCCACAGGCTGCGTTGAACACCTCTTCTCCTTCCCCCAGTCGTATCCGGTTGAAATCGTTGTCGTATCCTTTGATATGTTTATTATGAATGGAGTGACCAATCTCAGGGTAGGAAAATTTTCCATCTTCCGTTCTTTTTAGAATGGATTTTATTTGAAGCTTAGATGGCGGCTTTAAAAGGATCATTGATTGATTTTTCGTAACTATTCAGCAGGGTTGTTTTTTTAGAAAGTTGGAAATTTATCTAAAAAGACAACCGCCTCTTAGGAGAGAGAAAGAAGGAAAAATCTCATTTTCCCTTCTTTCTCTCTCCGTGCTGAACAGTATCGATTTGTTCGCAAGAAAACAAAGCACATGGAAGGTGGTTTACGAAGCACAGGTTTATTTTCAAAAAAAATTGAAACTTGTGAATGTCTTTTTTTCAAATATTGCCCTAAGCAAGAGCGTGCCCTTACCCAATATTTCTACATTTGTGGTTTCCTTAACTGCTATTCTTTCGGGCAGATTAAAATGGAGAATCAGGCTAGGGCTTTTGACTAAGAGCCATTCACCAACATCCAATCGCATGAAAGCTATCATACCCGTCGCTGGGGCGGGCACGCAACTGCGACCCCTCACTTACACACAACCCAAACCGCTGATCCCGGTTGCTGGGAAACCCATCATTTCCTATATCCTCGACAATCTACAAAAGGCGGGCGTGGAGGAATTCATTTTTGTCATTGGTTATCTGGGCGAAAAGATCAAGGGCTACATTGAGTTGAAATATCCTGAACTGAAAAAAGAATTCATCACGCAAGATCAGCGATTCGGGACGGGGCATGCCATTTACACAGCCAAAGACCTATTACAGGGGGCAGATGACCTGTTCATCTATTTTGGTGACACGCTGGTGGAAATGGACTTTGGGAAAATGATCGAGTGTCCCACTTCTTGTTTTGCCATTAAAAAAGTGGATGTTCCAGGTGGGTTCGGCATCGTTGAGTTCGACCTCGAAGGCAAGGTCAAAAGAGTGGTTGAAAAACCCAAAATCCCCAAATCGAACTTGGCCATCGTTGGCCTTTACCGCATCAAGGAAGTGGATACCTTGCTTGATATGTTGGAGGACAACATCCAAAAAAACATTAAAACGGAAGGTGAATTCTCCTTGACCGATGCACTGATGCGAATGATCGAAAAAGACATTCCATTCACAGCCATAGAAGTGGATAACTGGTACGACTGCGGGAAGAAAGAAACGCTCCTCAAGACCAATGCTACTCTCCTCGACAAGGAAGGCTATGCTTCTTACGATCTGCCTGAATATAACAATTCTATAGTCATTCACCCCGTGAGCATTGGTAAACATTGCGAGATCGTCAATTCGATAGTCGGGCCACATGCTACCATCGGCAGCAACGTAAAAATCGATTCTTCCATTGTCCAAAATTCCATTATCGGCAATTATGCTTCGCTCAAAGAAGTAGCACTGAAAAACTCCGTCATCGGCAACGACACTTCCATAAAAGGATTCCGCCAAAGCCTCAATATTGGCGACAATACGGAGATAGATTTGAGTTAGACGGTATATCGGTGTATTGGTATAATGGTGTATCGGCAACAATCCTCGGACAGGCTGCAGCATCCTTAAACCGACAAACCGATAAACTGATAAACCGTGACAACATGACCGAACTCTTCCAACACCTTTCCGAGCCTTGGGCCTTACGTGCTCTTGCCGCCTCCTGCATGGTCGGGGTGATGTGTGGCATCTTAGGTTGCTTTATTGTTTTGAGAAATATGGCTTTGATTGGTGATGCCCTGTCGCATGCCATATTGCCGGGGGTGGTGGTGGCCTATGTATTGGGGATGGGTACTGCGTTGGGTTATTTTGGCTGGGCAACGGTCGCAGGCCTGCTGACGGCGCTTATCATTACGTGGATACAACGAAATGTGAAAACAAAAAACGATGCGGCCATCGGCATTGTGTTCACAGCAATGTTTTCCCTCGGAGTGATCGGCATATCGAGGGTTAGCCGTATGCCCGGCGCCCATCTCGACTTGAAAGATTTTCTTTTTGGAAATGTGCTCGGCGTAGCCAATGAAGACCTTTATCTGACCTTAGCGATCACCATATATGTACTGCTCAGTGTGGCCATTTTTTACCGCTATTTGTTCATTACCACTTTCCAGCCCGTAATAGCAGAAACCATGGGTATATCCTCATCTACCATCCATTATTTTTTAATGTTGTTATTGTCGTTTGCGGTGGTTGCTTCGCTATCCACAGTAGGTGTTATATTGGTAGTGGCCATGCTCATCACCCCAGCTTCTACAGCACTTTTGCTATCCGACAGGCTGCACAGAGTGCTGGTCATTGCAGCGGTTTTTGGGTTGCTATCATCGCTTGCGGGCATGATAATGGCCATGCTGCTGGAAATGCCGCCGGGGCCTGCTATGGCAGTTGCAGCTACTTTGTTTTACCTTTTAGCAGCCTTCTTTTCGCCAAAAAAAGGATTGGTGTTCCGATTTTTCCAAAGAAGGAAATTACAGGAGAAAATCCATTTGGAAGACACCCTCAAGCAGGCGTTCCGGTTGCAGCAGCGGGAACAACTTAACTTGGACAACCTACTAAAGAATCTCGGCTTCAATAAAACCATCCTCCAACAACAACTTTCTATTTTACGAAGTAAGGGCTGGTTGGAAAAGAGCAAATTGGTCCTGACCGAAAAAGGCAAGGAAGAGGCTCGCCGCCTAGTGCGGGCGCACCGCCTCTGGGAAACCTACCTCGCCAATGAGGTCGGCCTGAACGCTGAACAGATACACGAGGATGCAGAAAAATACGAGCATTTGCTCACCGATGAAATTTTGGACGAAGTGGACCGGAAGCTTGGCTTCCCGACCACCGACCCACATGGTTCGCCGATACCCGCCCGGCGGGGCTTACCTGCCTTTTCATTGATGCAGCTTGATCTTTTACAACAAGGTAAAATTGCCGCCAAGCAGAGCAGCGAGCATGTGACTGCCCGCCTGTGGCAATTGGGGCTACTGCCTGAAGCTTTGTTTTCTGTTAAAAATAAAGGAAATGGTTTTGTGGTTGTAGAACAGGCGGGAAAAGCTATTAAAATCCCGGTTGATTTGGCAAGGAGGGTGCATGTGGTGAAATGATTACCCTAAGAAAAGTACTCGCAGGCATTCCTATCAGTTCTGGTGGCAGTTCCATTGCCGACCCTTCTTCAATGCCTAGTTTATTATGTGAAATCGGTATGATGGCCTGACACAGAATGGGTAATTCTGGGTCAGGTTTCCGACAGGAGGGCTGATAAAGGACAGGGTAGAGGGCTTTTACCTGACTTAATCGATGCAATTTTAATACATCAAGAGAGTGGGTTTGTGAGTTCCTCATCATCCTAAGGAGACTATATTTTATAGAGCGGAATGGATTCCGGTTTATCATTTTTATCTAATGAAAATTAATACACCCAAATCACGGTTTTTTCAGCACAAACAAAAATATTTCAACCTGCTGAAATACAAGGAAGAACAGTAAGGCCCACTTTTTCTCGAACCATGAATTCATGTAAAGATGCCACTTAGAAAGTGAATGTCTATAAATAGGTTTTCTTAAAAAATATAGGAAAAAGAGCAAAATTGGTTGGCCGGACTTAGCTCACGAGCACAATAAATGAAGTGTATTTTTTCGGCTCCGGTTGACCTCCAAACCAGAACGAATAGCTAATCAATGTGTCATCCATAGCGGACAAATCAAGTACCACCAATATTCTTTTGAATGGTTTCATAATTACTGTTTAACCTGAATTAGGCTTTCCCGATTAATCATGCAGGATCAGCAAAGGGACGGAGCTATTAAATGTCTGTTTCAAAGTGACACTCTCGCCAAATATCCGGCTGAAAAATCCTTTCTTGCCCCGAACAAGACACAATAGCCCAGGGACTTCTTTCTTCAAGTATTCGTTCAGTTGCTCATTGACTTTGCCAGCACCGAAAGCATAAGTCACCGAAGGGTCTAAGTCGTCAATGGTGCCCAGGGCTTTTTCCACGTCCAGTTTTTTCCCCTCGGAAACGTGCAGGACGTTGACTTTGCAGGAATGCAGCATTGCCAGCTTCCGCAAGGGTTCCACAACGTTGTCGTTGGAGAAGATAGCGCCGCTGATGGCAAAGGCAATTTCCTGCAAGGGACGATATTCGAAATTGCCGGGAACCACCAATACCGGTGCTTTGGTTTTGGAAATCACCCCTCCGGCCACGCTGCCAATGAAGACCTCCTTCAGCCCGCTCGCCCCTTTGGTACCCATGACAATGAAGTCATAAGTGCCGCTGTTGCCCAGGGAAGTAATGGCAGAAACGGCATCGCTTTTCAATATTTTGGATTGCACCGAAATATCCGGGTGGTCTTCCCGCATTTTTTTCAGCAAAGCATCCATTTCTTTTTGGGCATCGCCCTCCAATATGCTGTCCATAGATTTCATGCGGAAAGCACTTGAACTCACTTCATAAGTGTGTAAAATTGTAACCTCCAATGCAATGCCTCCGAACAACTTGGTGGCATAGGTGAGGGCGTTTAGGGAAGTGTCCGAAAAATCAACAGGAACGAGAATCCGATTCATTGTCCATATAATTTAATGTGAGTAAATCCTTTAATTGGGCCGAGATTTCAGTACCAATGATTCGACCTTGCCACTTTCTGCTTCTTAAAAGCCTACCTCCGCTTCTGTGCAAACATCAGAATAAAATCTTTAGAAAATCTTTAGAAATCAGAAAGGGGATTTTCAAAAGAAAATTTTTAGGAATATTTCGACAACCTTAAAGCATATTTCTGCAAACAATCTGAATGCAAAGTGCAGCCCAAAAATAAGGTCAGAAAATGATTGTTTCCTTTCCTCGAAAAAGAATCTTTTTTTAGCCTAATTGCTTAAGTTTTTCTAAAGATTTAAAAGATAGATTTGCCGTATAATCAATGGCAAATGTTGAAAATTATTTAGGATTGTGAAAATAAAATCGAGTGCAAATACCATTGGTGACGTGGTAAGAAATGACTTTCACTTAAAAATAACGATATGAAACTCATCGAAAAGATTTTACTGGCCCATGATTTCAGCCCATCCTCGGAAAATGTCGTGGCAACTGCGACAGAGTTTGCCAAGATATTCCATGCCGAAGTCGTTCCCATCCATGTCCTTCCCGATGACCTGGAGAACGAAAAAGTGAAATCCCTGCTGAACGAGACCGCCGCCCAAAAACTACAAGAAACAGCCGAGAGGCTAAAAAGCGAAGGTGTGAAAACCGGAGAACCAATGCTTGCTTTCGGATCTCCACACCGTGCAATCGTTGAGGCAGCGGTGGATGTGAACGCCAGCTTGATTTTGACCGGTTCCGGCGAAACACAGAAAGGGGAAAAGTTCCTTTTGGGCACTACTACCGAAAGAATCATCCAAAAAAGTGAAAAGCCTGTATTTGTGGTGAAAGAAGGCGTGGCACTCAACGTACAGCACATCCTCTGTCCAGTCGATTTTTCAGTTACCTCAAAACGGGCATTGAAAAATGCTATCACCATGGCCCATAGATTCAAGGCCGAACTGACCATTCTCAGTGTTTGTGAACTGCAAGGCTCCCTTTTGTTCACTTCGGAAGGTGACCGGGCAATAGAGAATGACAGCAGATGTGCAGGGCACAAAGACAACTTTGAAAAGTTCCTGGATGAATTCAACCTTGTGGGGCTGAAGTGGAAAAAAGAGACCCGGAAAGGAAAACCCGCCGAAGAAATCCTCAGTGCCGTTTCCGAAAAAATGATTGACCTATTGGTCATGGGTACTTCGGGCAAGACAGGCCTGAACCGCTTGGTCATCGGCAGTGTGACCGAAAAAGTGATACGGGAAGTGCCGTGCTCCTTCCTGACGCTGAAATCGGAGGATATTATCTCCTTGCAACTGCAAACCAATATCCAGGACATTGAGAGCCACTACAACATCGCCACGCAGCTTATGGAAGATGGCTTTTTCGAGGAATCCATCGAGCAGTTTAAGCTCTGCCTGAGCATCAACAACATGCACGTGCCTTCCCATTATGGCATCGCCAAGGTGTACGAAAAAATGAACCAACCAGATAAAGTCAAAATCTACAGGAACAGCGGAATGGAAATTCTGGACCGGATATGGGACCGGAAAATTGAACAGGAAGCACGACAATTGAGAAGCCGCTAAATAACATTTTGGAGCAAAATGAAAAAATCAAAAGGCAAAGTGGCAAGCGTCAATGAGTCACTTGTGGGAGTCGGGGGGATTGAAGGGCCGGTGATGAACGGAGAAGTTGCCTACATCAACATCGAAGACGGCAAACGGCTGAAAGCAGAAGTAATTGACGTGAAGCCAGGAGGTACCATTTACCTCCAAGTTTTTGAAGATACCAGTTGGGTGAAAGTGGGCGACCCGGTCGAATTCACTGGCCTGCCCCTGACGGTAACACTCGGTCCCGGCATCCTCGGTTCGGTGACGGACGGCCTGCAAAACCCACTTTATGAACTGGGCAAAATTGAACCCTTCCTCGAAAGAGGGCTGGAAGTCGCTCCGCTCGACGAAAAAGTGAAATGGCATTTCACCCCACAGGTGAAAAAAGGTGATTTAGTAAGCAGCGGCTCTATCCTCGGCCATGTACCGGAAAAAATTTTTCAGCACAAAATCTTTGTACCTTTTTCCATGCGGGGCAATTACACCGTAGAAGACATCGCTGACAAGGGAGACTATACTGTTGCCGATGAAATTGCCACTGTCCGTGATGACAGAGGCCAAACCATTCCCCTGAAAATGGCCTTCGAATGGTCCGTGAAAACGCCCATGCCTTTCCACGAGCGTTCCGTGCCTACCAAGCCCATGCCCACGGGCATCCGCATCCTCGATTCACTTTTTCCCATTGCCTTTGGCGGAACGGCCTGCAATCCCGGCCCGTTCGGTGCCGGGAAAACGGTGCTTCAACACAGTTTGGCCAAACACTCCGAAGCGGACGTGGTCATCGTGGCGGCCTGCGGTGAACGGGCGGGCGAAGCCGTGGAAGTGTTCAAGGATTTCCCCGAACTGGAAGACCCCCGTACAGGCAAATCGCTGATGGATCGCACCTACATCGTGGGCAATACCTCCTCCATGCCCGTGGCGGCACGGGAAGCTTCTGTTTACATTGCTACCACTGTGGGCGAGTACTACCGCAAACAGGGGCTGAATGTACTCATGCTGGCCGACTCGACTTCCCGCTGGGCACAGGCACTCCGGGAAACTTCTGGACGGAAGGAAGAAATCCCCGGTCCAGAGGCATTTCCGATGTACATTTCTACCCTCATTTCCGCATTTTATGACCGGGCGGGCGTAGAGATTTTGCCCGATGGTAAATCAGGCTCGCTGAGCATCATCGGCACCGTTTCGCCGGCAGGCGGCAACTTTGATGAGCCTGTGACCCAAGCTACCCTGCTGAGTACGGGGTCGTTTTGGGGTTTATCCCGAGCGCTTTCGGATGCCCGTAAATACCCGGCCATCGACCGCCTCGACAGTAATTCAAGTTATCCCTCCTTGTTGACCCAAGAAGAAGTGCTATCACTGAAAGCATTGCTCAGGGAAGGCAAGACCATCGCTTCCAACATCATTTTGATGGGGGAAAAAGGGATTACAGATGAGACCTACATTCATTTCCAAAAGTCGGAACTGGTGGACGCCGTTTTCCTCCAGCAAAATAGTTTCCACGAAGTGGACGGCGTGACGAACCCGGAGCGGTTGCGGATGATGTTCGACATGGTTTGGAAAATCGTGGAATCCCCTGTTGCCATCCACAGCAAGGACGAAATCCGGTCGCATTTCAACTTCCTGCGGCAGGCCTTTATCGACTGGAACACCATGCGGCTGGACGAGGAAGGTTTTGAAAAACAAAAACACCAGATATTGAACTTAATCAAGCAAGGAACCCATGCTCAGGAAAACGTATGAAAACATAGACAGCATCGGGCGGGCCATCCTCAGCATTAGGGCCGAGGGCGTCCACAACAAGGAACTGGCCGAGGTCATTTACCCCAATGGGGAAAAGGCGCTGGCGCAGGTCATCGCCCTCGACGGAGACGAAGTGACCCTCCAACTTTTCAGTGGTGGCTTCGGGGTCTCCACCGATTGCAAGGTCCGTTTTCTCGGCAGGCCCATCCAAGTCGGTTTTTCGGAAGAAATGTTGGGCCGGGTGTACTCCGGCAGTGGCGGGCCCATTGATGGCGGGCCTGAATTGATGGCGGATATGATTCGGGTGGCGGGCCCTTCCATCAACCCGGTGAAAAGGCTCATCCCCAAGGAGATGATTCGCACAGGCGTCCCCATGATTGACGTGTTCAACACATTGGTGCGTTCTCAAAAGATACCCATTTTCGCCAAAGCGGGTGAACCATACAACCGCCTACTGGCCAACATTGCCACACAGACAGACGCCGACGTCATCATTATCGGTGGGGTCGGTCTGAAATACGATGAGTTCCATTATTTCCGGCAGCGGGTAGAGGCAGCGGGGAGCATGAGCAAGACCATTATGTTCGTGCACACTCACCGGGATTCCATCGTGGAGGGGCTGCTGGTACCGGACTTGGCGCTGGCCGTCGGGGAGAAATTTGCCATGCAAGGAAAGAACGTCTTTGTTCTGCTTTCGGACATGACGCAGTGGTCAGACTATCTCCGGCAAATCGCCAATGCACAAGACCAAATTCCCGCCAACCAAGGCTATCCAGGAGACCTGTACTCCCAGCTTGCTTCCCGCTACGAAAAAGCCGCTGACATCGAAGGGGCAGGCAGCGTGACCATCCTCGGTGTGACGACCATGGATGACGTGACCCACCCCGTGCCGGACAACACGGGCTACATCACCGAAGGCCAGTTTTACATGAAAGACGGCTACCTCGAAATGTTCGGCTCGCTGAGCCGCCTCAAGCAACAGGTGAACAACAAGACCCGCTCTGACCACCGTAGCATCATGAACGCCATGGCCCGCTTGCTTTCCGAAGCGGAAGAACGGGTGAAGGCGCAGAAGTTCGGCTCGGTCAAAGACGACTACTCCCTAAGATTGCTGGACTACCGTAAGACTTTTCAGCGGGAACTTATGGACCCCTTCCGTTTCCTGCAATTGGAGGATGCGCTTGACCTGTGCTGGGAGGTTTTGGCCAAACATTTTAAAAAGGAGGAGGTCGGATTATCCTCTAGATTAATTGAAGAATATTGGCCGGAAAAAGGTCAATTTAAAATATTAAAAGACGGCACCCATGAGTGAAAAGAGCTTAGACCAGTTGATAAAATCGCTGAAAACAGAGGCCATTGAAGCCGCTGAAAAGGAGGCTGAAAAAATATTGGCCGATGCCAAACGAGCAAGCCGAGCAAATAGTGCAAATGGGGCTGAGGAAAAAAACGGGAACAACTGCTGGCGGAGGCCGAGCGGGAGGCAGCAGGCCATACTCGGAACAAAGGGGAAGCTGCCCTTCGGCAGGCGGGCCGGGATTATAGCATTTCGGTACGGAACGAACTACTCTATATTTTTCAGTCTGTACTCGAAGCGGAAACCCGCAAAGAATTTACCCCGGATTTAATGAAAAATGCCATCGTCAAAATAATCGAAAATATTGGGGGAGATGTGGAATTAAAACTCTCCCCAGAAAATGCCAAAGAATTGGCCGACTATATTCATGACCGTTTAAAATCTTCGGGAAAGACAGCTTCCATTGTTGAGAGCAATTCCGTTTTAAATGGTTTTACCATCACCAAGAAAAGTGAAGGATGGAGCTATACGGTTTCGCCAGAAGAAGTGGCCGAGGGACTCAAAAAACACCTGAATAAAAATTGGATAGACATCCTTAGTGGGGAAAAAGAACCGGAAAAATAAAATTGAAAAAAACATTGATTGGGGTACTTATGAATATTTAATGAGCAGTTTGCCAAATTTGTCTTTTCAAAATTCGGCCGAGGCAAAACAAAAGGTGCTTGGCCTTTTAGAAAAATATGCGGGGAGCGCAGCGGAACAATTGAGTGCTGCGGAAATATTGGACAGAGAAGTGCAAAATTTTTTACCCACTTCTTTATTTAATATTTTTCAAAAAATAAATCTGAAAAATATCCATGAAGAAATTTTTCAAAAAAATAAAAGCAATGTGCTTTCCAATTTTTCAAAATTCAATTTTGAATTAAAAAAAGAACTCATAGCACGGCGAACCTCGAAAAATGGAAGTAAAAAAAAGACCGCAAAAAATAACCTCGAAAAAATAATTGCGGACGGCACGCCATTGGAAAAAGAAATTCAAATCATGAAATACCAATGGCAGAAATTAGAGGATTTTTCCGCAGGGCATTTTTCCGATTTAGAGGCGGTATTTGCTTATAAAATAAAATTGTTGATATTGTTGCGCTGGTGGAGTTTTGATGCCGAAAAAGGATTTGCAAAATTCACCAAAATGACAGTAAAAGATTAAATTAAATTTTTCATTTCAATTTTGATTTCCTGTCTGGAGGCAGCAGGTTGTTTTAATTTTTATTTTTATTTTAATTTTTATTCAAAACGCATGGCCGATAAAATTTTAATGAACAAAAATACCCTCGCCGCTCTGAAAATCGAGCTGGGTGAGTATCGGGATGCACTGCCGGTTTTTGAAATGAAAGAACAGCAATTGAAGGGCTTGGTGCAGAGTATTGAAGATGGAATTGAGGTTTTAAAAAAAGACATTAAAAATACCAACGAACAAATAAAAAGCTGGGTGGCCGTAATGGCCGAGGAAGATGTTGATTTGGATGATATGGTAAAAGTAGAAAGAGTGATTACTGAGCAGCAGGAAATAGCCGGACTAACAGTAGAATCATATATCGACATCCATTTTGCAAAGGCCGAATTGGATTATTTCACGACCCCTTTGTGGGTGGATTCCGCTATTGAAACGGTGGTTGACCAAAAGACCAAGCAAACCATTTTGGCCATTGAGCAAAAGAAACTGAAACTCCTGCAAGAAGAACTGGCCGAGGCCCGACGCATGAAAAATGCCCTCAAGGAAGTGTTCATCCCGGAGACGATGGAGACCATCCGGAAAATCGAAATTTATTTGGGTGACGTCGAACGGCTGGCCATTGGCTGCGCCAAATTGGTGAAAAAGAAAAAACTGGAAAAAATGGCGACCGCATGATTGTCAGGATGAAAGAAATATTGCTTTTTACTTTGTCCAGCCAGATGGAAGAAACTGTGCAGGAATTGGGCGGATTGGGCGTGGTGGAAATACGAGAAATCAATCCACCAACCGGAGAAAAAATAGAGCGAATTGCGGAAAAAGTCGTACGTGCTGAGACGGCCATTTCCATCCTTGAAAATTACACTCAAAAAAATAATGGAAGTGAAAAAAGAAAAAAATATAATTCCGTTGACCCGAAACGGATTATTGATAGAATATTAATTTCAGGCGAATTTAGAAAACGGGGTCAAAATACACTTGCTAATTTAAATGAGCAATTAAAATGGTATGAGACGTGGGGCGAAAAAATTGACCTAAAGGATTTTAAATACTTAGAAAAAAAAGGAATTTATATCCGCTTATATTTAGAGAAAAAAACAGATTTAAATGCACTGCCAAAAAATAAATACATCGAAATATTTCCCGAAAAAAAAGGAAATACACCCGTCGCTTTATTTTCCCGTTCCGCTTCCGAGAAATTAAATTTTAAAGAAGAGCCACCGCCCACTTTACCGTTTGTTGAAATAAAGAAACAAATAATTAGAAAAAAACGACAATTGGAGCAAGTGGAATTTTACCTTGCCGATCAAGCAGAAAATATTTCACTTCTGCATGATTACCAAAATTATTTGCAAGACCGATTGAATACCCGGAGGGCACTGGGAGGAATGGGGGATATTGAAGGTAGCATTAAATATTTGCGGGGATTTATTCCGCATCCTGCTGTTGATGTTTTTAAAAATAAAGCGGATGAAAAAAATTGGGGCTATCAAATTAAAGAACCCGAAAATCCAGAGGAAGTCCCAGTCTATATTAAAAACCCAAAATGGATAAGCATCATCAACCCGGTCTTGAAATTCATTGACATTGTACCGGGCTATAAAGAAGTGGATGTTTCCATTTATTTTTTAGTGGCCTTTGCATTGTTTTTTGCCATGCTGGTCGGCGATGCGGGGTATGGTGTCATATTTTTATTGACTGCATTTTTATTCAGAAAAAAAATGTCGGCACAGGTTCGGCTGCTGATATATGTGCTCAGTGGGGCAACGATTATATGGGGTATTTTGAGCGGTACTTATTTTGGTTCGGAAGAAATTGCGGCCCTTCCATTTTTCAAAAATCTGATCATACCGGAAATTGCCAGTTTTGGAGTGGACAATATTTCTTTTATGATGCACCTGTCGTTCTTGATTGGGGCGATTCATTTGACGATTGCGCACAGCATCCGAATATTTCAATTTATTAATTCGATAAAGGCGCACAGCGAAATAGGCTGGATTGCTTTTGTCTGGGGACTATTTTTTGTCGCCGAAAAATTAGTTTTAGGAAAAGCCTTGCCCGAATGGAACAACTGGCTTTTTTTAGCAGGGTTTGCACTGGTGACTTTATTTTCAAAAGAAGGCAAAAACTTCGTGAGCAGTATGCTGACTTCCGTGGCCAATTTGCCCCTGAGCCTCATCAACGGCTTCTCGGATATCGTATCGTATGTCCGGTTGTTTGCTGTTGGCATGGCCACGGCGACGGTGGCTTCCAGTTTCAACAATATGATTTTGCCACAGGGAGTGGACCTGTCTTTTTTGGAACTCCTCATGGCGGCGGTGGCCTTGCTGCTGGGGCACGGGCTGAACGTCGTCCTTGCACTCATGGCGGTAATGGTACACGGCATCCGGCTGAACATGCTGGAGTTTGCAGGGCATCTCGGTGTACAGTTTTCGGGCGAAGCGTACCAGCCTTTCAAATTGAATGGCGACCAAAAAGAAGCGGGAAGTTGAAGAAAAGAATAAGGAAATAAATCGAAAAACTTTAAAAGATACAATCATGGGATTTACCACAATATTTGCAACGATAGTAACTGGTTTGGGCGATATGGGCATGTCTTTGAGCATCGCCTCCATTGGCTCGGCCATTGGGACGGGCATAGCCGGGATGGCGGCCATCGGTGCCTGGAAAAAAATGATAACCAGCGGGCAAAAAGCAGCGACTGCACTACTCATTTTCGTTGGTGCGCCGCTTTCGCAAGTTATTTATGGAATGATTCTAAAAAATGCCATCGCCGACGCCAACCTGAACCCGGATTCTTACCTCTGGCAAATGATGATTGGCCTGGCAGCGGGAGCGGCTATGGGAGGTTCGGCCATCTTCCAAGGGAAAGCTGGCGCCAGGGCTTGTGATGCTATTGCTGCAGGGGCAAACGACACGGCCAAGTACATCATGATTATCGGCATCGTGGAGACGGTGGCTTTGTTTGTCATGATATTTACCATGACGGGATTGCCGAGGGGCTGATAACAAAATATATTTTAGAAATAGGTGTAAATCAAACCGACGCCATTTTAACGGTATAAGGTACAAGGCACCTACACATACAGACCTTGGTCACTTAATCGGATAAAATTATGCTCTCTACTTTGACAGGATGAATTGATCGTACAGTTTATTTATTGATCCGGTTTTGCCAATAATTGTGAGGACATCGTTTTCAAGAAGCACTGTATTTCCTTTTGGGGCAAAAGAGGTATTGTTCCTGTCTACAAATACAACCAATACATCGGGAGGCAATTTTACTTCTATTAGTTTTTTATTAATGAGAATATTGGATGATTCATGTTTCTTTAGAGGAAAAGAAATGTACTGCTTGTCATGCAATAGGTACTCGATAATTTCCCTTTTTGTTTTTGAAGAAAAAATATCTTTAATAAAGTGGTCACGTTCCGCAACATCAATAATACTTGACAACATGCGAAGCTGCTGCCTTGGTTTGTTCTCATCATTTACGAGGAAAAAGAATATTTTTATTTTTTCCTTCCTGTATTTTCCGTGTTTTTCAACTGGTTTTTCAATGCCCTCCTCACACAGTACAATATGCAGCACGGGATGAATTATATCCGGCATTTTTGCATAAAGAAGTGAAACTTCGGGAATTACCAATGCAGGGTCTATCGGAGTTGTTATAAGGAATTCATCCTTTAGGCTATGACCATCAATATTTAATTCCCGGGCAATGGAATTTGATACATCTTGCACCAAATCTTCAAATACAGCGTGATCAATAAAATGTATTTGTGAACGAACAATGGTCTGGTTGAACGGATCATCCTGGCGCAAGCCTTTCTCCCGTAAAATCATCATAAACTCATTTTCCAGTTCATCGTGCTGGTATCTGCCCAACAAAGCAAACCAATGATAAATGGCCCCTTCCCTTTTTACATTTGAACGGACAAAAAATATATACCACAAGTAGGCAAGAAAAATGGTGATCAATGTAAATGCCAGTGCTCCCCATCCCATATAAAACATCAGGGCAAGCGAAGAAACAATGCCGAATATCTGCATCCAAGGATAAAGGGGGGAACGATAGCCGGGGTCGTAAGAAGCTATTCTACTATTTCGAAAAACGATGACAGAAAAATTTATGGTCATGAATATGAACAACTGAAATGTACTTGCGAGTTTGACAATACCCTCTTCGGTAAGAACGACAATACACAAAACAATTAATCCTGCAGTAAGGAGAATGGCCGGAACAGGTGTTCCTCTGCGGCTGATTTTGCTGAATATTTTCGAGAATAATTTATCCCTGCCCATGGCCAATGGATACCGGGAAGTGGCAAGCATCCCTGCATTTCCGGTAGAAGCAAAGGCAAACAATGCAGCTATGACAATAATATACAATCCCGTTTTGGGAGGCAACCAACTGAATAACTGCTCCACCGCAGTAGCCTGCGGGCGAAAGGTCTTCGGCCAGTTCTTCATTGCCGATTACGGTTACCATGACAAATACACCCAGCACATAAATCAACCCTGTAACCAATAGCGACAATGCCATTCCCAAGGGTATGTTCCGTTCCGGGTTTTTGATTTCTTCGGCAACACTTGCTATTTGAGTTAACCCTAAATAAGAAACGAAGACAAAACCGGTTGTAAAAAAAAGGCCATCAAGTCCCCCGGTAAAAAAAGGAATATAATTGTCATTATTGAACCCAATGGAAGGGTTGTTCCCTAAGAAAATATTCCAAAAACCATCGGCGATAAACGCCCCCAGTACCACCAATAACCCGATCACAAATATTCTTTGAATGCCTGAGGATTTTCGAGCTCCGATTATGTTCAGGACAGCGAATATTATGGCAAAAGTTACTGCCGTTTCCTTTATTGGAATATCCCAAAATATGGAACCATAAGCACCGATGCCAACAAGCGCAAAGGCTGTTTTTAAAAGAAGGGCTATATATGTCCCGATTCCACCAATTGTTCCCATCATCGGTCCCAAGCTTCGGTCAAGAAAGAAGTAAGCTCCGCCTGAGCGTGGCAGGGCAGTGGATATTTCGGCAACACTGAACATGGCAGGCATTATTAAAAGCCCGGCGAGAAAATAAGCCAAAATTACCGATGGCCCGGTGTGCTGAGCGGCCAGTCCCGGCAACAGAAAAAAGCCGGAACTAAACATGGCTCCGGTGCTTACTGCAAAAACATCAAATAGCCCTAATTCTTTTTTTAGTTTCATGGCCAGCTTTTTATACGGTCACTTTAAACGAAAAATTAACTTGCCTAAAGCAGAGGTGTCTCATTCATTCAATATATTTATCTCCAATTGATTATTTCTGACTAATCGCTTTTTTCTTTTAAAATAAGCAGAGGCACATTGATATGCTTCGACATTTCCTGGGTAAAACTTTCCTTGAGCAAAGCCTGCCAGAAATTTCGTGGCGGGCGGTACATCACCATCAAATTTATATTGTGTTCCACACAGAATTTATTTAAATCCTGCACCTTGTCATCTGTTCTAAAGCTGTAAAAATTAATTCGGAGATTGGGCACATTGGTCGCAAAGAACGCTTTGAATTGATCCAACTTATCATCCAGTTTTTTTTGTTTTTCGCTGAAATGAACACAGTGTATGGAACTTGGCTGGATGGGCTTCATCAAATCGCTTGCCCTCCAAATTTCGAAGGGGTCAGAGTCGATCAGGTTGGAAGCATAACCCATTATAATTGATGATTGGAACAAAGCCCCTTCGGGAACAATGATCAAAGGGCAAGGAGTTTTTTTTACTACAATGGAGGCTGTACTGCCTAGCAGTCGGTCTGATATGCTGTTTTCTCCTTGTGTGCCCATGATGATGAAATCTACTTGATCCCGTTTTGCGATTTCTGAAATCATTGAGCTAGCAGAACCGATTTCGATAATTGTTTCGATTGCAGGAAGCTCTTTCATGAATCGGCTTACATTTTTCTTAACTTCAGTCAGAGACTTGTCGAGTGATTGTTTGACAGTTTCAAATCTTTCCTCTACAACCTTTTCCGCCATATATGGATGTTCTGTGTCTTCAATATCAATCGTAGTGACATTTAAAATATGGATAGTAGCTTTTATTTTTGCTGCTACTTGTATTGCGTAGGCAAGTGCATTTTCCGAACATGGCGAAAAGTCAATTGGGACTAATATCTTTTTTGTTTTTTGCATTGCTACAAATGTTTTTGAAAGTTAAAAAGGGTAAATTGAAGACAACAACCGTCAGCCCTTGTATTTTTCGGGCAATACTAATAGCGGAACCTGGCTGTCATAAACCTGTGCCTTGGTGATGCTTTTTTTGAAAATGCTTTCAAAAAAGCCCTTCTCCCTTCTCACCATACACAATAGGTCACAGTCCTCTTTTTCCACGAAGTCATTGATGGACTCGTTGACGCTATTGGACATCAGCACTTCCCGATAAGTTGATTCTATGCCTTCAAGTACTGACAAATCAATTTCTTGGTGAGTATTCCGGTTGGAACCTGTATTGACATTGAGGAGGGTCACATTTGCTCCGAATTCCAAGGCCAGTTTTCGCAGTGGTGAAATTAAATTTGCCGCTATCCCATTGCGGTCAACAGCCAAGACAATGTGCTCAAGGGGTCGAAAAGAATGACTGGGAGGAATTACCAATACAGGGACTTTTGCCCAATTCAATGCTGTTCCTGCCACAGTCCCGAAAACAACCTTTTCCACCCCCGATGCTCCCTTGCTTCCCATTATTATCATGTCTATTTTAAGTTCATTGACTTTGCTTCCAAACAGGGAAAAAATGCTTTCTTTTTCGACCATAGTGTGAATGGTGATTTCCGCCTGCTTGATTTTTTCCGAGAATTTCTGTTTGTTCATTTTTAATTTGCGCTCCAATTTCTTTGGATAAGGTTGCTTATCATCAGGTAAATCGAAGTTGTAATTGAACCTGTCAAAAGCGAAAACATGACATAAATAAAGTTCACTTTTGAACTTAGCAGCTATCCCTATTGCATAATCCAAGGCATTGTCTGCTATGGGGGAAAAATCGGTAGGGACAAGAATTTTTTTCATGGTGTCTTTTGATTTTAAAATTTTTAAAATAAGTATTTAAGCTCCCTTTGATAAATCCACATTCATGAACTTTTTCGTTCAAACCGAATTGCCACTTTGCTCAACTCCATGGCGACCAGGCCGATACTGGAAACAGCGATGATTCTCCACCAGTCATCCCACTCGAGCGGGACTGTTTTAAAGATAGACTGCATCGGTGGCCAGTAAACCACGACCAGGTGCATGAGGACAGACAGGCTCACCCCGCCCAGTAGCCATAGGTTGGTAAATGGGTTCAACTTTTTGAGCGAAGGCGTTAATGAGCGGCTGCTCATCACCGCAAACATCTGGACAAACACCAAGGCGGTGAAGGCCACCGTCCGAGCATGGTCCAGGCCCGTTTCTAAATTTTCATGGAACAGGTATAAAGTACCCATGGCCATGACAATGCCCATGATGACAATGGAGACGAACCGGTTATCATTGATGGGCTTTTCCGTGGGCTTTCTGGGTGGCCTTTCCATGATGTTGTCCTCGGCTGTCTCAAAGCCCAGGCCCAAAGCGGGAAAGGCATCGGTCAAAAGGTTTATCATCAAAATCTGGAGCGGGATCAACGGCAGGGGTATTTGCATCAAAATGGAAAGCAAGATGACCAATATTTCTCCGGTGTTGCAGGACAGCAAGTATTTGGCCGACTTGATCACCTTGTCGTACACGTTGCGCCCCTCCCCAATAGCATTGACGATGGTGGTGAAATTGTCGTCAATGAGAATAGCGTCCGCTACCTCTTTTGAAACATCCGTACCCGTAATGCTCATAGCGATGCCGATGTCCGCTTTTTTGAGTGCCGGGGCATCGTTGATGCCGTCCCCGGTCATGGCAACCACATGCCCTTTCTTTTGGAGGACTTCCACTATTTTAAGTTTTTGGACTGGCAGCACCCTCGCCGCCACACTGACCTTGTCAATGATTTCCACCAATTCCTTTTCCGGCATCCTTTCTATGTCCCTTTCCGGTGAGGGTGACATCCCCCTCCTTGTACAGCCCAATCTGCTTGGCAATGGCCGTTGCCGTTGTTTCGTGGTCGCCGGTTATCATCATCAGTTCGATGCCAGCCGTGTGGCAGCGGGCAACGGCTTCCTTTATCCCAACCCTTGGCGGGTCAATGATACCTGCCAGACCAACGAAGATGAGGTCTTTTTCCACCGACCCAATTTTGTGCGCCAAACCGTTGGGAACCTCCCGGAAGGCAAGGGCAATCACTCGCAATGCGTTTTCGGCCAAAGCTTGATTGGCAGCCAATATTTTTTTTCGGTCAAATTCAGTCAACAGCCTCACAGCCCCATGACCGTAAATCCGGGTGCAGGATTCCAACAAGAAATCAGGTGCGCCTTTCACGTATGCCTCCGTGCGTCCTTCCGTTCTGTTATCATAAATGACCGACATCATCTTCCGATCGGAATCAAATGGAAGCTCTGCACGGAATTTGAAATGCGCCTCAAAATGGGAGCGATCAAATTTTGCTTTTTTGCTGGCTGCCAAAAGGGCAGCTTCGGTCGGGTTGCCGTTCATCACTTTCTCTGCTCCGTGGTTGTTCTCATTGGCATTGTTGCAGAGATAGGCAATACGGAAAAAAGGCTCCATTTCCGCTGGGTTGACGGGTTTGCCATCTACTTTAAAACCACCGGAGGCATCTATGCCGATGGTTTGGCCATTAAAAAAGATGTGGGTGACGGACATCTGGTTCTGAGTAATGGTTCCGGTTTTATCGGAACAGATGACTGTTGCCGCCCCTAAGCTTTCGGCAGCAGGTAGTTTTTTTACCAGCATGTTGAATTTAGCGAGCAGCTTACTGCCCATTGACAGCCCTATTGTTACAATCGTAGGCAGGGCAACAGGTACGGTGGCCACTGCCAAAGCCAGTGCAAAGACCAGCATTTCCCAAAAGGAAAGTGTACCCAACAACATACCGGATACAAAGACGATAAGGATGAGTACCGCAGCCGCAATACCAATGTGGCGGGCCAACTGGTAAAATTTTTTCTGCAATGGGGTCTGGATTTTTTGGGTGTTTTGAAGAGAAGCAGAGATTTTCCCAAACTCCGTCTGCATGCCTGTCCGGGCCACAACGGCCTTGGCCTTGCCATAAGTGACTATGGTACCCAGGAAAGTCATGTTGTGCTGGTCGGTAATCTGTGCATCAGCATCGGAAGGTGCCAGTTTTTTTTGAACGGGGAGGGACTCTCCGGTAAGCGGGGATTCATCAACCTGGAGGCTGGCCACTTCTATCAGTCTTGAATCGGCAGGGACGATGCCCCCCGTCTCCAACACTATAATATCCCCTGGCACCAGCTCGCTGGCCGGGACTTTTTGTTCTTCCCCGTCTCTTATGGCCACGGCCATCGGTGCGGATATTTTTTGCAGGGCTTCCATTGCTTTTTCAGCCCGGTACTCTTGCACGAAGCCCAAAACAGCATTTAACAGAACGATGGCAAACATCGCCACACCTTCCACCGTCTCACCAATGGAAACAGACAGCACCCCTGCCAATATCAACAGGATGAGAAGGGGGTCTTTGAACTGGTCCAGAAAAAAAATAAGGGCTGATTTTCTCCGGCCCCTCTGGATTTCATTAAGGCCGTATTTTGTTCCTCTTTTTTTTGCCTCAAGTGAAGTCAACCCCGAAGGACTGCTGTCCAAAATTTCTAAAACTGAATTGACCCCAAAGTGGTGAAGGTTGGCCTCTACATTTAAAGGTTCTGTCATTATTGGCGGGTCTTGTTCAGTCCAAATAAATGAGTAAATTCTTTAGGAAATTTTAAGGTGTTAAGCCTGTTGCGAGTTGCAGCCTGAATAATCAATCAGGTTTTCCTTTAACGGGCAGCGCTTTGTCTTTAGATTTGCTAAAGATTGTCCGGTTAGGTTTGTTAGAGTGGCTACAACCGTCATGTTAAAGATTGTCCTGTTTTGAAAAATAGAATAAACAACACTGGTTATGAAAATACTCGTCATTGAAGACAATGTCGAACTGTTGCATGACATCAAAGATTTTCTGGAGCGGGAAGGGAATGTCTGTGAGGTTGCTCCAGATTATAATACTGCTTATATGAAAGTGGGTATTTTCCCGTATGATATCCTAGTGGTTGACATTACATTGCCGGATGGAAATGGGCTAGACATTATCAAGGAAACAAAAAAAGAGAACATAGATGTGGGCATTATTATTATATCCGCCAAAAATGCCTTGGAGGATAAAATAAAAGGACTGGATATTGGGGCCGACGATTATTTGACAAAACCATTTTACTTGCCGGAACTCAATGCCAGAATCAATGCACTCTACCGGAGGAAAGTTTATAAAGGCAGTAAGGAAATTATATTCAATGAAATAAAAATAAAACCAGAAAAACATGAGATTTTTATAAATGACCAACCACTAACCCTGACCAAAAAAGAGTTCGATATCCTCCACTTTTTTGTGGCCAACAAAAACAGGCTGCTGACCAAGGAGGCCATTGCCGAACACCTCTGGGGCGACCACATAGAAATGGCGGACTCTTTTAAGTTTATTTATACCCATTTGGCTAACTTGCGGAAAAAAATTGCCGGATTGGGCGGTAATGACTATATCAAGTCCATTTACCGGGTAGGATATAAATTCACTGACAGGGAATGAAATTATTGACCAAGACCAATAGATTTTACCTAACCTTTCTTGTTTTTCTTTCTCCAATAATGATTGCGGTCGATTATTGCCTCATCCGTTATTTTGTCTACACAGAGGTGAACGAAATACTGGAACATGAAAGTGAGCGGATAAAATACCTCCTCGAAACAGAAAAGGAATTTCCCCATTCCAGTTATATTTATGAAACAGTACCAGTGAAAAAAACTTTTCGGTTGACCGACCGATTTCGTGACACTTTGATTTTTGACACCTATACCAATAAGTCAATCCCTTATCGGAAATATGATTTTTTAGCAAATGTCGGCGATGAAAAAATGAAGGTGACGCTCAAGCACGTCCTTTTGGAGGTAAACGAATTGATATTATGGCTTTTTATGGCCACTGCTTTTATTTTCATACTGATGGTGGTCGGATTGTTTTTTATTAATCAAAGAATATCCCGTTGGGCCTGGAAACCTTTTTACCGGAATTTGTCCAAATTAAAAAACTACGACATCACCCGAAAAAATACGGTGCACCTCGAAAACTCCGGCATCAGTGAATTTGAAGCGCTCAACCAGGTCATCACCACCTTGATGAACCAGGTGGAAAAAGACTTTCAGAACCTCAAGGAGTTCAATGAAAACATCTCCCATGAAATGCAGACGCCGTTAGCCATTGTCCGTAATAAAATGGTGCTGCTCTTGGAAAGCCAAAGCCTTAGCGAAAAAGAACTGCAATGGGTGCAGGCCGCATACCAAGAGGTCAATAAACTATCAAAAATCGGTAAGTCCTTGACCTTGATTTCCAGGATAGAAAATCAAGAGTTCACCAGGTTGGACAGCGTTGATGTCCGTGCCGCTATTGACAACATCATCAGCAACATGGAGGAAATCGTCCAATTCAAAAAGCTCGAAATGACGGCAAAACTCGACCCGGTCAAAGTAAAATGCGACCCCATCCTGGCCAACATCCTTTTCACCAATCTCATCAAAAATGCCATCCAGCACAACCGGGAGGGCGGATATATACGGATGCAGTTGGATGAAGAAAAATTCGAAATCGAAAATACCGGAGAAGTGCTGAAAACGGAAACGGCCCATTTGTTCAACCGTTTCCAAAAAGGCAACACCGCTACCGACACATTGGGCCTGGGCCTGGCCATCAACCAAAAAATATGCGAACTCTATGGGTTTCAGCTTGATTACGGACACCAAGAGGGCAAGCATAAGTTTTCTTTATCATTTAATGATTAAATTGTGTCGGGACATTTTCAATCCTGCTATGTTCCACTTACCGAAACGTACAAGTAACACAGAATCTTTGATTTATTGCAAAGGGGATTTATCTTTTCCTTTGAGCAATTGCTCTTGCTGTAAAATGCGAACTTTTAATCATTCAATTCTATTCCACGACCGCCAAAGTATGATTCCTGAAATTACTGAAACAACAATTCCGATGGTGGCATAACCACCATTACCATACAACCAAAATCCAGTGGTGAACAAAACACCATATACCAGAAAAATACCCGCAAACATGCCCGTTAGTTCTCTTGGCAATTTTCCGACCGATACTTCCTCACTATTTATTTTATTTTCTGCAATACCTTGCAATACGACTGGCTGCCAGCCATAGCTATGTGGTTTAATTAATTTATAAAAACCAATAAGTGTATCTTTATTAACTGGACTTGTTAAATAAGTAACGGCAACCCAACCAACGGTGGTAATCAATACGCCCAAAATCAATTCTATATGAGTGGCAAAAACGCCGGGCATAATAAATTTAAAAGTAATGGCCACTAAAAAGGAAATAACCATCGCCGCTATTTCACTATAAGCATTGATGCGCCACCAAAACCAACGAAGGATAAATAGCAGGCCCGTCCCGGCGCCCATTAATACAATAATACCAAATGCTTCTTTTGCATTGTTTAAAAACAAAGCCAAAATAGCCGCAACTATCATTAACACTACCGTGGATATACGGCCAATTAAAACCATCTGTTTTTCACTTACTTCTGGATTAATAAACCGTTTATAAAAATCGTTGACAATATAGGACGACCCCCAATTTAAGTGGGTGGAAATGGTGGACATAAATGCGGCGATTAATGAAGCGATAACAATCCCCAATAATCCATTCGGCAAAAAAGTAAGCATGGCAGAATAGGCCAGGTCATCGTCCACGACACTTTTATCAATATTTGGAAATGCCGTTTTAATGGAATCCAAATCAGGAAATACTATCAAGGAACAAAGGGCAATAATAATCCATGGCCACGGACGAAGGGCATAATGCGCTATATTAAAAAACAACGTTGCCCCGATAGCATTTTTTTCATCCTTGGCTGCCAGCATCCGCTGTACAATATAACCGCCTCCGCCGGGTTCTGCGCCGGGGTAATAGGCAGCCCACCATTGTACGGCAAGTGGGATTATTAATAAAGATACCAGAGCTTCAGTATTATTAAAATCAGGAATGACATTTAATTTATCAACGACATTTTCATGCTGAATTAAATTTTCCAAACCTCCTACTTCTGGCAAATTGACAATGACGGCGGCTGCCCATATCGTACCTATCATTGCAATAATGAATTGGAAAAAATCGGTCAATATAATTCCTTTTAATCCCCCAATCGCAGAATAGGCGACGGTTACTACAGAAGCGATCAAGAGGGTTTGTACAGGGCTAATGCCCAACAATGTACCGCCAATTTTTATGGCTGCCAGACATACCGTTGCCATGATGAGGATGTTAAAAACCACCCCTAAATAAATGGCCCTGAAGCCTCTTAAAAAAGCAGCTTCTTTTCCACTGTACCTTAATTCATAAAATTCCAGATCGGTCAATATGCCAGAGCGTCGCCATAGTTTTGCATAAATAAAAACCGTCATCATTCCTGTAATAAGAAATGCCCACCATATCCAGTTGCCCGACACACCATCCTTCCGAACTATATCTGTTACCAGGTTTGGTGTGTCTGCTGAAAAAGTGGTGGCGACCATTGATACACCCAGTAACCACCAGGGCATATTTCGCCCGGAAAGAAAAAAGTCGGAAGAACTTTTTCCACTCTGTTTGGAAACGATGACCCCGATCAATAATGAGAGTAAAAAAAAGGCGGCAATGAATGACCAATCTAATGTGGTAAGTGTCATGATAGTTGATTTGTCGTTTTGGTTTAATAATGAATGGTGAGAGGTGAATGGTGAATCACGAAAATATTCACCGTTCACCATTCACCATTTATTTTAATTAACCCTAATTTCGTCAATAAACATCCAAGCCTTATTCCCTCCCCCTTGTTTTCCTTTTGGAATAACGCCATAATTTTTTGCGATTATTTTTAAAAATTGGTTACTTGTATTTTTGAGTGAAATATTGAATTCCACTACTTTGTTTTCGCCTTTTATATTTTCGCTTTTTGCTATTTCCATAAAATCATTTCCGTCAGGAGATGAAAATATTATTATTTCTTTTGGCAAATAAATCCATTGCCCCTCCCCCTTAAAAAAACGGAATATTATTTCGTTTATATTTTCCGTTTTACCAAAATCAATGACCGCCTCAAAATCTTCCCCATCAAACCCAAGCCATTCAGCATCCCCATATCTTTCATCATTTCCCAAAACCCCGTTAATAACAGAACCAACCCCATTGCCACTGTATTTGGGGTGGGGATTTGCCGACAAGGTAATCATTTTTCCAGCAGCTTTGTGAATGTTGAATGATTGTTGCCAGCCCCTGCCAACTTTTTCGCTTTCAACAAATGCTTGTGCTTTTAATTGCATGTTGGATTCCACATTTATGGAAGTGGTATATTGGTTTGAATTTAGAGAAGGCTCACTACCGTCAGTGGTATAATAAATGGCTGCATTTTTTGCCAAAGCATTTAGCCTTACTTCTACTTTTCCATTACTTGGTTGAATGAAAGTATTTAAATCATATAAATGGTTCGCAGCATTTATTCCCATCAATTCCAGTCTTTTTAGATGAGTGGTAAGACGCTCAATAAAGCCATCGAAATCACGGTTGTTTTTTTGCGACCAGGCCACTTCCGCCAATGCGCTTAATCGTGGAAAAACCATGTATTCCAGTTTTTCGGGAGTAGGAATATATTCCGACCACAAATTGGCTTGCGTTCCCAAAATATATTTTGTCTCACTTTCATTTAATTCATCTGGTATAGGCTTATAATTATAAATTTTTTCTAACGGAATAAGACCGCCAATGGCCAGCGGTTCGTCGGGGTGGTCGCTCTGATAATAATCAAAATAACAATGAGAGGTAGGCGTCATTATTACATCATGCCCCGACTTGGCCGCCTCAACCCCTCCTTCTACTCCACGCCATGACATGACCGTTGCATTGGGTGCCAGACCTCCTTCCAGTATTTCGTCCCAACCAATTATTTGCCGACCTTTTGAATTAATGTGTTTTTCAATTCGCCGGATAAAATAGCTCTGCAATTCATGCTCGTCTTTTAATTCTTCTTTTTGCATTAATTGCTGGCAAAATGCACTTTCTTCCCATCTTATTTTTGGACATTCGTCACCGCCGATGTGAATATATTTTCCCGGAAATAAATCAATAACTTCATTCAATACATTCTCCAAGAATTCAAAGGTTTCCTCCTTTGGACAGAATATGTTTTCTGACACGCCCCATTTTTGCCAAACATCAAATGAGTCGCCTTCACAACCCAATTCAGGGTAAGCTGCCAAGGCTGCCTGAGCATGCCCAGGCAATTCTATTTCAGGAATAATGGTGACAAATCGCTCCGTTGCATACTGTACTACTTCTTTTATTTCTTCTTGCGTATAAAACCCGCCATATTTTTTTCCGTCAAACTGGTGAGGCTGGTCATTATAATGACCAACCAATGTTCCATTCCTATATGCACCGACTTCTGTCAATTCCGGATATTTTTTTATTTCAATCCGCCAACCTTGATCGTCGGTCAAATGCCAATGAAAATAATTCATTTTATGGTAGGCCAATTGGTCGATGAGTTTTTTGATGGTATTTATATCAAAAAAATGACGGGACACATCAAGGTGCATGCCCCGATAAACAAAACGAGGGGAGTCGTTTATTTCCACCGCAAGAATTGACCAAGTTGTTTTTTTGGGTTTTAGTTTATTTTCAAATTCATTTGGCAATAATTGCCTTAATGTCTGAACAGCATAAAATAACCCTATGGGTTGACCAGCTTTAATTGTAATCTGATCGGGTGTTACGGAAAGTGAATATTTCCCCTCATCGGCCATATTTTTATCCAATTGAAAAACAATGGTGTTTTTATCTGATTTTATTTTTTTTATTGACAAACTAAACCCAGTGGCGATTTTTATTTTTTGTAAAAAATCTGTAGCTATATTTTGAACATGTTCGTTATTTCCATCAACTATTATAGCAGTATTTTTGTCAATGATAAATCGGCCTTCTTTTGGCACAAGAGAAGTTGGGATCGGTATTACATTATATTGGTTTTCTTTGTTCAGTTCATTTTTATTTTCTAAGTTGCAATTAAATAAAAGCAGGGAAAAAAATATTATTGATAAATATTTGTTCATAGTAATTTTTGGTTGATGTAATTTTTGGTTTATTTGTTGATTATGGTTGTTTTTTCAGCACCGATTTTGAGGCGGAATCCCAAGTATGAGAGGGGCTTTTGGGGATGGGAGGTTTGAGGTTTTGGCTTGACCCACTTGTTGAACTTTTAATTCAATAAAAAAATGAATATCCAATACGGAAAATCCATTTGGGGCATGGGCGAACGGCCTATCCATGAATTTCTCGAAAGAGCAAAAAACGACGGTTTCGATGCAGTGGAAATTGACATCACTGCCCGTGAAGAACCCGCCAGTGAAATTCATCAAATGGCGCAAGATTTAGGGTTAGAAATTATCGCACAAGTCTGGGCTATCGGCAATACCCCAGCGACTCAGATGCAATCTTTCAAAAATCGCCTTGATGATGCCTTGACAGCAGGCATTTCCCGCATCAATGCCTTAGTTGGCAAGGAATATTTCCCTTTTGAAGAAAACCTTCCGTTGTATGAATATGGGATTGAATGGTCAAAGCAGAACGGCGTTCCTTTGGGGTTTGAGACGCATCGTGGACGGCCTACATTCTCTGCCGTCACTACCTGTCCTATTCTTCAAGCCTTACCAGAAATGCGCCTCACTGGGGATTTTTCCCATTGGATGGTTGTCCATGAATCCGACCTTTCGGATATGACTGATTTACTGGGTTTGGCTGTCCAAAGAACGGATTACATACATGCCCGGGTCGGCCACGAACAGGGCCCACAGGTTTCCGATCCCAGAGCGCCGGAATGGCAGCCTCAACTCGAAAATCATCTAAAAATATGGCAGCGCATTTTAGATGTCCACCGCTCCAAAGGCGCAGTGGTTTTTACCATCTTGCCGGAATTTGGCCCGCCTGCTTATATGCCTACCCTCCCTTTTTCCCAAAAGCCAGTGGCAGATCAATGGGAGGTGAATGTATTTATGAAAAATTGGCTCAAGGAACGGTTGTGAATGTAGTCGCCAAAACTTGTCCCGCATTTTACATCGGGATTCATTTGGCGGACAAAACTCTTTAAATCCGCCAAATGAATCCCGATGTAAAATGCGGGACAAGTTTTGGCGACTACATTATTACTGCCGTACCTCCCTTTTTCCCAAGTGGTCAAAGCCCTGCGCCCGTTCATAAGCAATCATGGCTGCGGGACGGAAATTGGCAATAAAAGCCCTTCGACGCCGACTTGTGTTATTGCCCCTCGCATAGTGGATCGTCCGTCCGTGATGGAAAGTACAAGTGCCAGCCATTATTTCTGCGGCCACAGCTTCCAATTCATCTGCCTCACACTGAAGTGCGCCACCCTTGCCCGTTTGTTCATGCTGTCGCAGGGGTTGCAAGTGCGATTTTGGTACAAACCACATGCAGCCATTCTCTTTTACCACATCGTCCAGTGCTACCCAGCAGGAGGCCGCTCGTTTGTCCTCCATATCAATCCAGTAGGCTTCGTCCTGATGCCAAGGGGTTGGTGCGTTTGTGTATGGAGGTTTGTCAATGAGCATGTCGAAATCGAGTTCCATGTCTTTGCCCATCAATGCTTGGGCAATTTGCACAGCCCGTTGGTGGAGGATGGAATTTTGCAATGGTTGGTGAAGCAATGAAGGCCGCATGATCTGTACGATGCGCTCTTTTTCCCCTTTGTCGGTCAGGCCGCTCAGATCGGAACGCTGGCCATTGGTAGCGATCTTCCCATGCAAAAAATCTTCATACACCTGTCGGAAATACTCGACCTCCTGTTGGTTCAATAGGTTCTCCACGATGACATAGCCGTTTTCATGGAAAAAATCAATTTGCTGTGATGTGATCATTTTGATTGATTTGAAAAATTCGCACTGCATCATCATTCACCCCAAACAAGACATGCGGCTTTCCAGCCACTTCCACCTTTTCAATTTGCTGCATGGCTCCCTTTATTTTTAAGCCTGTCTCTGTATAAGATGCCGTTTTGAATTGCCCTTTACCATCACCCAGTAAGACCAGCCCGTGATTGCCATCCAGCCTGCCGAGCTTTACCCTTGTATGCAAAATATTGCCTCCCAAAATAAGGTCGAGATGCCCGTCGCCATTGCTATCAAAGGATTCGATAGCATGAACCGGGGCAATCTGTGCCGCTACGGGCAACGACCTTTTAATAAACTTACTCTCACTGAATTCGTAATAAGCGGTCTCCAAAGTGGAGGCTTGTAGTTTTTGTGTTTTTGCCCTTTGTTCAGGTGTAAGAATGTCCTGAATTTGGGCGTTTGCGTAATCCTTGAAAAAGAGGAATTTTTTCTTCAGATGAGGTAACTGGTTGAGGAGGTCATCTCTTGAGACAAAGGGCCACGACTGGCCTTGCACATAGTAGCAGAGCAAAGGATCGAGGCTGCCGTTTTCATCAAAATCATCGTAAAACAATTCGAGCGGCTCGTCGGGATGGGCGGACAATTGGGAATTGGTGCCGAGGTTGCCAGCCACTAAATCCATGTCGCCATCCCCGTCGAAGTCAGCAACATGCACGGTGTTCCACAGACCGTTTGTTGCATTGCTGAAATATTGGTTGGTTTTATCGGCAAGGTGACCGTTTTCATTTTCAAATACCATAATGGCCTGCCATTCACCGACCACGATCAATTCGGGCAATTGATCTCCGTTCAAGTCAGTCCATAGGGCATCTGTCACATTACCAAACTTTTGTCTTTCGAAAGATTGTTTTTCAAAAACGCCATTCCCCTTATTTATAAGGAGCTGGCTTTCATAAGATTCGGGATATTTTCCATGAATGTACCCTCCGCCCACGAACAAGTCCATGTCACCGTCGCCATCCATATCGGCAGGTTTGGCACAGGTGGAATTCATGAACAATTCAGGAAGACTTTTTTCTGCTTTTGTAAATTTCCCATTTCCATCGTTGAGGTAGAGGCGGTCCTGGAGGTTGGGGCTGGTTTCCGAAAATTCATAGCTGCCGCTTGCCACATATAAGTCGAGGTCGCCGTCGGCATCGGCATCGAAAAAAGCAGCGTCGGTGTCCTCACAGTAGGCATCATTTTCAAAAATGGGATGCAGTGATTTTACAAAAGAGTCATTGGCATTTTGCAGCAATAGTTGCCCAACAGCCCCTTTTGCATTTCCCATAAAAATATCTTCCCTCCCATCTTTGTTCACATCGCCAACGGCTGTGGCAGGGCCAGTTCTTGAAAAAAACCAGGGCAGTAGGGATTGGGTTTTGAAATCATTGAAGCCGCTTTCCTGATGGCGGGCGTCAGCAATGTTTTTTTCAGAAAAATAAGTATCCGGCGGAGGTATAGATTTTTGTTGTTGTAGAGCAGCCTTTTTTATGTCAAGTTCCAGTGTTTGATTGGTCGGAATATTCTTTAAAACCTGTCGCTCGTCCGTCGGCCACACAACTTCAATGGAATCCATTTTTTCAATATTTCCCAATCCAAAATTTAGCACTGGGTCAACGGTAGACTGGAAGCCACGGACGGGCTGTTGTTCCTGAAGAAAGGTTTTCCCGGCAGTATACAAACTCACTTTTGCTCCAATGCCAAATGGGTTTCCTTTCGTCCCTTTCAGATTGATTTTCAAATAATTATGTTGGAACAGCCGATCGGAATTATTTTGATAAACTGAGGCATATTCCTCCGTGTTGTTGAGCACAAGGTCAAGGTCGCCGTCGTTGTCAAGGTCAACATAGGCGGCACTTTGCGAAACAACGGGTTCGTCCAAACCCCACTCTGCCGTTTTGTTTTTAAAGCTCAAACCGCCTTCATTTTTATAAAAATAATTGGGCTGCAAAATGGGCGGCATCTGCGCCATGTAACCCTCAAAATCAACGTGTTCTTCTCCTTTGTTTATTTTCAAAACCTCATTCGCCGTGAAGTTGAGGAAGTCCATGTCGGTATGGTCACGGAGGTAGCCATTGGCAATGAAGAGGTCTTTGAGGCCATCGTTGTCGAAATCGAAAAAGAGCGGTGCCCAGCTCCAGTCCGTATTGGAAACCCCAGCCATTTGGCCTACTTCCGAGAAGGTGCCATCGCCGTTATTGAGCTGAAGCATATTGCGGCTGTACTGGTTGTGGAAGCCACTTTTTTCGAGCATGGACACCTTATCATAATTATCAGCGCCGGAGTGCATTTTTTGCAAATAATTGCCTTCTGGCAGCATGTCCAAACTCACCAGATCGAGCAGCCCGTCATTGTTGAAATCGGCCACGTCCGAACCCATCGAAAAAGTAGAGGTATGGTCAAAAGCATCCGCAAAGCCGTCAGTGAAAGTTCCATCTTGTTGATTGAGGAATAGGTAGTCCGGCTCATTGAAGTCATTGCCGATGAAGATGTCCTGCCAACCATCGTTGTTGATGTCCGCGACACTGATGCCGAGGCTGAAGGTGAGGACATTAGAATAAATGCCCGCTTCCTCGGTGACGTTCACGAAATGGCCTTGGTCGTTCCTGAATAGCTTGTTGGTGAAATCGGGGTTTTTCTTGTTTCTCAATTGAAAGACTTCTAACGATCCTCTTGAATATTCAACCGTAGAGTGATTGAGCAAAAACAGGTCGAGGTCACCGTCTTTGTCATAATCGAAAAATGCGCTGTGAGTGGAATAGGCCAGGTCGTCGAGGCCATATTCAACTGCTTTCTCAGTAAATGTCAGGTTGCCATTATTAATAAAAAGCAAATTGCTACGAAGGTCATCGAACGGGTAGCCTGCTCGACAAATGTATAGGTCGAGCCAACCATCTTCGTTGATGTCAACCGTGGTGACGCCTGTACACCACCCTTCTTTTTCAGCGATACCTGATTTCTTGGTTATGTCTTCAAAGTGAAAATCTCCTTTGTTGAGGTAGAGGCGGTTTTTGACCATATTGCCTGTAAATACCAAATCTTGCAAGCCGTCATTGTTGAAATCACCGACCGCCAAACCGCCGCCATTATTGAAATATTGGTATTTGAAAATATTGAAATTCTCGTCCTCTTTGAGCAGGTTGCGAAATTCGATGCCCGTTTTCTTTTTAGAAACTTTGGTGAACAGCACATTGGATTTTTCTTTTTGGCAAGCGCAAAAGAAAAGAAGGGCAAAGAGGAAAAAATATGGACGGTTTTTTTTCAAATGTTTGTTGATTGCCTTTGTTTAGCTGGCTATATTATCAAATAGGAGGCTGTCTCATAAGTACCTTCGGAGCGATAATTTGCTAAATCTCAAAGATTTAGTAAATTTAAAATCAGCGAGTTATAGATTTACTAAATCTTTGAGATTTAGCAAATAGGCACTTATGAGACAGTCTCAAATAATTAATCAACGTCCCACCAAAGTGGAATGCCACCAGTATCT